>NZ_CP093219.1:0-1545000 GCF_051034795.1 Bacillus sp. jun7
CCACGCGAATACATCGACCTTTACCGCCCAGCGCTTTACTTCTGTTTTTTCAGGGCGTGAACCGTTTTTTGCCGATCACATCGTCAATGGAAAACCGGTGCTTCCGGGCGCGGCTGCTTTAGAAATGGCCCGGGCCGCCGTTACACTTGCCGCTGAAGACTTGCCGGGCGGGAAAGCGGGTGTCCGGCTCAAACAGATCGTTTGGCTCCGTCCGGTGACGGCGCTTTCTGAAGGCGTGACGCTTCATGTAAAGCTTCAGCCGGAAGAAAACGGAGACATCGCTTTTGAAGCGTATGCCGAAGGAGAAGAGCCGCTTGTCTTTTTCCAGGGAAAGGCCGTGCTCGAAGAGACGGAGCGTGCTCCGGTACTCGATGTAGAGGCGGTTCAGACGCGCTGCGGCGGCCGGCACATGTCAAAGGCTGAGTGTTATGAAGCATTCGACAGTCTCGGCATTACCTACGGACCGTCTCATCAGGCGCTTGACGCCGTCTATGCCGGAAGCGGGGAAGTGCTCGCGAAGCTCACTCTTCCGCCGTCCGCCCGCGAAGAAAAGGAGCCGTTCATCCTGCATCCGAGCATGCTGGACGCCGCCCTTCAGGCTTCTATCGGTCTCGTGCTCTCAGACGGTTCCGCGTCCGGACGGCCGTTTTTGCCGTTTGCCCTCCAAGATATGCAGGTGTTTTCTGCATGCCGGGAGACGATGTGGGCGGTGCTTTCCTCAGCGGACGGCGCCTATCATATTGAGCTGTGTGATGAAAACGGCGAGGTATGTGTCCGATTGACGGGGCTCACCGCCCGTTTTCTGGAAGAGGAAACGGAGGGAAAACCGCTCTTGCTTCAGCCAAAGTGGCAGGAATCACCGCCGGGTGAAGGCGGCGGACAAGCAGAGTCTTTCAGATACGTGACGCTGTATGGCGGAATGAACGCTGAGGACATAAACGGCGCCGTATGTGCGGCTGACGGGGAAGGTCCGATTGAAGACCGTTATGACGCCTGCGCGGCGGAGCTGTCAGCGATCGTCAAGCGTCTTATCAAAGAAAAACAGAAGGGAAAAACGCTGATCCAGCTTCTTGTCCCCGACAGGGGGGAAGACAATGTATTGGCGGGGCTGGCCGCTTTCCTGAAAACGGCTCACCTTGAACATCCGAAGCTGTACGGCCAAGTCATCCAAGCCGATCCGGACGAGCCAGCATCATCGCTTCTTGCCAAGCTGAAAGAAAACCGGACGCACCCTGAACAAGCGGAAATCCGTTATGAAGCCGGCAAACGTCTCGTCAGAAACTGGCGTCATCTGCCACCTCAAAGCGGCACCGTTCCGTGGAAAGACGAAGGGGTTTACCTCCTCACCGGGGGAGCGGGCGGCATCGGACTGATTTTCGCTGAAGAAATAGCCTCCCGCGTCAAAAATGCCGTCCTCGTATTAACGGGGAGGGCGGAAGCGCTTGATGAAGAGCGCTCCGCCCGCTTACGGCGCTTGGAAGCGTCAGGCGCCCGCGTATTGTATCAACCGGTAGATGTGACAGACAGGGCGGCGGTCATCGCCCTCGTCCGCGGCATACAGGAGGAGCACGGAACACTCGACGGGATCATTCACGGCGCCGGCGTGATCGCCGACAACTACATTCTGAACCAGACAGAAAACGAACGGAAGACCGTCATGGCGCCGAAAGTGAAAGGGCTTATCAATCTTGATGAAGCAGCGAAAGATGTGCGGCTGGACTTTTTCATTCTGTTTTCTTCCTTGGCGGGAGGCATGGGAAATCCGGGGCAGGCCGGTTATGCGGCAGCCAACGCATTTATGGATGTTTATGCAGCCCGCCGAAATCGTCTCGTGCGGGACAACAAGCGGAGCGGGCAGACCCTGTCCGTCAACTGGCCGCTTTGGGAAGAAGGCGGTATGCGCGTGGACAAAGAGACCGAACGGCTGATGTATGAACAGACCGGAATGAAAGCCATGCGATCGGCTTCAGGCATCCAGGCGCTGTACGCCGCTTTTGCCTCCGGAGCACACCAGGTCATGGTGGCAGAAGGCGACGAGAAACGGATTCGAAAAAACCTGATGCCTGAAGCGTCAGAACCGTCCCATAGCATTCATGTGTCAAGGAAGACGCACGTCCATCTGCCAAATAAAGTACAAGCGGAACTCAAACATATGATATCAGGCATTCTGAAGGTGAAAGAAGAAGAAATAGATGCTGAATCAGAGATGAGAGATTATGGCTTTGATTCGGTTTCATTCACGCAGTTTGCAAATGAACTAAATAAAATGTATGGGCTTGAACTGACACCGGCCGTGTTTTTTGAATACCCGACAGTCTTTAGTTTTGCCCAATACTTGCTGACGGAACATCCGGATACATTCGGCTCACAGGAAGAAACAGAAACGGAGAAACCGGTTGAGCGTAAAAAAATGAAGACGGAGCCATTCTCGATTCCGTCCCGCCTTCCTAAAACAAAAACCGCAGCTGCACCTGAAGAGCCCGTGGCGATAATCGGAATCAGCTGTGCATTTCCAATGGCTGAAAATCCGGAAATGTTTTGGGAGAATTTAGCCGGAGAAAAAGACTGCATTTCTGAAATACCGCCGGGGCGCTGGGACTGGAGACAGTATTACGGAGACCCGCAGAAAGATAAAAATGCGAGCAATGTAAAGTGGGGCGGCTTCATTGATGAAACCGCTCAATTTGATCCATTATTTTTCGGTATTTCTCCGCATGAAGCCGAAATGATGGATCCTCAGCAAAGACTTTTAATGATGCATGTATGGAAAGCGATTGAAGATGCCGGCTGCTCTGCCAAAAGCCTGTCAGGTACAAATACAGGCATTTTTGCAGGCACGGCAAACAGCGGTTACGCCCAGGAAGCTTCAAAGTTCCATATAGAGATTGAGGGTTCTTCCGCCGCCGGGACGGTTCCGTCAATCGGTCCGAACCGCATGAGCTATTTTCTGAATATACATGGGCCGAGCGAACCGATTGAAACCGCCTGTTCAAGCTCATTGGTCGCTGTTCACCGTGCGGTCAGGGCAATTCAGGCCGGAGACTGCGGCATCGCGATTGCAGGAGGCGTCAATGCTATTGTGTCGCCGGATATGCATATCAGCTTTAATAAAGCAGGAATGCTCAGTGAAGATGGGCGCTGCAAAACATTTTCCGATCAAGCGGACGGCTATGTCAGAGCTGAAGGTGCCGGCATGATTGTTTTGAAAACATTATCCGATGCGGAACGTGACGGCGACCGTATTTATGCCGTTATCCGCGGAACGGCGGAAAATCATGGCGGAAGGGCGGCTTCCCTTACATCGCCGAATCCGAAAGCGCAGACAGAAGTCATGATAAAAGCGTATCAGCAAGCGAACATCGACCCCCGTACAGTGAGTTATATTGAAGCCCACGGCACGGGAACGGCGCTCGGAGATCCGATAGAAATCAACGGACTCAAAGCGGCTTTTGCAGCGCTTTATCAGAAAGTCGGAGTAACGGCACCCGATCAGCCTCATTGCGGCCTCGGTTCCGTCAAAACGAATATCGGCCACACAGAGCTTGCCGCCGGCATGGCCGGGCTTTTAAAAATTATTTTGCAGATGCAGCACAAAACGCTCGTTAAAAGTCTGCATTGTGAAACCGTTAATCCGTATATCAGCCTCGACGGCAGCCCGTTTTATTTCGTCCGCGACACTCAGCCGTGGAAAGCGGCGACTGATGATAGCGGAAATGAACTGCCGCGGAGAGCGGGTGTCAGCTCGTTCGGATTTGGCGGTGTCAATGCTCATGTCGTGCTCGAAGAATATGTTTCTCCTGTTGAAGAGAAACAATGGACGGCCGGTGAACTTCAGCCGTCCTTATTCATTCTCTCGGCAAAGACGGCGGAACAGCTGAAGGAACGTGCGGAACAGCTGCGCAGATATTTGGAAAAGTCACATTCAGCTGACGGAGCTCTTGCGGATATCGCTTATACGCTTCAGCTTGGCCGGGATGAAATGGAAGAGCGCCTTGCCGTCATTGCTGAAACAAAAGAAGAGCTTACGAACGCGCTGAATGATTTCCTCAGCGGCAAGGAGACGGGGCAGAATTTCTTTACAGGCCGGAACAAAGCGATGAAACAGCTGTTTACAGAGATGACGGACAACGCAGAAATGAGCGGGGCCGTAGATCAATGGATTGAAGCAGGAAAGTATGCAATGCTTGCAAAATTATGGGTGCAAGGCTTGTATGTCGATTGGAATAAATTGTATTCGGACGAAAGACCGAAAAAAGTCAGCCTGCCCGTCTATCCTTTTGCGAAAACACATTGCTGGATACCGCACAGTGCGCAGCATATAAGGCACCGGGAGACTTACGAGACTGATACGTCCCCGCTTGAGACTTATGAGCGCCTGCTTGATGAATTGGAGAAAAACGAAATAAGCATAGAAGCCGCTGTAAAAAGAACGATCGGTTTTTACAGGGATTAGCGTAATGGAGGAAACCATATGAAAGAGTTTCTGCACCGGGTTTTTTCTGACGTCAAAAATAAAAAAATGACAAAACAGGATGCGATCGGCATTTTGCGCGATTATGATATGCGGATGGGACTTCGCCAAGCGGCTTCCCTTCATCCGCTTGCTCAGCAGCATATTTCTGATGAAAGGGGACAGGGATTCTCGGCAGCTTTCAGCGGCCGGGAATTTTTTCTCGCTGATGTTTCTTTACAGCATAAAAAGCTTATGCCCGGAGAACTTCTTTTGGAAATGGCGAGAGCTGCGGCTGTTTTGACAGTAAAGGAGACTGCGGCTGTCCGGCTGACGCATATCGTGTGGTCAAAGCCCATTTTGACTGAGGCTGAGCCGTTCCATATCGAAATCAGGCTGATACCCGATGAGGGTGAAGCCAAAAGGTTTGAGATTTATAATCCATTTTCTGCCGATTACAGTCGTCATGATGTGTACAGCCAAGGGACGATTCAGCCAGTTGATGCTGCGCCCGGCATGCTGGATATCAGCCGCTTGAAGGAAAACAGCGGTTCCCTGATGGATAAGCAGCAAATTGAAGCCATCACTCAGAACGATACCGTTCAATACAGTGAGCACATGAAAGGAATTGAGCGTATTTACGCTTCAGCAGGACGGATGCTGGCAGACATATCAATTCCGTTGACAAACCAAAAAGAATCCGCCCGATTCGGCCTCCCTCCCTGTGTGATGCAAAGTGTGACAGAGGCATGCGCGCTGCTTGGCGGCAAAGAATATAAAACGCTCGCCCCGGTTTCATTGGACGAGCTTTTGTTTTATGAATCTTGTCCTGACAAGGTATGGGCCGAGATACAAGAGAAGGCGGGGAGCTTTTATATTGATTTATGTGACGAAGAAGGAAAAATATGGGCTTCCCTGTCGGGGTTGAAGCTGCAGCCTGTCATCAAGACGGGCGCTCCCGGAAAAACCAATGCCGAACACCGCAGTGAACGTTTGTATGAACAAACGCTTCTTCAGCTCAAAACGCTTTTTGGCCTGACTGCAAAAATTGCTGTTTCCAACATAGATACTGAAGAGCCGCTGGAAACCTACGGAATAAACTCAGTCACTGTGACGAAATTGAACCGCGAATTGTCTCTGCTTTTCGGTGACCTTTCCAAAACGGTTTTTTACGAATATAAGACACTGGGCTCCCTGGCAGCTCACTTTGTCACGGATTATCCGAATGAATGCCGAAAATGGACAAATGATGATGAGCACCGTTCAGGCATATCAGAACAGGTTTTGGCAAATGAAGATTTTCCGGTGCTTCCGTCGTTTATCAAGCGAAAGAAACGGCCTGCTTTTTCCAATGAGAAACAGACAAAAGAAGGGATTGCGATTATTGGAGTCAGCGGACGTTATCCGCAAGCTGAAACACTTGAAGCGTACTGGGATAACTTAGCGGCCGGAAAAGACTGTGTGACGGAAATTCCCGAAGAGCGCTGGGAAAAGGACAAGTACTACAACCCTGATCCCGAAGCGGCCGTGAAAGCAGGGAAAAGTTACAGTAAGCGGGGCGGGTTTCTGAAAGATGCCGCTTTCTTTGATCCGCTGTTTTTTCAAATTTCACCCCGTGATGCTTTGAATATGGACCCGCAGGAGCGTCTCTTTATTGAAATGTGCTGGCAGGTGCTGGAGGATGCCGGTTATACGAAGGAACTGCTTGAGAATCTGTATAACGGCCGGGTCGGCGTTTTTGCTGGCATTACGAAAAATGGGTACGGAATGTACTGGAAAAACGGCGGCACCCTGCAGCCGAAAACGTCGTTCAGTTCAGCGGCCAACAGAGTTTCCTATTTTCTTAATCTGAAAGGGCCGAGCATGCCGGTCGACACGATGTGCTCGTCTTCGCTGACTGCAATTCATGAAGCGTGTGAAAACATCCTTCGCGGCGAATGTGACATGGCGATTGCCGGCGGTGTGAATGTGTATACGCATCCTTCGGCTTATGCGGAGCTCAGCGCCTATCGAATGCTTTCAAAAGACGGAACGTGCAAAAGTTTCGGTGAAGGCGGGGACGGATTTGTTCCCGGGGAAGGCGTCGGGGCCGTGCTGTTAAAGCCGCTGTCAAAAGCGATGGCTGATAAGGACCATATTTACGGGGTGATTCGCGGCACTCATATCAATCACGGCGGCAGAACAAACGGGTATACAGTGCCGAGTCCGAGCGCCCAGGCTGACGTGATTTCCGGCGCGCTTGAAAAATCAGGAATACATCCGCGGATGATCAGCTGTATCGAAGCCCACGGCACGGGCACTGAACTCGGAGATCCGATCGAAATTGACGGTTTGACCCGCGCATTTCAAACGAAAACGTCAGATAAAGGCTTTTGCGCCATCAGCTCAGTTAAATCCAATATCGGGCATTTGGAAGCCGCGGCAGGCATTGCCGGTGTAACAAAACTGCTGCTCCAGTTTCAGAAACGAAAGCTGGCCCCTTCATTACATTGCCGAAAATTGAATCCGAATATTGCATTCGACCGGACGCCGTTTGCGGTGCAGCGTGAATTGGCAGACTGGAAACGGCCGGTCATTGAGGAAAACGGAGCGCAGAAAGAGATTCCGAGAATCGCGGGAATCTCTTCTTTTGGCGCGGGCGGGGCAAATGCCCACATATTGATAGAAGAATATATTGAACCTGATAGGGAGATTTCTGAGCCATTCACAGATGAAGATCCCGCAGTCATTTTATTATCCGCCAAACAGGAGGCCAGCCTGAAGCAGCGGGCGCAGCAGCTTCTTCAAGCGGTCAGAAAAAATGACGTCACAGACCGCAGCCTCCGGGATGCGGCTTACACCCTTCAAATCGGAAGAGAAGCGATGGAAGAACGTGCGGCGTTTATCGTGACGTCGACAGAGCAGTTAGCGGAAAAACTGCAGCGTTTTATTGACGGCGGAACAGACGGCTGCTTCAGGGGAAAAAGCAAACAGTATAAAGACATTCTAGCCGTTTTTAAGGATGAAGATATGCAGGAAGCCGTCCGTAAATGGATGAAAAGAAAAAAATTCGCAAAGCTTCTGGAACTTTGGGTAAAAGGGCTGAAGATTGATTGGTCAGAGCTTTATAACGGCAGCCTGCCGCATCGCATCAGCCTTCCCGGTTATCCATTTATAAAGGATCGTTATTGGCCGGACGATGCAGCGCCGGACAATGTTCGTGATGCTGAAACACATTCTGAAACATTTCGTGAATTCCGCTTTTTACAGAAAAGCTGGGCAGAAAGCAGCCGTGTTCCGGCTAAGGAAGTGCGGGGCGTCATCGGAATAGCCGCTGATCACCAGACAGGAAATTTGGCCGTTGAGCTGTCCCGTTATTTCCCCGAGTCTGAAATCATTGACGCTGCATCACCGGAAATATCCGGGGACGCGGCCCGATTTGGCGGTCTGATTGATGTGACGGGGTGCGGGACGGAAATCAAGCATGATGATGGCTGGATTCATCGTCTGCAGTGTCTCATTGACAACAGAAACCGCGGCCGAAAGCTTCAGCTGCTTTGTGTGACAAAGGGGCTTGAACCTTTTGCAAATGAAACGATAAATCTTTCAGGTGCAAAAAAGGCCGGATTGTACCGGATGCTCCAAAGTGAGTATAAGGATATCCGCTCGCGGCATATGGATGCAGAACGGACTGCCGAAGATCCCGAGCTGGCAAACCAGATCGCAGAGGAGTTTTTTCGCGATTCTGCAGACATCGAAGTGTGTTACCGAAACGATGTGCGCTATCACGCGCGGTTAAAGGAAACAAACAGCTTAGCTGAAAAAGAATTTTCATTTCCGAAAGACCATGTGCTCTGGATCACCGGAGGGACCCGGGGACTCGGATATTTATTCGCCCGGCATTTTGCCGAACGTTACGGAGTCACGAAACTCGTGCTTACCGGAAAAGAAACAATGCCTCCGAAAGCGGAGTGGGATGATCATATCAAACGGAATTCCCCGTTTTCCGATAAAGTGAGAAGAATCAGAGAGCTCGAACAAAAAGGTGTCCGGACGGAAGTGCTGACTGTATCTTCCGGTCCTGAATATGAGCAGGCCGTCAGCCGGGTGAAAGAGAAGATGGGGCCGATAGGAGGCGTGATACACGCAGCGGGAGCCGTAGATCTCGATCATCCAGCCTTTATCCGCAAAACGAGAGAACAGATGATGCCCGTGCTTGAACCTAAAACAGACGGACTGGACCTTTTGTATCAAGCGCTGCACAAGGAGCCTCTCCGATTTTTTGCGCTGTTTTCTTCAGTGTCCGGCGTGATGCCCGAATTAGGAGCGGGACAAAGCGATTATGCCATGGCTAACGCCTATATGGATTATTTTGCGGCCGCAAAAGGTTTTCCGGTGCTGAGCATCCAATGGCCGAGCTGGAAAGAAACGGGTATGGGCGAATCAAAAAGCCGGGCCTATCTGAAAAGCGGTTTAAAGAGCATCACTGACAGAGAAGGGCTGAGTCTGTTTGATGCCGTTATGGCAGGCGATTGCGGATCTGTTATTATGCCGGCCGTCATTCACCCGGAAAAATGGGAGCCCGACCGTCTGATGCTTTCAACCGGCCTTACCGAAACAAAGCAGCATGTACAGGGTGAGACAGAAAGCGTAGAGGAGTGGCTGACGGGCATTTGCTGCCGGGAATTAAGACTGGAGCCGTCAAGATTTGAATCTGATACACCGTTTCAAGATTACGGAGCCGATTCCATCATGCTTGCCCAAGTGTCCAGAGCGATCGGAAAGAGGATCAAAGCTGACCTTGACCCGGCGGTGCTGTATGAATACCCTACGGTTGCTGCGCTGGCGGGATGGCTTGAAACAGCATATCCGGAAATCAAAGATGCCGTTTCAAAACCGGTTCAGCCTGTAATCCCGGACGTTCCCAAACAAACAGCAGCCGCTGTCATTCAGCCTTCTGGCGCTGCAGCGGCGCAAGACATCGCTGTTGTGGGAATGTCCTGCCGTTTTCCGGGAGCTGAATCAATTGAAGCTTATTGGAAGCTGCTGTCTGAAGGGACGTCGGCTATTCAAAGGGTGCCGAAAGAACGCTGGAAAACGGAGAAGGCGGATTATGCGGGCCTTTTAAAAAATGTAACGCATTTTGACCCGGAGTTTTTCCTTATTCCCGAAGAAGACATCAAGGCAATGGATGTCCAGTCCTTTCTTATATTAGAAGAGGCGCTTCATCTGTTCAGAGACAGCGGTTACTCTTTACAAGAAATGAAAGGCAGGTCAGCCGGTGTCTATTTAGGAGGACGCGGCGGCAGTATGCCTGACGAAAACCGTCTGAAGCATGCAAAGAATCCGATAGTCGCCGCCGGCCCGAATTACTTGGCGGCCAATCTTTCTCAGTTCTTTGATTTGAAGGGGCCGAGTCTCGTTTTGGATACGGCCTGTTCTTCAGCGCTTGTCGGTATGAATATGGCGATACAGGCGCTTTCTTGCGGTGAAATCGACTCAGCGGTGGTCGGGGGAGTCAGTCTGCTGGAATCCGGTCAAACCCACCGGATGTTCGAACTTCGCAATCTGTTAAGCGAAGAGCCTGCGTTTCATATTTTTGACCGCCGCACCGGAGGCATCGTATTGGGAGAAGGCGTCGGAATGGTGTATTTAAAAACAGCGGCCCAGGCTGTAAAAGACGGGGACCGGATTCATGCGGTCATTAAAGGCATTTCCGTAAACAATGACGGCAGAACCGCGGGGCCTGCCACACCGAATATACAGGCGCAGAAAGAAGTGATGGCCAAGGCGCTTGCCAAAAGCGGCAGAAAAGCGGAGGATATCAGCTACATTGAAGCAAACGGTTCAGGCTCTGAAGTAACAGACCTTTTGGAACTGAGGGCGATTGAAGCGGTGTACCGTATGCAAAACAGCGCGCCTTGCGAATTGGGGTCGATGAAGCCGAATATCGGACACCCGTTATGCGCTGAAGGGATTGCCGGATTCATTAAAACAGTGCTTATGCTCTCGCACCGAATGCGTGTGCCTTTCCTTTCGGGCAAAGAGCCGATGACGCATTACGATCTGTCCGCCTCGCCGTTTTATTTTTCGCACGTTCTGCGTGAATGGACGGATTCACCGCGGATTGCCGCCGTCAGCAGTTTCGCTGACGGAGGGACGAATGCCCATGTCATAGTGGAAGCCTGGGAGCAAGAGGCGTACACCCCGGTTAGAAAGCCTTTGCCGAGACAGGAATTAAAACGCCGGCCCATCCGTCCGGACAAAACCGAAAGCCTGCATGAAAACGCACATGAGTCCCGCCCGAATACGTTTTGGAAACAAATGAAGACTTACTGATTGCGCTGAAAATTGAACGTCGATATGGAGGAAGTTCATATGCAAGAGCAGCTTCTTATTAACAATCAGCATCCCGTTCTGAAACATCATAAAGCCTATGGAAAGGAACTGCTGCCGGGTCTGGCTTATATTGACCTGATCTATCAGACTTTCAGAGAAAACGGTTTTTTTCATGCCGGCCTTGAACTCAGGCACTTATCGATTTTTCACCCTTTAGCTCCTGAACAGGGAGAAACAATCCTGCTTTCCGTTGACTGTACAGAGAACGGCGAAGGGCAATGGAAGGTAGAGGTGAAAGGGCAAAAACAAGGTGACGAAGCAGCAGAGACAAAGATATATGCCGCGGCGCAAATGCATTCCGTCAAGCCCGCCGGCTTCCAAGAGAGCGTCCGGATGGATGCCGTAAAACAAACGGCGGCAGAAATACCGCTTGAGGACATTTACGCGGAATGCAGGGATCAAGAACTGGTTCATTCAGGAATGATGAAAGGCTGCGGAAGCGTCTACCAGACTGAAAAAGAGATTTATATTGATCTGTCGGTGCAAAAGGATCAGCTGGAACATGCAGGAGAGGCGATGTTTCATCCCGCATTGATAGATGCGAGCAGCATCGGCTCCAATGTATATCTCGCTCCTTTGACGAGGGAGGAGGGGCAATTATTTCTGCCGCTGTTTTATGAATCGTTTTATTGCGCCGAATTGCTGCAGACGACATGTATCACCAAGATAAAAAAAGAATCCGTCACCCGTAAGAAAGATCTCGTTTACGTGACAATGGAGTTTTTCAATGAGGAAGGCAGAAAAGTCGGCGAACTGAAAAACTTCGCCAATAAACGGGTGAGGGGCCCGGAACTGATCAATCAGAAACGGCAAAAGAAAGAACCTGACGGGCGGAATGCCGTCCCGGCTCCGCAAGCGGAACCGGCGCCTTCCGCCGGCCTTACTGAACAGTGCATCCTTTATTTAAAAGAATTGCTTGCCGCCCGATTGAACAAACCTGTGAAAGAGATCGACCCGGATATCGGCTACTATGAAATGGGGCTGGATTCTCCGGGGCTGTTGGACATGGTAAAGGAAATTGAACGAAAAATCGGAACGCAGCTTCTGCCGACGCTGTTATTTGAATACACGACAATCACGGAATTGGCGGGGTATTTGTGCGAACATTACGGAGCCGGCTTCGGCCATGCTCAAAGCGGGCATTCAAATGCTGAACCTTTGCACAGGGAAAAAAAGAGGACGACCCAAATCCGTGTGAAAAAATCGGCGTCAGCCGGAACGCAGAATGGAGATATTGCGATTGTCGGGATGGCGGGACGGTACCCCGGCGCCAAAAATCTTCGTGAATTCTGGACAAATTTAAAAAATGGAGAAAACAGCGTAACGGAAGTGCCTCGTTCCCGCTGGGATACGAGGAAATATGAGCATTTGCGATCGCCGTCCGGCAAGCCGATTTCCAAATGGGGCGGTTTTATAGACGATCCGGATTGTTTTGATGCGAAATTTTTCCGGATTTCTCCGCGGGAGGCAGAAGCTAAAGATCCGCAAGAACGATTGTTTTTAGAAACATGCTGGGAAACGATTGAGGATGCGGGCTACACCCCGGAAACAATCGTTCAGCCGAAAGGGCCGAATAAGAGAATGAACGTCGGTGTGTTTGCCGGGGTGATGCATATGGATTATTCTCTCGCCGGCGCTGAAGCTGCGGCCAAAGGGCTGGTCTTTCCTTATCCCTTGAACTATGCGCCGATCGCAAACCGGGTTTCATATTTCTGCAATTTTCACGGGCCGAGCATGGCGGTTGACACGGTGTGTTCGTCATCTCTGACGGCCGTCCATATGGCGGCGGAAAGTCTGAGACGGGGTGAATGTGAAGCAGCTCTTGCCGGAGGCGTCAATTTATCATTGCACCCGACAAAATATATCACATACGGCTTGATGGATATGCATTCGAGTGACGGGCTGTGCCGAACGTTCGGCGAAGGCGGCACAGGCTATGTCTCAGCTGACGGCATCGGGGCCGTGCTGCTGAAGCCGCTTCACAAAGCCGAAGAAGATAAGGATCATATTTATGCGGTGATAAAAGGCAGCGCCGTCAATCACGTGGGAACCGTCAGCGGGATTACCGTGCCGAGCCCCGTGGCGCAGGGGGATATGATAGCTGAATGTCTTGAAAAGACGGGGATCGATCCCCGGACGATTTCTTATGTGGAAGCGCATGGAACCGGAACTTCTTTAGGAGATCCGATTGAAATACAAGGTCTTGTTAAAGCTTACCGCACGTTTACGGAGGATCGGCAATTTTGTGCGATCGGTTCCGTTAAATCGAATATCGGACATGCGGAATCAGCCGCCGGGATCAGCGGGCTTCATAAAACGGTTTTGCAGCTGTTTCACAAAACGCTTGTCCCTTCTTTGCACTCAGAGACGATTAATCCGTATCTCCGTTTAGAGGACTCGCCATTTTACGTGCAGCAAAAAACCGAGTCATGGAAAAAGCCGGCGTATACAGAGAACGGCAGTGAACATTCCTGTCCGAGACGCGCAGGCATCAGTTCATTCGGGGCGACGGGTTCAAACGTTCATCTCATTTTAGAAGAGTACAGGCCCAAAAACCCCGGCATTACGGAGAATCAAGAGAGACCGTATATCGTGCCTCTGTCAGCGAAAAATCCGGAGCGGCTGAAGGAATACGCTGCCCGCCTGCTGATGTTTCTCAAAGACAAAGCGCTTGAAGGAAGCGGGCCGCTTCATGACAAAACAGATACAATGCAAAATCAGCTGGAAAATGCGCTGCGCGGTGCTCTGGCCGAAGTTCTGCATGTAGAGGCCGGCTCGGTAGATGGTGAACAGGATTGGAAGGAATTCGGCTTGGATGTCATGCAGCTGACACAGTTTTCTGAGCGGCTGACGGATCAATACGGGCTGGCAATAGACATGACTGATCTCATACAGCATACTTCCGTCCGGACTTTAGCAGAATGTCTGACAAACGATGAGAAACATAAGAATCTTCTTTCCGGTCTTTTCGGTCAGTCCGGCTTAGAGAAGCAGCCTGAAGAACCTTTTTCCCTGCGGTCACTGGCATATACGCTGCAAACGGGACGGCTGGCAATGGAAGAACGGCTTGTTTTTTTAGTGAACGATCAAGCGGACCTGATCAGGAAATTAACCGAATTTACAGAACGAAAACGGCAGATTGACGGCTGCTTTCAAGGCCGGTCTGATAGCGGAACGGAAATCAGGGGTTTCCTGAATGATGATCAGGATACGGAGGAGCTGATCCGAAAATGGACGGACAGCGGCACTTACAAAAAACTTGCGGAGCTGTGGTCAAAAGGATTTGAGATAGACTGGACGCGGCTGTATCGGGAGGAGAAACCGCGCAGGATGAGTCTGCCGACATATCCGTTTGCGAAGGAACGCTATTGGATACCGGAGCCCGATCATCCCGTCACTTCCGTAAATACAGAAAGCAGGCTTCACCCGCTGCTTCACCGCAATACATCAGATTTGTTAGAACAAAAATTCAGCACGGTACTGAACGGAGATGAATTCTTCTTAGCCGATCATATCGTCCGAAACAAGCGTGTTCTCCCCGGGGCGGCTTATCTTGAAATGGCGAGAGCCGCGGCTGAACTGGCTGCCGCGCCGTTAGCCGCTGAATACACGGCTAAAACCGGCATTTCGCTGCGGTATATCAGCTGGATACGCCAGGCCGTTCATAAAAAAGAGCCGCTGCGTATGACGACAGGTCTTTCCTTAGAGGATAACGGCAATGTTTCATTTCAAGTGTACAGCAATGAAAACGATTCAGACATTTATTGTGAAGGCAGTGCTGTGATTGAGCCGCTGTCTGAGGCGCCGGTTTTGCATATTGAACAGCTGAAAGCGCGCTGCCGCAAAAAAGTGCTGTCAAAAGAAGACTGCTATGCGGCATTTGCAAAGGCGGAAATTGTATACGGACCTTCACATCAAGGAATTGATCACATTTATTGCGGGGAAAAAGTAGCCTTGGCTAAATTGGTGCTCCCTGCTTCCGTTTGTGATGAGGCCGAACAGTTTGTGCTCCATCCGAGTCTGATTGATTCCGCTTTTCAGGCGGCCATCGGCGTTATGAATGAAGATAAAGCGGGTTATCCGGAGCAGCCGTTAATGCCTTTTGAATTGCATGAACTGACCGTTTTTCATCCGTGCAGTCCAAACATGTGGGCGGCCGTATTTGTGACGCATGAAACACCGGCCGTGCGAAGAATGGACATTGATATATGTGATGAACGCGGCAATGTGTGTGTAAGAATAAAAGGATTTTCTGCCCGGATAGCCGAAAGTGCGCCGGCCGTAACCGATAATAAGCAATACGATCTGCCGGGTGACCTTACCGGAGCCGTCAAACTGATGCAGGTATGGGACGCTGAACCGATAGACAACCAAACCGGCTTCCCCATTTCTGAAGCAAAAGCTGTCATCATAGGCGGTACAGACGGGCAGGCGGACGCGGTTTTACGATTGTTTCCTAAAGCTGTGCGATTTGATAGCAGCCAAAGTGCTTCCGTTGAAGTGATATCCGATCGGCTCCGCCGTCTCGGTGAGATTCAGCATATGATCTGGTTTGCCCCTCAGCCGGCTGATTCTTACATTCATGATCAAAAAAGCGGGGTGCTGCAAATTTTCAGAGCGGCCAAAGCTCTTATCGGCCTCGGGTATGGAAAAGAGCAGCTCGGGATGACGGTGATTACGCACCAAGCACAGCCTATCACCCAATATGATGAGGTGCGTCCCGCTCATTCCAGTGTGCACGGTTTCGTCGGGTCTCTCGCAAAAGAACATCCGAGCTGGCACATCCGTCTGGTCGATCTTGAAGACGGGGAGGATTTCCCCGCAGAAGACATATTCAGCCTGCCCCGCGACCGTACGGGTAAAGCATGGGTGCGCAGACATCAGGAATGGCACCGGCCTCAATTGCTTCCGGTCCAAAGCGGGCCGTCTGAAAGTGTTCCTTACCGATATGGAGGCGTATATGTCATCATCGGCGGTGCGGGAGGCATCGGCGAGGTTTGGACAGATTATATGGTGACGACGTATAAAGCCCGAGTCGTCTGGATCGGGAGGCGGCCGCTGGACAGCCGGATACGCCAAAAAATAGACCGGTACCGGCCATCAGGCCCGGCTCCCGAATATATAGCAGCAGATGCTTCTGATCTTCCATCGCTTCAGCGCGCCTATGAACAGATTAAAAACACATACGGCACCATCAGCGGCGTCGTTCATTCAGCGATGGTATTTGCGAATGAAAGCGTAAAAGATATGGAAGAATCACAGTTTCACGCCGGCCTTGCGGCGAAAGTGGATATTTCCGTCAACATTGCCGAAGTATTTGCGAAAGAGTCTTTGGACTTTATTCTCTTTTTCTCTTCGGTTATTTCATATATTAAGAATCCGAATCAAAGTCATTATGCGGCGGGGTGCGCATTTAAAGACGCATTTGCCCATGAGCTTTCCGGGCGGCTGTCATGCCCGGTCAAAGTGATGAACTGGGGGTATTGGGAGCGGGCTGACAATCACATTTCTGAAGAGTTTGACAGACTGAGTGCAATCGGTCTCGGACTGATCAGCCGGGCGGAAGGGATGCAGGCGCTGGAAACTCTGCTGACGCAGCCGATCTCCCGCATGGGGCTGATGAAGCTGACCAAGCCGATTCCGATCGAGGGAATGAACCCTCATGAATTTGTGACTATCTGATTGCCTGTCAAAATGACGGAGCAAATTTAATTTTCTTAGGAGGATAAGGTTTTGGGTAAGGGAGACAAACAAAAAGACCGTACACAGTTATCCTTAAGAACAGAAATAAGCAATCAAATGAAAGAATTGAATCGGCTTTTGCTGCAAGTGCTGCGGGTGACGCTGCGTTCAATGGGTCTGACCGGCGAAGCGCCGGCAGCTTCCTGTCTGCCTTTATATGAGCGCTGGCTGGAAGAAAGCATACGTCTTTTAGACAGCGATTTTAAAAGCGGTGAAACGGCCGCGGTGTGGGAAGAGTGGCATAAGAAGAAAAACGAATGGCTGAAAGATCCGGATATGAAAGCGCAGGCTCTGCTGGCGGATACCGTCATTCAAGCTTTGCCTGACATTTTAACAGGCAAAATAAAAGCCACTGACGTGATGTTTCCCGATTCTTCAATGGAGCTTGTTGAAGGAATCTATAAGCATAACATTCTCGCTGATTATTACAACGATGTGCTGGCAAATGAAGCGTGTATTTATGTGGAAAATGTAATTAAAAACAATCCTGAGGCAAACATCCGTCTGCTGGAGATCGGAGCGGGCACCGGCGGAACGAGCAGCACACTGTTTAAAAAGCTCCGCCCCTATCAAAACCATATTCAGGAATACTGTTATACCGACTTGTCAAAAGCTTTTTTAATGCATGCCGAAAAGGAATACGGCGCGGACAATCCGTATTTGACGTATCAGCTGTTTAATGTGGAGAAGCCTGCGGCGGGCCAGGGATTACATCTGAAAACCTACGATATCGCCATCGCCGCAAACGTGCTGCATGCTACCAAAAATATCCGGAAAACCTTACGGACGGCAAAAGCCGTATTGAAAAAAGACGGTTTGCTGCTCGTTAATGAACTGGGCGGGCATACGCCGTTTACACATGTTACATTCGGCTTATTAGAGGGCTGGTGGCTGTACGAAGATGAGGTGCTGCGGATTCCGGGGTGCCCCGGTCTTTATCCGGAAACATGGAAATCCGTTTTAATGGCTGAAGGTTTTCATTCCATTCAATTTCCGGCTGAAAACGAACGTCTGCACACCCAGCAGATTATCACAGCGAAAAGCAACGGAGTTATCAGGCAGAGCAGGGAAGCTTACACCGCGCAAAAGCGCCAATCAAACGTACCGCGAACATCCTCTGATCGTCAGCTCCCCATCAAACAAGCGGGAGAGGGGCTTTCGGAAAAGACAGCGGCTTTTCTGATAAGGGCTGCGGCAAAAGTATTAAAAATGCCGGCAGAAGAGATAAACCCGCTGGCTCCTCTGGATGAATACGGCATTGACTCTATTCTGATCGTTCAGCTGACGAATGAGCTGCGGGATCTCGTCCCTGATATCAGCAGCACGCTGTTTTTTGAATACCGGACGATAGAAGAGCTTGCCGCATACTTGGCTGAAACGAAGGAGCGCGAACTGCATGCGCGATTTTCAGAAGAACTCCCTCATACTGAAGCGGTATCATCCGGCTCTTTGCTTGAAAAAAGCACAGAGTATCTGAAACAGATCGTCAGCGTCATCTTAAAGATGCCGATTGAGGACGTTCAAGCCCATACGCCCCTTGAAGAATACGGAATCGATTCCATCTTAATCGTACAGCTGACCAACCGCGTGCGGGAAGACGTCCCTGATATCAGCAGCACATTGTTCTTCGAGTATCCGACAATCGGCGGATTAGCGGAATATCTCGTCAGCTCAAGACAGGAAGATATGGCTGGGATTTTCAAGACAAATAAAGAAGCCGAAAAGGTGCCGCACACTCTACAGAAAAAGCAAAGCCGCAAAAAAAGCGCCGGATTGACGAAGCGCCAAGCGGCATCTTTTTCTGAAAAAGCGCCGCCCGCTTCCGAACCGCCCTCAAAACACCTTGAAGTGGCAATTGTCGGTCTTGCCGGGAAGTATCCCGGAGCTGAAAATGTTAATGAGTTCTGGGAACGGTTAAAGACCGGTGAACACGGAATCACCGAAATTCCGAAAGACCGCTGGGATTGGCGGGACTACTATGATGAGACAAAAGGTAAGGAAGGCCGGATGTATACAAAGTGGGGCGGCTTTTTAACAGATATTGATAAATTTGATCCGCTGTTTTTTAAAATCTCCCCGAAAGAAGCGGAGCGCATGGACCCGCAGGAGAGACTGTTTCTGGAAACCGCTTATGCGGCCCTTGAGGATGCCGGATATACCCCTGATTCACTATGCGCCGGTAAAAAGGTTGGTGTCTTTGCAGGTGTCATGAACGGCAACTATCCGACAGGGGCCCACTACCACTTTATCCCGAACCGCGTATCCTATGTGTTTGATTTTCACGGTCCGAGCATCGCGGTCGATACCGCATGCTCCTCATCCTTAACCGCCATTCATCTCGCCGCAGAAAGCATCAGAACAGGTGCATCTGAATGCGCGATTGCCGGCGGCGTAAACCTGATTACAGATCCGGTTCATTATATCGGACTTTCTTCTATGAGAATGCTGTCGCCGTCAAACGCGTGCAAAGCGTTCGGTGATAAGGCTGACGGGTTTGTTGACGGAGAGGGCGTCGGCTGTATCGTGTTAAAGCCGTTGAAGAAGGCTGTTGAAGATCATGATCATATATACGGTGTCATTAAAGGAAGCGCTCTGAACGCCGGCGGCAAAACGAACGGGTTCACCGTTCCGAACCCGAATGCACAAGGGGAAGTGATCGCAGACGCGATGGAGCGGGCAGGGATTGATCCGAGAGCAATCAGCTATCTGGAAGCCCACGGCACCGGCACTTCCTTGGGAGACCCGATTGAAATCGCGGGGTTAACCAAGGCTTTCCGCCGCTATACGGATGCAAAGCAATTTTGTTCCATCGGTTCTGTTAAATCCAATATCGGACACCTGGAAAGTGCGGCGGGCATTGCTGCGGTCACCAAAATTCTTCTTCAGATGAAACACGGATATCTGGTGCCGTCGCTGCATTCAAAGCAGCTGAACCCGGAAATTGATTTTGAAACTTCTCCTTTTATCGTGCAGCAGGAAACGGCGGAATGGAGACGGCCGGTCATAGAATCTGAAGGAGTAACACGGGAATATCCGAGAATCGCGGGTACATCTTCTTTCGGAGCGGGCGGGGCAAATGCCCACCTGCTTATAGAAGAGTATGAACCGGCTGAAATGACTTCGGCGGACTTCGGCCGTCCGGCGCTTTTTGTTTTATCGGCAAAAGATAAAGACCGCTTGCGCGAGCGGGCTCTGTTGCTGTCGAATGCCGCCGGAAACGGAACAATTACAGATGCAAATCTGCTTGACGCGGCATTTACCCTTCAAGTCGGCAGGGTCCCGATGGAAGAACGGCTGGCGATGACAGCGGACTCTGTTTCTGAATTGGAACAGAAGCTGACTGCTTTTCTGAATAATGCCGGTTCCGTAAGCGGGGTGTTTACGGGCCGGAGTGATAGTGCTGTCACAGAGACGGAAGGCACAGTCGGTGATTGGATGGAAAAACGTCAATTTGACAGTCTTTTGAATGCCTGGGTCCACGGGGCGCCCGTCGATTGGGCATCTTTATATAAAGGCGCGCTGCCGCATCGTATCAGTCTGCCGTCTTATCCATTTGCAAAAGAAAGCTACTGGATGAAGCGGGAAGAACAAAAAACAGGAACAACTGAATATGTGCATCCTTTCCTGCATGAAAATACGTCAACCTTGGCGGAGCAAAGCTATCATACATCTTTTACAGGCCGGGAACACGTTTTCCACGATGTGAGAGGGGAGCGGGTTCTGTCGGCAGCCGTTTATTTAGAAATGGCGCTTGCGGCTTATCATCATGCGGCAGACAGCTCTGAAGAAAAAGAGATATGGATCCGAACAGCGGCATGGACTGACCCGATTACCAGCGGACATCACGGTGCGGGCGTCAATCTCTCCCTTCTGTCTGAAGACGAGGAAGGCATCCATTATGAAATATACAGTGACGAAGAGAAGCTGCATCATTATGGAATCATCGGGCAAGGGAACATACAGCCATCCCGCGTGCTTGATATTGCCTCCTTACAAAAAGACTGCCGCCCGTTGTCATTCGATTATGAAACACCAAGCACATCAGGTGTAACGATCAGTAAGGAGTTCCGCACCGTTGAAAAGCTTTATACGGGAGAAAATACGGTTTGGGCGAAGCTTGCTCTTACAGATGAAAGCGGCCGTAATCCGGGATATCATCTGCCGCCGGAATTTCTGGACGCAGCTTTTCATGTCCTGGCAAAAACGGAGCCGTCAGTCCATATCGTGCCTGAAGCGGTTGAAGAACTGCGCGTCATGCGTCCGTGCTCATCCGGCATGTGGATGTATATGAATAAAAAGAATCAAACCGGCTGTGACATTCAATTTTGTGACGAAACCGGCACTGTCTGCGCAGAAATCAAAGGGGTGAGAATGAGACAGCCGTCTCAGCAGGATCACGGGCAAGAGGAACACTCCGAGATGATGATATTTGAGGAAAGGTGGACGCAGCAGCCTCTGAAGAAATCCATTCATGAAGAGCTGAAAACAGTCATCTGTTTTCTTACGGGAGAAGCTGCCAGAAAACATGCTTATCGGTCTTTACAATCCCTTTATCCGGGAGCCGGCGTGTTTTTTATTTCACAGGGTGAGGAAACTCAAAAGCTTTCAAACACGCATTATCAAATTAAAATCACTGACGGACAAGCATATCAAGAAACGTTTCGGCATATTGAAACGGCTGCAGGCAAGGCGGATGCCGTTTTGTATGGATGGCCGCTTGAAGATGAAAAGGCCGTGAAAGACTATTCCATTCTGTATCATGTGATCCGTGCAGCTGCTTCTTTGCGTTCTAAACCGAGGCGGATCCTTCTTTCCGCTCAGTGCGGGATCGATACCGATATCAGTTACGCCGAGTCATGGATCGGGCTGGAACGGTCGCTGAAACTAATCCTGCCGGAGACGGATACGGCCGCGGTTTATTTTGGACAAAAAGGACCGTTTGAAAAGCTGATCCATAATGTATGTGAAGAGCTTCACAGCGGGTCGTTCCGCAGTGTCATGTACAGTGGGGAAATCCGTCACGTCATGGAAATGAAGCAGACGGATATTGCCCCTGTTGAGAAGCGTGTGATAAAAAGCGGAAAAACGTACTTGATTACCGGCGGATGCGGAGGTTTGGGCTTGTTATTTGCCGGATATTTTGCTGAAAAAGGACCGGTTACGCTCATTTTGACGGGGAGATCAGCGGCAGGCGGCCCGGTGCTGCACAAGATAAAGAGATTGGAAGAATCAGGCGCCAAGGTGTTTTACGTGCAGGCGGATGCCGCAGATCAGGCTCAGATGGAGAAAGGTTTGCAAGAAGCGAAAGAGAAAGGATGCGGGCCGATTCACGGTGTCATTCACGCTGCAGGTCTTCAAGGCACTGAAAGCATTCTGGAGAAAGATCTGCAAACCTTTCAGCAAGTCTTATCGCCAAAAGCGGACGGCACCGCGGTGTTAGATCGGGTTCTGTCACGGGAGCCGCTTGACTTCTTCTGTTGTTTCTCTTCTTCTTCAGCGATTTTAGGAGACTTCGGTTCTTGTGACTACGCAATGGGGAACCGCTTCCAAATGGCTTTTGTCCGTCATCGGGATAAACTTGTGAGCCTCGGACTCAGAAGCGGTAAGTCACTTGCAATCAATTGGCCGCTTTGGAAAGAAGGGGGGATGCATGTCGGCACGGCGGAAAGCACCGATATGTATTTAAAATCCAGCGGACAGCGTTATTTATACACAGAGGAAGGACTCGAAGCTTTTGAAACATTGTTAGTCCAGCCGTCCAGCCAGTATCTCGTGCTGGCAGGTTTTCCGTCGAGGGCCAAACGCTTCCTGCAGATAGATCAAGGCGAAAGGCCGAATTCGGGTTCTGTACACAGGAACGTCCCGTTTTCAGGAAGGCGGAGTGAAATGAAAGGCTTTACACTGGAAGAATGCGTAAGCTGGGATGTGAAGGAACTGGCGGCGGGGCTTTTGAAAATAGACAAGAACAGACTGACGGATGCTGACAATCTGGCTGATTTCGGCTTTGATTCTATCAGTTTGGCGGAATTCGCCTCTTCTTTGTCCGCTCACTACGGAATTGAAGTGACCCCGGCCCTGTTTTTCGGACATTCCACACTGGAGAAGGTCGTCCGCTATTTTCTGACGGAACACAAGTCCGTCATGGAGCATGTCTATGAAGAAAAGAAATCTGAATCCGCAGATCAATCTGTCTTTGAAAAGGCAGAAACGGAAAAGCGAAAGAAGCAGAGGGGAAGAAATAAGCTGAACGCCGGAACCGAGGGCAGTCAGGCAGCTGATTCCATTGCCATTATCGGCATGAGCGGCCGATTTCCTCAGGCGCGCACGGCGGACGAGCTGTGGGACATTCTGTTTCAGGAAAAGGACGTTGTCGCACCGGTCGCAAAAAAAGGCTTCACAAGTTCAAAATGGAAACTCGGCGCTGTACCGGGGGCGGACGAATTCGACCCTTTATTTTTTGAAATATCGCCGAGGGAAGCTGAAACGATGGATCCGAAGCAGCGGCTTCTTCTTCAGGAAGCGTGGAGGGCCCTTGAGGACGCCGGCTACGGCGCCAGTCACATCAGGCAGCAGACGATCGGTATGTTTGTGGGTGCGGAAGAAGGAGATTATCACCTTTTAACACAGGACAAAGGCAATGTCACGTCTCATCATAACGGTATTTTGGCGGCGCGGCTGGCTTATCACTTGAATTTATCAGGTCCTGTGATGGCGATAAATACAGCATGTTCTTCGGGGCTCGTTTCTGTCCATCAGGCGGTATTAAGCCTGCAGAATAAAGAGTGCACAACAGCTGTTGCGGCCGGGGTGAATATCATGAATACCCCGGACTTTTTTGAAACGATAGATAAAGCCGGAATGCTGTCGGAAAACGGGAAATGCTTCGCGTTTGATAAAAGGGCTGACGGCATGGTTCCCGGGGAAGCTGCCGCGGCGGTTGTTCTGAAGCCGCTGAGAGAGGCGGAAGAAGATGGTGATCCGATTTACGGGGTGATTCGGGCGAGCGGCATCAATTATGATGGGAAAACAAACGGAATTACCGCTCCGAGCGGCGTCGCGCAGACCCGGCTGCTTACTTCCGTTTATGACCGGGGCCGTATCAACCCTGAAGATATCGAATATATCGTCACACACGGCACGGGGACAAAACTCGGTGATCCGGTGGAAATTAACGCGCTTTATGACGCATTTACTGCCTATACAAACGAAGAAGCATTTTGCGCGCTCACATCAATTAAAACCAATATCGGCCACACGTTTGCCGCGTCAGGCATTGTCAGTTTGATCAGTCTTTTACAGGCATTCTCCCGTGAAATGATTCCCGCCAGTCTGCATTGCAGCGGGGAAAACCGCTATATCAACTGGGAGAAGAGTCCTTTTTATGTGAATAAAACGGGTAAACCGTGGCCTTCTCTGCCGGATAAAAACCGAATGGGGGCAGTCAGCGCATTCGGGATGAGCGGAACAAACGCCCATGTCGTTATGGAAAGCTATAAGCGCAGCGCTTCACCTCATCGGGATGCCCCTGCTTATTTACTGACTTTGTCTGCAAAAACAAAGGAGGCCCTTCAGGAAAAAATCGAAGATATGATCACTTGGGCGGAAAATGGCGGACTGAAAGAAAATGATCTAGCCCAGCTCAGCTATACGTTGCTAAAAGGACGGCATCACTTTAACCATCGCGCCGCCATCGTGGTTCAAGATGCTGATGACGCAGTGTATGTATGGAAGCAGGCAAAGCTTAATGAACATCATCCTTATGTGTTTTCGGGAAAAGTACCGCAGCACTTTGCAGGCCGACAGCATATTCAGGAGCACATAATAGAAGTGCTCGGCAAGTGCAGCGCCTCATATTCTGACCAAAGAAAATATCAGGAACTGTTATGCGTGCTGGCAGATTTTTATTGTCAAGGTTATGAAATCGAAGGGGACTTGCTTTATGGCGGACCTTTGCCGCGAATCGGCAATCTGCCGGGCTACCCGTTTGCAAGGCAGACGTATTGGGCGTCCGATCGTCTTCAGGGAGAGCTTGAAAGCCGGAATTCAGCTGAACGTGAAAAGCTTCACCCGCTGCTCCACGCGAATACATCGACCTTTACCGCCCAGCGCTTTACTTCTGTTTTTTCAGGGCATGAACCGTTTTTTGCTGATCATATCGTCAATGGAAAACCGGTGCTTCCGGGCGCGGCTGCTTTAGAAATGGCCCGGGCCGCCGTTACACTTGCCGCTGAGGACTTGCCGGGCGGGAAAGCGGGTGTCCGGCTCAAACAGATCGTTTGGCTTCGCCCGGTGACGGCGCTTTCTGAAGGCGTGACGCTTCATGTAAAGCTTCAGCCGGAAGAAAACGGAGACATCGCTTTTGAAGCGTATGCCGAAGGAGAAGAGCCGCTTGTCTTTTTCCAGGGAAAGGCCGTGCTCGAAGAGACGGAGCGTGCTCCGGTACTCGATGTAGAGGCGGTTCAGACGCGCTGCGGCGGCCGGCACATGTCAAAGGCTGAGTGTTATGAAGCATTCGACAGTCTCGGCATTACCTACGGACCGTCTCATCAGGCGCTTGACGCCGTCTATGCCGGAAGCGGGGAAGTGCTCGCGAAGCTCACTCTTCCGCCGTCCGCCCGCGAGGAAAAGGAGCCGTTCATCCTGCATCCGAGCATGCTGGACGCCGCCCTTCAGGCTTCTATCGGTCTCGTGCTCTCAGACGGTTCCGCGTCCGGACGGCCGTTTTTGCCGTTTGCCCTCCAAGATATGCAGGTGTTTTCTGCATGCCGGGAGACGATGTGGGCGGTGCTTTCCTCAGCGGACGGCGCCTATCATATTGAGCTGTGTGATGAAAACGGCGAGGTATGTGTCCGATTGACGGGGCTCACCGCCCGTTTTCTGGAAGAGGAAACGGAGGGAAAACCGCTCTTGCTTCAGCCAAAGTGGCAGGAATCACCGCCGGGTGAAGGCGGACAAGAAGAGTCTTTCAGATACGTGACGCTGTATGGCGGAATGAATGCGGAGGACATAAGCGGCGCCGTATGTGCGGCTGACGGCAAAGGTCCGCTTGAAGACCGTTATGACGCCTGCGCGGCGGAGCTGTCAGCGATCGTCACCCGTCTTATCAAAGAAAAACAGAAGAAAAAAACGCTGATCCAGCTTCTTGTCCCCGACAGGGGGGAAGACAATGTATTGGCGGGGCTGGCCGCTTTCCTGAAAACGGCTCACCTTGAACATCCGAAGCTGTACGGCCAAGTCATCCAAGCCGATCCGGACGAGCCAGCATCATCGCTTCTTGCCAAGCTGAAAGAAAACCGGACGCACCCTGAACAAGCGGAAATCCGTTATGAAGCCGGCAAACGTCTCGTCAGAAACTGGCGTCATCTGCCACCTCAAAGCGGCACCGTTCCGTGGAAAGACGAAGGGGTTTACCTCCTCACCGGGGGAGCGGGCGGCATCGGACTGATTTTCGCTGAAGAAATAGCCTCCCGCGTCAAAAATGCCGTCCTCGTATTAACGGGGAGGGCGGAAGCGCTTGATGAAGAGCGCTCCGCCCGCTTACGGCGCTTGGAAGCGACGGGTGCCCGCGTACTGTATAAACCGGTTGACGTGACAGACAGGGCGGCGGTCATCGCCCTCGTCCGCGGCATACAGGAGGAGCACGGAACACTCGACGGGATCATTCACGGCGCCGGCGTGATCGCCGACAACTACATTCTGAACCAGACAGAAAACGAACGGAAGACCGTCATGGCGCCGAAAGTGAAAGGGCTTATCAATCTTGATGAAGCAGCGAAAGATGTGCGGCTGGACTTTTTCATTCTGTTTTCTTCCTTGGCGGGAGGCATGGGAAATCCGGGGCAGGCCGGTTATGCGGCAGCCAACGCATTTATGGATGTTTATGCAGCCCGCCGAAACAGGCTCGTGCGGGACAACAAGCGGAGCGGGCAGACCCTGTCCGTCAACTGGCCGCTTTGGGAAGAAGGCGGTATGCGCGTGGACAAAGAGACCGAACGGCTGATGTATGAACAGACCGGAATGAAAGCCATGCGATCGGCCTCAGGCATCCAGGCGCTGTACGCCGCTTTTGCCTCCGGAGCACACCAGGTCATGGTGGCAGAGGGCGACGAGAAACGGATTCGCAGCCATATTTTCGATCTGGGCGAAGAACAAAGCGCCGCCGGAAAAGCTCCGGCAGAGACAGATGCAACAGATCTGAAAGATCGGGTTCAAGAGAAACTAAAGCGGCATGTATCAGATCTTTTAAAGGTAAGCATGAAAGATATTGAGGCTGACAGCGAACTGACGGAATACGGATTTGATTCGATCATCTTCACTGAATTTACAAATCTATTAAATCGGTCTTATCAGCTTGAGCTCAGCCCGACTATCTTCTTTGAATTTCCGACATTGCGCAAACTGAGCGGCCATTTGATATCTGAATGGAAAGAAGCATTCAGCGGCTTAGAAAGAGAGCGTTTAAAAACCGCTCCAAAAGCCGGAATAAGAAAAGCTGAAGCTCCGGCGGCCGTTCATGTCAAACGGGAAACGCCCGTATCCGTAAAAGGAAAATCAGAAGAAAAAACCGAACCGATAGCCATTATCGGAATCAGCGGTATTTTTCCGCAAGCGAAAGACATAGATGAATTCTGGACACGTTTATCAAAAGGAGAGCATTGCATCACAGAAATTCCCCGGGATCGCTGGGATTGGCGCGAATATTACGGCGATCCGGCAGCGGATGCAAATAAAACGTCAATTAAATGGGGCGGTTTTATAGATGGAATCGCCGGGTTTGACCCGCTGTTTTTCGGGATATCTCCGAAAGAAGCTGAAATGATGGATCCTCAGCAGCGCATATTAATGATGTATGTGTGGAAAGCCATTGAAGACGCGGGGTACTCAGCAAAACGGATTGCCGGAACAAAAACCGGCATTTTCACCGGCACATTGGGAAGCGGATATCAAACCTTAATCAATAAGGCGGGTCTTCCTGTCGAGGGGTATACGATGACCGGAATCGTGCCGTCCGTCGGGCCGAACCGGATGAGTTATTTTCTTGATATCCACGGGCCGAGCGAGCCGGTAGAAACCGCTTGTTCAAGCTCTTTAGTCGCCATTCACCGCGCGGTAAAAGCCATTGAAACGGGAGATTGTGATATGGCGGTCGCAGGGGGCGTCAACACGATCGTCACGCCTGAAGGCCATATCGGTTTTCAAAAAGCAGGCATGCTCAGTGAAGACGGACGTTGCAAAACATTTTCTGATCAGGCTGACGGTTATGTCAGAGGAGAGGGTGCCGGCATGATTGTCTTGAAAAAGCTTTCAGAGGCTGAGCATGACAGGGATCACATCTACGGCCTCATCCGCGGTACAGCGGAAAATCACGGCGGACGCTCAGCGTCACTTACCGCGCCGAATCCGCAGGCTCAGACGGATGTGCTGAAAAGCGCTTATCAAAAAGCCGGTATTCACCCGTCAACGATCACTTATATAGAAGCGCACGGAACAGGTACGGCGCTCGGAGATCCGATTGAAATCAATTCATTGAAAAAAGCTTTCCAAACAGACGGGGCTCCGGGCGGATATTGCGGGATAGGCTCAGTGAAGACAAATATCGGACATTTGGAGCTCGCAGCAGGTATTGCGGGCGTTATCAAAGTATTGATGCAGCTGAAACATCGGACGCTCGCCAAAAGTCTGCATTGCGAGAACATCAATCCCCATATCAAATTGAAGGACAGCCCGTTTTACATTGTGACAGAAACAAAGGAGTGGGAAGCGCTGCGTGATGAAAACGGCCGGGTCCTTCCCCGCCGGGCGGGTGTAAGCTCATTCGGTTTCGGAGGTGTCAATGCGCATATCGTTATTGAAGAATACATGGACAAAAGTGAGACGGAACAGCCGGAAACCCGTGAGAAAGCGTCATCTCTTTTTGTTTTGTCGGCTAAAAATGAAGAGCGGCTGAAAGAAAGAGCGCGTCTCCTTCGGGATTTTATCCAAAACGGATCATCCCGCCATATCGATCTTGCAGATGTTGCATACACACTGCAGACCGGACGGGACACAATGGAAGCGAGGCTGGGAATCATTGCAGGCTCCGCAGAGGAACTGACTGAAAAACTGAACGCGTTTCTGATGGGAAAAAACAGCGAAGATATCATCAGCGGGCGCAAAAAACGCGAGAATAACACGATCTCCATGTTCTCAGACGATGAAGACGCTGCTGACCTCGTCAGCGCCTGGATTGAGAAAAAGAAATACAAGAAAGTGCTGCGGCTCTGGGTAAACGGATTTGACACAGATTGGGAGCAGCTGTATACGGACAGTAAGCCGCGCCGCATCAGCCTGCCCTCCTATCCGTTCAGAGCCGACCGCTATTGGGTGCCGAAACGGGAGCAGCTGCCGCTTTCGAATCAAAAAACAGTAGTATTGCAGAAAACATGGGAGCCTTGCGAGGCAGTGTCTTCATCCGAGCCATTCAGCAAAATAGCGCTCATCGTTTCCGAGGATACAAAAGACCTTGCCGCCGAGGTGAAAAAACAGCTGAATGATGCTGACATTGTGCAGGAAAATCAGCTCATCTCTTTCTTACAGGATCCGAATGCGGCCATCTATTCCGGGTTTATTGACTTCACCGGCTGCGGCTCCCGGCAAAAGCGGCAGGACATCAGCTGGGTGGCATCGCTGCAGCAGCTGATTGAATACGGCCGCGGACAAGAAAACATGAAAATGCTTTATCTTACAAAAGGCCTTGAATCCTTCAAAAATAAGGCGGCCGCTATGCATGGTATTGAAAAAGCGGGGCTTTATCGCATGCTGCGGCATGAATACAGCCATATTCTCACCTGTCACGCCGATATTGATCCTGAAGAGCCGCTGGAGCAGACAGCCGCTTTTATTAAACAAGAAATTGAATCAGACTTAACGGAGTCTGCTGTTTGCTACAGGGACGGCATGCGCTTCAGCTATGTTCTTCGGCAGACTGATCAGATTGAACCAGAAGCCGTGCAAACAGACCGGACTGTGTTTCCAAAAGACGCCGTTCTGATGATAACCGGAGGAACGCGCGGACTCGGCGCTTTATGCGCCAAGCATTTCGTTTCCGCATACGGTGTGAAGAAACTGCTTCTGACAGGCAGAAAGGAGCTGCCGCCGAAAACCGAGTGGGATCTTGAGCAAACAGACCCTGTCATTTCGGAAAAAATACAGTTAATCCGGCAACTGGAATCACAGGGCGTAAAAGTGTGCGTCTCAGCAGTTGATCTGACGGATAAGCAGGCCGTCGGACGGCTTATAAAAGAGGTAACCACAACGCTCGGACCTGTCGGAGGCATTTTGCATTGCGCGGGAATTGCGGACCGTGAAAACCCTGCTTTTCTCCGCAAATCCAAAGACAGTATCGCGCGGGTGCTCGCACCGAAAGCAGACGGCCTTCACAGTCTGTATGAGAGTGTAAAGGATGATGCGCCGGCATTTTTCGTCCTGTTTTCATCTGTCTCGGCAGCCGTCCCGATTCTTGCGGCGGGTCAGAGCGATTATGCGATGGCAAATTCTTATATGGACTATTTTGCAGAAAACAATGAGAGCGGCATCATGAGCATACAATGGCCGGCATGGGATGAGACGGGCATGAGCAGGGATACAAAAAGCGGGATGTATCAGCAAACGGGATTGCTGCGTCACTCTGACGCGGAAGGTCTCAAGATGCTTGATTACATTTTAAGAGAAAGACCCGGAACTGTCGTGCTGCCGGCACAAGTGAAATATGATTGGGACATCAAAGCGCTGGCAAACGCCAAGCCAGCCGCCCATAAAGGAATGAGAACAGCTTCCAAACCTCCTGAAACAAAAAAACGGGTCCATAACCGGACTGATATTCAATCTTGGCTGAAGTCGCTTTTGGCAAAAGAGCTGAGTATCGATGAAACGCATATGGATATCGATGTGCCTTTTCAGGAATACGGAATGGATTCTATCTTTCTGGCGCAGGTGCTGACAAAGATCGATCAAAAACTGCCGTCCGTTTCAATTGATCCGACTGTCCTTCTGGAACACCCTACCATAGAACAGCTCGCGGATTATTTAGCCGCACATTGTCCGGAAGCTTTTTCGGCAGATGCAGCGGTTCCCGCGGAGAAGATCCCTTTGCAGAAGACGCCAAAACAGAGCAAAAAAACGGCAGATAAGCCCGGGAAACGGGGAAAGGTTGCGATCATCGGCATGGCCTGTCATTTTCCGAAAGCGGGGGATATAAAAGAATTTTGGAAGAATCTCCGCAGCGGAACGGATGCGGTCACTGAAGTTCCGCCGGACAGATGGAACGCTGGGGAACACTATCAGCCGGGTGAATATCAAGAAGGAAAAAGCATCAGTAAATGGGGCGGTTTTATTCACGATATTGATCATTTTGACCCGGAGTATTTTAATATTTCAGAAACGCTGGCACCGATGATAGACCCGCTGCAAAGGCAGTGGCTCGAAGTGAGCGCGGAAGCTTTGGCCGATGCGGGTTATCAAAAAGAGGATCTCTGGGGCCGCCGTATCGGCGTTTTTGCCGGTGCAAGGGCAGGTGCGTTTCATCAGAAATTTCAATATTTGCAAAAAGACGCGATTATTGGCGCGGGGCAAAATTTTATTACCGCACATATGGCGCACATTTATAACTTTACAGGGCCCAACCTGGTCGTAGATACGGCCTGCTCCAGTTCGCTTACGGCAATTCATTTGGCCGTGCAGGCTATTCAAAATGGAGAAGCGGAGGCGGCCTTTGCGGGCGGGGTTGACATTTTGCTTGATGAAAAACCTTTTCTCACAATGAGCGCGGCGAGAATCTTATCGCCAAATGGCCGTTCAAAATCTTTCGATGCCGATGCGGACGGAACAGGAATCGGAGAGGGCTGCGGTGTGCTGATGCTGAAGCCGCTCGAAAAAGCGATAGAAGACGAAGATAAAATATACGGCGTTATTGACGGCTCTGCGATAAATAATGACGGCAGCACAATGGGGGTGACGACGCCGAATCCCCGGGCGCAGCAGGACTTGATTGAGCAGGCGGTTCAATCAGCGGAAATCGAGCCGGACACCATGACATACGTAGAGACGCACGGAACCGGTACTTTGATCGGCGACCCGATTGAATTAAAAGGATTAACCAATGTCTTGTCTGCTTATTCCGATGAAAAACAATTTTGCGGTGTAGGGAGCGTCAAAAGCAATATCGGCCACTTGCTGAGTGCGGCGGGCGCGGCGGGAATCATCAAAGTTTTGCTGGCGATTGCCAATGAAGAACTGCCGCCGACTTTGCATTGCCATAAACCGAACCCCCGCTTTCAATTTCATGATTCGCCGCTTTATCCTGTGCTTGAGCTGAAGCGGTGGGACGGAAAAAAAGAGATACTCAGGGCCGGCGTCAGCGCGTTCGGTTTGGGCGGGAATAACGCCCATATCATTGTCAGCAACGAAGGAATTCCGAGAGAACGAAAAGCGACCATGGAACCGAAAGGCGGCCAGACAGTATACCGAAAACAGCGGTATTGGCCTGAAAAAGCACAGTTGTCCGAAGCGGAAGAAAATGAGGCGGGCACAGAAGCAATGTTTGAAATAAGCGAGGTGTGATAGATTGGCAGTTGCCACCGATCAAGTCAAAACGTTCCTGCAGAAAATCAGCCATTCGAATTATATCGTCCGGGATCATCGCGTTCATCAAATCCGCGTCCTCCCGGGCGTGACTTTAATAGATATGCTGTATCGGCTCGCCGCCGGGTATCTCGGTGAAAGGCCTATAGAATTAAGACAGATTATTTTTAAGCAGCCTGTTGTAACATCTGAAGAGTTTGATAAACACCTGTATGTCACCTTTACGCCGGCGAGTGACAGCTGGAAAGTTGAGATCACAAGCGAAAAAGCAAAAAACGGCACACCGCTTGGCGGAAAACGGGATGAGAATATGGAATGTCAGCTTTATTTGCAAAAAGACACGCCCCGGGCAAAAGAACTGAATATTGAAGCATTCAAGAAAAACGCAAGCCGAAAATGGGACATGCATGACATTTACGGAATTGCAAGAAGAAGCCATATTGAGCATGGCGAGTTTATGAAAAATGAAGGGGCTGTTTATCAGCTTCAGGATAAAGAAGAATTAATGGAGCTCACTCTGAGTGATTTGGCTGAAGGATTCCGGGAGAAATTTAAGGCGCATCCGGCTTTTTTAGATGCGTCCACCCTTGCCGGCTCTTCCTTTGCATTGTCGGCCCAAAAGCAGAATGACACACCTTATATTCCTTTTATGATCAATCGTTTTTGCATACATCATCCGTTTCCGAAAACGATTTACACTTATTCTGCGAAAAACAGCCGCACTGAAAGCGGCGCATCAGATAGCGAACCTGATTTTTATTCGGCCGACTTCACGATTTACGACAGGGCAGGGAACGTATTGGCCGAATGTGAGAAACTGACAGTAAAAAGGGTCAGACAAGCGAATATGATTACCCATCTGATAGGCAAAGAGAAGCCGCCTCAGCAGAACAGAAGCGGCCGTGGAGAGCCCGAAAGTCCTGTGGCCGCAGAAGACGTGTCTGAACAGCAAACGCCGGAACAAAACATGGTGACTTACATAAAGTCGGAAATCGCCAGGCTGATCAATCGTCCGGCACAGGCTATTGATGTGCGGAAAGGCTTTTATGATATGGGGCTTGACTCGGCGCATTTGCTGAAGCTTGTAAAGATATTAGAGCAGACTTTTCAGCAGCAGTTTTATCCGACACTGCTATTTGAATATTCATCTGTCCGCCGCCTTGCGGATTACCTTATCAATGAAGCGGGCTGTGTGCTGAAAGATTCGGCCGAAGAACGGCATACATCAGACGCTGACATTGCTGATGAGGTTCTGTTTTTTGAACCCGCCTGGAAAGATCAGCCGCTGGAAACGGCGGTGCAGAACGGGCAAAAACACACCCGTCATCTCATTATCGCTGCCGATGCAGGAGCCCGTCTCACCGGTGAACTCGGCACATATTGCCCGGAAGCGGAAGTGATAGAACTGAAAAGGGAGCATGAGGTTGCAGATGAGCAGTTTGGAGCAGATGCCGAGCGCATATTTCGTATGCTCAAACGGGAACTGACAGACCATCCGAAAGAACATACATTGATTCAGCTTGTATGCGCCGTTGAGAATGGAGCGGCATTGTCTTCCGCTCTCGGGGCTATGCTGAAAACGGCCCATCTGGAAAATCCGGCTCTTCACACTCAGGTGATCACCTTTTGTGACAAGAATGAGAGATTGCTAAGTGAGACGGCCGCAATCATTAGAACAGAAGCAGACTGCTCTCGTGCAGGCTGCACAGACATTCGGTATAAAGACAATATGCGGCAGATCAGATTGTTCGAACGTATTGAGAAACCGGACGGACAGACACAGTCTCCTTGGAAACAAAACGGCGTATATGTCATTACAGGAGGCCTCGGCGGTCTTGGATTTCTGCTTGCCCGTCACCTTGCAGAAAAAGAAAAGGTGAAGCTCGCACTCATCGGCCGTTCGCCGGAACAGTCTGAGAAGATCAGCAGACTGAAAGCATTGGGAGCAGAAGTTCTTTATGTTCAAGCGGACATCGGCAGCAAAGCCGAAACAGAGCGGGCATTTGCTCAGATTACAGAAACTTTCGGCCGGCTGACGGGCATTTTTCATTGCGCCGGTGTTTTAAAAGATCAATTTATCATCCAAAAAGACAGTTCTGACTTGAAGCGGGTGTTCCTGCCGAAAATCAGCGGCCTGATTCATGCGGACGAAGCTTCACGGCATGAACCGCTTGAATTTTTCGCCGCATTTTCCTCATTCTCGGCGCTGACCGGAAATGCGGGCCAGACAGATTATGCCGCAGCGAACGCTTTTATGGATGAATATATGAAATATCGCGATTGCAAAGCGGAAAAAGGCGAACGGACAGGGGCTTCTATGACGATCAACTGGCCGCTTTGGGAAGATGGCGGCATGCAGGTTGACAGCTTGATGAAAGAGATCATGAATGATGCAACCGGCACCAGCCCGCTTCCGGCCGGGGAAGGGATGGCTTCACTTGAATATATGCTGCGTCTCGGCAAGCTGCAATCCGTTATTTTATACGGGAAGGAGCCTGCTGTAACTGAAAGCATGGCCCGATTGGTTCCGATGGCAGACAAGAACCGCTCTTCATTATTCCATGCAGCTGTCAAGAGAAGAAGCCGAAAACAAGAGAGACATACAGAAGAGCACGATATTGCCGTAATCGGATTGGCGGGAAGATATCCGCAGGCGGGAAGCATCGATGAATTTTACCAAAATCTGCGCTCAGGTAAAGACTGCATCACAACAATGCCGAAAGACAGATGGAAAGGTTATCCTTTCTCATATGAAGCAGATCAGTTCTACCGTTACGGAGGATTTTTAGATCGCATAGACAGCTTTGATCCGCTGTTTTTCAATCTGACTCCGCGCCAGGCTGAAATGATGGACCCGCAGGCGCGGCTGTTTTTAGAGACGGCTTGGGAAGCTTGTGAAGATGCCGGTTTTTATCAGGACAGAACGGCGCGCGGGCCATCTTCACAAAAAAGAAAACGCGTCGGGGTATTCGCAGGTGTGTTTTGGAGCCATTATGAGCTGTTCGGCGCTGAAATCACACAGCGGGGCACACCGCTGTCTATGGGCGTGACGCCTGCCTCCGTTCCGAATATCGTGTCTCACTGCCTGAACTTTACAGGGCCGTCAATGGCTGTTGATACGATGTGCTCTTCTTCGCTCACATCCATACATTTGGCATGTGAAAGCATTAAAAGGGGGGAGTGCGAATTCGCCATTGCCGGCGGTGTTAATGCGGTCACACATCCGCATAAATATGCGTTTTTGGCGAATGCCGGATTTCTGTCTTCAGAAGGCGTCTGCAAAAGCTTCGCCGACGGCGGTGACGGCTATGTGCCGGGAGAAGGCGTCGGCGCGGTGTTGCTGACAACCGTTCAAGAAGCGGAAAAGATGGGCTGTCCGATATATGGCGTCATAAAAGGCTCCGCTTTAAACCATGTCGGAAAAACATCCGGTTTGACCGTGCCTGATCCGGCATCACAGGCGGAAGTCATTACAGATTCCTTTCAGAGTGCCGGCATTGATCCGGAGACATTGAGCTATATTGAAGCTCACGGAACGGGTACGTCTCTGGGTGATCCGATTGAAATTGAAGGGCTGAGCCGCGCTTTCCGTAATTGGACAAACAAGAAGCGGTTTTGCGCCATCGGCTCTGCCAAATCAAATATCGGCCATTTAGAAGGAGCCGCCGGAATCGCCGGATTAACAAAGGTGCTTTTGCAGCTGAAGCATGGAGAAATCTTTCCGTCATTGCACGCGGACACGCTGAATCCCCATATTCCATTTCCGGATACGCCGTTTTATGTGGCGGACCGGCTGGAAGAATGGGAACGGCCGTCACATCCTGACCAGCCGAGAAGAGCGGGTTTAAGTTCTTTTGGCGCCAGCGGGAGCAATGCCCATTTTGTCATAGAAGAATATCTGCCGCCGCAGGCTGAAAAGAAATCGCTGAGTATACGGGAAGACGAGCCGGTTCTGTTTCTGCTTTCGGCAAAAAATGAAGAACGGCTATTGGAATATGTCAAACGGTATGACCGCTTTTTACGGGAAAAAGAAGTCAACCTTAAAGACCTGGCCTACACGCTTCAAGCGGGCAGAGAAGCGATGCCTGAACGACTGGCATTGATCGTTACATCCGTTTGCGGCCTGCAAGCGAAACTGAAGGATGTGCTTGAACGGAAAACGGAAATTGAAGGGTGTTTCCGCGGACGTGCTCAAGATGATATTTCAACAAGTGGAATGGCCGAACTTTTGAAAGACAAGCAATATTCCAGATTGCTCACGGAGTGGGCAAAAGGAGCCGCCGTTGACTGGAACCAGTTATACGAAGGAGAGAAGCCGAAACGGGTCAGCCTTCCTGTATATCCGTTCGCGAAGGAGCGGTATTGGGTGCCTGTGCCTGCGGATATCCGGAAACAGACAGACGAACCGGCGGAAAACCAAAAGATCATTCTTCAAAAAGACTGGAAGCAGCAAGATCCGGCGGAGTCTGAAGCATTATCAGGAACAGTAATGATACTTGCAACTGATAAGACGAGCCGATTGGCCGATGCTCTATTTAAAGGAAACGACCATATTGAAACGATCTGTTTCATCCATCAGGCAAAAGACGGCGCCGATTATTACGTTGCCGCATCGGGGCGAAACCTTTACGGCAGAGTGCGGGAGTCTCTTCAAAACAAACAGATACTCGGGGTCGTCGACATAACCGCATATGATGCGGAATATGAACGGCGGGAAGATATAGAATACGGAAAGCTTGCCTTTTTACAGCAGGTTCTGGAATCATTCCGTCATAGCGGCGCTGTGCTCAGCCAAGTGACACACCGCCTCCAGCCTTTCAAGGAAAGTAAACCTCTGATGCAGGGGGCGAAAACGGCGGGGCTGTACCGGATGCTGGGCGCTGAGTATGCCAACATTCATTCTTTTACGATAGATAGCGATTGTGCGATTGAGCATACAGAAGAATTAAGCAGACAGATTGAAACTGAATTTTTACAGCCGCGGGCCAAAAGCGGCAGTGAATGCTGCTACAGGCTGAATCGCCGTTATGTGCCGTTTCTGAAGCAGGGTATGAATGTTTCGGCGGCGCCTGAGCTTTCCTATTCGTCTGATGATGTGCTGTTAATAACGGGCGGATCGCGCGGGATCGGCGCAATTGCGGCGGAGCACGCCGTTTCACGCGGATGCAGGAAACTGGTCATCATGGGGCGGGAGCCGCTTCCCGATTCCTCAGAGTGGGCAGACATGAAAAAGGACGGCATTCTCCCGGAAAAAGCCGAGCGGATGCAGAGGTTAGCCGAGCGGGGCGCGGAGATCCGTTATTACAGCGTTTCCCTTACGGATCAAAAGGGGCTCCGGAACATGACGGACAGCATCCGCGGCACGTTGGGACCGATTACCGGCGTTTTTCATTGCGCGGGTGCAATGGGAGAACACCCCGCTTTTTATAACAAAACCGAAACTGAGATCGAAAGCGTTTGCACGCCGAAAGTAACAGGGCTTGGCGGTCTCTATGAAGCCGTTCAGAATGAGCCGCTGTCGTTTTTTATTTTGTTCTCATCCGTTTCTGGTCTGATCCCTTCGCTTGCTGCGGGGCAAAGTGACTACGCGATGGCTAATTCATTTATGGACTCTTTTGCAAATCATCAGGCAGGTAAAGGAAACGTGTTTGTTAAAGCCGTTCAATGGCCCGTCTGGAAAGAAACCGGCATGGCTGAAGGCCTGCCGGAAACACCTGCTTATCAAAAATCAGGACTTTCCAGGCTGTCTGCCGAAGACGGACTGAAGTTTTTAGATTACATCATATTAAACGGACAAAGCTGCGGAATTCCTTGTGTTCCCGAAGACAGTGAGGCTGATTTTGGTGATCTTCTGAAGGTGAAGAAAACTGAAGCTCCCATGAAAAAAAGCACTGCCGGTGATCAAAAGGTGAAGGATATGATTCGTCAATGGGTGCGCACCGTTTTCAGCGAAGAACTGAAAATGACGGATGAGCAGATAAAAGATGATATGCCGTTTGATGAATACGGGATTGACTCAATACTCTTTGCGGAATTGGTTCAATCATTGCAAAAACGGATCAGCATAAAGTTAACACCGTCCTTAATGCTTCAATATCAAACGATTACAGAAATGGTTGACTATTTCGCAGCGCATCATGAAACCGATTTTATGACAAAAGAAAATGGTTTCGTTCAAGACATGGACGTCCAGCCTGATGTAACCGCCGCCGCTGAAGAGAGAACATCCATGAAGCCGAAAGCGGATACCGAAGACGATATTGCCGTCGTCGGCATCTCCTGCCGTTTTCCGGGGGCGGGCGGAACGGATGCTTTTTGGGAGCTGCTGATGAAAGGGAATACCGCCATCCGGCCTGTCCCCGCATCGCGCTGGCATGCAACAGCAAATGCAAAGGATTATGCGGGGTGGATTGATGATATCGACATGTTTGATGCGGGCTTTTTCGGCATCTCTGAAAAAGACGCGGCAGTTATGGACCCGCAGGCGCGGATCATATTAGAAGAAGCGGTTCATTCCGTTTATGATGCCGGGTACGGCCGAAAGGATTTGTCGGGCCGGAAAGTCGGCGTGTACATCGGCGGCAGGGCGCAGCCTTCAGCCGGTATGGAACATATCCTGCGGGCGCCTAATCCGATTTTGGGAGCGGGGCAAAACTATTTGGCGGCCAACATTTCACGATTTTTGAATGTCTCAGGACCGAGCCTTGTCGTGGATACAGCATGTTCCTCAGGGCTGATCGGTCTGTCCTTTGCAAAAGACGCCCTTTTGGCCGGAAGGATTGACGCGGCCTTAGTCGGTTCGGTGAGTCTGCTCTTATCTCCGTCCGCGCACCGGTTATTCGGAGCGCGCCATATTTTAAATGAGAACGGCGTGTTTCATATATTCGACCGTGAATCAGCGGGAGAAGTGCTCGGAGAAGGAGCGGGGGCGGTCTTTATCAAGCGATTGAGCGATGCGGTGCGGGACGGAGACCGCATTTACGGCGTCATAAAAGCCGTCTCGGTAAACAATGACGGCCGGACGCTCGGTCCCGGTTCACCGAATATAAGAGCGCAGAGAGACGTCATTCAAACTGCGCTTAATATGGCGGAAAAGTCGCCTGAAGACATTGGATATATAGAAGTGAACGGAGGCGGTTCCCCAATCGTTGATTCGGTGGAAATAAAGGCGCTCTCAGATGTCTATCAGCTGAACCGGAAAACGCTTCTGCCCTGCCGGATCGGATCGGTGAAACCGAATGTAGGGCATTTGCTTCTGTCTTCAGGTCTTGCGGGCTTCATCCGATGTGTGCTGAGCGTCTATCATAAGCGGATTCCGCCTTTCTTATCAGCGCGAGACCCATTTGAACATTATGACTTTGAAGCGTCGCGTATTCATTTTAATCGTGAACCCGTTGATTGGCATTCAGAGAAGAAACCCCGCGTCGCAGCTCAGAGTTCATTTCCTGACGGCGGGACAAATGCTCATATCCTCGTTGAAGAATACAGAGGTGAAAGACAGCGGGAACATCACCGGTCGCCTCAGCCGCCGGAATTCAGAAAAAAACACTACCCGCTTTTGGGCGGCTGGAACAGCACGGAAAGTGAACCGGAAAAAACAAGTAATGAAAAAACGGACATTGCGGATCTTTTAAAGAAATATGAGAAAAAAGCAGAGACAAGCACTGCACCTGCAGACTCGTTTTGGCAGGTGACAACGTGACGTTTTTAAAAGGGGACTAACCATGAAAAAAACAGTGAATCTGCGCCTGACGGCAGAGCATCCCATTATGAAAAACCATCTTGTTCACGGAGAATCTGTCATGCCCGGTCTGGCCTATATTGATATGCTGTATCAGCTGGCAAAGCAAAGCCTTGATCTTTCATTCCGTTCCATCTGTCTGAAACGGGTGACCATTTATCATCCTTTATCAGTGAAGCGGTCAGAGCGGCTTGATGTGAGTGTCATATTCAGTAAAGAAAAGGAGTTCTGGACTGCCTCGATTTGCGGGGCGGATTCCGGGACGGTTTTCTTATCAGCGGAGATGCATGAAGAAGTGTTCTCATCAGAAAGGCGTCTTGACGCAGGGGAGAAAAAACAACAAGCCGCACTTCCATCAGTCTCTTTGCATACGGTTTACGAAGACGCGAGAAGCCGCGGACTGTCGCATGACGGGCTGATGAAGCCGGAGGGAGAGATGTATGCTTATGAAGAGGAATGTTTCCTTGATATTCGGCAGTCTGATTCATGCCGGGAAAATCTCCCCGGCACGCTCTTTCATCCCGCGCTGATGGACGGTGCCGCCATGGCCTCCGGCGTATTGCAGACAGCTGCAGGCGCCGAGTTGTTTTTACCGATTTATTTTGAGTCGTTTATTGCCGCTGAGACCGTTACGGAGCGCTGTTACGCGGTGATTTCGAAAAAGTCCGGCACGCCTTCTGAAATGGTGAAAATGGATATTGACTTTTACAACCTCAGCGGTGCGCATATTGTTTCACTGCTCGGCCTGACAGCCAAAAAGGTGCGGACAGACCGGCAGCTGACACCAGGCGTTCAGCAGATGGAGGAAACCTTATACCGCATTTTCTCGACATACGTAGGCCGTCCAGTCACAAGAAATGATGCGCACACCGTGTTTTTTGAATTAGGTCTTGAATCGTCACAGCTTCTGGCCATTATTAAAGACATCGAAGGGGCGTTTGATCTGCGTCTGAATCCGACTCTTTTATTTGAGTGCAGCAGCATGTCCGAACTGCTCGAAGACATAAAAACAAAAGGAACAGATGAATCTTCCGGCCTTGTCGCGGATGCAGCACCGGTCTCTGAAACACAATCAGGCAGTCAGACATTTACTTTCTATGAACATGAAGCATTCCTTCAGGATCATCTGGTTTTCGGCAAACCGGCACTGATGGGCGTAGTGTATCCGTGTCTGGTGCTTGAAGCCTCCGGAGCGTCTCATTCCGGCACGTGTCCCGCCGAGCTGAAAGATATCCGCTTTACGGGCGGGCCCGTCACGCTGGAGCCTGGAGAGGCCGCGCAGATTGACATTTCATTTGCGGCAGAAAAGAGTGCCGAACGCTTTACCGCAAGCTGCACTGTCTCCGGTAAAGAAAGCCGGAAGACATGTGCCGAAGGAGAAATAAACAGATATACAGAGGCACCCATAAAAAAATCATATGACGTTGAACAAATGAAGTCGCATGCACAAAAGGTGGCGCCGGATGTCATTTCCCGTCTGTACGATTCGGTTGCCGACTTCACGATAGGCCCGATGCTGAAAACGGTAACGGCGGGATACAAAATGAGTGAGAGCTCCTTTTTATTGCAGCTGGACTTATCAGGAAAAAAAGAAAAAGGCGATCTGCATCACTTTGCATTTGACCCGCTTATATTGAATTCATGTTATATGTCGCTCGGTGAAGAAGAATTGCAGCTGAAAAAGCGGATTCACGTCCCGCTCATGATTGAGAGGCTGACGCTTTACGGACCTGTCATGTCTGATACCGTCTATGTGGTGAATACAATCAAACATAAAAAAGACGGGTTTCTCTCATTTGATGCCGCAATCCTCAGTCATACCGGGGAACAGCTGGCGGAATTGAAAAATGCGTCTGTGAAAGAAGTGCTTCAGCCAAATCGGCTTGAAAATGCGTCTTTTGCCCCGTCCGGGAATCAAAGCCGTCAGGAAACGAAAGGAAAACCGCTGGATATTGCCGTTGTCGGGATTTCCGGCAAGTATCCGCAGGCCGATGATATCGATGCGTTTTGGGATAATCTCAAACAAGGCAAGGATTGTATTACCGAAATTCCGAAAGACCGCTGGAAATGGGAACATTACTTTTCCGAGGACCGTACGGCGCCGGGAGCGATCTACAGCAAATGGGGCGGGTTCATTGACGGGATCGCCGATTTTGATCCTGAGTTTTTTAAGATTTCCCCCCGGGAAGCGGAACACCTTGATCCCCAGGAGCGGCTGTTTTTAATGCATGCTTGGATGGCCATGGAGGATGCGGGATATACGAGGACATCACCTGAACTGGGGCGTCAGGTAGGCGTGTATGCCGGTGTCATGTATCAGGAATACCCGCTATTCGCGGCTGAAGCGGGAGTGAAAGGACGGCATATCGGGCTCCCCGGCGGGATTTCATCCATTGCTAACCGTGTCTCCTATTTTTGTGACTTTCAAGGGCCGAGCATTTCGGTCGATACGATGTGTTCGGGTTCGCTGACTTCATTGTACATGGCGTGCCGGGATCTGCGGGATCATCGGATTCGCGCGGCGCTTGCCGGCGGAGTGAATCTCACCGTTCATCCTAACAAGTACTTCATGCTGAGCCAGGGGCAGTTCATCTCATCTAAAGGACACTGCGGGAGTTTCGGCGCGGGAGGTGACGGCTATATTCCTGCAGAAGGGGTCGGGGTGCTGCTTCTTAAACGTTTAGAAGACGCCGTACAAGACGGAGATCGGATTTACGGCGTCATTAAAGGAGCTGCCATTAATCACGGCGGGAGAGCAAGCGGTTACACCGTCCCGAACCCCAAGGCGCAAAGCGAAGTCATTTCTCAAGCTTTACAGGAAGCGGGGGTATCTCCGGGCCGGATCAGCTATGTGGAAGCGCACGGGACAGGGACGAAATTAGGCGATCCGATTGAAATCCGGGCTTTAACCGATGCATTCGGTGATGTTCCTGAAACATGTCTTGTCGGGTCTGTCAAATCAAATATCGGACATGGGGAATCGGCAGCAGGCATCGCCGCAGTTACAAAAGTGCTGCTGCAGATGAAGCACAAACAAATCGCCCCATCCTTGCATGCTGATGTTTTAAATCCGAATATTCAATTTGATGAAGGGCCGTTTTCCGTCTGCCGTGAATTAACAGATTGGAAACGGATTTCAGCAGACGGAGAAGAACAGCCGCTCAGGGCGGGAATCAGCAGCTTTGGTGCGGGCGGTTCTAACGCGCATATCATTATTGAAGAATATGAGGCTCCTGTCAAACAAGCAATCAGCAGCCAAGAGCCGGCGGTCATTCTGCTGTCTGCGAAAAATGGCGAGCGTCTGACAGAATATGCGGAGCGCCTTCTTGCTTTTCTTCAAAAGAAGCATATTAATAAGCCGGACTTATTTGATGTCGCGTACACTTTACAAGCGGGGCGGGAAGCGATGGATGAGCGGCTGGCTCTTATTGCGGGCTCCCTTAAGGAGCTGGAGGACAAGCTCAGATCGTACTTGGAAAATGAAAACGCACCGCATCTTTACAGGGGACGGGCGAAGCGAAATCATGAGACAGTGGCTGTGTTTGAATCTGATGAAGATCTGCAGGAAGCCATGGTTAAATGGCTGAAAAAGAGAAAGTACGGTCATTTGCTGAAAATGTGGGTGCAGGGAGTCGATGTGGACTGGAACTTGTTATATTCGGGACAAAAACCCCGGAGAATCAGTCTTCCCGCCTATCCGTTTGCAAAAGTCAGATGCTGGATTCAAGATGAAGCCGAGGCGGTTTCAAAAAGGGATGACGGCAAAACGGTGATCCATCCGCTGCTCCATGAAAACACATCCGATCTTTGGGAGCTGAAATTCACCTCTGTTTTTACCGGACGGGAATTCTTTTTCACTGATCACTCAGTCAATGGACAGAAGGTGCTCCCGGGAGCCGCCGTGATCGAAATGGCCAGAGCGGCCGTTGAGCGTGCCGCATACGCTGTGCCGGACGGACGTAAAGGAATGTATTTGAAAGATATCATATGGATGAGGCCTGTCATTCATAAAGGGACGGATGTAGAAGTCCATATCAGCCTTATTCTTAAGGAAAATGAAGACATTGAATTTACGATTTACAGTCTATCGGAAGAACCTGGGGGAGAACGGATTTTATACAGTAAAGGCACCGCGGTATCGGGAGAGATAGCAGCGGCTCCGTCTGTTCATTTAGAGGGCTGGCTGTCCGGCTGCAGCCAATCGGTTATGACGTCTGATGAGGTTTATCAGGCTTTCCGGCATGCGGGTATGATCTACGGGCCGAGCCATCAAGGCATTGATCAGCTGATGACCGGAGAGAGGGGGGCTGCAGCCCGGCTGTCGCTGCCGGAAACGGCAGACAGTACCGCCGATCAGTTTGTCATCCATCCGAGCCTTCTGGATGCCGCGTTTCAGGCGTCACTGGGGGCCGGTTCAGATACTGCCGGAGACACTCCGATGCTGCCGTTTTCCCTGCGGCAGGCAGAAATATTTCAGCCGACTCAGAAAACGATGTGGGCGCTTGTCCGCAAACAGAGCGATCGGTCAGATAACGGAGCGCTGACGCTGGATATTGATTTATGTGATGAAAACGGCGCTGTTTGTATGAGATTGACAGGGTTCTCCTGCCGGGCTGTCCGGCAGACAAACCAAACCGAAAGCAAACGGCAGGAAGTTCAGACGGCGATGCTAGCCCCTGTTTGGGACAAAACTTTCTTTTCCCTGGAAGAAAATCGAGCGGTTGATCAGGAACAATTGCTGATCATCGGAAAGCCGGGAAATACCATAAAGGCCGCGGCAAAAATGTGGCCCCGCGCCCATCTGGCGGAGACGCCGGATCATTCAAGCGAGCAAACATTACGTGAATTGACAGCCGGGTATCAAGATATCCGCCATTTCTTATGGATTGCGCCGGATCGTTTCGCACCCGCATCTGTCAGTCAGGAAATGCTTGATGAGCAGGAGAATGGGGTGATTCAATGTTTCCGTTTCATCAAAGCGCTGCTGTCACTCGGGTATGGAAACCGAAACATCAGCTTTACAGCGGTCACCCGGCAGACACAGTCCGTGTATCCGGGTGATCTGCCGCAGCCTGAGCATGCAGGCGTACACGGTTTGATCGGCTCATTGGCAAAAGAATATCCGAACTGGGACATCAGGCTGATTGATGCAGAAGAAGGCAGTGATTCGTCTGAGATGAAAAACATCTGGCGCCTTCCTCCAGATCCGGACGGAAATGCTGCCGCGTACCGTAACGGAGCTTGGCATAAGCAAAAAACAGTCCGGGTGCTAACAAGTTCCGCTCCGCGTATGTCGTACAGAGAAGGCGGCGTTTATGCTGTCATCGGCGGAGCGGGCGGCATCGGAGAAGCATGGAGCAAATACATGATCACCCGTTACAAGGCACGGATGATATGGATCGGCAGGCGGCCGAAGGATCAGGAGATTCAGAGCAAAATAGACAGGCTGGCGCTATCAGGCCCCGCGCCGCATTATATACAGGCTGATGCTCAAGATGCCGCAGCGCTTAAAGCGGCCGTCCGTTCCGTAAAAGAGCAATACGGCAATATAACGGGAGTCATCCATTCCGCGATAACGCTTGCCGACAAAAGTATGGCGAATATGGATGAAGCTTCTTTCAGAAACGCTTTTTCAGCTAAGGTGAATACGAGCGTCCGAATGATCGAAGCTTTTAAGGGAGAGCCGCTTGATTTTGTGCTGTTTTTCTCATCCGTTAATTCTTTCACAAAAAATGCCGGGCAAAGCAACTATGCGGCAGGGTGTACATTTCAAGACGCCTTTGCCCGCCATATCGCTTCCTTGCTTGATTGTGAAGTGAAAGTCATGAATTGGGGATATTGGGGCAGTCTGGGCGTTGTATCAGACCCGTCTTACAGAAAACGGATGGAGGCGTCAGGGATCGGTTCTATTGAACCCGATGAAGCAATGGAGGCGCTGGAAGTCTTACTATCAGAACCGTTCAGCCAAGCGGCATTTATCAAAGCTGCTCCGCACAGCTTAGCCGCACTGACGGATCAAGATGCAATATCGGTTGTATCCGGCCCGGAGCCTTCATTTATGGAAAGCGTCAAGCGGCAAAATCCGGATCGGAATGAACGGCTTGAGACTTTAAAACGAGAAATGGAGTTGCGCATATGAACAGCCTTCTTTGCAAACTGCTCTTTTACCAATTACAGTCAATCGGGTTTTTCAGCGAGCCTGTCACCACACCTGCAGCATCCATGGGGAGCGCCGGCGTGATCGGCACATACGGCAGATGGCTGGAAGAAAGCCTGAATCTATTAAAAGAAAACGGATATATCGCGTATGACGGATACACGATCACTCTTCTCGCGGATCAGCGCCCGGACGGCCGCACAGTCTGGAATGAGTGGAATGCCCATAAACGCCTGCTTCCCAAGGGGGAGCTTGCGCAAGCTGAATTGGCCGAGGCGACGATAAAAGCGATGCCTTCAATTTTAAAAGGAGAACGTCCGGCTACGGATATCGTATTTCCCGATTCATCAATGCGGCTCGTTGAAGGTGTTTATAAGCATAATCCCGTTGCGGATTATTTTAATGAAGTGTTAGCAGATTCCGCGGCCGCTTACCTGAAAGCCTATCTTACAGAACATCCCGATGCCCGTATCAGGCTGATAGAAGTAGGGGCGGGGACGGGCGGAACGAGCGCCATGCTGTTTACAAAACTGAAACCATTTGCAAAACAGATTGCGGAATATTGTTATACGGATGTTTCTAAAGCTTTTTTAATGCATGCCGAACAGGAATACGGACCTGATGTGCCGTTTTTGACAACAGCCTTGTTTAATGCAGAGGAGCCTTGCGAATCACAAAATATCAAAACGGGTGTTTACGATATTGTCATCGCCGCCAATGTGCTTCACGCCACAAAAAATATCGGTTTGACACTGCGCCGTCTGAAAGCGCTCCTGAAATACAACGGGATGATTTTGATAAACGAAATCAGCGATCGTTCTGTTTTTACCCATTTAACCTTCGGGCTGCTTGACGGCTGGTGGTCCTATGAGGATGCTGAGCTTCGGATTCCGGGAAGTCCCGGCCTATATCCAAAATCGTGGGAGTGTGTGCTGCATTCGGAAGGATACAGAGCGGTTTGTTTCCCTGCTGAAACGGCTCATGATTTAGGTCAGCAGATTATCGCAGCTGAGAGTGACGGACTCGTCCGGATGCAAGGAATCAGAGACGGCAGAAAGCCATACGCCGCCCCGGCCGAAGTTTTCCGAAAGCCCGCACAGCCTGTTTCCCGCAGCCGCGCGCCAGAGGAGCATCAAGTTGTTAAGGCTGATGGGGAATCGGTCGCTTCCCGTGTCCGCTCTGTCATCAAAACAAGTATTGCCGATGTATTAAAAATGAAAGAAGAGGATATTCAGGAAGAACTGAATTTCTCTGAATACGGCATTGATTCCATTTTGGCCGTCAATGTGATTAACGAGATTAATAAGCGATTGAATCTTACACTGCAGACAACGATTTTATTTGATTACTACCATGTGAAACTGCTGACCGGTTATATCTCGGCAGAATATGAAACCGCCATAGCCTCATCTCTGGAGACCGAAAGAGCGAAAATCCGCCCGGCGCTTCAGGAAGAATGGCCTAATGAAAAACCTTTGCAGACGGAAAGAAAGGAAAACGGTTATCAGAAACCGAAACAAGAACGTATGCCGCCTTCTTTCGCAAAGTCCGATGACTCGGGAATATTCCGGGTTGTGATTGACCGTCCGGGCGGCATTGAAGATCTGACGATTGCCCGCAGTGAAGTGCCCGAGATAAAAGATGACGAAGTTCAAATAGCCGTCCGCGCCTTTTCTTTAAACTTCGGAGACTTGCTTTGTGTCAGAGGGCTGTATCCGACGATGCCGCCTTATCCGTTCACTCCGGGATTCGAAGCAAGCGGCGTCGTGATCAAGACAGGGAGGCATGTAACATCCGTCATTCCGGGTGATGAAGTGATTGTCGGCATGGGAGAGGAATTTGGATCTCAGGCGAATCTCATCACATGTAAAGAACATCAAGTCTATCATAAACCGGCCCGGCTGACCTTTGAAGAAGCATGCGCTCTTCCCACCGTGGCGGTGACAATGATAGACGCCTTCCGGAAAGCCGGACTTAAAAAAGGCGAAAAAATATTAATTCAGACCGCGACGGGAGGAACGGGGCTGATCGCGGTGCAAATGGCCCGGCATATCGGCGCGGAAATATATGCCACGGCCGGATCACAGAAAAAAATTGATTATCTGCATTCGCTCGGGATCCACAATACCATTTGCTATTTGGAAGAAGATTTTGAAACGGAAATCATGCGAATGACCGGCGGCCGTGGGGTGGATGTTGTCATTAATACCCTGGCCGGTGATGCCATGCAAAAAGGAATGAACTGCCTGGCGCCGGGCGGAAGATATATCGAAATTGCCATGACTGCGCTGAAATCCGCTAAATCAGTCGACTTGTCCGTCCTTCATAACAATCAATCGTTTCACAGCGTGGATTTGCGGAAGCTCTCCCTTCAAAATCCGGATCAGGTCAAGGACTATCAATTGGAACTGCAGCGGCTGGCGGAAGAGGGAGTCATTCAGCCTGTCATCTCAAAAATCTTTTCCTTTGAAGATATAAAAGAAGCGTATCACTGTCTGGATGACCGCGGAAATATCGGGAAAATCGTCATCAGCGTTTCTGAGCCGTATCAAATGACGTACCGCCCCGAACAAAAGGATCCGGCCGAAACAGTAAAATCAGCAGCTGTGTTACCTGAAAAAGAACCGATCGCGATTATCGGGATGAGCGGGCGGTTTGCTGAATCGGAGAATGTCCATGAGTTTTGGGAAAACTTAGCCGCCGGACGGGATCTGATTAAAAAAGCAGACAGATGGGATGTCTCTGACAGCCAATGCCAGTATGGCAGTTTTATAGAGGGCATTGAATGTTTTGACCCCGTTTTCTTTCATATATCAGGACGTGAAGCGACCTATATGGACCCGCAGCAGAGGCTGTTTTTGGAAGAATCATGGAAAGCGCTTGAAGATGCGGGATATGCGGGAGACTCGGTAAGAGGCCGGGAATGCGGCGTGTATGCCGGCTCCTGCGGCGGAGATTACCAGGCTATTTTTAAACAGCAGGGGCCCGCGCAGGCTTTTTGGGGCAATCATAATTCCGTCACTCCGGCAAGGATCGCCTATCACCTTAATTTACAAGGTCCGGCGATCACTGTTGATACAGCATGTTCCAGTTCGCTGACAGCCATTCATTTGGCATGTCAGGGGCTCTGGACGAAAGAAACGGAAATGGCGGTGGCGGGCGGGGTTTTCATTCAATCCACTCCCGCTTTTTATCAGTCGTCAAATAAGGCGAATATGCTGTCACCGACCGGGCGCTGCCATACGTTTGATCAAAGCGCGGACGGCTTCGTGCCGGGTGAAGGCGTGGGAGCCGTGGTGCTGAAACGTCTTAGCGACGCCGTCAGTGACGGAGATCATGTGTACGGCGTCATAAAAGGCTCTGCAACGAATCAGGACGGCGCTACAAACGGAATAACCGCTCCAAGCGCGCTTTCTCAAGAACGATTGGAACGGCATGTCTATGATACTTTTCACATTAATCCGGAAACCATTCAAATGGTGGAAGCTCACGGAACGGGCACTGCACTGGGAGACCCGATCGAATTCAGCGCCTTAACGCGCGCTTTCCGCCGTTATACGGATAAAAAAGGATATTGCGCCATCGGCTCTGTGAAAACCAATCTCGGACATGCCGCTGCGGCCGCGGGGATGGCCGGACTGTTTAAAATCCTGCTGTCGCTGAAGCATCGGCAGATTCCGGCTTCCCTGCATTTTCATCAAGCCAATCAGCATATTCAATTTGCGGACAGCCCGTTTTTTGTGAATGAAAAGCTGATACCGTGGGAACGGAATTCGGATGCACCGCGCAGAGCCGCCATCAGTTCATTCGGATTCAGCGGAACAAATGCCCATCTTGTGATTGAAGAGGCGCCGCAAACCGTGCGCCGGTCACCGGCAAAACCGGCCTGCCTCATTCCTTTATCTGCGCGGACGGAGCGTCAGCTGGAAATTCAGGCAGAACGCCTGCTGGATTCACTCAGCAAGAACAAAGACAGCGATCTGGGAAATATAAGTTATACGCTCCTGCTCGGCAGAAAGCATCTGCATCACCGGTTTGCCTGTATCGTAAGCAGTGCGGACGAACTGAAGCGGGTATTATCGGAGTGGCTTGTAAAAAGAGAGCTTCCGGGTGTGTTTGTGTCCAATTTGAAGGATCAGAAGACGGCAGACGAAGCCGGAATGAAAACATTCGGAATGGAATGCATTGAACAGTGCCGCTCGGCGGCTTCACCCGCACAGTACAGAGAAAGCCTGGCACATATCGCTGACCTTTTTTGCAGAGGATATGATCTTCCTTTCACACGGCTTTTTGACGGAGGGCAATATTATAAAACGCCGCTGCCTGCCTACCCGTTTTTAAAAGAAAGGTATTGGGCGGCTGATGTAAACAGTTCTTTACCAGGCCAAGCCATGAAAAAGTCTGAAACGCAAACCGTTCCCCCGTCTTCGCCACAGCCTGAACATGAAGGTCTGATTTCTCTGAGTCCTTTAACTGAGATCGAAATGACAGCGTTTGAATCGGAGACATTGCAAAAACCGATCGTCTTACAGCCTTTGGATTGTACTGTTTCTGTCCAGCAGCCGGAAAACGCCGTTTCCGAAGACAATAGAACATTGCTTGAAGAATTGAGGATAAGCCTGGCAGATATTTTATTTTTGTCACCGGAAGATATTGATGCTGATGAGCCTATCATCGACATGGGGCTTGACTCCATTATCGGGGTTGAATGGATACAAACAGTAAATAAAACGTACCACACTGAGATTACTGCCAATAAGGTGTATGAACACCCGACGCTTAAGGAGCTTGCGGAATATATAGCGGGGCAAATAACGAAACCCGAGTATGCTGAAGCGGAGGAAACAGCGGTACGTCCGCAAATCCCGGAAGCAGAAACTCCCCTTATCGGCATCGCTGACGGCACTTTGCGCAAAGAGCTCAAAGAAAGCCTTGCGGACATCCTGTTTCTGAAGCCGGAAGATATTGATGAGCATGAGGCATTCATTGACATGGGGCTGGATTCTATTATCGGTGTGGAATGGGTTCAGTCCATTAATAAAACGTATCAAGCGTCTATTACGGCAAATCTGGTCTATGAATATCCGACAATCGCAAAATTAGCCGGGTATCTGACCGGTTCCGTTCAAAAAGACACTGATGAAGTACATGAGGAACATACGAAACAAAACGATATATCAGAAGAGACAGATGATCAAGAACCGCCCGAACTGATCTGTCTTAACCCGGGGGGAAAGGGAAGACCGATTTTCTGGTTTCATTCCGCGCTGGGGGCAGTGGAGCTGTACCAGCCTGTTGCCGAACGGACCGGGCGTCCTTTTTACGGAATTCAGGCAAGAGGATGGATGACAGACCGGGAACCGATCCGCGGCATTAAAAACATGGCGGAATATTACGTTAAGCTCATACGTACCGTGCAGCCCCGGGGGCCTTACGATGTAGGCGGCTATTCATTAGGGGGCATGCTCGCTTATGAAGTCACCCGGCAATTGCAGCTGGCTGGAGAAACCGTTGAGTCAATCGTCATGCTCGACTCCTTTGACTCGGCGGGTGCGCGGGAAATAAACATTCCTGATGAATTATTTGATAAAAATATGATGCTGCAGACGGTGAACATGGCTTTATTTGCACCGATCTATCAACATCCGGAACGCATTTCTGAAACCTTGATTCACCGTGATGAACTAGATGTCGATCTTCATGAAGACATATTTTTAGAGCAATTAATAGCAAAAGCCAAACAGCGGGGGTTAACGAAGACGGACGCGTTGGTGAAAAATCTGATCAGGCAGAATATAAACGTTCAGGACGCTTACGAAATCACTGATTACGAACTCCTGCCGCTTCCGGATCCGAACGGGGTGACATGCTATTATTTCCGAAATAAAAACGGTATTTTCTTGGGTGAGCTTGATCCGTATTTTACGATCAGGGCCGATATTTTATCCGCTGATTTCGTCAACTACTGGAGCCAGTGGCAAGAGCATATGACAAACATCGCCATCATGGATGTGGCGGTATCCAACCATATGACGTTATTGGCTGAAGACAGCGCAGCCGAAACGATTTCTGAATTTTGCGGCGTTTTATATTCGGCAGACGGAATGACAGAACACAGCTTTCTGAAACTGCAGGAAAAGATACTGAACGTGCATGGTGAGATGCTGAAGCAGCCCGCCAAAATAAGACCGTAAATTCACATATCCGCCCGCCGGGTTTACTCGTAAGCTTTGGCGGGTCATTTCAAATCTTGGACACATCTTGGAGGAATGAAAATGACCAGTTTAACAAAAATCAGACAGCAGCAGCCGTACAAGTGGTACCAAACGATGAGAGAAACCTCTCCCGTTCATTACAATGAAAAGGAAGATTGCTGGGAAATCTTCACCTATGATGAAGTGAAGCGGGTGATTTCTGACTACAGTCATTTTTCTTCCGATCATAAATACTTAAGTGCGGACAAGCAGGAAAAAATGATCCGGCATATTAACAAAGACAGCCTTTTGAAAATGGACCCGCCTGAACACACCGTCTTCAGAAAATTGGTCAATCAGCCGTTCATGCCGAAATCGGTTGAGTCTCTTGCACCGCGTATAGCCGCTATCGCTGATGACCTGCTTCAGGCCGTCCGTTCAAAAGGCAGGATGGACATTATTGAAGATTACGCATTTCCGCTTCCGATTATCGTGATCGCAGAGCTTTTAGGATTTCCTCCGAAAGACAGGGATATCTTTAAAAGCTGGGTCGACCAAAGCCAGAATGTAAAAGATGAAAAGAAAATGAATGAAGTGCAAAAGCAGATGATCGGATACTTTATGCAGTTTATTTTACAGCGGAGAAAACAGCCGCAAAATGATTTAATCAGCCATTTAATTGCAGCTGATTTAGACGGAGAGCCGCTGTCAGACAAGCAATTAATCGGTTTTTGCGGCTTGTTGATCGTCGCGGGGCACGTAACGACGGAAAATGTGATCGGAAATTCATTTCTCAGTCTCAAGGAGTTCCCGCATATTCTGCCCCGGCTGCTTGAAAATAAGGCGCTCCTTCCTGACTTTATTGAGGAAGTCATCCGCCTCAGACCTTCCATTCAGCGGGTAACCCGCTACACCGCGGTTGAGAGCGAGATTGGCGGAAAAACGATTCCGGCCGGAGAAAAAGTATATGCGTGGATTGGATCGGCGAACAGAGATGAAAAGAAGTTTGAAAATGCCGATCAGATTGACTTGGAACGAAAGCCGAATCAGCATCTGTCATTCGGTCAGGGCAGCCATTATTGCTTAGGAGCGCCGCTGGCCCGGCTTGAAGCGAAAATCGCGCTTTCCCACTTTTTTGAACAGATGCCCGCATGGCGTTTTACTGAGGATCAAGAGCCGAATCTGGTTCCGAGCCCTGTATTTCACGGCGTTGACCGGCTGCTTGTTGAGTTTTGAACGAAAAAATAAAAGAGGCTTCACGGGAAGCCTCTTTACTCTGGGGGCTTGGAGAAATGAATGTAGGAATCGAAGCAATGAACGTGTTTGGCGGAACCGCGTATGTAGACGTCATGGAGCTTGCGGAACATCGGAACCTGGATAAAAAAAGGTTTGAGAACCTGCTGATGAAAGAAAAAGTGGTGGCGCTTCCGTTTGAAGATCCGATTACGTTCGCCGTAAATGCCGCAAAACCGATTATCGATTCTCTGTCAGAAGAGGAACGGAATCAGATTGAAATGGTGATCACCTGTACGGAATCCGGGATTGATTTTGGCAAATCCATCAGTACATATGTCCATGATTATTTGCAGCTGAAGCGGAATTGCCGGTTATTTGAAGTGAAACAGGCTTGCTATTCCTTAACGGCCGGGTTCCAAATGGGCGTGAATTTCATCTTGTCGCAAACATCGCCGGGAGCGAAAGCGCTCATCATCGGAACGGATATTTCCCGCTTTTTAGTGGCTGAAGGCGGTGACGCGTTGACGGAGGAATGGTCCTATGCCGAACCGAGTGCGGGGGCGGGAGCTGTCGCGCTTTTAGTCAGCAGCACCCCTCATGTCTTTTTGCTTGATCAAGGCGCAAGCGGGTATTACGGGTATGAAGTCATGGATACCTGCCGCCCGATTCCGGATAGTGAAGCGGGGGATGCTGATCTGTCGCTCATGTCTTATTTGGATTGCTGTGAACATTCATTTCAGGAATACCGAAAGCGTGTGAGCGGGGCGGATTATAAGAATACATTTCAATACCTTTCTTTTCATACTCCGTTTGGCGGAATGGTAAAAGGAGCGCATCGGACGATGATGAGAAAATTGGCAAAGGCTAAGCCGCAAGACATTGAAGCGGATTTTCAGCAACGCGTGCTGCCTGGGATTCAATACTGTCAGCGCGTCGGCAACATCATGGGGGCCACCGTATTTTTATCTCTTGCCAGCACGATTGATAACGGCTCTTTTGAAACGCCGAAACGCGTCGGCTGTTTTTCATACGGTTCGGGCTGCTGCTCTGAATTTTACAGCGGTGTCGTTATGCCGCAAAGCCGTGCCCGGCAGAATCAATTTCAGATCAGCCGGCATTTGGATGAACGCGTCCGTTTATCGATGGCTGATTATGACCGGCTGCTCCAAGACAGCGGCATCGTAAAATTCGGCACAAGAAATGCCGCGCCCGCAGCAGACATCCCGAATGCGCATCAAGGAAAAACGCGATTAGTGCTGACTGAAATAAAAGAGTTTCACAGAAAGTATGAATGGACGACCTAGTATAAGAGCCGGAAAGGCTTAAGTATTTTTAAAGAAACGGAGAATAAACATGAATCCAATGATTGATGTACAGGAAACAGAACCGGGCATTGTGCAGGTCACAATGCAGGATACGGCCGGGAAAAACGGGCTGTCAGAAGAGTTTGTAAGAGAGCTGCACCGGGTATTCCAAGACATCAATGCCCATCCGTCCTATAAAACCGTTCTTCTGACGGGTTACGGAAATTATTTCTGCACGGGAGGAACGCAGGAGGGGCTTTTGACCATTCAGAGCGGAAAGCTTCAATTTACAGATTTAAAGCTTCACAGTCTTTTATTGGATTGCAGGATCCCTGTGATTTCCGTCATGCAGGGGCATGCGATCGGAGCCGGCTTTACGATCGGTCTGAGCTCGGATTTCGTGATTTTAAGCAGAGAGAGTTTTTATTCTTGTAATTATATGAAGTACGGATTTACACCGGGAATGGGCGCGACGTATATTGTGCCTGAAAAACTGGGAATTGTCCTCGGGGAAGAAATGCTGTTTACGGCCGCGAACTTCAGCGGCGCCGCTCTGGAAAAACGGGGTGTTCCGTTTGAAGTGCTGCCGAAAAAAGACGTCCTTCAAAGAGGCCGCGAATTGGCCCGGCTGCTGGCGGATAAACCGAGAGCCTCACTGGTTGCGCTGAAAACCAATGTGACCGCACGGATCAAAAGAGAGCTGACAAAAGCGGTTGAGGAAGAGGTAAACATGCACGAAGCCACATTCCATCTTCCTGAAGTAAAAGAGAGAATCAGCCGCTTATACGGCAGTTAAACAGAATGAAAAAAGCATGGGATGCCCCCATGCTTTATGACTGGTCTGTCTTTTGCAGAACGGAGCCTGCGAATTGTTCTTTAATTTCGGCGCTCCGGGCTGCGGTTTCTGCGATGCAGTGCATGATGGCTTCTTCAAAGCGGCGCTCGTCTAATGCGCGAAGGCCTGCTTCAGTCGTGCCGCCCGGGCTTGTGATTTCCTTACGCAGGCGTTCAGGCCGTTTGCTGCTTGTTCTGAGCATTTCCGTCGCCCCGGCCATGGTTTGTAAAATCAGCTCTTTTGCCGTTTCTTCCGGCAGGCCGGCTTGAAGGGCGGCCTTTTCCATCGCTTCCACATACCGGTACACATAGGCGGGACCGCTTCCGGCAATGGCTGTGACGGCATCAAGGTGTTTTTCTTCAAAGAGCGTCGCTTCTCCGATTGTTTCCAGAAGCTCTTTTGCCGTCCGGATTTCAGCTTCACTTGCCTCGGAGCTTGCGGAAAAACCGGTCGCCGATTGCTGAATGGCCGCGGATGTATTCGGCATCGCCCGGATGATGGTGAGCTTTCTGCCGAAATATTGCTGAATCGTGTGAATCGTCAGCCCTGCGAGAACAGAAATCACAAGCTGATCTTTCACATATTCGCGAATGTTCTCAATGCTTTCTGCCGCATCTTTCGGTTTAAAGGCGAGAACGATAATGTCGATATTGCTGAAAAACTCTTTTTTATCCCGGCACGGTTTCACTCCGTACGTTTTTTGGAGCTCTTCAAGCCGGCTGTCATTTGACCGGTTTGTCATATATATATGTCCGGGGGCTGCCATTCCGCTTTGCAGCAGTCCGTTCACCATTGCTTCCGCCATTGATCCGGCCCCGATAAAACCGATTTTCTTCATATAAATCCTCCTTCTTCTAAAACACAAAAAAACCTTCCCGTCAAAAAGGACGAAAAGGTTTCGCGGTACCACCTTACATTAGCACGAATCAGCCGTGCTCAGCTCAAATCCCGTAACGAGGGGATACGTTTAGGTTTTCCTAACCGCTCTGAGGGCAGGTTCTGTAAACAAGAGGGCCGCAATGTCTTTCAGCCGGGGACATTGCTCTCTGCTGCCGTTGTTTATATACTAGTTCCTCGTCATCGCGTTCCGTGTTTTCTAGTTTGTTGTTCATTATGCTATGCGAAAGAGCGGGATGTCAATCTTTTTTTCCGATATGCGGCAATAATGACACAGTGAAAAGAAAACGCTAAAATATGATTATTCAGGAATGAAAAGAACGAAGGAGCGTAAACATGGCAGCGAGAAAGATCATTCCGATACGTGTGCCGACTCCGTTTGCAGTCGGCGACGTTATCGTTTATTTAATAAAAGATGAAGCCTTAACCCTTATTGATTGCGGACCGAATACAAAGGAAGCGGCTGAATCGCTCTCATTTCAGCTTAAGGAACACGGCGTTTCTGCGGCGGATATAGAACAGGTGGTGCTCACTCATCATCACGCAGATCATTCAGGTCTGCTGCACCTTTTTTCCGATGATACGGAAGTGATCGGGCATCCGCTGAATGACAGGTACATTACTCAGGATCAGTCGTATATCGCCCGGCAGGAGGACTTTTTTCTGTCGCTTATGACTGAAATGGGCGTTCCCCTGACGCCTGAAGACATACATAAAACAGTTAAGCTGTCATACTTATTTTCAGCAAACCGTCCGTTAACGAAAACAGTGGGAGAAGGCGGAAAAATCGACGGGCTTAACGGCTGGACGGTGCTCGAAATCCCGGGTCATGCCGCTTCTCACATTGCGCTCTACCATGAAAAAAGCGGTGAAATGTTCAGCGGCGATCTGCTTTTGTCCAACAGCTCCACCAATCCGATTCTGGAAGCTCCGGAAAAGGGGGGCGTGCGCGAGGCCCCGATGCTCGACTACTTGAACTCAATGAAGCGGCTGTATGACGTAAACCCGTCCTTTTTATATCCGGGACACGGCGATCTGCTGACAGACGTAAAGCCTGCTTTTGACAGGCGGCTTGAAAAACAGAGAAACCGGTCGGAATATGTGCTGCGCCTGTTGTCAGAGGAAACGCTGACGGCTTTCCAGGTATGCCGGCGGCTGTTTCCGGCTGTGTATGAAAATGAATTGTTTTTAACGATGTCAGAAACGATCGGCCATCTTGACGTACTGGCTGCAAAAGGGAAGGCCGAATCCTTTCAGTCGGGAAGCACTCTGATGTTTAAAGCTGTGAAGGGGTGAAGGAAATGGGCAGATTAACGGATAAGCGGATTTGGATCACCGGAGCATCCGGCGGACTCGGAGAACGGCTTGCATATTCCTGCGCGGCAGAAGGGGCTCATGTTTTTTTATCCGCCAGGCGGGAGGACCGCTTGCAGGAAGTGAAAAAAACGATTACCGCGCGCGGCGGACAGTGTGATGTCATTCCGTTTGACGTCCGGCATGCAGAAGAGGCTGAAAACGTAAGGCGTTTGATCGGTCATGTTGACGTATTAATCAACAACGCCGGCTTCGGCATTTTTGAAACGGCCGCTGATTCATCTTTGGATGATATGAAGGCAATGTTTGAAGTCAACGTCTTCGGATTAATCGCCTGTACGAAGGCCTGTCTTCCGGTGATGCTTCATGCGAAAAGCGGCCATATTATCAATATCGCCTCACAGGCCGGCAAATTGGCGACGCCGAAATCAAGCCTTTATTCCGCAACGAAACACGCCGTTTTAGGGTATTCCAATGCGCTGCGGCTTGAGCTGGCCGGTACGGGTGTAGCTGTGACAACGGTTAATCCCGGTCCGATCAAAACAGACTTCTTTACAATTGCAGATAAAGAGGGCGGTTATGTGAAAAGCGTCGGCAGATGGATGCTTGATGCCGACCGTGTGGCAGAGCGTATTACATCCGTAATTCTGACGGATAAACGGGAAATGAATCTTCCGCGATGGATGAGTCTCGGGACGAAGCTGTATCAGCTTTTCCCTTCGTTTACAGAAAAACTGGCCGGCCGCGCATTAAAGAAAAAGTAACAAGGGGGAGAAAGGAATGTCCGACCGGGATATACACAAGGCATTGATGACAGAGCCTTTAGTCAGGCAAATGGCGGAGGCGCGTGAAGTATTTTGGATCAACCCGCATAAAACCGATGATCCAGTAAAGAATGGCGCTGAATGGAAAGAGGAGATTGCCGAAGCGGAAGAAAGGCTGCGCCGGTTTGCGCCTTATATCGCATCGGCTTTTCCGGAGACGGAAGCGGCGGGAGGCCTCATTGAGTCTCCGCTTGTCTTCATCAATGAAATGAAAAAGCGTCTGGAACAAAGCGCCGCTCAGGCTTTCCCCGGGCGTCTGCTTTTGAAATGCGACGACGAACTTCCGATTTCCGGTTCCATTAAAGCGCGCGGCGGGATTTACGAAGTGCTGAAGCATGCCGAAGACCTCGCGGTAAAAGCGGGAATGCTCTCAACAGACGATGATTACAGCATATTGACTGAAGAACGGTTTACCGCTTTTTTCTCAAAATACTCTATAGCCGTCGGTTCTACGGGCAATTTAGGTCTGAGTATCGGCATAATCGGCGCGAAGCTCGGCTTTTGTGTGACAGTTCATATGTCCAGTGACGCAAAGCAGTGGAAAAAGGAGCTGCTCCGGGAAAAGGGGGTTCGCGTCATCGAATATGAAGCAGACTACAGTCTGGCTGTCAAAGAGGGGCGCATGCAGGCGAAGCAGGACCCTTATTGTTATTTTATTGATGATGAGCATTCCCGGGATCTGTTTTTGGGGTATGCCGTTGCGGGAAGCCGTGTGAAAAAGCAGCTCGATCAAATGAACATAAAGCCGGGTGCAGATGAACCGCTTTTCGTTTATTTGCCGTGCGGGGTCGGAGGAGGCCCGGGCGGCGTCGCGCTTGCGCTAAAGCAGATCTATGGCGGGCATGTCCATATTTTTTTCGGTGAGCCGACGCATTCACCGTGTATGCTGTTAGGACTGTTTTCCGGCTTGCATGACGGAATCAGCGTGCAGGATATCGGCCTTGATAATCAAACAGCCGCCGACGGACTTGCGGTGGGAAGGCCGTCCGGACTGGCCGGCCCTCTGATGGAGCCTATACTCAGCGGCTGTTATACCGCTGATGACGGCACGCTTTTTTCGCTGCTTTATCAATTAAGAGCGGCCGAGAATAAGAGCCTTGAACCCTCTGCACTTGCCGGTATGGCCGGAGCCGTCAAGTTCGTTCAGACCGAAGCCGGTAACCGTTATATAAAAGAGCGGGGGCTTGAGATGGAAAATGCCGTGCACCTTGTGTGGAGTACCGGCGGAAGCATGGTTCCCAAGGAGGAAATGGAAGAGTACAGCCGGATCGGTTTCTCATTTGTGAAAAAAATGGGCAGACAGTGAGGCGGTTTTCCGTTACAATCTTTGTAAGCGTTTGTTTTTTAATCGGAAAGCCATACAGAGAGATTGGTGTGAATTGTGAAAAGTAAAGAATTGAACTTACATACATTGTATACGCAGCACAGCCGCGAGTCGTGGGCCGGATTCGGCGGCCATCTTTCCATTGCCGTTTCAGAGGAAGAAGCCAAGGCCGTAGAGGGGCTGAATGACTACCTGTCGGTGGAAGAAGTAGAAACGATTTACATTCCGCTTGTGCGCCTGCTCCATCTTCATGTCACGTCTGCCGCAAGACGGAATCAGCATGTCAACGTGTTTCTGAAACATCCGCATTCAGCGAAAATCCCGTTTATCATCGGAATCGCGGGCAGCGTCGCCGTCGGCAAAAGCACGACGGCGAGAATTTTGCAAAAGCTTCTTTCCCGTCTGCCGGACAGGCCGAAGGTGAGCCTGGTGACAACCGACGGTTTCTTGTATCCGACGGCGGAATTAAAAAGGAAAAACCTTCTGTCCAGAAAGGGATTTCCGGAAAGTTACGATGTGAAAGCGCTGCTTGAGTTTCTGAACGATATAAAGTCAGGGAAAGAGAGAGTGGAGGCGCCCGTATACTCCCATCTTACCTATGACAGGGAAGAGGGCGCCGTCGAGGTTGTCGAAGGTGCGGATATCGTTATTATCGAAGGAATCAATGTCCTGCAGTCGCCGACCTTAGAGGACGACAGGGAAGATCCGCGGATTTTTGTATCGGATTTCTTTGATTTTTCGATCTATGTGGATGCCGAAGAAAGCCGGATTTTCACGTGGTATTTGGAGCGTTTCCGCCTCTTAAGAGAAACCGCTTTTCAGGATCCGGCTTCTTATTTTCATAAATTTAAGGATTTGTCTGATGCAGAAGCGGATACCATGGCCGCCTCCATTTGGGAGAGCGTCAACCGTCCGAATCTGTATGAAAATATCCTGCCGACAAAATTCAGATCGGATTTGATTTTGAGAAAAGGTGACGGCCATAAAGTTGAAGAGGTGCTGGTAAGGCGGGTGTGATATGAGGAGGAAGCGAATATTATGATGCATCATATTGAATTGTATGTATCTGACTTGAAAGCCTCCGCCCGGTTTTGGGGATGGTTTTTAGGTGAGCTCGGTTATAGGGAGTTTCAAAATTGGGACTCCGGCATCAGCTGGAAAAACGCAGGATTTTATGTTGTGCTTGTACAGACAGAGGAGCGTTTTTTAACACCGGAGTACCACAGATGCCGGGTCGGGCTGAACCATCTGGCTTTTCATGCTGCATCAAGAGAGCAGGTTGACGAGATGACGGAAAAGCTGCTTGCCAGAGGATGCCCCGTGCTTTACAGGGACCGCCATCCATATGCAGGCGGAAGCACGCATTACGCCGTATACACGGAGGACCCGGATCGGATAAAGGTGGAGCTGGCTGCGCCTGCCTCTGAATGAACTATAACTTCTCGTTTTTTTCTTCGCGCAGCGCGTCGAGTTTCTTTTCGATTCTGTCCAATTGTATGCGGCGCTGCTTCAAGCTTCTGAATACGTATATCACGGCAAACAGGAAAAATGCGGCTGCAATAAATGAGATCAATTGAAAAATGACATCACCGATGTTCATCTTTTTTACCTCCGTGTGCGGCGGGCTTCTTCAGCCCGCCGTTTTTTCATTTTAACCGATGTGAAGACATGGGGGATGAATCATTTCTCTCTTAGCTTTGTGTTTTTCTGAGAATGAATAGTTTCTGCATGTGGCTTATGACCACTTTTGCGGCCGCATATCCCGGAATGGCCAGCAGCATCCCGGCAATTCCTGAGAATTTGCCGGCGGCAAGCAGAAGAAAAATAATGGTCAGCGGGTGAATGTCCAGCTTCCGTCCCATAATTTGCGGGGAAATCAGCTGGCTTTCAAGCTGCTGGACAATGACGACGACCGTAATCACCAGCACCGCCTCGGTCGGTGAATCGAACAATCCGACAATGACTCCGGGAAATGTGCCGATCCAAGGCCCGATAAACGGAATCAGGTTTGTCACCATGGCGAACGCGCCCAGAACGAGCGGATAATCGAGCCCGATGATAAAATAGCCGATTGTGACGAGAACGCCGACACAGAAACTGACGAGCAGCTGTCCTTGTATGTATGAACTGAGAGCTTCATCCATGTCCCGAAGGATTTGTTTTCCTTCTTTTTGATGTTTTTCCGGAAGAAGCCGCAGCAGTCGCCGGGGGGCTTTATTTCCTTCTTTTAACATGTAATACAGCGCAAACGGAATAATGGCTGCGGTGATGGCGGCATTGGCAGCCGTACCGGCCAGGCTGCTGAGAGAATCAGCGATTGAACCGGAATAATTTGCGGCTTTGTCTGCTAATTTTTTTAAGGAATCTCCATGCTGAAGCCGGGAAAACCATTTGCTGTCCTGAAGATGCCCGATCCAATTTTCAGCTTTTGCGGAAAGTTCCGGAATATGATCTGTGAAGGCTGTAAACTGTTTTTGAACGGCAGGGCCCGCCGTATAAAGGAAGAGGACAAGAAGGCCGGCTGTTCCCGCATAAATCGCTAAAATCGCGATTCCTTCGGGCAGCTTTAATTTCGCATGCAGCACTCTGACGAGCGGGCGGCACAAATAGTAAAGGACGCCCGATAATACAATGGGCGGAAACAAGGTTTTAACCGTAATTACAACAGGCTGGAACAAAAAGTCTATTAATGTTCCGAGATAAATGATGAGAAATAACAGAAGAACGGCATAACCGATCTTGAAATAAGGCCCGACAGGCATATCCTGCACCACGCAATCTTTAAGGGTTTACTCTCGGACGTTTCCCTTATCGCCCAGTGCATAAACGTCCGTGTCAGGAAAACTGCCCCTGATTGGTGACGTAATCGTAGATAATATCTTCTACATGGGCATGGAGATCCTCATCGGGTTCTTCATTCCTTCTTTCTTCTAAAGCTTTTTTTAAACTCTGTTTTTCATAGGGGCTCAGCGGATCTGTCGACACATTCCGTCCATACTGGCGGAGGGCTTGTCCCAGCATTTTTTCTATAAATTGATCCATCATATATTCTCCTATTCTTGTCATTCATCTTTATTATACTAAATATCATGTGATCCTCCCACTCTTCTATCATATTTTCTGTCAGGACGATTTAGGCTCTTATTCCAGTTCAGCCGAGAGAATAAGATGAAACGGCAGCGTTAACGCATCTTCATCGTTTATGATTTTTAAACGTTTTTCGTCATGCCTCACTTGTTTTACCCATCCCCAAAAGCGGCGGGGGCCGTGTGCTGAAGCATAGGTGACCGAGATGGCTCTGTCTTCTTCAATCGACGCCGCAATGATGCGGTTCATGTCGTTCAGTTGCTCTTCGCTCAGTTCCGGAGGCCGGAATTCCCGTTCTTTTCGTTTTTTTGCAAGCAGCTGCTCCCGATGTTCGGGCAGCATCATCCGGCTTGATTCCCACATGACATTATACCCGGGTGTTAATTTGTTCGGATTCATGTATATCACCTCAATTATTTGTAATGCCCGCCGATTTTTTCAGCCCGGTGAAAGGCTTGGCCGGCCTCTGTCAGCGAAGCGGCATGGAGGAGCGACGCAGGGCCGTACCGCTCATGAATATCATCCAATACTTTGCCGAGACTGATCTTTTTTTCCTGAGCATCAAACAGGCTCAGCTGGACATAATCACAGGGCTCCAGCTGGGAAAGGGAGACGCCGGCGCTGCGGACGGGCTCACCGTTCCAATGCTCTTTGAAGAGCTTGACCGCCGCTTTAAAAATATCCATTCCGAAATTAGTCGGAGAGACCAGCTTTCTCTGTCTGTGAAAACCTGAAGGGAATTCAAAATCAGCGCCTCTGATGCTGACCGAAACCGTATGGCCGATGTATTGTTTGAAACGGGCGCGGCGGGCCACTTCTTCGCTTAACTCCAGCAGCACGACTTTGATATCCTCAAAGCGGCTGTAGTCTCTCGGGAGGGTCATGTTATGGCCGATCGCTTTTTGCCGGCTGTGCGTGTTGACGGTGACCGGAGAGGGATCGATGCCGCGGGCTGTCCGCTGAAGCAATTCGCCGTTAATGCCCCAGCGTTTTTTCAGCAGTTCGGCGGGGTGCACGGCAAGCCCGCCGATTGTGCTGATGCCCATCCGTCTTAAATGATGCTCCATCCGTTTTCCGATGCCGAATAATTTTCCGACCGGCAGCGGCCACAGATCCTCCCTGATATTTGACATATCCAATCTGTAGATGCCGGATGCGTTTTTTTTGGCAAAATGGTCGCAAGCCATTTTCGCGAGCGCCTTATTCGGTCCGATGCCGACACGGGCATAAATTCCGAATTCACGCATAATCGCTTGCTGAATGCTTTCGGCAATTGTAAAAGGATCACCGAATAGCCGCCTGCTTCCGGTCACGTCGAGAAACTGCTCATCGATGGAGTAGGGTTCTACAAGATCGGTATATCGTTCAAACAGTTCGGTAATCACGACGGATACATCAATATACCGCTGCATCCGCGGACGGACAATAACGGCGTCGGGACATTTGGCCTGCGCTTCCCACAGCCGTTCGGCATTTTTTACGCCGTATCGTTTGGCGAGCGGACAAGCCGCAAGCACGACGCCGCTGCGTCTTTCGGGATCTCCCGAGACAATCACGGGCCGGCTTTTGAGATGAGGCGCTTCCGCTTTTTCTACAGACGCATAAAACGATTGCATATCAACAAGAAGAATATCAGCCATAAAAAAACCTCCGGGAACATTTGTTCTGTTTTTCATTGTACCCGAACAATGATCACGTTTATACTGGTAAATCATTCCCCGGCTGGAAGACGTGCTGATTCGTTTGCTTGAAAAGAAATCATTTACAATTGCAAACAACCCACATATAATTTTTTATATTCCAATGAGAAGAGCTGACATTCATTTTGCCGGACGAAAAGGAGAGTCAATCGATAATGGATATTCGAACAATTACCTCTGAAGACTATGAAATGGTTACGTCTGTTTTGAATGAATGGTGGGGCGGCAGGCAGATGAAAGACAAACTGCCGCGCTTGTTTTTTGAACATTTTCAGGACACGAGCTTTATCACGTACGGGCCGGAGGGAATGACCGGTTTTTTAATCGGTTTTCAGTCACAATCAGACCCTGAGACAGCCTACATTCATTTTTCCGGTGTGCATCCGGATTTCAGAAAAATGCAAATTGGAAAACAGCTTTACGATCGATTTATGGAGACGGTGAAAAAAAGGGGCTGCACAAAAGTCAATTGCGTGACGGCGCCTGTCAATAAAGTATCAATCGCTTATCATACAAAATTAGGCTTTGAAGTTGAAAAAGGAACCAAAACCGTAAACGGAATCCCTGTTTTTGCGAATTATGACGGTCCGGGAGAAGACCGGATTCTGTTTGTGAAATATATGTAGAGGGGGATGAATATGGGTTTTTTAGCTGACACGCCCAAACCGCCCTATTATGCGGTCATTTTTTCATCAATAAAGGGAAAATATGATGAGGAATATGAGCATACGGCAGAGCGCATGATGAATTTGGCAGGCGGACAGCCGGGCTTTTTAGGCGCGGAAAGCGTTCGGGAGGAAAACGGCTGCGGCATCACGGTTTCCTACTGGGACAGCCTGGAGGCGATTAAAAGGTGGAAAGACCATACTGACCACCGGGCGGCAAAACAAAAAGGAAAAAGCGCCTGGTATGAAGCGTACGCGGTCCGCATTACGAAGACGGAGTCACAGCGGATGTTTGCGTCAAAAGGGGCGGAAGATTGATTACATTTTTACGGCATACACAAGAACAGACGGCGCGGGAAATTGCGGCGGTTCAACGCTGCTCTTATCAAAAAGAAGCCGAGCTGATCGGCTTTTTCGGCATTCCAGCCCTGCATGAAACACCCGATGACATACAGCGGTCACGGGAGACGTTTGCCGGTTTCAAGGAAAAAGATCGGCTTGCAGGCGTCATTTCGTATGAAAAAAAGGGATATGACCTTGTCATATGCAGGCTGACGGTGCACCCGTCCGGCTTTCGGAAAGGAATCGGACAGGCGCTTATTCAATTTGTGATAGATCAAAACCGGGACGCCCAAAAAATAGAGGCGGCTACCGCCAGTCAAAACGTTCCGGCAGTCTCTCTCTATTTAAAAACCGGGTTCATAGAAGCCGGACAGACAGAGACGCCGGAAGGGCTGACCCTCTCGTTTTTTCATCTTTATCCGAAGAGGAAAGCGGAAGTTGTTCCGTACAAGCCGGAATGGAAAGAGATGTTTGAAAGAGAGAAGGCGGACTTGATCCGAATCTTCGGCCCCGCTCTTCATTCTGTCAGCCATATCGGCAGCACCTCCATCCCGGGAATGGCCGCAAAACCCGTCATTGATATACTGGCGGAGGTCAAAGATATTTTGGACGCTGACCGATTCAGTCCGCAGCTGGAAGCACTCGGCTATGAGGCGAAAGGGGAAAACGGGATAGAGGGCCGGCGTTTCTTTCAAAAAGGCGGCAGCAAGCGCACACACCACGTCCACATATACGAAACAGGCCATCCGGATGTGAAGCGTCATCTGCTGTTCCGGGATTACCTCACTGCAAAGCCTGAAAAAGCGGCTCAATACATGGAACTGAAACGGCGGCTCGCTAAGGCATACCCGTACGATATGGCAAAGTATAGTGAAGGGAAAAATGACTGGATCAAGGCGGCTGAACAAGAGGCAAAGGACTGGGAGAGCGGGCTTCTGTAAAGAAAGCAGAAACAATGCATACAGCGGCTCCGGTATGCTACAATGGCGAAAATGAAAAACGGAGGATCATCTATGCAAATACATGTGACGGATGTGGCGAAACACACACTTCAGCAGGCGATGGACGCCAACCCGGGGAAAAAAGCGCAGCTCCGCTATGACGCAGAAGGCTGCGGGTGCGCGGTGAGCGGCGTGCCGACCATCTGGCTGGCGGACGAATTAACGGGACAATGCGAGGCCATTGAAACCAACGGACTTCCGCTTTACATCCAGACCTCACAAAAAGTGTTTTTTGACGAGGAAATGACAATCGATTACAATGAAAAGGCAAAAACGCTCGTCTTAAAAAGCCCGGCAGAGATGCTGAGCCCGAGAATGAGCATATTAGTAAAGCAGGGAGAAACGGAAAGTGAATCAAAAGCTGAAAGCCATTAAACAGACGGCACAGCATAAAACGTGGGTATCCTTTCTGAACAACAACCACCCGTACAGTCTGCTGCACTGGTCCATCGGAGGCGCTGAATCCGTTCAGAAGGATGTCTGGCTGCTTCAGGATGAGATGACCTTCAAAGCGCAGGAGTTTACGACAATCGACCTCGCCATTGACTGGATCGGAGAAAATATGGACGGGATTACCGACGTTTTATGACGGGAAAGCGAAAGAACCAGCATACGTTCTTTCGCTTTTTTACGTTTGCGTCATGGTATCTAAAAAGGTTTGAACGGCTTTGCGGTAGCTCTCCGGATTTTTGGTGTACGACATGGCATGCCCGCCCGATTCGGCCAGATAGAGCATCTTCGGGCCGCGTTTTCTGCGGTGCAGCAATTCGGAAGAAGCGGGAGGTATATAATCATCTTCCTTACTGTGAATAAACAGCACGGGCTGCCGGATTCGGCTGATAACCGATAAAGGCGATACATCACGGATACGGTATCCTTCTCTCATCCGCAAAAAGAAATCAGCCAAAGGCAGAAGCGGCCACGGAGGCAGCCGGAACTCCCGCTTCAGCCTGTAGGCGAGCTGATCGCGAAAGCTTGCGAACGGACAGTCCGCAATATAAAAATCAGCGCCGTTTTCATCCTGATGCCCGCCCGCGTATAATAAGGCCGTCACCGCTCCCATCGATTCCCCGTGGATGCCGATTTGACCGCCGTCTCCCGTTTTGTGTCTCACCCAATTCACGGCTTCTTCCAAATCATCTTTTTCAAAATAGCCGTAGCTCGTCGTTCTGCCGCCGCTTTTTCCGTGCCCGCGGTGGTCATATACGAGCACATTCCAGCCTAAATCTAAAAATAAATCCATGTATTTCAATGAATTGAACGAATTTACGGTAACGCCGTGACAAATAATCATGGTGTTTGCCGTATGATGCGGGGCGACGTAAAAGCCTTTGATCTCATACCCGTGGCGTGACAGGATGACGGCCTCTTCTTTTTCCATGGCCTGAAAGGAATCAAATCTATCATGCCCGTCGGCCGTTTCTTTTTTCATGATATCTTCATCCGTCTTTTTCTTCATAAACATAATCAGATTCGTAAAAGCGAATCCGGCAGCCAAAAAGACTGCGCAAGCCGAACCGAACACCGCCAGCCATTTTTTCACACAGGCACCCTCCTTTCATATGGAAAATCCTTCCTCTGGCTTTTCAGGCCCGTGAACGTTACCGGCCGCCGGCGCTCCGTGGTACACTTGCTTCACCATATTCAGATACGGGGGGCGTAATGATGAAAAAGCAGCTGCCTAAAGAAAAACACAGCTTAAAAGACGATCTGGGGGAAGATCTGAAGGCCAGGCTTTTGCAAATGAAAAGTGAGCTGAAGGAAGAAGACGAGAAAAAACAGGCGCAGCAAAAGGCGGAACAAATCAGAAAACGAAAAGAAAAAGAAAAAAATAAAAGCTTTGAAGAGCTGCTGAATGAAAGCAGTCTCGATTGGCACAAATATAAATAAACCGGCATCTGACAAGGTGCCGGTTTTATTGTTTAAGAACGATGGGCTTCGTATACGTCCCGTTTTGTATGGTATTGCAGGGCTTTGATTTCCTGGCTGCTTAAACGCCGGGCCTCTGCAGCCGAACAGTTTTCTCTCAGCTGCTCAAGTGAGCTGGCTCCGGTGATGACAGAAGCGACGGCCGGCTGTGACAGTAAGTATTGAAGGGAAAGCTCCGTCATGCTCAAGTCAGGTGCGGCAGCGCTGATCGCTTTTTTGGTTTCTTCCAGTTCCGCAAAAGAATATGTTAAATAGCCGTTCTCTTTTACGCTTGCGGCTGCTTGATCAAGCGGTTTTTTCGTAAGAAGCCCTTTAGCGACAGGCCCTCTGGCGACAACGCTGATCCCGTTCTCCTCTAAAAGGGGAAGCCACTCCTCAGGACGCCGGTCCAGCAGGCTGTATTGCATCATAACGCTGGTGATATTTGATTTTTTCACATATTCTTTAATGACATTCGGACGAATCGAGGAAATGCCGTAATACCGGATGACGCCTTCCTGTTTTAAGTCCTCAAACGCTTCGATCGTTTCGTCAATATGATCTTCCATCGTGCCGCCATGCAGCTGATAAAGGTCGATATAGTCCGTTTTCAGCCGGCGCAGGCTGTTTTTGACCGCTTCTTTTATGTATCCTTTGGAGGCGTCCCAATGCCAGCCGTCTTTATCATCATTCCAGCGGTTTCCGGCTTTCGTGGCTAAAATGATGTCGTGCCTGCGGTTTTTGACGGCCTCCCCGACAATTTCCTCATTTCTGCCGAAATCATAAAGATCAGCGGTATCTAAATAATTGATTCCAAGCTCGATCGCTTCATCCAAAATAGACAGCGCTTCAGCTTTATCCGTGCCCAGCGACATACAGCCGAGCCCGATTTCGCTTATTTCTAAATCAGAATGTCCCAGTGTGCGTTTTCTCATCGTTTCGCTCCTTTTTATAGTCTTTTATTGACCGTAATATAAAGGCGCGAAGTTTTCAACTGTTAAGGCCCGGTGATCCAATCTCCGACATAGCGGAATGTCCGTCCGTATTCTTTCAGTTTAGCCCGCACTTCCCACGCCTTTCCGACCAATACGATACTTTTATCCTTCCGGTACACCTTCAATCGAAAAGCACCTCCCTCTCATGCATGTATGATAAAATATATGAGGCATAATAGAGAGACAGAACGGGAGATGACATGATGAAACATTTAGAAGAAAAAACACTTGCGAAAAAAAAGCTGTATGACGGGAAAGTCATAGATCTTTACTTAGAGGATGTAGAGCTCCCGAACGGAAAAACAAGCAAGCGGGAAATCGTCAAACATCCGGGAGCGGTGGCCGTACTTGCGGTGACCGAAGAAGGAAAAATCATTTTGGTGAACCAGTTCAGAAAGCCGCTGGAACGGACAATCGTTGAAATTCCGGCCGGGAAGCTTGAAAAGGGAGAAGAGCCGGAACATACGGCGTTAAGAGAGCTCGAGGAAGAAACGGGATATACGGCGGAAACCTTGACGAAAATCACCGCTTTTTATACATCACCCGGGTTTGCTGATGAAATCGTGCATCTCTTTCTTGCGGAAGGGCTTTCGCCGCTGGAAGAAAAGCGCGAACTGGATGAGGATGAATTTGTCGAAGTCATGCAGGTCACGCTTGAAGAGGCCGTGAAGCTGATTGAATCCCGCAGGGTGTATGACGCAAAAACGGCGTACGCGATTCAGTATCTCCAGCTGAAAGAAGCGCTGAAGGAAAAATGATGAAAACCATCTATGCCGATCTGCATATTCATATCGGCCGCACCTATACGGGAAAACCGGTCAAAATCACCGGGGCCAAAACGTTGACGCTGCACCGGATTTTAGAAGAAGCCAGTGAGGGGAAGGGAATTGAACTATTGGGCATCATCGACTGCCATTCTCCGGAAGTCATAGAAGAAATCGAGCGCGGAATTGATGAAGGCAGGTACCGTGAGCTGAAAGAAGGCGGCATCCGGTATCGGAATACGACGCTTCTATTGGGCAGTGAGCTTGAAATCTATGATCACACATGCCGCGGGCCGATTCACGTTCTCGTCTTTATGCCGTCTCTTGCCGAAATGAAGATGTTTTCTGAGTGGCTCGCAAAAAGGCTTAAAAATATCCATCTCAGTTCCCAGCGTATTTATGAAACCGGTTTGAATCTTCAAAGGAAAACAAAGGAATTGGGCGGGCTGTTTATTCCCGCCCATATGTTCACCCCGCATAAAAGCCTGTACGGAAAAGGGGTCATATCTTCTTTGACAGAAGTTTTCGACCCGGCGCTCATTGACGCGGCGGAACTCGGGTTAAGCTGTGACACCGACATGGCTTCGCGGGTAACGGAACTTGATCCGTATACATTTTTAACAAATTCTGATGCGCATTCCTTAGGAAAAATCGGCAGAGAATATAATGAAATGCTTCTTAAAGAAGCGAATTTCACGGAATTTTCGCTGGCTTTAAAAGGGAAGGACGGAAGAAAAATCAAGGCGAATTACGGGCTGAACCCGAAGCTCGGGAAGTATTACCGGACGGCTTGCGACCGCTGCGGCAGCCCGGTTGAAAAAGGAGCTTCCGCCTGTCCGGAGTGCGGGGGGAAAACAATGACAAAAGGGGTCAGTGAACGGCTGGAGGAACTGAGCGGACCGAAAAAAAGCCGCGTGCCGCGGCCGCCGTATATTCATCAGATCCCGCTGCAGTTCATTCCGGGGGTCGGGCCGAAAACGTTAGACAAACTGAAGCGGGCTTTCGGGACGGAGATGGCGATTCTTCATCAGGCGCAAGAAGAGGAATTGGCGCGTGTCGTCCAGCCTAAAATAGCGGCTGTCATTCATAAAGCGCGCACCGGGCAGCTTGTCCTTGAGGCCGGGGGCGGAGGGACGTACGGCAGAATCAAGCCGTAAAAGCCGGTTATTAGCGGAGCTCCTCCTGCACCTTCTTTTTCGTGCGGACAAACGCAATCAATTCGATGATTTCATCCTGATTCAGCGGCTGTCCGTCAACGGTCAGTGTGCCGCGGCCTTGTGCGGCGTTTGTTAATTCGATGGTCTGGGTAAACGGCTCCGCCTTTTTTTCAGTGCGCCCCAGTAAATCGTCGCACGTCGTGTCAAACAGATCGGCAAGCGTGCCCAGCGCCTCGAATGACGGACGCCGGTATCCTGATTCATACCCGGCGTACGTGCTTTTGGCGATGCCGAGACGGTCAGCCGTATATTGAAGAGACCAATTTTTCTTTTTTCTCAGTTCAGTTAAACGATCTAAATTCATATTCAAAACCGCTCCTTTTCACTTGAGCAAATTATATCATATCGATATGCAAAAGTGTACGCGAATTGAATAATAATCACTTGATTAATTTCAATCGTCTGTCTATAATTTGATTAAAAGTATGCGAAAAGCGAATGCTTAACACATCTTGAGAAATGGATGAAGAGGTGCAGGGTATGAAAAAATTATTGCTGTTAACAACCGGAGGAACAATCGCCTCAGTCGAAGGAGAAAACGGGCTTGCACCCGGGGTGAAAGCAGACGAATTGTTAACCTACGTATCAAAACTTGATAACGATTACACGATGGAAACCCATTCGTTAATGAACATCGACAGCACAAATATGCAGCCTGAATACTGGGCCGAAATCGCAAATGCTGTCAAAGAAAAATATGACGCATATGACGGGTTCGTCATTACGCACGGGACAGACACAATGGCGTATACATCAGCGGCACTGTCTTATATGCTTCAGCATGCTGATAAACCGATCGTCATTACGGGTTCGCAAATCCCGATTACATTTCAAAAAACCGATGCCAAAAAAAATATCACGGACGCGATCCGCTTCGCATGTGAAGGGGTGGGCGGCGTATACGTCGTATTTGACGGCAGAGTCATTCAAGGCACACGCGCCATTAAATTAAGAACGAAAAGCTATGATGCATTTGAGAGCATTAACTATCCGTATATCGCGTTTATTACCGAAAACGGAATTGAATACAACAAACAAGTGCACATGCCAAAAGACGATGCCTTTACGGTCAATACATCACTTTGCACGGACGTGTGCCTGCTCAAGCTCCACCCGGGGCTGAAACCGGAAATGTTTGACGCATTAAAGGGCATGTACAAAGGAATCGTCATTGAAAGCTACGGCAGCGGCGGCGTGCCGTTTGAAGGAAGAGACATTCTCGCCAAAGTCAATGAAATGATTGAAAGCGGCATTGTCGTCGTCATTACGACACAATGTCTTGAAGAAGGAGAGGACATGAGCGTCTATGAAGTCGGCCGAAGAGTCAATCAAGATCTCATTATCCGCTCCAGAAATATGAACACGGAAGCCATCGTGCCGAAATTAATGTGGGCGCTCGGCCAGTCTCACAACTTGGCTGAAGTCAAAAACATTATGGAGACACCGATCGCAGACGACGTTGTACTGTAAAAACATGACTACCACAAAGAGAAAGTAGGGTTTTAGCATGACAAACGCGCAAAAAGAATATCGTCAGGAAAAAGATTTCCTCGGAGAAAAACAAATTGAAGCTGATGTGTATTACGGAATACAAACGCTGCGCGCGAAAGAAAACTTTCCGATTACCGGATACCGCATCCACGAAGAAATGATTAATGCGCTCGCCATCGTCAAAAAAGCGGCGGCGCTTGCCAATATGGATGTAAAACGGCTGTATGAAGGAATCGGAAATGCGATTGTCCAGGCCGCAGACGAGATTCTTGAGGGGAAATGGCATGACCAATTCATCGTCGATCCGATCCAAGGGGGAGCCGGAACGTCCATGAACATGAATGCCAACGAAGTAATCGGCAACAGAGCGCTTGAAATCATGGGGCATAAAAAAGGTGAATACATTCACCTCAGCCCGAACACACACGTCAACATGTCACAATCGACGAACGACGTGTTCCCGACGGCAATCCATATTTCCACCTTAAAACTTTTGGATAAGCTCCTTGATACGATGGCGCATATGCTGAGTGTCTTTAAGGATAAAGCGAAACAATTTGATTCTGTCATTAAAATGGGGCGCACACACCTTCAGGACGCTGTGCCGATCCGTCTCGGACAGGAATTTGAAGCATACAGCCGCGTGCTCGAGCGTGACATAAAGCGAATTAAACAATCCCGCCAGCATCTGTATGAAGTCAACATGGGGGCAACGGCCGTAGGGACGGGGCTTAACGCCGATCCGCGCTACATAGAACAGGTTGTAAAGCACCTGGCTGACATCAGCGGACTGCCGCTTGTCGGCGCCGGCCATTTGGTTGACGCCACACAAAACACTGATGCGTATACGGAAGTTTCAGCCGCGTTGAAAGTATGCATGATGAACATGTCTAAAATCGCCAACGATCTGCGCTTAATGGCTTCAGGCCCGCGCGCGGGACTTGCGGAAATTTCACTGCCCGCCCGTCAGCCGGGATCATCCATTATGCCAGGGAAAGTCAACCCTGTAATGGCAGAGCTGATCAACCAAATCGCCTTCCAGGTCATCGGGAATGACAATACGATCTGCCTCGCTTCAGAAGCGGGCCAGCTGGAGCTTAACGTAATGGAGCCGGTACTCGTATTTAACCTGCTTCAATCCATCAGCATCATGAATAACGGGTTCCGTTCATTTACCGATCATTGTCTGGCGGGAATTGAAGCCAACGAAAAACGTCTGAAGCAATACGTGGAAAAGAGCGTCGGCGTCATTACAGCGGTCAATCCGCACCTCGGGTATGAAGCGGCTGCGCGAATTGCCCGTGAAGCCATCATGACGGGGCAATCTGTAAGAGATCTCTGCCTTCAAAATGATGTCCTGACAGAAGAAGAATTGGATATCATTTTGAATCCGTATGAAATGACAAAACCGGGGATTGCCGGAAAAGATCTATTAGAAAAATAAATTTTAAAGCAACAACAGCCGCCTTTTCACGTTTTTCAGTGAATAGGCGGTTGCCATACAAAGGGATGAGGCAGTATAGTATAATTTGTTATATCATTTGATGAAAGCGTTTTAGCTTTTTTCTTCTAGGGGGATTTTCTTGTGAAAGAGGTCAGATTGCCAAATTTATTGGAAATTATTATCTTATTATTCGGGTTTTTAGCACTTGTCTTATCGTTCACAGTGTTTTTAGACCTGCCGATCCAGCTAGCTCTATTAATATCCTGGTTTTTCGCTATTATTCTCGGAGTCAGGCTGGGATATTCATATAAAGACTTGCAGGATTCGATTGTCACCGGGATATCAAACGGTCTTGAAGCGGTGTTGATTCTCGTTTCGGTCGGTGCGCTCATCGGGACATGGATTGCCGGCGGTGTTGTGCCGACGTTAATTTATTATGGTTTAGAGTTTATTAATCCCCATATTTTCCTTCTGGCTACACTGGTTATTTGTTCCGTTATGTCCGTTGCGACCGGAACGTCGTGGGGAACCGTGGGAACCGCGGGGATCGCCATGATTGCCATCGGAGAGGGAATGGGTATACCGCTTCCGATCGTAGCGGGAGCCGTTTTGTCCGGCGCTTACTTCGGAGACAAGCTTTCACCGCTGTCTGACAGTACGGTGCTTGCCTCCACGCTTTCTAAGGTGGATGTGCTGTCACACGTCAGAGCGATGATGTATCTGTCAATTCCGTCCTATATTATTACGGCCATTCTATTTACCGTAACGGGATTTATATACGGCGGAAAAAATATTGATCTCGACAAAGTGGAATTTTTAAAGTCTTCATTGCAGAAAACGTTTGACATTCATATATGGATGCTCATCCCGGCTGTTGTCGTCGTTGTCCTTCTGATTTTGAAAAAGCCGTCTATGCCCGTTATCGTCATCGGTGCTTTGCTTGGCGCAATCTGGGCTTCCGTCTTTCAGGGAATGAATTTTGCCGATGCCATTGCGACTGCTTATAATGGTTTTTCCATTAAAACGGACGTCGAATTTTTAAACGGCCTGTTAAACCGCGGAGGCATTACCGGTATGCTGGATACGTTAGTCGTTATTCTGTTCGGTCTCGGTTTTGGGGGAATTCTTGAGAAGCTCGGCGTATTAAAAGTGATTGTCTCAACTTTTGAGAAAAAGCTGACCACACCGGGAAATGTAACGCTTTCGACATTGATCGTCGCCCTTTTAGGAAACATTTTCGGCTGTGCGATGTACGTGTCATTGATTCTGACGCCGAAAATCATGGAGAACAGTTATGATAAACTGAAACTTGACAGAAGAGTTTTATCCCGGAACGCAGAGGTGGGCGGCACGCTTACTTCAGGGATGGTGCCGTGGTCTGATAACGGCATCTATATGGCCGGCATTCTCGGCGTATCCACATTTTCTTATCTGCCGTTCATGTGGCTCAGTTTTGTATCTATCGGACTGGCAATATTGTACGGATACACGGGGAAATTCATTTGGTACACGAAAGAAAAATCCTTGCAATCTCAAAAATTGGGTTAGGAGGTTCATTTCATGATTACAAAGCATATGATTCGGACGTTAATGATTGAAACGCCGACTGTTCCCGGAAATCTCGGAAAAGTGGCAACCGCCATCGGAGTGATGGGCGGAGATATCGGGGAAGTTGAAACCGTTAAAGTCGGCCCGAACTACACAATGCGCAACATCACGGTGCAGGCCGAAAATGAAGAGCAGCTGCAGGAAATCATTCAAGCCATTGAAGCTCTCGGGGAAGGCATTCGGCTTCATACAGTTTCAGATGAAGTGCTCTCTGCTCATGAAGGCGGCAAAATTCAGATGAAAAGCAAAATGCCGATCCGGACATTGGCTGAGCTTGGCCGTGTTTATACGCCGGGCGTCGCCGATGTGTGCCGACTGATTGAAAACGAGCCCGAAAAAGCGTCCATCTATACGACAATCAGCAATTCTGTCGCCATTGTCACCGACGGCACGGCGATTCTCGGCCTCGGCAATATCGGTTCTGTCGCGGGAATGCCTGTAATGGAAGGGAAAGCCGCGCTTTTTGACCAGCTGGCGGGTATCAGCGGAATTCCGATTTTGCTCGACACCTCTGATCCGGAAGAAATCATTCGTACGGTAAAACATATTTCTCCGGGGTTCAGCGGAATTCTGCTTGAAGATATCGGTTCGCCTCACTGCTTTGACATTGAAGACCGCCTGAAAGAAGAACTGGATATTCCGGTTATGCACGATGACCAGCACGGCACGGCGGTCGTCACGCTCGCCGCCGCCATTTCCGCTTGTAAAAGCGCCGGTCTTGATTTAAAAGAAGCGAAGGTCGGACAGATCGGTCTCGGCGCGGCAGGCGTCGCCATCTGCCGCATGTTTATGGCATACGGAGTCAAAGCGGTCTGCGGAACGGACAAGTCAGAAGACGCAATGAACCGCCTCGCTCAGTACGGAGGTCAGCCGCTTGGAAGCATCAAAGATTTAATGGACACGTGTGACATTGTGATCAGTACCACCGGAGTTCCGGGTCTCATTAAAAAAGAGGATGTCAGAAAAGGACATGTCATTCTGGCCTTATCTAATCCGAAGCCGGAGATTGAACCGGAAGAGGCATTACAAGCCGGGGCCGCTTATGCAGCCGACGGCCGTTCGGTCAATAATGTTCTCGGCTTCCCGGGTATTTTCCGCGGCGCGCTGAACGCCAAAAGCAAGAAAATCGACCATGAAATGCTTGTGGCGGCCGCAGAAGCCATCGCCTCTTGCACAAAACACGGCGATCTCGTGCCTCAGCCTTTGGATGCGGACGTGCATCAGGCCGTATCAGCAGCCGTAGAACGGGCCGCGGCAGGAAAATAAACAACTCTTACAGTACCGGACATGTGCCGGTGCTGTTTTTTTATCATGAATAGGAAGCGGAATTCTTAGGCAGGCTAACAGATAGCAAAAGACGGAATAAAGAGGTGTCGATGTGGATTATTTTCCGCTGATCCATACAAATATTTGGGATGCTGTGATCGGCGTGCCGGTCGTCTTATGCGTTACACAGCTGATCAAAGTGTTCTGCCGGGTTCCGGGCATATTCGTTCCCACGATTGCCCTTGCTGCCGGAAATGTTGTGTCTATCGTTTTCGGTCACCATGAACACGTGTATGCGGGGATTTTTATGGGATTTTTTTACGGATACGCCGCCATGGGGAGCTATTCATCTGCCAAAACGTCTCTGCGCGCTTACCGGTCGAAACATGAGCCGTATTCATGAATACATCTGGATTTTTTTGTTATGATAAAGAAAAGGCAAAAAGGAGCGATTGGCACATGGCGAAAAGCAAAACGAAAAAAATGCGGGAGCATCTCAGAAGAAACGGGATGCGTGACGCAGTCTTGTCAAGGGGGACGGCGCCGTCTTTCAGCACCCATGAAAGAGTGACGAAAACCAAAAAAGACAGGCTTGAAAGAATAAAGCATAAAAAAAGGAACCCCTATGATCACCGGAGTGATGACGGGGGTTCTTTTTTTATGCCCGAATCTCGCGCCTTTCTATGATTTCTCTGTCATGTTTTCTCTTTTCTTTCATACAATCTACTAAATCAAGTCAATAGATTAGCGGGAGGAAAGCGGTATGAGAAAACAATCGTACAAAGAACTGTTTTTTCGCCATGTAAAGGATCATCTGTCACTTTATATATTTGTGTTCGTCTTGTTTTTGATGGGAGTCATTTTCGGGGCGATCATCGTCAACAGCATGACCATCACGCAGAAAGAAGATTTGTATTACTATTTAAGCAAGTTTTTCGGACAGCTGTCTGACGGAAAACATGCCGGCGCTTCAGAAATGTTTTGGCAGGCCGTCTTTCATGATGTAAAATATTTGGGGCTGATGTGGATTCTCGGTATTTCCGTGATCGGTCTTCCGGTTATTTTCATTATGGTGTTTTTAAAAGGAATCGTCGTCGGCTTCACGGTCGGTTTTTTAGTGAATCAAATGGGGATGAACGGGTTTTTCCTGTCATTTATTTCGGTTCTGCCGCAAAACATCGTTCTCATTCCGGCATATCTTATCATGGGGACATGCTCCATCGCTTTTTCACTGAAACTGATCCGGCAGCTGTTTGTCAAACGCAGCCTTCATGACGCGCCGATCCAATGGTTCGGACGTTACGCCTTCGTACTGATTCTCATCGTTTTCTTCTCGGTCATCGCTTCGCTGCTCGAAGCGTACGTGTCTCCGCTGTTTATGGAAAAGCTGTCTTCACGCATATTTTAGAATGATTATCACAAAATAATACTTTTATTTATCAGTTTATAATAATTATAGTTGGAACTCTGCGCGTATTTTGTTATAATGAGTCATGGAATGCGGCGTAGGAGGGAAAGACATGGAAAACCGTATTGATCGAATTAAAAAGCAGCTGCACTCGTCAAGTTACAAGCTTACGCCACAGCGGGAAGCAACGGTAAGAGTGCTGCTTGAAAACGAAGAAGACCATTTAAGCGCAGAAGATGTATACCTCCTCGTAAAAGAGAAATCTCCTGAAATTGGTCTCGCTACAGTATATCGTACATTAGAATTATTAACAGAATTAAAAGTCGTTGATAAAATTAACTTCGGGGACGGCGTATCCCGCTACGACCTTCGCAAAGAAGGCGCGGCTCACTTTCATCACCATTTGGTGTGCATGGAGTGCGGAGCCGTCGATGAAATTGAAGAAGATCTGCTTGAAGACGTTGAAGAAGTGATTGAACGTGATTGGAAATTTAAAATTAAAGATCATAGATTGACTTTTCACGGAATCTGCCACCGCTGCCGCGGGGATGAAACAGAGTAAAAGCCTATGAACCTTTTCTGCCAGGAAAGGGTTTTTTGCTGTTTTTATGTATAAAAGCCTTTGAAATTGGCATAAGGTGTACTAACAGCCGCCAAAGAAAGGGTCGATCGAAAGATGGGCAGATTCCTGAAAACAGCCGCGGATACGATCAAAGTGTTTATTCTGTTCACAGGTTTTACCGCGCTGTTCTATTATGCTATGATATGGGTGAATTCAGAGTATGAAAACTATCATCGGTACGATAAACCGGAAGGCTCCGCCGTCAAAGTGGCCAAAACGGAACATGAGGAGAAAGACGGCTGGTTCGGCCGATTGATCTTTTTTTACCAAAACGGGGAGTAGATCAAGAGTGAAGGATCAAATTAAGGATTTCATCCATTATGTGAGGGTTGAAAGAGGGCTGTCCCAAAATACGATGATGTCCTATGAGCGTGATCTGAAAAGTTATTCTCTCTTCTTAACTGAAACCCTTCAGATCACTTCATGGAATGATGTGACCCGTCTTCATATTATTCAATATTTAAAGCATATAAAGGACTCCGGGAAATCCGGCAAGACGTCTGCCAGGCATTTGGCGTCGATCCGGTCTTTTCATCAATTTCTGTTAAGGGAAAAAGCCGCGGATAAAGATCCTTCGGTACATATTGAAACACAAAAAACAGAGCGGACGCTTCCGAAAGTATTGGCGCTTCACGAAGTTGAGCGGTTATTGGACACGCCTAAGCTTGACAGCCCGTTCGGTCTCAGGGATAAAGCCATGCTTGAACTGCTGTACGCAACCGGCATCAGGGTCAGCGAGATGATCGAGCTGAAATTATCCGACGTCCATTTGACGATGGGATTCGTCCGCTGCTTCGGAAAAGGGCGGAAAGAGCGGATTGTGCCGATTGGTGAAGCCGCTTCCCATGCGATAGAAGCATACATTGAAAAAGCCAGAGGGAAATTATTAAAGAAAAACGTAACCGAAGCGCTTTTTCTGAATCATCACGGCAGGCAGATCAGCCGTCAGGGGTTCTGGAAAAACCTGAAAAAAATCGCCCTTGAAGCGGGGATTAAAAAAGAGCTGACACCGCATACGCTCCGGCACTCTTTTGCAACGCACCTGCTCGAAAACGGCGCGGATCTGCGCGCCGTGCAGGAGATGCTCGGACATGCCGATATTTCCACGACGCAAATTTATACGCATGTGACGAAAACAAGGCTGAAGGACGTGTACAAACAGTATCATCCGCGCGCTTAGGAGCCGCTGCCGGAGGGGCCGCGGCTTTTTTGCCGGATTGGCGGAATACAGAGAAGGTTCTAATTATTTGAATCGGCATTGTCAACAAGAATGTAAACGGTTTATACTTGAGTTGTCTGACCTCTGTAAGCTACAATGGACAGATGGAAGAAAAGGAGGCTTTTATGATGTCTGAATACAAATATAACCGGGTATTTTTGATCGTAATGGATTCTGTCGGAATCGGTGAAGCGCCGGACGCTGCCGATTTTAATGATATAGGCGCAAATACGCTCGGACACATCGCAGAGCACATGAACGGCTTACATATGCCCCATATGGCGCAGCTCGGTCTCGGACTGATCGGAGACATTAAGGGCGTGGAAAAAACGGAGCACCCTCTTGCGTACTACGGAAAAATGCAGGAGGCGTCAAACGGGAAAGATACGATGACGGGGCACTGGGAGATTATGGGCCTCTACATTGAAAAACCGTTTAAAGTGTTCCCGGAAGGATTTCCGGATGAACTTCTTCGGGAACTTGAGCGGCGTTCAGGACGGAAAATCATCGGAAATAAGCCGGCTTCAGGCACGGCGATTCTGGACGAGCTCGGAAAAGAACATATGGAAACGGGTGCGCTGATCGTTTATACATCAGCAGATTCCGTGCTGCAGATTGCGGCTCACGAAGATGTCGTTCCGCTGGAAGAGCTGTACAGCATCTGTGAAACGGCCAGAGAACTGACGCTTGATCCGAAGTACATGGTCGGCCGGATTATCGCAAGACCGTTCGTCGGAGAACCGGGCAGCTTCAAACGCACGCCGAACCGTCATGATTATGCGCTCAAACCGTTCGGCCGCACGGTAATGAACGGAATGAAAGACAGCGGATTAGACGTCATTTCCATCGGCAAAATTTCTGATATTTATGACGGAGAAGGCATTACATCTTCCCGCCGCACGGTATCTAATATGGATGGCATGGACAAAGTGATTGAAACGCTCGGTGAAGAATTTACGGGCCTGAGCTTTGCCAACCTCGTTGATTTTGACGCGCTGTACGGACACCGCCGCGATCCGGAAGGGTACGGAAAAGCGCTTGAGGAATTCGACGCGAGGCTTCCGGAAGTGTTTGAAAAAATGAAAGAAGACGATCTGCTGATCATCACTGCGGATCACGGCAATGATCCTGTCCATCACGGCACGGATCACACGCGGGAGTATGTGCCGCTTCTTGTTTACAGCAAAAAGCACAAACACACTGAACAGCTGCCGCTTGCGGAAACATTTGCCGATATCGGCGCAACCATTGCGGATAATTTCAAAACGGAAAAGCCGGAATACGGAAAAAGCTTTTTATCAAGATTACAGTAGGGGGACTTTTTTTTGAAACAAAAGATCGAACGTGCTGCTGCATTTATTAAAGAACACGTGAAAGAAACACCAAAGATCGGTCTGATTTTAGGATCAGGGCTCGGCGTATTGGCCGATGAAATTGAAGGAGCCGTCAAGCTTACATATGAAACGATCCCTGATTTTCCGGTCTCAACGGTAGAAGGCCATGCCGGCCAGCTTGTGATGGGAACGCTTGAAGGCGTGCAGGTCATCGCGATGCAGGGCCGCTTTCATTACTATGAAGGCTACTCGATGGATCAGGTCACATTTCCCGTCCGCGTGATGAAAGCGCTCGGCGTTGAATCTCTCGTCGTGACGAATGCAGCCGGCGGTATCAACACTGAATTCCGCGCCGGCGATCTGATGATTATTACAGACCATATCAACTTTACAGGCACCAACCCGTTAATCGGGCCGAACGAAGCTGAATTCGGAGCGAGATTCCCGGACATGTCAGAAGCCTATGACAAAGAGCTGTCAAGCTTGGCTGAAAAAACGGCCGATGAGCTGGGCATTCCTGTTCAAAAAGGTGTGTATACAGCTGTTACGGGGCCGTCTTACGAAACACCTGCTGAGGTTCGGTTTTTAAGAACGATGGGGTCTGACGCTGTCGGCATGTCGACCGTGCCGGAAGTCATCGTCGCCAACCACGCGGGGATGCGCGTGCTCGGCATCTCATGCATTTCCAACGCGGCGGCAGGTATTCTTGACCAGCCGTTATCCCATGAAGAAGTAATGGAAATGACGGAAAAAGTAAAAGGCGGCTTTTTGAAGCTTGTCAAAGCCGTAGTCGCACGATCTCAAAAATAAGTCAGCATAAGTCAGCTGTTTCTTCGGAAGCAGCTGTTTTTTTGTGCCCTCAACACGAAACATTTTCCAGATGAGGCGTATAAAACCACCGGATTTGGAAAAAATAAAAAGGATTATGAAATGGAGGGCTTTGGAGATGAAACGTCTTATATCCACTTTGTTGATTGGCATTTTATTAACGGCATCAGCACCGTCCGCTTTTGCAAAGCCGGACGGAAAACATACATCGGAGCTCGCTCATGAAGCCAAAAGCGCCGTGCTGATTGAACGCGATACGGGAAGCATTCTTTATAACAAGAACAGCCGGGAGCGTCTGGCGCCGGCAAGCATGACAAAAATCATGACCATGCTTTTAATCATGGAAGCGCTTGACAAAGGGAAAATAAAGATGAGCGATAAAGTCAGGACGAGTGAACACGCCGCGTCTATGGGCGGATCACAGATTTTCCTTGAACCCGGAGAAGAAATGACGGTAAAAGAAATGCTCAAAGGAATTGCGATAGCTTCCGGAAATGACGCATCTGTCGCAATGGCGGAGTATATCGCCGGTTCAGAAGAGGATTTCGTCAGCCGGATGAACAAAAAAGCAAAAGAATTGGGATTGAAAGATACCTCCTTCAAAAACCCGACGGGACTGCCTGAAAAAGACCATTACAGCTCTGCTTATGACATGGCGAAAATGGCGAAGGAATTATTAAAGTACGATAAAATCACTCAATTTACGGGAACGTATGAGGATTATTTAAGAGAAAATACAGACAAAAAGTTCTGGCTCGTCAATACAAACCGGCTGATCAAATTTTACCCGGGTGTAGACGGCGTGAAGACGGGCTTTACAGGCGAAGCGAAGTATTGTTTAACCGCTACCGCTAAAAAAGGAAATATGAGGGTCATCGCTGTCGTTTTCGGAGCCAGCACCCCGAAAGAAAGAAACGCCCAAGTGACCAAAATGCTTGATTACGCCTTCAGCCAGTTCAAAACACACCCGCTGTACAAACGGAATCAAATCGTCGGAACGGTAAAAGTGAAAAAAGGAAAACAGAAACTGATCAAGCTGACCACATCTGAGCCGATCTCTCTTCTGGCCAAAAAGGGAGAGAACATGGACAAAGTAAAAAAAGAAGTGAAAATCAACGGCAATGTAACGGCTCCGGTTAAAAAAGGAGAGGTGCTCGGCAGCCTCGTTCTGAAAAAAGACGGAAAGGTGCTCGTTGAAAGCCCGGTCACGGCAAAAGACGACATGGAAAAAGCGGGTTTTCTCACTTTTCTGAAGCGGACGATGGGAGATTGGACAAAATTTAAATAATCGTGGCGAACGGGCACTAGTTTTGTCATAGTGAAGGAATTGCTTTCCCGAAAATCGAAACACTCATTATCCGATCATATCAAGGAGGAATGAGCATGAGCCTTGGAATTGACTTTCATGTCAAAGAATCCGTGCTTTGTATTCGATTAACAGGTGAACTCGACCATCATACGGCAGAATCATTAAAACAAAAGGTTACTGAATCGCTGGAGGCTGACGGCATCCGTCACATTGTGCTGAACCTTGAAGATCTTACCTTCATGGACAGCTCCGGCCTCGGCGTGATTTTAGGGCGTTATAAACAAATTAAACAGCTCGGCGGAGAAATGGTCGTGTGCGCGATTTCGCCCGCGGTGAGACGTCTGTTTGACATGTCCGGCCTGTTTAAAATCATCAGGTTCGAACAATCGGAACAAAAAGCGCTTTTAACGTTGGGGGTGGCATCATGAAAAACGAGATGCATCTTGAATTTTCAGCCCTCAGTCAGAACGAATCGTTTGCGCGCGTAACGGTTGCTTCTTTTATCGCACAGCTCGACCCGACGATGGATGAGCTGACGGAAATCAAGACCGTCGTATCAGAAGCGGTAACAAACGCAATCATCCACGGCTATGAAGAAAACTGCGACGGAAAGGTGTACATCTCCGTTACGCTGGAGGATCATGTCGTCTATTTGACCATACGTGACGAAGGCCTCGGGATCACAGATCTTGAGGAAGCGCGCCAGCCGCTCTTTACGACAAAACCCGAGCTTGAGCGCTCCGGTATGGGCTTTACCATTATGGAAAACTTTATGGATGATGTCACGATTGATTCTTCGCCGGAGATGGGAACGACGATACGCTTAACAAAACACCTATCAACAAAAAGCAAAGCGCTTTGTAATTAAGGAGATTTGTTATGGATGTGGAGGTTAAGAAAAACAGCAAAAACGCGCAGCTCAAGGACCATGAAGTCAAAGAATTAATCAAAAAGAGCCAAGAGGGCGACCAGCAGGCAAGAGACCTCCTCATAGAAAAAAACATGCGTCTTGTGTGGTCCGTCGTTCAAAGGTTTTTAAACAGAGGCTATGAGCCGGACGATCTGTTTCAGATCGGCTGTATCGGATTATTAAAATCCGTTGATAAATTCGATTTGTCCTATGATGTCCGTTTTTCAACTTATGCCGTGCCGATGATTATCGGAGAAATCCAGCGCTTCATCCGCGATGACGGAACCGTCAAAGTATCAAGATCTTTAAAAGAGCTCGGCAATAAAATACGCCGGGCGAAAGATGAACTGTCAAAAACATACGGAAGAGTGCCGACCGTTCAGGAAATTGCGGATCATTTAGAAATTGATGCGGAGGATGTGGTGCTTGCGCAGGAAGCGGTGCGGGCGCCTTCATCCATTCATGAGACCGTGTATGAAAATGACGGAGACCCGATCACCCTGCTTGATCAGATCGCTGATCATTCAGAAGAGAAGTGGTTTGACAAAATCGCCCTCAAGGAAGCGATCAGTGATTTGGAAGAACGGGAAAAACTCATTGTCTATCTGAGATATTATAAAGATCAGACACAGTCGGAAGTAGCCGAACGGCTCGGGATTTCCCAAGTTCAGGTATCGAGGCTGGAGAAAAAAATATTAAAGCAGATTAAAGTGCAGATGGATCATACGGAAAGCTGACCTTTTACGGGCCGGCTTTTTTTATTTGTGCATCGGTGGTAATTTATGGTCTTTTGCCGCTGATGAATGAGAACAAAAGTGAACCACATACTACATATATAACCACCCGAAAGATGGTGATGCAAGTGGAAAGACGAATATTTCTCAGACTTCGCCACCGCGTGAAGGCTCATACCGGAGATATCATCACAGTCGGCGACGCCGCGCAGATTGCGGGACAGCAAAAGCTGAAAAAAAAACTGTCGGCACTGCCGCTGTATAAGGTCACGAAAAAAGACAAAAATATCGTCGTGCTGGACATCATAAAAGTGCTGAAAACCATTAATACCGCTTTTCCCGCGCTTGATGTACAGACCGTCGGCGGCGCTGAAACGATAGTGGAAATCCATTACCAGAAAAAGCAGCTGTCAGCCGTTTTATTCGTCGGTGTCTGGCTCCTGCTTTTTATCGGTTCATGTCTTGCCATTATGAATTTTCATGAAGATGTCAGTATGAGAGAAGTTCATATCGCCTTATATGAAATCATAACGGGCGAACGGAATGAATACCCGTATCTGCTTCAGATTCCATACAGCATCGGCCTCGGTCTCGGTATGATCGTCTTTTTTAATCACATCTTCAAAAAACGCCTGAATGAAGAGCCAAGCCCGCTGGAAGTCGAGATGTTTAATTATCAGATTGATCTCGATCATTATGTCGCAATGCACGAAAATGAAGAGACGATGAAAGATCTGCATGATCGTTAGCATTCTTTTCGTTATATTTGTCGGGCTTGGCGGAGGGCTGACCGTGGGCGCGGGCTTTGTGGCTTTTTTAACCGTTATGGGAATCGTCCCCCGCCTTATGCAGCTGACAAAAACAATGCGCTTTGTACAGGCCTACGAAGGAGCTGTTATTTCAGGAGCTGTGTTCGGCGGCTGGGAAACCTTAAATATGAATCATTTTTTTTTATCTGAATGGCTGGCCGTTCCGGTCGGGCTTTTGGCCGGCATGTTTATCGGCATGCTGGCCGCAGCGCTTACAGAAGTGCTGAATGTGCTTCCCATTCTTGCCAAACGGATCGGCTTCGGCAGCAAAATCATCATATTGCTGATGGCCATTGTGTTCGGCAAAATAGCCGGCTCTTTATTTCATTGGCTGTATTTTATCCATCATTCATAAGGAGGAACCGACGTGACAAACTTAAAAGAAAATTACAAAACAAAAGTGAAAGACTATCAGCCGAAACCGCCATATGTTTGGAATTGCGTCAAAGCCTTTCTGATCGGCGGTTTGATCTGTCTGATCGGGCAGGCTCTTCAAGACTTTTACATCCACTTTTTTAATTTTAATGAAAAAACAGCGGGCAACCCGACGGCCGCCACTCTTATTTTAATTTCCGCCCTTTTGACCGGATTCGGCATTTATGACAGACTCGGGCAGTTTGCCGGAGCGGGTTCAGCCGTGCCGGTGACGGGTTTTGCAAACAGTATGACAAGCGCGGCTCTGGAACACAGAAGTGAAGGACTCGTGCTCGGAGTAGCGACAAACATGTTTAAATTGGCGGGAAACGTCATTGTGTTCGGCGTCGTGGCAGCCTATATCGTAGGCCTGATACGGTTTGCTTGTGAAAAACTGTTTTCGTAGGAGGAGAAAAAATGAAATTAACCGGAAAGCAAACCTGGGTGTTTGAAAACCCGTTATTTGTAAATGCGGCGGGGACGGCAGCCGGACCGAAAGAAAAAGACGGCCCGCTCGGTTCGCTGTTTGATAAGACATACGATGAAATGCATTGCAATCAGAAAAACTGGGAAATGGCGGAACGTCAGTTAATGGAAGATGCCATCAACTCAGCTTTGCAAAAACAGAATTTGAAAAAGAGCGATATTGATTTGTTACTCGCGGGGGATCTTTTAAATCAAAATGTGACCGCCAACTACGTCGCCAGACATCTGAAAATCCCGTTCCTCTGTCTGTTCGGCGCCTGTTCGACATCAATGGAAACGATTGCCGTCGCATCCGCGCTCATTGACGGCGGTTTTGCGAACCGGGCGATCGCAGCCACGAGCAGCCATAACGCGACCGCAGAACGGCAATTTCGCAATCCGACGGAATATGGCGGGCAAAAACCGGATACCGCCACTTCGACGGTCACGGGGGGCGGGGCGGTCATCATCAGCCAAAACCCTTCTGATATCAAGATTACAAGCGCAACAGTGGGAAAAGTAAGCGACCTCGGAATAACAGATCCGTTCGATATGGGATCCGCCATGGCGCCAGCTGCCGCCGACACAATCAAACAGCACCTGCAGGACTTAAACCGCACGGCGGATGATTATGATCTGATTTTAACGGGAGACCTTTCAGGCGTCGGCTCGCCGATCGTGAAAGATTTGCTCAAAGAAGAAGGCTATCCCGTCGGAACGAAACACGATGACTGCGGTCTTCTCATCTATACGCCGGACCAGCAGGTGTTTGCGGGCGGAAGCGGCTGCGCCTGCTCCGCGCTTGTTACGTACACACATATTTTTAATCAATTAAAATCAGGGGCTCTGAACAGGGTGCTCGTTGTCGCGACAGGAGCGCTTTTAAGTCCGACAATGATCCAGCAGAAAGAAACCATTCCGACCATCGCGCACGGTGTGGTATTTGAGCGGGCGGGAGGTGCATCATAAATGGAATATCTGTTGGCTTTTGTTTGCGGGGGAATCATATGCATTATCGGTCAGCTGCTGCTTGACATTTTTAAACTGACACCCGCCCATGTGATGACAACTTTTGTCGTCATCGGCGCCTTGTTGGATGGGTTCGGAATATATGACAAATTTATCGAATTTGCAGGTGCGGGCGCGACGGTTCCCATTGTCAGCTTCGGTCACAGCTTATTGCACGGCGCCATGCATCAAGCTCACGAGCATGGATTTATCGGGATCGCCATGGGGATTTTTGAACTTACTTCCGCCGGTATATCTTCAGCGATTTTATTCGCATTTCTTGTAGCCATTATTTTTAAACCGAAAGGATAATGCCTGATGACGAAACGGAAGGTCATTCTTGTGACAGACGGGGACGTATACGCCGCCAAAACAATTGAATATGCCGCGGAAAAAGCAGGCGGGCGGTGTATTTCCCAATCAAAGGGCAATCCGTCAACCAGAAGCGGCCCCGAACTTGTTCAACTGATTAAAGCCGCGCCGAATGACCCGGTGTTTGTCATGTTTGACGATTCAGGCCTGCAAGGGGAAGGGCCGGGCGAAACGGCGCTGAAATATGTCGCCTCACATCGGGACATTGAAGTGCTGGGGGTGATTGCGGTCGCTTCTAAGACCCATCAGGCTGAATGGACGAAAGTCGATGTCTCCATTGACCGTGATGGAGAAGTGACGGAGTATGGCGTCGATAAAACCGGAATGAGAGAAATGGACGAGCACAGAATGAACGGAGATACGGTGTATTGTCTGGATAAATTGGACGTTCCTCTCATTGTGGGCATCGGCGACATAGGAAAGATGGGGAGAAAAGATGACATATCCAAAGGCTCGCCGATTACGATGAAGGCGGTCGAATTCATTTTAGAAAGGAGCGAAAGTCATGCCGGAAAAACCGGAAAACATGATCAAGGTATACCGGGATCCTAGAAAAAATGAACAATTTTTTAAAGACCGCGTCGGTATGGGAACGAGCTATGATGTCGGCGTCCGCAAAGTTCGAGTATTAGACCGGGAAGTCCAGATTTACTTTGTCAACGGATTAACCGATACTTTGTTTATCATTCATTTAATGGAACAGCTCGTCGACGTCAATAATTATGATGAGAATGCGGATGAAGCGATTGACGTTGTTGAAAACAGGCTTGTCAATCAGCAGGTCCAAAAAGTCAAAACGCTCGACGAAGCAACAGATCAAGTGCTTTCCGGACTTGTGGCCGTTATCGTTGAAGACGCGGGCTTCGCCTTTATCGTTGACGTCAGAAGTTACCCCGGACGCACACCGGAAGAACCGGATACGGAAAAGGTCGTCCGCGGGGCAAGAGACGGTTTTATCGAAAATATCGTCATTAATACAGCATTGATCAGAAGACGAATCAGGGACGAAAGGCTCCGCGTCAAAATTACGAAAGTCGGCGAGCGCTCTAAGACCGATCTTGCCATTGTGTATATAGAAGACATCGCGGATCCGGACCTTGTCAGCATCGTCGAAAACGAAGTGAATGCGATTGACATTGACGGATTGACGATGTCTGATAAAACGGTGGAAGAATTCATCGTCAAACAGGGCTACAACCCGTTTCCGATGGTCAGATACACGGAGCGGCCGGATGTGGCCGCCAATCACATTTTGGAAGGGCACGTCATCATCGTCGTTGATACGTCACCGAGCGTGATCATAACGCCGACAACGATTTTTCACCATGTTCAGCATGCGGAAGAATACAGGCAGGCGCCTTCAGTGGGAACATTTTTAAGATGGATCAGGTTCTTCGGTATTATCGCTTCAACGGTTCTGCTTCCGATCTGGTTTCTCTTTGTTCTCGAACCGTCTCTTCTGCCTGAAAGATTGGATTTTATCGGTTTAAATAAAAATACGCACATCCCGATCATTCTGCAAATCTTTTTAGCCGATTTGGGGATTGAGTTTCTCAGGATGGCCGCGATCCATACGCCGACCGCTTTATCCACCGCCATGGGTCTGATTGCGGCGGTGCTGATCGGTCAAATCGCCATAGCGGTGGGGCTGTTTTCAGCAGAAGTGATTCTGTACGTATCGATCGCCGCCATCGGATCATTTACCACGCCGAGCTATGAGCTCAGCCTCGCCAATAAAATGATACGCCTCATCTTAATGGTGCTCGTGGCCATTTTCCAAGTGAAAGGCTTTGTGATAGGCTTTACATTGCTGCTGATCATAATGGCGAATATCCGTTCGTTTCATACGCCGTATTTATGGCCGTTTTTACCGTTTAACGGCAAGGCGCTGTGGCAGGTGCTCGTCCGGACGACAGTGCCGGGAGCGAAAGTCAGACCGAGCATTGTTCACCCGAAAGACCGTCAAAGACAGCCAAGCGGTTCATAATCGCATTGAAACCGACAGAAGATTATGATATTGTATGTCTTAACTTATACGGGACTTGTATAAGGACAGCTCAAAAGAAGCTGTCCTTTTCACCCATAGGCGGATCAGAAAGAGGGAATGAGCATTGTTCTTACATGGCACAAGCAGACAAAACAAACTAGGTCATTTGGAAATCGGAGGTGTGGACGCGCTGTATTTAGCGGAGCATTACGGCACGCCTCTTTATGTTTACGATGTGGCTTTAATACGTGAGCGCGCTAAAAGCTTTAAACAGGCATTCATTGACGCGGATTTAAAGGCGCAGGTCGCGTACGCGAGCAAGGCGTTTTCTTCCGTTGCGATGATACAGCTCGCTGAGCAGGAGGGGCTCTCATTGGACGTTGTATCCGGCGGAGAGCTGTTTACGGCGGTTGCGGCTGGTTTTCCGGCTGACAGGATTCATTTTCACGGCAACAACAAAAGCAAAGAAGAGTTGAAAATGGCGCTCGATCATCAAATCGGCTGCATCGTCGTTGATAATTTTTATGAAATATCCTTACTCGCGGAACTGTGCCGCAAATCAGGGCGCACAATGGATGTGCTTCTCCGGATCACTCCGGGGGTAGAGGCCCATACGCATGATTATATTACAACGGGGCAGGAAGATTCCAAATTCGGTTTTGATCTGCATAACGGGCAAATAGAAAAGGCGATTGAACAAGTATTGCAGTCAGACCATATCCGCCTTCTCGGCGTTCACTGCCACATCGGATCGCAAATTTTTGATACGGCGGGCTTTGTGCTGGCCGCAGAAAAAATCTTTGCAAAACTCAATGAATGGAGAGAATCATTCGGCTTTGTCTCTGAAGTGCTGAATTTAGGGGGGGGCTTCGGCATCCGCTACACGGAAGAGGATGAACCCCTTCATCCCGCCGTTTATGTGGAAAAAATTATCGAAGCGGTAAAAGAAAACGCAGCGCTGCACGCTTTTGACATTCCGGAGATCTGGATTGAACCGGGACGCTCGCTCGTCGGAGATGCCGGAACGACGCTTTATACCATCGGTTCGCAAAAAGAAGTGCCCGGCACCCGTAAATATGCAGCGGTTGACGGGGGCATGAGCGATAATATCCGTCCTGCGCTGTATCAGGCGAAATATGAAGCCGTATCGGCAAACAGAATCGGAGAACACCACGATAAAACGGTATCCATCGCGGGTAAGTGCTGTGAAAGCGGGGATATGCTCATTTGGGATATAGACCTTCCGGAAGTGAAAGAAGGCGATCTTCTCGCCGTTTTCTGCACGGGAGCGTACGGATACAGCATGGCTAACAACTACAACCGTATTCCGCGTCCCGCCGTCGTTTTTGTGGAAGACGGCGAAGCGCATCTTGTCATTAGAAGAGAAACTTATGAAGACATTGTAAAACTGGATCTGCCGTTTAAGACGGGGGTCAAACAATAAATAAAAAAGAGACCGGAACAATGGCGTCCGGTCTCTTTTTGCGTTCAGCTGTCAGAACTTGATCCGCTGTCTCCTGTAAATACAGACACGATCGCATTCCAAATCGAAGCGAAGAAATCAATAACTTTTTGAACAAAGCTTTTGCCTTCATCGGATTGAATGAACTTCGTGATTTTGTCTTTTGCCTTATCGAGCTGGCTGCCGACTTGGCCCCAATCAATCTTGGCATTTTTCATTTTATTAAACAATGAAACGAGCTGGTCTTTTTGAGCGTCAGTCAGTGTAATATTAAGGTTTGAAGCCGCATCATCGACCTTTTTCTCGATTCCTTCTTTTGTATCGGGCACACCGTTTTTCGCGAAATCATCTTTAATGTTTGCGATAAGCGCGGAGGCGTTTTTATCCCCGATTTTATCCCCGAGATTTGAAGTGGTGACAAGCTCTTGGTTGGCGACCTGTTTTACATCTTCTGAAATCGCTTTGTCTGATGAGACTTCATATGCCTTGATGATTCCCGTTAATGCTGCGGTGCCTGATACCTCAAACGGCGCCGTCACGTATACTTTCGCATCTTTCACTCCTGCTGTCATCAGGGCGTTTAAGTACATTTCATCCGTAATGGAATCGATATTATGGGTCTTAACGTCAAGCCCGGACCCTTTCTTTGCCACCGTAATGGATGACGAAGAGATGGCTCTTGTGCCGATTTGGGCATTCGATATATATTTTCCCAGATATTCATGTTCTTCTTTATTAGTGACCGTCACTTTTGTCGCGTTATCAGGGACATTTAATTCGTCAAGCACTTTCTGACGGTTTTCGTTTGACAGATCCGCCCCCAGTGTGACGATGACATCTCCGACTGCGGCATCGGCCAGGCTGATTTTCGGTATTGTGCACAATACAACGGCCGCCGCCAGCAATCCAATCCACATTTTTTTCAAAGCGGTTAACCTCCTTCTTTTCACAAATGCCGTTTTGAAGCGGTTTGTGAGGACCTGCGTGAAGCAGTTCCGATACATAGACGGCTGTGAAGCTGTTCTGGTTTCATTTTCTTTCTGCGGAAGCGGGGAGATTCGTTTTCCGGCTGAAGGTGTGGTATAATAGCCGCGAAAAGAAGAGCAGAGGCCTCTTCCTTCAAAAGAATATCAAAAAGAAAGCCGGCTTACAATTGAAATTCATATTAAAGAAGGCTTTGACAAAAAACAATACGGAAGTAGGAATGAGAATGAAAACTGGTTACATCGAAATGGAAAACGGCAGCAGAATCGAATTTGAACTTTATCCGAATGAAGCGCCTAATACAGTCGCTAACTTTGAAAATCTGGCGAATACGGGCTTTTATGACGGCGTTATTTTCCACCGCGTGATTCCGGGCTTTGTCAGCCAAGGCGGAGATCCGACTGGGACAGGCATGGGCGGAAGCGGAAAAACGATCAAATGTGAAACAGAAGGCAATCCGCATAAACACGAAGCCGGTTCTTTATCAATGGCGCATGCCGGTAAAGACACGGGTTCAAGCCAATTCTTCATCGTACATGAGCCGCAGCCGCATTTAAACGGCGTTCATACTGTATTCGGAAAAGTGACAAGCGGTTTAGAGCATGCGAAAAACATGTCTAACGGAGACAAAATGAAAGAAATCCGTGTAGAAGGATAATGACGGAAAACCCGCCTTTTTCAGGCGGGTTTTTTTATGTATATGAAAATTCTCATGTGTAAATCATGAAAAAATACATATATGAACATCGGTGATCATTCTGGTATAGTGAAAAAGACCGATTACAACAATGAAAAGAGGTAGAAACGTTGGTTCAATTGGCAACCGTTTTATTTGTCATTATCATTCTCGCACTTATGATTTGGTTCAGGGTAAAAAAGGGAAACAGGCCGATTAAAGGCGGCGGCTTAGGCATCATTCTCCCGCTTTTGATTATCGCCGTCATTTTCACATTCAGTATCAGCCAGCTCATGAATATCCCGGGAAAGCCGTTTCATTTTCCCGCTCTTTGGGAGCTCGCCATCGCCGGACTGTTAGGCGCGGTATTCGGTATCATCATGCTGTCGCAAACCGCCTATGAAATCCGGGAAGACGGCTTTGTCTACTCCAAGCGGAATAAAAACTTTAAATATGTCATTATCGCGATTATTGCGATCCGTATCGCGCTCAGCCAATATTTCAAAAGCATTGACGCGGCGGAATTCGCCGTTTTAACGATGGAGCTTGCTTTTGTGTATTTGTGCATTTGGCGGATCGGAAGCTTCGTGAAATACCGTAAAATCAGCAGATCCGGCTTATAAAATGAAAAAAATGGATGGGGTGCGGGGCTTATTTGCCCTCTGTGCAGGGATTCATGGTAAAATAAAAATGACCATGGCTAATGGGAGGAAATCACTTGAAATCAGAAAAAGAAAAAACTTCTAAAAAAAGCGCCGTACTTGATTGGGCGAAAGCCATTATCATCGCTGTCGTTCTGGCACTGCTCATCCGAAACTTTTTATTTGCCCCTTATCTCGTTGATGGAAGATCAATGGATCCGACGCTGCATGACCGCGAGAGAATCTTTGTCAATATGACGGTCAAATACATAAGCGACTTCAAACGCGGCCAGATCGTCGTGCTGAACGGAGAAAATGAGCACTATGTCAAACGGATTATCGGACTTCCCGGCGACACGGTGCAAATGAAAAACGATCAGCTGTATATCAACGGCAAAAAAGTGTCCGAACCGTATTTAGCGGCAAATAAGCACAAGGCGAAGCAAGACGGCTATGACCGGCTGACAGAAGACTTCGGCCCGGTGAAAGTGCCGGACGACAAATATTTCGTCATGGGTGATAACCGCAGAGAATCTATGGACAGCCGCAACGGCCTCGGTCTTTTTACAAAAAAACAAATAGCGGGCACATCAAAATTCGTCTTCTTCCCGTTTAACGAAATTCGCAAGACGAAATAAACCGTACAGGCAGTTTTCTTCATGAGAAAACTGCTTTTTTTATATAAATTTATCTCTCCACCCTCAAAAACAGAACATAAATTCGTATATCTATTTAATAGATAGAAAGTTTTACAGATACATGAAACATCTTCCCTTTATGAAACGTTATATGAATAACTCACGCAGGGAAGAACGGTTTTCTATTCATGAAAAAAAGGAATATGACATAGTAATGAATAGATTGATACGGGCTGGAGGTAGAAAAATGGGAAGAATTAAAACAAAAGCAGCCATTTTACTTGTACTGCTGCTGTTATTAGCGGGCGGTTATATGGTCATAAACGATATTGAACTGAAAGACGTGCCGACTGCAATCGGACAAACCCTGTCCCAGGAAAAAGAAGAATATACAGTCAAAACATATAAAATTACGAAAATCGAAGGAACTGAGTACCACGGTACGGCAGCGAACGGCACAAAAATTATTTTTAACGGCGACAAGCTGAAGCAGGATCTCTCCGATGTAAAAAAAGGTGATAAGATTAAAGCGTATTTCAGCAAATCAAACCGGATTGACGGCTTATTGAAGGTCGTCAAAGTGAACGAATAAATAAAGACGCCTTTTATGGGAAAGGGCGCTTTTTATTTTTCTGAATAATGAGGTGCAAATTCATTGCGCCTGCCGCAAAGGATGTTATAATAGCGGATAAGGACAAAAAAATATTGATTGTATCCTTCGGGGCTGGGTGAAAATCCCGACCGGCGGTAATAAGGCGCTTTGCGCTTTACAGCCCGTGACCCGTATGCATCTGTATACGGTGGATTCAGTGAAAAGCTGAAGCCGACAGTGAAAGTCTGGATGGGAGAAGGATGAGAGAAGCTATGCAAAAAATAAACTTACTGTATAGTCTTATTTCCTATGGATTAAAACTGGCAAAGCCCCGAACTGTGTAAACATTCGGGGCTTTTTTGACGCCAAATTGCGTGGAAGAAGGGAGGGATAACGATGGATGAATATTATATGAATACGGCAATAGAACTTGCCAGACGCGGTGAAGGACAGACACAGTCCAATCCTCTTGTCGGCGCTGTCGTCGTCAAAAACGGACAGATCGTCGGAATGGGCGCCCATTTGCAATACGGAGAAGCGCATGCCGAGGTTCACGCGATTAATATGGCCGGCAGACACGCAAAAGGCGCCGATTTGTATGTGACGCTGGAGCCTTGCAGCCATTACGGAAAAACACCGCCATGCGCCGAACTGATAATAAAGTCGGGGATAAAAAGGGTGTTCATTGCTGTGAAAGATCCGAATCCGCTTGTAGCCGGAAAAGGCATCGGAATGCTGGAAGCAGCGGGCATCGAAGTGAAAACCGGCCTTCTCAGGCAGCAGGCAGAAGAGCTGAATAAAATGTTTCTTCACTTCATGCGGACCGGACTTCCGTATGTCACCTTGAAAGCGGCCGCGAGCCTTGACGGGAAAACAGCGACCGAAACCGGTGACAGCAAATGGATTACATCAGAGGCGGCAAGGCTTGATGCCCAGCAATACAGGAAATCGCATCAAAGCATTCTTGTCGGAGCAGGCACAGTCAAAGCCGATAATCCGAGCCTGACCTGCAGGCTTCCTGATGCGGTGAAGCAGCCGGTCAGAGTGATTCTCGATACAAAGCTGACCATTCCTGAAACGGCAAATGTGCTCACTGACGGCGCTGCGCCGACATGGATATTTACGGCCAAAGGTGCAGACGTGCAAAAGAAAGACCGGCTGACCGCACTCGGAATAAAAGTTTTTCCGCTGGAAACAGACCGCATTCACATCCCTGAGGTGCTCAGTGTTCTCGCTGAAAACGGCATAATGTCCGTTTATGTGGAAGGCGGAGCATCCGTACACGGAAGTTTTGTGAAGGAAGGCTGTTTCCAAGAGCTTCATTTCTATTTCGCCCCTAAATTAATCGGAGGAACGCTTGCTCCCAGCTTGATCTCCGGTGAAGGTTTTCAATCAATGAAAGATGTCCCCCATTTGCAATTCACACAAATCACCCAAATCGGGCCGGATATAAAACTGACGGCCATACCTAAAGATGGAAAGGATGGTGACGATGTTTACAGGAATCGTTGAAGAAACAGGCACGATCCAAGCAATCAAAAAGACAGGCCTTTCCATGGCATTAACCATCGCCGCTTCAAAAGTGACAAGTGATGTGAAACTTGGCGACAGCATTGCGGTAAACGGCATCTGCCTGACCGTAACCGGATTTTCTGACAATCAATTTACGGTTGATGTCATGCCGGAAACAGTGAAATCCACTTCGCTGAACGGCTTGTCAAAAGGCAGTAAAGTAAACCTGGAAAGAGCGATGTCCGCCAACGGACGGTTCGGCGGCCACTTTGTATCAGGGCATGTGGACGGAACGGCGGAAATTACGCGGATCGAGAAAAAAAGCAACGCGGTCTATTACGATTTAAAACTTTCGCCGGAATTGACAAAAACGCTCGTATTGAAAGGTTCAATTACGGTAGACGGCGTGAGCCTGACGATTTTCGGTCTATCAGATGAAAGCGTGACGGTATCCATCATTCCGCATACCATCTCAGAAACGATTTTTCAGACGAAAACAGTCGGATCGACCGTAAATATTGAGTGTGACATGATCGGCAAATACTTATACCGCTTTTTGCACAAAACAGAACAAACGAAAAGCAATCAAACTATCACGGAAGCCTTTTTAAGCGAGAACGGCTTTTAGAAAGGAAGATCGATATGTTTCATCCGATAGAAGAGGCGTTAGAGGCGCTGAAAAAAGGTGAAGTCATCATTGTTGTCGATGATGAAGACAGAGAAAACGAAGGAGATTTCGTAGCGCTGGCTGAGCATGCCACGCCTGAAGTGGTGAATTTTATGGCGACCCATGGGAGAGGCCTGATCTGCACGCCGCTGTCTGAAGACATCGCCGGCCGGCTGGATCTTCACCCGATGGTCGATCATAATACGGACTCACATGAGACCGCGTTTACGGTCAGTATTGACCACAGGCTGACAAAAACGGGCATCAGCGCTCAAGAACGTTCTTTTACCATTCAGGCGCTGTTGAACGAGGAATCTGTGTCTGACGATTTTCAGCGTCCGGGCCACATTTTCCCCTTAATCGCAAAAAAAGGAGGCGTCCTGAAGCGGGCGGGCCATACGGAAGCAGCCGTTGACCTTGCAAAAGCCTGCGGATCTCAGGGAGCGGGCGTCATTTGTGAAATTATGAATGAAGACGGCACAATGGCCAGAGTGCCGGAGTTAGCCGAAATCGCCGAACGCCACCAGCTGAAAATGATTACGATAAAAGACTTAATAGAGTACCGTTACAACATTACGACACTTGTGAACAGAGAAGTTGATATTACGCTGCCGACTGACTTCGGCACGTTTAGAGTTTACGGATATACAAACGAGGTTGACGGAAAAGAACATCTCGCCTTTGTCATGGGGGATGTCCCGTTTAGCAGCGAACCCGTTCTTGTCAGAGTGCACTCAGAATGCCTGACGGGCGATGTGTTTGCATCCCATCGCTGTGATTGCGGACCTCAGCTTCATGCCGCGCTTGCGCAAATTGCTGAAGAAGGCCGCGGCGTTCTATTGTATTTGCGCCAGGAAGGCAGAGGAATCGGTTTAATCAATAAGCTGAAGGCGTACCGATTGCAGGAACAAGGGTACGACACGGTTGAAGCGAACGAAGCGCTCGGCTTTCTGCCTGATCTGCGCAACTACGGCATCGGCGCCCAGATTCTCCGCGACTTAGGGGTTCAGCATATGAAACTTTTAACCAATAACCCCCGGAAAATCGCCGGCCTCGAAGGATACGGTCTCAGCATTTCAGAACGGGTGCCGCTTCAAATGGAAGCGAGTGAGCATAACAAACAGTATTTACAGACCAAAATGAAAAAACTTGGACATCTGCTTCATTTCTAAAAACAAATCTCACAAAAAAGGATGGATAACATATGAATATCATACAAGGAAACCTAGTAGGAACAGGACTTAAAATCGGAATCGTCGTCGGCAGATTTAATGAATTTATAACGAGCAAGCTGTTAAGCGGAGCGGAAGACACGCTGCTTCGCCACGGTGTAGAATCAAATGACATTGACGTCGCTTGGGTGCCGGGAGCGTTTGAAATCCCGTTTGCGGCAAAGAAAATGGCGGAAACGAAAAAATACGATGCCGTCATTACGCTCGGCACGGTTATCAGAGGAGCGACAACGCATTATGACTATGTCTGCAATGAAGCGGCAAAAGGCATCGCCCAGGCGGGAACGGCGACGGGCGTCCCGGTTATCTTCGGCATCGTGACGACTGAAACCATTGAGCAGGCCATCGAACGAGCCGGAACAAAAGCCGGAAATAAGGGAGCGGATTGTGCAGTATCTGCCATTGAAATGGCAAATTTAAACCGCTCATTTGAATAATTTGTTGAAAAGCGTTTAAAACCGCGGCGAAAATGATATAATGTGAGAAAACGGATCGCCTTTATGTATCCGTTTGATAGGACATGAATGGACATTTTGGATATAGAGGGGTTTTTATGTTAATTCGTTATAAAAAATCGTTTGAAAAGATTGCGATGGGTCTTCTGTCATTTATGCCGAATGAAAAAGATCTCAAGCAGCTTCAGCAGACAATAAAGGACTATGAAACGGATACTGGCCGCCAGCTCTTTCTTTGGAAAGAGGATGAAGATATCGTCGGAGCGATCGGAGTCGAAAAAAAGGACTCAGAGGTTGAAATCCGGCATATCAGCGTGAATCCTTCTCACCGCCATCAAGGAATCGGAAAGCAAATGATGGACGCCTTAAAACGTCTGTTCAAAACGGAGGCACTCGTTCCGAATGAATTAACGCAAAGCTTTTTTGAACGCTGTCAACATCAAAAAGATCAGGATATCTCATATAATAACTGACAAATGCTCCCGGAATCTTCACGGTTTCGGGAGCTGTTTTGATATAGAAAAAGCAGGGCTGACCGTCAGCCTCTGCTTTTTTTTCTTCTCTCAATTTCCCGTTCGCGTTCCTTAATGACATCCGTCCTGTCCCGCAGGCGGTGTTTATGGATAAGAAAGGTATCTGATACGCCGTCTTGCCCCCATGTATAGCCCTTTCGGCGGCATTCGGCAAGACATGCTTCTTTCAGGGCTTCATCTGTAATCGGAAGCATAACACTTCTGTAAGGCAGGCCCGCTTCTATATCGTCTGACAGCGTTTCTATCAGCTCAATCAGCTTCGGATGGCTGAGCCCGAGAGAACAGACCGCCTGCTTTTCAGACCGCAGAATACGTAAGCTGTTGGCAATCAGCCGTTTCGCCCCGGCTTCATTTCCCCTGCGCTGGTGATACAGAGCGACGGCAAGCTGAATCAGGCCGACCCAATGAATGCTCCGCTTTTCAGCCGGGCTTTCTTTCCAATATTCCTCTAACAGTTCATGACACTCAAAATAATCTCTTGATGCGTGAAATTCGGCCAAAAAGCCGATATAAGCTTTAGGATACAAGCCGCTTCCTCCTTTTATGCTAAAACCAGTGTACCACAGCGCTATGAAAAGGAAAAAAGAGCGGCTTGGTGTCTGAAGCCTGAGGAACTAGCAGATGTAAGATGCTCCTACGACAACGAGCAAAATAAACAGAACAACAATTAATGCAAAACCTCCGCCGAAACAAGCTCCGCTCATGTGAAATCAGCCTCCCTTTGTTTCAAGTTTACACGGCTATCATATGTGCATCCGCCTTTAAAGGTATAGGCGTATATCTTCTTTTTCAGTATTTTCTAAATAACGGAGGACGTGTATAAAAGTATTGGACGAGAGCATTTCGGTGGATTATACTAAAGGGTAGCCAGTTTTTCCGGCAATGAGAGTGATACTGAAAATGGTGAGATAATGGTAGAATATCAAGTGAAAATTGATACGTTTGAAGGCCCATTGGACCTGCTGCTTCATCTGATTAACCGTCTTGAAATCGACATATACGACATACCCGTGGCAACCATTACTGAACAATATTTATTATATGTACATACAATGCAAGAGCTTGAACTTGATGTCGCCAGTGAATATCTGGTCATGGCGGCGACGCTTCTCAGCATTAAAAGCAGAATGCTGCTTCCCGAAACAAGAGGAAGAGCTGTTTGAAGACGAAATGCTTGAAGAAGAAGACCCTCGGGACGAGCTGATTGAAAAGCTGATTGAGTATAGAAAGTATAAAACCGCTGCGAAGGATTTAAAAGAGCGGGAAGAAGAAAGACAAAAGTCATTTACAAAGCCGCCGAGTGATTTAAGTGAGTATGCAAAAGAAATCAAACAGACCGAGCAGAAACTGTCGGTGACCGTTTATGACATGATCGGCGCGTTTCAAAAGGTGCTTCAGCGTAAAAAAATCACGCGGCCGAAAGAAACGACCATTACAAGACAGGAAATACCGATTGAAGACAGAATGAACGAAATCGTTAAAAGCTTAAAAACGGCGGGGAGAAGAATAAACTTCACGGAGCTTTTTCCTTCTCGGCAAAAAGACCATCTCGTCGTGACGTTTTTAGCAGTCCTGGAACTGATGAAAAATCAGCAGATTATCATTGAACAGGAAGAAAACTTTTCAGATATATACATTACGGGGAGTGAATCCATTCATGGCGTTTGATATCGTGAATTGGAAAGCGATTGTGGAAGCCCTGCTGTATGCGGCGGGTGATGAAGGACTGACCAAAAAGCAATTGGTGACGGTGCTTGAAATAGAAGAAGCGGAACTGGCCGGAATCATGGAAGAAGTGGCCGCTCAGTACAAGGAAGACGACAGAGGCATCGAGCTTACCGAATATGCGGATACGTATATGCTTGGAACGAAAAAAGAATTCGTGCCTTATTTGAAAAAACTAATCGAAGTGCCGTCAAAAGGGCTGTCACAGGCTTCTTTGGAAGTGCTGGCGATCGTTTCGTACAAGCAGCCGATCACACGGGCGGAAATTGAAGATATCCGGGGCGTGAAGTCTGAGCGGATTCTGCACAGCCTCGTGTCAAAAGCGCTGCTGTGTGAGGTGGGCCGCGCCGACGGTCCCGGCCGGGCGATTTTATACGGCACGACACCGGTATTTCTTGAACAATTCGGCTTAAAAACATTGGATGAGCTCCCGCCGCTTCCTGAAAATGCGGAGGAAGACGTTCTCCAGGAGGAAGCCGATTTATTCTTTGAAAACTTCAACCAAACTTTTGAGGATATTAAATAATAACCGTTTTTCATCATACGATAGTAGGGAAAGGCCATTGATGAATGACGCAAATGACGACGTACAAGAGAGGAAGGAAACGGACGGAAATGGGAAATTCGATTGTGAGGGCCCATACTGAAGAAACTGGTGAATTTTTAGCCGAGGTTGTCACGATGGTCAGCAGCTATTTAAATCATACAACATTGCCGGAGATGCGGGCTCAAGGAGAGGCGGATGAGGCATACTGCCGCGACGTGCTCAGTGTGCTGAGGAGGATGACCGTCTTTTGCGAAGGCGCCCAGGAAGCCTGCCGGCGGCTCTTAATGCAGGAGCCGTTTCATGAGGTGAGAGCGGAAAAAACGCTGTATAAAGTGTATCATCAGTGCGTGGAAGAGTTTTTCATGCCGAAAAAGGATACATGGTACGAAAACAGCCGCGCCGCTTATACAGGCCAAAGCGCGATTGAATTCTACCAGCAAGTGCCGGACTCGCTGCGGAGCCTTCTGCTTTCGCTCAGCAGTGAATTTCTGCGCATGCGGGAAGAATTGGCGCAATATGAAGCATCAGGCTCAAATATGGCATCAGTCAGATAAAAACTCTTCCTTTTGGGAGAGTTTTTTTATGTGAAAGTGATGCAATTGGTATTCATAAGTCATGGACAGGCGCATAAACTTGTACAAACCCACAACAAGGACGTGAGCATTCATGCGCTTTCTCAAAAAAGCTGCCGTATTTCTTTTGACTTTTGTTATTCTTTTTTCCATTACAGACGGCAATACGGCACATGCCCAAATACATGTCAGCGCAAAAAGCGCGATTATTATCGACGGAGCATCTGGCAGGGTGTTATTCGCCAAGGATGAACATCATAAGCGGCGGATTGCAAGCATTACGAAAATCATGACGGCGGTGCTGGCGATTGAATCAGGGAAGATGGAAGAGACCGTGACGGTTTCCCCGAATGCTGTGAAAACGGAAGGCTCAGCCATTTATCTTCAGCCGGGACAAAAAGTAAAGCTGAAAGATCTCGTTTACGGGCTTATGCTGAGATCAGGAAATGACGCCGCTGCGGCAATAGCGGAATATGTCGGCGGAAGCCTTGACGGTTTTGTATTTATGATGAACAAAAAAGCCGAGCAAATCGGGATGGAAAATACAAAATTTCAAAATCCGCACGGGCTGGACGACCATGAAAATTTATATTCTACGGCGTATGACATGGCGCTTTTGACTAAATACGCGATGAAAATCAAGGAATACCGGACCGTTTCAGGCACAAAAGTGTATAAGGCGGAAACGATGGACCGGGTATGGAAAAATAAAAACAAGCTTCTGACTGGGCTCTACCGTTACAGCACAGGCGGAAAAACGGGTTACACAAAAATCGCGAAACGGACGCTCGTTTCGACGGCTTCAAAAGACGGAACGGATCTCATCGCGGTCACCATAAATGATCCGGATGACTGGGATGACCATATGAATATGTTTAATTATGTCTTTGAGCACTATAAAACCTATGTCGTCGCTAAAAAAGGCGGCATCCCGAAGCTGAAAAAGACGTTTTACGGAAAACACGCTTTTATTGCCCGGGATGTCAAATATTTATTAAAAGAGGATGAAATCGACGATGTAAAAATCCGCACAACCTTAATAAAACCGAAAAAAGCCTGGAAAAAGGACGCCTCTCTCATTCCTGATGTCGTCGGCCGGATGACTGTTATGCATGATGGGAAAGTGATCGCCAAGATTCCCGTCTATTATGAAAACGAGCGCCATAAAAAACCGAAAAAGCACTTCATTGAGACGTTTACGAGCCTGTTTATGAGCGCGGCGGGCGGTTCGTCATGGTCAATTTAATCTGGGTATGTCTGACAGTAATCGGACTTGTCTTTGCGATGTTTAACGGTACTTTGCAGGATGTGAATGAAGCTGTTTTTAAAGGAGCGAAAGAAGCGGTTACGATCTCGTTCGGATTAATGAGCGTCCTCGTCTTCTGGCTCGGCCTGATGAAAATAGCCGAGCAGTCCGGCCTTTTGGATATATTCAGCAGAATGTGCCGCCCGTTTATCTCTAAGCTGTTTCCCGATATTCCCCCTGATCATCCGGCGATGGGATACATCTTATCAAATCTCATGGCAAACTTTTTCGGACTGGGAAATGCGGCGACACCGCTCGGCATTAAAGCCATGGAGCAGATGAAAAAGCTGAATGGAGGTAAGTCTGAGGCCAGCCGTTCCATGATTACCTTTTTGGCGGTAAATACTTCGAGTATTACATTGATACCGACAACCGTCATTGCCGTGCGCATGGCTTATTCGGCGAAATCACCGACCGATATCGTCGGGCCGACCATCTTAGCGACTTTAATTTCGGGAATCGGCGCGATTTTCATTGACCGCTACTTCTGGTACCGCCGCAAAAGAAAAGGGAGGTAAGCGAATGGAAATGGTGAATTGGCTGTCTTTAGCCATGATTCCGATTATTATCGCCGGTATATTGATATACGGCACGATCAAAAAAGTGCCGACGTATGAATCATTCGTTGAAGGCGGAAAAGAAGGAATTGAGATTGCGTTTTCCATCATTCCGTATTTGGTCGGGATGCTGGTGGCGATTACCGTATTCCGGGCCTCAGGCGCGCTGGATTTTGTCATGGGGCTGTGCAAGCCTTTCTTTACAGCGCTCGGCATTCCCGCAGAAGTCGTGCCGCTTGCTCTGATCCGCCCGATTTCGGGGACGGCGGCGCTCGGCATGACGACAGATCTGATCGCCGTGTACGGTCCTGATTCATTTATCGGCAGACTGGCCTCGGTCATGCAGGGATCGACTGACACGACGCTGTATGTCCTGACGGTGTATTTCGGGGCGGTCGGCATCAAAAAAATGGGGGATGCTTTAAAGGTTGGTCTTCTTGCTGATCTGATCGGGGTGGTTGCATCAATCATCATAGTTACGTTATTATTTGGAAGCGCCTGAAATCAGGCGCTTTTTATATATCAGAATAACTCTCCTTGAAAAAGCTTGTTTGTTCAAGGGGAAAAAAGTAAGATTATACTTGAGGTGAACGACATGGAAAGACTGCAAAAAGTTATTGCTCATGCCGGCGTGGCATCACGCAGAAAGGCAGAAGAGCTGATAAAAGAAGGAAAAGTAAAGGTGAATGGAAAAGTAATAACAGAGCTCGGCGTAAAAGTGACCGGTTCTGATCAGATTGAAGTAAACGGATTAAAGGTGGAGCGGGAAGAACCCGTGTACTTTCTGCTTTATAAACCGAGAGGAGTGATCTCAGCAGCTGATGACGACAAAGGGCGGAAAGTGGTGACCGACTTTTTCAAAGAAGTGCCGCAGCGCATTTATCCGATCGGCAGGCTTGATTATGATACGAGCGGACTTTTATTGCTGACAAATGACGGCGAGTTTGCCAACAAACTCATGCATCCGAAATACGAAATTGATAAGACGTACGTCGCCAAAGTGAAGGGGATTCCTTCCAAGGAACTTCTGAGAAAGCTTGAGCGCGGCATTCAGCTTGAAGAAGGCAAGACAGCGCCGGCCAGAGCGAAAATGCTTTCCCTGGACAAAAGAAAGCAGACGAGCATTATTCAGCTGACGATTCATGAAGGCCGAAACAGACAGGTCCGCCGCATGTTTGAGGCGATCGGTCATGACGTGCTGAAACTCAAACGTGAAGAATACGCATTTTTAGATTTAAGAGGTCTGCGCACAGGAGACGCAAGAGAATTGACGCCGCATGAGGTGAAAAGGCTGCGGGCTTTAGCTGAACACGGTAAAAACGCTTTCTAATTTTCACATAACCTTCAAAAATTACAAAACGTGTAGATGATATAATTGAATGGATTTGCAGACAGGGGAGGGGAGCAGTGTACAATGAACAAAAAACGGCGGCGTTTATTCATTCGGACCGGCATCCTTCTCATCTTACTCTGCGCGCTCGGATATACCATCTATAATGCCGTTTACACAAACGGAGAGCGTATATCTGAGGGGTCCAAAGCCCCGAATTTCGCGCTGAAAGATACAGAGGGCAGACTCATAGAACTGAGTCAGTTAAAAGGGAAAGGTGTTTTTCTGAATTTCTGGGGAACGTGGTGTGAGCCGTGCAAGCAGGAATTTCCCTACATGGAGAATCAATACAAGCATTTTAAAGACCTCGGTGTCGAGGTGGTTGCGGTAAATGTCGGCGAATCAAAAATTGCAGTACATAATTTTATGAAAACATACGGCGTCAATTTCCCGGTTGCGCTTGATACTGACCGGCAAGTGCTGGACGCGTACGGCGTATCACCTATTCCGACGACATTTTTGATCAATCCCGACGGAAAAGTCGTGAAAGTGGTGACCGGCACGATGACAGAACGCATGGTTCATGACTATATGAATTTAATTAAGCCGGAGGCGTCTTCATGAAAAAGGTCAAATGTGAATGCGGGCACGTGAATCCAGCCGGGACGGTTTTGTGCGAGTCGTGCGGGAAGCCGCTTGATGATCAAAAATCGCCGCTTGCCGATATGCGGTACGACGGCAGCGCAAGGCGTTCGCAAACATATAACAAAACAATCGTAGATAAGGTATGGAACTTCTTTTCTTCCGTAAAAGTCGGAATATGGCTGATTGTCATTACTCTGGCGGCATCTGCTTTCGGCACGGTTTTTCCGCAGGAAGCTTATCTGCCGCCGGGCGCCCAGCCGGATACATATTATGAACAGCAGTACGGCATAATCGGCCAACTGTATTATTTGCTGGGGTTTCATCACCTGTACGGCTCATGGTGGTATATGCTCCTGATCGCATCCATTGGCATATCACTGGTCATCTGCAGCCTGGATCGGGTGATTCCTTTGTACAGGGCGCTGAAAAATCAAGGAGTACGGCGGAATCCGGTCTTTTTGAAGAGGCAGCGTCTATACAGCCGGACAGAAACCGAGCTGAGCGGGGATGCGGCTGATGGCCTCAGAACACGATTGAAAAAAAAGCATTATAGAGTGCGAGAACAAGAGGGAAGCATCCTGGCGGAAAAAGGCCGTTTTTCAAGGTGGGGGCCCTACGTTAATCATATCGGCCTGATCATTTTTCTGATCGGAGCCATGCTGAGATTTGTACCCGGTATGTATGTCGATGAAACGCTCTGGGTCCGTGAAGGCGAAACCGCCCAGATCCCCGGTACTGACGGCAAATATTACTTAAAAAACAACCGGTTCACGATGCAGACATATAACAAAGACACTGAGAAAAAAGTATTCGCCGACGCCATTGACAGAGCCGGAAACGGCAAAGTCGCCAAATCCTTCACAACGGACGCGGTTTTGTACAAGAGGGAAGGCGGCATTGTATTCGGTGAAAAGCCGAAGCTTAAAAGAGTCAAAGAAAACAATATCCGCGTCAATGAACCGCTGCGCTTTGACTCCTATTCTGTGTATCAGGTGGACTATAAAGAAAACCAGCTCGACCAGATGGTATTTCAGCTGATCGACCAAAAAACAAAACAGTCATTCGGCAAACTGAAGATCAATCTTCTTGATCCCGACACGGACTACGATCTTGGTAACGGTTACAAAGTGCAGATCGCCAGTTATCTTCCTGATTTTTATTTTAACAAGGACGGAGAACCGAGCACGAAAACGAAGGTTCCTAACAATCCGGCTTTTGTCTTTAAAATCACGGCTCCCGACAAGCCGAAAGGGGAGAAAAGTTTTGTTGCGATTCAGCAGACTGTTGAAGGTTCCGAAAGTAACAAGTACAAATTAAAATTCGACCATGTGGAAACGAAAAACATTACAGGACTCACTGTCAGAAAAGACTTAACCTTATGGGTGCTTGCCGTCGGCGGCGCGATCTTTATGATCGGCGTCATTCAAGGGATGTACTGGCAGCACAGAAGGATCTGGATCAAAACAGGTGATCATGAAGTGCTTGTGGCGGGACATACGAACAAAAACTGGTTCGGTCTGAAAAAGGATATCGAATTTGTTCTTAGCGGGACCGGGATTCAAGAGCCGGCCGATCAAAAAGAATTGGCCAAAAATCAGGCCTAGTGAAAAAGGAGTGGTGTCATGGCGGAGCTGAGCGCAAATTTTCTTTATGCTGCCTTTTTGATTTATTTAATTGCCGTCCCGGTTTTCGGCGGCGCCATCCGGGGAACAAAAGGTGCGAAGGACGGTAAGGGCCGCTGGTCGGCTATCGGAATCACGTTAACCATTTTCGGATTTCTTTGTCATCTCGGCTATTTCATTGCGAGATGGTCGGCAAGCGGACATGCTCCTGTCAGCAATATGTTTGAATTTACGACGTCATTCGGCATGATGCTTGTTCTCGCTTTTATTATTATTTACTTTATTTACAGACTGCCTTCATTAGGCATGTTCACATTGTCTATCGCGCTTTTGCTTATCGCATATGCAAGCATGTTTCCGACAGACATCACGCCGCTTATTCCGTCACTGCAGAGCAATTGGCTGTACATTCACGTCACGACGGCTGCGCTCGGGCAGGCGATTCTTGCGATCAGTTTTGTAGCCGGCGTCATTTTCCTGTTAAAGCATGTCGACCAATCCAGACCTGGCAAAAAAACGTTCTGGCTTGAAGTCATCATGTTTATACTCGTGACGACCGTGGCATTTATCGCCGTCACGTCGGCATTCCGGCTGGCGGACTACAAAGCAGAATTTAATTGGGTGGATAAAAAAGAGGCTAAAAGCGTGATGATATATGATATGCCTGCGCTTGTCGGCCCGCATGACGGAGAACTGCTTACGGAAGGCGCAATGAAGCCGCTTATTGAGCTTCCGGCCATTTTTTCAGGCAGAAAGGTCAATACGGTGATCTGGTCGTTTGGCGCAGGTCTCGTTTTATACGGGGCGCTCAGGCTGATATTCAGAAAGAGAATCAGCGCTCTTATAAGCCCGCTCGTCAAAAATGTGAATCTGGACTTGGTCGATGAAGTCGGCTACCGCGCTGTTTCCATCGGTTTTCCGGTATTCACACTCGGCGCGCTTGTGTTTGCGATGATTTGGGCGCAGCTTGCATGGACGCGTTTTTGGGGCTGGGACCCGAAGGAAGTATGGGCGCTGATCACCTTTTTATTTTACGCAGCGTATTTGCACTTGCGGCTGTCAAGAGGCTGGCATGGCGAAAAGTCCGCGTGGCTTGCCGTCATCGGCTTCGCCATTATTATGTTTAATTTAATTTTTGTGAATCTCGTGCTTGCCGGACTTCATTCGTACGCATAGATGCAAAAAGCCGATACAGTTCTCAAGCTGCCGCATAGTTTGTTAAAATGAAAGTAACAGAAGGAAAGCAGGGGGAAAACGATGGATCAAACAAATGAAACTAAAATATTAGTAGTAGATGATGAAGCCAGAATTCGACGCCTTTTAAGAATGTACCTTGAACGGGAAAACTATGTGATTGAAGAAGCGGAAAACGGAGACGAGGCCATTAGAATGGGGCTGGCATCAGATTATGATCTGGTGCTCTTGGATTTAATGATGCCGGGAACGGACGGAATAGAAGTATGCCGGCAGCTCAGAGAAAAAAGCGACCCCGATTATCATGCTGACGGCAAAAGGGGAAGAAGCCAACCGCGTCCAGGGATTTGAAGCAGGTACGGACGATTATATCGTCAAGCCTTTCAGCCCGAGAGAAGTGGTGCTTCGGGTAAAGGCGCTTTTAAGAAGGGCTTCCCAAACATCTTATCTGACAGCCAATACCCCGACAAAAAATGTGCTCGTCTTCTCGCATCTATCCATTGATCACGATGCTCACAGGGTGACTGCGGACGGCACGGAGGTGAGCCTGACGCCGAAGGAATATGAACTGCTGTACTTCCTGGCGAAAACACCGGATAAAGTGTATGACAGGGAAAAGCTTTTAAAAGAAGTGTGGCAGTATGAATTTTTCGGAGACCTCAGAACAGTGGACACTCATGTCAAACGGCTCCGTGAAAAATTAAACAAAGTGTCCCCGGGAGCGGCGAAAAAAATCGTCACCGTCTGGGGAGTCGGATACAAATTTGAGGTAGGCGCTGAATGAAGTTTTGGAAAAGCGTAGTAGGAAAGCTTTGGTTTACCATTCTTTCACTCGTGTTAATTGTTTTATTTATTTTAACGGTGCTGCTTCTGGAATTTATAGAAAATTACCACGTTGAAGAAGCGGAAAAAGATTTAACGCAGCTTGCCGATAAAATTGCGGTCATAATAGAAAATCATGAAGACCAGCCGCTTGCCAGATCCATCACGTGGGAACTGGCGGACAATTTAACGAGCATCGCGATTATTCAGGATGATAAGCATGTCTGGTATTCGCCCAATGACGATAATCATTTATCCTCTATTACATTAGAGCAGATTAAACATGACCGGGATCTGCACAAGGCGCTGACAGACCGCAATAAAGTAAGCAAACGCGCGGTCCCCAAAAATGCCGGTTCGGATAACGAACGGCTGATCGTCGGAGTGCCCTATGAAAAAGACGGCAAAAAAGGCATGGTCTTTTTATCCCAATCGCTGCTTGCCGTCAAAGATACGACGAAACATACGACACGGTATATTTTTCTTGCGGCGGGCATTGCCATCGTCTTGACAACGTTTTTCGCGTTCTTTTTATCCAGCAGGGTGACATATCCCCTTCGGAAAATGCGGGAAGGCGCCCAAGACTTGGCGAAAGGAAAGTTTGATACAAAAATTCCGATTCTGACCCAAGATGAAATCGGGGAACTGGCCATTGCCTTTAATCAGATGGGACGGCAGCTCAATTTCCATATTAACGCGCTGAATCAGGAAAAAGAACAGCTGTCCAATATTTTAAGCAGTATGGCAGACGGGGTCATCACCATTAATATCGACGGCACCATTTTGGTGACCAACCCGCCGGCCGAACGTTTTCTGCAGGCATGGTATTATGAGCAGAACATGAACATTAAAGAAGGAGACAACCTTCCCCCTGAAGCAAAAGAGCTATTTCAAAATGCAGTGAACACGGAAAAAGAGCAAATGATTGAAATGACGCTTCAAGGAAGGTCATGGGTTTTATTGATGTCGCCTCTTTATGCGGAATCACACGTCCGCGGCGCCGTGGCCGTGCTCCGTGATATGACCGAAGAGCGCAGGCTGGATAAATTGCGTGAAGACTTCATTGCCAATGTCAGTCATGAGCTCAGAACCCCGATTTCTATGCTGCAGGGATACAGTGAAGCAATAGTGGACGACATTGCAAGCACCGAAGAGGAGAAAAAAGAAATCGCGCAGATCATTTATGATGAATCTCTTCGCATGGGCCGGCTCGTCAATGATTTGCTGGATTTAGCCAGAATGGAATCCGGACATACGGGTCTGCGCTATGAAACGGTAAACCTGCATGAATTTCTGGAGAAGATCTCCCGCAAATTTTCTGGGGTAGCGAAGGAAAAAGGCGTTTCGCTCACAGAGGACATCTCGGTGTCTCAGCCGGAGTGTGTCTTTGACGAAGACAAAATGGAACAGGTGTTTACCAACCTTATAGATAATGCGCTGCGCCATACGGAGTCAGGCGGAAGCGTTCATATCGCGGCTCAGACCGTAAAAGACGGACTGAAAATCGATATCAAAGATTCCGGCTCGGGAATACCGGAAGAGGATCTGCCTTTTATTTTTGAACGTTTTTATAAAGCGGACAAAGCAAGAACAAGAGGCAGGGCGGGGACCGGACTCGGACTCGCCATCGTAAAAAATATCGTGGAAGCCCACGGCGGCTCAATTGCGGTTCACAGCAGCATCGACAAAGGGACGACGTTTACATTTTATATTCCGACAAAAGTGCAGGATGACGTCTGAAATTGACGAACAATCTTGTTCCATACGAAACACCCGCATGTTCTGCGGGTGTTTTTTGTTTGTTTCTCCTTTAAAAATTTAAGAATATGTTAATATAAATTCCCTTCCAAATTCCAGTTTCTCGTAATATAGTTGTAATGTAACTTTTCAACGCATTTTTACGACAAAAAAGTGAACGGAGGGGTTTCCCATGGAAGAAACCTTTCAGATATTATACGATGCATACCATCAAGATTTATATCAATTTTTATTTTATATGGTAAAAGATAAGTCGCAGGCTGAAGATTTGACGCAGGAAGTGTATATCCGCGTCTTGAATTCCTATCATACATTTGAAGGAAGAAGCAGTGAAAAAACATGGCTGTTGTCCATCGCACGCCATGTGGCGATTGACTGGTTCCGCAAGCAGCAGACGATCAGACAGCGTATTATGGGTACGTTTGATTGGGATACACAAGATGTCAGAGATCAGCATTTGCTTCCGGACGAACTCGCCGTACAGCATGAAAATGTCCGGGAAATTTATACCGCGCTTGATCATTGCACCATTGATCAAAGAGCTGTTATTATCTTGAGATTTATTCAGGGATATTCCATTCAGGAAACAGCCGCCGCTCTCCGCTTCTCGGAAAGCAAAGTCAAAACGACCCAACACAGAGGGCTCAAAATACTTCGGAAACAGATGGAGCTTTTGAGGGAGGAGCTAATGGATGATGAAGTCATATTGGAACGAAGAAAGAGTAGAGGAGTTGTTAAGACAACTTCCGGCGGTTAGAGATCATCGTTCACCCGAGGCCATTTACCGGAATATTGAAACGGGTAAACCGTACAGGAAAAAACCGGCCCGAAGCTGGATCGGCCCCGCCGCAGCCGGCATCTGCGCATTGTGCATCGCTCTGATTATTTCTCCTCACCTGATGACAAACAAATCTGCCGGTGATCTTACAGCTGACAGCGGTCAAGCTGAAAAAGCCAGTCAGTCAGCTGCTGTCAAGCCGGATCAGAAGACGTTTGTCGTTTCTAACGAAAACAAAAACAATTACATTACTTTGGCGTTTGCCGATTCAGATACATCCGCCGTCATTCCGGTCAGTTTTGAAAAAAAGAAGCCTGACGAATCGGTTTCAGAGGCATTATCTGATGCAGAAAACTTAGAAGTGCCCGAATCTTTCCTTTCTGTGCCGAACCTTTTGGACGGTGTGCAGGTAACTGCGGATAAGAAGGATTTGCTTGTGCAGGTAAACGGACGTCTTTCTATCGAATCAGCTGCCGATGCTGACTTATTGAAAAAGATGCTGAAAGAGACTTTGACATGGAGTCCTTACGAGCGGATTAAATTGAAAAAGGTTCAAAACGGAGCCGGACAGGATTTTTATAAATCTTACGGCATTTCCGCTGAGATGTCCGTACATAAACAGACAAACCGGGCGTATTTTTCTTACAGCGACAGTCTGGGACAAGAGTATCTCATCCCGTCTGAACAAACCTATTATTCAGTATATCAGGCTATTGACGGGATGAAGACAACAGACGGAGGCTCAAAGACCGCGAGCATTATAGAAGCAGATGCGATTGCATCGGTATCGGAAAGGGAAGACGGCGAGCAGCTGCGAATCCAATTGTCCGAAAAACATAAAGTTGAAGATTCGCTGGAAGGCATTTTAATGATCGAAGGGCTTTTGTTAACCGCGAAGGAATTTGGTTATTCTGAGGTGCTGTTCACACATGCACACGCAAAGAAAATCGGTAATTATGATGTGACAAAATCGATTGCTGTGCCTGCCGCGCCTAATCCGCTTCCGACCCATTAAACGTAAAAAAACCCAAAACATTCATATGTTTTGGGTTTTCTGTTGGTTACGGAAGGTCAATCAGTTTAACGGAAACAATATCCTGAACTGAAGTCAGCTCATTGACGACTTTATCATCTAAATGTTTATCAAAAGAAAGCATCATAATGGCTTCTCCGCCTTTTTCTTTACGGCCTACCTGCATGGTAGCGATATTGATATCGTTATCGCCGAGGATGCGTCCGACGCGTCCGATTACACCAGTCGTATCCTGGTGCTGGATATAAACGAGGTGGCCGGCAGGATTTAAGTCAATATTAAAGCCGTTCAGTTCAACGATTCGTTCACCGAAGTGAGGGATATACGTAGCCGTTAACGTAAATGTGCTCCGGTCTCCGGTTACTTTTACGCTGATGCAGTTATCATATCCTGATTCATTGGAGGAAATCTTCTCGCTGAAGCTGATACCGCGTTCTTTTGCTACACCGCCGGCGTTCACTTCATTGACCGTTGAGTCTACACGCGGTTTTAAGAAACCGGACAGCAGGCTTTTTGTAATAAATGATGTTTCAAGTTTGGCGATGGTGCCTTCATATTGAATCGCAACATCTTTGACGGGTTCCTTCATACATTGTGACACGAGACTTCCGATTTTATCGGCAATTTGGTGATAAGGCTGGATTTTTTTGAATTCATCTTTCGTCATCGCAGGCAGGTTGATCGCTGACATGACAGGCAGACCTTTTGCAAACTGCAGCACTTCTTCAGAAACCTGTGCCGCGACATTCAGCTGTGCTTCTTTCGTTGAAGCGCCTAAGTGAGGTGTGGCGATCACCAGCGGATGGTCGGGAAGCTTTGATTCAACTGGCGGTTCCACTTCAAACACGTCAAGGGCAGCGCCTGCGACATGGCCGCTTTCCAGCGCTTCCAAAAGCGCCGCTTCATCAATAATGCCGCCTCTTGCGCAGTTGATAAGACGGACGCCTTTTTTCGTTTTGGCAATGGTTTCTTTGTTAAGCAGTCCCTTTGTTTCCTTTGTTAAAGGCGTGTGGACGGTAATGATATCTGCGCTTTCAAGCACTTCTTCGAATGTCCGGCTGTTTACGCCGATTTTGCCGGCTCTCTCTTCGGTTAAGAAAGGATCGAATACATGAACCGTCATACCGAACGCTCTGGCGCGCTGGGCAATCTCGCTTCCGATCCGGCCCAGACCGACAATGCCTAAAGTCTTTCCGTAGAGCTCCGCTCCGACAAAAGCCGTCCGGTTCCATTCTCTTGATTTTACTGAGATATTGGCTTGCGGGATGTGTCTCATTAATGAAGAAATCATCGCGAATGTATGCTCTGCCGTTGAAATGGTGTTTCCATTCGGCGCGTTTATCACGATAACTCCATGTTTTGTGGCCTCATCAATGTCGATGTTGTCTACGCCGACACCGGCTCTGCCGACGATTTTTAAAGAAGTCATCTTTTTAAACAATTCTTCGGTTACTTTTGTGGCACTGCGGACTAACAGGGCATCAAAGGTATGTAATTCATCTTCTGCATCCGCGACGTTTTTTTGAACAATTTCTATAAAGTCTGATTCCATCAGCGGCTTTAAGCCGTCATTGCTCATCTTATCTGAGACCAAAACTCGAAACATTGTTAGATTTCCTCCTAGTTTAGCTGACTAAATATCTGATAATTTATCATATTCTTAATAGAGTGTCAATGTGTATTGACGCAGTAAAGGAGAAAAGGAAGCCGATAATTCAGTTAAAATGGGCTTCATCAATATTTTATATAAAATTGAGCAGTTCTCTATACAATTACAATTTGATCATATATAATGTGAATAAATTCATAAGATCAATCTTCGGGGCAGGGTGAAATTCCCTACCGGCGGTGATGAGCATCACGCTCTAAGCCCGCGAGCTGCTTCGGCGGCAGGATCCGGTGAGATTCCGGAGCCGACAGTATAGTCTGGATGGGAGAAGATGGAGGTTCAGCAGACGTTTTGATGCTTATATCAAACGTTTCTTTGCCAATCCTTAGTAAGCTCCCGCTTTTTAACAAAAGCGGTTTTTTTATTGGGGCGCAAAGAACCTTTCCACTTTTCGAGAGATTTGATCGAAAAGGAGAGAGCATTGTGAAAGTAAAAAAATTAGTTGTCATCAGTATGCTTAGCAGTATTGCGTTTGTGCTTATGCTGTTAAATTTCCCGTTTCCGGGGCTGCCGGATTACTTGAAAATTGATTTCAGTGACGTTCCTGCAATTATCGCCATTTTGGTTTACGGGCCTGCGGCGGGGATTGCGGTTGAAGCGATTAAAAATATTCTGCAGTATATCATTCAAGGAAGCATGGCCGGCGTGCCTGTCGGGCAGGCAGCCAATTTTATCGCGGGAACGCTGTTTATTCTGCCGACGGCGTTTATGTTTAAAAAGCTTAATTCTGCAAAAGGGCTTGCAGTGAGCCTGCTGGCCGGAACCGCGGCGATGACCGTGCTGATGAGTATTTTGAACTATATTCTTATCCTGCCCGCGTATACTTGGTTTTTACATTCACCGGCATTGTCAAACAGCCAGTTGAAAACGGCGGTTGTCGCAGGAATTCTGCCGTTTAACATTGTAAAAGGCATTATCATCACCATCGTCTTTACGTTCATCTTTACGAAGCTGAAACCTTGGATTGAACAAAAACGCAGCATCCAAACACAATAAAGGCTTAAAGCGTCCGCTCTGTGAAGAACAGCCGGACGCTTTTTTTGTTTGTGCTGATCGGCAAAAAAATAAGACTCCGGCCGATAACAGCCGGAGTCTTATTCAGGACGAAAAAGCTCCTCTCACGGGGAGGGCTTTTTTATTCGTATTTCAGCGGGTCGCCTTCGAACGGTTCATCCGCAACTTTGATTGAATCAGTAGGGCATCCTTCAAATGCGTCAATCATATCTTCTTCCAGAACTTCCGGAACTTCGACGACACCTTTATTTTCGTCAAGCGTAACGAACGCAATGCCTTCATCATCATAATCATAAATGTCTGGTGCCGCAGCTCCGCAGGCGCCGCATGCAATACACGTATCTTTATCTACAATTGTGTACTTTGCCATGAATAAAACCTCCCAGATTGTTCGTGTTGGAACAAATGGTTTACCTTATATATTTTTAAATATAACACCTATTCCTCTTACTTATTGTAATGATGTTAGTGTCAAATTTCAACAGAAAAATGATTGAGAATGCTTATCACATAAGGGATTCTCTTTAGCACTTCCCCCTAAAAGATGACTTTAAACGTCAAATTTATATGAAAATCTGTTAAAATAAAAAGAACCAAAAAACGAAACTTGTCACAAAAGAAATGTAGGTGTGTTTAGATTGGCGATAAACTACTTTGATACCGTGGTTCTCGACTGTCTGGACAAAATAGACGGCGAACGGACTCCGAGTGCTGTGTTTCATTTATTAAAAGGAAAAAAGTCGTCTCAAACCATTCAGGATGCCGGCTTATTTCAGATCGCTAAATATTTCGGCATGGCTTCACAGTGTGAACGCGGCGATATTGCGGCTTCTATGCATAGACTCACCGAGAACTCATACATCACAGCCGGAAAAGAAGAGGGAACGTGGAAAGTGACTGCGCGCGGCGTTCAAAGGCTTGAACGGGCGTTTGCTGAGCGGCCTTGGCCGAAGCACTGCCACGGCGCAAATTATCAAACGCCTGCCGTCATCCTGTGGAGGCGGCTTTCCCTGCTCATTCAAGTCCTGTCAAACAAAGAGCATCAATGCAGTCAATATATCCCGGTTACCAACGATGTGCAGACGCTGAGATGGGTCAAATGGTTCATGCGGAAAAACAGAGATGCTAAAGAGCTTTCCGTCCAAATGCACGACGCGCTGTTTCAGCTTCTGCAAGGCGTAAGTGAAAGGCAGGCGCTTATTTTTGTCTATTCTTTAACTTCATTCAACAGAATCGGCAAAACGAATAAGCAGCTCGCTCTCCAGCTGAACGAAGATGAATGGTATGTGTCCGTCCAGTTTTGGGGAGCGGTACATTATGTTATTCAATCGCTTCCGCAATGTGCATATCCCGCTCTGCGCGAGCTGTTGTCCGATCTGCAGGCGGAAAGCGCGCTGACACAGTCTGCCAGAAAAACCTTTGAGCTGTTGGAAAAAGGGTTTCCGATTGAACGGATCGCCGCAGTCAGAAATTTAAAAACCGCCACAATCGAAGATCATATCGTAGAAATATCATTGCATCAGCCTGCATTTTTTATAGAACAGTATCTTTCTGAAGAGGAACAGCGTATGATAACGGCATTTGCAAAACAGCATCAAACAAATAAAATTAAACGGATTCGCGAAGGAATGCAGATGCGCTTCAGCTATTTCCAGATCAGGCTGGCGCTGGCAAAGACGGTGAATCAGCATGACTGAGCTGCATAAAGCTTTATCCAGGTATTTTGGTTTGCATTCCTTTAAAAAAGGGCAGGAAGAGATTATGACTAGCGTGCTCCAAAAAAAGGATACGATCGCCATGCTTCCGACCGGCGGGGGGAAATCATTATGCTATCAGCTCCCGGGTTACATGATGGACGGGCTGGTGCTGATTATTTCACCGCTTCTTTCATTAATGGAAGATCAGGTGCAGCAGCTGAAAGCAAAAGGAGAAAAGCGGGTTGCGGCATTAAACAGCATGCTGAATTCCGCAGAGCGGCATTTTATTCTCAGCAACATCAGCCGGTATAAATTTCTCTATATGTCTCCTGAAGCCCTTTCTTCACCTTATGTACTGAACCGTTTGAAAAACGTTCCGGTCAGTTTATTTGTTATTGATGAAGCTCATTGCATATCGGAATGGGGACATGATTTCAGGCCTGATTATTCGAAGCTCGGGCCTTTCAGACAGGCACTCGGAAAGCCGCCTGTATTGGCGCTGACTGCAACAGCGACAAAAGAAACGCTCAGAGACGTGACGGATGTGCTCGGACTTGAGCATGCGGTGCGTCATCTTTATTCAGTCAACCGGCCGAATATTCTCCTGGCGGCAGAACATTTGGCTGATAATGCCGAAAAAATAAGCAGGCTCACGGAGCTTGCCGAAAAGCTTGAAGGCCCCGGTATCATATATTGTCCGACCAGAAAATGGGCGGAAGAGCTTGCGGCTGAGCTGAATGAAAAAACGGGAAAGCGGACGGATTATTATCACGGCGGTATGGATACAGGGGACAGAATCTTGATCCAGCAGCAATTTATCCATAACCAGCTTGATTGCATCTGCTGTACCAATGCGTTCGGCATGGGTGTGGATAAGTCAGATATCCGCTTTGTCATTCACTTTTATCCTCCCCAAACGGCTGAGGCCTTTATGCAGGAAATCGGCAGAGCGGGACGCGACGGCAGCCCGAGTGTCAGTATTTTGCTGAGGGCGCCCGGCGATACCGAGCTTCAGCAGCAGATTATTCAGACAGAAAGCCTGTCTGATTATGATCTGGAAGGCATTTTGGCCGTCATACGGGATGCCGGTACGGATGATGAGCGAAAGCTTCGGGACGTTCTGATCAATAAAGGCGTCCAGGAAACACAGGCGCGAACGGCCGTCCATCTGTATCTGCAAGGAAAAACCACAAAAGAGCAGCTGCAGGAAGAACTGACATACCGCGTGGAAAAGAAGCTGCGTAAAATGAACCGTTTTTCGGCGTTATTAGAGCGGAAAGAATGTATAAGAAAAGCGCTGCTGTCTTATTTTGATGAATCGTATGAGCCTGAAGGCCAAACCGGACAATGCTGCAGCAGCTGCGGACTTGATCTGGCTCCGTACGAGCAAAAAGGAGAACGGAAAAACATGGAACGGTTTGAAGATTGGAAGCTGGAATTAGGCCGGATTTTCGGTTCAGAGTCTGCGGGTGAGTTCAGCTGAGACGGCAAAGCGAATTGATCCAGCAGCTCTCAGACCGGGAGATTGTGATACAGCTGTATGCCACCCAATTGCTCATATTGGCGGTTTCAGCTGTTATCGGCTTTTTCTTTTTCACCGACATTCACGATTTTTTAAAGCTGTGGCATATACGTGACGATAATATCATATGGTACGGTGTAACTCTTGCCGTCCTTGTCATTTTTGCCGATCTGGCGGTGATGAAGTGGTGTCCTTCGCATTTATATGATGACGGCGGCATTAATGTATTGCTTTTTAAGAACAGGCCGGTTCTGCACATTTTGTTTTTGACGCTTCTCATTTCGTTCAGCGAAGAGATTTTGTTCAGAGGCGTTCTGCAGACACATATCGGCTTATGGGCCGCCAGCTTCATTTTTACCGTGCTTCATTTCAGATACTTGGCGAAGTGGCTTCTGTTTATGATGGTTGCGGGCATCAGTCTTTTGCTGGGGCTTATCTATGAATGGACCGGCAATTTATTCGTTCCGGTTACAGCGCATTTTATTATTGATGCGGTATTTGCTTGTCAGATCCGTTTTCAATATGTTAGGAGGGGTTTGCATGACGGAAATGTCAAGAGTTGAAAGAAGAAAAGCTCAGCTGCGTGCCGAGCAGCAGGTTGCCGCGGCCGCGGATGAACAAATTGAATATCTTGAAGACAGCCTCCCGACAAGACAATCTGTAAAAGAGGAGCGTAAAAAAAAGGAAGAGCAGGTGAAGGAAAAAACCAAAACAAAAACGCCGCTGTTCACTTTTCTGACCGTCCTGTTCATTATCGTAACAATCGGTGTCTTTTTCGGTCTTCTTTATATGACGAACAGCAGCAGATTTGACCCGAAGGACTATGAAGATGTCTTCATAGACCACAGTGAAAGCGCGCCTGCCGTTATTCCGAAAGGCGCTCAGAAAGATACGTCAGAAACCGCTCTTTTAGAACAACCGAAAAAAAAGTCTGACGACAAAGATAAGAAAGAAGCGGCTGCATCTGAAAAAACAAAAGAAAAACCAAGTGAAAAAACACCTGAAAAAACGGAAACGTCCTCAGAAAAACAAGTAAAGCCGACAGACACCGAATACGCGGAGACAAAACAGCAGTCTCCGCCGGCTGTCCGTGAAAAAGCGGCTCCGGCTGCCGCAAGTGATCAAGCCGGGACTGTCCCGAAAAAAGTGCGGACCGTACAGCATACTGTACAGCCGAAAGAAACGCTTTACCGCATTTCAATGAAATATTATAAAAGCCGGGCGGGCGAAGAAAAAATCCGCAGCTACAACGGATTAAACGGAAACGACGTGTACACCGGCCAGGTTCTGAACATTCCGCTGTCTGATTAAAATAAATGCATGTTTTCACCGCGTTTTTCATATAGTGTACCAATGAAAACGGACAAGGTGTGAAGCGCATGGATTCTTTATGGAAGCAATTAGACCGATTTGCTGACGGACCGACGAAACAAATGCTTCAGGCGCTGGTGAAACGGAAATTAAAATACGAAAATTATGCCGCACAGTGCCGAAGATGGCAGTGGGCGTCCCTCGTTTGTTTTTCCCTGATGTGCATACTGCTGATGTTTAAAAGCTTTAACGCCCCCCAAGCCTCTCCGCAGCTGATCCTGCAGGAAATATTAGGCCATACGGTTTATTTGTGCTGGATTATGGCTTCCGCTTTTGCGTATTGCACTTCTTATTATTTTAAAAAAAAGGAAGAAAAAGCTGAGGGTGAATTTCATAAACTGAGATGTGAAATTATCCAAAAAAGCACGGATTTATGGCCCCAGCCTGAAAAATGGAGGGCGAGAGAATCTGTTTTTTACTTGATGAAACATCGGTATGATATCAATCTTTATTTTGAAAGCAAATAAAATGAGGCGTTTTCCGGAAAGGATAGAAACGTCTTTTTTTGTTTGTCCGTCTAATGTAAGACAATGACAGAATGGAGAGTGCGTTTATGAAGCTAACAGCGGGAATTCTCGGCTCATTGGCGGGAGCGGCTGCGGTTATGGCGGCCGTCATGTACAAAACGGCAAACGGCAGCCATCTGAAAACACATACATTTACGCTTGATAAAATGAAAGGGATGAAGCCGCTCACCATCTTCTTTATATCTGACGTGCACCGCCGTTTAATTGATGAAAAGCTTCTCCGCGAAGCGGCAGTTTATAAGCCGGATGCCGTTTTGCTCGGCGGTGATTTGGCGGAGGGCGGAGTTCCTTACGCCAGAATTGAAGAAAACATCAAACGTCTGACGGCTCTCGCGCCTGTCATTTATGTGTGGGGAAATAATGATTACGAGGTCAGCCAGCAAAAATTGCTCTCACTTTTACGGGCATACAAAGTGATTCCGCTGAGAAATGAATCGGTTCAGTTTGCTTATAAAGGGGAAACCGTTACGATCTGCGGGGTGGATGATATCAGGATGATGATGGATGATTACGAAGCTGCAATCAGATATACGGATGCTGATAAAGTAAACCTCCTGCTTTGCCATAATCCTGACATCCATGAGCAGATGAGGGAGTCAGACGGGATTGACGCTGTGTTCAGCGGCCATACGCATGGCGGCCAAATCCGTTTCGGCCGGTTCGGGCCGTACGAATTGGGCGGGACGGGAACGGTAAAAAAAGCGCATTACCTGATCAGCAACGGCTACGGGACGACAAAAGTTCCGCTGAGGCTCGGGGCGAAGCCGGAGACGCATATGATTACGCTGTGCGGACCGGATGAGCCGTTTTCCTGAAACAAACCCGGCCGCGGTGATAAAAAACGGCATTCTGCTTGTCTTCCCGCTGTACACGGTGTAAACTGATAACAAATTAAGAACCTATGACTCATTTATTCATATACTGTGTTATATGATTTGTGTGCAAGAAGAGGCAGGAGGGAACATTATGCGGCTTGAGCGTCTGAACTATAATAAGATTAAAATCTTTTTAACCCTCGACGATCTGACTGATCGGGGACTGACAAAAGAAGACCTCTGGAAGGACTCGTTTAAAGTCCACCAGTTATTTAAAGATATGATGAATGAAGCAAATACAGAGCTCGGCTTTGAAGCGAATGGTCCGATCGCGGTGGAAGTATATTCTCTTCAGGCACAAGGTATGGTTGTGATTGTAACGAAAAATCATGACGCGGACGCAGAAGATGACGAATATGACGATGATTATATCGAGATGCAGGTCAAACTTGACGAAAGCCCGGATATTATTTATCAGTTCCATTCGTTTGAAGATATCATTCAGCTTGCCGGAAGCCTTCACCGAATCGGGATTACCGGCGGCACCGTCTACCACTATGAGAACCAATACTATGTAAGCCTTGAAGACCTCGGCTCCCGTTCCGCCGAAGGTGTCATCGCGGTGCTGGCTGAATACGGACACCCGGCGACGATTACGATTTACAGGCTCCATGAGTACGGAAAACTCATCATGGACGGCAATGCTGTGGAGACCATCCAGAAACATTTTTCATAAAAAAGATTTGAAACGGCAGCTGTTTTCAGCGGCCGTCTTTTTTTAAGCGAAATAATGGAAAAATCATTGTCTTTCTTCTATGCACGGAGATATTGAAGGTGTATACTAGTCACTGAAAGGGAGCATGAGAGAAACAGAAGATTTTAGGAGGTTAACTCAAATGGCAGCCGATCGATTCACCGGTCATAATGAAGAAGACAAACATGATGTATTAAAATCAACCCAAACCGTAATACATAAAGCTCTGGAAAAATTGGGGTATCCAGAAGAAGTGTATGAACTGCTGAAAGAGCCGCTCAGATTATTAACGGTTAAAATTCCTGTTCGGATGGATGACGGGTCTGTGAAAATATTTACAGGCTATCGTGCGCAGCACAATGATTCCGTAGGTCCGACAAAAGGCGGCATTCGTTTTCACCCGAATGTAACTGAAAAAGAGGTGAAAGCACTTTCCATCTGGATGAGTTTAAAATGCGGAATTATTGATCTTCCTTATGGCGGTGGTAAAGGCGGAATTGTTTGTGATCCGAGAAATATGTCATTCAGAGAGCTTGAAAGGCTGAGCAGGGGATATGTAAGAGCAATCAGTCAGATTGTCGGACCGACTAAAGACGTCCCGGCACCTGACGTATTTACAAACTCACAGATTATGGCTTGGATGATGGATGAATATTCAAGAATTGATGAATTTAACTCACCCGGCTTTATTACGGGAAAACCGCTTGTACTCGGCGGATCCCACGGCAGGGAATCAGCGACGGCAAAAGGCGTCACCATCTGCATAAAAGAAGCGGCCAAGAAAAAAGGTCTCGATATTCAGAACGCGCGCGTCGTCGTACAAGGTTTCGGAAATGCGGGCAGCTATCTGGCTAAGTTTATGCATGACGCCGGCGCGAAAGTTGTCGGAATTTCTGACGCGTACGGAGGCCTTTACGATCCGGACGGTCTTGATATTGATTATCTGCTTGACCGCAGAGACAGCTTCGGAACGGTGACGAAGCTTTTCAATGACACCATTACGAATCAGGAGCTGCTTGAGCTGGACTGTGATATACTTGTCCCGGCGGCGATCGAAAACCAAATTACAGAAGAAAACGCTGACCGCATCAAAGCGAAAATCGTGGTAGAAGCGGCAAACGGACCGACGACACTGGAAGGAACGAAAATCCTGACAGACAAAGGAACGCTGCTGGTTCCCGATGTTCTGGCGAGCGCCGGCGGTGTAACGGTTTCTTATTTCGAATGGGTTCAAAACAACCAGGGCTTCTACTGGAGTGAAGAAGAAGTCGAGGAAAAACTGGAAAATATGATGATAAAATCGTTTAATAATATTTATGAAATGTCCCAAAACCGCCGGATTGACATGAGGCTTGCGGCTTACATGGTCGGCGTGCGGAAAATGGCTGAGGCTTCGCGTTTCAGAGGCTGGATATAAACCAATCGTTTGCATAAACAAAAAAAATCTCCTATGATAATATAGGAGATTTTTTATATGAGTGGAAACTTATGATGGAAATGCCAATCGCAGGAGTTGAAGGACATGACAGAAGAAAAAGCAATTATAATAGGCGGAGGTCCTTGCGGATTATCGGCGGCTATACATCTGAAGCAAATTGGCGTGAACGCGCTTGTGATCGAAAAAGGGAATGTCGTAAACAGCATTTATAACTATCCGACCCACCAAACTTTTTTCAGTTCAAGTGAAAAATTGGAGATCGGCGATATCGCCTTTATTACGGAAAACAGAAAACCGGTCCGAATACAGGCTCTCTCTTATTACAGAGAGGTTGTCAGAAGAAAAGAGCTGCGCGTAAACGCCTTTGAAACGGTGGAGCGCGTAACGAAACAGGAAGACGGCCGTTTTCTTGTAGAAACGTCAAAAGACCGCTACCTCACTCCGTTTTGTATCATTGCGACAGGATATTATGATCATCCGAATTATATGAACATACCGGGTGAAGGGCTTCCTAAGGTATTTCATTACTTTAAAGAAGGCCATCCTTATTTTGATAAAGATGTTGCTGTGATCGGCGGGAAAAACTCAAGTGTGGACGCGGCTTTGGAACTCGTGAAGTCCGGTGCGCGCGTCACGGTGCTCTACAGAGGACATGAGTACTCCCCGAGCATCAAGCCGTGGATTCTGCCTGAGTTTGAGGCCCTTGTCAGAAACGGCACAATCCGGATGGAATTCGGCGCTTGTCTTGAAGAAGTGACGGAAGATGAAATCATTTTCCGCTCCGGCCGAAATGAGACGGTCCGGCTGAAAAACGATTTCGTATTTGCCATGACGGGATACCATCCCGATCACGGTTTCCTCGAAAAAATCGGTGTGCGGATTGATGCGGAATCAGGCCGGCCGTTTTTCCGGGAAGAAACGATGGAAACAAATGTTGACGGTGTTTTTATCGCCGGAGTCATTGCGGCTGGAAATAACGCCAATGAAATTTTTATCGAGAACGGCCGTTTTCACGGCGGCTTGATCGCAAACGAAATATCAAAACGGCTGGATGCAGAGAGCATATGATCATTCATATGCTCTTTTTTAAAAAATTGAAAGATGTAAAAATATGAACAACATGGTACCATAGATATAGGAATATAAAGGAAAGAGGTTGCCTGATGTTTGCAATCATCTCTGCAGGAATTGCTCCCGGCATTGCGCTGTTAAGCTATTTTTATTTAAAAGATCAGTATGACAATGAACCTGTACATATGGTGCTGAGGTCTTTTTTTCTCGGGGTTGTCCTTGTGTTTCCGACCATGTTTATCCAATATGTTCTTGAAAAAGAGCATGTGGGGGGAGGAAGCTTTTTCGTTTCGTTTTTGTCTTCGGGATTTTTGGAAGAATCGGTGAAATGGTTCGTTCTGATGATCAGTGTGTACCCGCATGCTCATTTTGATGAGCATTATGACGGAATCGTTTACGGGGCCAGTGTGTCTTTAGGCTTTGCCACGCTTGAAAATATTCTGTATTTATTCGGCCACGGCGTTGAGCATGCTTTTATAAGAGCGCTTCTGCCGGTCTCCTGCCATGCGCTGATCGGAGTGATTATGGGATTTTATCTCGGAAAAGCCCGCTTTTCGCAGAAAAAAGCCCGTGTCAAATGGCTTGTGATTTCGCTGGCCGTGCCTTCATGTCTGCACGGTTCTTACGATTTTATTCTTACCGCCCTCAATCATTGGGTATATTATATGCTGCCGTTTATGCTGTTTTTATGGTGGTTCGGGCTGCGAAAGGCAAAAAAAGCACGCTCCGTCAATATGATCCAAGTGTGAAGAAACCGCGCATCGCGTGCGGTTTCTTTTTTTATGCCTTGATGAGGGATAAGAAGGAAACGGTGTATAAAAATATCCGCGTGACAGACAATACGGGTACACTTTAAATTTTGCAGTAGGAGGCTTGAAGAGATGAAGTGCAAAGGAGCCTTTATGGCATGTCTCATTCTATTTTCTTTCGCCGCCGCTTTCTTCGATCATCATGAAACGGTTCATGCGTTTTCAAATCAAGTGATTCAAAGAGGCGCGACGGGTGATGATGTTATAGAATTGCAGGCCCGTCTTCAATATAACGGATTTTATAACGGGAAAATCGATGGTGTTTACGGCTGGACCACATACTGGGCCGTGAGAAATTTTCAGGAGAAATTCGGCATGAAGCCGGTTGACGGCCTCGTCGGGGCGAAAACCAAACAGGTGCTGATTTCAAAATCAAAATATTACCGTGAATATGTAATGGAGCAGATCCAAAAAGGGAATACGTTCACTCATTATGGCAACGTCCCATTGGAAAACCAAACAAAACCGAGAGCCGGAGCGCAGAAGCCTGCGGAAACGAATAAGCCTGCTCAAAAGCCGCAAAACAATACAGGCGGTCAGTCAAATCAAAAGCAAAATACGACAGCGGCCAATATGCCTGGCGGTTTCTCAAACAACGACATCAATCTTCTGGCGCAGGCTGTGTACGGGGAAGCGCGCGGTGAGCCGTTTGAAGGACAGGTTGCCATTGCCGCGGTTATTTTAAACCGTATTAAAAGCCCGTTATTTCCGAATACGGTGGCCGGCGTCATTTTCGAACCGCTCGCGTTTACCGCCGTTGCCGACGGCCAAATATACATGCAGCCGAATGAAAGAGCAAAAGAAGCGGTTCTTGATGCGATTAACGGATGGGACCCTTCTGAAAACGCGCTTTATTATTTCAATCCTGATACGGCGACAAGCAAATGGATTTGGGGACGTCCGCAGATTAAAAGAATCGGAAAGCACATTTTCTGTGAGTAAAAGTACGCAAAATGAGGTGTTAACATGATTAGAGGAATCATTATCGCTGTTCTCGGTGTCGCGATCGCCGCAACCGGATACTGGGGATATAAAGAGCATCAGGAAAAAGATGCGGTCCTTCTGCACGCGGAAAATAATTATCAGAGGGCTTTTCATGAACTGACGTACCATGTTGATCAGCTTCACGACAAAATCGGGACGACGCTTGCGATGAACAGTAAAAAATCTCTGTCTCCGGCGCTCATTGATGTATGGAGAATTACATCTGAAGCGCATAACAATGTGAGCCAGCTGCCCCTGACTCTCATGCCTTTTAATAAGACGGAGGAGTTTTTATCCAATATAGGAGATTTCAGCTATAAAACATCCGTCCGGGATTTAGACCAAAAACCGCTTGATAAGAAAGAATATACAACACTGAACAGCCTGTACAAACAGGCGGAGAACATTCAAAACCAGCTTCGCAGCGTTCAGCATCTCGTCATGAGCAAAAATTTACGGTGGATGGATGTTGAAATGGCGCTCGCCTCTGACAAAAAACAAAGCGATAATACGATCGTCGACAGCTTTAAAACAGTCGAAAAAAATGTAGGCGCTTTTTCTGAAGGCAGCATCAGCCCCACATTTACGGGAGCAAATACAGAACGAAAAGGTTTTACGCATCTGAAAGGAAAACAAATTACGGAAAAAGAAGCGGTAAAAATCGCACAACGGTTTGCGCCTGATCATAATTATTCCATTAAAGTGGTCAAAAGCGGCCGGAAGACGAATCGGGATGTATACAGTATCCGCATGAATGACGCGGATCACAAATCTTTTATCTATATGGATATTACCCAAAAAGGGGGACATCCTGTCTATTTGATTCAAAAACGGGCCGTGAAGAAACAAAAGATCAGCCTCAATGAAGCATCTAACCGGGCTGTCGCGTTTTTAAAGAAAAACGGATATGAAACAAAAGGCCTCGAAATTGATGAAAGCGCGCAATATAATAACATCGGCGTCTTTTCTTTTATTCCCGTGGAGAAAAACGTCCGCATTTATCCGGAAGCCATCCGAATGAAAGTGGCGCTGGATGATGGTGAAGTCGTCGGTTTTTCCGCGCGTGATTACCTGGCGGCGCACCGCACGAGAACGATTCCGGCTCCCGCTTTGTCAGCTGATGAAGCGAAAGCGAAGCTGAATAAAAATGTTGAAGTGCGGGAGACCCGGCAGGCGCTGATCACGAATGAACTCGGTCAGGAAGTGCTTTGCTACGAAATGCTCGGGACGATCGGGAAAGACACGTATCAAATGTTCATTAATGCGGATGACGGAAAAGAGGAAAAAATAGAAAAATTAAAAAGTGCAGAGCCTATATATAAAGACCTATAAAAATAAAGGAGGAAAGGACTAAAAGTCTTTTCCTTTTTTTCATTACATGCTTTAATAAAAGCATAAATAATGAAAGAGTGAAGGCCATGATAGCTGTCGGAGATTATATTTGGATTGAATACATAGAGAACAATGAGCCCAAAAAAGCGAGGAGTAAAGCAGTAAGCGTTGAAAACGGCGAACTCCACATCTCATATCCCGTCGATCTGGATTCGGGACGGACGGTCTTTTTGCATAAAGGATTGGAAATAACAGCGGAATTTATGGGGAATGGCCAAGTACCGTATCAATTTAAAAGCATAATTAAAGGAAAGAAAAAAGAACCCATCCCGATGATCGGATTGGACATCCCCCCTCAGGAGGAAATGAAGCGGATTCAAAGACGCCGATACGTCCGTGCAGACGCAGTATTGGATGTATCCGTCAAAATGGAAGCGAAAAAAACCGCTTTTCAAACGGTTTCCTCTAATATCAGCGCCGGCGGAATCGCTGTTGTGATGCCTGAGCATATTTCCGCGGAACCAGGTGAAAAGCTGTATGTCTCATTTTCTCTTCCCGGCAAGGAAAATGAGGCGGATATAACGGCCGAGGCTCTTACCCAGCGGATTTTTTATGATGAAAAGGCGGATAAACAAAAAATGACGCTTGAATTTACAGAAATCGGCCCCGCAGCGCAGCAGCTTTTACTCCAATATTGTATGCGCGCGCAGCTGCAGCAGAGAAGAAACAGTCTGTCGGAATAAACAGCAGCGCACTTTTCCATACTAATCCTAATGGAGGTGCGCGTGTATGAAAACGTTTGAACGTCTGCTGGTCAAATTGGTCTGCATTCAGCTTATAATTTTGGGCGCGGTGCAGTTTTTGCTTCATTATCAGCCTATTGAACCTTATATTTCGAAAGCTGTGAAATATGAGGGAGTTGATAAAATGGAGAAAAAAGAATGGATTGAAACGGTAAAGCGGTAAATCAGCTCAATTTTTTCGCCCCTTTTCCGGCAGTTCATGATACAATCCATAGAGGAGTAAAGAGCAAGGAGAGAGATTATGGACAAGAAATTATCAATTGCGATCGACGGGCCGGCCGCTGCCGGAAAAAGCACCGTTGCTAAAATAGTAGCTGAGAAAAAATCATATGTGTACATTGATACAGGGGCGATGTATCGTGCCATTACATATACGGCGCTCAAGCAGAATGCCGATTTAACCGATGAAGCCGCGCTTACAGAGCTTTTGAAGCATACGGAAATTGAGCTTGTATCCGCTCCGGAAGGACAAATCGTTCTCGTAAACGGAGAAGATGTGACAGAAGAAATCCGAAAAGACGAAGTCAGCAACCAAGTATCCATCGCCGCCAAGCATAAAGGCGTCAGAGAAGAAATGGTCAAAAGACAGCAGCAGCTCGGACAAAAAGGCGGTGTCGTCATGGACGGCCGTGATATCGGTACTCACGTGCTGCCTGATGCCGAAGTGAAAATTTTTCTGCTCGCGTCCGTAGAGGAAAGAGCGAAGCGCCGATATGAAGAGAATAAGAAAAAAGGCTATGACGTGAATTACGAGACGCTCATTGAAGAAATTGCCAGACGCGACAAACTCGATTCAGAGAGGGAAGTTTCCCCGCTGCGCAAAGCGGAAGACGCGATTGAAATCGATACGACGTCACTCAGCATTGCCGAAGTCGCAGGAAAAATTCTGGAGATCGTCGAACAGAAATCACGTTAACTTCGGGCGGAGCGCTTTTTAATTTTTTTCAAAAGACAAGATGTTATTGCTTGACAAACCAGTCCTTTTATTAGAAGTTAATACTAATAAAACTTTTTATTGATCATTCAAAATCTTTTTTGGATGATTCTTTAATACATATTCGGCTGAAAAGCGGACATTCACATGTTCAGCTTTCAAACCGTATTAATTAAGCTGTGTAGGTTTGGACCAAGGAGGTTATTCAAATGACAGAGGAAATGAATCAAATTGATGTTCAAGTGCCAGAGGTTGGAGATGTAGTAAAAGGGATTGTGACAAAGGTAGAGGACAAGCATGTAGATGTCGAAATTGTCAATGTCAAACAGTCCGGAATCATTCCAATCAGTGAATTATCAAGTCTTCATGTAGAGAAAGCATCGGATGTCGTAAAAGTTGACGACGAGCTTGACCTGAAAGTAACAAAAGTGGAAGACGATGCTTTGATTTTATCTAAACGTGCCGTTGATGCTGACCGCGCTTGGGAAGACCTTGAAAAAAAATTCGACACAAAAGAAGAGTTTGAAGCTGAAGTGAAAGATGTGGTGAAAGGCGGTCTCGTCGTTGATATCGGCGTTCGCGGCTTCATTCCCGCATCACTTGTCGAAGCTCATTTCGTCGAGGATTTCACTGACTATAAAGGGAAAACCCTCTCTCTTATCGTCGTTGAACTCGACCGTGATAAAAACCGGGTGATTCTGTCACACCGGGCTGTAGTGGAAAAAGAACAGACAGCCAAAAAGCATGATTTTCTCCAAACGCTTGAAGTTGGAAGCGTGCTTGAAGGAAAAGTGCAGCGTCTGACTGATTTCGGCGCATTTGTCGACATCGGCGGAATTGACGGGCTTGTTCATATTTCGCAGCTGTCTCATTCACACGTCGAAAAACCGTCTGACGTGGTGGAAGAAGGTCAGGACGTAAAAGTGAAAGTGCTGTCCGTAGACCGCGATAACGAGCGTATTTCTTTATCTATTAAAGAAACGCTGCCGGGACCTTGGAGCCAGATCGGCGAAAAGGTAAAACAGGGAGATGTGCTTGAAGGAAAAGTGCAGCGCCTTGTAAGCTTCGGCGCCTTCGTTGAAATTCTTCCGGGCGTGGAAGGACTTGTGCACATTTCGCAAATTTCCAATAAACATATCGGAACGCCGCATGAAGTGCTTGAAGAAGGACAGACTGTTAAAGTGAAAGTGCTTGACGTGAACGAAAGCGAAGAGCGCATTTCCTTAAGCATGCGTGAGCTTGAAGAAGCGCCGAAAGCCGATCAGGAGGACTTCCGTCAATACCAGGCGAAAGAAGAGCCGAGCACCGGCTTCCAGCTTGGCGATTTAATCGGAGACAAGCTAAATAAATTAAAATAAATTGGTGATAAAACGTGACACGAGCAGAACGAAAAAGAGAACATATAAATCATGCGCTGTCTACCGGCCAAAACCGGGAAACGGGGCTTGATGATATTACGTTTGTTCATGTCAGCCTACCGAACCTAGCATTGGAAAAAGTGGATATATCAACGAAAATCGGCGGACTCACAAGCAGTTCGCCGATTTTTATCAATGCGATGACAGGCGGCGGCGGACAGCTTACATACGAAATTAACAGATCGCTGGCAAGAGCCGCGCGCAAAGCCGGCATGCCGCTGGCTGTCGGTTCACAAATGTCGGCTTTAAAAGATCCCTCCGAACGGTATTCTTACGAGATCGTCAGAAAAGAGAATCCGGACGGGCTGATATTTGCCAATTTAGGCAGCGAGGCGGATGCCGAGCAGGCAAAAAGGGCAATTGATATGATTCAAGCGGATGCCCTTCAGATTCATTTAAATGTGATTCAGGAGATCGTCATGCCAGAGGGAGACAGAAGCTTTACCGGCGCTCTCGGCCGTATTGAGCGGATTGCGGCGGAAGCGGGAGTTCCCGTTTTTGTCAAAGAAGTCGGCTTCGGAATGAGCAGGGAGTCGGCACGGCAGTTATTTGATGCCGGTGCGGCAGCAGTTGATGCCGGCGGATACGGCGGTACAAATTTCTCTAAGATTGAAAATATGCGCAGAGAGAAGGCGCTTCAATTTTTTAATACGTGGGGAATTTCCACTGCCGCAAGCTTAGCGGAAATCCACTCGCTCTCCGCTGATCAATCAATTATCGCATCCGGCGGGCTGCAAAGTGCCCTGGATGTCGCCAAATCGATTGCCCTCGGCGCTTCTGGCGCGGGAATGGCCGGCACCTTCCTGAAAGCTCTCACCTCCAAAGGAGAAGAGGGGCTGTTTGACGAGATGACGGCGCTTTTACAAGAGCTGAAAATGATTATGACCGCCCTCGGATGCCAATCGGTTGCCCAATTGCAAAAGGCGCCTTTGGTCATAAAAGGTGACACACATCACTGGCTTTCGGAACGGGGGATTGACACATCCCGTTTCAGCAGACGTTAAAAGGCATGCGAACCCGCATGCCTTTCTCTGTTTTTTACGATTTTCTTTTTCGGAATTCACCGTTTTGTTCAAGGCTCGTCGCTCCTTTATGGTGAATTGAATCATCGCGATCAGATTCCACCCGGCGGGAGGCTTTCAGTTTTTTCTCCTGTCTGTCTTTTCCCATTTTTATCCGCTCCTTTCAGGCATAATTGGTTTAAAAAATGCGTTCCCGCTCCATACTGGTCAGAGGAGGAGCGATTATGGAACCGTTTTATTATTACTGGTCAATGTGGTTTTTATGGATACTTGCGACTTTTATTTTTGCCAAAACAAAAAGCCGTTTTTACGTATCAGTCTTTATTTTGACTAATATGATGGCAAGCATACATCAGATAACGGCTTATTTTACGCTGAACGCGGCATATGTCATGTTTTTTGCTGCGGCATTTGTTTATGCGGGAAGCCTCGGCATGCATAAACGGCTCCGTCATATTGTGATTCATCTGACGGCGGCTGCGGCGTACGGCTTTATTTTTCTTTTTGCATTATATGACCCTGTTTGGTTTATCATAAAACCTGAATGGGCGGCGGTTATACTGCTTACCGTTATTACGCTTTCTGTTGAGGGGCGGTTCCCTGAGAGGCTTTGTCTTTTTGTTCTCGGCATGTGCCAGGGGGAGTTATTGTATGCTGCGGTCATCCGCAACATTGCGGGTGCAGCAGCCGTCGGTGATTATAAATGGCTTTCAGGCTGTTCGGCGGGAGTGATTCTTCTCGTCGGGCTGACTACATATGAACAGCTTGCGGCGCGCATCAGCCAAAAAAGCAAAAAGCAGGGCAAAGGAGCGACAAAAATGTCTTGAAAACAGACGGAGACTGTTACATGAATGCGAAACATTTTGAAGAATACATTGTGATCTCAGTGAAAACTGATATAATAAATGAGTTAAGCCCTTCTGTTTGAAGGGTTCTTTTCATAGCGAAGATGATTTTTAATAACCGGTTGAACAATTTTTTGTGAAAATGTAAGCGGCTGGATTGAAAGGAAGGGTACTATGGGTAAACCTGTCGTAGCCATTGTCGGAAGACCGAATGTGGGAAAATCCACAATCTTTAACCGGATTGCGGGTGAAAGAATTTCAATAGTAGAAGATACCCCCGGAGTGACGCGGGACCGGATATACAGTTCGGCGGAATGGCTGAATTATGATTTTAACCTGATTGATACGGGCGGAATTGATATCGGAGACGAGCCGTTTCTGACACAGATCCGCCAGCAGGCTGAAATCGCCATGGACGAGGCTGATGTGATCATCTTTATGGTGAACGGCCGCGAAGGTGTGACGTCTGCGGATGAAGAAGTGGCAAAAATACTGTACCGGACGAAAAAACCGGTCGTATTAGCCGTTAATAAATTAGATAATACCGAAATGAGAGCGAACATCTATGACTTTTATGCGCTCGGCTTTGGAGAACCGTATCCGATTTCGGGGACACACGGTTTAGGATTGGGAGATTTGCTCGATGCTTGTGCCGAGCATTTTAAAAACATTCCGGAGACGAAGTACAGTGATGATGTCGTTCAATTCTGCCTGATCGGCCGCCCGAATGTCGGAAAATCATCCCTTGTCAATGCGATGCTCGGCGAAGAGCGGGTTATCGTGAGCAACGTAGCCGGAACGACTAGAGATGCTGTGGATACGGCGTTCACTTACAATCAGCAGGAATTTGTAATCGTTGACACGGCGGGAATGAGAAAAAAGGGTAAAGTATATGAAACAACAGAAAAATACAGTGTGCTGCGGGCGTTAAAAGCCATTGACCGCTCAGACGTCGTCGGCGTTGTGCTGAATGCAGAAGAAGGCATCCTTGAGCAGGACAAGCGGATCGCCGGATATGCCCATGAAGCCGGGAAAGCCGTCGTCATTATCGTAAACAAATGGGATGCCGTTGATAAGGACGAGCGCACGATGAAAGAATTTGAACAGAATATTCGGGAGCATTTCCAATTTCTCGATTATGCGCCGGTGCTGTTTATGTCGGCACTGACGACAAAGCGGATTCATACACTCATGCCTGCGATTATTAAAGCGAGTGAAAATCACTCTCTCCGCGTGCAGACAAATGTCTTAAATGATGTCATCATGGATGCGGTGGCCATGAATCCGACTCCGACGCACAACGGCTCCCGTCTGAAAATTTATTATGCGACTCAAGTCGCTGTTAAGCCGCCGAGCTTCGTTGTTTTTGTCAACGATCCGGAACTGATGCATTTTTCTTATGAACGCTTTTTAGAAAACCGAATCCGGGACGCTTTCGGATTTGAAGGTACGCCAATTAAAATATTTGCAAGAGCAAGAAAATAAAAAGGTGTGATACAGAGATGAAAAAAGTGGCAATGCTTGGAGCGGGAAGCTGGGGCACTGCACTTTCTTTAGTGCTGGCTGATAACGGACATCAAGTCATGATGTGGGGACACCGTGCCGAATTGATCGATCAAATCAACGAACTGCATGAAAACAAAGATTACCTGCCGGGTGTGGAGCTATCAAGTTCTATCATCGGGACAGCCGATTTAAGCGAGGCTTTAAAAGGAGCTGACTTCATCATTGTGGCAGTACCGACAAAAGCCATTCGGGAAGTGCTGAAAAAGGCTCTGCCGTACATCCCGAAACAATCGATTTTTGTTCATGTCAGCAAGGGAATTGAGCCGGATTCGCTTCTCCGCATTTCAGAATTAATGGAGGAGGAGCTGCCTGAGGAGTACAGAAAAGACATCGTCGTGCTTTCAGGGCCGAGCCACGCTGAGGAAGTCGGATTAAGACACCCGACGACTGTTACATCATCTTCAAAAAATATCAAGGCTGCAGAAGCGGTTCAGGATTTATTCATGAACCAGCATTTCCGCGTCTATACAAATCCCGATATGATCGGTGTTGAAATAGGGGGAGCGTTAAAGAATATCATCGCTCTTGCAGCGGGGATTACAGACGGATTGGGATACGGAGATAATGCAAAAGCGGCCTTAATCACCCGAGGTCTTGCTGAAATCGCCAGACTCGGCACAAAGATGGGCGGAAATCCGCTCACCTTTTCCGGCCTGACCGGCGTAGGCGATTTAATCGTGACGTGTACAAGCGTTCATTCCCGAAACTGGCGCGCCGGCAACCTGCTCGGCAAAGGATATAAGCTGGAAGCTGTCCTGGATAAGATGGGGATGGTTGTTGAAGGCGTGCGGACGACGAAAGCTGCGTATCAGCTGTCTCAAAAATATCAGGTGAAAATGCCGATCACAGAAGCGCTTCACCAAGTATTATTTAATGGGCAGAAGGTAGAAACGGCCGTAGAATCCTTAATGGCCAGAGTGAAAACCCATGAGATGGAAGACTTGGTCAACACATTCGAAAACCGGGTGAAGTGACAATAACATGCCGTCAGCATATTCTGAAGTGACGAAAGTCCAAAACGCAGAACTCTCCGGCTGAAATCGCTTAAAACATTTGCTGATTTAGGCAGAAGAGGATGCAGACGTACGCATCTACGCATACTATAGCATCGAAGTCCAAGAGAGTGTATCTCAGACGTACAGGTGAATATAGTCAACTTGACTGAAGCAAAGTCCCCCTCTTTGCTTCAGTTTTTTTGTTTTTTCAATAGATGGAAAACCTGTTGATCTTTTCAACATTTGTATATTAAAATGAAATATAACGCTTACAATGATGGGACGGGGGGCACGAACGTGAGTGTGGCATTGATGAAAATGTGGTTTGCGCTTGGTGCTATGGGATTAATGTTTGTTGCGGTCGCCTCTATTTATGTCAGCAGGTACAAAGTGAAAAACAAACTGATAAAAGCAGCGGTTTCTTCACTCGCTTATGCCTGCATGGTCATCTCGGGATTGATCGTGTTAATGGTCGTTTTCAGCGGGCCTGTCAATGAATAAAGCCAAAAGGGGGCGCGGAATGCATAAGTTAAAAATGGCCGTCATAACGGCAATGGCGGTGCTTCTGCTGTCGGGCTGTCTGTACCCTGAAGCAAAAAAAACTGAAAATAAAGTATCTTACAAACATCAGCTTCAGCAGGTGCAAGCGGCAGTGGATGAATTTAAAAAGGCGAACGGCGGACTTCTGCCGATTCAGACAAAAGATATGAAAACACCGCTCTATCAAAAATATCCGATAGATTTTAAGCGGCTCGCGCCCAGATACATAGAGGAGCCGCCGGCCTCAGCTTATGAAAGCGGAGGAATGTACCAATACGTGCTTGTCGATGTGGAAAATAAGCCGACCGTCAAGCTGGTCGATCTCCAAATGGCGGAAGCAATCCGCGACATGAAGCTGCGTGTCAAAATGTATCAGGAAAAGCATACATATCCTCCCTATGAGGACGCTGTTTCAAAAGGCCTGTTCACTTTAAATAAAAAAAAGCTCGGCATGAAAGACTCTCCTTCAGTCAAAAGTCCGGTTTCAGGCACGTCTCTGCCGCTTTTAATCGGCGCTGACGGAGAAATCTATGCCGACTATCGCGTCGATCTCGCCCGCTGCCTGAAGGAAAACAAAAAGAAAATCAAACCGGGCGCGGAAATTCAGGATATTTTATGGAAAGAGACTCCTTTCGTCCCGGCCTTTTCAGTCACATACACCGTAAATGAAAAACAGGAACCCGTTTTTTTAGAAAGTCAAACGAAACAGGAATGAACCTTTTTCCCGCGCATACAAATAGGGAGAAAGGTTTTTTTGATTTTGATAGAAAAGACTGCCTGAAAATTTTCTAAAGATGTCATATTGAAATAGGACAACGTCATACACATATAGTGTCCTGTATTTGATTGGAGAATGGTGAATGAAAAATGATAAGGATAGGAAGTCCGGGAGGGGATCACTTGGAAAAGGTCGATATTTTCAAGGATATCGCTGAACGAACAGGAGGCGATATATACTTAGGAGTCGTTGGCGCTGTCCGTACAGGGAAATCTACATTCATTAAAAAATTTATGGAGCTTGTGGTGCTCCCGAATATCAGCAATGAGGCCGACCGAGCGCGGGCGCAGGATGAGCTTCCGCAAAGCGCAGCAGGAAAAACGATAATGACCACAGAACCAAAATTTGTCCCGAATCAAGCCATGTCCGTTCATGTCGCGGAAGGACTTGATGTCAACATCCGTCTTGTGGATTGTGTGGGATATACGGTTCCCGGGGCGAAGGGATATGAGGATGAAAACGGTCCGAGAATGATCAATACACCTTGGTATGAAGAACCGATTCCCTTTCACGAGGCTGCGGAAATCGGTACGAGAAAAGTCATCCAGGAACACTCCACAATCGGGGTCGTCATTACGACAGACGGCTCAATCGGCGATATTGCGCGGGGCGATTACGTGGAAGCGGAAGAAAGAGTCATCGACGAGCTGAAGGAAGTCGGCAAACCGTTTATTATGGTCATCAACTCGGTAAAACCGTACCACCCGGAAACAGAAGCGCTCAGAGCTGAATTAAGCGCGAAATATGATATTCCCGTCCTCGCCATGAGTGTTGAAAGCATGCGGGAAACAGATGTGTTAAGCGTCCTCAGAGAAGCGCTTTACGAGTTCCCTGTGCTGGAAGTCAATGTCAACCTTCCGAGCTGGGTCATGGTGCTGAAAGAAAATCATTGGCTCAGAGAGAGCTACCAGGAATCAGTGAAAGAAACCGTAAAAGATATTAAACGCCTGCGCGATGTCGACCGGGTTGTCGGCCACTTCAGTGAATTTGAGTTTATTGAAAGCGCCGGATTGGCCGGAATCGAACTTGGCCAGGGTGTCGCAGAAATTGATTTGTATGCGCCGGATCATCTATATGACCAGATTTTAAAAGAAGTGGTCGGCGTTGAAATCCGCGGGAAAGACCACCTGCTTGAATTAATGCAGGACTTCGCCCACGCGAAAAAAGAATATGATCAGGTATCAGATGCGCTGAAAATGGTGAAACAGACCGGCTACGGCATTGCCGCCCCGGCCTTAACCGATATGAGCCTTGATGAACCGGAAATCATCAGGCAGGGATCAAGGTTCGGAGTAAGGCTGAAAGCGGTCGCTCCGTCCATTCATATGATCAAAGTGGATGTGGAAAGTGAATTCGCACCGATCATCGGGACAGAAAAACAAAGTGAAGAGCTTGTCCGCTACTTAATGCAGGACTTTGAAGATGATCCGCTTTCTATCTGGAATTCCGATATTTTCGGCAGATCATTGAGCTCTATCGTAAGAGAAGGAATCTCCGCAAAACTGTCACTCATGCCGGAAAATGCGAGATACAAACTGAAAGAAACGCTGGAGAGAATTATTAACGAAGGCTCAGGCGGCCTGATCGCCATTATTTTGTAAGCTGAAGGACCTCTTCCTGAAACGGGGGGTCTTTTTTTATTCTTTTTAGATACTGGAAATCAATCAAGGATTAGGAGGAAAAAAGCAAAAAAAGGAATATTTGTTCGGTAAAACACGTGAAAACCTTGACGAGCAAGGGATTGAGGCTTTAAAATGCTTGATATGGCTTTTTATATGTGTTACTCTACATACAGAAAATCTTCACTTTGTTGGACAAACATTCCTCAAAGTGTCTGTTTTCTTATGAAAAGCCGTTTACTTGTCTGTTCTTCCCTGCTTTGATTTTTTATCAGACAGGTTTAGAATCAGGCTGAACTGTGAAGAAATGATAATAAACTGCTGATTTGATACCCTTTTGGGAGGAGGTGAAAGGCATGAACAAGACAGAACTAATCAATGCGGTTGCTGAAGCAAGCGAATTGTCTAAAAAAGACGCTACAAAAGCAGTTGATTCTGTTTTTGATACGATTTTAGATGCACTTAAAAACGGTGATAAAATCCAACTGATCGGTTTCGGTAACTTTGAGGTGCGCGAGCGTTCTGCACGTAAAGGACGTAACCCTCAAACGGGTGAAGAAATCGAAATCCCTGCAAGCAAGGTACCTGCTTTCAAACCAGGTAAAGCTCTTAAAGACGCTGTTGCAGGAAAATAATTGTGAATATAGATCGTGTATGCATCTGATACATACACTTTGTTTCTTCACAGAAAAGCCCCTTGATAAAGGGGCTTTTCATATTTAAGCAGCCCCGGTCACCGGGCAGGACTTTCGTTTTGCTTTTGGCGCGGCAAATGTGCTAGAATCGAAATTAAATGTATTCAATGGTGGAGGACACAGACAATGAAAGAAGTTAATAAAGAACAGATTGAACAGGCGGTTCGCCAGATTTTAGAGGCGATTGGAGAAGATCCGGACCGGGAAGGGCTTTTAGATACGCCGAAACGCGTGGCAAAAATGTACGCGGAAGTATTCTCGGGATTAAATGAAGACCCGAAAGAACACTTTAAAACCGTTTTCGGAGAAGACCATGAGGAGCTTGTTCTTGTAAAAGATATCGCGTTTCATTCCATGTGTGAACATCACCTTGTTCCTTTTTACGGAAAAGCGCATATTGCCTACATTCCGCGCGGCGGCAAAGTGACGGGCCTGAGTAAATTGGCGCGGGCGGTGGAAGCCGTCTCAAAACGCCCGCAGCTGCAGGAGCGCATTACTTCAACGATTGCAGAAAGCATCGTAGAGACCTTAGATCCCCACGGCGTCATGGTTGTCGTCGAAGCTGAGCATATGTGCATGACGATGAGGGGCGTAAGAAAGCCTGGCGCAAAAACAGTGACTTCCGCTGTAAGAGGTATTTTTAAAGATGATGCAGCGGCGCGTTCCGAAGTGTTAGAACATATTAAACGTGCGGATTAATAATGATAGAGGGTGCAGATATGAATTCAAAGCATTCAAGTGATTTTGTCGTCATTAAAGCGGTCGAGGACGGCGTGAACGTCATCGGTTTAACGAGAGGAACGGATACGAAATTTCACCATTCCGAAAAACTGGACAAAGGCGAAGTGATTATCGCTCAGTTTACTGAGCATACCTCTGCCATCAAAGTGAGAGGCAACGCCCTCATCCAGACCGCTTACGGAGAAATGAACAGCGAAAAAAAATAAGCCGGCTGTTTCCCGCTTTTGCCAAATGCCCGCAAACGGCGGGAGAATACAGCCAATTTCTTTTTTTTATGCTATAATGATACCTGCGTATAATAATGACGAGTAAATCTCATACATATTAGAATAAATGTGAATTTGGGGACAAGGGTGATATTTTTGCAAGACATCTACGGAACTTTAGCGAATCTAAATACGAAATTAAAACAAAAGCTGTCTCATCCTTATCTAGCGAAACATATTTCCGCGCCTAAAATCGATGAGGATAAGCTTCTTCTTTTTCACGCTTTGTTTGAAGAGGCGGACATTAAGAACAACGACAGAGAAAATTACATAGTAACTGCGATGCTTGTCCAAAGCGCCCTTGATACCCACGATGAAGTGACAACAGCCAGAGCGTTAAAGCGAGACGAAAATAAAAACCGGCAGCTCACCGTGCTTGCCGGCGACTATTTCAGCGGACTGTATTATTCGCTTTTATCTGAAATGAAGGATATCTATATGATTCGGACGCTCGCTACGGCAATTAAAGAAATCAATGAGCATAAAATCCGTCTGTACGATCGGTCTGTCAATGACTTGAATCAATTGATCGAAAGCATGGCGATTGTGGAAGCGGCCCTGTTTCACAGAGTGTCAGACCACTTTAATCTTCCGCGCTGGAAAGAGCTGGCGAGTGATTTTTTTGTATATAAGCGGCTGATGAACGGCAATGCTATATTTCTCGATGTCATCGGCAATATTGTAAAGTCAGGGAAATCAAAGGCTGACATAATGGAAGATAGCTTCCGAAAGGCAAAGCAAAGCATTGAAACGCTGCTGCCGCTCAATTCACCAATCCAAAACCTCATGCTGAACCGGCTTAAAGCGATCAGCCAGAACAAAACATATCATCAGAAAGTGGAAGAAGGGTAATCAACATGCAGGAGTCAAAAGAACAGCGCGTACACGGCGTGTTTGAAAAAATCTATAAAAATTATGACCAAATGAACTCTGTTATCAGTTTTCAGCAGCCATAAAAAATGGCGCGATAAAACGATGCAGATCATGAATGTAAAAGAAGGCGCAAAAGCGCTTGATGTCTGCTGCGGAACGGCTGACTGGACGATTGCCCTCGCAGAAGCAGCCGGAAAAAGCGGCGAAATCAAAGGACTGGATTTCAGCAAAAATATGCTGAGCATCGGCGAGAAAAAAGTGAAAGAGGGCGGTTACAGCCAAATTGAGCTTTTGCACGGAAATGCGATGGAGCTTCCCTTCGCTGATGATTCTTTTGATTTTGTCACCATCGGCTTCGGGCTGCGGAACGTTCCCGACTATCTGACCGTGCTGAAAGAAATGCGGCGGGTCGTTAAACCGGGCGGGCAGGTCGTATGTCTGGAAACATCCCAGCCGGAAATGTTCGGATTCAGACAGGCATATTTTCTATATTTTAAATACATCATGCCTTTCTTCGGAAAAATGTTTGCGAAGAGCTATAAAGAATATTCTTGGCTTCAAGAATCGGCAAGAGAATTTCCCGGTATGAAAGAACTTGCGCGTCTGTTTGAAGAAGCGGGCCTGACGAATGTCAAATACCATTCGTTTACCGGCGGAGTGGCCGCTACGCATATCGGTTGGAAATGATGAATATACAGATGTTTGGGTGAATGATATGAAATTTAAAATGGCCTATTCTTTTTTAAATGACGATATTGATGTGATCGAAAGGGAACTTGAGCAAACGGTGCGGTCAGACTATCCCTTGCTGAGTGAAGCCGGGCTCCATCTGCTCCAGGCGGGAGGCAAGCGGATCCGCCCTGTTTTCGTATTGCTTTCCGGCATGTTCGGCGACTATGACATTAATAAAATAAAATATGTTGCGGTGACGCTGGAAATGATTCATATGGCGTCCCTCGTGCATGACGACGTCATTGATGACGCCGAGCTGCGGAGGGGAAAACCGACCATCAAAGCCAAGTGGGACAACCGTATCGCCATGTATACCGGTGATTATATGCTTGCGGGCTCACTTGAGATGATGACGAGATTGGATGAGCCGAAAGCCCACCGGATCCTGTCCAAAACCATCGTAGAAGTATGCCTCGGAGAAATTGAACAGATCAGAGATAAATACAATATGGAACAAAACCTCAGAACCTATTTGCGCCGCATCAAACGGAAAACGGCTCTTCTCATTGCCGTCAGCTGCCAGCTCGGCGCCATCGCTTCGGGAGCTGATGAGAAGATTCACAAAGCATTATATTGGTTCGGCTATTACGTGGGCATGTCCTACCAGATTATTGACGACATTCTTGATTTCACTTCAACGGAAGAGGAACTGGGAAAGCCGGTCGGAGGGGATCTGCTGCAAGGAAATGTCACTCTGCCCGTTTTGTACGCGCTCCGTCAGCCTGAATTGAAAAATCAGCTGAAATTAATTAACAGTGAAACAACACAGGAGCAGCTCGCCCCCATTATTGAAAATATTAAACGCACAGACGCAATTGAAAAATCAATGGCCGTCAGTGACAGGTACTTAAAAAAAGCGTTTGAAAAACTGAATACACTGCCGAGAGGACGGGCGCGCTCATCATTGGCCGCCATCGCCAAATATATCGGCAAACGGAAATTTTAAATTCCTTTTACGAACAAGATGTGAACATTCTCCGCCCTGGATTGATTAATTGTCAGAAAGATGTTACGATTTCGGTGTGCAACTTGAAAGCCTATACATAATGATGGGGTGGAGAATCTTATGGAAAAAACTTTTATCATGGTAAAACCGGACGGCGTACAGCGCCAGCTGATCGGAGAGATTTTATCCAGATTTGAGCGTAAGGGCTTACAATTGGCAGGAGCCAAGCTAATGCAAGTTTCAGAACAGATGGCTGAAAACCATTATGCTGAACATAAAGGGAAGCCGTTTTTCGGCGAGCTTGTGGAATTCATTACATCAGGACCCGTATTTGCAATGGTATGGGAAGGGGAAAATGTAGTAGAGATCACAAGACAGCTGATCGGAAAAACGAACCCGAAAGATGCACTGCCGGGCACGATCCGCGGTGACTACGGCATGTTTGTCGGCAAAAATATCATTCACGGTTCAGACTCCTTAGAAAGCGCTGAGCGGGAAATTGACATTTTCTTCAAACAGGAAGAGCTTGTACCGTATCAAAAATTAATGGCCGACTGGGTGTACTAAGCCGTCAGCCTTTCTTTTTCTCTTGTTATGAAAAGGTTTACATATTTTAAGAAAGACAGAGGCTGCGCTGCCCTGTCTTTTCATTTCTCACAAATCAGCCTGCGGGCTGATTTTTTTATTGAAATCGTACAAATTAGAAAGAAAACAGGCTATACTAGGACAAAAGACAGCGAGATTGGGAGAGAAGCAATGGAGCCTTACGAAATTTTTATCACCAAGTGGAAACAAATAACCGGCGTTGATTTATCTTTATACAAAGAAGCACAAATGAAAAGGCGGCTGACGTCCCTTTATGAAAAAAAGGGATTCAAAGATTTTCAGGAATTTGCCGCCGCTTTGGAGAAAGACAAGCTTTTATTAAATGAAACATTGGACAGGATGACAATCAATGTTTCTGAATTTTACCGAAATTATAAACGGTGGGAAATTCTTGAAACCTCAATTCTTCCGTTAATAAAGCATAACAAACCGTTAAAAATATGGAGTGCGGCCTGTTCAACAGGGGAGGAACCCTATACTTTGTCCATGATTCTCAATCAGCAGACGGGGCTGGCCGGATTTGATATATTGGCTACAGATATTGATGAAAAGGCGCTAAGCAAAGCCAAGCGGGGCATCTATCAGGAACGCTCGCTGCAAGAGGTGCCGGCTTCCGTGAAAAGCCGTTATTTCACCAAGCAGGCTGACAACAGTTATCAAGTAAAACAAGAGATTCAAAAAAACATCCGGTTTAAGCGGCACAACCTGCTCGCCGACAGCTATGAACAGGATTTTGATCTGATCGTCTGCCGCAACGTCTTTATTTATTTTACTGAAAAAGCAAAAGAAGAGCTGTATGTGAAAATGGCGGGCAGCCTGAAAAAGAACGGAATTCTGTTTGTCGGAAGCACAGAGCAGATTTTCAGCCCGGAAAAATTCGGCCTTGAGAGCACTGATACATTTTTTTATCAAAAAAGATAGAAGACATTTAATGAAAACTTGTGGTATAGTTTTACTTAAAAGCGTTAATGCGATGAAGGGAGAAGAAAGAAATGAGATACTTAACAGCCGGAGAATCACACGGTCCGCAGCTGACGACAATTATAGAAGGTGTGCCTGCGGGGCTTTATATAACTGAAGAAGATATTAATTTTGAGCTTGCCAGACGTCAAAAAGGGCACGGCCGCGGACGCCGTATGCAGATTGAAACGGACAGAGCGAAGATCACAAGCGGCGTGCGGCATGCCCGGACACTCGGTTCACCCATCGCGCTCGTTGTAGAGAATAAAGATTGGACTCACTGGACAAAAATCATGGGCGCCGCACCGATTACAGAAGAAGAAGAAAGTGAAATGAAACGCCAGATTTCAAGACCGAGACCGGGACACGCAGATTTGAACGGTGCTATTAAGTATAATCACCGCGATATGAGAAATGTGTTAGAACGATCTTCCGCGCGTGAGACAACGGTTCGCGTGGCTGCCGGAGCCGTCGCTAAAAAGATTTTAGCGGAGCTTGGCATTAAAGTCGCCGGACATGTCCTGCAAATCGGCAGCGTAAAAGCAGAGAAAACCGATTACACATCCATTGAGGATCTCAAACGGGTAACGGAAGAATCACCGGTCAGATGCTACGATGAAGAAGCAGGCCGTCAAATGATGGCAGCCATTGATGAAGCGAAGGCAAACGGTGACTCGATCGGCGGAATCGTTGAAGTGATCGTCGAAGGTATGCCGGTCGGTGTCGGAAGCTATGTCCACTATGACCGTAAGCTGGACAGCAAGCTCGCTGCTGCCGTTCTGTCGATTAACGCGTTTAAAGGCGTAGAGTTCGGCATCGGTTTTGAAGCGGCCGGCAAAAACGGCAGTGAAGTTCATGATGAAATCGTATGGGATGAAGAGAAAGGCTATACACGCGCCACAAACAGGCTCGGAGGATTAGAAGGCGGTATGACGACGGGAATGCCGATTGTCGTCCGCGGCGTTATGAAACCGATCCCTACTTTGTATAAGCCGCTGAAAAGCGTCGACATTGAAACGAAAGAACCGTTTACAGCGAGCATTGAACGTTCAGACAGCTGCGCGGTTCCGGCAGCAAGCGTAGTGGCTGAAGCTACAGTGGCCTGGGAAATCGCAAATGCCGTCGTAGAACAATTCGGGCTTGACCAGATCGACCGTATTAAAGAAAATGTTGAAAACATGAAAAAACTATCGAGGGAATTCTGATGAAAGAGCTTGAGGTTCGGACAGCTTCCTCCGCATATCCCGTGTATATCGGTGAAGGCATAAGGAAACAGGCCGCTGCTCTTTTGTCTTCACTGAACAGGCCGCTGACAAAGATCCTTCTCGTCATCGATGCTGAAGTTGACCGGCTTTACGGCGATGAGATGTTCCGGCTTTTAAGCGAAACATGGCCCGTGAAAAAAGTAATCGTTCCAAGCGGAGAAGAAGCGAAGTCTCTAAAAGAGTATGAACGGATTCAAACGGAAGCGATCGCTTTCCATATGGACCGCTCCTCATGTATGATCGCCTTCGGAGGCGGCGTGACGGGTGATTTGACCGGCTTTTGCGCAGCAACATTTATGCGCGGAATTGATTTCATTCAAATGCCGACGACACTGCTTGCCCATGACAGTGCGGTCGGCGGCAAGGTGGCCGTCAACCATAAACTCGGAAAGAACTTAATCGGCGCGTTTTATCAGCCGAAAGCGGTGATTTACGATACGGAGCTTCTGAAAACCCTGCCAGAACAAGAGCTGAGATCGGGCATGGCTGAAGTGATCAAACACGCGTTTATCGCCGATCATGCTTTTTTAGAAAAGCTTCTCACGTTTGACACGTTGCAAGGACTGACAAGCGCTGAGCTGAATGAAATGATTTATAAAGGAATTTCAATCAAATCGGCCGTCGTGCGTGAGGACGAAAAGGAAGAGGGGATAAGAGCTTTTCTGAATTTCGGCCATACGCTCGGCCATGCAATTGAGGCGGAATACGGCTACGGCCGGATTACTCATGGAGATGCGGTCGCCCTCGGCATGCAGTTTGCCCTTTACGTGAGTGAACAGGTTGCGGGTTGCAAGATGAACAGGAAAGAACTCACACAATGGCTGATTGGGCTCGGCTACCCGGGAAGCATAAGACAAGATATTGAAACGCCGGTTCTTTCCGCCCGGATGATGAATGATAAAAAAACGCGCGGAGGCATGACACAGTTCATCGTGTTAAAAGAATTAGGCGAAGCGCGGGACTGCATGCTTTCAAAAGATGAGCTCGAAAATTTGCTGAACAAATGGCGAATGGAGGAAACAGCATGATGATACGCGGCATTCGCGGAGCAACAACGGTGGAACAAGACACCGAACAAGAAATTTTAGAAAAAACACAGCAGCTGCTTGAAAAAATCATTGAACAAAATGGATGCAAGCCGGAAGACGTTGTGCAGATCCTGTTATCCGCCACGCCTGATATCCATTCCGTATTTCCGGCAAAAGCGGTCCGCCGCCTTTCCGGGTGGCAGTACGTCCCGGTGACGTGCATGCAGGAAATGGATGTCACCGGCGCTCTGCAAAAGTGTATCCGTGTCCTGATGACGGTTCAGACGGATATGCCTCAGGATGAAATCAAGCATGTCTATTTAGAAAAAGCCGTTGTGTTAAGGCCGGATTTATCATTGACAAAAAATACTGACATGTAATACGATAAACAAAGCTTAGAAATACACAAGAGTGTGTATAGAGCTGGTAAGTAAGATATTGAACAGTTGAGTTTAGAATAGGGTAGCAGAGAATGAGTTTAGCTGAGCTGAGATAAACACGTTTTTATTCTGCCCAAAAGAAGCCTTTCTTTTGGGTTTATTTCTTATACGCAAGACTCCTCTCACTCTTCATCTCATTCTCCTTACCGTAAGGAGGAGAATCATGAATTTACAATCGGATGTTTCTTTATTTTTAAAGGACAGTCTGACACACCGCACCATTCCAATCGCAGAGACTTTTACGGTCGACACGATCACACCCATTCAGATGGTTGAAAAACTGGACAGAAACATTACGTATCTTTTAGAAAGCAAGGATGAGTCGTCAAGCTGGTCGAGATACTCTTTTATCGGCCTTGATCCTTTTATCACGATTAAGGAGAGTCATCACACATTCACTGCCGCTGATCCAAACGGGCATACGCTGTTTGAAGCCGGAGAATTAAAAGCCGTGCTTGATTGGATGAATGAAAGCTTCCGCATTAAAACACCCGAGCTTGATATCCCGTTTTCGGGAGGGGCCGTCGGTTATCTGAGCTATGACATGATTCCTTTGATTGAGCCTTCCGTGCCGAGCCACGCGAAAGAAACAGATTTCGAAAAATGCATGCTGTTTGTCTGCCGGAAAATCATCGCGTACGATCACGAAACGAAACAAGTGCATTTCATTCAATATGCGGCGCTTAACGGCTGGGAGACGGAGGAAGAAAAGCGGGCCGTTTTTAAAGAAAATTGCGCGGAGCTTCGTAAGCTTATCGGTATTTTGACAGAACCGAAAGATATGAAAGAGCCGTTTTTTTCTAAAGAAACATTTGAAACGCCAAGTTTTGCCGATGTGACATCCAATTATACGAAAGAAGAGTTTATGGCCGGCGTCGATAAACTGAAAGAATATATAAAAGCCGGAGACATTTTTCAAGGGGTGCTTTCGCAAAAGTTTGACATTCCGGTATCCAGACATTCATTTGAGCTGTACAGGGTGCTCCGCATCATCAATCCTTCACCTTATATGTACTATATCAAACTGCCTGACAGAGACATTGTCGGGAGTTCGCCTGAACGTCTGATCCGCGTGGATGACAGACACCTGGAAATTCATCCGATTGCCGGAACGAGAAGAAGGGGCGCCGGAAAAGAAGAGGACGAACGCCTGAAAAAAGAGCTGATGAATGACGAAAAAGAGAAAGCTGAACATTATATGCTCGTCGATCTTGCGCGCAATGACATCGGCAGAGTTGCGGAGTACGGTTCCGTAGCCGTTCCGGAATTCACAAAGGTCGTTTCTTTTTCACATGTGATGCACATCATCTCTGTTGTAACCGGCCGTTTAAAACAGGGCGTCCATCCGGTTGATGCGCTGATGTCGGCATTCCCGGCAGGAACACTCTCGGGCGCTCCGAAAATCCGCGCGATGCAGCTTTTAAATGAATTAGAACCGACTTCCAGAGAAACCTACGGCGGATGTATCGCTTATATCGGATTTGACGGGTCAATTGATTCGTGTATCACCATCCGCACCATGAGTGTCAAAAACGGTACGGCGTCGGTGCAGGCAGGCGCTGGAATAGTCGCCGATTCCGTCCCGGAAGCCGAATATGAAGAGAGCTGCAACAAAGCGGGGGCGCTTCTAAAAACGATTCAAATCGCAGAAGACATCTTTTCTGGCGGGGAGGAGAAGACGGATGAACAAATTTCTGCAATCGTGCGTTAGTGGCCGCACGCTGAAAACCGGAGAAGCCGAAAAGCTGATGGAGATGATGATGAACGGGGACATGTCGCAGTCTGAGATCGGCGGGATTTTATCAGTATTAGCCCACCGGGGTGAAACGGCGGAGGAGCTTGCCGGATTTGTAAAAGTGATGCGGGCGCGGGCACAGACGGCGGGTGGCTTGGCGGATGTCGTTGATACGTGCGGAACAGGCGGAGACGGGATTTCTACGTTTAACATATCCACGGCAGCGGCGATTACAGCTTCTGCCGCCGGAGCTAAAGTTGCCAAGCACGGAAATCGCTCCGTTTCGTCTAAAAGCGGCAGCGCGGATGTGCTGGAAAAGCTGGGGGTTTCCATTCAAGCCACTCCAGAAAGCGTCAAACGCAGCATTGAAATGAAACAATTGGGGTTTTTGTTTGCGCCGCTGTTTCATTCGTCAATGAAGCACGTCGCCGCCGCAAGAAAAGAGCTTGGCTTCCGAACCGTATTTAATCTGCTGGGCCCGCTCAGCAACCCGCTGCAGGTGAAGCGGCAGGTGATCGGCGTCTATTCATTTGATAAAGCGCGCCTGATGGCAAGCGCTTTGGAACAATTTGATGTCAGACACGTCATGCTTGTGTCGGCGCGTGACGGATTAGATGAACTGTCCATCACAGCACCGACCGATATCATTGAACTGAAAAACGGTGAACGTCTGGAATATTCCGTTTCACCTGAACAATTCGGTTTTGCAGAAGGTTCATTGAAGGATATTCAAGTGAATTCATCGGAAGAAAGCGCGCTCCTCATTCAGAATATTTTTGCAAATAAAGCTCCGTTATCCGCTCTGCATATTACCGCCTTAAATGCGGGCGCGGCCATTTATACGGCAGGTCTTGCAAACGATCTGAAAGAAGGAACGAAAACAGCCTTAGAAGCGATTCAAAACGGAGATGCCAAAAAGCAGCTCGAACGTCTGAAACAGAAAGAGGAAGAAATGTATGCTTGACCAAATCATTCAGCAGAAAAAAGAAGAAATCAAATCCATCTTGCTGCCGGAAACCTGTCAAATTGAACGGAGATCCTTTAAAGAAGCGCTCCTGAACCCGAACCGTTTTATCGGGCTGATTGCCGAAGTGAAAAAAGCTTCGCCGTCTAAAGGATTGATTAAAGAGCATTTTGTTCCGGAAACGATTGCGGCGGATTATGAAGCGGCTAAAGCCGACGCCCTTTCGGTTCTCACGGATACCCGTTTTTTTCAGGGGAGAAATCAATTTCTGACAGATGTGAAACAAACCGTGTCTCTCCCCGTGCTGAGAAAAGATTTTATTATTGATTCCCTTCAGGTGGAGGAATCGTTCAGGATCGGCGCCGATGCCATTTTGCTGATCGGGGAAGCGCTGGAACCTTCAGAGCTTTATGAGCTTTATCTGGAAGCCCGCGAGAAGGGCATGGACGTTCTCGTTGAAGTCCATGGTGAAACTGTGCTTGAACGGATTTTACAAGTGTTTCAGCCGGACATTCTCGGTATAAACAACCGGGACTTAAAAACGTTCCGTACTTCTGTTACGCAAACGGAAAAAATAGCGCAGCTTGTACCGGACGGCTGCCTGCTGGTCAGTGAAAGCGGCATCGGTTCTTTGGCTGACCTGCAATTCGTCAACAAGCACGGGGCGCAGGCTGTATTGGTCGGAGAATCCTTAATGAGAGAGGATTCACAGCAAAAGGCGATCCGCGGACTGTTCGGGGAGTGACGATATGAAAAAGCCTGAGTTAAAGTACTGCGGAATACGATCGAAGCGTGATTATGAACTTGCGGCAGCTTCAGAAGCGGATTATCTGGGATTTATTTTTGCCCCAAGCAAACGGAGAGTAACGCCGGATGAGGTCCGGAAATGGAAAGAGCAGGTCCGGACAGACAAGAAACATGTCGGAGTATTTGTAAATGAAACGATAGAAAACATCGGGCAAATCGCCTCTGATCTGGCACTTGACGTCATCCAGCTTCACGGTGATGAATCGCCTGAGGATGCCCTCCGTCTCCGTCCGCTTGTGAGCTCGGAAATATGGAAAGCGCTCCATCACGGGGAAGGGACGGTCCGTCAGATGGCTCAATTTGCACCTGCTGTCGACGGCTATGTCATTGATTCTTCAGTGACAGGAATGAGAGGCGGGACGGGAATCGCGTTTTCATGGGCCCGTGTCCCCTTGTACCGAAAGCAGGCTCAAAATGCAAGCAAGCGCTGTTTTATTGCGGGCGGTGTTAATCCTGAGACGATTACCGGCTTACTGAGATCGCGTCCGGGCGGTATAGATCTTGCCAGCGGAATTGAAAAAAACGGACACAAGGATCAAACACTGATCCGGCTTTTAGAAGAAAGGATGAACCACTATGTATCCATATCCAAATGAAATCGGAAGATACGGCGAATTCGGCGGCAAATTTGTCCCTGAAACATTGATGCGGCCCCTTGAGGAAATCGAAACGGCTTTCACAGAATTAAAGAATGATCCCGTTTTTCATGCCGAATATAAAAAACTATTGTTTGATTACTCCGGAAGACCGACTGCATTAACGTTCGCAGACAGGGTGTCAGAGTATTTGGGAGGGGCGAAAATCTATCTGAAAAGAGAAGATTTAAACCATACCGGCTCTCATAAAATTAACAACGCGTTAGGCCAGATCCTGCTTGCTAAAAAGATGGGCAAAACGAAAATCATCGCCGAAACCGGCGCGGGACAGCACGGTGTGGCTGCGGCGACAGCCGCCGCAAAATTCGGTTTTAAATGTACGGTTTTTATGGGTGAAGAAGACGTTGCGCGCCAGTCGCTGAACGTATTCCGGATGAAACTGCTCGGCGCGGAAGTGGTGCCGGTCACAAGCGGCAACGGCACGCTGAAAGATGCGACGAATGAGGCAATCAGGTATTGGGTCCAGCATTGTGAAGATCATTTCTATCTTATCGGTTCTGTAGTGGGTCCGCACCCGTATCCGTATATCGTTCGCGAATTTCAGAAAATCATTGGCGAGGAAGCGAAAGAACAGCTCCGCCGGGTTGAAGGAACGCTCCCGGATAAGGTTGTTGCATGTGTCGGCGGCGGAAGCAATGCGATGGGCATATTTCAGGCCTTTTTAGAAGAAGACATTGAGCTGATCGGCGCCGAGGCGGCCGGAAAAGGGATTGATACGCCGCTGCATGCGGCAACGATCGCAAAAGGGACGCTCGGGGTGATTCACGGATCAATGACCTATTTAATACAAGATAAATACGGGCAGATTATCGAACCGTATTCCATTTCAGCAGGCCTTGATTACCCGGGGATCGGCCCTGAGCACGCCTATCTGCACAAAAGCGGCCGTGTAACGTACGAAAGCGTGACAGACGATGAAGCGATTGCCGCGTTGCGTCTGCTTTCTGAAACAGAAGGTATTCTTCCGGCTATTGAATCTGCCCACGCCCTGGCAAAAGCGTTCGAAATGGCAAAGGACATGGATAAAGACAAAATCATTCTCGTCAGTTTGTCGGGAAGAGGAGATAAAGATGTTCATACGCTGATGAATGTTTTGGAAAACGGGGTGGAGACACATGTTTAATCTGCGAGATTCTGAAAAATTGTTTATCCCTTTTATCACAGCGGGCGATCCGCTTCCTGACATTTCTGTTGAACTGGCAATATCATTACAGAATGCAGGCGCTTCTGCCCTTGAAATCGGCGTTCCTTACACAGATCCGCTTGCGGACGGACCCGTCATACAACGGGCTTCAAAACGGGCTCTGGAAAACGGAATGAATATCGTAAAAGCCATTGAACTTGGCGGCAAAATGAAAAAAAACGGCGTTCATATTCCAATTATCCTCTTTACGTATTATAATCCTGTGTTACAATTAGAAAAAGAATACTTTTTCGCTTTACTGCGGGAAAACGACATAGACGGCCTGCTTGTACCCGACCTTCCATTAGAGGAAAGCGCCCTTTTGCAAATGACATGCAAAAAGGAGAACATCGCTTATATCTCGCTGGTTGCGCCGACAAGTGAAGACCGTTTGAAAATAATTACTGAACAGGCCTGCGGCTTTGTGTATTGTGTATCCTCTTTAGGAGTGACGGGCGTACGCAGCGAATTCGATCCGTCTGTATACTCTTTCATCCGTAAGGTGAAAGAATTCAGCTCTGTTCCGGTGGCGGTCGGTTTTGGCATTTCAAACCGCAAACAGGTTGACGGGATGAATGAAATATCTGACGGTGTCGTTGTCGGCAGCGCGCTTGTCAAAAAAGTTGAAGAGCTTAAAACAAAGCTTGTGAATCCCGGCACAAGAGCTGATGCGCTTCTTGAATTTGAAGAATACGCGAAGACGTTCGGACGACTGTACAGTGTAAAATGAGGTGACTGGATTTGCAGATTAAAGAACAGCTGCGGCAACTGAAACCGTATCAGCCGGGCAAACCAATAGAAGAAGTGAAAATGGAATACGGGCTTGAAAAAGTAGTAAAACTCGCTTCTAACGAAAATCCGTTCGGCTGTTCACAGGCCGCAAAAGATGCGCTGCATCAGGAGATTGAGCAGCTTGCGCTGTATCCCGACGGTTACAGTGCCGCTTTGAGAACGCGGCTCAGTGAGCATCTGCAGGTCAGTGAATCTTCGATCATTTTCGGCAACGGCTCTGATGAGCTAGTGCAGATTATCTGCCGTTCTTTATTAAATGATCAGGCAAACACGATTACCGCCGCCCCGACTTTCCCGCAATACAGACACAATGCGGTGATTGAAGGCGCTGAGGTGCGCGAGGTGCCGCTCCGCAGTGACGGCGCTCATGATTTGGACCGGATGCTGGAAGCAATTGACGGCGAGACGAAAGTCATATGGGTATGCAACCCCAATAATCCGACGGGGACATATACTTCTGAGCAAGAGCTAATTGCCTTTTTAAACAGAGTTCCCGAGCATATACTCGTTGTACTTGATGAAGCGTACTACGAGTATGTTACGGCGGACGATTACCCTGAAAGCATTCCGCTTTTAAAGCAATATCCGAATGTCATGATCCTCCGCACCTTCTCTAAAGCGTACGGACTTGCCGCGCTGCGCGTCGGATACGGCATTGCGGAGGAAGCGCTGATCCGCCAGATTGAACCGGCGAGAGAGCCGTTCAATACGAGCAGAATCGGTCAGGCTTCGGCACTGGCAGCGCTTGACGACCAGACATTTATTCAGGAATGCGTCGAGAAAAATAAAGCCGGCCTTAAGCAGTATTATGATTTTGCGGAAACTCACGGATTAACTTGTTATCCTTCACAAACCAACTTTGTGCTCATTGATTTTAACCGTCCGGCGGATGAACTGTTCCAAGCTCTGTTGGAAAAAGGATATATCGTCCGCTCAGGACAGGCGCTCGGATTTCCGACAGCGTTAAGGATTACGGTCGGTACGAAAGAGCAGAATGAGGAAATTCTCACAATTTTAGCTGAAATATTATAAGAGGTGATCAAGCATCACCTCTTTGCTCTATTAAAATAGTTGAAAAAGGAAATGAGTGAAATGAAGGATACTATATTGCTTGCGGGGATCGGGCTGATCGGCGGATCGATCGCACTGGCCATCAAAAAGGAGCATCCGCATAAACGGATTATCGGTGTGGATATTTCGGAAGAACAGCTCACTGCCGCGCTGAAGCTCGGAATTATTGACGAGCGGGCCGGCTCATTGACGGAAGGGGCGCAGCAAGCGTCTGTTGTCATTATCGCCACGCCTGTCGCCCAAACGCTGAAAATGCTCGATATGCTGGCCGCATCAGACATCACCCATGAACTCCTGATTACGGATGTGGGCAGCACGAAACAGAAAGTCGTCAGCTACGCCGACAAAGTGCTTCCGGCTCATTATCAATTTGTCGGCGGCCATCCGATGGCGGGGTCTCATAAATCCGGGGCCGCTGCCGCCAAAGAATTTTTATTCGAAAATGCGTTTTACATTTTAACACCCGGAAAATCAACTTCTAAAGAGTCAGTAACGCATCTGAAGGAACTCTTGAAAGCGGCAAACGCCCACTTTGTGGAGATGACTCCCGAGGAGCATGACGGCGTAACGAGCGTTATCAGCCATTTCCCTCATATCGTTGCTGCAAGCCTCGTCCATCAGGCTCATCATTCTGAAGAAGATTATCCGTTTTTGAAGCGTTTCGCAGCCGGCGGTTTTCGGGACATCACCAGAATCGCCTCAAGCAGTCCGGCGATGTGGAGGGACATACTTCTTCATAACAAAGATAAACTGCTTGACCGCTTCAAAGAATGGAAACGGGAGATTGACACGATCGAATCTTATGTAGAAAATGAAGATGCGGACAGCCTGTTCGGATATTTTAAAAAAGCGAAAGATTATCGCGACGGTCTGCCGCTCCGTCAAAAAGGAGCGATCCCGTCCTTTTATGACCTTTATGTCGATGTTCCTGATCATCCGGGGGTCATTTCGGAAATTACGGCGATACTGGCAGAAGAAAAAATCAGTATCACCAACATCCGCATTATCGAAACAAGAGAAGATATTAACGGAATTCTCAGAATCAGTTTCCAGACTGATGATGACCGGAAGCGCGCGGAAACCTGCATTCAATCCCGCGCCAAATATGACACATTTTACGCTGACTGAGGTGGAAAACATTGAAAAGAGAAAAAGTGACGTCTTTAAACGGTGAAATTCATATTCCGGGGGATAAATCCATCTCCCACCGTTCTGTTATGTTCGGAGCGCTTGCGGAAGGAACGACAACGGTAAAAAACTTTTTGCCCGGAGCCGATTGTCTGAGCACCATTGCCTGCTTCAGAAAAATGGGTGTCTCCATTGAACAAAACGGAAGTGATGTAACGATATACGGAAAGGGCATTGACGCACTTTGTGAGCCTGACAGCCTTCTTGATGTCGGAAATTCCGGCACGACCATCCGGCTGATGCTCGGCATTTTAGCCGGACGCCCATTTCACAGTACGGTAGCGGGCGACGAAAGTATCGCAAAGCGCCCGATGAAGAGGGTGACGGAGCCTTTAAAACAGATGGGAGCCGCGATTGACGGAAGAGCGGACGGAGGGTTTACACCTTTATCCGTAAGAGGCGGACAATTGAAAGGCATTGATTACGTCTCCCCTGTTGCAAGCGCGCAGATCAAATCTGCCGTGCTGCTTGCCGGATTGCAGGCTGAAGGGAAGACGACCGTCACTGAGCCTCATAAATCAAGAGACCATACGGAACGGATGCTGAACGCTTTTGGCGCCGAGCTTGCGGAAACGGAGACGAGCGCTTCCGTAACGGGCGGTCAGAAGCTTCGGGGAGCCGATATTTTCGTGCCCGGCGATATTTCTTCAGCGGCCTTTTTCCTCGCGGCAGGCGCTGTCGTTCCCGGAAGCCGGATTGTGCTGAAAAACGTCGGCCTGAACCCGACACGCACGGGGATGATTGATGTCTTAAAGCAAATGGGGGCTTCACTTGAAGTGATTCCTTCAGAAGCGGACAGCGCAGAGCCTTACGGAGACCTGGTTATTGAAACCTCAGCTCTGAAAGCGGCAGAAATCGGCGGAGAAATCATTCCCCGTTTAATTGACGAGATCCCGATTATCGCCCTTTTGGCAACGCAGGCTGAAGGCACAACTGTCATTAAAGACGCTGCGGAGCTGAAGGTGAAGGAAACGAACCGGATCGACACCGTCGTATCAGAGCTCCGGAAAATCGGCGCAGACATTGAACCGACTGAAGACGGCATGAAAATACACGGCAAAAAAACGCTTGCGGGCGGAGCCGATGTGTCAAGCCACGGCGACCACCGCATCGGCATGATGCTCGGTATCGCTTCATGCCTGACAGAAGAGCCGATCGACATCCGTGATACAGAGGCGATCCATGTCTCATATCCGACATTCTTTGAGCATTTAGATCAATTAGCCAAAAAAGCCTGAAGACTGTTCTTCGGGCTTTTTTCTTCATGTGTCATAAAATCTTGGGCTTTGACATAGCTTGTCTTAAACAGAAAACTAAAAGAAAGGGGGAATGCGTTTTCGTTACAGAAACAGCCGGAACAAATTGCGCTGTTTGCGTATAAAGATGCCGTCCCCTTTTTTGCCGTTTTCCTCTTAACCATTTTCTGATAAACTATAATGCCGGGTGAAGCATCTTATTTGCGGGCAGGCCCTGTCTGAATTATGATAAGAATAACCCGAATAAAAACCCTTTTCATTTGGTTGATGAGGTATAGGAAAAGAAAGGACCGGTCTGATTTGAATACATTGATTCAAGAAGCCATAAAATTAGTTGAAGCAGGTGAAACCGAAAAGGGACTCAAAGCGCTTTCAAAAGCTGAAACAGAGCTTCATGACGAAGACAAAGCCATTGCAGCCCAGCTCTACTATGAATGGGGAAACGCCGAAAAAGCGTTAGCGCTGATCAGTGATCTGCATGACCTCTATCCGGATGAGGCTGAGCTGACGAATTTTTACGCCGAATTGTTAATAGATATTGATGAAGAAGAAAAAGCTCTTGAGGTGCTGGAGACGATTTCTCCGGAAGACCCGTCTTACGCGGAAAGCCTTCTTTTAATGGCTGATCTGTATCAGATGCAGGGCTTATTTGAAGTAAGTGAGCAAAAGCTGTTACAGGCGAAAGCGATGTTACAAGATGAACCTGTTATTGATTTCGCTCTGGGGGAATTATACTTCACTCAGGGATCATACGCAAAAGCCGTTCCTTACTATGAAGAGACGGCAAAAGAACGGCACGAAATCGGCGGCGTAAATGTTCATCAGAGGCTGGCTGAGTCATTGAGCGCGGCGGGTGAATTTGAGGAAGCGATTTCATGGTATGAAAAAGCGGCGGCAGAACATACAGAACCGAATACGATTTTCGGGTACGGGTTCACAGCCTATCAGGCGGGAATGGTCAAAACAGCCATCAAGCAGCTGTCTGATTTAAAAGGGCTTGATCCTTCCTATTCATCGCTTTATATGCCGCTTGCAAAAAGCTACGAGGCAGAAGGCATGTATGAAGATGCATTAAAAACCGCTAAAGAAGGTATTACTTACGATGAATACAATAAAGAGCTTTTTCTCTATGCGGCGAAAATGGCGTTAAAGCTCGGCAGCGAAGAGGAAGGCAAAAAGCTTCTTCAGGAAGCGCTGGCGCTCGATCCGGGTTACGTGGAAGCGCTCCATACGCTTTTAGCCGTCTATCATAAAGAAGAAAGCTTTGAAGAGATTATTGATCTGATTCAGGAAGTCCGCGGCTACGGAGAAGAAGATCCGAAATACAATTGGTATTTGGCGGGGGCCTATACAGGCCTTGAACAATACGCTGAAGCGAAAAAAAGCTTCGAAGCTGCGTATCTCCATTATCAGGATGATCGGGATTTCTTATATGAATACGCTCACTTCTTATTGGAAGAGGGTCTCCAGAAAGAAGCGCTGCCGCTTTTAAAACAAGTGCTTTCAATGGATGGAACAAACGAAGAGCTTGAAGAAACAATCTTACGGATAGAGGATGAATTTTTAAGATAAGCAGGATTTTGGACCATGCTTGCTGAATGTATAAGTGATGTCAGATTATACGATCGATAGAGGAGGGAATTACATGCAGACCCCTGTTTCTGTCAATGAAAAAAAGGATTTTATCCGTTGGTTTTTAAATCATTATCAGCTTAAACGCCGGGAGTGCGTCTGGATTTTAAATTATTTAATGAGTCATGATTCATTAATGGAAAAAGTCCATTTTGTAGAACAAGCCGAATTTTGCCCGAGAGGCATTATCATGTCTACTCATTGCGTTGATGAGGTGCCGTTTAGGTTTTACAAAGAAAATGTCATGACTACGGACGCGGAAAAATCTTTTCACGACATCCGGTTAAATAAACAGCAGGATTTATTTATCCAGCTGAATTTCCGTTCGGCCTACAGCTCACCGGAATATGCCGCTGTTCTTGAATCAAATCCGCATCTGCCGAAAGACCTGTTTGAAAATAAACAGGATCAGGGGATGGCTGAAAAAATATTAGAACATGCCATTTCCACTTTCCAGCGGGAAAAGCTGCTTAAAGATATCGACGAGGCGCTGGACCGCCACGACAAAGAAACATTTGAAAAGCTTTCCCGCCAATTGAATCAGCTCACATAAATGACAGCCTTGCAGAATATGCAAGGCTTGTTGCGTAAAGAGGAGGAACGAGACATGAGATGGAAGGCCGCTGATGCCGATGCCTATTTACAATCTGCGGATTACATTGATACCGCTGTCATTCCGTTAATTTCCATAACGTCTTCAGGAGGCTTAAAAGAGGCCGTTGAACAGGGGGAAAGCACCCAATTGCTTTCTGAAGAGCTTGAGCGCCAATTGAAGGGACGGGTATATTTATTCCCCTCTTATACATATGTTGATATAGACCAATCACAAATCGCCCTGCTTCAAAAACTCAAAGAAGAGGTGATGACCAACTTCCGGCACGCCTTGTTCCTGACGGCAGACGAAAAATGGAAGGATTCTGAAATAGGGTCTGATGTCATATACATACCTGCCGTCCCGTTTGAACATATGAAAGACTCTTTAAAGAGAAAAATTGCGGATGACAAGTGCGGAGAAATTTTGAACGTTTTGTTACAGAAGTGGAACAATTCTTAAAAACTCCAGGCATCCCGCAAAACACCCGTTTTGCCTCTGTTGACCTTGCTGAAAGATTCATATATTATGAGGGTGTCAAATCTCAGAATTATTTTCTATTTTAGTTAATTTTTGGTCAATCTTTAGGGGGGGAAGAAATGGGCGGAAAACAAGATATATCAAGAAGACAATTTTTAAACTATGCGCTCACCGGCGTGGGGGGATTTATGGCCGCCAGTGCGCTTATGCCTATGGTCCGTTTTGCGCTGGACCCGGTATTAAAACCGACGGGAGATCAAAAAATGGTGCAGGTTGTCAGTGTGGATGAGCTGACGAAGGAGCCGAAGCGGTTTGACTTTAAAATTCATCAAGTCGACGCCTGGTACGAATCGGAAGAATCCAGATCAGCCTGGGTTTACAAGCATGGGGATGAAATTATAGCGCTTTCTCCGATCTGCAAGCATTTAGGCTGCACCGTAAACTGGAACAATGATCCTAAAAATCCGAACAAATTCTTTTGTCCCTGCCATTACGGTCTGTATGAAAAAGACGGCACGAACGTTCCGGGCACGCCGCCGCTCGCGCCTCTTGACCGTTATGAGCAAAAAGTAAAGGACGGCTTTTTGTATCTTGGAAAAGCAAAGCCTAGGGGGGAAGGGTGACATGCTGAATAAAATTTATGACTGGGTGGATGAACGTCTCGATATTACGCCGATGTGGCGGGATATCGCCGACCATGAAGTGCCGGAACATGTAAATCCCGCTCACCATTTCTCGGCTTTTGTCTATTGTTTCGGCGGTTTGACGTTTTTTGTAACCGTTATCCAAGTGCTCTCCGGGATGTTTTTAACGATGTATTATGTGCCGGATATAAAAAACGCGTGGGAATCTGTGTATTATTTGCAGAATGAAGTCGCTTTCGGGCAGATTGTAAGGGGTATGCACCATTGGGGCGCAAGTTTAGTCATCGTGATGATGTTTTTACATACGCTGCGGGTTTTCTTTCAGGGAGCTTATAAAAAGCCTCGGGAATTGAACTGGATCGTCGGTGTTCTGATCTTTTTTGTGATGCTCGGTCTCGGTTTTACAGGGTATCTGCTTCCGTGGGATATGAAGGCGCTGTTTGCGACAAAGGTAGGTCTTCAGATTGCGGAGGCGACGCCATTGATCGGAGCGCAGGTGAAAACTCTTCTTGCTGGCCACCACGATATTGTCGGCGCCCAAACGCTGACGAGATTTTTTGCGATTCACGTATTTTTTCTCCCTGCCGCTTTGTTTGCGCTCATGGGCGCCCACTTTGTCATGATCCGCAAGCAGGGAATTTCAGGACCGCTATAATACAAATCTGATATAAAAGGGAGGGGATGACATGCACCGGGGGAAAGGAATGAAGTTTGTAGGAGATTCAAGGATACCGGCTGAAAAAAAACCGAATATACCGAAAGACTATTCAGAGTATCCTGGAAAGACAGAGGCGTTTTGGCCGAACTTCCTGCTGAAAGAATGGATGGTCGGAGCCGTTTTCCTCGTCGGATTTCTCGTTTTAACGATTGTGCACGAGCCGCCTTTAGAACGGGTGGCGGACCCGACGGATACAGGGTATATTCCGCTGCCGGATTGGTATTTTCTATTTTTATACCAGCTTTTAAAATATGAATATGCCGCAGGGAGCTACACCGTTATCGGAGCGATGATTATACCGGGGCTTGCCTTCGGGTCGCTGCTTTTGGCTCCGTTTCTCGACAGGGGGTCTGAAAGAAGGCCGTGGAAGCGTCCGGTTGCCGTCGGGATGATGCTTTTGGCGCTTTGCGCTACGGTCTTTTTAACGTGGCAGTCAGTCGCGACACATGACTGGGCGAAGGCGGAGGAGCAAGGGAAAATTAAAAAAGAAGCCGCCATTGATACTGAATCAGACGGTTATAAGGTATTTAAAGAACAAGGCTGTATTTCCTGTCACGGGGATAATCTTCAAGGGGGAGGCGCCGGTCCGTCCCTGGTCGATAACGGGCTGAGCCCGGAAGAAATTAAAAAAATCGCCGTCAAAGGGAAAGGGCAGATGCCAGCCGGTATTTTTAAAGGGAATGACAAACAGCTTGATCAGCTGGCGAAGTTCATTTCTGAAACGACAGCGAAATAACGTATTGTGAAGTAGACAACAGCAGGATATACTTTTATGAAAAGAGCTGACCGGATGTCAGCTTTTTTTGCATGATACATACTTTTTACGGACTGAGAGTTGATGGTATGAGGTGGATTTCTTATCTTTTAGGGTTGCGCGGCATGCTTCTGCTTGTTCTTGCCGTTAATTTTATCGGTACGGTGTACGGCTATTATTGGTATGTGCCGCAGCTTGCGGACACGCCGTTCCGATTTCTGATATTTGTGCCTGACAGCCCGACGGCGACGTTTTTCTTCCTGTTTGTGCTTCTGGCATTTCTCATGGGAAGAAACGCGCCGCTGTTTGAAGCGCTGGCTCTTGTAACCCTTGTAAAATACGGGCTGTGGGCGGTCGGAATGAATATCTTTGTGCTGGTCAAAATGGGGCAGATGCCTTGGGAAGGGTACATGCTGATTGCTTCACATTTTGCCATGGCCGTTCAAGGCGTTTTATACAGCCCGTATTTTCGGTTCCGGTTATGGCATCTTGCCGTTGCCGCTGTTTGGACGCTTCATAATGATGTCATTGATTATCTTTTCGGCATGATGCCCCGCTACTCAATGCTCAATGACTATATGCAAGAGATCGGGTATGCTACATTCTGGCTGAGCATATTTTCACTCGGCCTTGCATACTATTTGGTGATTTCCAAAAGACGGATAAAGCTTGACTTACACTGATAGAATCTTGGTCTAACCTTGTCCCGCTCCTCATATTCTGTAAAGAGAAGGAGTGGGAGGGACCTCTATGAAACGAAAGCTGACGATCTGTCTTTTACTTGCTCTTATGTGTTTCATCACAACTGCCAAAGCTGAAGATGAGGGCGGTCTCAAGGAACTGAACGACCTTTCGGATACCGTTTTCCAAATGACGCGGCATTCGCAGTATGATGAGGCTCTGCAAGTGCTTGGCTACTTTAAGAAAAAAATGACACACGTAAACTCACTGAGCGGCGCCGAAGTCAGGCAGGTGACTCTGGGCTTTAATGATTTAGTGCGCGTCCTGAAACAGGCAGACGCCTCAGATACCGAAAAAATCCGGGCAGCCGCCCAGTTCAGGTTGGTAATGGATGCGATGGAAGACCACTCCGATCCGCTGTGGGGTTCGCTTGAACGACCGATTATGGCGACATTCAGCGCCTTAAAAGAAGATGTCAGCGGAAACGGAAGTGAAAATTTCAATGAAAAGTGGAATGAATTTATATCATTATATGATTTAATTTATCCCAGCCTGACAATGGATGTGTCGGCCGGCCAGCTTGATACGGTGGCGAAACATATCGAGGTGATTGAGCAGGAAGGGTTTCAGCAGATGACAAAAGGAACAAAGCTTGAGCGTCTGACGCTCCTGCAGCAGGATTTAAAGCGGGTTTTTGACAAGGTGGAGCGGGATGACGCTGACCCTTCGCTGCTCTGGGTCATTCTGACAACAGGCGGTATCATTATTACTGCGCTGACATATGTCGGCTACCGAAAATACAGAGCGGAAAAAAAGAAAGAGAAAAAGCGTGAGTATCCTAAGTCTAAATAAACACAAATTGCTGTAAAGGAGCTAAGCCAGTGAAAAAACTCATCCAGCAATTGGCTTCAAAACACCTCCCGCAGCCGATCAGAGGCAGAAAAGGGGCGACTGACGAAGGACCGCGAAACCTCGCGCGTGACTTCCAGAATCCTGACATGCTCGTTCCGCCTTCAACGGATGCAGGAACGGTTCAAAACTTGAAATTCTCATTTTCTGATACGCATATGAGGCTTGAAGACGGCGGATGGTCCAGAGAGGTGACGGTCAGGGAACTGCCGGTATCCAAAAACATCGCGGCGGTGAACATGAGACTGAAACCGGGAGCTGTGCGGGAGCTTCATTGGCATAAAGAAGCCGAATGGGGATATGTGATTAACGGAGGAGTACGTTTAACTGCGGTCGATCAAAATGGGCGGAATTTTATTGATAACGTAAGTGAAGGGAACCTGTGGTATTTTCCTTCCGGCATTCCTCATTCCATTCAAGGATTAGAGCAGGGAAGTGAGTTTTTGCTCGTCTTTGATGACGGCTCTTTTTCAGAAAACAGCACCTTTTCAGTAACGGACTGGTTTGCCCATACCCCGCGAAGCGTGCTGGAGGCGAACTTCGGTGTTCCGGGTTATGAGCTGGCTTACATTCACAAGAAAGAGCGTTACATGTTCCAGCTGGAACCGCCTCCCCCTATTGAGCGGGCAGCAGTTTCTTCCCCGGAAGGCCCCGTTTTGGAGCCGTTCAGCTACAAGCTTTCCCGGCAGGAGCCTCTTGTTACCGGCGGGGGAAGAGTAAAGATTGTCGATTCAAAAACGTTTAAGGTGTCAAAAACGATTGCCGCAGCTCTTGTGGAGGTCGAACCCGGAGGCATGAGAGAATTGCATTGGCATCCCAATACGGACGAGTGGCAGTATTATCTTTCAGGAGAAGCGAAAATGACGGTGTTTGCGGCGGAGGGAAGAGCGCGGACATTTAACTATCAAGCGGGTGACGTAGGATATGTTCCTTTTGCAATGGGACATTATGTTCAGAATACCGGTGACACCGTGCTTCGCTTTCTGGAAATCTTCAAAAGCGACCGTTTCGAAGATGTCTCCTTAAACCAATGGCTGGCACTGACGCCGCAGCGCTTCGTCGAGCAGACGCTCAATGTCAGTCCGGCATTCGCCCGCCGATTGAAAAAGAAAAAATCACCGGTTGTCAAATGGAAACACGAACAGTAAAGGCGGCAAAAGCCGCCTTTTTATTATCGTCTGATCGGATTTTTATTTTCATCAAGCGTAAATCCTTCGCCGAGCACATCATGGACGTCGCTTACTGCAACAAAGGCGTGCGGGTCAACGGAAGTGATGACGCTTTTCAAAAGCACAATTTCGTTTTTTGGAACGACGCAGTAAAGAACGTCCCTGTCTTCTTTTGTATATGATCCCTGTCCTTTTAAAACGGTGACGCCGCGCTCCATCTCTTCAATGATTTTTTGCTGGATCAAATCGTTTTTCGAAGAAATAATCGTTGCCCCTTTTGCGGCATAGCCGCCTTCCTGTATAAAATCAATCAATCTCGCAGCGACAAAAACGGCTACAAGCGTGTACATCGCTTCCTTGTAAGAAAGATACGTAAACAAAGAAAGCAGAATGACACAGGCGTCAAAGGCAAACATCGTCCGGCCCATCGGGATTCCGAAAAATTTGTTGATCAGCCTGGCGATGATATCGACCCCGCCCGTCGTGCCGCCGTATTTAAAAATAATGCCGAGACCCGCGCCGATAAAAACACCGGCGAACAAGGCGGCCAGCGCTAAATCATGCGACAGCGGCATATGAATTTCGTAGCGCTGAAAAACACTCAGAAAAACGGAAAGAGAGACGGTGCCGATCAGGGTATAGACAAACATCGTCCGGCCGAGCATACGCCAGCCGATGAAAAAGATAGGAATGTTTAATACCAGGTTGGAAATAGAAGGGCTGATGTGGAATAACGCATATAAAAGCAGCGTAATGCCGGTAAATCCGCCTTCCGCCAAATTGTTCTGCATATTAAAGTGAACCAGTCCGAATGAAAAAACAGCGGCGCCGATTAAAATAAAGCAAATGTTTTTGATTCTGATTTCTCCAAGCATTGCATCAAACCCCTTTTCCTTCCATAAGATTGCGTAAATATTATAGTGGATACAAAAGAAAACAGCAAACTGCCGTTTTTAACATTTGTCAAATGTACTTGAATTAGCTAACATGGAAGAGATGACAGGAGGTATTCGCACAGTGAGTGACAAAACGATGAAAGACTTACAAGCTGAGGTCGATGAATATATCGGCCAATTCAAAGAAGGCTATTTCAGCCCGCTTGCCATGATGGCCCGTCTCACGGAAGAACTGGGCGAACTTGCAAGAGAAGTCAACCATTATTATGGAGAAAAGCCGAAGAAAACGACGGAAAATGAGAAAAGCATGGAAGAGGAAATGGGCGATGTGCTGTTCGTCCTGATCTGCCTCGCCAACTCCCTTGATATTTCATTGGAAGAAGCTCATAACCGCGTCATGCATAAATTTAATACACGTGATAAAGACCGCTGGACTAGAAAAGAAGAAGGAAAGTAGGAGAAACTATGTCAAATGAAATCATTAAAGTCGTCATTGCCGGACCGAGAGGCAGAATGGGCCAGGAGGCCGTAAAACTTGCCGTCCGCACGCCTCATTTTGAGCTTGTCGGCGCTATTGACCATACATACGATCAGCAAACATTGCGGGAAGTGATGTCAGCTGATTCAGACGCTCTTATTTATACGGATATCCGCGCATGTTTCCAAGAAACAAAACCGGATGTACTGATCGATTTGACAACGCCTGAAATCGGCAAAAAACATACGAAAGCCGCTCTTGAACACGGCGTCCGCCCCGTTGTGGGAACGACCGGATTTTCTGAAGCGGATTTAGAGGAGCTTCAAGCTTTGACTGAAGAAAAAGGAATCGGCGCTATCATCGCTCCGAATTTTGCATTGGGCGCGGTGCTGATGATGAAGTTCTCACAAATGGCCGCCAACTATTTTGAAGATGTAGAAATCATTGAGCTTCATCATGATCAAAAGCTGGATGCCCCGAGCGGAACGGCGCTGAAAACAGCGGAAATGATTTCAAACGTCCGTACAGAAAAGCAGCAGGGCCATCCTGATGAAAAAGAAATTCTGCCGGGCGCCCGCGGTGCTGAATTAAACGGCATCCGCCTTCACAGCGTGCGTCTGCCGGGCCTTATCGCCCACCAGGAAGTCATGTTCGGCATGGACGGCCAGACGCTGAAACTGCGCCATGACTCCTATAACCGGGCTTCCTTTATGTCAGGAGTGAAGCTGTCAGTGGAGCAAGTGATGAAAATCGACCAGCTTGTATACGGACTCGAAAATATTATCGACTGAATCGGCAAGGGGGAGAACATCAATGAAAATTGCTTTGATTGCTCACGATAAAAAAAAGCAGGATATGGTTCAGTTTACGACCGCATATAAAGATATATTGAGCCATCATGAGTTATACGCGACGGGTACGACAGGCTTAAAAATCCAGGAAGCGACCGGATTGTCCGTTGAACGTTTTCAATCCGGCCCGCTCGGCGGAGATCAGCAAATCGGCGCATTGATTGCGGCAAACGCCCTGGATCTCGTCATTTTTCTGCGCGATCCGTTAACTGCGCAGCCTCACGAACCGGATGTCTCGGCGCTGATCCGGCTGTGTGACGTATACGCGATCCCGCTCGCCACAAATATGGGAACAGCGGAAATCCTCGTCCGGACGCTGGACGGCGGGGCATTTGATTTCCGCAATCTTGTGCGCGGAGGAGAGCCGAATGTCTGAACACGTTGATATCCTGGCGTTCGGCGCCCATAGTGATGATGTCGAGATCGGTATGGGCGGCACGATCGCAAAATTTACGGCTCAAGGGAAAACCGCGGTGATATGCGATTTGACCGAGGCCGAACTATCATCTAACGGAACGGTAGGGATAAGAAAAGAAGAAGCGGCAGAGGCGGCACGAATTCTCGGCGTAAAAGAGAGAATCCAGCTTACGCTTCCCGACCGCGGGCTTTTGAAAAGTGAGGACGGCATCCGCCGGATTGTCAGTGTCATCAGAGCCTGCCGGCCGAAAACCGTTTTCATGCCTTATCCGAAAGACCGCCATCCTGACCACGGCAATGCGGCGGCTTTGGTCGAAGAGGCGGTGTTCTCGGCGGGAATTCATAAATACAGAGATCATCAGGAACTGCCGGCTCATAAGGCTCAGCGCGTATACTATTATATGATCAACGGGTTTCACCGTCCGGACTTTGTAATCGACATAACGGAAACCATCGATCTGAAAAAAGAAAGCCTGCACGCCTATCAAAGCCAGTTTATTCCTACGGCGCAGTCAGTGAACACACCGCTGACCAACGGTTATATCGAAATGGTGGAAGCGCGGGAAAGACTGTATGGCAAAGAAGCTGGGACGGGGTATGCTGAAGGCTTCTTTTCAAAACAGCTTCCCGTTTTGAATGATGATGTTTTTGGGGGCGGACAATGAGACCATTAAAAATAGGGATTACATGCTACCCGAGTGTCGGAGGCTCGGGTATTATTGCGACGGAACTCGGCAAGCTGCTTGCGGAAAAAGGGCACCAGGTTCATTTCATCACATCAAGCATCCCGTTCAGATTAAATACATATCATCCGAATATTCATTTTCATGAGGTGGAAGTCAACCAATACGCGGTATTTAAATATCCGCCTTATGACCTTACGCTGGCGAGCAAAATCGCCGAGGTGGCCGCGAGGGAAAATCTTGATATCATTCACGCGCATTATGCGCTGCCGCATGCGGTATGCGCTTATCTCGCCAAGCAGATGCTCAAGCGTGACATCGGCATCGTGACGACGCTTCACGGTACGGACATCACCGTTTTAGGATATGATCCGTCATTAAAAGATTTAATCCGTTTTGCCATCGAAGCGTCCGACAGAGTGACGGCGGTATCAACCGCGCTTGCCGGAGAAACATATGACTTAATTAAGCCGGATAAAAAAATTGAGACCATCTACAACTTTATTGATGAACGTGTTTATCTTAAGAAAAATACAGAGAGTATAAAAGAGAAACATGGTATTTTGCCGGATGAAAAGGTCGTCATCCATGTTTCGAACTTCAGAAAAGTAAAACGTGTTAAAGATGTCATCCGCGTTTTCCGTAATATCGCAGCCAACACAAAGGCGAAGCTCCTGCTTGTCGGTGACGGGCCGGAAAAGTGCGTCGCTTGGCAGCTTGTCGAAAAATACGGACTGCAGGATCAAGTGTTGCTCCTCGGAAATCAGGACAGGGTGGAAGAGCTGTATTCCATCAGCGATCTTAAGCTTCTTCTGTCTGAAAAAGAAAGTTTCGGACTCGTCCTCCTTGAGGCGATGGCCTGCGGCGTGCCGTGCATCGGAACAAATATCGGCGGCATCCCGGAAGTGATTAAAGATCAAGTAAGCGGTTTTCTGGTGGAAGTCGGCGATATTCAGGCGGCATCTGAAAAAGCGCTTGCCGTTTTAGAAGATAAACAGCTCAGCAAACGATTGACTGATCATGCGCTGAAAATGGTGGAGACCGCCTTTTCTTCGCAAAGAATCGTCAGTCAGTATGAACGGATTTATGACGAATTGGCAGGACCGGAGTGATCTTATGGAACAGGAATTTGTCAAAGCCCTCCCCATCCTTCATCATCTGATGAAGGCGGGCCATCAGGCGTACTTTGTCGGGGGAGCCGTCAGAGACAGCTATATGAAACGAAAAATAGGTGATGTGGACATCGCAACCAGCGCTTTGCCGAATGAGGTGGAGCGTCTCTTTAAGCGGACTGTCGATGTAGGAAAAGAGCACGGCACCGTCATCGTCCTGTGGGAAGATGAAACCTATGAAGTCACCACTTTTCGTGCCGAATCAGAATATAAGGACTACCGGCGCCCTGAAGCTGTGCGGTTCATTACTTCTTTATCAGAAGACTTAAAGCGGAGAGACTTAACGATTAATGCGATGGCGATGTCTGCCGAAGGAGAGCTGCTTGATTATTTCGGAGGCGCACATGATATCGGACAAAAGCTGATCCGTACGGTGGGTAACCCTGAAGACCGTTTTCGGGAAGACGCTCTGCGGATGATGAGAGCCGTCCGCTTTATGAGTCAGCTCGGCTTTCTGTTAGAAAAAGATACAAGAGAGGCCGTCATAAAAGACAGGGAGCTTATGGCACATGTATCAGTAGAACGAAAGACCGTCGAGTTTGAAAAGCTGATGCAGGGCGCTTTCTCACAAGAAGCGATTCAAACGATGGTGCAGACAGGTCTGATACAAGAGCTGCCCGGCCTTTCCGGTTATGAGCAGCAAATGCTTGAAGCAAGCGGCTTTCCGTTTTCTTCTTTAGATGCACGCGAAGAACGCTGGGCAGCGCTGTTATTGTTTCTCGGTCTTTGTCCGAAAAGCGCCGAGGCGTTTTTAAAACAATGGAAACTGCCGGGAAAAGTCATAAAAAAAGCGGTGCAGATCATAAGCGTTTATCCGGCGCAGCTGGAAGCAGAAGCGATGTACCGGGCAGGAGAGGCGCTGTTTTCAGCCGTTAAAATCGGGATGCTGAAACAGCATAAGACGATTGATGAACAAAAGCTGAAAGAGGTTCAGAGCCTGTATGAGCAGCTGCCGATCAAAAGCCTTCGAGACCTCGACATTTCAGGCGCTGATCTGATGGAGCTCAGAAACCGCCGCGCGGGTAAATGGGTGGCCGAAGAACTTCGCCGGATTGAAGAAGCGGTATTGGCAGGGAAGCTTCCTAACCGAAAACATGACATAAAGGAGTGGCTCGCATCATGGGATCTACATTAAGAACCCGATTAATTGATTTATTTTCTGAGGCGGGTGACGGCTTTATCTCCGGGCAGAAAATAAGTGACGCGCTCGGCTGCTCGAGAACCGCCGTTTGGAAACATATAGAGGAGCTCCGCAAAGAGGGCTATGAGGTTGAGGCGGTCAGACGAAAAGGGTACAGGCTCATTAAAAAACCGGGGAAACTCAGTGAATCCGAAATCCGTTTCGGGCTGAAAACAGAGGTTTTGGGCAAACAGCTTCATTACCGGGACGTCCTGCCGTCCACCCAAAAAACCGCTCATGAACTTGCCAATGACGGCGCGCCGGAAGGGACGCTCGTAGTGGCCGATAAACAAACGGCAGGCAGAGGAAGAATGGCCAGAGTATGGCATTCACAGGAGGGAAATGGGATTTGGATGAGCCTCATTCTGAGACCCGACGTTCCTTTGCAAAAAACGCCGCAGCTCACCCTGTTATCCGCCGTTGCGGTCGTACAGGCCATCGAGGCTTTTACAGGTGTACAGGCCGCCATTAAATGGCCGAATGATTTAATGATTCACGGCAAAAAAGCTGTCGGGATTTTAACTGAGCTGCAGGCGGAAGAAGACCGTGTCCGTTCGGTTATTCTCGGGATCGGCATCAACGTGAACCAGCAGGAAACCGATTTTCCCGTCGAGCTTCAGGACATTGCGACGAGCCTGAGCATGGAAGCCGGCGAAAAAATTGACAGAGCGGGTCTGATACAAGAGATTCTGCTGACTTTTGAAAAACGCTATCAGGATTACTTGAACCACGGCTTTATACCGATCAAGCTGCTATGGGAAAGCTATGCGGTCGGACTGGGGAACGAGCTCAGAGCGAGAACGCTGCAAGGAACGTTTTACGGGAAATCGCTCGGCATTGATGATGAGGGAGTTCTTCTTTTGGAAACGAGAGACGGTATAAAGAAGATCTATTCTGCCGATATTGAGCTCAATTAATCTTAGTTGGTACAAGCCTCGTGAATTTGGTATACTTCCTATGGGCAGTATCATAATGAACTGCACCTGATCAGCAGAACAGAGATTACGAAAAGTCTGCCTTGATCCAAAAAGGACTGGGACAGAGGGATGACATTCGCCGAACGTTAAACAAGTGGGAATCCTTCTTATTTTACAGAAGGCTTTTTTGCTTGCGAAGAATTGGCGGCTCATCTCCTCACCGTTTAGAGGAGGAGAAACAGAATGAAAACAAAACTGGATTTCATGAAAATGAAGGAAAACGGAGAGCCGATCGTGATGCTGACCGCTTACGATTATCCGCAGGCAAAGCTTGCGGAACAGGCGGGAGTCGACATGATTTTAGTCGGGGATTCGCTCGGAATGGTCGTGCTCGGACTCGATTCAACCGTCGGCGTAACGGTCAGTGACATGATTCACCATACAAAAGCGGTAAAACGCGGTGCGAAAAATACGTTTATCGTAACTGACATGCCGTTTATGTCTTACCACCTTTCAAAAGAGGATACATTGAAAAACGCCGCGGCCATTATTCAGGAAAGCGGCGCGGACGCGTTAAAGCTGGAAGGCGGAGACGGCGTTTTCGAATCCATCCGCGCGCTGACTCTCGGCGGAATTCCCGTCGTCAGCCATTTAGGCCTCACACCGCAGTCTGTCGGCGTATTAGGCGGATATAAAGTGCAGGGAAAAGATGAGCAAAGCGCGAAAAAGCTCATTGAAGACAGCATCAAATGCGAGCAGGCGGGAGCGATGATGCTCGTGCTTGAATGTGTGCCTGCTGAACTGACTGCTAAAATAATAGAAGAAGTATCCATTCCCGTTATCGGAATCGGAGCCGGTTCAAAAGCGGACGGCCAAGTCCTTGTCTATCATGACGTCGTCGGCCACGGCGTGGACAGAACACCGAAGTTCGTGAAGCAATACGCCAAAATCGACGGCACGATTGAGTCGGCCCTCAGCGATTATGTCCGTGATGTGAAAGAACGGGTTTTCCCGGAAGAAAAGCATTCCTTTCAGATAAACCAAACTGTGCTGCAAGGCTTGTACGGAGGAAAGTAAGCGATGAAACAACTGACAGAAACTCAACAGCTGAAAGAATTAATTGCACAATACCGCTCAGAAGGCCGGACGATCGGATTCGTCCCGACAATGGGTTTTCTTCATGAAGGACACCTGACGCTGGTTGAAAAAGCAAACAAAGAAAACGATATTGTCGTGATGAGCATCTTTGTCAATCCGACTCAATTCGGACCGGGCGAGGATTACGAAGCATATCCGCGAGATTTAAAGCGCGATGCCCGGCTTGCAGAACAGGCGGGAGCAGATGTTTTGTTTACGCCGTCTCCAAGTGACATGTATAAAGGCGAGCAAAATGTTGCCGTGCAAGTGAAAAGGAGAACTGACGTGTTGTGCGGCGCCTCCCGCGTCGGCCATTTTGACGGAGTGGCCACTGTGCTGACGAAGTTTTTCAATCTCGTTAAACCGACCCGCGCCTACTTCGGCCTGAAAGATGCCCAGCAGGCAGCGGTTGTGGACGGATTGATTGAGGATTTCTTTATGGATATCGAATTGGTTGCAGTGGACACGGTCAGAGAAGAAGACGGACTTGCCAAAAGCTCTCGCAACGTCTATCTGACTGAGCAGGAACGCAAAGAAGCGCCGATGATCTATAAAGCATTGCAGCAAGGTGCCGAACTGATCAGAGACGGTGAAAGAAATCCGGAAACCGTTATAAAAACCGTCACCGGTATCATCGAAAACACAAGCGGCGTCATTGATTATGCCGAACTGTACGCTTATCCGGAGCTGACTCCGCTTAAAACATTAAACGGCAAGGTCATTCTGGCCTGCGCCGTCCAATTTTCTAAAGCCAGACTGATTGATAATATCATTATTGATATTGATGAATGGGAGAGATCATAATATGTACCGCACTATGATGGCCGGAAAACTGCACCGCGCTACCGTGACGGAAGCCAATTTAAACTATGTCGGCAGCATCACGATTGATGAAGATCTTTTAGATGCCGTCGGAATGCTCGCTAATGAAAAAGTTCAGATTGTGAATAATAACAACGGAGCGAGACTTGAAACGTATATTATTCCCGGTAAGCGGGGGAGCGGCGTCATCTGTTTAAACGGAGCTGCCGCCCGTCTCGTCCAAGAAGGAGATAAAGTCATTATTATTTCTTATCAAATGATGTCTGATCAGGAAGCAAAAAGCCATCAGCCGAAGGTGGCCGTTCTGGATGATCAGAATAAAATCGAGCAGATGCTGGGCCAGGAACCGGCACACACGATTTTGTAAAAGAGCCCCCTTCATGGGGGTTTTCTTTTAAGATTTAGGGGCAAAAGCTGTTTTTCCGCTCCATTTCTCAACAAAACGTGTTACACTTTTCTCGTATGCAAGAATTGAGGTGTCCATTTTAATGAACAAACAACGGTTCGTTGTCATAGATGTCGAAACAACAGGAAATTCGCCGAAAAAGGGCGATAAAATCATTCAAATCGCAGCGGTTGTCATTGAAAATGGACAAATAACTGAGCGGTTTTCAAAATATATCAATCCGAATCAGGCCATCCCGCCGTTTATTGAACAGCTGACCGGAATTTCGTCCGGAATGGTTGAAAATGAACTGCCGTTTGAAGCGGTCGCAGAGGAGATTTTTCATCTGCTTGACGGCGCGTATTTTGTTGCCCACAATATTCATTTCGACCTCGGATTTGTCCGACATGAACTGAGCGAAGCGGGCTATGAGCTGCCGGATTGTGAAGTGCTTGATACGGTTGAGCTTTCGCGTATTGTTTTCCCGGGGTTTGAAGGATATAAGCTCGGTGAGTTGTGCGCAGAGCTGAATATTGTTCATGACCGCCCTCACCGCGCAGACAGCGATGCGGAGGTTACGGGACTGGTCTTTTTAGACATTTTACATAAACTGAAACATTTGCCTTTACCGACGTTAAAGCAGCTTAGAAGGCTTTCACAGCATTTTATCAGCGATTTGACGCTGCTTTTGGATTCCTTTATACATGAAAGCAGGCCGGCGGAAGAAAAGAGCTGCATTCCATACGCCTCTTTTTCAATTAAAGAGCCCGATCAAATTCCGGTTTCCCGTCCGGTGAATGCGGCCATTGACCTTGAAAAGTGGAACGAAGAAAAAGAACAGATCTTGTCCGGCATCATCCCCCGCTATGAAAAGCGGAAAGGACAGCTTACGATGATGGATGAAGTGCTTGGCGCCTTCCGCAATCGGGAGCATGCGCTGATTGAAGCGGCGCCCGGCATCGGAAAAACGATCGGTTATCTCGTTCCGGCTGTTTTATTTGCCAAAGCGGAACAAACTCCCGTCATTATCAGCACGTACTCTACTCTTTTGCAGCAGCAGATCATGTCTAAAGATCTTCCGCTTTTGGAGCGTATGTTTCCTTGGCCGGTCAAAGCCGCTATTTTAAAAGGGAAATCACATTATCTGTGCCTGCCGAAGTTTGAACATATTCTGCATGAGGAAGATGACAACTATGATGCGGTTTTGACGAAAGCGCAGCTTCTCGTCTGGCTGACGGAGACTGAAACGGGCGACGCCGCTGAGCTGAATCTTCCATCAGGCGGCAGATTGCTGTGGGAGCGCATGGCTTACGATGAGAATTCTTTTATGAAAAAAGGGAAGGACTCGGCTGCGGGGTTTTATGAACGGGCTAAAGAAAAAGCGCAGGCCGCAGATCTGATTATCACAAACCATGCTTTGCTGTTTTCAGATCAAAGCAGTGAAACGAAAAAACTGCCTGCAAGCGGAACGGTCATCATTGATGAAGCGCATCATTTCGAACGCGCCGCCAGCGAGCACCTGGGGAAGAGAGCTTCATACATCGGACTGCACACAAAGCTCAGCCGAATCGGAACCTTAAAGGAACACGGACTGTTAAAGCGGATGAGAAAACTGTTTTATACGTATGAACTGCCGGCGGAAAGTTTTTTTGACGCCGATGAGTGGATGAAGCATATTCAATCGGAAAGCGACGCATTTTTCAGTTCAGTGCATTCTTTTGTCAAACGAAGAAAACCTAAAGACGATCTGAACCGTCTCGTCTATAGTCTCAATCATAAAAGCCAGGATAAGGGGTTTCACATGATAACGGACGGAGCGGAGCGGCTTTGTGCGATGCTGGATCAGCTGCTTGACATGTTTTCCGTACAGGAGAAACTGTTACATCAAAAGCTTGATCAGATGAAAAGCGGAGCGGCTTTTTTAGCGGGCGAATATGTAAAGTGTATCAGGGGGCTGAAAGAATATCGCGATACGTTCAGCAGGCTGCTGTTTGAAAATGATGAGAAAGAAGCCGTTTGGGTTGAAATTGATGCGAAGGGCGCAAAAAATGCCGTCAGCATCTATGCGCAGCCTTTGGAGCCCGGTGAAATGCTGGCAGACCAGTTTTTCGCCCGCAAAAAAAGCGTTGTGCTCACATCAGCGACCTTAATGGTGGAGCAGTCTTTTCAATTTATGATTGAAAGGCTCGGACTTGCGGATTTTTATCCGCGCACCAAAAGCATCCCGTCTCCTTTTTCTTACGATGATCAAATGAACGTCATCATTCCGAAAGAGATGAAATCCGTTAAATATGACGGGGAGCGGGAAGTCATTGAGCATATTGCCAAGTATGCAGAAATCATGTCAAAGGGAAAACAGCCGAAGATCCTTGTCCTGTTTACGTCTCATGATATGCTGAAAAAAGTGTATCAGGAACTGAAACTCAGTATGGAGATCTCAGGCATTCAGCTTCTCGCCCAAGGTATTTCAGGCGGGAGTCCCGGTAAATTAATGAAAACCTTTAAAACGGCAAGCCGGGCGATTTTGCTCGGGACGAATCATTTCTGGGAAGGCGTTGATTTTCCGGGGGATGAATTGTCAACCGTCATGATCGCAAGACTTCCTTTCAGGGCGCCTGATAATCCGCTTCACGCCGCAAAATGCGAATTTGCCAAGAAGCAGGGGAAAAATCCCTTTCAGATGATTTCCCTGCCTGAGGCCGTGTTAACGTTCAGACAGGGGATCGGGCGCCTGCTCCGTACGGCGGGAGACAAGGGAACGATCGTTCTTTTAGATCAGCGTGTAAAGACGGCGGGATACGGACGGCTGTTTCTTGAAGCGCTCCCGACTTCATCCCTATTGGAGCTGACGGATGCCGAACTCGGGGCTTATGTCAGCCAAACGGAATAAAAGCCGCATAAACGCGGCTTTCGTGGTGTGGGATGAGGAATTGTTTTTATAGTAAAAGCGGGTTCATGCCGCCTTGTGATTTTATTATGCCGCGGGCGCATCCCGTTATGACTAACAAAATTTGTTCGACCGATGGAGGGTATAAAAATGGAAAGCAAAATTGAAATTCTGTCAACGATTAATGTGGAGCATTCAGATGATTTATATAAAATCGTCGATACATTAAACCGGACTTTGAAACGGGACAACCTGATGTTCGGCCTTGCGCTCGACGAAGAAAATCAAAATGAAGCGGTCTTCACCATTTATCGCACATAGGTGAAAGAGATGAGAAAAAAAGCATTAATATTTACAGCCGTATTTGGTATTATTTTGTTAGCAGTTCTTTTATTTTCGGCCAGCATTTTTAAATCTGCAATGGCTCAAAAAGAAGAAGGCCACGAAACAGCTGCCGCAGCCGCTAAAGAAAAAACGAATCTGACAGATGCTGAGAAAGTGGAGACCTTTGTCGGCAAACAGAAATATTATGTTGTTACCGGAATGGATAAACATGGAAAAGATATGTATGTATGGGTTCCGGCCGACAAAAAAGCAAAAATTCTCTCGAAAAAAGCCAGTGACGGCATTTCAAGCGGCAAGGCTGCCAAGATCGTTCGGGACGAAGGGCTTGTTTCCAAGCTGAATGGCGTTCACCCGGCGAGAGAAAACAATGTTCCGTTATGGGAAGTGACCTATATCAACAAAAGCGGACAGTATAGCTTTAGCTATGTGGACTTTACAAGCGGCAAGATTCTCAAAAACATTACACCGTGAGACGTATTAGGGGGAGTTCAAGTTGAAATTGGCAAAAAGAGTATCCACATTAACACCGTCTGCAACACTTGCAATTACCGCAAAAGCGAAAGAGCTGAAAGCGGAAGGCCATGATGTCATCGGCCTCGGAGCAGGAGAACCGGATTTTAATACGCCTCAGCACATTATAGATGCCGCGGTGCGTTCCATGAATGAAGGCCATACGAAATATACGCCTTCAGGCGGTCTGCCGGCCTTGAAAGACAGTATCGCAAAAAAATTCAAAAACGATCAGGGGATTGAATATAAGCCGTCAGAAATCATTGTCTGCACCGGAGCGAAACACGCTCTGTATACATTATTTCAGGTCATTCTCGATGAAGGGGATGAAGTGATTATACCGACTCCTTACTGGGTCAGCTATCCTGAGCAGGTGAAACTGGCAGGGGGGCGTCCCGTCTATGCAGAAGGGCTGGAATCCAATCAGTTTAAAATTTCACCGGAGCAGCTGAAGCAGGCTATCACCGAGAAAACAAAAGCGCTCATTATCAATTCACCGAGCAACCCGACAGGTGTTATGTATACGAAAGAAGAGCTTGCGGAACTCGGAAAAGTGTGTCTGGAGCATGGCATTCTGATCGTTTCTGACGAGATTTATGAGAAGCTTACATACGGAGGAAAAAAACACGTCTCAATCGCACAGCTTTCAAGTGAATTGAAAGAGCAGACGATCATCATTAACGGTGTTTCGAAATCTCACAGCATGACGGGCTGGAGGATCGGCTATGCAGCGGGTTCGGGGACGATTATTAAAGCGATGACGAGCCTTGCAAGCCACAGCACATCAAATCCGACGTCCATCGCTCAATACGGCGCCATTGCGGCCTATAACGGGCCGGCTGAGCCGCTGGAAGAGATGAGACAGGCATTTGAGCACAGACTGAATACCATTTACGCTCAGATCAGTGAGATTCCCGGATTCACCTGTGTCAAACCTGAAGGAGCGTTTTACTTGTTCCCTAACGCCAAAGCGGCCGCAGAAAACTGCGGATTCAAAGATGTCGATGAATACGTCAAGGCGCTTCTGGAAGAAGAAAAAGTCGCCATCGTGCCGGGCTCGGGTTTCGGTTCACCGGACAACGTCCGCTTATCTTACGCAACGTCACTCGATCTTTTAGAAGAAGCGGTCAAGAGAATCCGCCGCTTTACGGAAAAACACAGCTGATTCTGAAAAAGCGGCTTTTAAAGCCGCTTTTCACTTGCATTGACCCCGTTAGAGTAGAACGGGTATAATAAAGTGATGAAAAAAGAGATTCAGGCAGATTCCTGAATGTCTTTCTTGTTCTGGAGGGAAAGAGTTTGAAAACAACAATCAACCAAGTGTATAAACACACAGGCGAGGAAGTAACGATTGGAGCTTGGGTCGCTAATAAACGCTCAAGCGGTAAAATCGCATTTTTACAGCTGAGAGACGGTACCGGCTTCATTCAGGGAGTTGTCGTCAAAGCTGAAGTAGAAGAAGACATCTTCCAAATTGCGAAATCAGTGACGCAGGAAACGTCACTTTATGTAAAAGGAATTGTGAAAGAGGACGAGCGTTCACCGCTTGGCTATGAGCTTGCTGTTACATCCATTGAAGTCATTCACGAAGCGACTGATTATCCGATTACGCCTAAAGAGCACGGTACGGAATTCTTAATGGATCACAGACATTTATGGCTCCGTTCGAAACGCCAGCATGCAATTATGAAAATCCGTAACGAAATCATCCGTGCGACTTATGAATTTTTCAACAAAGAAGGCTTCGTGAAAGTTGATCCGCCGATTTTGACGGGAAGCGCTCCCGAAGGCACGACTGAGCTGTTCGCGACGAAATATTTTGATGAAGACGCCTTCTTGTCTCAAAGCGGCCAGCTGTATATGGAAGCAGCTGCAATGGCGCTCGGAAAAGTATTCTCTTTCGGACCGACGTTCAGAGCGGAAAAATCGAAAACGAAACGCCATCTCATCGAATTCTGGATGATTGAGCCTGAAATGGCATTTGTTGAATTTGAAGAAAACCTTGAAGTTCAGGAGAATTATGTTGCATACATCGTACAAAGTGTGCTGGAACATTGTAAGATCGAGCTGAACACATTGGGAAGAGACACATCGAAGCTTGAACAAATCAAAGCGCCATTCCCGCGCATTACGTACGATAAAGCGATCGAATTCCTGAAAGAAAAAGGCTTTGACGATATTGAGTGGGGAGATGACTTCGGTGCGCCGCATGAAACAGCGATCGCAGAAAGCTATGACAAACCGGTGTTTATCACTCATTACCCGACGTCATTAAAACCGTTCTATATGCAGCCTGCCAAAGATCGTGACGATGTCGTGTTATGTGCCGACTTAATCGCTCCGGAAGGCTACGGGGAAATCATCGGCGGTTCAGAACGCGTTCATGATATGGATTTATTGGAAGAAAGATTAAAAGAACACGGTCTGGATTCAGATGCTTACAAATGGTATGCTGAACTCAGACAATACGGTTCTGTTCCGCACTCCGGCTTCGGCCTCGGACTTGAGCGGACAGTGGCTTGGATCAGTGGAGCGCCTCACGTGCGTGAAACGATTCCGTTCCCGAGACTTCTGAACCGTCTGTATCCGTAATAGTTATGAAAAACGAAGTCTCCTGCAAGGGAGACTTTTTCTAAGTAAAGGGGAAAGCTCCCGGAGATAACCTTTTACAGTAAGAGGTGTAAGGATGAAAAAACAGCAATTTATAGATATGCAGGAACTCGGCATTTCAAGCATTCCCAACCTGCTGCTGACACATTACCGGCAGCTCGGGCTGAATGAAACCGAATTGATCCTGCTTTTGAAGATTAAAATGCATTTGGAAAAGGGCTCTTATTTTCCGACGCCGTTTGAACTTCAATCAGGTATGTCCATCTCTGCTGAAGAATGTACAAGCTGCCTGAGAATGTTTATTCAAAAAGGTTTTCTGTTTATTGAAGAATGTGAAGACCATAACGGCATAAAGTTTGAAAAATATTCTCTGCAGCCGTTATGGGCGAAGCTGTATGATTACATGCAGCATTCTCAAAATGAAACGCAGGAAAGAACGTCAGAAAGAGAACAAAAAAGCCTGTATACCATCTTTGAAGAAGAGTTCGGAAGACCGCTGTCGCCGCTTGAATGCGAGACGCTGGCCATATGGCAGGATCAGGATCAGCATGATGCGATTCTGATTAAACACGCCTTAAAAGAAGCCGTTTTATCGGGGAAACTCAGTTTTCGCTATATTGACCGGATTTTATTTGAATGGAAAAAGAACGGCTTCAAAACGGTTGAGCAGGCGAAGGCGCACAGCCAAAAATTCCGGCGTATTCAAACGAAACAAAATGATCCGCAAAAAGAGTATACGAGGCAGGTGCCTTTTTACAATTGGCTGGAACAATAACATGAGAAGGGGAGAAACGTGTTAAATTTAAAGCAGATTGAATATTGTCTTGAAAAAATCGGCGATATGTTTCCGCACGCAGAATGTGAACTTGTCCATTCAAATCCTTTCGAATTGGTTGTGGCAGTCGCATTATCCGCGCAATGTACGGACGCTCTCGTCAACAGAGTGACAAAAACGCTATTTCAAAAATATAAACGGCCCGAAGATTATCTTGCCGTATCGCTGGAAGAACTCCAGCAGGATATTAAATCAATCGGTCTGTACCGTAATAAAGCCAAAAATATTCAAAAGCTGAGCAAAATGATCATCGAAGAGTACGGCGGAGAAGTGCCGATAGACCGGGATGAGCTTGTGAAGCTGCCGGGTGTCGGACGGAAAACGGCAAATGTGGTCGTGTCTGTTGCTTTCGGCGTACCTGCGATCGCAGTAGACACTCATGTGGAGCGGGTCTCTAAACGGCTCGGCATCTGCCGGTGGAAGGACTCTGTTTTGGAAGTAGAGAAAACATTAATGAAAAAAGTGCCGAAAGAGGATTGGTCTGTTACGCATCACAGGTTAATATTTTTCGGCCGGTATCACTGTAAAGCGCAATCTCCCCGCTGTGCGGAATGTCCTTTGCTTCCGCTATGCAGAGAAGGGCAGAAGCGTGACAAAAAAGGGCTGGTGAAACGGTGACGGCGATTGACATTCTGGCAGGCTATGAAACATACCTGCGCAGCCTTACGGACTTGGAAAGCTTCGAGATCAAAGCGGCGCTGCGCCGCCATCCGCTGTATATGGATTTCAGCGGTCAGCCAACAGTGCAGCCATGGAGGGAAAGGGGCGAATATGTCCCGTTTCTGTTTCAGATTTGGAATGAAACGAAAGAAACGCTGCTTCCCGTTTTTCAAACAAGAAAATCGAGATGTGATCAAAATGACATGCTGAAGGGAATTGCCTGTCTGATTGCCGCTTTTCATTGGACGGCAGGGGAGCGGGTCACATCACTCGACTGGACTGTGCTTGAAACAAAGCATTTTCCCGCGGAACCGATCAATTGGGCGGAGCGAATGGCGTTTATTTTAACAAAACCGACTCAATTTCACTCGTTTATTCAGCTGGATGAATTGATGACGGAGATGAAGAAGCAATATCATAAATATGAAGCCATGAACAAATGTTAAAAACCTCCTTTTCTTATAAGGAGGTTTTTTTTGTATGAAAAAAATCCTTCACCTGTTTGGGGTGAAGGATTTCGTCCGCTAATGAGCGGGATTTGACTGGATGGTTGACGAATTGGACTGCCCGTTGATATTTGAAGATGAGTCTTGGTTTTTATCCGTTTGACCGCTGTCAGGTTTATTTGAGCCGTCTGAACCGGAATCGGAATCATTATCAGAGCCGTTATCTTGCTGTCCGTTGTTATCGGTCCCGTTGCCGGGCTGATTCTGATTGTTGTTATCTGTTTGATCCTTATCGGATTGATCCTGATTTTTATCCGGGTCATCAGTTGGTGTTTGATCCGATCCGTCAGACGTATCTGTCTGATTGTCATCTTTGTTTGAATCATCGGTTTGCGTCTTGTCCTTATCTTTATCTTCATCAGTCTTCTGTTCATCGTCAGTCGCTTTATCTTTATCCGCATCGTCTTCTTCATCTTTCGGGACTTTGAAAGATGCTGATGCCGTATCGCTTTTTCCGTCATCGTTTTCCGCTGTCACCTGGAAGCTGTATGTGGAGCCTGGCGTGACATCTGAGACGACGGCTTCTTTTGCCGAACTGTTTTGAATGTCACTGTAGCTTCCGCCGTCAACGGATTGTTTGACATTGAATGTTGCATCACCGTCATAATTCCAGCTTAAGGTTAATGATTTTTTATCTTTGTCGTATTTCACTTGCAATCCTGTCGGTTTATCGGCTTTTTCTTTCGTGTACGTTTTAGAAACGGCAGTTGGCTGCGTCCCTTTCACGAAGTACTCCGTCACTTTTTTATCATCCGGCGTGTTCGGTCCGGCTAAAGCGGCAGGATTCGAGCCTTTCTCAACTGTTTCTTTTACGACGCTGTCAGGCTGCTTGAAGCTTCCTTTACCGTCATCAACGTATGAGATCAGCTTTTGGAAAATACGTTTTGCGACTTGCTGGTCTGCAGAAGACAGTGATTTCTTGCCTGCTTTGTTGCCAGATTCTACACCAGTCCAAACCGCCGCAGTATATTGTGGGGTGTATCCGACAAACCAGGAATCCGGAACTCCGCCTGGAGCAATGTTATATTTTTGAATATCACCTTTAGTAAAGTTTGTCGTACCCGTTTTACCGGCAACTTCTACGTTCGGCACCTGAGCCAGCTTACCTGTTCCTGTTTGAACCGCTGATTTGAGCATATCTGTAATCATAAACGCTGTGTAGTCGCTCATAGCACTTTTCGGTTTCGGTGTTAAATCAAGCTTAGTGCCGTCATTAAATTCAATCGATGTGACCGCGTGCGGTTCATTGTACGTACCGTTATTTCCGAAAGCGCTGTAGGCGCCCGCCATTGTCATAGGGGAAACCCCCGGATTATCAGCTCCAAAACCGCCGATCGAATAAGATTCCGTTACACTATCCTTGTTTAATCCCAATCCTAAGTCATTTGCGAAGTCGACGGCATTATCTTTCCCTGCTGCTTGGTATGCTTTTAAAGCAGGAATATTACGTGAATCCGCGAGGGCTTCTCGCATTGATATCATATTTCTGTATTTATTGTCCCAATCATGTATCGGAGTGCCGTCAGAGTACGTGTAAGCCGAATCGTCAATCTGCTCATACGTCGACCATTTTTTATTTTCAATGACAGGCCCGTAATCAAGAATCGGTTTAATCGTCGAACCTGGCTGGCGTTGAGTATCTGTCGCGTAGTTAAACCCGCCTGCAGTTCTATTCCGTCCCGGTCCGATGGCGCGGATTTCTCCGTTTGTCGTATCAAGGAGGGTAACGCCGCCCTGCATGCCTTCGGTAAAGCCGGCCGTGTCTCCGTTCATCAATTGATCAAGATAATCTTGTGCTTTCGTATCAAGAGTCGTGTAAATTTTCAGTCCGTCAGTTGAAATATTGACGTCTTTCTTTTCTTTTGTCTCAATTTCTTTCATAACTTCTTCGACAAAAGCGCTGTATTTATTTGTGTCCTTTTTATCGTATTCCTTTTGGCTGACGACGCCTTCATCTTTCATGGACACTTTCTTCGCTTTTTGGTATTCAGAATTTGAAATGAATCCTTGTTTTTCCATTAAGCTGAGAACGATGTTTCGGCGTTTTTCGGAAGCCTTCGGGTTTTTAACCGGGTTATATCCGGTCGGGCTTTGCGGCATTCCGGCAAGCGTCGCCGCCTGTTCAACCGTAAGTTTGCTTAAGTCTTTTACGCCGAAGAATTCTTCAGCCGCTTTTCCGACGCCGTAGGCGCGCGGTGAGAAATAAATTCTGTTTAAATACATTTCTAAGATTTCATCTTTAGAATAATGGCGCTCCAGCTGCAGGGAAAGCCACACTTCCTGTGCTTTCCGTTTAATCGTTTTCTGATGGGTTAAAAGCGAGTTTTTCACAACCTGCTGGGTGATTGTGCTTCCTCCCTCTGAACCGAACCCATCCGTAAAGTTGGCGACCAAAGCGCCTCCGATCCGAATCGGGTCTATACCGTGGTGCTTATAAAAACGGGCGTCTTCAGTTGCGATAAATGCTTCTTTCACAACATCGGGTATATCCTTAATCGGGACGTAGGTTCGTTTTTCACCGCCCACTTCCGCGATTTCTTTTCCGTTTTTATCGTAAATCGTTGAAGAGTAAGGCGTTTTCAGCTTGGCTTCATCCAAAGACGGCGCGCCGGAAACCAAAACGGCAAATGCCGCGGCTCCGCCGACTATGCCAAGGACAAACAGAATAACCAAGGACAGCACAATCTTTTTGAATAAACCGCCTTTACGCTGTTTCTTGCCTTTTTTCGGTGAAGAGGGCTTAGTGCTTTTCGTCTGCCTTGCCTTACGGCGTTCTTCACGGCTCGTAAATTGATCTGACATAACATCTCAACCTTTCGTTTATCAACCTTTCGCTCAGTCTACTGTTCCTGCGAAAAATAAAGCTGTTCAATAATACTAATATAATCAATTCTCGGTGAGTATCCAAGGGAAATCGGAAAGGAAGCATCTTCTAATTCGTCTTTGCGAATTGATTTTCTGCCGTTCTTCTCCTTTCTCTCCCAAAAGACAAACAGCTTGTCGGCTTCGAGGAAATAAACCTTTCCGAAAGCGGATATAATAACAAAACAAATGCCGTCTTGCCTGACCACCTGCTTCATATGCTCAATCTGATGATCATGAAAATTCTGCAGGGGAAATGCCGTTTTGTTTTTTGTTTCTTTTGCCTCGAAATCAATGTAGCGTCCTTTATAAATGCCGTTGTAGTCAGTTGTTGAAGACTGTTTAAAATAAGCTTCCTTAATGACTGCGGCGCTTCTTTTCGGATAGTGGACGTTTACAATCTGGACGGGTGTCGGCCTTTTGTGAATGACAGCAATTTGGTTAGCCAGATAATACTTATTCGTTTCATTCAGGTCGTCTTCGAGGGTCATGCCGCGATTACTGTATGAATGAGACCGTTTCTGGCTGTTTTGGGATGAAACCGTTTTGTTCGGCTGAAAAGTTTTTCCATTCGGGTACCGAATCACTTTTTCCATCCTCCTTATCAAACTAATAGTGACGGAAGTGAATGAACGTGCATAAACGACAGACCGTAACCGCCATTCTTCGCCTGATCGAAAAAGAGACGAAAATAAAAAATGCCGATAATATTTCCCGGACGAATGCCTATAAAGCATATTATGACCGCCATCCTGAGATCAAGTGGCCGCTTTTGGCATCCTTTGTGTCCCGCAATGCGGGCTGGTCGATGACTGATTTAAGAGGCGTCCTTTATCAGGAGGGCCTTGACAGCAGTCAGAAAAACTGGTTTTTCCTTTCGTATGAAAGGGCGAATTGGCTGATTTTTTCTGATGCCTATCCTCAGCTTCTGGTCTACCAGTGGTCAAAACAAATCGGCGAACCTCTTTTCCGTCATCTTCCTCATTTCCGCGTCTCGGCTTTTATGCAGGAAGAATGGTTCCGCTTTTGGCGTGACGGAGATACGGAACGGCTCATGTATGCTCTTATTATAAATGAACAAAACACTATCCAAGCACCTATTATACAAAATCCTTCGTTTAAAAAGAATGTTTTTGGCACGATTCCTTTTTATTTAAGTGATTGGTTTCACTTTAATACGGTGATATTCCCTTCATTTGACGGACATTTATACGGAATTTCCGTCAAACGGTTTTCAAAAACCGAAGAGAGAATTACGCTCGGAAAACAGCTGGCCCGCCTTCTGTTCAGCCCTGATCTTCACGCTTCTTTTTACCGTTTTCTTGATACCGTTCCTCATACCGGTTCACGCTTTGATATGGAGAAAATGATCGGCATCAAAAAAAGAACATCACCCATGCTGAGGACAACCTATCCCATTGTTGCCCACTCATTAGACGGCGAAAGGGCGGATTGGTTTCAAAAAAGGTTAAGAAAAGGGGCTTTCTTACAGGAGAAAATGCCGAAACAGCTTGAACTGACGGACTGGTACTTCCAGAAAAGACGGGAGCTCCATGCGCTCTTCGCGGTTAAAGAGTGGCTGAAGAAATGAAAAAGCCCGAAACCGTTCGATGGGGTTTCGGGCTGCTGGTGTGTTACGTGGAAGGGCGGTTTGGGCCGCCTAATTTTTTATCAAGCGTATCAGTTGTTTTTGCTTCGGTTTTTTGCTGTTTACCTGCATTTTTCGGTCTCGTTTTCATACGGCACCTCCTCAACTGTATCGTTTGCATTAACGTGCCGGTTCATACAAAGTTTGCGGCACTTTTTTGTCGAAAGGCACGCCTTTTAGGATAATCTCTGTTTGTTTGCCGAACTGCTTCTAGTTTTGTCATGTGCAGAGGAGAGCGGTATGAAAACGAGAATTATATTTGAAAGAGACGCAAGTGATAAAAGGGAGGAACATGAATGTCTGTTTACACGAGCAAGGCTGATATTCTCCGTCTGCTTTCTGATATTGAAATCCGGATTTCTGCTGCTGAAAAGACGCTTACTCAAGCAGTCAGATCCTGTCAGGCGGAAGCAGAAGAAATCAGGCAGGAGAAACTTTCCCGTCTTGAGGAAGAGGCGCGGGAGCTTCATGTTTGTATTGATGACCTGTTTTTGACTGATCGGCATAAAAAGGATTTGCCGAGAGCCTGCCGGATAAGCTGATTTTGTGCAAAAACTTTGGTACCATATGTACTGAGGTGAGTCCGTTTGCAGACACAGTCGTTATTGGAGCTGACAGAACAAATGATAGAGGCGGTTCTGGAAGCCGAAAAAAGGTATCAGGATGGAAAAGAGTCAGGCCGTTCATATGATTTTTTTGAGACGATTAAACCCGATGTTGAAAAAAGAGACCGGCTTTGCGCGCTTTGGACAGAAGCAGCGCTTGCGTTTATTCAGGAAAACCGTCCGAAATACGTTCATCACGCACAAATTCAGGCCGTTACAGAAAATTTCGGGGAGCTGATGCTCCAATCATATGTTCATCATATTCATAAAAAAAGATACAGGGATTTAACTGAATCTGTTTTATATACGCTTCGTATATTAAGGGATGAAATTGAAAAAGAAGGCAGCTGAAAACGGCTGCCTTCTTTTATATAAAGGGGTCGGGTATGTTATTCATACGCCGGGTTTTCTGCTCCACTTGCTTCGAGAACCTTCATACTGTTTCGAAATTCGGTTGCGGTGAGATGGCCTTGAATATAGAGAAATTTTGCAAAGTCCATCAGTTTATCTGCACAATCTGTTTCATATTTTTTCACTTCAGCAAAACGCTTTCTTAAGTATGATACGTTCATAATGGTGCATCCCCTCTCATGTATGTTGAGATTATGTTAACATAACGATTCGACTTTTTTCTGTTTTTAAAAAATTAAGACTTTCGACAGCATTTGACAAAGATCAGAATCACCGAAAGCACATAACCAAGGCGGAATTCATACATATATAGTAGAAACTTAGTGAGAGACAAGGGGGAATGTCATATGCAATGGAGAGCGCAGCCATATCAAAATATGTACCAGCAGCCGGCGGGATATTTCTACCCGCAGCAGATACAGCCATTACAGCAGCCGCCATATCATCAGCAAGGGCAGTACCCGCAGCAATTTTATCCGAATCAGGAATACGGTCATATACAGCCGCCGTATGCTCCCGCTCTTCCTCAGGCAGGCATGCCCGGGGGCCAGCCGGAGTTTGTGAATCCTTACCCCGTTCCCAGACCGAATCAGCAGCAGTCTTCCCAATTCTCAGGCATACTCTCCCAGTTTAAAAAAACGAACGGACAGTTTGACTTTAATAAAATGATGGATACAACGGGGCAGATGGTAAGCGCCGTAAATCAGGTCGGATCGCTGGTGAAAGGCTTCACCAGTATCTTCAAATAAAAAGCATGAATGATATCCATCATTCATGCTTATTTTTTAGGGAAAAAGAGGGTAAGCGTCTGTTCATTCCAGGATGTTTCCATATCTTCTTCACTTACCTTATACGGGAGGACAACGGTTCTTGTCATGCTTGAAGACATGTGGGATGAATGAGCCTGTTTATGATCGTAGCGGATTGTAACGTGAAGGTAGCACCCTTTCGTTTCCACCAGCATATCCCCGTCACGGAACGTCTCGGGAACGCCGATATCAACCGCGAGGCCCGTCGGCTCTTCTCTGACGTCAATCGTCACTTGCGCTTCAGTAAAAGCCGAATTGACAAGGTGCTGAAAACCCTGCATCAATTCTGCGAAGGGACCTGAGTGAAAAAATTGGTCCATCGCATGGCTGATGATGTCCTCATTTCTTTGCGGATCAAGTTTATCGTTTTGTGATTGATCCATATGACCACCGCCTTTTTACAAACAGACTATGCGATGTTATGCCGTATGGTTAAGAATTGAAGGAAAAAAGAAAGTATGGTTAAATAGTGGAGAATAAACTGGTAACGGATTCACATTTAGGAAGGGGAGCACAACACATTGCTGAAAAAATTATTCGGATTGGGAGACAGCCGGAAAAAGCCGGCCGAGGAAGTGATTTTTTCTCCGGCTGACGGAGCGGTGATGGATTTGGCTTCAGTGCCGGATCCCGTATTTTCACAAAAAATGATGGGGGACGGGATCGCCGTCGAGCCTGCAAACGGAGACATTGTTTCACCGGTTGAGGGAGAAGTGATTCAGCTGTTCCATACAAAACATGCTGTCGGCATCCGCACCCTTTCCGGAGCGGAACTTTTGATACATGTCGGTTTGGATACCGTCAATATGAACGGCGAAGGCTTTGAAGCGCATGTAAAAGAAGGAGACAAAGTGAAAACAGGCGATCTGCTTTTAACGTGCCGGCTGGATTTAATAAAAGAAAAAGCAAGCAGCACCGTCATCCCTATGGTGATTATGAATGGCGATGCCGCAGAACCTTTGCAATTTGCAGGCGCAAATGAAGCGAAAAAAGGACAAACAGAGCTATTTACGATAAAAATGAAGTAGGCAGGGGCTGATTCCCTGCTTTTTTTCTTGTGCAGGATTTTCATCTAGCCAGGCAAACAAATATTCGGTAAACTGTACCTCATAAAGAGGTGTGAACGATGAAGAAAAAATCACTGAGCGAACTGATTCAGGAATTAAAAAATCATGAAAATATTGTGCATTGGCATGAAGAGGAACCGCGGGAGGCGAAAACCATGCCGATGCCGGAGCAAGTAGATCCGAAAATTCGGGCTGCTCTCGAAAAGAGGGGGATCGAGCGGCTTTTTACACATCAATACTCCGCTTTTCAGACGGTTCAAAATGGAGAAAGCATTGTCGCCGTCACACCGACGGCCTCCGGAAAAACACTGTGCTATAATCTTCCGGTTCTTCAGTCTATCGCGGAAGATGCCTCAAGCCGCGCGCTTTATTTATTTCCGACAAAGGCGCTCGCGCAGGATCAAAAAAGCGAGCTGAATGAAATCATAGACGAGACGGGCATGGACATTAAAAGCTTCACCTATGACGGAGATACGTCTCCGGCCATCAGGCAGAAAGTCAGAAAGGCAGGGCATATTGTGATCACAAATCCCGATATGCTTCATTCAGCCATTCTTCCCCACCATACAAAATGGGTGAGTCTGTTTGAAAACCTGAAATATATCGTCATTGATGAATTACATACGTACCGCGGCGTATTCGGCAGCCATGTGGCGAACGTCATCCGCCGTTTAATGAGAATCTGCGCTTTTTACGGAAGCACGCCGTCATTTATCTGTACATCCGCCACAATCGCCAATCCGAGGGAGTTGGCGGAGCAGCTGACGGGGAAATCTGTGCGCCTGATTGACGACAACGGTGCCCCGGCCGGAAGAAAGCACTTTGCTTTTTACAATCCTCCGATTGTAAATAAACCGCTGCATATTCGAAAAAGCGCCACCGCGGAAGTGAACGAACTTGCCAAAACTTTTTTAAAAAATAAGATCCAGACGATTGTTTTTGCCAGAAGCCGTGTCCGGGTTGAAATTATTTTAAGCCACATTCAGGAGATCATAAAAAAAGAAATCGGCGCGAAGTCTGTCAGAGGCTATCGAGGCGGATATCTTCCGAAAGAAAGAAGAGAAATAGAGCGGGGGTTAAGAGACGGCAGCATTCTAGGCGTTGTCAGCACAAACGCGCTGGAGCTCGGCGTTGATATCGGCCAGCTTCAGGTCTGCGTGATGACGGGGTACCCGGGCAGTGTCGCGAGCGCATGGCAGCAGGCGGGCCGGGCCGGACGGCGGCAGGGAGAGGCGCTTATCGTGATGGTGGCGAACTCTGATCCGATTGACCAATATATTGTGCGCCATCCTGATTATTTCTTTAAACGCTCGCCTGAATCTGCAAGGATTAATCCTGATAATCTCATTATATTAGTCGATCACCTGAAATGCGCCGCGTATGAGCTGCCTTTCAGAGCCGATGAAACATTCGGAGAAAATGATGCGAGAGACATTCTCGAGTATTTAGAGGAAGAAGGGGTGCTTCACGAAAACCGCGAACGCTATCACTGGGCGAGCGAATCTTTTCCCGCCTCCAACATCAGTCTCCGTTCGGCGTCACAGGAAAACGTGGTCATCGTTGACCGGTCAGAGACGGCTGATGTAAAAATCATCGGAGAAATGGACCGCTTCAGCGCGATGACGCTTCTTCATGATGAAGCGATTTATCTTCATGAAGGGGTGCAGTATCAGGTTGAAAAGCTTGATTGGGATCATAAAAAAGCGTACGTGCGAAAGGTCGATGTCGAATATTATACAGATGCCAATTTAGCGGTGCAGCTGAAAGTGCTGGACATTGACAGAACGGACAGCAGAAAGAAAACGGCCTTACATTTCGGCGACGTCACCGTGAACGCACTTCCGACAATATTTAAAAAAATTAAAATGACGACATTTGAAAATATAGGATCAGGACCGATTCATCTTCCTGAAGAAGAACTGCATACCAGTGCAGCCTGGCTTGAATTAAAAGAAACGGATTCGGAGATCGGCGAAAAAACGCTTGAACAGCTGCTTTTAGGCATTGCCCACGTCCTGCAGCATATCGTGCCTGTATACGTCATGTGCGACCGAAATGACGTGCATGTCGTGCCGCAAATCAAAGCCGCACATACGGGACTTCCGACAATCTTTCTGTATGATCATTATCCGGGCGGAATCGGACTTGCCGATGAAGTATATAAGCGATTTGATGAAATCAATGAAGGGGCTGAGCGCCTGATCAGACAATGTCCATGTCAAGACGGATGTCCTTCCTGTATCGGCTCCGAAATAGAAGGAATAGATGCAAAGAAAGCGATACTCAAGCTCTTGAATTACGTGTAAAAGAAAAGGGGGACGAAAGATGTCCTTGAAAAATAAATTAAAGCGGATGAAAAACCACCTGAATGTGCCCGAAGCTGAAAAAAAGCCGGCAGCTTCACAACTTTCGATCCCGGATATTCAAGTCCCGTTTAGAGAAGAATGGGAGGCATTCGGAGTGAAGCCTTTCTTTTTTGAGGATGAATACTGTCTTATCCGCGAAACCGTCTATCCGCTTTCGCACCGCCACGGACGGTACAGCTTCAGTGAACTTGATGACGTCATGGCATTATGGAATAAAGGCGGTTTGACACATACTTTATCAGCAGAAGGATACGAAAAAAGCCAGCTGTTCTTCTTTGATACTGAAACGACCGGCCTCGGCGGCGGGGCAGGCAATATGATCTTTTTGCTCGGCCATGCAAGAGTATATGAAGACCGTGTCGCGGTTAAACAGCATCTGCTCCCTAAACCGGGAAACGAGACGGCTCTTTACAAAAGCTTTTTAAGTGAGGTTGACATTACGTCCCTTGTTACGTATAACGGAAAAGCCTTTGACTGGCCGCAGGTAAAAACCAGGCATACATTGCTGCGGGACAGGCTTCCGAAACTTCCTGACTTCGGGCACTTTGATCTTCTGCACGGGGCGAGACGGCTTTGGAAACATAAGTTAGAGCGTGTATCGCTTTCGGCGGTTGAAAATGAAGAGCTTGCTTTTAAAAGGGACGAAGACACCCCTGGTTATTTGGCGCCGATGCTGTATTTTCAATTTTTAAAGGCGGAGGACCCGGCTCTTTTAAAGGGAGTGCTCTCGCATAATGAACAAGATGTGCTTTCCCTCATCGCTCTTTACATCCATATGTCAAAAAAGATTTTTGCATCTTCTGATCAGACGTCAGAACGTCAGGAAGCATACGCCATGGCGAAATGGTTTATCGCTCATAAAGAAACCGATCGCGCCGTTTCGCAGCTGGAAGCGCTGCAAGGCAAAGACTTTGAAGATTCGGATCGGGCCCTTTTTGACTTAGCGATGCTTTATAAAAAACAAAACCGCAGGCAAGACGCCGTGCCCCTTTGGGAGAAACTGACGGGCTCTGATCTTCACACATGCAGACACCAATCAGCGGTTGAGCTGGCGATCTATTTTGAGCATCATGCAAAAGATTACAAAAAAGCTCTGCAGGCCGCACAGCAGGCAGCAGAAGACGGGGAAATATCGGAAAAAGAAGCCGAGAAGCTCCATGTAAGAATTGCCCGGCTCAAGAGGAAATATTCCTCTTAAAATATTGCCCGGGAAAGCGCAAAAGCCGAGCTGTTTCGCCAAAAATATTTTTTTCTGAATCCGCATCGATTTTGTTGTAGAATGGTGCCGCATCTTGTAAAATAGCGTTAGTTATTTATAGGGGAGAGTTGGTATGTATAAAGGTGTTTTTTACTTGTTCTTTGTCGTGGTTTTTTTGATTGCGTTTGTATTTTCGAATTTTAAAGACAGCTTGCTGACGCACTTTTAAATTGGGTGATTGAATTAGAACATGCACCCTCTTTTCTTCATAACCTAACAGTGTAATAAAAGTTAATGGAGAGGGGATTTAGCATGTTTCATCATCATTGTTGCAGACCAAACGTGATGCCGCCGATTGTCCATCCGACTCATTGCTGTGAACACCATTGCTTTTCTAACACGGTTGTGCCGCATATTCATCCGCAACATACAACTAACGTAAATCACCACAACTTTGAGCACGTTCATTACTATCCGCACACTTTTTCAAATGTTGACCCGACAACTCACCAGCATTTTCAGTGCGGAAGCCCTTGCTGCGATCACTAGTATTGAATGCTTAAGCAAGATCGGTTAGGATATCAGCAAATCAAAATGGGGCCCGATGGGGAGCCCCATTTTTTAAGCAGGTGATCAATTGAAAGTATTAGCCGTAACGGGGTACAAGCCGTTTGAACTCGGGATTTTTAAACGGGATGACCGGGCGCTTGTTTATATAAAAAAGGCGATAGAAACCAGACTCAGAAGCTTTATTGACGAAGGCTTGGAATGGATTCTCATATCCGGACAGCTGGGGACTGAGCTTTGGGCGGCAGAAACGGCGTACGATCTCAGAGAAGAGTATCCGGAATTAAAGGTTGCCGTTATCACGCCTTTCTACGGCCAGGAGGAAAAGTGGAAGGAGCCGAATAAAGAAATGTATGAAGCGGTGCTTGCTCAGGCAGATTATGAGGAGAGCCTGACGCATCGGCCGTACGAAAGTCCGCTCCAATTCCGGCAGAAAAACGCGTTCTTTATTGAAAAGTCAGATGCGCTTTTGCTTTTATATGATCCGGAGGTGGAAGGGTCGCCGAAATATATGCTGCAGCAGGCAGAAAAACGCCGTGAAACCGACGGATATCCGATTTATTCGATTACGATGGATGATCTCCGTGCCGCCGTTGAAGAAGAAGATTTCTTTACATAACACGTCAGAGAATATTTGACAACGGGACGTGTTTCTGAATAAAATATAACATGATGATTCACGATATGAGGTGAAAAAGATGCTTGCTGATAAAGTAAAGCTTTCTGCGAAAGACATTTTGGAAAAAGAATTTAAAACAGGCGTTAGAGGTTACAGACAAGAAGACGTTGACAAATTTTTAGATATGATTATTAAGGATTATGAAACCTTTCATCAAGAAATTGAAGAACTGCAGCAGGAAAATCTGCAGCTGAAAAAACAGCTTGAAGAAGCAAGCAAAAAACAGCCGGTGCAGTCCAATACGACCAACTTTGACATTCTGAAAAGGCTGTCCAACCTTGAGAAACATGTATTCGGCAGCAAACTTTATGACGAATAAGGCAGATGCACTTGTCAAATGAGACAAGTTGCTTTATAATGAACAAGTGTTCTTAACGTTCGGGTAATCGCTGCAGATCTTTGAATCTGTAGAGGAAAGTCCATGCTCGCACGGTGCTGAGATGCCCGTAGTGTTCGTGCCTAGCGAAGAAATAAGCTAGGGCAGCCTTCATAGGCTGACGGCAGGAAAAAAGCCTACGTCTCCGGATATGGCTGAGTATCCTTGAAAGTGCCACAGTGACGAAGTCTCATCAGAAATGGTGAGAGTGGAACGCGGTAAACCCCTCGAGCGAGAAACCCAAATTTTGGTAGGGGAACCTTCTTGAAGGAACTGAACAGATAGAAGGACAGAATACTTTCTGTAGATAGATGATTGCCGCCTGAGTACGAGGTGATGAGCCGATTGCAGTACGACGGAACAAAACATGGCTTACAGAACGTTAAACATTATTGATATGACAAATTAGAGCTCTCCTTTAAAGGGGAGCTTTTATCTTGAATGAAATGAAAGCTTAAAAGAGACAGGGTGATACGATGAAGAAGTACACACTAATAGCGACGGCGCCGATGGGAATTGAAGCGATCGTCGCCAAAGAAGTGCGTGATTTAGGTTATGAATGCAAAGTAGACAACGGAAAAGTCATTTTTGAAGGAGATGCGCTTGCGATCTGCCGCGCTAACTTATGGCTGCGGACGGCTGACCGCATTAAAGTACAGGTCGCCGAGTTTCAGGCAAAAACGTTTGATGAGCTGTTTGAAAAAACAAAAGCGATTGACTGGCGCGCGTACATTCCCGAAAACGCAAAGTTCCCCGTTATCGGAAAGTCCGTGAAATCAGTGCTTGCCAGTGTGCCCGACTGCCAGCGGATCGTCAAAAAGGCGATAGCGGAAAAGCTGAAACTTCAATCAGGAAAACAAAATGAATGGATTGAAGAAACGGGACCCGAGTATAAGGTAGAGATTTCCCTTTTAAAAGATAAAGCGGTGCTTACGCTGGATTCATCAGGAACAGGCCTTCACAAACGGGGATACAGGGTTGATCAGGGCGGAGCTCCGATTAAAGAAACGCTCGCTGCCGCGTTAATTCTGTTAACCAACTGGACGCCTGACCGTCCGTTCGTCGATCCGTTCTGCGGTTCCGGCACGATCGCCATCGAAGCCGCTTTAATCGGGCAAAACATTGCTCCGGGTTTTAACCGTGATTTTGCTTCAGAAGACTGGGAATGGATCGGAAAAGAACTGTGGGACAAGGCGCGCCTTGAAGTGGAAGAAAAGGCGAACTATGATCAGCCGCTGCAGATCTTTGCCAGTGACGTAGATCACCGGATGGTAAACATCGCCAAAGAAAACGCAGAAGAAGCGGGACTTGGGGACCTGATCGAATGCAAGCAGATGCGAGTGCAGGATTTTACGACGAAACTCGAATTCGGCGTTATCGTCGGAAACCCTCCGTACGGCGAACGGCTCGGCGAAAAAAAGGAAGTCGAGCAGATGTATAAAGAAATGGGCCGGGCATTTGAATCTCTTGATACATGGTCTGTCTACATGTTAACGTCAAATGAACAATTTGAAGAGGTCTACGGAAGAAAAGCAACAAAAAAACGGAAGCTCTTTAACGGTTTTATCAAAACGGATTATTATCAGTACTGGGCTAAAGTGCGGCCGCAGCGGAAAAAGCCGTAACAAAGAGAAGACGCCTGAAACAGCGTCTTCTCCGGCATCTTTACGTTTTATTCTGCCATTACCAGCGGTGCGCTTTTGCGTTGCTCCGTAAAATAATGTTGGTCTGGGACATTTCGGTGTGGCCGTTCACCTGCGATTTAGAGCGTTTCGGCCGCGTCCAATTGTGATGAAACAATTCAGAATGCTGATCTAATCGATCTTTATAACTCATGTAACCATCACTCCCGGATAGAATAATTTTGTGAAGATGGATATTCGATCGAATATCTGTTGTAGTTTGTGCAGGTCAGGTGCGGATCATTCAGGATGGCATGTATAGAAAGTGAAGCATCGGCATAGAATGATGATTATTTCTATTTGAGAGGTGATCTTATTTTATGCTGAACAGCGAGCACTTCAGTAAAATACAAAAGGCGTTAGACGCAACTGCTTTCCGGCTGGAGGAAGCCGGAGCGGAGTTCGGTCCTTCCGCCATGACACACGCACAGGAAGAACTTGAAAATGCGGTAAAACATACACATTCAACAGACCATCCGTTCCTATGTACACATATCATTAACCGGAAATGAGTAATGACAAAAACTTGGCGTGGCCAAGTTTTTTTGTTGTATTGAAAAGGGTTAAATGATATTATAGATGGTCTGAATGCCGAATAGTTAGGGGTTGGAGTTGGGTGACAACATCACGTTTGCCTTTTGCTTTAACAAAAGAAAAGAATTTTTACGAAGAATTGAACAATTGGATTGGTGACGTGTTTTACGATATCCTTCCCGAGAAAGGCTTTGACCTTCGGGATGAGCAGGTATTTATGGCGTTTCAGCTTGAACGGGCATTTAAAGAGAAAAAGGTCATGTTCGCTGAGGCAGGAGTCGGTACGGGGAAAACGCTGGTGTATCTGCTGTTTGCCATCAGCTATGCCAGATATACGGGTAAACCGGCCATTATCGCATGCGCCGATGAAACGTTAATTGAACAGCTTGTCAAAAAAGAAGGCGACATTTCCAAGCTGACAGAACATTTGGATCTGCAGATTGATACACGGCTGTCCAAATCCCATGAGCAGTATCTGTGTCTGAAAAAGCTTGAGAAAACGATGCAGCATTCTGATGATGAAAAGTGGCTGGATCTTTATGAGTCGCTGCCTTCATTCGTACACGAATCACAAGCGATGCAGCGCTTTTATCCGTACGGCGACCGCAAACAGTACGCTGATTTGACAAATGAAGAGTGGGCAGGCGTCAGCTATGATTCCTTCCAAGATTGTTTAACATGTGATATGAGACATAGATGCGGTTTAACACTTTCAAGAGATCATTACAGAAAATCAACGGATCTGATTGTTTGCTCCCATGATTTCTACATGGAGCATGTATGGACGGAAGAATCACGCAAAAGGGAAGGGCAGCTGCCGCTTTTGCCGGATCACAGCGCCGTCGTGTTTGATGAAGGACATCTGCTGGAATTCGCCGCGCAAAAAGCGTTAACGTATCGTGTGAAGCAGTCGACGCTTGAGCTGTTTTTAGAGCGTCTGCTTCAAAATGACATCAGAGAGGAATTTGCCGAACTGATTGAAGATGCCCTTGCCGCAAACGATGAGTTTTTCTATGTGCTGTCAGAGGAATCGAAGGAAATCGCCGGCTCTCACCGATTGGACATCCAAAACGACCAGCGTGTTAAGCGTGCGGCTGACGAACTGTGCCGTCTGCTCGATAAAATCGGCGAGGCGCTCGTATTTGAATCGGAAATGTATACGATCGATAAGTACGAGCTGTCAGTCGTAGAAGAATACGTCGAACAAATGGCATATTCGCTGTCGCTGTATCAAAAGGATGCCATCAGCTGGCTTGAAACGCGGGATACAGACTCAACGTTTGTCGTTATGCCGAGAACTGTAGCCGAAGTTTTGGGAGAAAAGGTCTTTTCTAAAAAGATTCCTTATATCTTCTCATCGGCCACTCTTTCTGAGGGCGGTTCATTTGATTATATCGCTGACAGTCTCGGAATCCGTGATCCTTTATCATTTACCGTTGAATCTCCGTACGATTACGAGGAGCAAATGTCTGTTTCGCTTCACGGTGACATGACGTCTGAGCAGAAAACAGCCGAAACGATTGAAACCATTAAGGAGAATGAAGGACGCACTCTCGTTCTTTTCCCTTCCTTTGAAGACATGAAGGAATTTAAAGAACAGGCTGCCGCGTGGGAGCTGCCGTATCCGATTTACTACGAAGGTGACGAGGAGATCAGCAGTCTGGTCGAAAAATTCCAGCGGGATGAAGAATCCGTGCTTTGTTCCGTCCACTTATGGGAAGGTCTTGACATTCCCGGTGACTCGCTCCGGAATGTGACCATTTGGGCATTGCCGTATCCGCCTCATGATCCTGTGTTTACCGCAAAGCGAAACGGAGCGAAAAAAGATCCGTTTGAGGAAGTTGATCTGCCGTACATGCTTTTGAGAGTCCGGCAGGGAATCGGCCGCCTCATCCGTTCTAATCAGGACAGCGGAACCATATCCATTTATGCGGGCGGAGAAAGTGAACGGGTCCTGGCCGAAGTCAAAAAGGTCTTGCCTGTTACACCGAAAATCATATAAAAACAAAAGCTGCAGGAATCTTATCCTGCGGCTTTTTTAAATCCGGGAAGTTGACTTTATGACGGCGTTCCATTAGCCTGTAATTGATAGTGAAAAGGGAGGGGAACGGATATGGATTTACATACATATGAAAAAGAGTTTTTTGTTCTGTTAAAAAGAGTATCCCACTATGAAGAAGCCATTGCGCTCATGCATTGGGACTCAAGAACGGGAGCCCCGAAAAAAGGTTCTGATGACCGGGCGGAAAGCATCGGGCAGCTGTCGGCTGACGTTTTTCAAATCCAGACATCCGACCGGATGAAAGAGCTGATTGACATCCTTCTCGCGCATGCAGAAGAGCTCTCTGAAGATACAGTGAAAGCTGCGGAACTTGCAAAAAAAGATTATGATCATAATAAAAAAATACCTGAAGATGAGTATAGAGAATATGTCATTTTGACATCGAAAGCGGAAACGGCTTGGGAGGAGGCAAGGGCAGCCTCTGATTTCTCTATGTTTGCTCCGTACCTTGAGAAGCTGATTGATTTTAATAAGCGGTTTATTTCGTATTGGGGCTATGAAGATCATCCATACAACGCATTGCTCGATATTTTCGAACCGGGCGTTACGGTAAAGGTGCTGGATCAGCTGTTTTCTGAATTGAAGGAAGCGATCATTCCGCTTGTCAAAAAAGTGACGGCATCCGGAAATAAACCGGACACTTCCTTTATAACGAAAACGTTTCCGAAAGAAAAACAAAGAGATCTCTCCTTGTATTTCTTAAAAGAACTTGGGTATGAGTTTGACGGCGGCCGCCTGGACGAAACGGTTCATCCGTTTATGACGATGATCAACCGCGGCGATGTGCGGGTGACGACCAGATATGACGAAAACGATTTCCGCACGGCGATTTTCGGAACGATTCATGAATGCGGGCATGCGATCTACGAGCAGAATATTGACGAAGCCCTGAGCGGAACGAACTTATCTGACGGTGCATCCATGGGAATTCATGAATCCCAATCGTTATTTTATGAAAACTTTATCGGCAGAAATCAACAATTCTGGACCGCCTATTATGAAAAAATGGTTGAGGCTTCACCTGATCAATTTCAAAATGTAAAAAGAGAGGATTTTGTACGCGCCGTAAACGAGGCGAAACCGTCCTTTATCCGAATTGAAGCCGATGAGCTGACATATCCGCTTCATATTATTATCCGTTATGAAATTGAAAAAGCGATTTTCAGCAATGAAGTGACAGTGGAAGAACTGCCGGCATTGTGGAATCAAAAATATCATGATTATTTAGGCATTACGCCGCCATCTGACGCAAAAGGCATTTTGCAGGACGTACATTGGGCGGGCGGCGATTTCGGCTATTTCTCTTCCTATGCGCTCGGATATATGTATGCGGCACAGCTGAAGCATACCATGCTTGAGGATCTGCCTGAATTTGATCAATTAATAGAACGGGGCGACTTTGAGCCGATCAAACAATGGCTGACAGAAAAGGTTCATCAGCACGGAAGACGCAAAATGCCGCTTGATATCATAAAAGATGCAACGGGAGAAGAATTGAACGTTCAATATCTCATTGAGTATCTCGTCGGCAAATATTCAAATTTATATTTATAAACGAAACGCCCGGCATACACCGGGCGTTTTTCTAAAAATTCTAAAAAGACGAATAATCGAAAACTAATTCTTTGTAAAAGTTCGGGAATATTCAAATTTCACTATGCAAAAGAAGTGTATCTTGTTATAATTTGATTAATATCATACGAACACTCATATAATCGCGTGGATATGGCACGCAAGTTTCTACCGGTCACCGTAAATGTCCGACTATGAGTGAGCAATGGGACGGCTTTATTCGGCCGTTACGTGTAGATCATTCGGCATTGCTTGCTCTTTTTTTGGAGAGCGGGCAATGCTTTTTTTATTTTTTATAAGCGGGGGTAATCATTGTGGAAGCATTAAAACGAAAAATAGCAGAAGACGGAATCGTTCTTTCTGATCAAGTGCTGAAAGTGGATTCTTTTTTAAACCATCAAATTGATCCGGTTCTCATGCAGCAGATCGGCCGGGAATTTGCGAGCCGTTTTGAAAAAGACGAGATAACCAAAATCGTCACAATTGAATCTTCGGGCATTGCCCCTGCGGTAATGGCCGGTCTTGAACTCGGCGTTCCCGTCATCTTTGCGAGAAAAAGGAAGTCTCTCACGTTAACGGATGATCTGCTGACGGCGTCCGTCTATTCTTTCACGAAAAAAACAGAAAGTCAGATTGCAATCTCCGGAAATCATCTCTCGAAAGAAGACCGCGTGTTAATCATTGACGACTTTTTAGCGAACGGACAGGCGGCAGAGGGGCTTTTGTCCATCATAAAACAAGCAGGCGCAGCAGTTTGCGGGATCGGAATCGTCATTGAAAAGTCATTTCAGCCGGGAAGAGACGAGCTGGTGAAAAAAGGATGCCGGGTCGAATCACTGGCGAGAATTCAATCGCTTGAAGACGGAAAAGTGACATTTGTACAGGAGGTCCGTTCATGAAAAACGGCTATGCCAAAACACTTTCCCTCGGTATCCAGCATGTGCTTGCCATGTATGCCGGCGCCGTCGTTGTTCCTTTAATTGTAGGAGCGGCATTGGGACTGAACGCAGAACAGCTGACATATCTCGTATCAATTGACATTTTTATGTGCGGGGCGGCTACGCTGCTTCAAGTATGGAGGAATAAATTTTTCGGCATCGGCTTGCCTGTTGTGCTTGGCTGTACGTTCACCGCGGTAGCGCCGATTATTTCCATCGGTAAGGAGTACGGGATTTCAGCCATTTACGGAAGCATTTTGGCATCGGGTCTGCTTGTCATTCTGCTGTCATTTTTCTTCGGCAAGCTCGTATCCTTTTTTCCGCCTGTCGTAACCGGATCTGTCGTGACGATTATCGGGATGACCTTAATGCCGGTCGCGATGAATCATATTGCCGGCGGGGAAGGCAGCAAGGATTTCGGTGATCCGGCTAACCTTGCCCTCGGATTTACGGTGCTTGTCATCATCGTGCTGCTTTATCGGTTTACAAAAGGATTTTTGAAATCCATTTCGATTTTAATCGGCATTGTCATCGGGACGGCCATCGCTTATTTCATGGGAAAAGTGCAATTTGACAATGTGGCGAATGCTGACGCAATTCAAATGATTAAACCGTTTTATTTCGGGACGCCGACATTTCATGCGGTACCGATTATTACGATGTCCATCGTTGCCATTGTCAGCCTTGTTGAGTCAACCGGCGTCTATTTCGCTCTCGGTGACCTGACAAATCGGCGCCTGTCTGAACGTGATTTAGCAAAAGGCTACCGCGCGGAAGGTCTGGCGGTATTCATCAGCGGCATTTTCAATGCTTTTCCGTATACGGCCTATTCCCAAAACGTCGGCCTCGTGCAGCTGACGGGGATTAAGAAAAACGCGGTCATCGGTGTCACGGGCGCACTTTTAATGCTCTTCGGCCTTTTTCCGAAAATCGCAGCCTTCACGACCATCATCCCGTCTTCAGTACTGGGCGGCGCGATGGTGGCCATGTTCGGCATGGTCATTTCCTACGGCATTAAAATGCTCAGTCAAATTGACCTTAAAAAGCAGGAAAACCTTCTGATCGTCGCGTGTTCGGTCGGATTGGGACTCGGTGTAACTGTCGTTCCCGATATGTTTAAGCACCTGCCGTCTTACTTAAATTTGCTGACCACAAACGGAATCGTCGCCGGAAGCTTTACCGCCGTGCTTTTGAATATTGTTTATAATATGATTCCTAAAACGAAAAAAACCCTTGATGTGACAAGGGTTCAAGAGGGGTAATCACCCGTTTTTCTTTAAAATAACATCTTATTTTATCCAGATCGAGGATGCTTCCGAAAGTTGCTGAACTTTTTGCGAGGCATTCTCTTTTTTTTATTAGTTTCATTGTTTGAAAAAAAACAAATTGAGTGATGCGGCATCCGTCTTATCTCATCGAAAACCGTCCCGAACTATATGTACGTGAACATATGACCAAATGTAAGAGAAAAAAGGAGAATGGAGGGATTATATCGTAAACGAATATCATTGTTCGGACGGTGATGACTCGAAACTTGGTTGAGACATGCAATGAAATGCCTGATGCCGAAGTGCAACTGCAGAATGGGCGCTGAGGGGGAGTGTCTTGTGCACCGATCCTTACAAAAGAGAGTAAAAGAAGGGAAAGCCCCTTCTTCTAATTAATCCATCCTTCAAAAGTTGCGCGATAGAACCCTTCGATTATCTCTACTTTCTTAAGGTAATAAGTAACGCCATTTTTAACAGTTGTATTTGGGATATCCCATCTATGAAGGTAATCCATTGTAAAAGAATCTTTGGTCGCTTGTGTCGAAAATTTTGTTTGAGTTGAGTCGCTATTTGTATTGCCAGGGCTGGATGCAAAAGCAGGGGCAGCGGAAACGAGTAAAGTGAGAGACAAGGCAGAACCAGTTAAAACTTTTTTTAATTTCATTTTAAACACTCCTTTGTTTTTAATACACTTGTATTATTACATGAAATACAAAAATAACCAAGGGGTTTTTTGTTAATATTTTGTGAGCGTAGCGTGAATTTTGTTAGGGGAGTGGATGGCAAAAGGGATACTGATAAGTATATAGAGAAAAAGAGTTGATTATTGCTGGCCTCTGGTGAACTGCAGCCTTTGAGTGAGTGTTTGCTTTAGCTATTCCAGCGCTTTTCCAACGGGAAAGGTGTGATATGAAATTTAAAACTGAAACAATTGTACAAAAGTAAAAACTTTATTTAAAATGTTATAAATACTAATTTTCAATATAGGAGGTTATCTGGTGGCAGAAAAGAAAAAAGCGTTAATCATTGTAGATGTACAAAAAGCTTTCGATGATAAAAAATGGGGAGAACGAAATAACGTAAAAGCGGAAGAAAACATTAGTAAAATACTGAAATTATGGAGAGAAAAAGGATGGACAGTCATATACATACAACATATTTCTGATAAACCTGGTTCTTTGTTTTATCCTAAGAATGAGGGGTTTGCCATAAAGGAAATCGTTAAACCTATGGATAAAGAAGTCATTATAACCAAGAAAGTAAACAGCAGCTTTATCGGGACTAATCTAGAAGAGATTTTAAAATCAAATGATATAACAACTGTCGTAATAACTGGTTTGACTACGCCCCATTGTGTTTCAACAACTACAAGAATGAGCGGTAATTTAGGATTTGATACCTACCTGATTTCAGATGCAACGGCAGCCTTCGGGATGAGAGACCAAAATGATACATATTATGATGCCGAGACTATTCACAATATATCTCTGGCTACGTTGCATGATGAATTTGCCACAATATTAACGACTGATCAATTAATCAATGATTTTATAAAACAAACTGATTAACATTATGGCTAAGGCTGATGGTGGGTATAGGCGGCTGAAAAGCATATTCAGGCGCATACAAGGACCTCGTCGGAAAAAAGGCATCTGCTTCAGATGCTTTTTTTGTTTCTTATAAACCGATTTCGGTAAAAAATGATCGGCGGTTAACGGTCTGGATCCGGCTTCGGTTTTGAATAACAAAAGGTTTTACTAATCAGCGAATTATTCAAGATTTTTTGGCTTGTGCTGAGTCTGATGTCTTTTGATTTCCTCAAATAGATTGGCTTGACCCTCTGTTTGAGATGGAGACTCATTGTTAAGGAATTTTGGATCGATCACATTTTTAAGATCTTTGATGGTTAAAGGCTTACAGTCATCTTTTAATTCGTAGCCTAATTGTCCATTAGCTTCTAAAGTGGCATATTTAATTGTGTTTATTTTTGAAATGCCAAGAAGCCTTAAACGCATTTCGAGTTGATCTGCTGTCAGTCTCAGCTTCTTTAAGTTTTCTATATTGAGTTGGCCGTCTTCTATAACGAATTTAGATTTTTCGGTTAAAAAAAATTCAATCCAGTTTACTTTTACTTGAAACCATTCCATCAAAATCAAAGCACTAAAAAGGATAGACGCAGCGATTAATGTTTTCAATAAACTAGTTTCTAAAATGGGATGAACGATCGATTGAAATCATCACCATTGTCTGTGCGATGGTCATTTGTGCAATGGATTTTCTCCCTGAAATTCTCAGTAAAATCATTCCGAATGCAATTATAATTAATTCTTCCCAAGCAAATCTCATGTTATCACCCTGGATTGTGTTTTATCAAAAATAAAAGAGCAAGTAAGAGGTTTCTTAACGTTAGCTGGGGAACTCAGGCGTCGATAAAATGTTCCGGATTGATAGAGTTGAGACTCGGCTTTTGGATAGACACGCGGGAGAAAATTTTAGATTATGTGTTTTTGCGTCTAAAAGCAGAAACAGTACAACTGATAATGATCATCGGATGTAATAAAATTACGCACCTAGGTGCTATATGCTGGATCAATTATAAAATGGAGTGAAACTAAAAAAAGGGGCAAAGCCCCCTTATATTAGCAGCTTTCTAGTTGTTACTTAAGACAATCATTCCGCCGTCTTGAAAAATCAGCTTTTGTAGACGGCTGTCCAAGTGCCATCAGCGCCATGGAAGGTGATGTTGTCTAAATAATAGGTGATTCCATTCTGGTAAATTGAAGTAGGATAATCAGGGCCATAACCATTAAGTATGAACGTCGCCAAAGCAGATACTTCCTTCGTTTTGCTTTCTGCAGAAGGTGTATCAGCAGGACCTGCGGCAAAAGCAGGGGCGGCAGAACAGAGTAAAGCGAGTGATAGGGCTGAGCCGGCTAAAGCTTTTTTCATTTTCATTGCAAACACTCCTTTTCTTTTTTAATACAATTGTATTATTACATATTATGTTAAACATGTACATGCCTATCTTTGTTAATTTTTTGTGAACAAACAGATAATCTATTTAAACGCAGAGATGTAATAAGTATGATGATGAAGCAATTATCATCTAAAAAAATAAGATCAGGAAGTGGCTGATTTTCTCGAAAATCATCTGCTTCTTGCGAAATGAGGAGTTACATGACATTTACGGAACGGGCGGTAGCTATTATCAAACAGATTCCTGAAGGAAAAGTGATGACGTACGGTCAAATTGCCGGTCTTGCGGGAAGTCCGCGGGGAGCAAGGCAGGTTGTGCGGATTCTTCACTCCATGAGTAAAAAGCATCGTCTTCCTTGGCACAGGGTCATCAATGCAAAGGGTGAAATCGGATTAAGAGATGAAGAGATGTTTTCTGTACAGAAGCTGTCTCTTGAAGCTGAGGGGGTAGCGGTCACGTCAGACGGACGGATCGATCTCAATTTATACGTCCATGATCCGAATATGTAAAAAACCTGCCGTATATATCGGCAGGTTTTTCAGTTATATGCTGCGAGCCGGCCAGAAAGGTTTTGCCGGATATAAGGCCATTCCTCCCGAAGGATGGAGTAGTAGGCGGTATCTCTGAGGCCGCCGTCGACAGCCGGAATATGCGCGCGGCGGATCCCTTCAAATTGGGCACCGATCCGCAAAATCGCAGTTCGTGAGCGCTGGTTGCGAACATCGGTTTTCAGCGTCACCCTGACAGCTTGCCACGCATCAAACGCATGGGTCAGCAACAGAAGTTTACATTCCGTATTGACACCGGTCCGCTGTACGGCAGAGGCATACCATGTGCTGCCGATCTCACACACTTCCGGGGCTGCGTCCGCCGGCCGCGTAAACACTTCCGCATCCATAAACCGCGTGCTTCCGACGATTCGCTCTGTTTCAAGACTCCGTACTGCAAATGGCAATGCAAGTCCTTTTTCATAATCGGAAAGCGCACGTTCAATATAACGCTTTGTTTCTTCGATTCCGTCAGGAACATGGGTGTAAGCGTAAGTCGTCCTATTTCCTGAAGCAGCTTCACAAAGTGCCTGAGTGTGATCAATCGTCATCGGCTCTAACTGAACGAGTGACCCTTTAAGAATGACGGGTTTCAGCATGCTTATCACAACCTTTTTTTATGAATGGGTAAAGTATAGTCGAACGGTTTATCATTCAAAAGGGCCAATTTTAAATTAAAATGGCATGTCAGTGAAATCCTCGATTCAAACTTATGCATACATTCAGGAAAAAAGCGGAAACCTTTATGTGAAGAGGTGATGGGCATGGCATATGTGTTGTCGGTCGGAACGAGCATTCCGAAGTATCATGTCTCGCAAGAAACGGCGGCAGATTTTGCGAGAGGGATGTTTGCCGATTCATTTAAGGATATTGATCGGCTGTTAAAAGCCTTTCAAAACGGCGAAATTGAATCAAGGCAGTTTGTCCGGCCGATTGAATGGTATAAAACGGCGCGGGGTTTTTCAGAAAAGAACCGGCTGTATACGGAAGAAACCGTTAAGCATAGTGCGGATGCGGCGCTTGATTGTTTAACAAACCCGGATTGTTTAACAAATCCCTTCCCATATGAAAAAGTGGATGCGATCTTTTTTATTTCCAGCACCGGGCTTTCGACACCCAGCATTGAAGCGAAAGTGATGAATCAGCTGCCGTTTTCTGCGAAAACAAAACGGATACCGATCTGGGGCTTAGGATGCGCGGGCGGAGCGGCCGGCCTGTCCAGGGCGTACGAATACTGCCGCGCATATCCTGAAGCATACGTGCTTGTCATCGCGGCTGAACTCTGCAGCTTAACGTTTCAGCCGAACGACAAGTCAAAAAGCAACTTAATCGGAACTTCCCTGTTTGCGGACGGAATTGCCGCAGTACTAATCGGAGGGGAAAAGGCGAACCGGAACGACGTCAAACAGCCGCTTCTTCCGCGGATATTTGCCACTCAATCGGTGATGATGCCGGATGCGGAAGATGTGATGGGCTGGGAATTCACCGACAGCGGTTTTCAAGTCATTTTTTCAAGAGATATTCCCACCCTGGTTTCACAGTGGCTGAAGGACAATGTTGATGAATTTTTATTAGAATATGGTGTCGATCCTCACGACATTAAAACCTTTCTTGCCCATCCAGGCGGGAAAAAGGTCATTGACGCCTATTTAACGAGTCTTTCAATGGACACCGGTCAGCTTGCGGCATCTCGGAAGGTGCTGCAAAAACACGGCAACATGTCTTCCGCAACTATTTTTCACGTGATAAAAGAACAGTTGCTCCGCGGCCGGCAGAAAGAAAACGAAAAAGGGCTGATCGGCGCTCTCGGGCCGGGATTTTCGTCTGAGCTTTTGCTGTTCAGCTGGGAAAAGGGGGCTTCTTAATGTTTTGGCTGTTTATCATGCTGCTTGCGGCCCAGCGGATTGCGGAGATGATCGTGGCCCGGCGCAATGAGCAGAAGGTGAAAAAGCAAGGCGCAGTCGAATACGGAGAAGGACATTATCCCTTTCTCGTCCTGATGCACGTGCTCTTTTTTGTCTCTCTTACAGCTGAGGTGGCGGCGTTTCAAAAAACGCTTTCTCCAAGGTGGGCCGCCATTATATGTATTATTTTATTTGTACAGGGGATCAGGTATTGGGCTCTATTATCATTAGGGCGGTATTGGAATACGAAAATTCTTGTCGTGCCGGATGCGGAGCTTGTCAGAAAGGGGCCGTACAGGTGGATGAAGCACCCGAACTACGCGGTCGTCATCTTAGAATTTATTTTTCTGCCGCTGTTATACGGAGCGTATTGGACACTGTTTCTCTTTTCGATTCTCAATGCCTGCATGCTCACTGTGAGGATTCGCGCCGAAGAGAAAGCGCTAGAAGAAAACACCGCAAAATAGAGATTGAAAATCATTCTCACTCATGATAAGATGTAAATATGAAAATGATTCTCATTCAAGGTGGTGCCGAAAATGACAATGTTATTTTTATTTGCAGCCGTTTGTACATACAGTGTTTTGATTGGTTTCGTATTGAAAAAAGTTTCGAATAAATCGATGTCTTCTTAAACATCTGCGGTTTTTAATGCCGCGGGTGTTTTTTCTTTATCAGCTGCCGATATCGGCGGCTTTTTTACGTTTCCTGAAGAAAAGTGGGCCATTCTTGTGTAAAATGGGGGAGAGGTTTTTTTCAGAGCTTTCTAAAAATGAAAACGTCATTTGATGCGACAGACACAAAGGGGTAAAGACACATGACAGAAGAAGAACGCCATAACAGGGAGATTTTCAGCAGAACGGGTGCCTTATACGTACAATTTTTGGATCACCAGGATGAAAAACGGGCCGATCAGCTCGCGGCCATTATGAAAAAAGCGGCTGATGAAGAGGTTTATATCGCGTTTACCGGGCATTATTCGGCCGGAAAGTCCTCTTTATTAAACACATTGCTCGGTGAAGACATACTGCCGACAAGCCCGATTCCCACAAGCGCCAACCTCGTTGTCATCCGGCACGGTGAAGATAAAGTCGTGCTTCATACGACGGACGGGGCTTATGCAGAAATTAAAGGAAGTTACGATAAAAAACAAGTGCAGCAATTCTGTAAAGACGGTGAGCAAATTGAAACGGTGGAAGTCTATGCCGGCTTTAAGGAGTCAGAGCCTTATGCGGCCTACATTGACACACCGGGAATTGATTCGACGGACGAAGCGCATTTTTTATCTGCCGCTTCGGTTCTCCATCAGGCTGACGCTTTATTTTACGTCGTTCATTATAATCACGTTCATTCAGAAGAAAATATGCTGTTTCTCAGCTCCATCAAAGACCGTATTCCGAATTTGTTTCTGATCGTCAACCAAATTGACAGGCATGATGAAACCGAAACGAAGTTTGAAGAGTACCGCAGGCAGGTGGAAGATATGCTTGAAGGCGCGGGAATACCGAAAGAATCGCTTTTCTTTACGTCTGTCACTGAGCCTGACCATCCTTTAAACGGCATGGAACAGCTGAAAAAACATCTGCAGAAGCTGAAACAGCAGGCAAAATCAAATTTATGGTCCTTAACGGAGAGAAAAGTCGCACACTTAGTCAAAGAGCATACAGAGATGCTCGTAAAAGAAGATAAAAACGGCAGCGGAGAGCAGTTTGACAAACAAGAAGCACTTGTCCGTTCTGTTGAAGATGAGCTTAAAAAAGCCGTTCAACAGGCTGAAACAGCAGAGAAAGACATCAGAAAAGACGTGCAGAACATATTGCAGAACGCTAATCTGACACCCTTTGAGATGAGGGAGCTTGCATCTGCTTATATTGAATCACAGCAGCCCTCATTTAAAACCGGATTATTCTTTTCAAAAGCGAAAACGGCTCAGGAGAAAGAGAGAAGGCATGCTGAATTTTTTGCCGATATTAAAAAAAGAACAGAAGGGGAAGCGGATTGGCATATTATCGACACATTTACGAAAGCGGCCAAGCGGTATGAAGCGGATTCGGACGAACTGATCAAGAAAATCCAGGCGTACCGCACACCGCTTTCTGATGATATCACCGCTCAGGCCATTAAGCAGGGAGCGGCCTTTTCATCTGAATACGTATTAACTTATACGAAAGACCTCGCTGAGATGATCAGAAGGGAAGCCAAAAGACAAACAGCGGAACTCATTGAGGAGCTGACCGCTTATGTTCAGGCAAAAAACGGACCGCTCATTGAGAACTTGAAAAACCGGCTCGAAAAAGAAAAGCAGATAAGGGATGAGCTCGCGCAATCGGCAAAAGAAGAACGCAATGCCTTGGAAAAAGCAGCCCGAGTCCGCGCTTTGTGGGAAGAAGAATTGACCTGTGATACGGGAAGCGGCGACTGGTATACGCGAAAAAAACGCCTTGCAAAAGCGCCCGTCCAAAAAGAGAAACCAAAAGAGACTGTACAGTATGAAGTAAACAAGCCCGAAAAAAATGCGATGAAGGAACTTCCTATAAAAGAGCAGACTGATCGGTTCTATGAGCTTGCCGGGATTCTTGAATCCTCGAGCATATTAGAAAAACAGGCAGAAGCCTTTCGAAGCAGGATTGAGCGGCTTGAAAACCGCCAGTTTACCTTGGCGTTATTCGGCGGATTCAGTTCCGGTAAATCATCATTTGCAAATGCGCTTGTCGGTGAATACGTGCTTCCGTCATCACCGACGCCCACAACGGCTACGATCAACAAAATAACGAAACCGCAAGCCGGCAAACCGCATAAATCTGCGGAGATCGTTTTTAAGACGGAGGAGGATCTGGACGCTGAAATGCTTCAGCTGACTGAGCTGAAAGACGCTGATGTAAAGGGGCGTTCACTGAAAGAGAGATGGAATTATGCCATTAAAAAGGGAAAAGTTCCGGATGAACTTATCCCGGTGATTCAGACGATGCTGCAGGCGTTTGATACGTATGAAGAACAGATCCGTCAAAGGCAGACACTGACGGTGCCGGTTGAAGATTTAAAACCGTATGCAGCGGAAGAAAAAACGGCCTGCTGCGTAAAAGAAGTCACCGTGTATTATGATTCGCCTCTCACGCAAAAAGGCATCACCATTGTTGATACGCCGGGAGCAAGCAGTATAAACAAGCGCCATACGGAACTTGCCTTTCAATATATAAAAGATGCTGATGCGTTCTTTTATATGACGTACTATCAGCATTCTTTTTCAAAAGGAGACAGGTCTTTTCTGAAGAAACTCGGCCTCGTCAAAGAATCATTCGGCATGGATAAAATGTTTTTTGTCATTAACGCCGCAGATCTGGCCAAAACCGAAAGCGAGCTGGAAACAGTCAAAGACTATGTCCGCTCAGAACTCTCAAAAGAGGGAATTAACCGGCCGAAATTATATCATGTCTCAAGTAAAGAAGAGCTTGCGGGTAAAAAAGAAGCTTTTTATAACAGGTTCTCTGATGTAAGAACCGGGCTTGAGCACTTTATTGAGGAAGATGTAATGAGGGCAAGCTGCGCCCAGCTGAAAACAGAGGCTGACAAATTGTGCGATATGGTGGAACAGCTTCACGAATCTCTTCACCAGTCGGCAGAAGAAAAAGAGAAAAAGAAACAGCGTCTGGAGTCTTCCTATGAAAAAGCTCTCGCTGACATTTCAAAGCGCCGTACGTCTGAGGTCATCATTCGAAAAGTGATGAAAGATACGGAAGAGCAGCTCTATCACATTAAACATCGCCTGACGTTTTATGCGAATGATATGCTGAAAACCGCCTTCCATCCGGGTCTTCAAAACGGTGATTGGAAACAAAATATATCAGCGGCGCTGAATGAAGCGCTCAAGGAATTCCGTTTTGAATATATTCAAGAGCTGAAAACGCTCGATATCCGGATGACCGGTTTTATTGAGCGCCATATGACTGAGGAATGGATGGAAAACTGTCAGAAGAAGCTTATGGAAGACGGAGATTTCTCTATTTATGTGAGCGCCGAAAACGAATTTGCCGTTCAGCTGAAAGAGGTCGCTCCGGTCATTGACGTCTCGGCATTCACACATCACATAAAAGAAGTTAAATCGCCGAAGCAGTTTTTTGAACAGAACGGAAAAAGAGCGTTTGTGGAAGGGCTCAGGCTCAGCCTGCAAAAAGTGACAGAAAAGTGGCTTGAGCAGGAGAAAGAAAGCCTTTCAGAGCGATATACTGAGCAGGTGCGCCGTCTGCAAGAAGACATGGCGGATAAAAGCCTGTCCCAGATCCACGAGCAGCGGGACACTTATTTACAAGGTCTTGCGGAAAATACGAGTGCAAGGGAAATTGAACACCTTTACGAAGCCGAAAAAGCATGGAAAAAGAAAGATGAAATGCTGAAAATTTAAAAATCCGGTTGGCGGGCAGATAACAGTCGTGGTAGACTAAAATGAAAAAAGCGAGATGAAACCTTTTATGTCAGAAGTCCATAAAGCAATTTCAGCACATTCCGCAAAACAGCATCAGCACGTCAAAACATTTGTACAGCTTGACTATGAGCGTGAACAGGCCATTGAAGAAGCCATTGTAAAATGCAGACAGAATGAACCGTTCACGACAGATGCCATTAATGGCATCACCGCAAAAATGAACCAGCTGGCGAAAAAGGGCATCGTGCCGCAAAGACGATTCGTAAGTGAAGAGATGGTGAAAGAATTCGTCAGCAGACAGTAATGGATGAACCTGCCGCGTGTGTCATCAGCGCTTGCTGTACATACTATCCGTATCTTCTCTAAAGGGGGATATGACCATGGGCAGAACAAAACTGGGAAACAGAAATGCTCAGCAGAATAACAATGCCAAAAAGAAAAACGGCTTCGGACAGAAATTTGATTCTTATGCCGGCCGTGAAGCTGAAAAGCTGATGGCAAGCAATAAAAGACACGGTGAGTAACGTGACGGCAGCATCTTCCAAATGGGGGGATGCTGTTTTTTTACCGCCTTCTTTGGTAAAATAGGAACATTGAATAAAAAAAGGAGTTTCGATATATGAATAACAAATTACTGCTCGTTGACGGCATGGCGCTTTTATTCCGCTCGTTTTTCGCGACGGCCGTTCATCGCAATTTTATGATAAATGAAAACGGAATCCCGACAAACGGCGTCAACGGTTTTTTAAAGCATCTCATCACGGCGGTTGATACGTTTCAGCCCACACATGTCGTCTGCTGCTGGGATATGGGAAGCAAAACGTACCGCAATGATTTGTTTCAAGATTATAAGGCCAACAGAAGCGAACCGCCGCTTGAGCTGATTCCGCAATTTGATTTAGCGAAAGAAGCAGCGCGAGAGCTCGGGTTTTTAAACATCGGCATAAAAGGCTATGAGGCGGATGACTGTATCGGTACGCTTTCTGCCCTGTTTGCCGGGGAAGCGGAAATTACGATTGTAACGGGTGATAAAGATCTGCTTCAATTGCTGAATGAACAAGTTCAAGTAGCGCTGCTGCAAAAGGGTATCGGCAATTATAAGGTATATACAGATGAGATATTCAGAGAAGAAACGGGAGTTCCGCCAAAAGCGCTGATTGACATTAAGGCGCTGATGGGAGACACGAGCGATAACTATCCCGGCGTTAAAGGGATCGGGGAAAAAACGGCGTACAAGCTGATCCGTGAATACGAAAACATAGAACGGTTATTAGAAAGCCTCGCTCTCTTGCCGAAGGGCCAGCAAACGAAAATTCAGCAAAGCTTGAAAGAATTGGAGCTGTCAAGGCAGCTTGCTGAAATACATTGCGAGGTGCCGTTAGTCTGTACGCTTGAAGAAGCGATTTTTTCATTGAAGATGGAAGAAGCATCCTTAATGCTCAGACGCCATCAGATAAAAGGAATTGAAAGAATGCTCGAAAAGCTGAACGCCAGAGAGATCAGCTGATCCCTCTAGCGTTTTGTATTGCTTTTTTTTGCGTTGTTTTCAAGGGCTGATTTCGGGTCTTTATGCGCATTTCCTTCCATATTTCCCTGAGGATTCACGCCCCCGGTCAGCCGGCCTTTATTTTCTTTTCTCATAGCTGTTCACCTCATTTGTAGGATGAACAGTGAGACGCAATTTCATTCCGGTTATTTATTCAGCCGAATCGCTTTTTTTGCGAGCTGATCGGCTGTTTGGTTTTGTGTGCCGGGAATCCACTTAATGAAAAACAATGGAAATCCGGTCTTTAAGCGGATGATTTCGTCAACAAACGGCTGGAAAGCCTTGTTTTTAACCGCTTCAAGATCCGCGGCCCGCTCCACGATATCCGAATCCGTCCGGAATGACACGGACTCAAATCCGCGGGCGGCACACAGCTTCATTCCTTCAATTAAAGCGAGAAATTCAGCTTCCTGATTTGAATGGTCGCCGATCGGAATTGAGAAAGATTCTGTTTTCCCGTCATGTTTAATAAAAATACCGATACCGGACGGGCCCGGGTTTCCGGCGCTTGCGCCGTCCACGTAAATTTCAGCGGGCATCATCCGTCACTCTCCCTTCGGTGTCATTCGTTTTGCCGCATACGCATAAGGGACAGAAATGAGTGATACCGCAAATTTAATCAGATAAGTCGAAATAAAGATGCTGAACCAGACGCCCGCGGAATAAACGCCGAGAAAGGCCACGGCAGTGAAGATAAATGTATCCAGCAGCTGGCTGAGGGCCGTGCTTCCGCTGTTTCTGAGCCAGAGAAGCCTGTCTGAAGGAAAGATTCTCCGAATGGCTGAATATACATAAACATCTATCGTTTGGCTGAAAATAAAAGCCAAAAGGCTTCCGAGCGCAACACGCGGCAGAAAACCGAAAATCGTCTCAAGGGCAGGCTGTGCGATATCTGACGCAGCCGGTTTATATAAAAGAGCCCCCTGCATGGCGCATGTCAAAGCGAGCAAAGTGGAAAACCCGAGCCAGACGGCTTTGCGCGCTTCCCGGGGACCGTATTTTTCGTTCAGCACATCCGTTGCGAAGAAAACGGTGCCGTACATGATATTTCCCAGTGTTGCCGTGAGCCCGAACAGCTCAACTGTTTTGACAACCTGCAAGTTGGCGCACACCGTGGCGAAACCGATCCATACGAATAGGCCCGTTTTGCCAAATCCTTTATAAAACAGAAGAACAATGATAAAATGAATGACCGCAAATAAGATCCATAACACATCGTTAAACAAAACCTGCTGACTTCCTTTCAATTTGAGAATGGTTTGATTATAGCACACGCCCGTCAACTAATGAATGGTAAGGTGATTTCAATGAATCTTAAGCCGTATATCGAAATAGAAGCAAAAGGAACAGGCCCTGTCGCGTTTTTTTCCGAAGATTGGCTGACCGTTCCGAAAGCGCGCATGCTTGCAAGAGAAGTCAGCCGCTTTCCTTATATAAAAGACATTTATTTTGAGGATGAAAAAGGCGCGAGCTGGACGCTTAAAGAATTAGAAAAGCTTACTGAAGAACTTGCGTACGAACCTGACGACATTACAGTGTATTTCGACGGCGGCTTTGACAAAACAAGCGGACGCGCAGGACTCGGAATTGTCGTGTATTATTCTCTCGGCGGCAAGCGGCATCGCATACGGAAAAATAAAAGCTTAACGCTTCAGACGAACAATGAGGCGGAATATGCCGCTTTGTACGAAGCACTTAAGGAAGTGCAGGAACTTGGCGCAAGCAGAAATTCAATCACGATAAGAGGGGATTCCCTCGTCGTTTTGCATCAGCTTGACGGCAGCTGGCCGTGTTATGATGAAACGCAAAACGAATGGCTGGATAAAATTGAAGCGCTGCTCGAATCCTTAAAGCTGACACCGACATATGAAGCCGTAAACCGAAAGGAAAATCAAGAAGCGGATGACCTTGCCAGAAAAATTCTCTCGGACCGGCAGATTGAAAGCCGCATAACATTAGAAGGTAACGGAGATGACTGATATTGGATAAAAAAAGCATTTATAAAGAATTGACAGAGCTTCAGGATGAATATTGTAAAGACTGTTTCGTAAAAAAGCATTTCCGCAAAGAGTTTGGAAAAACGCACGCTCATTCTTTCTGTATCAACCAATGCACGGTGGGGGAGAAGCTGAAAGCCTACGGCAAGGTGCTGACAAATCAATAAAAAATAAAACCGCAGCTTCTGCGGTTTTATTTTTCGAATTCATCAAGCTGATGCTGGCAATCGTCGAGAAGCATTCTCTGCTTTTGCAGAAAATCCTGGTCGAGAGCTTGCAGTTCACTGGATTGTGACATCGTTCTGGCAGCCTGAATCGCTTGGTAAGCAGATTCCACCAAAGTTGAATTTTGGCCCCGGGTAGCCGCTCCCGTTGTTTTCTGGGCAGTTTCCACTGCTAATTCAAGCTGGCGTTTATCCGTCAGTCCGTTTGGAAAAAATTCAGAGTCCATTAAAAAACACCTCCGCAAATAGTTTGGAGATTTTTTTTAGAAATATGTACGGAAAATAGAAAAAAATATAGAAAATAAGCCGATATAACTATTGAACCTGATTAATTAGGGCTTATTTACTATTATTCAGGGTATCTTGGGAGAGAAGGGAAAAACCAGCCGTGAATGATAATGATTTAAAAACAATCCTTCAGCAGACATTTAAAGAAATATACGGTGATTTGGGAAGTTTAGCGGAAATGGCAAAAAAAGGAATACCGTCAAAGGAGAAGCAAATTGAAGAAATCGAGCAGCGCTGTAAGCAGAATCTTGTCGCAATTGAGATTCAGACGGCAATCAAATAGGAGAGGCATACGCCTCTCCTCTATTTGTCATCTGATCAACATGTATTGAGTTTAGAGTTTTACAACATTAGAAGCTTGAGGTCCACGATTACCTTCGACAATTTCAAAAGAAACTTCTTGTCCTTCTTCTAATGATTTGTATCCTTCTCCTTCGATAGCAGTGAAGTGAACAAATACGTCGTCTCCGCCTTCAACTTCGATGAAGCCGAATCCTTTTTCGTTATTGAACCATTTTACTTTACCGTTTTGCATATTGCTTAATTCCTCCTAGTACTGTAGCACCTTCGTGCTAAAAAAAATTTTGTCATCATCCAACCGTACGTATGTAAACGTTGTTAAATGATGGTTCAACTATACACCATATGGGAGCGGGCGTCAAGCGGCCGCTCCCTATTTTTTATCTTTATTTTTCCAGTAACAAAGCTTAACCGGAAAAAAACAAAAAGCACACGAATCGTTCGTGTGCTTTTCTTTTACGATAATGCCATATCCGCCTTCCCGGCCATCATTTCAGATTCTTTTATAATGTCCTGCAAAATGACTTCAGAAGAGTTGGGGAGGTGAAGGCTTTTAATATTGTCCTTCATCCGGTTCAGCTTCTCCTCATCCGCAAGAAGGGAGGTGACAGACTCTAAAATTTCTTCGTGGCGGTTGACCACGACAGCCGCACCGCGATCTTCAAAGAAAATGGCGTTTTCTTTTTCCTGTCCGGGAACCGGTTTGTACAAAATAACGGGTACTCCGATCGCCGTCGCTTCCGTCAGTGTGATGCCGCCTGGTTTTGTGATCATGCAGTCCGTAATACGGAACAGCTCGTCAATTCTTTCTACATAGCCCAGCACTTTCAGCCGGTCGGCATTGTCACCTTCCAAGCTGCTGAGGGATTCTTTCAGCGAGCTGTTTTTGCCGCATACCACCACAACCTGCACCTGATCGTCATGAACGAGATTTTCGCACAGTTCTTTTACGTTTTTCAGCACACCATGCGCTCCCGCCATAATAAGAAGAACTTTTTTGTCGGGAGAGAGATTGTATTTTTTATAAATCGGTTCTTTCGGCATCGATTCCTCGAATTGAGGCCTGATGGGAATGCCTGTGATCTTTACGTTGTTCGGGTGAGTGCCGATTTCAATCAGTTTTTCCTTCACGTAATCTGTGGCGACATAATATTTATCAACATTTTCATGAACCCAGATCTTGTGAAGGCAGAAATCGGTCATAACGTTGAACGTCGGGATCACTTTTCCGGTTCTCCGTCTGTATTCCGGTACGACAATCATCGGAAATGTATTGATAATAATGTCCGGCTTATGCTCTTCGACGAGCTGGCCTAAACGTTTATTTCCCATTTTAAAATAAATATTGAATTTGCGTTTATTATAGATTTTGTCAACTCCGTAATAAAACAAACGATAAAACTGTTTCCCGATTGAGAAGCTTTTTAAATAAAGGTATTGAGTAACCTCTGAAACAATCGGATTTGACTCTTGATACAAATTGGAAACCGTCACATCTAAGCCGAGACGCAGACATTGTTCGTAGAGCGTTTTGGCCACTTGAACATGCCCGTTTCCGTAATTTGCAGTCAAAATTAATACTTTTTTATTGGTATTCAAGTAAATTCACCTCAATGTAATCAACAACAAGCAAGCTTCATGCATCGTAAGGAGTTATTGTCTATAGATAAACATAACACAAGTGCATCATTTTATAATAAGCGCGCCAACATATTTAAACTAAATTTAATTGATATGTTCCATTATTTTAAAGTTTTGTTATACGCATACTGAATCAAGAGTATTTTATCATATTTTTGTCACCGTATCACTTAAAACAAAAATTAATCCCATTCATACGGAGTTTCCTGATATACGTAATAATTCAGCCAATTCATAAACAATAACGTTGCATGAGCTTTCCAGCGGTTAACAGGTTCTTTCCCGCCGGGCGCAAAATAGTGCTTAGGAGCTTCTACGTTTGAAAGATTTCTCTCTATGTCTCTCTCATACTCCTGAAGCAGCGTATCGGTATCATATTCCGGATGACCCGTTAAGAAAATCTGTTTTTCGTCTTTTGAAACGATTAAACAGACCCCCGCTTCCTCTGAAACGCTGAGCACATCCAGATCCGAAGCCGATTGCAGCTGCTCCGTATTAATATCTGTATGCCGTGAGTGTGGCACATAGTATAGCTCGTCAAATCCTCTTACCAATCTCTCATGTTTTTTAAGAACGGTATGCTCAAACACACCGAAGATTTTTTTCGGCAGCTCCACTTTCTCAATGCCGTAATGATAGTATAAACCGGCTTGAGCGCCCCAGCAGATATGGAGTGTTGAAGTGACGTTCGTTTTGCTCCATTCCATGATTTCCTTCAATTCTTCCCAGTAAGAAACATCTTCAAACGGCAGGTGCTCAATCGGAGCCCCGGTAATAATCATTCCGTCAAACCGTTTGTGGCGGATGCTGGAAAAATCCGTATAAAATTCATCCAGATGCTGCCTTGCCGTATTTTTTGGAGTATGTGTGCTCGGAATTAAGAACGTAAAGTGAACTTGTAAAGGTGAATTCCCAAGCATCCTGAGGAGCTGGGTTTCCGTTTGGATTTTTTTCGGCATCAGATTTAAAATCACGATCTTCTGCGGCCGGATATCCTGATGAAAAGCCCGGCTTTCATCCATTACAAAGATGTGTTCACTTTCAAGCACCTGCTTAGCGGGCAGGTGATTTGGTATATTAATAGGCAACATGCCACCTCCGTTATTCCCCGTTAATTTTCTTCATTATAGAAATTTTTAAGCCATTTTTCAATCCATCCCGGCGTAATAAACCGTATTTAACGCATAATGACAGGGATAAAAACGGCAAATGGGTATAAATTCGGAGCGGCTCTTTTATTATGACGGGTAAAGAGCCGTTTGGTTCCTCGAAAAAAACGTTTTCCGTTAAGTGGAAGGAAAAAGCGGTTACCGTTTGTTTTGCAGTGTAAAACAGGTAAAATAAATGAAGAATGTAAAAAGGAGGGCCGCAGATGACAATTTACGATATAAACGTACGGACCATAACAGGCGAAGACATGACGCTATCGGCTTACAGAGGCAAGGTGATCATCATTGTGAATACAGCAAGCAAATGCGGGTTTACATCCCAGCTCAAGCAGCTTCAGGAGCTCTATGATACATATCGGGAGGAAGGTCTTGAAATATTGGGATTTCCCTGCAACCAATTCATGAACCAAGAACCTGGAAACGAAGCGGAAATTCAAGAGTTCTGTGTGAAAAACTACGGAGTCACATTCCCGATGTTTGCGAAAGTTGATGTCAATGGAGCAGACGCTCATCCTCTCTTCACATATCTGACGGAGCAGGCGAAGGGGATGCTCGGCACAAAAGCGGTCAAATGGAATTTCACTAAGTTTATCGTGGACCGAAACGGTGAAGTCACCGGGCGTTTTTCACCGAACGTCAACCCAAAAGAGCTTGAAGATACGGTGCAGAGGCTTTTGGCCCAATAAGAGGTGATACGGTGAACGAAAAAGAGCAGCTGGAAAGCGTCAGGAATTGGGTCAGAGAAAAGCTTATCAATGAACGTACAGGCCATGACTGGCTTCATATTTCCCGGGTCGCAGCACTTTCTGTTTATATGGCAAAAGAAGAAGGCGCCGACTTATTTATCACTGAGACGGCCGCGCTGGTTCATGATCTGATTGACGCCAAGCTCGAAAAAAGCGAAAGGCTGACGGCAGGCGAAGTGACAGAACGGCTGGCTGCTTTCAACATTGCGGCTGGCTCCATTGAGGAGATCGCGGATATCATCACGAGAATGTCATTCAGACACAGGGAACTGCTGATAAAGCGGCCGCTTTCATTGGAGGGGAAAGTTGTTCAGGATGCAGACATGCTTGATGCGATCGGCGCAGCGGGCATCGGCAGGGCTTTTATGTTTGCCGGCGCGAAGGGTCACCCGATGTACGGAACTCAAACAAGTGTGCTGGCCCATATAGAGGATAAATTAATCAAGCTTAAAGGCTTAATGAATACAAAAGCGGGAGCCGGTTTAGCAGAGGAGCGGCATCAATTTCTTTTGCAGTTCGCCGCCCGTATCCAAAAAGAGGCCGGCATCGGCAAAAGCTAAGCGGCGCAATAGAACGCTTGTGCCGACTATGTTAGAATAAGTGTCAGATTGCGCATAGGAGGACCAATATGAAGATTAAATCAATAGAACCGACGCCGAGTCCGAACACGATGAAAGTGATTTTGACTGAAGAGCTTCCGGCGGGGAAAAGCAACAATTACAAGCCCGATCAGGCAGATGATGCTCCGGCCGTCGTACGTGATATTTTAAACATTGAAGGAGTAAAGGGCGTTTATCACGTTGCCGATTTCCTGGCTGTGGAGAGAAACGCCCGTTTTGACTGGAAGGACATTCTGCCTCAGGTCCGTTCCGCTTTCGGAATGGAACATACGGAGCAGTCTGAGAGCCGTTCTGAACAGGAATCGTTCGGTGAAGTGAAGGTTTTCGTACAAATGTTCAGCGGAATCCCGATGCAGGTCAAATTGACGGACGGCGAACGTGAAGAGCGCTTCGGCCTTCCGGAACGTTTCCAAGAAGCCATCTTAAAGCTGCGTTCCGAAGCTTCAAATGTTGTATTTGAGCGGGCTTGGAAAGAACAAGGCGTGCGCTTCGGGGATTTTACCGAAATCGGACACGATGTCACAGAAGAGCTTCAGGCCGCCTACAGTGATGAGCGGCTCAAACGCCTGACAGAAGCAGCCGTACAGCAAAAGGGTGAGGCCAAACCGGCAGTGCAGCGGAAAGCTTATAAAGTGACTTTGGAAATGCTCGATGATGAAGACTGGAAACAGCGCTATGCCCATCTTGAGCAAATGGATCCGGATGAAGACGATTTACCAGTATTGGAAAAGGCGCTGCATGATCCGAAGACTTCGATCAGAAGACAAGCCGTCGTTTATTTGGGAATGATCGAAAAGCCGTCTGTGCTTCCGCTGTTATACAAAGCGCTTGAAGACAAAACGGTGACGGTCAGAAGGACGGCGGGTGACTGTCTGTCGGATCTCGGCGATGCGAGCGCCATCCCGGCAATGATAAAATCGCTCAGTGACTCAAGCAAGCTCGTGCGCTGGCGCGCGGCCATGTTTTTATATGAAGTCGGCGATGAAACAGCGCTGGAAGCATTAAAAGCGGCGGAAGACGATCCGGAATTCGAAGTCAGCCTGCAAGTTAAAATGGCGATTGAACGGATTGAGCACGGAGAAGAGGCGAAAGGTTCAGTCTGGAAACAGATGACTGAAAGCAGAAAAAAAGAACAGTTATAACAAAAAGGTGCGCCATGCACCTTTTTTATTTGAATTCACTTTTTATAAAAATTATTTAGAATATTGTTGAAAAATCATTCAAAACTCTATATAGTAAGTACAATATTAATTGTTGGAGGGTTTTTATCGAAATACAGAAAGAATAGAAAAGCGAGACAGGGCAAAGACACTGTAAACAGGTAATTTGCAGAACGCGCCCTAGAATAAACTGAAAATTTTAAAAATAATGCACAGTCTAAAAACAGTAGGGGGATCACCATGGCAGAATTACGCAGCAACATGATCACACAGGGAATTGACAGAGCGCCGCACCGCAGCCTTCTTCGCGCTGCCGGCGTAAAAGAAGAAGACTTCGGCAAGCCGTTTATCGCGGTCTGTAATTCATACATCGATATCGTTCCCGGGCATGTTCACCTGCAGGAATTTGGAAAAATCGTAAAAGAAGCAATCAGGGAAGCGGGCGGTGTGCCTTTTGAATTTAATACGATCGGAGTAGATGACGGAATCGCGATGGGACATATCGGCATGAGATATTCGCTGCCGAGCCGTGAAATCATTGCCGATTCAGTTGAAACGGTCGTCTCGGCGCACTGGTTTGACGGAATGGTCTGCATTCCGAACTGCGACAAAATTACGCCGGGAATGCTGATGGCGGCTATGCGGATTAATATTCCGACCATTTTTGTCAGCGGGGGGCCGATGGCAGCCGGCCGTACAAGCGATGGCCGCAAAATTTCGCTTTCTTCAGTATTTGAAGGCGTCGGCGCATATCAAGCCGGGAAAATCGGTGAAAGCGACCTGCAGGAGCTGGAACAGTTCGGCTGTCCGACGTGCGGATCTTGTTCAGGCATGTTTACGGCAAACTCCATGAACTGTCTGTCTGAAGCGCTCGGTCTGGCGCTTCCGGGAAACGGAACAATTCTGGCAACTTCACCGGAGAGAAGAGAGTTTGTGAGAAAATCAGCGGCCCAATTGATGGAGACCATCAAAAAAGACATTAAGCCGCGTGATATTGTCACCGAAAAAGCGATTGACAACGCGTTTGCGTTAGACATGGCTCTCGGCGGCTCAACCAACACGGTGCTGCATACGCTTGCGCTTGCCAATGAAGCTGGGGTTGAGTACTCTTTAGAACGCATTAACGAAGTGGCTGAACGAGTGCCTCACTTATCGAAATTGGCGCCGGCCTCGGACGTCTTCATTGAAGATCTGCACGAAGCGGGCGGAGTCTCGGCGGCCCTTAATGAATTGGCGAAAAAAGAAGGGGCGCTTCATCTTGACGCGCTGACTGTAACAGGCCGCACACTCGGAGAAACAATTGCGGGTCATGAAGTAAAGGATTATGACGTGATTCATCCGCTTGACAATCCGTTTACCGAAAAAGGCGGTTTGGCCGTCCTGTTTGGGAATCTGGCTCCGGACGGCGCCATTATCAAAACAGGCGGCGTACAGGACGGGATTACAAGACATGAAGGTCCCGCTGTCGTCTTTGATTCTCAGGATGCCGCGCTTGAAGGCATTATAAACCGCAAAGTAAAAGAAGGAGATGTTGTCATTATCCGTTATGAAGGGCCAAAGGGCGGACCGGGCATGCCGGAGATGCTTGCTCCGACGTCTCAGATTGTCGGAATGGGGCTTGGCCCGAAAGTGGCGCTTATTACAGACGGCCGTTTTTCAGGAGCGTCCCGGGGTCTTTCAATCGGGCACGTATCACCTGAAGCGGCTGAAGGCGGCCCGCTCGCATTCGTAGAAAACGGCGACCATGTCATCGTTGACATAGAAAAACGGATTTTGGACGTACAAGTGCCTGAAGAAGAATGGGAAAAACGCAAGGCCGAATGGAAAGGCTTCGAGCCGAAAGTAAAAACAGGATATCTAGCCCGGTATTCCAAACTCGTAACAAGCGCCAATACAGGCGGAATCATGAAAATATAAAACAGAGGCCTGAACAATTGAATTCCGGCCCCCTCTATAGTATCCTTGACTTCATATAAGGATTTTAGAGGGGGCTTTTTTATGTCAATGGCTTATGAAGAATATATGCGCCAGCTGGTCGTGCCGATGCGCCGTGAGCTGACGGGTGCGGGTTTTCAGGAATTAACGACTGCTGAAGAAGTAGAAAGCTTTATGGAACAGGCAGAGGGAACGACATTGGTCGTTGTCAACTCCGTGTGCGGCTGTGCTGCAGGTCTTGCCCGTCCGGCTGCGACTCAGGCTGTTTTACAGCATGAAAAAGCGCCTGATCATACGGTTACCGTATTTGCCGGTCAAGATAAAGACGCAACTGCAAAAATGCGTGAATATTTTACGGGGCAGGAACCTTCCTCGCCATCAATGGCACTGTTAAAAGGGAAAGAGGTCGTTCATTTTATTCCCCGCCACGAAATCGAAGGGCATGACATGGAGGAAATTATGAAAAATCTGACGGATGCCTTCGATGCGCACTGCTGAAATGCCCGAATTCCGGGCATTTTCTTTTTGGAGAAAAAGATGATTACAACGAGTTACAGACCAAGCGAATATACGATACACACAGCGCAGTCACTCAGTGTCAGGCTGGGTGACACTTACTGCAGCCGCAATAAACAGCCCATTGAAAAAATGCTGGAACGAGCCGCTAGCGATCTTTTAGTTATCGGAAAGGAACGGTTCGAACTTTACACGAAGCAAGGGGAGAAGTTCTTTTTTCACCCGAATACAGCGATGTTCCGCGCAAAGCGGTTTTTGAGAGGGGAAGCCGAGCCGTTGTTAAAAGCAGCCGGATTACGCGAGGGGGATTCCTTTTTAGATTGTACACTCGGCCTGGCATCCGATGCGATTTTGGCAAGTCTGGCAGTCGGAAAAAGCGGACAAGTCATCGGCCTGGAGAAAAACAAGCTTGTCTCATTGCTTGTAGAAACAGGACTTCAAACGTGGGAAACCGGAATGGAGCCGCTCCAAACCGCCATGAAACGCATTCAGGTTAAACATGCCGACTGCGCCGATTATTTGCGGGAGCTTCCTGATTCATCGGTGGATGTCATTTATTTTGACCCGATGTTTCACGAACCTGTTGAAACGTCAGACGGCATTGCACCGCTCCGCGCGCTGGCAGAAGAGGGTTTTAACGAAGAGTGCATCACGCAAGCCGTCCGGGCGGCGAAAAAATGCGTAGTGCTTAAAGACCATTGGAAAAGCCCGCGGTTTGAACGACACGGCTTCAAGGTGCTGAAAAGAAAGACGGCGCTTTTCCACTTCGGTGTCATCCATGTAAGCTCATGATATCATGGGCTTCTTTTTCGTTAATCAGTGATTTCCATAACGACAAAATAAAGCAGCGTGAGAAGTGATACAGTCGCAAATAAAGCGTTAATCATCTCATCCCCTCCTTTTTCTCCTTCTTATTGTAAGCGGTTTATCCGCTCGGTCACAGTTACCAATTTCCCATATTGCATGATAATACGCTGCCGGGCATGACGCCGCGCTTTAATCTATGCTAAAATAAAGGAAAAGAGGACAATAAAACAGAGGGGAACAATCTATCATGAAATTGTGGATGAAAAAGACCCTTGTGGTTCTGTTTACCATTGTAACGTTCGGACTCGTGTCTCCTCCGGCTGCTTTGATGACAGACAAGCCTTCAGGACAGTCGAGCAGTCTTGAGCAGAATGATTACACCGCTTTTTATGATGAACACGCCCTGCCGGGAGAAGCGAAGGCAGGGCGGGAGCCTGAATTACTGTTTCAATCGTATCAGCAGCAGCTTCTCGGTGATGCTGAAAATCAATCATTTTTAAAATTCGGCAGCAAAATCTCTCCGGTCATTGAAGATGATTACAGAAGTGAAATTCTGCCGAAAATCGAAGATGTGATCACAGGACATTTAGCCAAGTTTCAAGATGATGAAGCGTATCAGGATGTGGTTATTTCCAGTAAACCGTCGGCCGGAAAAACCGAAAAAATTTTTCATGTGTATAACAGGCTGACAGGTGAAGATCTTTTAAGGTTCCACGTCCGCCGGGATCATCCTCCGCAAGACGGCTACTGGTTTAATTTTCATTACCATACCGCTGAAGACGGATTTCAATCACATCATGAGCTCGGCAGCATTTACTGGGACCGCAATACGCCGCCTGACTGGATGAGCGTGTAATAGCGAGAAGAAATAAAAAAATCATTTCTGAGAAATTTTGCAGAAATGATTTTTTATTGTGTTACACTACTAAAAGACTAATTTAAAAGGATGAAAAAAATGAAACAATATAAAGATTTGTGCCGTCATGTGTTAGAAAACGGAGAAAAAAAAGGAGACCGTACGGGAACGGGTACGATCAGCACGTTCGGCTACCAAATGCGGTTTAACCTTCAGGAAGGTTTCCCGATGCTTACGACGAAAAAGCTCCATTTTAAATCCATCGCGCATGAGCTGCTTTGGTTTTTAAAAGGAGATACGAATGTCCGCTACCTTCAGGAAAACGGAGTCCGCATCTGGAACGAATGGGCGGATGAAAACGGAGAACTCGGACCGGTTTACGGCTCTCAATGGCGTTCATGGCGCGGAGCGGACGGCGAGACCATTGATCAAATCTCCCGGCTGATTCATGACATCAAGACAAACCCGAATTCCAGACGTTTAATCGTCAGCGCTTGGAATGTCGGCGAAATTGATCATATGGCGCTTCCGCCTTGCCACTGCCTGTTTCAGTTTTATGTCGCGGATGGAAAACTGTCGTGTCAGCTTTATCAGCGCTCAGCGGATGTCTTTCTCGGCGTGCCGTTTAATATTGCGTCTTATGCGCTTTTAACAATGATGATCGCGCATGTGACGGGGCTTGAACCGGGTGAGTTTGTTCATACATTCGGAGACGTCCACATTTACCAAAACCATGTGGAGCAGGTGAATTTGCAGCTGACAAGGGATGTCCGTCCGCTGCCGAAACTGCGGTTTGCGCGAAATGTTGATTCTATTTTTGATTTTACGTTTGAAGACTTTATCATTGAGGATTATGACCCGCATCCGCACATAAAAGGAGCTGTCAGCGTATGATTTCGTTTATTTTTGCGATGGATGAGAACCGGCTGATCGGAAAAGATAACGATCTGCCTTGGCACCTTCCCGATGATCTCGCGTATTTCAAAAAAGTGACGACGGGTCACACCATTGTAATGGGGCGGAAAACGTTTGAATCAATCGGACGCCCGCTTCCAAACCGGCGTAACATCGTTGTAACCTCACGGGACGAATCTTCATTCCCGGGCTGTATTGCCGCCCACTCGGCTGAGGAAGTGCTCAAGCTGATCCCGGCGGATGAAGAATGCTTTGTAATCGGCGGCGCCCAGCTGTACAGTGCGCTCTTTCCTTATGCGGACAGACTCTACATGACAAAAATTCACCATGTCTTTGAAGGAGACCGTTTTTTTCCGGAATTTAATGAAGCTGAATGGGAATTGACCTCCCGCAAACAGGGAGTAAAAAATGAAAAAAATCCTTACGATTATGAGTACCTTGTATACGAGAAAAAGAATTAAGCAGGGGGACAAGAATTGATTCGTTACGGCTGCCTTGTGATGTACGTTGTATTTATGTTCATGAAAAATATTCAGGAATATATCAATCAAAAAGAGCTTGACCCGCGGCTTTCTTTTCAAAAACAGATGAGGCTGGTGTATGAGCGGCCGAAAGCCTTTATGAGAGGCTGTATTGACGTCTCGGGATCGACAATCGGCATTCACCATGATCAGCCGATCCCGGACGGCCCCGTATTGTATGTGCATCCCAAATTGCGCCCGGCTGATCTTCTGCTGCTCGCGGGACATCTTGAAGAGCCGGCTGGTTTTATCGCTGGCGAGAAAGCTTTCCGGATGCCGTTTCTCGGAAATTGGCTGCGTCTGATGGGTGTCATTTGTGGCGGAGACAGCCGGGATGCAGTGCTTCAGGAGGCGGAAGTCCGTCTGCAAAAAGGGCAAAGTCTGATTCTGTCCGAAGACGGCAAAATCAATCCGGAGGAACTGGCCCTACGTTTCGATCTCCCGATTGTGCCCGTCAGCACTTCGGGAACAGACCGGCTGCTGCGGGGCAGATTATTGAAACGGCTGAAACCGGCTGACATTGAATTACATATAAAGCCCGCTTATTATCCGGCCGGTCAGAAACGGCTCCGTGCATAAAAAAAGCACAGTCTCTATACGAGAGGCTGTGCTTTTTTATTTCAGATAAAGGGAACTTTGACGCAATAAAACAAAATACAGAAAAACATCGAGGCGCTGCCGCCTAAAACAAAACTGTGCCAAATGGCGTGATGATACGGAACCTTTCTCCAAATATAAAATATTGTGCCGGCGGAATACAATAAGCCGCCGAAAAGAAGAAGACCGAAACCGGGGCCTGACAGCGAAGCGTACAGCGGTTTAATGGCGATGATGATCAGCCAGCCCATCATTAAATAGACAAGCGTTGAAAAAATGATAAACCGCTTCACGAAAAAGATTTTAAACACGATGCCTCCGATGGCAAGCGACCAAACAATAATTAAAAGGGTCAGACCGAGCGCCCCTTTAAGGGGTCCTAATAAAAATGGCGTATATGTTCCGGCTATTAATACGTATATCGCGGAATGATCCACAATCTCAAGAATGTCTTTCGTTTTTTTATGCTGGATGCTGTGCAAAAGAGTCGAGCTGAGATACAGCAGGAGCATTGAAGCGCCGAAGATTGAAAAGCTGACGATGTCTGTCGGCGAGCCGTATTTCACCGCGAAGATAATGAGAAAAATAAGCGCCGGAATCGACAGCAATACACCGATTCCGTGTGTGACGGCATTTGCGATTTCTTCTTTTATTGTGAACAATCAAATGTCCTCCTTTTTAAAGGATTTGTTTTTGCAGTGACTGCAAAAAGGTCAACCCTTCTAATGTGATTTTTGTTCCTGCGCGTCCCCGGCCTTTTGTCACATAGTTCATCTTTTCTAAGTAATCAAGCCTGTTTCTGACTTGCTGGGGCGTTAATGTCATTGTGCTGTTTTCGCTTAATTCGGATATGCTCCGTCTGCTGGCGGGTTCGCCCTTTGTATTTAAGTCTTTAATTGCTTCCAAAATAAACAAAAACTCTTCTTTCTCCATCAATGTCAGCCGTTTTTCTTTTTTCTTAGCGGTTTTCGCTTTCTGGCTGTTTTTGATATACGGCGGGACATGCTCGGGATAAATCGTGCTGCCGGATGCTGCCGCGGCCATATAGTGCGCCGCATTTTGAAGTTCTCTGATGTTGCCGTTAAAGGTGTGCCGCTCAAACAGCGGATAAACAGACGGATCGATATGAATATGCTGTCCCGAGGCTGTCAGCATATGCTGCAGAAGAAGCGGTATATCGCTCTTTCGTTCAGATAAAGCAGGGAGCGGAAGGCATAACACGTGAAGCCTGTAAAATAAATCTATGCTGAACGTGTTTTCCGCGCCGGTATCGCCAAGATTCGCCGTGCTGCTTGCAATGATGCGGGCGGAAAGCCCGGCGTCCAGCTCGGAAAGAAGGCGGGCCTGTACCGAGAGCGGCATGTCTCCGATTTCATATAAGAATAATGTTCCGCGGCGGGCTCTGTTTAATGCACCTTCAGCACCGAACAGTTCATATTCGAGCCGCTCTTCGCTTTGGCTGCAGTGAACGGTAATAAATAGTTCGCTGTTTCTGCCGGATTTATGATGGATCGCTCTGGCCATTTGTTTTTTTCCGGTTCCGACTTCACCTGTTATGAAGACTGGCAAATCAGATAAGGCAAATTGCAAGGCCAATCGTTTCGCTTCTGAAAAGGTGTGATGTTCGCCGGCTAGCTGATAAAAAGGATCAGTTTGTTCAATTACACTCATGAATTGGCTCCTTTTGGTTCTAATTGGTTTAAGTATAACACGTTTATGCGATCGAAAATATCTTTTTCTCTTGTATCGGTTCATTTATTTTTATTTACAAAATTAAAATAATTATCTTATTGTTCGAATATTCATGTTATAATGGCATATTAAATAGGGATTTAAATAAGAAAGGACTCTGTAAATGAAACCGTTGCTTAAAGAAGACTCTCTCATCCAGGTAAAAGACATTTTAAAAGCGCACCAAAACGTAAAGGACGTTGTGATACATACGCCTTTGCAGAGGAATGACAGACTTTCTGAGAGGTATGGCTGCAATATCTATTTGAAAAGAGAAGACCTGCAGGTGGTCAGATCATTTAAGCTCAGAGGGGCTTATAATAAAATGAGGCAGCTCTCAAAAGAGCAGACTGAAAACGGAATTGTATGCGCAAGTGCGGGAAACCATGCGCAGGGGGTTGCGTTTTCATGCAAACACCTCGGCATTCACGGCAAGATTTTTATGCCGTCAACTACACCGAGACAGAAAGTATCCCAAGTGGAGCTGTTCGGAAAAGAATTTGTTGAAATCATATTGACGGGTGACACTTTCGATGATGCGTATAAGAGTTCTGCGGAATGCTGTGAAAAAGAAAACCGCACGTTTATTCATCCGTTTGACGATCCCGATGTCATGGCCGGACAGGGAACGGCTGCCATCGAAATTTTAAATGACATTGATGTTGAACCGCATTTTCTTTTTGCAGGCGTAGGGGGAGGGGGACTCCTGTCCGGGCTCGGCACGTACATGAAAAACATCTCGCCGGATACAAAAATCATAGCGGTAGAGCCGAAGGGCGCAGCCTCCTATTTTGAATCGAAAAAAGCCGGACAAGTGGTTGAACTTGAGAAAATTGATAAATTTGTCGATGGGGCGGCCGTAAAAAAAATCGGCGCTGAAACCTTTCAAACGCTCGAAACCATCGTCGATGACGTTTTGCTTGTCCCGGAAGGAAAAGTGTGCAGCACGATTCTTGAATTATATAATCAATGCGCTATCGTGGCTGAACCGGCGGGTGCATTGTCCGTGTCAGCACTTGATCTGTACAAAGAAGAGATTAAAGGGAAAAACGTCATCTGCATGGTCAGCGGAGGGAATAATGACATCGGCAGAATGCAGGAGATGAAGGAGCGCTCCATGATTTACGAGGGGCTGCAGCATTATTTTATCGTTAATTTCCCGCAAAGGGCGGGAGCGCTTCGCGAATACCTTGATGAGGTGCTCGGTCCTGATGATGACATCACCCGGTTTGAATACACGAAAAAAAATAACAAAAGCAGCGGCCCCGCATTGGTCGGCATTGAGCTTAAGCATCGGGAAGATTACGGCGCGCTCATTGCCCGGATGAATCAAAAAGGATTTCATTACGTAGAGGTGAATAAAGATCAGGATCTGTTCCACCTGTTAATCTGACTTTTTTTAGAACGGCCGCGCAAAATGACAGACACGCTTTCTCAGATTGTATATAATAAAAAGAAAACAATCGAAAAAGAAGGATTGATATCTTGTTACTCAAAAGCCTAGAGTTCAAACGACAGGACGGGATTCAGGTAAAAGTGACAGAAATACCGGTTGTCACGGAAGGTGAACATTATTTTTTTCAAATTCATCAGCACCTTGAGCTTTATTTGAGAGAAGTTTTTGCTTCACAAAGTGTGAGAACAGTGTATTCATTCCGACAATATGTCAAGCGCCGTATGAAGTGGAAAGATTATGAGGCCGTTTTCATCCAAGAGATTTTAAAACATAACGCATAACGGTGCACATTCCTTAGCGCCTTCCTTTTGATAAGGGAGGGTGCGGGAATTTTTTTATGATGAACGCTGTAAGCGTTTTATCTATGGGGGGGAATGGAAATGAAAAAAATGAAAAGCTTCGCTGCCGTCTTTTGTTTGCTGCTCTTGTGCGCCTGCGGGGGGAAAACGATAAAAGACCCGCTGAACTATCAGATTGAGCCGTTTTCATATCAGAACCAAGACGGGAAAACAGTGTCACTGAAAAGCCTGAAGGGGCATGTCTGGATTGCCGATTTTATGTTTACAAACTGTAATACAGTCTGTCCGCCGATGACGGCCCACATGACCGAACTGCAAAAAAAACTGAAGGCTGAGAACCTGGACGTGCGGATTGTGTCATTCAGTGTAGATCCTGAAAATGATACGCCGAAACAGCTGAAAGCCTTTGCTTCCAAATATCCGCTTTCGCTTCGCAACTGGGATTTTCTGACCGGTTACAGCCAAAAGGACATTGAAGATTTTGCGCTGAACAGCTTTAAAGCAATCGTCAAAAAGCCGGAGGGAGAGGATCAGGTAATACATAAAACTTCTTTTTATTTAGTCGGACCTGACGGCAAGGTGCTTAAAGATTATGACGGCGTGCAGAAGGTTCCGTATGATGATATCCTCTCAGATGTCAAAGCGGCTGAGGAGCTCAAGTAAACTGGCAGATTAGACATTTTCAAAACTGAAAAAACATGTTACACTTTCCACTAGTAGACGGGGAAGGAGCAACCAGATTGAAGCTGCGAATGTTCTCATTGATCGCCGGACTGGCTTTGCTTTTATCAGCTTGTTCTGTCCAGCGCACCGGTTCTGACGCTGAAGAACCGAAAACGAAAGATCATATTGTCATAGCTGCGGTCGGTGATTCATTGACTGAAGGAGTAGGAGATCCTGACGGTTCAGGATACGTCGGCAAGACAGCGGAGTCTCTTAAGAAAAAGGGACATGTGAAAACGGTAGATATTAAAAATTATGCGGTGCAGGGCGACAAAACGTCGGACCTGTTGGAAAAGCTTGATAATAAAAAAGTGCAGAAATCATTAAAGAGCGCCGACTATATCTTTTTTACCATCGGCGGCAATGACTTAATGAAGGTGCTCCGCCAGAATATGATGCAGCTGACGGTTCAGCCGTTCCAAAAGGAAGAGAAACCTTTTGAAAAACGGTTCAAGGCGATCATTTCAAAAATCCGCAAATATAATGAAAACGCAGAGCTGGTGTATGTCAGCATGTATAATCCGTTCACGTTTACGCTGCCTGAATTAAAAGAAATTAATGGGGTTGTGACGGATTGGAACAAGATCGCCGCAAAAGAGCTGGAAAAAGATCCCCACGCCGCTGCGGTGAATGTTGAAGACTTGTTCAGTCAAAAAAGCGGCAGCAGACGGATTTCAAAGGATGATGATTTTCATCCGAACGCAAAAGGGTATGCACTCATCGCCGACCGATTATACGGCATCATAGAAAAACAAGGGTTACCAGCAGAATAGGGTGAAATGATGAAAAAGTGGAAATCGCTGTTTTTTGTTCTTCTCGCACTCAATGTGATTGCCGCCGCGGTAATTGTGACATTATTGGTTATGCCGGGAGAGCAGGCGAAAATACAAGATCAGACAAAAAGTGAGTACGGCTTTCATATCACAAGCTCCAAAGAATCACTTGCCAGGTTTGTGAATTCGTACTTAAAAGAGAAGGCATCGAATCAGCTTGACTACAAAGTGGACATCAATAACGATGTGCACGTGGCAGGTAAAATCAAAGCATTCTCAACCTCCATTAACGCGGTCGTCACATTTGAACCGTCCGTACAGGAGAACGGAGATGTGGTTTTGAAAGTGACGAAGTTTTCATTAGGCGAATTAAGCCTGCCGATCAGCTTTGTGCTGAATTATATGGACAGCTTTTACGAACTCCCGTCATTTGTGCACGTTCATTCCGGGGATAAAAGCATCGAGATCCGTCTGTCAGAAATGCCTTTAGACAACGGCATGTATGTAAAAGCGGATAAAATCAATCTCGATACGGATGAAATTGAATTTTCCTATTATCATCCGAAACAATAAGTTTTCATAAAAAAAACACAGATCCTTTCAGGGATTTGTGTTTTTTTGTGTCAGCGTTTTTTGTCTAGCTTGCTGAACAGTTTGATTAACGTCGCAAGCTCTTCATCAGAGTAGCAGTCAAACCGTTTAAAAAAGTATTCTGTTTTTTTCTGGTTGAAATGATCGACAATTTTCTCCCCGGCTTCCGTAATATGGATTCTGATAATTCGCCTGTCCTCTTTAGAACGGATGCGGGTGATCCATTCCTTTTCTACTAAAGCGTCGGTCACTGCGGTAATGTGGCTTGCGGAGACCTCAAGAATAGGGGCGAATTCCGTTACTTTTTTAGGCCCTTGTTCACTGAGAATCCGCAAAATGGTGAATTCGTTCCTGGACAGCTCTTTATCTAGAATTTCATTAACTTCATTTCTGATTTGTTTAAACACTTTTCGAAGCAAAGCTTCCATATCATACATCATTTGTGTCCTTACTTTCAAATCATGAACCTCCAATATGTAGTCAGCGTGGCATTCGTTCAGCTTCCCCTGAGAGCAGAATTATTTTTATTCTGTTTATACATGCTATAATATAATAATACCACGTATGAACAAAGGAGGGCACCCGTATGTCAGAAAAAAAAGAAATCGCCACATTTGCAGGCGGCTGTTTTTGGTGCATGGTGAAGCCGTTTGACGAACAGCCCGGGATTGAAAAGGTGGTGTCCGGCTATACAGGAGGTCATACTGAGAATCCGACTTATGAAGAAGTGTGCAGTGAAACGACCGGACACAGAGAAGCCGTTCAAATCACATTTCAACCTGACATTTATCCGTATGAAAAGCTTGTCGAGCTGTTTTGGCAGCAGATCGACCCGACTGATGCAGGCGGCCAGTTTGCAGACCGCGGAAGTTCATATCGGGCGGCGATATATTACCATAATGATGAGCAAAAACAAATCGCTGAAGCCTCAAAAAAACAGCTTGAAGAAAGCGGCATATTTAAAAAGCCGATCGTCACAGACATTTTAAAGGCTGAGCCTTTTTATGAAGCGGAAGGCTATCATCAGCACTTTTATAAGAAAAATCCTGATCACTACGGGCGCTACCGTGTAGGTTCCGGACGTCAAGGCTTTCTGGATGAGCATTGGAGGGACAGATAAGATGGCTTTTAATAAAGAAGAAAAAATCAAATCATTAAACCGCATGCAATATGAAGTCACGCAAAATAACGGAACGGAGCCGCCGTTTCAAAATGAATTCTGGGATCACAAAGAAGAGGGGCTGTATGTTGATATCGTATCAGGAAAGCCCTTGTTTACATCTCTGGATAAATTCGATTCTCATTGCGGCTGGCCCAGCTTTACAAAACCGATTGAGGAAGAAGAGGTTGACGAAAAACTGGACACAAGCCACGGGATGATCCGGACGGAAGTGAGAAGCAAAACAGCGGACTCCCACTTAGGCCACGTATTTAATGACGGCCCGGGGCCAAGCGGTCTCCGTTATTGCATTAACTCTGCGGCACTCCGGTTTATTCCGAAAGACAAGCTGAAGGAAGAGGGCTATGAAGCCTGCCTGCATTTATTTGAAAAATAGAGCTCAGCAATAAGGCCTGCCTATCAGACAGGCCTTTTTTCTATGTTTTTTTTTCTTCATGTAATCGTTCAATAATTTTTACGATTGTGTCTTTTGTGATGAGCGGCGCCTGATCGGATTGATATCTGGGGAGATTGACCTTCCGAAATTCCGGATGTTTGGCGGGATCCGGCAATATCGCGTAAAGATTGCCCCATTCATATAAAGATTCCGTCTCATGAGGAGAGGTCAGTTCTTCATGAAGCTTCTCACCCGGGCGTTTTCCCACTTCAACAGCGGCTGGCCGCGGCAGTCCATGCCGGAACGCATATTCTTCAAACCCGTGAAGCAGTTCTTCAAGCCTCAGGGATTCCATTTTAAAAATAAACGTTTCTCCGCCCTTTGTAATCGCCGCAGATTGCAGGGTGAGCGTTGCGGCGTCATCAATCGACATAAAAAACCTCGTCATGTTTTTATCCGTAATGGTGAGCGGACCGCCTGCCATCAACTGCTCAAATAAAATAGGAATAACGGAACCGCGTGAACCGAGCACATTGCCGAAGCGGACCGAACAAAACACCGTACCGCGGTTTTGAACATGATGATTTGCCTGATGAAACAGCTTCTCGGACAACAGCTTCGTAGCCCCCATTGTGTTTACCGGGGAAACGGCTTTATCGGTTTTTTAAGATATTTACTGCATTTTGAGGAACTATCAGTGGCGGTGAGATCGAAAGCGAAAAATTAAACCTCAGGATAGGGGTGATTTCAAACTGAGCCGGAATTGGCCCTTTTCTTTTTTGTGTCATCGTAACGATAACATCTTTGAAGACCATTCTTAATAGTGAGTTCTTTTTCTCTGTGCTTGTTTCAATGTGATATTGATCAATTATCTTATTTATGTTGTTTCTGACTGTATTACTGTCTATTTCTGATTGCGCTTCTTGAGTTCCATTGAGTTCATGCTTGGCAATCTGGAGTTCTTTAAATTCTTCATCTAAAACAGCTTTTCTTTTCAAAAAAAGTTCATCAGTGTAAATGCCGCTTTCATATTTCTCGAAGATAAAATTCTCTTTGTTTTTTAACTCTTGTTCTTTTTGTGAAAGATGTTCAGACATTTGCTTCTTTGTTTTCACATTACTATTTACGTCTTCGTATTTAGAAATCATCGAAATGATATGTTTTGTTAAAGTCTTATTATCTAAGTTGCTTAAAGAAGAGAGGTAATCCAAAATGGCATTTTCAACATCGTTATATCTCACATAAGTGCATTTATTCTTTTTGCAAGTGAGTGATTTAACGTGATACACACTTTCCGTGCCGTTTTTGTTTTCTCGCGTTCGCCTAGTTTCGTATTTAGATAATGGTTCACCGCACTTAGAACAAGTGCATACGCCTGCCAATTCACTTAATTCCAATGCGTTTTTATTAGGCAGCAAGGGAACTTTGTTTGCAATTTTCTCTTGTGATTGTTGAAATTGTTCTTGATCTATTATAGGGGCGTGTGCATCCGATACTACAATTTGTTCCTTTTCAGGTCTAATTGTTCGTTTACCGTCTTTTGTTTTTTCCCTAACCTTATATTTAACAGTTCCGATATACGCTTCGTTTTGCAGAATTGCTTTAATTGTGTATTGATTCCAGCGCTTTTTTCCTGATGGAGTCGGTATTTGTAATTTTGTTAAGTGAGAAGCAATCGCTGTATAACTATAATCTTTTCCATTCAACCCATTTAAAAAGATGTTAAAGATGAATTGAACGACTTTTGCTTCTTCTTCGACTGGGACTAGTTTGGATGTTTTTTTGTTTAACCGGTATCCATAAGGCGCTAGTCCGGAAATCCATTTCCCTTGTGCCGCATATGTGTATTTAGCGCCTGTCATACGCTCTCTGGTCATTTCAAATTCTTCTCTGGCCATAAACAATTCAAAACGAATCTGACGCATGTCTGCAGGATTTCGAGGGTCATAAACTTTATATGGTGTAATGATAATCAATCGCTTGCTTTGAAGAAGGTTAACAATTTGTCCCGCATCACTGTAGCTCCCGCGGCTGAGTCTTGTTATTTCTTTAACAGCAATTGCCTGGTACTTGCCTTCCTCGAGGTCTTTAAGACATTCTTTAAAAACAGGGCGACCCTCAATGCTTTCTCCTGACCCGATTTCCATTTTTAATTCATAGGGGATTTCAATCGACTTCAGTATTTTATTCATGAGTTCATTTTGTTCTGTTAGCGTATCTTCGCCTGTTCTTTTTTCCCGCTCCATATCCTGACGAGAGCGTCTAAGATAACCCAAAATATTTGTAACGTTGTAAGAATGAACGATGTTTTTTAACTCCAAAAAATCAGCACCTCCTCTTTATTGTATTTACTGTAAAAACAGAAGTATTCGTACAATATTCTGTCTGACATTGAATACGAAAATAACGTAATATATTGTAAGGATTGTATTGTTTGAATATTGATCTATTCTAACGGATATATAGATTAAAAACATCTAATACTGTCTCAAAAACAGTCTTTTTTGTGTAGTAAATATATCTTAAATTGTGAATGAATATTTGATCACCGCAGTGATTTTTGAACGGTTTCAAACGTAGGGCTGACTTCATTTTAGGTACAATGTTCGGAAAGTCCACGGTAAACAAGATTATTAAAAACACAAACAAAATTTGTAAGGTTCTCGAAGGTATAACCGGAGCTCCTAAAGAGGTTGCTGCTATGGCAAGAAAACAAATTCCACCAGTTATTAAAGGTGCAGTTGGCGCAGGAGTTGCTGAAACAATTGGCATGGCGGTAGAATATATCATCCTTGCTGCAGATTATCTTGTTCTTTAAATACTAAAATTAAAGGTGATACCATGACTGGAAATCGTTTTGTAGACTGGTGTAACGAAAATAACCTAAATTCTGAAGACGAAACTTTTCTCGTCCAGTTGTCAGGTGCATTTTGTAATTATGAAAATGATAAAGCGAAAGAAATGAGTAAGCAATTATTCATTACCCGATATGGTGAAGAGCTTGGAATTAGCTCCATTAAAGGAGATAATCGATCAGAATATGAAGAAATTATTCGTACTTATGAAAAGAATAATTACAAGCAGAACGAAATTAATATAGATGAACTGCTGCAGGCATTATTTGAGACAGAGATGATGTTATCTTTAAAAGAAAAGTTTTGATAAAATCCTAATTGATGTATCATAGGGGTTTAATCAGCCACTATAGACTACAGAGTCCCTCACACGCTCTGTGGTTTTTTTGTTTAGATTTGAATGTATCCAAATAAAAAAAGAAGCCTCAGAGGACTTCTAAAATTATTAATTCTTCTCACATGCAAAGTTGTCATTATCGCGATCCATCTTAGATGTATAAGCAGGGTGAGTGCTTGGTACGCCATGCGGGTATTTCTTTCTCAGCTCTGTGCAGTTTGCAAAGTGTTCTGTTCCTCCAGCAGAAGGGGAGGCTTGTGCAGAGTTAGAAGAGCTGCTTGATGCTGAACTGCTTGAATTTGAATTGCTGGGGTTCGATTTATGTGTCTCGGATTGGTGTGTTGTAACTGACTTTTGAGCCGGCTTAGATACACTTACTGATTTCTTCGGTTTCGTTGCGCAGCCATTAAATCCTTTATCAGTCACATACCCATTCTTACTCCAAATCTTCAAGTCTTTATCTTTCGCAGCTTGCTCATCTTTCTTATACGTGTCTAAATACTTCGTGTTTGGCTCATATACATAAGCTACTCGTGCTAATCCTTCTTTAAGCAGTGTTTCTTGTACTGATTTGCCATCTGCATAAACGTAAGCCAGCATTCTGCCATACTTGTCTGTACGATCTCCTTTATCAAACTCCAGTTGAAGTTTTCCCTTGTTAACCAGCTGTTTGTTTCTTGCTGAAGCCTCCTCACCATATGGTTGTACGCAAGAGTTTGGCTTCTTAGTTTTAGGCGTGTCAACAAGTAAATAACGAACCGTTTTGACTTCGCCTTTATAGTTTACTTTAATCGTATTCCCATCAACTGTTCTGTTAAGTGTTACATCGACCAGCCTTTTCTTTTTGTCAGACGCCTTTTTATCCGACGAATCCTTCTTTGAAGCATTTTCGGCTTTTTCATTGTTGTCATTAGTACTTTTGTCATTTGATTGAGTGTCTGCCTTTGTCTCTTTTACATCCTTTTCTTCTTGCTGCGTTGTTTTAGCTTTGTCTGAATCTGTTTTATCTGAAGAATCAGAATCAGACCCGCACGCGGCCAAAGAAAAGCTTAAAGATAATGCGCAAATACCTAACAGCCATTTCTTCAATGTAATTCCCCCAATTTGTTTGTTCTGTCTCTATATCGGACAAACCTTCCTAATTATAAATATAAAACCAAAGATTGTAAATTCCATTTTGGCATTTTAAGACACTCAAATACAGTTTTGAGGTAAAATTTAGTGGTCTAAACATTAGAGGAGGGAATTTATATGGAAGAAGGGAAGTTAATTCACATGACTCTTAATGGAATAAAGGATGCTGTTTCTAAATACGGAACTTTTCCTATGTTCCAACATGGGGGGCATGTCATGGAAGACGCTGCTTTTCAATTCAGAGATCCGGCCAGTCCTCACGAAGTTAGCAGTTTAGAAAAAAAGCTTGGGATAACTTTGCCTAATGATTATAAAGAGTTCCTATTCAATCACAACGGAATGGAAATGTTTAATGGTATTGAGCTTCTTAGCACAGAAGGGATAATTGAATTTAATGAAGTTCAAGACTTCCCTAAAGGCTATGTCCTAATTGGATACCACTATGATGGCAGGTATGTTATTGACACAAACAAATCAAATAAGGGATTAGAGTATATGTTGTATCTAGATTCAATTGATGACATTGAAGATACGGTATATTTAGACTCTAACTTTGAGGTATGGTTTGACATGTTAGTGTCTTCAAATGGAACAAAATACTGGGAAGTGAGCCCGAAAACTCAAGAGTATTATAAATATGTTTCAGAATAGAAAGTTTAGATAAAATCAAGTGGGAAGGAGACAGCTATGAAAGTATTTGAAGCAGCCTCGTTCATTTCAGCGGCGGAAAAGCGGGCGAAAGAATACGATCAGATTAGAGAACAATTTATCAATCTCAGGAAAGCTTTTCAGGAAATGGCTGACTTAGATGACAATGAGTTTTCAGGCAAAGGCGCTGACAACATTAAAGCTTTTTTCCAAGATCACGCTAGTGTCACAGACAGCTGGCTTGATTTGATCGATATGAAGATTGCTTTTCTTAACAGCATTTCAGGAAAAGTAGCTGATGCCGGATTGACCGATTCGTTTGTGGAAGAGTCATTTTTAGAACATGAGCTGATTCATGCGAAGAATAAATCACAAGCCATCATGCAGGAGCAGCGCAATGAAATGAAAGGTATCCTTGATGAAATCAGTGATATCATTCAACTAGAAGTTTTCTCGACAGAAGATGTCGATCAAAAGCTGGATTCAGCAGATAAAAAACGGGATGAGGCCATACATAAGCTCGGCAAGCTTGATCATGATCTAACGAAAGAATATGCAGAAACCGAGGCAAATGAACATTTCATTCAAGCTGATTTTCAACAGCTTCAAAATGCCACAGGCAAAGGAAAAAACGCCACTCCGCTTCACTATAACGCCAAGGCGTACAAGGAAAGCGATATACATAAGAAAAAAGGCGAGATTGCAAGACATTCAGATGCTTATTTGACGGTTAAGAAGAAAGAGGCGAAAGAGCAGGAAATCAAGAATCTGAAGAAAAAGCTCGCTGACGTTGTAACTGATCCGGATGAATATTTGGAAATTGCGAAGAAGATCGGCTATGAAAGCCTTGAACCTTCTCAGCAGCAATATGTCATTCAGCTTGAACAAGCAAAACAGCTGGAAGAAGCCGGAGAAGTGACTTGGGATATATTAAAAGGAGCCGGCGTTGGTTTATATGATGTCGTGAAAGACACGGTAACCAGTCTATGGGACTTCATAATCGATCCGGGAGAAACCTTGTCAGCACTGGGAAACGCAGTACTTCATCCAGTTAAAACATATGATGCTGTTTCAGCAGCAATCGAGGAATCGTATCAAAAAGATATGGTGAACGGAGATGCTTACTCCAGATCAAGATGGGTGTCATATGCAATTGGTTCAGCAGCTGTGGCTGTCGTCGGAACGAAAGGCGCAGGAGCCGTTAACAAAGCAGATGCGGCGGGGAAGGTCATAAACAAAGCAGGACAGGCAGGGAAGAAAATTAAAGACGTTAAGGTTGCAGATTTGCTTCCTTATAACTCTAAGTATGATCTTGCTCTGTCGGGTGACGTACCATACAATGTGGTTGACAGCCAAAACCTTAAAAATGAACTTTTTATTAATGCAAAGAAATTAGATGAAACAAGAAAGCCATTTACAGGCCAGAAAGTAAATGTCCCTTGGTTAAATAAAGAAAAATATGAAGCATACGAAATAGACGGTAAGGTAAAAGTTAAAGGACAGCCTAGAGATGTAAGCCGTAGAGTCTATACAATGAAAGATATTGATCTTAATCAAAAAAATCGGAAAGGCCTTACGAATCTTCAACTGATGAAAAATGGTAACGCTCCGTTTGCAAAAGATGGAACCCAAATTAATTTGCATCACTTGATTCAAGAAGAACCTGGAAATATGCTCGAGATACCTGAAAGCTGGCATAATAAGTACAGTGATGTTTTACATGGTTTGAAAGGGAATGGACAGAGTTTTAGAAGTGACCCAGTACTTGATAAACAATATAAAAGTTTCAGAAGAAAGTATTGGAGATGGAGAGCTCAGCAATTTGAGAACCAAAAATAATGAGGTGAAGGTTTAATGGATTATTCAAAAGTGAAAACTTTCTTCAATGAAAATAAAGAAAATTCAATTCTCACAGGAGGTGTTACTGAAGATCAGATTAAAGAAATAGAAGAGGATCTTAATGTAACCCTTCCGGACAGCTATAAATGGTTTTTGACTGAGTATGGTTCAGGGGGAGCATACGGGACAATGATACTCGGTTATGACTCTCACGGTGCTGAAGTTGTCGAGCAGACCAATGAATATAAAAAGTATTATAACCTTTCCGATGGTCTCGTAGTTATCGAATATGTAGATGAATTTTCTTATTGTCTTGATACTAACAAGATGAAAAATAGTGAATGCCCCGTCATTCTTTGGGATAACCAAGAGGGATATGGTAAACAAGTTGGTAGCACATTCCTAGAGTTTTTAATAGAAGAGCTTGAAGAAGCGAAAGACGACTGGATCGATGATGAAGACTGGGACGATTAAGTCGAAGGATTACACTTGTGTAATCTATAAAAAATGTTTTTATCCAATAAACAAATTTTTTGTAAATCATTCCAATGGTTTCATTTGATCTGTTATAATCAAACTGTAAAATACAAACTGGTTATAGTGTATCTCTTTAATAAGAAATGCATAAAATAAAAAGAGCATGGTGTTGGTCACATCCCGTCAAAATTTGAGAGAGGGTGAATGCTATGGAAGGTCTAAATAACTCTTACAATATCACGAAAGATCCGAAATTTTTAGCGTTTTGCAGTTTAGCGACAGAAGGTGCAGGAATTAGTTCGAATCAGCAATGTTCAATTGGTTTTAATGAATTCAAAGAAGCGCTGGAGAATGGCAAAGTAGTTGATAATAAAAACCTTAAAAGCAGTTCGGAATTAAATCACCAGTTTGATTACTGGAAGTCCAGAATAACTGGGGGACGAGCTGTAACTGAAACTGATAATCAAGTGCTGGATATCATCAAACAAGCATACAATCTTGGAATGGTGACGAGAGATAATATGCTTTTGAGAAATCAAGCCATTAACGCGTATAAAACATCTATTTAATTTAAAATTAAAGCCCCTATTCAGGAAGGGGCTTTTGCTTTGCAACTCATTCTTGATGTTTAATCTAAAACCATAAAGTCCTGCACTTTTGTTTCTTTTTAGGCAAATCAAATTCATTAAATTTCTTTTTAGTACGGATATCAAAAATCCCCATATAGCCGCCAATGCCTTTTTTGTTTTCCTCTTGTGAAATCACATAAAGTTTTTGATCTTTAAACTTTGCATTCATAATACGGAAATTTTAAATCGAATTTTTCAAAAGAAAAATCTTTATCGTACTCAAGTAAGCAGGTTTATCCGAATTTGTTAATATATGTAACGTAAAATTTACCGCTTTTTTTGTCGTAATACATAGCGTCCGCTTGTTCGAGATCATCAGGATATTTTATGAATTTTGCTTTCCATGATCCTTTTTCGATTACAGTTAGTTCATGTTCTGAGCTAGCCACAACATATTTTTCAGAGTGATCAAATACATCTCCATAGGAAGCTAATCCAATCGTTTTAATAATCTCTTCTGTTTTTCTATCAATGACGTACAAAGACATTCCTTGAATGACGTAAATATACTTATCATTATCATCGCTTCCTCCCATGGTTACGAGGGTAGGCAAAGTCAGGCTATATTTTTTATTGAACTTTTTATCATTTACTTTCAGTTCATTTCCATTGGTGTCGACATTATAGGCTTTTACAGAAATATCTTCTCCTTGATACCAAAAAGCAAATGGATTGGATAATTTATGTTCTTTAATGGTGTTGTTTTTTAATGTGTAATAATATGGTTCATGTTCAGCTAACAAGACGATATCGTCTGAAGAGGGGGTTTTTTTCTGGATATATGGTATATCCGGTACCTTAAAGTATCGTTTATTGAATTTTTCTCCTTGGGATGTGGATATGAGTACGCTTTTCTTGATGAGTGGATTTGAATAGATAAAAAAGATTTTATCCTCGGTTGGATTAATTTTAGAAGTACGTACAGAGTGTTCACCTTTATTTATAAAGAATGCATTGATCAACAATATAACTATTGCACCAATTAGAACTCCTGAAATCCCATATAAAACATAAGACTTTTTCATATAACGCTCCTTATCTTTTATATACAATAAAAAGACACTTGCAGAATAAATCTGCAAAGTAAATGATTAGGAGCAGACAGTTTTTGATGAGCGGTCAATATCTGCAGGTGTGAAAAGTGCGCCTCCATTACTGTCTAGGTCGGTTCCTTTTGTGTTTTTGTATGATTGCCACACAAGATTAGAGCAATACTATTTATTTGTGCTTTTTTTGGTTGCAGCTATGAATAAGGCTTACCTGTTTTACTATGAAGGACAGCATTGCATAGAGCTCTACAGGTGAACACAGATCATAAAAAAACACCCCCTATGCGGGAGTGCCAAAACATTTATGCGGTTTGCCCTCGGCGTTCCGCTGAGAAGTCATTATGGTGATCAAGCGCGATATGGATACTGGCTGTGTGGCCTCTTCGGGCTTCTTTAAAAACTTTGTGGCCGTCAAGAAGATAATGTCCAACAAGCCCAAGTAAGATAACCAAAAAGATAAAAGCCGATGCAAATTTAAATTTCATAAAGACAATCCCCTCTCTGAATTTGTTTTCGGGCATAAAGCACTTTCTCATAAAAGGCTGTAGCTACTTTATGGTCTTCATTTACATTATAATACATTGCTGCATCAGTCGCTAGGTCTTCCACATCTGAAAGCATAGCTTTTGATTCTAAGTAATCTAAGATTTTAAAAAGTCGTTCTTTGTCATTCTCAACGAATAAACCCATAAGAAAATCAAACATTTTTCCTAATACGTCATCGTTCAACTCCTTTGACAGCATAAGACCTTGTTCACAAACCTGTTTTCCATCAACCGTGTTGAATAATTTAAAGTGCGTTTTTGCCAACATTAGAAGTATGTCAAGCAGTCGGCTAGAATTGTGAAGAGAATTACTTTGATAAATTGAGACGCCTTCTTTAAAATACTCCAATGCCTTCTCCATATGTCCTGTTGTAAATGAGCATAAACCGAGATTGTACAAAGAAGAACCTATTAACCGTGGCATATCAATTTCTTGTGCTTGTTTTAATGCATTCATGAAATGCGGTATTGCTTTTTCTGGATACTCCATGTCTAAATAATTCAGACCGATGACGAATGAACATTGGATTACTCTTATTGAGTATGTCTCGTGTGCTTTGTAGGTTTCTATTGCTTGAACAATATGATGCATAGACATGTGGGTTTGCTTCATGTGATAGTACACTTCAGCAACTTTATAGTGAAATTCAGCTCGCTCTATTTCATCGGGGACAATAGATATCTTCTTTTCAGCTCGGTTGTAAAAACTTATTGCTTTAAGATATTCGTACTGTTCAAATTCATACATCCCATGAAAAAAGTTAAAATAATATTCAAGGATTCCTTTTAGATCGCTTTGTTTACTTTCGATCTCTTCTGATAAGTCTGAAATTTTAGGTCGTTCTTCATTCATGGTTTTTGGTTCAAGGTAATCAAGCATTAATTGATGTCGAAAACACATGAGAGAGTAGTACAACAATAAATCTTGATCTTCTTCCATATGCTCTATTTCTTGTTCAATTTCACCCTTTAGAATTTCTGCATCTGCAACACTGAATAATCTTATATATTTGTACCATTCATTGATTTTTAAGCCAACCTTTGAAGAAGAGATCAATTGCTCCAAAAAAATCAACCTCCTAGTATTTCGTCTGATTATGTAATATTTTATCATAATGTAATATGTTGGGAAGGGTGTTTTTTCTTAATTTCTCAATTCGGTGTGGAATGCGATGGAACCCCCCTCGTTCGAGAAGGAGATATGATCAATTTCCTGTTGCTTTCAGTGAGGCAAGCCACTCATCTAATGTTTCAGAGAAACCTTGCTGAACGGCTAATTCATATGCTGATTTTCCATCTTCACCGGCAGCGTTAGTAGCTCCAGTACTGCCTTTTTAATGAAGCTAACCATTCAAAAGTGATGAATATTCAAGGCGGGAGTAAGGGAAATTAACAAAAAAATGTGAGGGAATTTAGATGAAACGATTTATCTTGGTTATACCTTTATTGGCTGCTGTTATTGCCTCTCCAACTCAAATAAAAGCAAGTCCAATGCCTTGTAGTACAGTACTCGAACCGGTAAATCAAAAACTGAAAAATGCGAAGGGTGCGGCCCTAATCTATAAAGTGCAGTTATACCCGCCAAGTGCTGCGAGAACGAATATGAGTATTCTTGCTGTCCACCTTCCTCAGCCATCTTCTTACGGAAGCTACGACGGTTATGAAGGATTTGCCTCCAAAACAGGGGAGATCAGTTGGCGATTTAAACTATATCCGACTCCCGAGAAAGAGAGCCCTAATTGGGCTGGAAGGATTGATTCCATATCGGCTGAAATGACAAATGTTAAAGTGCAAGTACGCCTTTCAAATTCTAAGACGCAAAAGTTGGGGCCGAGTGTATTAACAAACAATATCCAATCTTGCTATTAGAAATGTAGAGCTCTTATCAAAGAGAGCAGTGCGCTTGATCTTTTGTAAATTGTCAAAAAAGGTAATTGTTCGAGAAATTCTGGTAAAAAATGATGAAGAGTTCGTTAAGATGGAGTGCCTGAAGTCAATTCATCATTTGACAGAAGAGAGCCGGCAAAAGTCGATATTGCATTGCGTTTGATTTTGTACATAGAAAGACGGCATAAAAAGAAGTGGTTAGCTAAAAAAAGGCAAAGAGTCAACGCTCTTTACCATCAGGTGTTTTCCTTAAGCGGTCTGCAATATGCTTAATTAAACTCAGCGCAGCAGTCACTAATGCAATAACTAAAACAATTTCAAGTAAGAGGATAAACCCAAAATTCAAACCGCCCCTTTCAAAGTAATCCTCAGTAAAAAAGAGCAATTGATAAATTCCAAGCATCAGCACAATAAAGGAAGCGCCTATAATAGCGAGAGACTTTTTAGAGAACTCCTTAGTATGGTTAAAATTATAAATCAATAAGAACAAAAATAGACAAGCCATGGCGATCTTATGAGTCAATGAATCACTTGCTGAAAACCCTTGCACAAGTAAGGAGATAATTAATCCGGTCATTCCGATTATTTTATTCATGATTTCACCTTCATTGGATAAGTATGATCTGGTGTCAGCTTACCAATTAAAGGTGATATTCTCAACATAATGCAGTTTAAAGTTAACTTAAAATCGTAATTTTAAGAACAAATTTAGAGTGGATCATGACATGCTGTTTATTATGCTGTAAACAAACGCAACAATAAATAATGGATAAGAGATAACAGCAATTAGTTTTGAAGATTTGCTCTTTTTTTCAAATGTGTATATTAGTGCAAATCCTAAAAAGAATATTGTGACAAACCAAGAAGAATAGGACGGGTACAATGCAATAAGTAAGACAATAAGAGTGGATAACGCAAAAGAAGATTCAAGTGTTATTTTCTGATCGTTTTTCAAATAAACCGCCTCCTTACACATATTCCCCCATATAAAAACACTTAAACATTATATTAAGTCAGCATGATTAAATGATAAACATTTTACGTCAAGAACAAGATAAAGCAATCCGGCATTTCAAGGACAAGCTGGACATGTCTGAAAAACTGTACATATCCTTAGCTAATTTAACCTGCTTAGAGATAAGCAAAATGATTACGCGGAAAGGCTGTATAGACTTATAAGTCAGACCTTACCTAAACTTAGATCGCTTAAAGAAGGTGTTGTGGTTGATCAGCCAATTGAATATTTCATGATGCAATTGTGCGGTTCTATGTTGGTGAAGACCTCGCCGTGTTCCATAAGAATGAGTCGTTTTAGTCTGTCATTTCCTAAAACAGTGTTTTACTCTTTTCACAAATATGCAAGAAGGGCGGTTTGACCTTGTATAGAGTGTTTATAATGCTGTTAATTTTGTTATGTATAACATTAGGGTGTCAAAACCAACATAACAAACATTTTATGGAGGCTGAGCAAACTATGGTCGGCTATGTCATTTTAAAAGGAGAGAATCAAGCAATTCTCATACCTAATGAAAAAGCTGATGTTAAAGACTATGAAAATCTTAGTGAAAAAGAGATTATTGAAAAGTATAGATCGGATATAGTTTTACTGGGACTTAGTCAGCTTAACAATAAAGATGACTTGAGCAAAGGACAAAAAATTCGTATTTGGTATAAAAAATTAAATGAATCTTCACCGCCAAAAACAAATATCTCAAAGTTTGAAAGTATTTAGTGTTTATTCTTTAATTCTCAGAAATACCGCTGCAAAACTGAAGCGGCATATTGAACCGAGATAATGTCTTCAAACCTCACGTCATTCTTCATTCGCGGTGGCTTATTCCTGCCCCGGGATTTATTTGACGATTGTTGACTCAGGTGCAGAGAAGGCATATGTCAAGAACACATTTTGAATGACTGGGCACCTTGAATAAAGCCAGCATTCCCATATTCATATGCGAAGAGATCGGTACTGAACGCTGATCATACATTTGAACAAGCTTGCGAGGCTTTGATAAAGAAAGAACAGTCAAGAGACGAACCATTACATACATATAATACTCCTGTGAAAGCGGGGGTGTAGTTTTGGAACCTTACCAACGTTATAAGGAATTAAAGAAGAAAACAATAAAGGTTGTCCATAAAGATAATTACAGTATCCGCTATATAGATCAGGATGAAGCGAGTAATGACTTAGATGAATTTTATAAACAATTTGCTCAGCATTTATTGGAGGCTGCTTTGGAAAGGAGTGCAGAGTAGGCTTCTTTTTTTGATTTGTTTGTGGTAAGTATCTTCATAAACGGCTTTATCGGTACTGATATTAATCACATGCGTCACTTCTTGCAGCAAAGCGGCTTCTGCGACATTTTGTCCGCCGATAAGGTTGGTTTGAATGGCTTCAAAGGGATTATCCTCACATGTCGGAACCTGCTTCAGCGCAGCTGTGTGAAAGACAATATCAACACCTTTCATCACTTGGTTGACTCTTCTGTAGTCACGAACATCGCCGAGCACAAACGACAGTCTTTGTTCATCCGCGTATTTTTGTTTCATCACATATTGTTTGCTGTCATCTTTGCTGAACACAATGACTTCTTTAGGGGTTAAGAGCAAAAGGCGTTTTACTATTTGGCTTCCGATTGATCCTGTTCCGCCTGTGACGAGAACAGTTTTATCGTGAAAAAACGGTTGTAGCTCTACTGCTTGCTGTTTAGGCATGGCTTATCCTCCAACTCTCGTTTCTCTACCATGCATCATATGTTGAACAATTTCAGCGAGTTAATGAAAGAAACCAATAAATCAAAAATTAGAGAAAAACATTAATCTGATGCGCTTTCATATGGCTTTACCCGATTAATAGAATAGAAATCACAAATAAAACATTGTACTAAATATTCATTTCAAATATTTGTCCACGTCAATTTTTTCTCTCCATAAATTCTCACATGCGGACAATCTTCACAAAAACTTAACACTGAACTTCCTGTATGTATTTTACAATTAAAGTGCACGTTCATAAAAGGAGGATGGAAAATGAATCATTCAAAAACACTTTTGTTAACCGCGGCAGCCGGATTGATGCTCACATGCAGTGCGGTTTCTTCCCAGGCCAAACATAAGCTGTCTGATCCTTATCATTTTACCGTGAATGCGGCGGCGGAAACGGAGCCGGTTGATACAGCCGGTGATGCAGCTGATGATCCTGCGATTTGGCTCGACCCCAAGAATCCTCAGAACAGCAAATTGATCACAACCAATAAAAAATCAGGCTTAGTCGTGTACAGCCTAGAGGGAAAGATGCTTCATTCCTATCATACCGGGAAGCTGAACAATGTTGATATCCGCTATGATTTTCCGTTGAACGGAAAAAAAGTCGATATTGCGGCGGCATCCAATCGGTCTGAAGGAAAGAATACCATTGAGATTTACGCCATTGACGGGAAAAACGGCACATTACAAAGCATTACGGATCCAGACCGCCCGATTGCATCAGCAATTGATGAAGTATACGGTTTCAGCTTGTACCACAGTCAAAAAACAGGAAAATATTACGCGATGGTGACAGGGAAAGAAGGCGAATTTGAACAATACGAATTAAATGCGGATAAAAATGGATACATATCCGGCAAAAAGGTAAGGGCGTTTAAAATGAATTCTCAGACAGAAGGAATGGCAGCAGACGATGAATACGGCAGTCTTTATATCGCAGAAGAAGATGAGGCCATCTGGAAGTTCAGTGCTGAGCCGGACGGCGGCAGTAACGGAACGGTTATCGATCGTGCCGACGGCAGGCATTTAACCCCTGATATTGAAGGACTGACGATTTACTACGCTGCTGACGGGAAAGGTTATCTGCTTGCATCAAGCCAGGGTAACAGCAGCTACGCGATTTATGAAAGACAGGGACAGAACAAATATGTTGCGGACTTTCAGATAACAGACGGGCCTGAAACAGACGGCACAAGCGATACAGACGGAATTGACGTTCTGGGTTTCGGGCTGGGGCCTGAATATCCGTTCGGTCTTTTTGTCGCACAGGACGGAGAGAATATAGATCACGGCCAAAAGGCCAATCAAAATTTTAAAATGGTGCCATGGGAAAGAATCGCTGATAAAATCGGCTTTCATCCGCAGGTCAATAAACAGGTTGACCCGAGAAAACTGACTGACAGAAGCGGAAAATAAACATGAAAAAAGCAGCTTATCCAAGCTGCTTTTTGATGTGAAGAGCGTTTCATGAGAAAGTCTTGGAACGGATAGCCGTAAGCACAGCCGGCAGCCGGTCATACGTGTACGCCGGTACTGTCTCTTGATAATTAAGCGCCGCGATTTGTTTACGTTCACCCGGGTTTGTCATATAAAAATGGATCTTATCCGCAAAATCCGCAAACCCGCTGTAAGAAACAAATGATGAAAACGGGGGCGCGGGAGAAAGGTCTGTCAGCTGAAAGGCCTGACAAGCCGCAATGTCTAAGCTTCTCGTATTTAAACTGGTATTTTCGATGCCGCGTCCGTTCTGATTGAGCGCAAACCGATAAGAACGGTGAGGGTTTAAGACCACGTCTGCGCTGTTGTAATATAATGCGGCATGTTCGGGTTCAATCCATTCATCCATTACGAGCACATTTTGCTGCCTGGCGATTTTTTTAGGCAGATGTCTGCGCCATCCCTTCCCGATAATACGAAGCGTATACGGAAGCTTCGCCGCTGCTTTCACCAGTTCAACGCGGTTCGGATACGGGTATCCGATCAGAAGCAGATTTGTGTGAAGAGAGGCTTCAGCAGGTTGTTTCTTAAAAAGCCGCTGATTAACGGGGATCGGGACATAATATACGTGCTGTAAGCCCATTTGCCGGTAAGCATCAAGCGCGTTTTGTTCTATCGTTAAAACGGCATCGGCAAGCGGGGCGATTGTCATGCTCACATCGAAATAAAAAGGATCCTCCGTCATCCATAGATAAACGGGAATCTGTTCTGTCTTCAGCCATTGAAGCCATTCAGACGGAATACGGTCTCCCGTCATCATCAGACTGATGTCTGGTTTGAATGCCCGTATACTGCTGATGGTATCTTCCTCAAACTCAGAAACAGAAAAAAAGCGGACGGAAGACTGTAAAAAGCCTTCCTCGATCCAGCGGTCAAAATACGTGTATATGCCTTTATATCCTGAACGGATATATAAAACGTTCATATGCTGTTACGAAGTGAACGTGACACTTTCAACTTTGTCGACGTCAAGCAATGTTGTAGCAGAGCCTGCCGGTGTAACGGAATTTTCCTGCGTAACAAAAACGATTCCGTGAATTTCGTCAAAGGCAACAAATTGAACCGGGCCGATCATGTCTCCTGAATCCATCACAATGCTGATGACAGTGCCGGGCTGAATTCTTGCAAAAATCCATCTCGCCGCTAATGAAATACCGCTTCCCAATACAGATTGTGCGCTGAGACTGTCTTTCGCCGCTGCTTCATCTACTTTTGCATCAATTGCCGATTCCAATAATTCTTTTACGCTGTTTTTCACGTTATCTCCTCCATCTGTGCCGCCAGATAAAGCGCTGTTGTCAAATACAGGGGCTAAAAGAGTTTTCAATAAGTTCTTTTTAAGCTCCAAACGATCCTCGCTCATGCGGACATACACCTCCTTTAACAATTTCAACCTCACGTTTATTCATATTCCTGATTGAAGAGATTGGTATAAGTCGAATGCCGTTTTGCTTGTGTTTTTTTCAATATTTAATCAAACAGCTGAATTTTCGAATCAGGCTTTGTTTGCCTATGCGGATTGTAAGAGTATGACATACGTTGTATAGATTAAAAAAATGAAGGAGAGGAATATTTTGGATTCAGGAGAAACTGTAAAACACGGGGGTTTTGAGGAGGAATTTCAGCTCGTACTGCTTCTTCTTCTTTTGTTATCTCATCAGCCGTCCGGAGATCATTCAGATTTGCGGCGTCAGCTTATAATGGCAAAAGAGCTTGGGGTTCCTGTACCGCGCGTCAATCTGATTAACGGCAGCACACTGCAGAACGTAATTGTCAAAGAAGTGCTGTCAGATTTGGCCGTTTTTCAAAATCCGCTCAATAATACGAGATCAAACGTCGCGATTTCAAGCATCGTCAGCTGGGGTGCTTTTTAATAACGGATATCAGGCTCTGTCTCTTTCGGAGCCGTTTTTTACGTTTTACAGAAGGGGTGATGGGATGGAAAAGAAGATCTCAATTATCTTAACGAGTTACAACAAACCGGATCTTGTGAAACAGGCGATTGAAAGTGTTTTGCATCAGACCTACAGCAATTGGGAGCTGTTTGTGATGGATGATCATTCAAATGAAGAAACCTCGGCTGCCATCAGTACGTATATAAAAGATCCTCGCATATATTATGACAACAGTTTTATCAATCCGGCCGAACGGCTGAAGTCGACCCGGTATGCCGTTTTGATTAATGATGCGCTTTCACGGGCCGAAGGCGAATACATCACTTATTTGACAGACGACACCGTATTTCATCCGAATAGGCTCAGCCGCATGGCGGAAGCGCTTAATCAATGCAGCGAGTTTGATGCCGTCTATTCCAGCCAGAAGGTGATACATGTAAACGGGCGCGGAACAGAACAATTCCACTTCTATCGTTTCGCTGAAGAGGTGCTTGATCAGGCCGCTTTTCTCGTTGATCACTGTTCAGTGATGCACCGGAGATCATTGCTTGAGCGTGTGAAAGAGAAGTTCGGCAGCTTTTGGGACGAAGATGTTATCCATTGGAATCACGGAGACTCTGTTTTTTGGAGCAGGCTCAACACATTTACATCATTTCTGCCGATAAAAGAAGTGTTGGATACGACCTATAAAACACCCCACTCATTTCAGAACACGTATCAATCGCTTCCGTCTGTCCTGATCGACGGATCCTTTGTAAAGGGGACGGATCAGAAAGTATATCAGCTTGACCGAAATAAAAGGAAGCCTGTAAACGAGCGCTGGCATACGTTATATGAAGGCCGAACCGTCGTCATTCCGGATCCGTTTTTATTTCAATATGAGGAAGAGGACTCCGCCAGTATTCCGAATTTTCAGCTCGTCAGGGATCAGTTTCATGTTTATTTTATAGAAGACGGGGAGAAAAGGCTGGTTGATCATAGCGCATTTCGCTTTTACCGATTTAAACGGCATGACATTCCGGCTTTAGAACGGGCCGAAATACAATCGCTTCCGGACGGTCCGCCGATCAGCCGGGGGGCATCGGGCTGTATTCAACATCTGCCCGGGAGAATGCTGTTTCGCATTGAACGGAAATTTTATGTTTATTTGAGAGGGGTTCTCCATCCGATCAGTCATGATGTAGCGAAACGCTTTTTTGCGAATCAGAAGGCGATACCCATTTCCTTTCAGCAAATTAAACAATTACCAATTGGAATGCCGTTCTATCCGGTGTACGATGAAATTATGAGAAATCTCAATATAACAAAAGGTTGAGAGATGCAGTCGGATGTGTAAGGAAAAGGAGAGCTTTTATGACCGATCAATTTGATAAAACCGAGAAGCAGTATATAGAGCTTACTTCCGGCATTCAGAGGTTCGAGCATTTCAGTGTATATACGGACCCTTTTTTGCCGCAGATTTTTTCGCATAACTTTGTTCAGCTGCACCGTACATTTCCGTTAGACAAACTGCTGCCGTTTTTTTCGTCCGTTCCGGGCATGCTTCAAGCCAATTATATTCATGTGAAAGCGTCTCCGGAGCACGCATTTCCGCTTCTTCTGAAACAAACTCTGGTAAAGCAGGGCTGCGTAGTGGAAGATGAGCTGTTTTTTGCAAGGAAACTGGCAAATGGGGACCTGCAGGCAGGACACCCGCTCACTGCTTGGGGGACGGAAAAAAGCCTCGCCGACGGGTCGTCTATTATGAACATCTATGATGCCCTTTACATTGGCGAGGCGGCGGCCGAACAAAAGCTTGAGCGGAAATATCCTTTGTATAAGGACGGAACGGTTATGCTTGTCGTGTGCTACAGCGACGCCTCGCAAACGATTCCGATCGGCTGCGGAGAGCTTTTCATCAACAAAGCAGATAAAACCGCAAAAATAGAAGAAGTCGCAATTCTGGATCAATTCCAACGAAAAGGCTACGGATCGATATTGATGAATGAGCTGATGGCGGCGGCAAAGCTGAACGGCATGGAAACCGTATACCTTGTGACGTCCGGGATGGACGGTGTAAACCGCTTTTATGAAAAACTCGGTTTCAAAAGATTTCGGCGCGTGCATACAATTTTTCATTATTTTCTTACATAGTTGGGCATTCGCATAAACCAATTGGGAGTTGGCCCGCATACAATGCCGTATATCGTAAGAAGAAAGGATGATTTGCGTATGTACGGATACGGATATGGCTACGGTTGCGGCAGTTTTGGCTATGGTTACGGGCACGGCGGCTGCGGAGGCGGAACCAGCACTTTTGTGCTGATCGTTGTATTGTTTATTTTATTAATCATCGTCGGTGCGGCTTTTATTTGTTAGACTGAAAAAAATCCTATAATGAAAATCAGCCTGCAGAGAACATCACTTTCTGCAGGCTTTTTGTTATTTCCATGCTGAAAAATCAGCTTGAAAAACATTTTAATACATATTGCCTTTCTGGAGAAGGGGGAGAAAATGTGAACATAACGATTGAAGAATTACCCGAATCCAGAATTGCTTATTTCCGAAACGTCGGAGAGTATGGAGGAAAGCAAAACAAAGAACTGATGGAGTCATTTAAAAACTGGGCACAATTGAATGGCCTGCTTGATTATTCTGTCATTTTAGGAATTCCGCAAGATCATCCGAATCGTACTCCTAAAGAGAAATGCCGCTATGATGTTTGTCTTGTTATCAATCAAGACCATGTGCCTGAACCAGCCCGGATCGGTACATTTTCCGGAGGGAAGTACGCTGTTTTCTTGCTTGATCATACAAAAGAGGCAGTCAGCGGATTTTGGAACACTGTTTTTTCTGAGATCGAAAAAAATAATTTATCAATCAGAGAACAGCCCATTATCGAAAGGTATACTTTACAAAAGGTGAATCATCATTTGTGTGAAATATTGATTCCCATACAGTAAAGAAGACGGGAATTTTCCGCCTTCTGCTTATACAGATTCAGATCAAAAATGATGTGATGATGAGCTGAGCAGATAAATAGCAGAACCGAAGAAAGAATAAAATCAACAGTAGTAATAGAATTTCCAGAACGCTCTTCAGGCTGTCGGGACATCTCCGGCAGCCTGTTTTACAGAAAGGTATTTTCTGCAAAAAACTTTTTGAAGGAAAGAATGCGGTTATTCATCTGTTCATACAATGAAGCAAATGGGTTTTCGAGGTGGAAAGATATGGGGAGCTATTTAATCAAACCGGAGCTTGACGCAAATTATCCGTCAGTCAGTCATGGAAAGGGATCATATGTGTATGATCAGGAGGGGAACAAGTATCTTGACGGAGCATCGGGGGCGGTCACTTGCAATATCGGTCACGGCACCGAGGATATTATACAAGCTTTAAAAGAGCAGCTTGACTCCGTTTCGTTTGTGTATCGCTCGCAATTCACCAGTACTCCGGCAGAAGAACTGGCTTTATTTCTGGCCGATCATCTGCCGGGCGGGCTGAATTGGTCATTTTTTGTAAACAGCGGCTCAGAGGCAGTCGAAACAGCGATGAAAATAGCCGTTCAATATTGGCAGGAAAAAGGGCAATACCAAAAATCCGTCTTTCTATCAAGATGGGGCAGTTACCACGGCATTACTTTGGGAGCGCTTTCATTATCGGGGTTCTACGAACGGAGATACCGCTTCACCCAGCTGCTTGAACGGTTTCCGGCCGTTTCAGCGCCTAATATGTATCGTTCAGAGCTGCAGGGAGAGGAATTTGTGAAAGCTGCGGCGGCTGAACTGGAAACGGCTGTTCAGCGGATCGGTTCCTCATTTATCGCGGGTTTTGTCGCAGAGCCGATTGTCGGAGCAGCCGGGGCGGCCATCACTCCGCCGGCAGGTTATTATGAAGCGCTTGAGGTTGTCTGCCGCAGGCACGGTATTTTGTTTATTGCGGATGAAGTCATGACGGGGCTCGGGAGAACAGGGCGGATGCTTGCTTCTGAGCATTGGGGGATCGCCCCTGATATCGCGGTGCTCGGAAAAGGGTTAGGCGCCGGTTACGCTCCGATTGCGGCAGCTGTTGCGTCTGATGACATCATTGAAACGATCAAGCGGGGCTCCGGGGTCATTATGAGCGGACATACGTACAGTGCCAACCCATACTGTGCAAGAGCGGCGCTTGAAGTGCTTCGCTATGTCAAGAAACACGAGCTGCTTCGGCAGTCAGAGGAAAAAGGCGTAATGCTGAAGCGGAAATTAGAAGAAATCAAAGACCGCAGCGGGGTGATCGGGGATGTCCGCGGTAAAGGCCTCCTGATCGGGGTTGAATTCGTTAAGGATAAAACGACGAAGGACGTTTTTTCGAAAAAACAGGCCTTCACCGAAAAAATCATTAAAGCAGCAAAAAAACGGGGCCTGCTTATTTACCCTGCAAAGCCCGGTATTGACAGCGGAGAAGGAGACGCCGTCATTATCGCCCCGCCATTCACGATTTCATATGCGGAGCTGGATGAGCTGTCAGATCTATTTTCCCAGTCCGCAGAAGAAGCTGAAAAAATGATGAAGAAGGATTGAGCTGATATGTCTATTTTTCATAAAAAAATCGATATTCATGAAGCAATTGCCGATGTCAAGGACGAATCTGTCATCATGTTCGGCGGTTTTGGAGGAGTGGGTTCACCTCCGTCATTAATCGAAGCGATTTTGGAAAGCGGCGCTAAAGAATTGACCGTCATCTGCAATGATGCCGGATTTCCGGAAATCGGTATCGGCCCGCTTATCGTTCATAAGCGGGTAAAAAGGCTGATCGCTTCCCATATCGGCTCAAATCCTGTCGCGGGCAGACAAATGACTGACGGAGCGCTTGAGGTGGAATTTTCGCCGCAAGGGACGCTTGCTGAACGGATTCGCGCAGGCGGAGCGGGGCTAGGCGGTATTTTAACTGATATCGGCATTGATAACGCAACCGTTTGTGAAAACAAAGAAACCGTAACGATTGACGGAAAGTCCTATTTAGTTGAAAAAGCGCTGACGGCTGATTTCGCTTTTGTGTCCGCACATATTGCTGATGAATTCGGAAATCTGACGTTTGACAAAACGGCGCGCAACATGAACCCACTGATGGCTGCTGCGGCCGAAAGAACATTTGCTGAGGCGGCAGAGATTGTGCCTGCCGGCGAACTTGACAGCGAGCATATTGTAACGCCGGGCGTTTTCGTAGAGGGTGTCGTGCAAAGTGAAGGAGTGAAGTGGAGATGGGCTTGGGAATAGCGGAAAGAGAGAGTATCGCGAGGCGGGCCGCCAGTGAAATTACCTCAGGTATGATTGTCAACCTGGGGATCGGCATTCCTTCTTTAGTGCCGAACTTTCTGCCGGCCGGCATGGAGGTAATGCTGCAGGCGGAAAACGGCGTCCTCGGTATCGGCGGTAGTCCGGAGCGCGGAGAAGAGGATGAGCTTTTATGCAATGCGGCCGGATTTCCTGTCAGTACAGTTAAGGGTGCTTCCTATTTTGATTCAGCTCTGTCTTTTGCCATGATCAGAAAAGGGCTGATAGATATTACCATTTTAGGCGCGCTCCAAGTCAGCAGGACAGGTGATCTCGCCAATTGGCTCGTGCCGGGGAAAAAAGTGCCCGGAATGGGCGGGGCGATGGAGCTTGCCCAAGGCGCGAAAAAAGTGGTTGTCGTCATGAGCCACACCGATCAGAAAGGCCGGCCGAAGCTGGTCGAAAGCTGTTCATTGCCGCTTACAGCAGCGGGCTGTGCAGATCTCATCATTACAGAGAAAGCCGTCATCAGCATAGATGAGGGAGCTTTTGTTCTTGAGGAACTGCTGAATGGCACGACCATAGACGATGTCATTCAAACAACGGATGCCGAAATCAGATTGGGAGAATGTTTTCTTAAAAGGGGGTCTGTCCATGGATCAATTAGAAAAGAAAGTCACTGAGTGGGCGGAAGAAAACACAGCAAAAGCGGTAAGCCTGCTGAAACGGCTGATCGGGGAAAAAAGCACGTTCGGCCATGAATTTAACGCACAGGCAGTCGTTTTAGAAAAACTGAGACAGTTTGACATGGATATTGATGTCTGGGAGCCGAGTGTCAAACAGTTGAAAGAGCATCCTTATTTTGTATCGGAACGCGAAGACTTCCATGAAAGCCCGAATATCACAGCCGTAAAGAAAGGGGCCGGGGGCGGAAGATCACTGATACTGAACGGACATATTGATGTTGTCCCGGAAGGAAATCCCGCCGCATGGACGTATGAACCGTTTACCGCTGTTGAAAAGGACGGCAAAGTTTACGGACGCGGTTCAACGGATATGAAGGGCGGCAATACAGCCCTCTTGTTTGCGTTAGAAGCGCTTGAAGCCTGCGGGATTACGTTAAAAGGAGATGTTCTGTTTCAAAGTGTCGTAGATGAAGAGTGCGGCGGCGCGGGAACACTGGCGGCTGTTATGAGGGGCTACAAGGCTGACGGGGCGCTTATTCCCGAACCGACTAATTTAAAGCTGTTTGTTAAGCAGCAAGGGTCTATGTGGTTCCGCATTACGGTAAGAGGATTGTCCGCACACGGCGGCACCCGCTATGAAGGGGTGAGCGCCATTGAAAAAAGCCTGCATGTCATCACAGCCCTTAAAGAGCTTGAACACGTCCGCAATGCCCGTATCACAGACCCGCTTTATCGGGACGTTCCGATTCCGGTTCCCATTAATATCGGCACCGTCCAAGGGGGAACGTGGCCATCATCGGTAGCTGACCGTGTGGTGATAGAAGGCAGGTGCGGAATAGCGCCGGATGAAACGCCCGAAGCAGTAAAAGAAGAGCTGGCAAGCTGGCTGAAAGATTTGGAGTACCGGGATGAATGGTTTAAACACCACCCCGCGGAAATAGAATGGTTTGGGGCTCAGTGGCTTCCGAATGATCTCCCGGATGAGCATCCGCTGATATCCGCTCTGGAATCTTCTTTTGAGAAAATGAAAGGGGCAAAACCAGTTCGTGAAGCGTCCCCGTGGGGAACGGACGGAGGGCTTTTGCAGCACGCGGGACAGACGCCGGTCATCGTCTTCGGTCCGGGGGAAGTCAAGGCGGCGCATCAGGCGAATGAATACATTGAAGTCCGGGCGTTAATCGATGCCGTCAAAATCATTTCTCTTTTTATCATGGAATGGTGCGGGGTGGCAGATGGGGGTGACAGCGCTGATAAAGGAACTGAGGGCTGAAAGCGGCGCGGCCGAGATTGATGCAGACCGTTTCAACGAGCGGCTCAGAGTCATTCGTTATGACGGACAGATCACGGCGCTTATACCGGCCGTTTTGGCAGAAGCAAAGCAAGAAGGAGCCCAAAAGGTGATTTTCTTTGCCAAGCGCGGCGATGAGCCGGAATTTGTCAAGCATCTTTTTATTGTTGAGGGTGTCATAGACGGGTATTACAACGGGCATAAGGCTGTTGTGATGGTGCGCTATTTATCAGAGGAACGGAGACGATCAGATTCATATGTATCAGAAGATTCGGCTGTTGACCGTTTATATGAGACACCGCGGCGGGGACTGACTCAGACAGAAAGCACGCTGATGTTCAGAAAAGCGGACGAAGATGATGCAGACTGCTTATCGCACTTATATAAACATGTTTTTCTTACCTATCCGACTCCTGTCTTTAATCCCCTTTATATTAAAAAAACAATGAAAGAAAACACCATCTATTATGCCGCATTCGATCAGGATCGTCTCATTGGGGCGGCAAGCGCAGATATCAATCCGGTATTGGGGCACGCTGAAATGACCGATTGCGCGGTTCTGTCAGATTACAGGGGGAACTCCGTAACGGCACACTTGTTTAAAGCGTTGGAGCAGGAACTCGCTGGCCGGGGAATCATTCATCTTTTTTCCTTGGCCCGTGCAGCGTCTTACGGGATGAACGCCGTTTTGTATCATGCGGGATACGGCTACAGAGGCAGGCTTGTGAACAACTGCCGCATTTCAGAAGGGCTCGAAAATATGAATATATGGTGCAAGACTTTACGTTTGGCCATTCATAAGGAGGAATTCGTTTGACAAACAAATGGTTTCAGCCGAAGCGTCATTGGAAGGAGATTGAATTGTGGAAAGATGTGCCGGAAGACAAGTGGAATGATTGGCTGTGGCAGCTCACCCATACTGTAAGAACCGTCGATGACCTGAAAAAAGTCATTCATTTGACCGAAGAGGAAGAAGAAGGCGTCAGGATGTCTGTAAAAACCATTCCCCTGAACATTACGCCTTATTATGCTTCTTTAATGGATCCCGATAACCCGAGATGTCCGATCCGCATGCAGTCCGTGCCGCTGTCAGAAGAAATGCACAAAACGAAATATGACCTTGAAGATCCGCTGTTTGAAGATGAAGATTCACCGGTTCCCGGTCTTACGCACCGCTATCCCGACCGCGTTCTTTTTCTGGTGACAAATCAATGCTCGATGTATTGCCGATACTGCACCAGAAGGCGTTTTTCCGGACAGATCGGAATGGGGGTGCCGAAAAAACAGCTCGATGCGGCAATCGCTTACATCCGGGAAACGCCGGAAATCCGTGACTGCCTGATTTCCGGCGGAGACGGGCTTTTAATCAACGATCAGATTCTGGAATATATTTTGAAAAACCTGCGTGACATTCCCCACCTTGAAATTATCAGGATCGGAACGAGAGCGCCCGTCGTATTTCCGCAGCGGATAACGGATAACCTTTGTCAGATTTTGAAAAAATATCATCCGGTCTGGCTGAACACTCATTTTAATACGAGCATCGAACTGACGGAAGAATCGGTTGCGGCGTGTGAAAAGCTCGTTAACGCAGGTGTTCCGGTCGGTAACCAGGCCGTTATTTTAGCAGGCATTAACGATTCGGTGCCGATTATGAAAAAACTCATGCATGATTTAGTGAAAATCCGCGTGCGTCCGTACTATATTTATCAATGTGATTTGTCAGAGGGAATCGGCCATTTCAGAGCGCCTGTTTCAAAAGGATTGGAAATCATTGAAGGGCTGAGAGGCCACACAACAGGCTTTGCCGTGCCGACCTTTGTCGTCGACGCCCCGGGCGGAGGCGGTAAAATCGCCCTGCAGCCGAACTACTTGCTCTCCCAAAGTCCGGAGAAAGTAGTGATCAGAAACTTCGAAGGGGTGATTACATCTTATCCCGAGCCGGAAAACTATATCCCGAATCAAGCCGACGACTATTTTGAATCTGTTTTTCCGGGAACAATGGCCAAACGCGAGCCGGTCGGACTGAGCGCCATTTTCGCGGACAAAGAGGTTTCGTTCACACCGGAAAATGTATCGAGGATTGACAGAAGGAAAACGTTTACATCAAACCCTGATCATGAAACGCTGAAAGACCGCAGGGAAAAGAGAGATGAATTGAAAGAAAAGAAATTTATTGCACAGCAAAAGAAAGAGCAAAAAGCAGGATCGGAAGTCGGAGGTGAGTCGCCGTGAAGCCATGCGAGTGGTGCGGCAATCAGAAGGCGTCAGCTTGTCAGGCGGCTGTGTACTGGGAGCTTCCTGACGGTACGAGAGCCATAGAAATTACAGAAACACCCGCATTCGCCTGTTCCTCCTGCGGCATGACGTATCAGGAGGAAGCGGTCATAGCGGAAATCGAAAATCAGCTTTTTTTAGTCAATGCAAAAAAATTACCGGAAACACTCACATATCAAGAGCTGATGAGGACAGAAAGGATCTTGAAACGGAATTATTTTGACTTCTCCTAGTCTTCTTTTGTTGTAATTTCACACTTGAATTGTATAATAGTACAACAAAAGACAGTCATCAGGAGGGGAAACCCATGAAATCCTTTTATCACTATTTGATGAAATACAGGCATCCCAAACCGCAGGACGCAATCAGCCGGTTTGCGAATCAGGCATACGAAGATCACGGCTTTCCGAAAACGTCAAGCGATTATCACGAGCTCAGTTCTTATTTAGAACTGAGCGCCGACTATTTAGAAACGATGTCGACATTTGATGAAGCTTGGGAAAAATATGAGACCGAGGTGCATCACGCCTGACGAAAAACCGCACATTGTGCGGTTTTTTTCTGTTGAAATCACTCGCTTATGAGGTGCCGTATGATCAAATCCCGCAATGCCGTCCGTTTTGATCAGCACGTAAACAAATCTTCCTGACGGCACGGATCATAAGGCAATAGAATGTATAGCTGCAGAGTTCACCGGATCAGACCTGCTGCCGGCGGGGTCCCGGGTAAGGAGCCTCTTTTCACTGAGAAATCATCAAACATTTAAATGAAGTGAGAGGAATCAAATGATCTATGGTGAAGCACTGACGTTTGGAAGGAAAAGGGGATTTTATGTGACAAGGTTGAAGCGGATTGAAGTTTGTGACTTCATTGAAAGCCGAAACGAGTTTGGTTCTTCATGATAAACAAGCCATTACGAATATGCAGCCGGAATTGGATCTCCATACATCTTCGATGATGTGTTTCACGGCAAATCTTGAACATCACGGCGGTGATATTGTCAACATGCCTTCGGGCCGGGTATTTATCTTTGCGTCATGGAGAAATAAACAAAAACTCATTCAAAACAGGCGCTTTTTATTACTGCTCATTCGATCGAGAGCGCAATGCCATCAGACGCTTCTGTTACGGTAAGTGAAAAAACGCACAAGCATGTTGGGGATTTTGTCTTTTTGAACAGGTGCAGAAATAGATATTTCCTGTGGTTTTCATGCCCATGCGAAATGATGGCGGCCGGCATACGATAGCGTATGACAGTCCGCGGCAAGGGGGAGACAGCATGAAGCCAGATAAACCGAAATTTCAAGTGGGAGACATCGTGGTCGTCGTGATGTACGGAACCGTCGGCACCATTACGAAGGTTCATCAAATTGATAAACATTATCTTTATGAAGTCAATCATAATGAAGTGCTTTATTTTGAATCGTCCATCCAGCTTTATAAAGATTATGAGGGCGTGATCGTCGATATGGAAAAATTGGATATTGAATATGAATTTCTGATCGGCGACGTCGTATATGTAAAGGACTACGGAAAGGAATTATTCCGAGTTATCGGTCACAGAACTGAAATTTGGAGATATTTAGAGGATGGCTGGGAGGATATTATTTATGAGCTGACTCGGCTGAAAGACGGAGAGTGGCTTGAAACGGAGGAAGAGGATCTCACGCTGGTTCTGAGAAAATATGAAATGGATCAGTTTGTGCATCAGCTGCTGTTTGTCCACTATGTTGGGGAAGCATCTCATGAGATCGGCGAGGATACCGTCGCGTCTGCTCTTCTTCAGTTTGAAGGCGATGCTGATGATCCCGATGCCCTGCATGTGCTGGCGGTATCGATTGTAGATGAGCTGCTTGATATTTATAACGATTATAAGATTCTTTATCATTTGTTCGGTGACGAAGAATATAAAGATATGATGAATTTTGTGCTGGAAAGCCTGCGGGAGCATTTCAGCTAGCCGGCAAAAAAACGGACGGTGACATATAAAAACCAGGGCAGACAGCCGGCAAAGATGACAAACGACATTCCTTTCAGCACTTTTTCCAATACGATATCAAATCCATCTCCGTCCAATAAAGCCATCATTTTCGTCATCATCTTTTCTCCCTCCGGGGCTTGTTTTTTAAAAGTATATGAGCGGACAAAACGTTTAGAACTTTCGGGTATAATTTGAACGGTTTTTTCATAAAACATAAAAAAGGAGGCGGTGTTTGCATGAAAGAAATAGATCTTGTGATTGACACAGAAGAAATAGCTGATTATTTTTACAGTCAGCTTGCTATGCGCGGGTACATACCGAGTGAAGAGGAAATCTTCGAAATAGCCGACATCACCTTTGATTATTTATTAGAAAAATGTATGATAGACGAAGAGCTTGATGAAGACTGAAACTGCGGAACCGAAGTGAAAAAGCTTCGGTTTTTTCAATCAGCTCGGGAGAATGAAACATGGGGGGAAAACGTTGTACAAGCCAGCAAGTCTTTTCGCATTGTTTATTCTGCTCGCAGCAGCGATCCGGATAGAAGCCGTCCGGGCTTTTGATGAGCGTGTGATAGAAGCGGCTGTCAGGATCAGGTCTGTCTGGCTGAATGAATTGATGTTATGGATAACGGAGCTCGGCACGACCGCGGTGCTTTTGCCGCTTCTTCTTTTGACAGGCGCAGCTCTGTATATGTACAAAAAAACGCCGGATGTTGTTTTTTTGCCGCTTCTCTTTCTCATTGAACGGATTGTAAACATAAAAATAAAAGAATTGATTGAAAGAGCCAGACCCGCTTTTGAACCGCTCGTCCATGAAACTTCATACAGTTTTCCGAGCGGCCACTCCATGAATTCGGCAGTGATGTATCCCATCATCGCTTACTTTTTGATCAAGCATGTTCCGTTTTTCACGAAAAGAAAGAGGGCCGTCACCGTCTTTACCGGAGTTCTCGTCATTCTGATCGGATTCAGCAGAATTTATTTGGGCGCGCATTTTCCGACGGATGTCCTTGCCGGATTCAGTCTCGGACTTTGCCTCGTTTCGCTTTTTGCGCTCTTTGACGAAAAGTATCATCCGTTTCGACAAAAATAGAGACAGGAAAATTGAGAAAAAACGCTAATACTATTAAGAAATAAGAGGGAGGGATCTTGATGCTGTTATCGCTGCCCGTGTTTAAAAAAAAGACTTGTGCCTATGATGTGACGATTTTTCAAACACCCCGCTACGGCGAGAAAAAGGGATACAGGGTCGTCTATCGGACAGAGCTGGCCGCTGACAATCATCAAGACGCACTGGAAAGGGCATTTTCTGTTTTTAATGTGCCTGATACGGTCCCAAACGACTATCAAGCCAGATTCATAGCGACCGGAGACGTCATACTCATAGACGAAGGAAGAAAAGGAAAGACCTATTACAGGCTTAACCCTGCGGGATGGAGCAAAATTAACCGGCTGCTCGTCCAGCCGAGGTAAGACGGGGCCGGCTGAATCTTCAGCCGGCTTCCGTATTGTCTGGGAAAGACAGTGTTAAGGCTTCCGTTTAGCGGCGGAATGCTCTTTTCCATGCGCTTCATCAGCTGCAATGACGTCTGAAACGGGCACGTGATTGTTCTTTTTCTGGCCGGTCACCCGGTTGCGCTGTTTTTTGCCCATTATGTTCACTCCTTTTTCTTTAGGCTGTCATCCCGCATATTCTGCCCAAGATCGCCCTGATCATGCTGATGATTGTCTCTTACCGTTATTCAGTGTACAATGGGTGAGAGTTTGAATAGGCAGGAGGAAAAGGAAATGAGTGTACATATAAACGCAGAAAAAGGCCAAATTGCGGATACAGTGCTTTTGCCGGGAGATCCGCTCCGAGCGAAATTTATTGCGGAAACGTATCTTGAAAATGTGGAATGCTATAATGAAGTCAGAGGAATGTACGGATTTACGGGTACATATAACGGCAAAAAAGTATCAGTCCAAGGCACCGGCATGGGTGTTCCGTCTATCTCTATTTATGTGAATGAACTGATTCAAAGCTATGATGTTCAAAACTTAATCAGAGTCGGCTCATGCGGAGCCATCCGTAATGACGTGAAGGTGCGTGACGTGATTTTGGCGATGACGTCTTCAACGGATTCACAGATGAACCGTGTCGCCTTCGGCAGTGTAGATTATGCTCCTTGCGCAGACTTCGAACTGCTTCATAAAGCGTACCAGGAAGCGCAAAAAAACAATCTTCCCGTAGCGGTCGGAAGCGTCTTCACCGCCGATCAGTTTTACAATGAAGACTCCCAAATCGAAAAGCTTGCCAGATACGGCGTCCTCGGCGTAGAGATGGAAACGACTGCTTTATATACGCTTGCCGCTAAATACGGCAAAAAAGCGCTGTCTATCCTGACTGTAAGCGATCACGTATTAACGGGAGAAGAAACAACGGCAGAAGAGCGTCAAACGACTTTTCATGATATGATTAAACTGGCGCTGCATACTGTATCGTAAACTTGAGATGAGGGTTATGCTGATTAAAGCAGCCCTCTTCTTTATGCATCGCCCTGATTCAAAAAAAGAAAGGTAAGGGTAAAATGAAGAAATCCACTAAATGGTTCTCGCTCGCTGCCGCTCTCAGCGTAACCGCAATCGTGGGCACCGGCTGCAGCATTTCAGGCGGCGACAGCCATAAGGACACAAAAACAGCAGCTGAAACAAAACAATCAGATGACACATCAAGCAAAAAAACAACGAAGACAGAAAACAGCGATTTTGTATTGGAGAGCAAATATTTTAATGATATTAAAGAAGTGAACGGGCTTGAGACCATTCAAAACCCGACAAATACACTTGCGCTCGTGAATAAGACATATACGCTGCCGGGAGATTATAAACCGAATGATCTCGTGATCCCGAAAGTCGAATTTTCTTTTACTGAGAAGATCGAGAAACGATATATCCGCAAACCTGCCGCCGATGCTTTGGCGGAACTATTCAGCGCCGGGAAAAAAGAAGGTTATGACCTGGTTGCCGTTTCAGGATACCGCTCTTATGACAGACAGAAAGTTATTTTCGATAATGAAGTCAGTCTGAAAGGTGAAAAAAAGGCGAAAGAAGCCGTCGCATATCCGGGGCAAAGCGAACACCAGACGGGGCTTGCCATGGACATCTCCAGCAAAAGCAACGGATATGAGCTGAATGAAGCGTTCGGAAACACGGCGGACGGCAAATGGGTGAAAGACCATGCGTATGAATACGGCTTTATCATCCGCTATCCTAAAGGCAAAGAAAATGTTACAAAGTATGAGTATGAACCATGGCATTTACGCTATGTAGGCAAAAAAGCGGCAAAAGCCATCCATGACCATCAATTAACGCTTGAAGAATATTTTAATGAAGTAAAGAAAGTGTAATGAGAAGAAGCCCGCTTGAAAAATAGAAAGCGGGCTTTCTTTATTACCAGAAGAGCAGACCTCCAAGCGCAAATCCGGTAATGAAACCAAGGCCGATACCGTAGGCTGCTCCCCAGCCTCCCCAGCCTCCTCCCCAATAACCGAATCCGTACCCTCTGTGACGGCCGCCGACAGGGGTGATATACACTTTGCTGTTAGTCACCCGTACGATTCTTCCGACGTGGACTCTGCCGTTTCGTTCTGTAATCCTTGCTACTTTTCCTTGGTGCTGCCGGCAAAGATGATAATAGTTTTGCATCTTTTCTCCTCCTATCCAACCTATCTTTCTATGTCAGCTTATGATAGAGTGCGGTAAAAAGGTTGGACGAAAACAGGAGGACAATTGCCGTTTTACTTGTAAGCGACAAAAGCGCAGTGTCCCATATATTCACGGTACGTCTGCATAAGCTCGTAATGAGCCGTCAGCGTATCGTAGTGAACCGGCTGAATAACGGGCGATAAATCCATTTCTGTAGTCGGCTCCTGCGCATTGTTTTCATAGACAGCGGGAATGAAATCCGCTTTCTGAAATCCTTGCTGAAGCAATCTCTGTTTCCATGCCGTTTCATCCTGCAATACGGTAAAACCGTAGAAGTCTTTTATCTGTGTGATGGCGTTTTCCGGCATGGGCTTTTGTAAAGCAGCTTCAATGCCGATCAGCATGCCCCCGGGTTTAAGGACCCGCAGGATTTCAGACAGCGATGTATCAAGATTTGAAAAGGTGAGAACTGATTCGGAAAGAACGGCGGAAAATTGATTTTCAGCAAACGGAAGCCGCTCAAGCTCCGCCAAATAGCCCGGAATGGTTAAGCCTTCAGCGGCAAATCGTTTTGCTGCTTTTTCAAGCATAAGGGGATCCTTATCCACACAGGTGACGGGATACAGCAGGTGGCCGAGATAAGCGGCCGTCTGTCCCGTTCCGCAGCCGGCGTCAAGAATCGGTTCGCCAGGAGGAGGAGCCGCTTTTGTGAGAACGGCTTTGGAAAAAGCGAGCCCGCCCGGGTGAGCCCCTCCGACTCCGAATAAGGACAGCATTTCTAAATATTTGCTCAAAGGCCGAATCCTCCTTTTTTCCTCAGCATATGTTGAGAGAAAAGCATAGGTTTGGGTAAACGGGAAAGAAGGGCGCCTCACGTTTGAAGTTGACGAATGAGCGTTCGTCTATGATAATAATGTAAGAATAAAAAGGTGGTGTTTTCTTGAAGCGGCAATTTAAACTGTTTTTTATTATATTGATCACTGCGGTCGCAGCCTCGGCGCTTACGCTGTTTATCACGGGCAATACGACCATTTTCGGGCAAGGCTCGGCTGCTTTGACGAACAGCAAATTTGAGAAATTCAATAAAGCCTATGAGCAGATTAAAAGTGATTACTATCAAAAAACAGATGACAGCAAATTAATAGACGGAGCGATAAAAGGCATGATCAGTTCCCTGGATGATCCGTATTCTTCTTATATGGATCCTCAGGAAGGAAAGTCGTTTGAAGAAACAATTTCCGCTTCGTTTGAAGGCATCGGCGCACAAGTGGAAGAAAAGGACGGCAGCATCCTGATCGTATCGCCGATTAAAGGGTCACCCGCGGAAAAAGCGGGGGTTAAACCGAATGACCAGATCTTGAAGGTCAACGGCAAAAGCGTTAAAGGCCTTAATGTAAACGAAGCCGTCGCATTAATCCGCGGCAAAAAGGGAACAAACGTCAAGCTTGTGCTGCACAGAGCGGGTGTCGGCGATCTGAACCTGTCGATCAAACGTGACACCATCCCGGTTGAAACGGTGTATTCTGAAATGAAAAAAGGAGACATCGGCGAAATCCAAATCACATCCTTCTCCGAATCGACGGCAAAAGAGCTGAATTCAGCCATTGACAGCCTCGAAAAACAAGGAGCGAAAGGATACATTCTCGATTTAAGGGGCAACCCGGGCGGCCTGATGGATGAAGCCATCAAAATGAGCAACATGTTTATCGATAAAGGGAAAAATATCATGCAGGTCGAATACAAAGACGGCACGAAAGAAGTCATGAAAGCGATGAAAGAGCGCAAAGTGACAAAACCGACAGTCGTCCTCGTCAATGACGGCACCGCGAGCGCCGCGGAAATCATGTCGGCTGCGCTGCATGAATCATCCGGAATTCCGCTGATCGGCGAGAAAACGTTCGGAAAAGGAACCGTGCAGACGGCAAAAGATTACAGCGACGGTTCTACCGTTAAACTGACAATCGCAAAATGGCTGACAGCGGACGGAGAGTGGATTCATAAAAAAGGAATCAAACCGCAATATCAGGTTAAGCTTCCTGAATATGCGAACCTGCCGTATTTAGATGCGAAAAAAACATACAAATACGGGGATTCCGGAACGACCGTCACCAATGCGCAAAAAATGCTGAAAGCGCTGGGGTACAGCGTGAATGTAAACGGCACATATGATAAAGCATTTGAACAAGCAGTCAAACAATTCCAAGCAAAAGAGAAACTGAAACAAACAGGCATTTTAACAGGAGACACAACGGCAAAATTGATGACGGATCTGCAAAAACAGCTTGCGGACAACGATACACAAATGAAAAAAGCCGTTGAAACATTAAATAAGAATATGAAATAGTAAAAAACACCCGATGCGTCGCTCGCGCATGGGGTGTTTTTTGTTTGCGAAAAGCCCGCCTTATGTCGTTTCCTGTTCAAAAAGGTGGCTGTTCGCCTGAATGAAGAACTGTGATTGCTCATAGTGATAGGTGACTTTTGAGAAGTCAAACGGCTGGCCGTTGGTTAAATGAAAAATCGTTTCAACGCAAAGCTTAGGCGCTCCTGTAAACAGACCTAAGTACTCCGCTTCTTCCTCATTTAACATCCCCGCGTACAGATATAAATCTGAAAAACCGCGCTTTAACCCGAGACCTTCTCTAATATAATCAAATATTGATTCTGCCACGATCTCTTTATTCAAATACGTAATAATCGATTTGTTGTAAAATGACTCTTCGATACACAATGTCAGCCCGTCAATATATCGGATTCGCTTGACATAATACACGTCGCCGTCAGGCGGCATATTCAGATTTTGGGCAGCCTCAGGCGTGGGTTTTCTCACTTCCAGCGCTAATAATTTGGAAGTGACATTAAAATCTTCAAGTGATTCTTTAAATCCCTGATTAGAAAGCAGGCTGATATACCCTTTTCTTTTATTCCGTCTGACAAAAATGCCGCTTCCCCTCACTTGAAACACAATCCCCTTTTTTTCTAATAAATCTAAGGACTTGGTGATCGTGCTTTTGCTCACGTTAAACCGGGTCATTAAGGTTTGAAGCACAGGCAGTTTATCCCCTTGCTGCAGCTGATGTTCTTCTATGTATTTTTCAATATCTAACGCGATTTGCTGGTATTTTAACATATACATTCCTCATTCATTTATTGTCCCGCTTCTTTCAGAATTATAGCATAATCGTTTTTAAAAGCCATTTCTAAATTAACTATAATTGTTTATGTATTGATAAATTATACCGGTACAATTATAATGTAAACGTATAATATGAAAATGAAGGCAGGAATTCTTCTACACTTGTGAAGCGGATGGTTGAAGCTGCTGCAGTGCATTTATTCGGCATGCAAGCGGCAGTCAAATAAAGGAGGATATACACGATGGGGACATTGCCAAAAGATTTTTTATGGGGAGGCGCTCTGGCCGCCCACCAATTTGAAGGGGGATGGAATAAAGGCGGCAAGGGGCCGAGTGTAGTGGACGTCATGACGGCAGGCGCGCATGGTGTGCCCCGGAAAATAACAGATACAATTGAAGAGCGGGAATTTTATCCGAATCATGAAGCGATCGATTTTTATCATCGTTATAAAGAGGACATCGCATTATTCAGCGAGCTGGGCCTGAAATGTTTAAGAACGTCCATCGGCTGGAGCAGAATTTTTCCTAAAGGTGATGAAGCCGAGCCCAATGAGGAAGGATTGGCTTTTTACGACCGGGTGTTTGATGAATTGCTGAAACATGGGATTGAACCGGTAATCACGCTGTCACATTTTGAGATGCCGCTGCATTTGGCGAGGGAATACGGCGGTTTCAGAAACAGAAAAACAGTCGGATTTTTTGTGAAATTCGCTGAAGTGTGTTTTGAACGCTATAAACATAAGGTGAAATATTGGATGACGTTTAACGAAATCAATAATAAGATGGATGTGAATAATCCGATCTTTTTATGGACGAACTCGGGCGTCGCCGTTAAAGAAAACGAAAACGCAAAAGAAGTCATGTATCAGGCCGGCCATCACGAACTGCTGGCAAGCGCATTGGCAGTTTCGAAGGGAAGAGAAATCAATCCCGAGTTCAGGATCGGCGCGATGGTATCACATGTCCCGATTTACCCGTACTCATCTCACCCCGATGATGTGATGCTGGCTGAAGAAACGATGAGACAGCGTTTTTTCTTCCCGGACGTGCAGGTTCGCGGATATTATCCAAGCTATGCGTTAAAAGAGTTTGAAAGAGAAGGCTATCAGATACACTTTGAAGACGGTGATGAAGAGATTTTGAAAAACGGCCGAGTGGACTACCTCGGATTCAGCTATTACATGTCCACTACCGTAAAAAGTGACGTATCAAACGATAATACCGGGGATGTCGTAAACGGAGGATTGCCAAACGGCGTGGAAAATCCTTATATTACAGCGAGTGATTGGGGCTGGGCGATTGACCCGACCGGTTTACGGTACACATTAAACCGCTTATACGACCGCTACCAGATTCCATTATTTATCGTGGAAAACGGATTCGGCGCCATTGACACATTAGAAGAGGACGGTTCAATTCATGACGCTTCAAGAATTGAATATTTATCGTCACATATAAAAGCTTTGGAAAAAGCAGTCACATATGATGGCGTGGATGTAATGGGCTATACACCATGGGGAATTATTGATATCGTGTCATTTACAACCGGAGAAATGAAAAAACGCTACGGCATGATTTATGTTGATCGGGATAATGAAGGCAACGGTTCAATGAAGCGGCTTAAGAAAGACTCATTTGAATGGTATAAAAAAGTGATTGAAACAAACGGCGCATATGTATCCTAAAGGTGTAAAAAGGGAAGGCTTCACCGTTGTGTGAAGCCGGCTTTTTATCAGTGGTTTTGAAAGCGCATTCATTTAAGCGGGAAGGAGGTGACTGTCCGGCTTTTCATTTAGAATCGCTTATAAAAATAAGGAAAGGGATGGTGGTTCATGTTTTTTAAAAAAAGTCTGCACATGACCCTGGTTTTTCTTATGTTTTTCTTTTTCATATCAAGCAGCACGGAAGCCGAAGTGTATGCGGCTGATCGGAAGGCTTCAGACAAAAACAAAGTAAGGGTGTGGTTCAGTTCTGAAAAAGATCCGGCTTCCCGTACGTGGTATGACGGGCCGCTGGAAGTGAAATACGCCTTAGACGAACAAACACCGCTTACATGGACAAAAAAGAAGGCTTCTGACTCCGCCGCCGTGTATATTGATCCGTCGCGCCGCTATCAAAGTGTGTTAGGCGTAGGATCGTCCCTGGAAGAATCCACAATCCATAATTTATCAAAAATGACACCCGCAAAAAGAAAAGAAGTGCTGAAAAAATTGGTTGATCCCAAAGATGGTATCGGCATGGACGTTATGCGCATAACGATCGGGACATCTGATTTTACGGCACAGGAATTTTATACGTATGACGATATGCCTGAAGGCCAAAGAGATCCTAAGCTCCGTCATTTCTCGATCCAAAAGGATATTGATTTACACATTACAGCAACCATCAAGGAAGCGCTGGCGATAAATCCGGAACTGAAAATCATTGCCTCACCGTGGAGCCCGCCGGCTTGGATGAAAACGAATGAAAACCTCAAGCGGGGAAAGCTGAAAGATAAATATATCGGCGCACTGGCCGTTTACTTCCGCAAATTTATTGAGGCGTACGAAAAGCAGGGAATTCCGATTTATGCGATGACCCTTCAAAATGAACCATTGCTGGAAATCGACTATCCGAGCATGTACATGCCGCCGTCTCAGCAGCGCAAACTGGCGATAGCCGTGAAAAAAGAATTGAAAAAACACATAATTGACACGAAAATTTGGATTTATGATCACAATGCGAGCGGGGCGTGGAACTATATTCCGCCGATTTTAGATGATAAAAAAGGAAACCGGGCGGCAGACGGCATCGCTTTTCACGATTATGACGGTGACCTTTCTGTCATGTCGGAAATCGGAAAGAGATATCCTGATCAATCTATTCACTTAACGGAGCGGTCTGTCTGGGGGACGGCAGGGGCGGATCGGATCGCACAGTATTTCCGCAACGGCGCGTCGAGCTACAATGCGTGGGTGACGATGCTCGACAGTCAAATTAAGACGCATCATTGGATAGGCACCCCAGACCCGACGCTGTTTATTCAGGATGCTAAAAACCCTGACCGCTATTGGAATATCCCGATCTTTCATATGACAGGCAACTTTTCAAAATTTATCGACCGGGGAGCAAAGCGGATAGAAAGTAATTACGGCTCCAAAAACACAGTCTCGAATGTATCGTTTCTTAATCCTGATCAATCCATTGTGACAGTCGTAATCAACCAGACATCTTCAGAACAAAAATTCCATGTCGTTTCAGAAAATCGGCAGTTTGAAGCCGTCATCCCGGCAAAAACCGTCGCCACCTACAAATGGCAGCACAAAAAGTAAAAAACCGGCACATTTACGTGCCGGCTTCTTTCTGTTAAGCGCCTTTTTGGTTCAGTTTATCAGTAGGCGCTTTATTGAATAAACCGTCTTTGACGGCGTTTGAAGCCGCTTTTTTTACAAAAAACGGGTTAAGGATAATAACGGCTGCCATGTTAGCGGTCAAACCCCAAAACCCTTCATATATACCGTGGGCGGATTGGGTGATATTTACCGTGAATGTCACGAGAAGACCGACGAGAAGACCGATAATTGTCGCTTCTTTCGTTTGATTCTTCCAAAATAGACTGACGGCGATAGCCGGAAAGATCTGAACCATGCCGGAAACACCGAGAAGCTGAAGGGTAACGAGCGCAGTCGGGAACAGCATGCCGAATAAAAGCGCGAGCCCGATGACGACAAATACCATTGAACGGGTGATCATCGTCAGCTTGCTTGGTGACACATTCGGGTGAATCAAATCCCGATATAAGTTATTCGCAAATAAGTTTGATGCTCCGATGGCCATGATAGAGCAGGGAATCAATGACGCAAGGGCGATCGTGGAGTAAGCAAAGCCCTGCGCGACTCCGCCGTAAGACGTTTGAATCAGCTTCAATAAAGCGAGCCGCGGATTGGTATCTTCCGGCAGGACAAGAAACGCGATAAAGCCGAGAAAGATAACAAGAATCAAAACAATATTATAAAGCGGCAGAAACATGCTGTTTTTGCGGACGGCATCTGCGCTTTTTGCCGTAAATACGCCGGTTGCCGCATGCGCCCACATAAAGAGCGCCAGTGCAGATACGATGGAAGCTGTGATAAACCAAGGAATTCCTTTCGGCCCCGAGTCCGGAATCGTCAGCATTTGCGGCGCTTTTTCAGCCAAAGTGTGAATCATCGGCGTCCAGCCGTGAAAATGGATCAGCGGGAGTGAGACGACCATAAACAGCATAATCACCCACACCAGAATGTCTTTAATAATCGCCGTAAACGTCGGCCCTTTAATCCCGCTGAAAAAAGTATACAGCGCTACAAGAATAAAAGAGATGATGACGACCATATTGACATTAATGACACCCGTTCCGGCCACCTGAAGCGTATCTTGAATCCCGCTCAGCTGGAGACAAATATAAGGAATGAGCATAAGAACGCCGACAATGGCGACAAGACTGGCCAAAAGCTTACTGTCAAAACGCTCACGGGCGTAATCGGCAAGCGTCGTTAATTTATGGATTTTTGCCACTTTCCACAGCTTCGGCAGAAAGAAATAAGCAATAAAATACGCCAAAACAGAATACGGAATTGCAAAAAAAGCTACGCTTCCCCCTGTGTAGGCGGTGCTTGTCAAGCCTAAAAACGTATAAGCCGTATAGAGGTCCGCGCCGACTAAAAACCAGACGAGGAGCCCTCCGAACCGTCTGCCGCCGACAGACCATTCCTCAACAGAAGTACGTGATGATTTGTCTCTTCCGGCTATAAAGCCGATACAGACAACGGTTAAAACGATTACGGCTGTAATGATCAATGCTGTTATATTTGCGGGCATCAGTCCAGTCCTCCTTGTTTCTTCTGCAGCCTATAAATAAGAAACGAACATAATGGAGTGACTGCGATCCATAAAAGCAGCCAGAAATGAAAAAAAGGCAGCCCGATAATGATCGGATGAACCCGATTAGCGACTGACAGCAGGGCCAGCTGGCTGAAAGGGATTAAGATGAGAACGAAAATTAGTGCTTTTCTGACCATTTACTTTCCTCCTGAAACTTGATAATGCTCCTTATCATAGCAGGTGTCAGATAAGATCACAAGATATTTTTCAGAAAAAAAAGAATTCTATTACTTTTTTAACTGAAACACTTTAGTTGCATCTTCATTCATATTAAATTAGAATAGTTAATATCTCGAACTCAAGATATTTAGGAGTGAATACATTGAATACACAAGGATTGCACCATGTTACCGCATTTGCAAAAGATCCTGCTGAAAATCTTCGGTTTTATACTGAAGTGCTGGGTTTGCGGCTTGTTAAAAAAACCGTTAATTTTGACGACCCGGCCACTTATCACTTTTATTTCGGCAACCAAAACGGAGAGCCGGGCACGATCATTACATTTTTTCCTTTTCAGGGAAGCCGCCCGGGAACCGTGGGAAAAGGGCAGGCCGGAAGAATTTATTTTTCCGTGCCGAAAGGAGCACTCGCGTTTTGGAAGCGCCGGCTTGAAGAAAACGGCTTGTCTGTAAAAGAACAGATCATGCTGTCTGAACAAGTCCTTCTCTTTAATGATACAGAAGACCTGCCGCTTGCCATAATGGAAGATGAAAGAAGCGGACAGAGTGAATGGACTCCTTCGGGCATTACTGAAAAAGAAGCGATCACAGGCATGAGAGGTGTTCTTCTGTACTCGTACCGTCCTGAAGCAACCATTCAATTTCTCATAGAACGCTTCGGTTATTCAAAGACAGGAGAAGAAAATCAGATTGTCAGGCTGCAATCGGAGGCACGGATCGGACATATTATAGATGTTGACCTTGCGCCGAAAGAAGCAGGTGCCGGCGGTTACGGGACAGTTCATCATGTCGCTTTCCGCACGAGCGAAAAAGAGCAGGCGGAGTGGAAGGACATTCTTGCTGATTCTCATCTTGCTTCATCTGACATTCTTGACAGGTCTTACTTTACTTCAATCTATTTCAGAGAAAGCGGCGGCATTTTATTTGAAATGGCAACCGATGAACCGGGCTTTATGACGGATGAATCCTTTGAAAATCTCGGAACAGAGCTGAAGCTTCCGGAATGGCTGGAAGAGCATCGCAGTCAGATTACAGCTGTTCTGCCCAAAAGGGAGAAAGGAGAATGATGATGAAACATGTGTTTGAACAGGGAACGTCAGAAAATGTTCTGCTGCTTTTGCACGGAACGGGAGGAAATGAACATGATCTTCTGTCGCTCGGACGTTTTATCGATCCGAACGCAAGTCTGCTAGGGGTCAGAGGATCAGTGTCGGAAAACGGCATGCCCCGTTTTTTTAAGCGGCTGAAAGAAGGCGTATTTGACGAGAAAGATTTAATTGAACGGACGGAAGAATTAAAGAATTTTATTGATGAAGCGGCGCAAATGTACGGGTTCAGCAGAGAAAACGTGATTGCTGCCGGCTATTCAAACGGCGCCAATATTGCAGCAAGTCTTTTGTTTCATTATAAAGATGTACTGAAAGGAGCGGTTCTGCATCATCCGATGGTGCCGATACGCGGAGTGAAGCTGCCTGATATGGAAGGGCTGCCTGTGTTTATCGGTGCGGGAAAACGCGATCCCCTATGTACAAAAGAAGAATCGGAGGAGCTTTATCAGTATCTGACAGATGCTCATGCATCCGTTGCTCTTGAATGGCAGGAGGGCGGTCATCAGCTCACACAGCAGGAAGCCGAGCAGGCACGAGGCTGGTACAGTGAGCGATTCCTATAAAAAACCCTTAGTCTGCTTAAGCGGACTAAGGGTTTCTTTCATCTTACAGCCAAGTTGAGACTTTAGATACAGGCAGCCGGTTGCTTTTATGCGCCGGCTTAACGGCTTTACCGATTGAAATCAGCATGACGGGCACGAAACGCTCGCTCACGTCGAATTCTTTAACGAATTGCTCTTTATTGAATCCGCCGATCGCGCAAGTGTCGTAGCCTTTTGCTTTAGCGGCAAGCATCAGCTGCATCGCTGCTAAAGAAGCGTTTAAAAATGCTGAATCGCGGGCAAACTGATCATTTTGGTATGCACCGTTAATCTGGCCTAAAAGCGTTTGTTTAATCTCTTCTGTGATATTGCCTTGCTCAGCCAGTTCAGCATAAACTTCTTCACCATTTTCATTTGCTTTTAAGTCGCCTAATACGGCAATAACTGCTGATGAATCAATAATCTGTTTTTGATTAAAAGCAACCGGAAGCAGGGCAGCTTTTGCTTCATCACTGTGAAAGACTTGAAAATGCCAATGCTGAAGGTTCCAGGCGGAAGGCGCTTGCGTTGTGATTTCAAGGAGTTCTGTCAATTCCTCTTTTGTAATGACCGCGTCTTTATCGTATTCTTTAACAGATGCGCGTTCCTTTAAAACGTCTAATACGGATGTCATCATGTTTCCTCCTTCGGATAAACGTGTTATCATAATAGAAAAGTTAGAAGCTTACTAAATGTAACTTGAAAACTAATTTTAATGGATCACAAAAAACTTGTCAATTCATAGATGAAGGGATGAATTCACGTGGGATATACAATGTGTCCTAAAATGGAATCCGCTTTTTCTCTTTTGGGAAAACGCTGGAACGGCCTCATTATCCATGTACTGATGGACGGGCCGAAACGATTTAAAGATATGACCGAAACGATACCGACAATCAGTCAAAAAATGCTCGCGGAGCGGCTCAAAGAGCTGGAACAAAATGAAATCGTCGAGCGTCAGGTGCTGCCAGAAACACCTGTCAAAGTCATTTATAAACTGACTGATAAAGGCATGGCACTGCAAGCCGTTTTTCAGGAAATGCAAAAATGGGCAGACAGTTTTTGCGAGCCCGGGGGATCTGCCAACGACACATGTGATGAATAATAAAGGCTGCCCAAGGCAGCCTTTTCTTAATGATAATGTTTAATCGTCATAAAAACCATTAATATCAAAATTGTTCAGATTGAGGTTCAAGCCTTTTAATTGATTTAATAAAGCATCGAATGTAAGGAAATGATCATTTTTACATTCCGCCGGAACATCATCTGGAGAAAATAGTTCCATTCCTCCCTCAATCCACTGTTTCCGGTATAACTGAAATGCCGCTTCAATTAAATGATCAGGCGTTACAATAAACCCTAAGCTTACGTCATGGTCCTCACTGTAGCCGAATTCAAACCCGCAGCAAGGGCAGATATCAAATGTTTTTTGATATTCGCCGTTATAAACGGGACTCGTCTCTAATCCTTTAAATCCGCATATCAAACAAGGATACAACTCACTAGCCAACGTACATCCCTCTTTTATTCAGTTTGAAATCATCCAAAAAACAAGCAGGGAGGCCTTTTACAGTTTCCCGGTTAAAAACTGAGCCTCACCGAGCCCGAAGCTCCAATCGGCGTTCCCGTTTTCTGTAATGGAAATCATGACGTCCTCGGGTGATATGCCGCATTCTGTTTTAAGCTGCTCAGCCATCAGTTGATATAACGTTTCTTTCTGATGTTCGGTGCGCGCTTTGCTGACAATGCTGATGATGACAAGATCTTTGCTTCTTTTGAAACCGAGCCCGGTATCTTCAATGATAAGCTCATGAGGCCGATGCTGGTGAACGATCTGATAACGGTCCGTTACTGGGACGTCAAAAGCTTTAACCATGGCGTAATGGGCGGTATCCAGTAACTTTTTTAATGCTGCGTCATCCCGGCCTTCAATAACGTCAAAACGAAGTAATGGCATATTTTATTCCCCCTGATGGTTTTATAATATCGTAACTTGTAAAAAAAGTATAACAGTTAATCAAAATATAATCAAATTATAACCAAAATGTTTACATATTAATGCAATATTAAAGAGAGGCACATGTTGTTACAATCGCCCAATCAATTTCCTCATTTTATGAATACGCTTAAGAATAGGCAGACATAAAGGAGGAAAAACATGTACCCTCGTCATGCATTGTATCGCGGGAATTTCGGTCCTGCCGGATTTCCGGCGAGAAGTCCTTTTTTGTTCGGCGCTCCTTTATTCGGCGGATTTTTAGGCGGTCTTCTCGGAGGCGTGATTGCCACAGGTTTTACAAGACCCCGCTATCCGTACGGGTTTGCCGGTTACGGATACGGAGGCGTCCCATACGGCGGTTTCGGGCCGGGAGCCGGCGGTTATCCGCCATTTTATTAAAGAAAAAACGGCCTGCATCGCGCGGGCCGTTTTTTATCTTAAAATCTCCACTTCCGATAGATTGTAGTCTTCCTGTTTTGAAAACATAACTTCAATCATCCCGTCTTTATAGACTGCTTTTGTTCCTTTCCGTTTGACGAGGCTCGGAAGTACGATTTCTTTTTTTCCTTCTCCCAGGCTGCTGTTCTCTACAACGAGGCTGTGTGACGTATGCTTAATCCTGATACGGTCGAGTTCCTCTTGTTCGGCGGGAATTTTCGCAAAAACATGATCGGATGTTTCAAACAGGTCAATTTCCGGCTTGGGCGGTTCCGCTTCGACCGGATCGGTCTTTTTGGACATCGGGTCGCGAAAAGGGAACTGTCCGGCATAACCGGCGCCGAATACGCTTTCCATCACTCGGTTGACATATGTCTCGACATCTTTCGGATCAGCATTTTTAAACGTTTCTTTAGAGAACTGATTTTGGAAGGGAAAATATCTGTTCCAATCAAACACGGCATCTCACCCTTTCTTAACGGACAACATAGTATATGCCCGCCGGAAGCTTCCCGTGATATAATATAATCTGTTTACAGAAAGGAAGGGGAAGGCCGTGCAAGGGAATAACGTAAGAAAAGGAATCATTTATACCGCTTGTTCTTTCGTCATGTGGGGGCTGTTTCCGGTCTATTGGAAACTTCTTGAACAAATACCCGCATTGGACATTTTAGCTCACCGGATTTTATGGTCATTTGTTTTCATGTGTGTGCTTTTAACTGTGCTTAAGAAGTGGAAAACCGGATGGCGTGAACTGCGTCTTTTGAAATCGGAAGGGGGCCTGCTGGCGCTTTTTTTCGCTTCCGTTTTAATTTCCGTTAATTGGTTTGTGTACATATGGGCCGTCAATCACGGCTTTTTGCTTGAAGCAAGTCTCGGGTACTACATTAATCCGCTCGTTTCCGTTCTTTTGGGCATCCTATTCTTAAAAGAAAAGCTTAACAAGATGCAAACAGCAGCCGTTTCTATTGCCGGGGCGGCCGTGCTCATATCTGCGTTTCAATATGGCGCGGTTCCTTATATCGCATTGCTGCTTGCATTCAGCTTCGGCCTGTACGGCTTATGTAAAAAAAGAACCCGCATGTCCAGCACGATCGGGCTGACGCTGGAGACGCTTTTGATTACCCCGGCTGCACTTATTTATTTAGGATTTACAGCTGACGGGAGCACTTTTGGCTCCTTGGGGGCAGGAACATGGGCGCTCCTATTTTTCGCAGGCGTATTTACGGCCCTGCCGCTGTTATTGTTTGCAGAGGGGGCAAAGCGTCTGCCCCTGTATCAAGTCGGCATTTTGCAATATATAGCGCCGACCATTACCCTTATGCTCGGCGTGTTTGTGTATCATGAACCGTTTTCCGGGCAAAAAGCGTTTACCTTCATTTGTATATGGGCAGCATTGCTTTTGTTTACATTTTCACAGATAAAATGGAAGCGGCCGATAAAAAGCCGCTAAGCCTTTCGCTTTCCAGCGATAGCTTAAATTATGTATAATCATTACGAGTATGTAAAGGAGCTGTACAATGGGCACTGATAAAGACATAGCAAAAGCCTATCAGGCACTGTGGAATAACCGCACTCTCCCGGCTTCAACCCTTGAAGAAGCGGAGAAGGCGATTGATCTTGAACTGCTTGATCAAAGAACACATCCGAGGCTCCGGAAGTCACCCGAGGAAAAGTTTGCTCTGGCGGTGCAGCGAATTGTAGATTCCCGGCTGCGGCCGATTGAGAAATATGAATTGGTTGAACTACATACGAAGCGTTTGCAATTTTTAAAAGAAGAAAGAGGGGAGCAGCTATGAAAGCGATCATAAAAGAAGATGTGCAAACTTCTTTAGAGCGATATGCCGATCGTCCTGTATATATCCATTTGGAAACAACGACCGGTTCTTATTCAGCGCATCTGAATGAGAAAAACATGACGGTTGTAGCCTATATACGCAATGCAAAAGTGACGTACCATCAGGCGAAAATCAAAGGAAACGGCCCGTACCGCGTCGGTTTGAAAACAGAAGAGGGCTGGATTTACGCAGAAGGTTTGACTGAGTATACAGTAGATGACGAAGACCGTCTGTTAATGGCGGGGCATCTGCCGGGCGGAAAATTGGCGATTTCGCTTCAAATCAGCGAAAAGCCGTTTACAGTTTAAAGAAAAGGGTGAAAATCATGAAAGAACATGTACTCGTCATCCTGCCTCACCCTGATGATGAATCATACGGAGTGGCAGGACTGATTGCTTTACACAGACAAAAAGATATTCCCGTTACGTATGCATGCGCAACGCTTGGCGAAATGGGCCGGAACATGGGAGATCCCTTTTTCGCGAACCGTGAAACACTGCCGCTGTTAAGAAAGCAAGAGCTGATTGACGCATGTAAAGCAATGGACATCACTGACCTGAGAATGCTCGGGCTTCGTGATAAAACACTTGAATTTGAAGATGACGAGTGGCTCGCGGATATGATGGAAGAGATTATCGACGATGTAAAACCGAGTCTGATTGTCACATTCTATCCGGAGCACGGCGTCCATCCGGATCATGATGCATGCGGCGAAGCGGTCATCAGAGCGCTTTACAGAAAGAAAAAAGAGGACCGCCCGCGCACGCTTTGCATGGCAATCACCCGCAACAGGGAGGAAGCCGTCGGCAAGCCTGATGTCATTCTTGATATTAAAGAGGTTGCCGATATTAAAATGAATGCCTTAAAAGCGCACCGCACCCAAACGGAAGGCATGCTGAGAGAGCTGGAAGAAAAAATTAAAAATAACGAGCCGGTTCTTCAGACATGGTTTGAAGAAGAAGTGTATTGGACATATCCGTGGAAAGACTGATAAAAAAGGGATAAGGCTGAAATGCCTTATCCCTTTTTTTGTGTCAGATCGGAAGCGATCGCTTCCGCAAGCGAAGACCGTATTGATAAATTTGAAAAACTCAGTCCGAGCTGTACCGCGGTTTGTGCGATTTCAGGACGGATTCCGGATAATGTCGCTTTCACGCCGAGCATTCCGAGTGATTCAATTAAGGTGAAAAGCTGTTGGGCAACCATTGTATCAACCATGGATACGCCTGATAAATCAATGTACAGCTGCGTGATGCGCTTCTCTGAACACTGGTGCAGCGTATTCTCCAAAATCATTTTGGCTCTTGCCGTGTCAATATCCCCGATCAGAGGCAGCAGTCCGACATTGTCAAAAAGCACAATGACCGGCGAGCTCAGCTCGGTAATCAATTCTTTTTGCGCTTCAAGCTGAATGTTTGTGTTTTTATACATTTCCTCTATGAAAATATGAATGACCACATCAAACGATTTAATCAGCGTATGGAATATATCTTCGGCATCTTCTTCTGTCACGGTGTCTGAATGAAGTCTGGTAAACTGCTTTACATGGCCGACATACAAATCACGAACTCTGATAAACTCGCGAATGATGTAATGGATGGGAGTTTTTAAATGTTCTTTATCCCGTGCGGCTTCAAACGCCCACTTTTCCAATGCCGCTGTATATACTTCCTTCTCTTCAGAAAAAATCCGATTGAGTTGATAATTAAACGCCAGATTTTGTTTTTTCAGATTTGTGAGAACAGCCGGGTCAGTAGAAGCATAAACAGAATCAGGATCCGTATCATGAAGGGTATCAAACCATGTCTGACTGATGTCCTCCGCCCGTTCGGTTAAATAATCGTACAGCAGTTTATGTTTTGGCATTGCTGCTCCTCCTTTATAAAATCATCATTTTTTTCACATAACGCTTTTGCAGCTTCATCAGTCTGAAGAATAAACCGACAGCTCCTGCGGCAAGTCCTGCAATTAACCCGATCCAGTAGCCGTATGCCCCGAGGCTCGTGTAAGTGCCGACTGCGTAACCGAGCGGAAGCCCGATAATCCAATACGAAACAAAAGCCGCACCGAGTGTATAGTTGACATCCTTATATCCTCTCAGGGCGCCTTGTATCGGAGCTGCTACGGCATCAGAAAGCTGGAAAAACAGCGCATAGATTAAAAAGTGCTGCGTCAACATGAGCACCTCCGGATCTGATGTATACATTCCGGCGATTTGCGGCCTGAACAGTAAAATGAAAGCCGCCGTGCATAAAGAAAAACAAAGGGCCATCACAATGCCGATATAGCTGTATGACCGGGCATCCCTGTAGCGCTTTGCCCCTGCTTCAAAGCCGACTAAAATCGTCATGGCCATAGATACGCTGAGCGGCAGCATATACAAGAGGGAAGCAAAATTCATTGCCGCCTGGTGGGCTGCAATTGTCACCGTCCGGAAATGGCTCATTAGAAGTGTGACAGCCGCAAAAATGCTCGTTTCAAAAAATACCGCAAAACCGATAGGCAAACCGATTTTCAAAAGTTTTCTGCATTCAGACGGAGAAAAACGGTACAGTTTCCGAAAAACAGAGTACCCGGCAAACGGCTCAAATCTGAAGACGATAAAAAAGCTGATGGCGCAAATACACCAGTAAGTCAGGGCAGAAGCGAGCCCCGCACCGACTCCGCCCAATGCCGGCATGTTGAATTTCCCGAAAATAAATACATAATTTAAAACAAAATTAATAGGCAATGAGCAAAGCGTAATAAGCATCGTGACTCGCGTTTTGCCGAGTGCGTCAATAAACGAGCGCAAAACGGCGTACACAAACAAAGGAAAAATACCGAGGGATAAAAAGCCTAAAAAGTGTTTGGCGATCGTCCGGACACGAGGTTCCAGGCCCAAATGTCCCAAGATCATATCAACGGTGAAAAAGCCGACCAGGATAACCGCCGCACTGAGAATGGCCGCTACATAAACGGCCTGGATGACGGAAAACGGCACTTCCTTTTGTCTGCCGGCTCCAAACAGCTGCGAAACAACGGGCGTAACGGCCATTAATATTCCTGCAAGGCCCGTATACACCGGCGTCCACAGGCTTGAACCGATTGCAACACCGGCTAAATCGGCGGCGCTCACTTTCCCTGACATCACCGTGTCCAAAAAGGTGATCAGGGCAAGGCCCGCCTGTGTGATTAAAATCGGAATGAAGATATGTAACAGCTGTCTGACCTTTTGGCCGATCGTGTTCGTTTCTCTCAATTTAGGTTCCCCGTTTCTTTATTTTAACGAGAGAAATTATAACATTTTATGTATAAAAAGCAATGAAAGCCGGCCTACTCTTTTTTGTCCGGTTTCGGCTTTTTAAACATCTTGGCATAAATGAATGAAAGTGAAATGACCCCTAAAAAGGTGCAGATATATTGCATCAGCCGTGCGAATTCCATATGATGTCTCCTCCTTTCATGATTATGGTGTACACAGCGGCGCATATCCATGCGCGCGATGCAGAAAATAAGGGAAAGGAGATGATGTGACATGCGCCACACTCAAATGACGGAAAGCGCGTTTACGGCTGCCGTTCAAACGTACTTGAAACAAATTACCGAGGATGCCGGAATGATACTGCGGACATTGGATGAAAAAGACCAATGCCTTCTTTGCGAATTAGATGAACTGGGACATACGTTTCAGGAAATGCAGGCTGTCGCTTCGTCGTTTTACCTGCAGTCATATATCGAACATTTTACGCCTTCCTATACAGAGCTGGCGAGGGCCGTGCAGCATCTGGCGGAAGAAAAGCACGGAGCGCTGATTGTGATTGAACGTGCAGATCCGCTGGACGGAATGATACAAAAAGGGACCAGCCTGCATGCCGAGATCAGTTCAGCTTTAATTGAGAGTATTTTTTATCCCGGCAATCCGCTTCATGACGGAGCCGTATTGGTCAGAGAAAACCGGGTTGTATCAGCAGCCAATGTGCTTCCGCTCACAACAAAACATGTCGATCTCAAATACGGGACGCGCCACAGGGCCGCGATGGGACTTTCGGCCGTGACTGATGCACTCGTGCTCGTTGTTTCAGAAGAAACGGGAAAAATGTCTTTTGCTAAAGACGGCGGACTGTATCCGCTTGTTTCGCCGCGGGCGCTTCATACGAAATAATAAGAAAATGGGAATATTGTACCCATTTAATATTAATAAGGTGAACATCTTTACCTTTTTCTGTATTGGTGTTATCGTTTAAATATACATAAAATTTAAAAGAATAGGGAGTGGAAAGATGGCAAATGTATTGATGATCGGCTTTCCGGGAGAAGGCCATATCAATCCGTCTTTAGGCGTCGTAAAAGAACTGAAGGCAAAAGGGGAACATGTCGTATATTACGGCGTGAAGGAATATGAGCACAAAATCGCGTCAAGCGGAGCGGAATTCCGTGAATGTGAAGATTTCCGAAAAGATGAATTCGGAAAAAACGCAACGGGTGATGAACAGCGGGATGCTACCGAGTTTTTACTGTTAATGATTGAGACTTCCGAAAAAGCCGCACTCCGTATTCTTGAGGAAGTAAAAGATGAATCATACGACTACATCCTTTATGATCATCATTTTCTGGCAGGAAGGCTTGTGAGAAATAAGCTGAAACTGCCGGCATATTCACTTTGCACAACATTTGCAATGAATGAAGCATTTATTAAAGAAGTGTTTTCAAATACAAACCTTATATCAGAGGAATCATCTCATTATCCGGCTTATACCGAAGCGGTCAGCCGGCTTAATGAAGAATTCAGCGCAGACATTAAAACGCCGTATGATATTTTCTCAAATGACGGCAGAAAAACCATCGTATTTACTTCAAGAGCGTTTCAGCCGAAAGAAGAAGAGTTTGGCGATTCTTATCTCTTTGTCGGTCCGTCCATAACTGAAAGGCCGGCGGCTCAGGATTTCCCGTTTGACCAGCTTGAAGGAGAAAAAGTCCTGTTTATTTCAATGGGCACGATTTTTAACAATCAGAAGGAATTGTTTAATAAATGCTTAAAAGCGGTCAGGAACTTTAACGGAAAAGCCGTCATGTCAATCGGCAAACATCTTGATCCGGCGGAGCTTGATGAAATTCCTGAGAATGTTATTGTAAAGCCTTATGTTCCGCAGCTTGAGATCCTGAAGAGAGCGGACTTATTTATCACTCACGGCGGAATGAACAGTACGAGCGAAGGGCTTTACTACAAAACCCCGATGATCGTCATTCCGATGGGAGCAGATCAGTTCGCCGTCGGAAGCCAAGTGGAAAACACGGGCGCGGGCAAGATGTTTAAAAAAGAAGATGTAACAGCGGAACTGCTCACTGAAGCAATAAAAGAATTGAGCGAAAATCCTGAATATCAGACAAAAGCTTCTGAAATCGGAGAATCCCTGAAAGCGGCCGGCGGAGCACAGCGTGCAGCGGAATTGATAGCAGAAGACGTGAAAACTGCCGAGACCCGGGTTCTGTAATCAGCCGTCACCCGCTTCCTTTAAAGGAAGCGGGCTTTTTTTGTTTGTTTTTCGGGAGGATTTTCACGCCGTGAAGAGAATTGTATGAAAAACAGACAAGAAAGGTGGAATGTCGCGGAAAAAAGCCATGTTATGAAAATGATTCCAAAGTCTTTTGTGAAATGTTCTCAATTTATGTAAAATGTGTGGCATTGGTGATGATCTAAGACCAAATGAATCGGAATTAATGTCGACTTCTGAATGAATCCTGCATAACAGGCGGCGTCCAAAGAAAAGGAACGTCCCTTTCAGCAATGATAAATAGGAGGTTTTTCGTTATATGAAGAAAAAAATCGCAGCCGGACTGGCTGTATCTGCAGTAATGACTTCAACCTTCGCCGTGCATCCCGCTGAAGCAAAAACCATTCAAGTAAAAAGCGGCGACTCTCTTTGGAAGCTTTCCCGGCAATATCATACAAGTATTTCAGCCCTGCAGGCGGAAAATAAACTGAAATCAACGATACTCCACCCAGGACAGCGGCTGCACATTCCCGACGGCAGCGGCACACATAAAACAGGGCAAAAAGGAAAACGAAACACTGGTGCCTACACAGTTACATACGGAGACTCATTATGGGTGATCGCTAAAAAATACCGAATGAGCGTTTCTGAACTGAGAAGCCTGAACCGTTTGAGTTCAGATGTCATCTATCCGGGCCAAAAACTGAAAATTAAAGGGTCTGCCGGCGGCACGGACGGAGGCGGCAGACAGACAAAGCCTGATAAAGGCGCATCAGGGACTTACACTGTGAAGCCGGGTGACTCGCTGTGGAAAATCGCCAATCAAACCGGCATCACCATCGCCGAACTGAAAAAGCTGAATCAATTAACATCAGACATGCTGTATCCGAATCAAGTATTAAAGATCAAAGGTTCTTCACATAACGGAAACAGCGGCACAACACCGCCATCTCATTCAAACCCTTCTGAGAAGCCATCCACTTACAAAGTAAAAGCAGGCGATTCCCTCTGGAAAATTGCTAATCGGTTCGGCATCACCGCTCAGCTCATCAGAGAAAAAAATAAACTGACAACTGATGTGCTTCAAATCGGACAGGTTCTGTTGATTAACGGAACGGGAAAAACAGAAGATCCTGTGCGGCAGCCGGGTAACAAACCGGCAAAGCCAAACAAGCCAAATACCCCCGAACCTCCGGTGACAGGGTCAAAGATTGACAGAATGATAGGCGAGGCGAAAAAACATGTCGGCGTGCCTTACCGCTGGGGAGGCAATACGCCTGCGGGCTTCGATTGCAGCGGTTACATCTATTACCTTTTAAATAAGGTAAGCTCTGTTTCCCGTCTGAGCACGGCCGGATATTGGAATACGATGAAACATATCAGCCAGCCGTCAGCAGGCGACTTTGTCTTCTTTACGACATATAAAGCGGGCCCTTCTCATATGGGAATGTATTTAGGCGGAGGAGATTTTATTCACGCAAGCTCCTCCGGGGTTGAAATTTCAAACTTAAGCAATCCATATTGGAAAAAAGCTTATTTAGGAGCGCGCAGTTATTTTTAAAAAAAGCCTTTCGGGGCTTTTTTTTGTTTACCATTTTCACGTTTTGACAAGACTGATGGGTAAAAAATAAGGGGGAGGAAGCATGAATCGTCTCTTGCTTTTTCTCATGCTCGCATCAATTACGCTTTGCGGCTGCGGGGGGAGACCCGCTCCTGTTCCGCCCAAAAAACATGGGGAAAGCCGTGCATTGGAAGCATCTGCATACCGTGAGCATGCCGGACTCATCAATCAAAACGGAAAAACGATCGGATATATCGAAGTGAGGGAATCTGATGATGAAGGGTCAGACATTCATATATCAGCGGGACATCTGCCGCCCGGCGCTTCTCTCGGATTTCATATTTATGAAAAAGGGACATGTCAGGCACCTGATTTCGAATCAGCCGGCGGTCCATTCAACCCTTTGAACAAAGAACACGGCTTCAACAATCCGATGGGTCATCACGCCGGGGATCTCCCCAATCTTGAAGTGGGGGCTGACGGTAAAGTGGATGTCATTATGAACGCGCCGCAAACTTCATTAAAAGAAGGGAGCAGACTCAGCCTGCTCGACCGGGACGGAAGCGCGTTCGTCATTCATGAACATACGGACGATTATTTAACAAACCCGAGCGGAAATTCCGGAGCCAGAATCGCCTGCGCTCCCCTGACAAAAAGCGCCCGCAGGGAATGAGCCCTTTTGTATTGAGTATACAAGGGCTTTTTTAGTATACTCGGTTATGGAATACAAATGGAAAGGAAACATCACCTATGACTTCAGAATTACAGCACCTATCACTTCCGGAAGATATACAAAACAAACTGCAGGCTTATCAAAATCATCCCGTTTCCCAAGAATTCCGGGATTTAATCGGATCATCAGGCTATGAGGCCGAAGATAAAGCGATTGTATTCGATGCCGTCATCGCTTTGACAATGGGAAAAAATATCTTATTAAAAGGACCGACGGGTTCGGGGAAAACAAAATTGGCGGAAACGCTTTCGAACTATTTTCATAAACCGATGCACAGCGTCAACTGCTCCGTAGACCTCGATGCAGAAGCGCTTGTCGGCTATAAAACGATTGAAAATGAACAGGGGCAGGCGACAATTGAATTCGTTCCCGGACCTGTAACAACCGCAATGAACGAGGGACATTTTTTATACATTGACGAAATCAATATGGCAAAGCCTGAAACCCTTCCGATTCTAAACGGCGTGCTTGATTACAGAAAAATGATGACAAATCCCTTTACAGGAGAAGTGATTAAGGCAAGCGAAGGATTCGGTGTTATCGCCGCGATTAATGAAGGGTACGTCGGCACCGTTCCGCTGAACGAAGCCCTTAAAAACCGTTTTGTCATCATTGATGTTCCGTATATTAAAGGAAGCCTCCTGAAGCAGGTGCTGACCTCTCAGTCTGTCTTAAAAGATGAGAAATTAATTGAGCGCTTTATGACGCTGTCTTCTGATTTAATCGCACAAGCGCATAACGGACAAGTGTCAGAAGAAGCGGCCTCCATCAGGGCTCTCATTGATACGTGCGACTTGGCTGCGTACATCCCGCCGAAACGGGCGATTGAAAGAGGCATCGTGGAAAAACTTGACGATGACAGGGAAAAAGCCGCTGTCAGAAATATTGCAGAAACGCTGTTCGAATGAGGGATATACAATGAAGTTTATCAAATTTAACGACAGCACGATTGATTCGTTTTTGTTCATGATGCTGACTGATCTGGCCAAAACACTGACCAGAAGCAGTGAAGTTGAAGTGGAATACGGCGTGCAGTCTTACTACAATCCCTTTGAAAAGAAAATTTACATGAGCCACTTTTGGAAAGACCGATCAGCCGGGGATATGGAAGCCGGCCTGAAAAGCGATGTCTATTTGCGCGCTGTCGGAACACGCAGCAGCTCATTTCGGGTATTTGCGGGGTTTTTAAATGACATTCACCGGCACTTCACCCGCCAAAGCTTTGCCAAGCAGCTGTTTATGCTGCTTGAGGATATCAGAATTGAAGAGCTGATCAAAAAAGAACGGCCGGGAACGAAACGTGTTTTTCAGAAGCGGAGGGAGATGTACAGGAAATATTTCACGACGCAGCTGACACTGAATTTAGAACGGAGCATTTTCACCGACGCTTTGTATTGCGCGATGTTTGTCAAGCTGACGGCTGAGTCTCCGCTTGAAGGCATTCCTTCCATGCATGAAAATATTGATATGATGATCCCGTATATTGAACGTCAGCTCATCCGGGTGTATGAGGCGGATTCTACTGAACAAATCGCAACAATAACGGAAGACCTCATGGAAGGCCTTGATGAAGTGCTTGAGAAAGATATGCTGAACACATACTTTTTTCTGCCGGAACTTGATTACGAAAAAGCGGCTGAAGAGCCTTTATTCGAAAGCGTAAAAAAAGCGCCTTCATTAAGTGACGATCTCACGCTCCCTGAGTCTTCCGACGGAGATGAAGAAATCCTTGAAGAGAAAATGAATACGTGGCACCGGGAAACCGAAGCGCCGTCAAAAAGCTTCCTTCAATTTGATATTGAGCACGGCGCGAAATCAGATCTTGGGAAAGACGCGGCCAGAGAAGGCGATGACGGTGACCAGGCGCTCGGCTCCGTTCAAGGTTCCGCACGTCAAACGAAAAGAGAGGATTACTCCAAACTGGAAGCGCTTGAATCCATTCAGGATGAACATGAGGGCGCCGGGCTGGTTGACGGAAAAGAAAACAAATTTGCCTTCCCGGTTTATCAAACGCCTCATAAAGCGTCTCCTGAAGAGGAGCAGTCTTATAAAGAACAGGCAAAAACGATAGAATCATATCAAAAACGCCTGAAGCAGATGATACAAAAAACGCTTGAGCACAAAAAAACGCTCCCGCGGACCGACCTTCACGCAGGCCGGCTGAATCGCAAACTGATCCGCTATTTTACGGAACGGAACCCGCGCCTTTTCTATAAAAAGCAGGACCCGTCCTCAGACATTGACGCCGTTTTTACATTGCTTGTCGATTGTTCGGCCAGCATGTTTGACAAAATGGATGAAACAAAAAGAGGGATCGTTCTTTTTCATGAAGCCTTGAAATCAGTGTCCGTCCCTCACCAAATCGTCGGATTTTGGGAGGATACAAACGAAGCAACCGAAACGAGCCAGCCGAATTTCTTCAATACCGTCATTCCGTTTGAAGAGTCGCTGCTGCAGGCTGCGGGTCCGCTAATCATGCAGCTTGCGCCTGAAGAAGATAACAGAGACGGATACGCCATCAGACAAATGACGAAACAGCTGATGCGGCGGAGTGAGGCGCAAAAATTTTTAATCGTGTTTTCAGACGGAGAGCCGGCAGCATTCGGATACGAACAAAACGGCATCGTCGATACGAGCGAGGCTGTCATCGAAGCGAGAAAAAAAGGGATAGAAGTCATAAATGTTTTTCTGTCCAATACTGCGATAGAAGAATCCCAGATGAAAACCATTCAGGATATGTACGGAAAGTACAGTATTTTTGTTCCGGATGTCGATCAGCTGCCCGATGTGCTGTATCCGCTCTTGAAAAAACTGCTTCATAAAAGCATAGGATAGGCTTTTTCCTATGCTTTTTCGCTTTTTATTTTAAAATGATTTAATTTTTTCGGTATTGATCTGTTTTTTTTACTATTTTGTGAACAATCAAGGTAGAATCCAAACGCAATCAGTGGTAAAATATCCTTGGAAGCGTTTTTATTACATAATTTTGGGCACAGCGTTCAAAAGTTATTTCAAGATAGTGAATTGATCACTTGATTATCTAGGTTGGGGGTAATATTCAAATGTTTCAAAATAATATGAAACAAAGAATGAATTGGGAAGATTTTTACGGACCGAACCTCGGCTACGCACTGGAGCTGTACGACCAATATGCTGAAGATCCAGACAGCATTGATCCGGATCTGAAAGACATGTTTGACGAACTCGGCGCTCCGCCAAGCCAAATAAAAGAGGCATCGGAAACAAAGGAACAGGGACGCGTCACCGCAGATCTGATTCAAAAGATCGCAGCAGCAGTTAAACTTGCAGAAGATATTCGAACCTATGGCCATCTGAACGCTTCCGTCAATCCGCTCAGAAAGGATCCGAAAAAGAGCGAGCTCTTTCCGTTATCCGAGTACGGGCTTACAGAAGAAGAAATGAAAGCAATACCCGCGTCTGTCATCTGTAAAGACGCACCTGCCAATATAACAAACGGCTTAGAAGCCATCCAGCATTTACGCAATACCTATAAAAGAACCATCTCTTTCGAGTTTGACCATGTGCATGATTTCGAAGAGCGCGCATGGATTACAAAAATGGTCGAGTCCGGAGAACTGTTCCGGAAAAATTCACCGGAAAAACTGTCAGCCGTTTTAGAAAGACTGACGGAAGTAGAAGGATTTGAACAATTTTTACACCGGACATTCGTCGGTCAGAAGCGTTTCTCAATTGAGGGATTAGACGCGCTTGTGCCGGTTCTTGACGACATTATCGCCCAGTCTGTGAAAGCGGGCACAACCAATGTCAATATCGGGATGGCGCACAGAGGCCGTTTAAATGTGCTTGCGCATGTGCTCGGCAAACCGTATGAAATTATTTTCTCAGAATTCCAGCACGCGCCGAATAAAGACCTTGTGCCGTCTGAAGGATCGACCGGCATCAGCTACGGCTGGACGGGCGATGTAAAATATCACCTCGGTGCAGACAGACAGCTTCAGGATGCTGAAACCAAAAGCGCGCGGATTACGCTTGCAAATAACCCGAGCCACTTGGAATTCATCAATCCGATTGTTGAAGGAAGCACGCGGGCGGCACAGGAAACAAGAACGCAAAAGGGGTACCCGGTTCAAGATGAAACAAAATCGCTCGCCATTTTAATTCACGGTGACGCAGCGTTCCCGGGAGAAGGCATTGTCGCCGAGACGCTGAACTTAAGCTCTCTGAAAGGCTATCAGGTCGGCGGGGCTATTCATATCATCGCCAATAATATGATCGGCTTTACAACTGAAAGCGATGAATCACGATCAACGAAATATGCCAGTGATTTGGCGAAGGGCTATGAAATTCCGATCGTTCACGTCAACGCGGATGATCCGGAAGCATGCCTGTCAGCCGTTAAATTTGCGGTTGAATACCGGAAGCGGTTCAATAAAGATTTCTTAATCGATTTAATCGGGTACAGACGATACGGCCACAATGAAATGGATGAGCCGTCAACGACACAGCCGATGCTGTATGATGCCGTCAGAAAACACCCGACTGTCAAGCGGATCTTTGCGGAAAAACTCGTAAGTGAAGGACTGATCAGCGAGGAAAAAGCGCAAAACATCGAAATGGCAGTGACAAAACGAATTGAAGACGCCTATAAAAAGGTGCCCGCCAAAAAAGAAGACGCCGTACGGGAAATTGAATTGCCGGAACCGGTGTCCAACGGTTTTCCAGACGTTGACACAGCCATTGATTTTGATGTTCTCCGCAAGCTGAACGGCGAACTTATCAACTGGCCGGAATCCTTTAACGTGTTCGGCAAGCTGAAAAAAATCCTGGAAAGACGTGCAAAAGCGTTTGATGATGACCGTAAAGTTGAATGGTCATTGGCTGAATCGCTTGCGTTTGCTTCCATTTTGAAAGACGGCACGCCGATCCGGCTGACCGGACAGGATTCAGAGCGCGGAACGTTCGCTCAAAGAAACCTTGTGCTGCATGACAGCGAAACAGGAGAAGAATTTGTTGCTCTCCATCACTTAGACGACTGCGCTTCTTCATTTACGGTGCATAACAGCCCGCTCTCTGAAGGATCGGTTCTCGGCTTTGAATATGGATACAACGTGTATTCGCCTGAAACGCTTGTGTTGTGGGAGGCGCAGTACGGAGACTTTGCCAATGCGGCTCAAGTCTATTTTGATCAATTCATATCTGCAGGACGGGCAAAATGGGGACAAAAATCAGGGCTGGTCATGCTGCTGCCTCACGGTTACGAAGGGCAGGGCCCTGAACACTCCAGCGGCCGCGTCGAGCGGTTCCTGCAGCTGGCGGCGGAAAACAACTGGACAGTGGCCAACCTGACAAGTGCGGCTCAGTATTTCCACATTTTAAGAAGACAAGCGAAAATGCTGCTTCGTGAGGAAATCCGTCCGCTTGTGATCATGACGCCGAAGAGCCTGCTGCGCAACCCGAATACGGTATCTGAAGTGCAGGAACTGAGCGAAAGCCGATTCAAGCCTGTCTATGAGCAGTCCGGTCTTTCCCACGCTTACGAAAAAGTGACTCGCGTCGTATTATCAAGCGGAAAAGTGTCAATTGATATCAGCGATCACTTCAACAAAATGGAAGGCGATAAGGATTGGCTTCATATTGCCAGAATCGAACAGCTGTATCCGTTCCCGGCAAAAGATACGAAGGAGCTTTTCGCCAAACTGCCGAACCTGCAAGAGATCGTTTGGGTTCAGGAAGAGCCGCAGAACATGGGGGCATGGAGTTATATCAGCCCGTATCTGACGGAAATTGCGCCAAAAGGAGTAAATGTCCAATACATCGGCCGAAGAAGACGATCCAGTCCCGCAGAAGGAGATCCGACAGTCCACAAAAAAGAACAGGAACGCATTGTATCTGATAGCTTGACTCGCAAAAACTAAGGGGGAAATGTAAAAATGGCGGAAATTAAGGTACCTGAATTAGCAGAATCAATCTCAGAAGGAACGATAGCCCAATGGTTAAAGCAGCCCGGTGATTATGTAGAACAGGGTGAGTACTTGCTTGAACTGGAGACGGACAAAGTAAATGTTGAATTGACAGCAGAAGAATCGGGTGTTCTAAAAGAGGTATTGAAAGATTCGGGTGATACCGTCCAAGTAGGAGAAATTATCGGTACCATTACAGAAGGCGCTGGCGAAAGTTCTGCACCCGCCCCTTCAGAAAGTGCTCAAGCCAATGAACAAACGAAAGAGGAAGCAAAAGCTGAACCTGCTGCACAAGAAGTCAGCCAGGAAGCACAATCAGAAGCGAAATCCAGAACGGTAGCGTCTCCGGCTGCACGCAAGCTGGCAAGGGAAAAAGGGATTGATCTATCACAAATTCCGACGGGGGACCCGCTTGGCCGCGTGCGCAAACAAGATGTGGAAGCTTATGAAAAACCGGCTTCAAAACCTGCGGCACAGCCGAAACAGCAGGCTCAAAAAACACAGCAAAGCTTTGACAAACCTGTCGAAGTGCAAAAAATGTCCCGCCGCAGACAGACGATCGCGAAACGATTGGTTGAAGTGCAGCAGACTTCTGCGATGCTGACTACATTTAACGAAGTTGACATGACGGCCGTTATGAATCTAAGAAAACGCCGTAAAGACCAATTCCTTGAGCAAAACGATGTAAAACTCGGTTTCATGTCGTTCTTTACAAAAGCCGTCGTGGCTGCTTTGAAAAAATTCCCGCTCCTTAACGCTGAAATTCAAGGCGATGAGCTGATCGTGAAAAAATTCTATGACATCGGTATCGCTGTCGCGGCTGAAGAAGGGCTTGTCGTCCCAGTCGTGCGTGACGCTGACCGCCTGACGTTTGCCGGCATTGAAAGAGAGATCGGCGAACTTGCGAAGAAAGCGCGAAACAATAAATTAACATTAGGTGAGCTGCAAGGAGGCTCCTTCACGATCACAAACGGAGGTACATTCGGATCGCTTATGTCAACACCGATCCTAAACAGCCCTCAGGTCGGGATCTTAGGTATGCACAAAATTCAGCTGCGCCCAGTAGCAATTGATGCGGAGCGCTCTGAAAACCGTCCGATGATGTACATCGCTTTATCATATGATCACAGAATTGTAGATGGTAAAGAAGCGGTCGGGTTCCTTGTCACCATTAAAAACCTGCTTGAAGATCCGGAACAGCTGCTGCTGGAAGGATAATTTGAGACAGACAAAAAGTACACTGCCCTTACAAGCAGTGTACTTTTTTTATTGAGCGAAGGGGAGAATTTATATGAAAAGCTGTTATCCGCTTGAGATCGAATTTGAATATAATGAAGAATTGCATTCAATCACTCCGGTTCTTCTGCAAGACGAACATGACACGATATTAATAGACTGCGGATATCCCGGTTTTACAAACCATCTTCAACATGCTGCTGCCCGGCATGGAATGTCGCTTCATTCATTGACAAAAATCATTGTAACGCATCACGATATAGATCATATCGGCTCACTCGCTGCATTACACCGTTTGCACCCGGATATCAGCGTGACAGTACATGAGCGTGAAGCGCCGTATATTGACGGCTCTAAAAAATCTTTACGGCTTGAGCAGGCTGAATCAACGTTTAGTTCATTGCCAGAGGATGCAAAGCCTTATGCAAAACAGTTCATCCGCTCGCTTCAATCAGTCGAATCGGCCCCAGTTCACCGGACAGTTACTGACGGTGAGCTGCTGCCTTGGTGCGGAGGCATTCGCGTTGTAGCCACGCCGGGTCATACACCCGGACATATCAGTCTTTATCTGCCTGCCGAAAAAACAATGGTCACAGGTGATGCGGTCGTCATTGAAGACGGAAAGCTGAACCTTGCTAATCCTGGCTATACGTTACATATGGATGATGCGGTCCGTTCTGTGCAGCGGCTGCTCGATTACGATATCCGCCAATTGATTTGTTATCATGGAGGTTTATTTCAGGGGGATGTAAAAAAAGCGCTTTTGCGCCTGTTTCGTGATCTGCAGAATAAACAAGGATAGGAGCTGCAGCAGCCTATCCTTGTTCAGTTATGAAAACGGAATCTTTGCCGTTTCTTCTTCGGCGCTGTTTTTCTCTTTTTTCTTAGACCAGTAGGTGGCAAGAACAGACCCCGACAGATTGTGCCATATGCTGAAAATTGCGCTCGGCACGGCTGACAAAGGGGAGAAATGCGCTGTCGCAAGCGCTGCGCCCAGTCCGGAGTTTTGCATCCCGACTTCTATCGCAATCGCTTTTTGTGAAGCATAATCCATTCTGAACAGCTTTGCAGTCAGGAATCCTAACAAATATCCGATTCCGTTATGTAAGATGACGACAGACACAATCAGCAGTCCGGATTGAAGCAGATGCTCACGATTTACACTGACGACAGAGGATACAATCGCTACGATGCCGATTACCGATACGAGAGGAAGCGCGTGCACGGCTTGTCCGACCTGTTTTTTGAAGAACAGCTTCACAATCACCCCGAGGACGATCGGCAAAAGCACGGCTTGCATAATGGAAACAAACAGTGAACCGAAAGAAACGGGAAGCCACTCTTTCGCAAACAGCATAATAAGTGCCGGCGTTACAATAGGAGCAAGCAATGTTGAGATCGTGGTGACCGCAACAGAAAGTGCCGTATTGCCTTTCGCCAAAAACGTCATGACATTTGATGCCGTACCGCCCGGACAGCATCCGACCAGAATGACGCCCGCGGCGATTTCTGCGGGGAGACGGAGCCCGATTGATAAACAGAAAGCCGTAAGCGGCATAATCGTAAACTGGGCAGCGACTCCGATCACGACATGCCAAGGCTTTCTGATTAATTCTTTAAAATCGTCTGTTTGAAGAGTAAGCCCCATCCCAAACATAATAATACCAAGGAAAATCGTCATATAAGAACTGATCCAAGTAAACAAATCAGGGCAGGCGAATCCCAAACCGGCAAAGACGATAACCCACAAGCCAAAGGTTTGGCCCGCAAACCCGCTTATTTTTTTCAGCCATTCCATAAACACAGCTCCTTTTATATCCAATCAATCAGTCAGAAAATATGACTGACTTTTCTGTACTCCATTATAAATAATATTCTGAATAATTCAATATTAAATATTAGTTTTCGATAAAATTATTATGTAAACTAATATCATCTTGACTATTCAGACATATATTCTTACAATTGATTTTTATACTGAAATGAATTGGGAGTGCTGAAGTGAAAGAAGCTAATCAATGGTCATCTAAGCTGGGATTTATTTTAGCTACGGCCGGCTCTGCAATCGGGCTCGGCGCAATATGGAAGTTCCCTTACGTAGCGGGAACCAGCGGAGGCGGCGCTTTTCTGCTTGTTTTTATTTTATTTACTGTTTTAATCGGACTGCCGCTTTTGCTTGCTGAATTTATTATCGGCAGAAAAACACAAAAAAACGCCGTTGAATCCTATAAGGCGCTGGCGCCGGGGAAAAAGTGGCACTGGATCGGATATCTCGGAATCATTACGTGTTTTATTCTATTATCCTTCTACAGCGTAGTGGGGGGATGGATATTAATCTACATTATAAAAGGCTTTACAGGCGGTTTATCGCTTTCTTCGGGATTTGATACGTTATTTATCGATACCATTTCCAACCCTTATGCAGCGGTTTTCGGTCAGCTGCTGTTTATCGTGCTGACGATTTTAGTTGTGGCAAAAGGGGTGAGCAGCGGCATCGAAAAGGTAAGCCAGGTGCTGATGCCGGCTCTGTTTATTCTGTTTATTCTTTTAATGATCCGCTCCGTTACGCTGCATGATGCAGCGAAGGGATTAAAATTTTTCTTCATGCCTGATTTTGGCGCGATGGATGCCAATACCGTTTTATATGCGATGGGACAATCATTTTTCTCGTTAAGCGTCGGAGTGTCCGTAATGGTTACATACAGCGCATATTTAGAAAAAGAAGAAAATATTGTTCAATCCGCCGTATCGGTGACGGTATTAAATGTCCTTGTTGCCGTGATGGCGGGAGTGGCGATTTTTCCGGCGGTGTTTGCATTCGGCCTCAAGCCGGATCAAGGTCCGCAGCTTTTATTTAACGTGCTGCCGACAGTCTTTAACCAAATGCCGTTGGGCATCGTGTTTTTACTCGCCTTTTTGCTGCTGTTTTTATTTGCGACGCTGACATCGGCTTTTTCAATGCTTGAAATTTTAGTTGCTGTTTTGTCAAAAGGCGATTCGGCAAAACGGAAGCGGTATGCATGGATCGGGGGACTTGCTATATTTATTGTCGGGGTTCCTTCGGCGCTGTCGTACGGAATTTTGAGTGATGTTTCTATTTTTCACCGCAGTATTTTTGACGCTGCGGATTTTCTGGTCAGCAATGTCTTAATGCCGCTGGGCGCGCTTTTAATTGCCGTTTTCGTACCGCTGAAAATTCCGAAACAGATGCTGTTTGACGAACTGAAAAGCGGTTCCGGTATAAAACGAAAATGGTTTGCAGTCTGGCTCCTATTAATCCGTTATGTGGCTCCTGTAGCCATTATTATCGTTTTTCTGCACGTGCTTGGTATTTTTTAGACCAAAAGAAGCAGGCCCCCGTTCAAGACGGGGGCTTTTTTAATAAAGCGGCCATATCACGCGGTGCGCCTGTTCGAACCGTTTCTCCGCCTCCCGCCAATCAACGACATTCCACCATTGATCCACGTAAGCCGCGCGGTCGTTTTTATATTGTAAATAATAAGCGTGTTCCCACACATCCAGCGGAAGCAAAGGAATGACGTCCCACTGGCTGTAGAGCTGATGCTTCTCAGCGGCCAAAATCTCCAGCCGCCCGGCGCGCGGCGCCCAGACTAGGATAGCCCAGCCGACTCCTTCGACTTTTTTCGCCGCTTGAGAAAATTGCTCTTTAAAAGCAGAATAGCTTCCGAATGACACATCAATCATTTGAAAGAGCGCACCCGTCGGCCGTCTTTTTCCGTTTGGATTCATGGAAAACCAGAAAATACTGTGCAAATAATGGCCGGCACCGTGAAACGCCAATTGCCGCTCCCAATGCGCCACTAAGTCGTACTGTTTCGTTTGTCTCGCTTTTTTGAGCTCCAGTTCTGCTTTATTCAGACCGTCAACATAGCTCTGATGGTGTTTTGTATGGTGGAGTTTCATAATCTCTCTTGAAATATACGGTTCCAGTGCGGAATAACTGTATGGCAGTTTAGGGAGGACGTGCTTGCCGATCGGCACATAGGCTCTGCGCTCATCCGGCTCATCCGGTTCGGTAATGTCCCGGTAAAGTGCTGATGCCTGTTCGTACCATTCCGCCTCCGTTAATCCATCATCCTGAAGGGTGTGAAAAATCCGGTCGATTTGTGCCGCGAAGCGATCGAACCGACCTTGCTGTATGACTTGTTCCTTCAAGGTTTCACACCAATTCAGCATTTCGGTTTGATAAGCGTGCCGTTTCATTTTTCTTCCTCCTTTTCACTCACTTTCATAAAAGTGCTGAGCGCAAGCAAAGAAAACACATACGGGTAGCTGTGATACCTGATGTAAAACTGTTTCGGCAGGCCGATTCCGGTCGGATAGCTGAAAGCGTCGCCTTCGTAATGCCGGTTTTCAATAAGAAAGGATATGCCTTTTGTGACGGCTTGATGATGAGGTTTTTCGTATTGCAGCAAAGCTTCGGCCGCCCAAGCCGTCTGTACAAGCGTCCCGTAAGAAAGCGGAACATAGGTTTTGACTTCTGCGCTTTTACAGGATTCTCCCCAGCTTCCGTCCTCGTTTTGAATGGACTTCAGCCAGCGGATCGCTTTTTTCACGGCCGGGTGGTTTTGGCTCACGCCGCAAGCCTTCATCCCTGTCAGCGCTGCCCATGTGCCGTAAATATAGCAGACACCCCATCTGCCGTACCACGATCCGTCCTCTTCTTGATGGCGGATCAGCCATTGGACGGCCTTTTCAATCTGAGGGTGATCAGAAGAAAGCCCCGCTTCTCCTAAACAGTGCAGCACCCGTCCGGTTAAGTCGCTTGTTGAAGGATCGATGGCAGCTTCCTCAGCCGATTCCAGCGGCAGCAGGCGGACCAGCGGATGATTGACATTTTTCTCAAAAGCAGAGAAGCCGCCGTCACTGTTTTGCATGGACAAAAGCCAGCTCAGTCCGCGTTCCCATGAGGCGGGATAACGTTTTCGCGGAATGGCTTTGAGCACTGCGGCTGTGTCATCACAATCAGGATTATTTGTATTAATGTTTGAAAAACCCCATCCTCCCGGTTCAGCATGCGGGTTGTGAACGGCCCAATCAGCGACTTTCGTCTGCTGCCGTTCACGCAGAAACCGGGCGGCGCCGGTTATCATTTGATCGTTATCTGAGATGCCGCTTTTCATAAGCGCATAGCTGAGAAGCGCCGTATCCCAAACGGTCGACGTTGAGTTTTCCAGGTACGGTATATCGCCGCAAGACGTGAGCAAAGCTTTCGTGCCGGCAAGCGCTTTTCTGATAACGGGGGAGTGGCGCGATACACCGAGAGCGAGCAGGCCGTACACCATAAAAATAGTGGCACTCGCATAGCTGTATAATGTGCCGTCTTCTTCAATCCGGTCAAGCATATACGTTTTGGCCGTACGCAGACCGAGCTGGTGAAAAGCGGCAGGAATCTGCAAAAGCCGCTTCCAGTGCGCGAAAAGAGAAGAGAGATCTCTGTTCTCATCCTGATCGGAACGAAGCCATGTAAACGGATTTTTAGTCATATGCCGATCTAAATGCGCGAGAGACGGAACGTTGGGATTTTCCAGCGAAAATCTTTTGTTAAGCGTCACGGCCATCGGTACGAAATGAATACGAGCGTATGTACTGAACTGGTAAAAATGCAGCGGGAAGGATGGGGGAATGACTAAGAAAGATAATGGCAGATGCAGCGCGGGCCATGGATATAGGCCGTTTGCCGCAAGCATCCACTTTGTCATGAAGTGTACGTTGCGCAAGCCGCCATTTGAGATGATAAAGCGTTCGGCCTGAATCATATGCGCCTCAGAACGGCTATATAAACCGGAAGCCAGCAATCCGGCATAGCCCTGTACAGTAGCGGTCACATTTCCTTTCCGGTCATCAGGATAGTTGGCAAAAGTTCCGTCCGGGCGCTGTTTAGCGCGAATGCCTTCTGCAAGCTCAGCGATCAGTTCTTTATCAATGTCTCCAAGAGAAGTGAGAAGGAGGATCAGAAAGGCGTTTGTCAAAATCGGTCCTTCAAAACAAAATGACCATGAGCCGTCCGCATTTTGCGTTTCTCTTAATAGGGAGATGGTTTTCTTTTGGCGGCTTCTGACGTTTTCATGAATTGTGCTCACACTCGCTCAACTCCTTCAGAAGCATATATATTCATATGTAAAAGGCGGCATGACAAAAGAAAGAAACTGCTGACAGGCAGCAGTTTCTTGTTTGATTTAATCTTCCAGGTTGATCCAGACGCTTTTCACTTCTGTATAATTATTCAGCGCGTAAGAGCCCATTTCCCGCCCGAGGCCGGATTGCTTATAGCCGCCGAAAGGAGATGCCGCATCGAAAACATTGTAGCAGTTGACCCAAACGGTGCCGGCTTGGAGACGGTCAGCAATGTAATGGGCGTTTTTCACATTTTCAGTCCAAAGTCCGGCTGCAAGGCCGTATTCCGAGCGGTTCGCCCGCTCAATGACTTCATCTACCGTATCATACGGAATGGCGGCTAAGACCGGGCCGAAAATTTCTTCTTTTGCGATGGTCATGCTGTCATCCACATCCGCAAATACAGTCGGGGAGACAAAATACCCTTCTTCAAACGGGCAGCTGCCGCCCGCGACAGCTTTGGCTCCTTCCGCTTTTCCTTTTTCAATATATGAAAGCACGCGCTCATGCTGTTCCTGGCTGACGAGCGGGCCGATTTGTGTATCTTGGTGAAGGCCGGCGCCTTGCTGAAGCGATTTCGCATATGAAACCATTTCGCTGACGACCTCATCATATTTGTCTTTGTGAATGAAGACACGGGAGCCTGCGCAGCATACCTGCCCCTGATTAAACATGACCCCGTTTAAAGCGCCGGGAATGGCTTTCTTCAAATTGGCGTCAGGCAAAATGATGTTAGGTGACTTTCCGCCAAGCTCCAGTGTCACGCGTTTAATTTTTTTTGCGGCTTTTTCCATGATTTTTTTGCCGATTTCTGTAGAACCGGTAAAAGCGAGTTTATCGACATCGTCATGGTTGGTCAGCGCTTCCCCGGCCGTCTCGCCGAACCCTGGGACAATATTGATGACGCCGTCAGGGAAGCCCGCCTGATCTATTAATTCCGCTAAATAGAGGGCGGTCAGCGGTGTCTGCTCCGCCGGTTTCAAAACGATTGTGCAGCCTGTGGCAAGGGCGGCGCCCATTTTCCACATCGCCATAAGGAGCGGGAAGTTCCAAGGGATGATCTGCCCCACGACGCCGACAGGCTCATGGCGGGTGTAATTAAAATATGAGCCGGCGACCGGAATTGTTTGTCCGGTTATCTTTGTAGTCCACCCGGCATAATAACGCATATGCTCAATTGCGAGCGGGATATCCCCATTTGTTGTTTCATTAATCGGTTTTCCGTTATCAAGTGTTTCAAGCTGCGCGAGTTCTGTTTTGTGCTCTTCCATTAAATCGGCAAGCTTATACATCAGCCTGCTTCTGGAAGCGGCCGGCATAGTGCGCCATTCGCCGTGATCAAAGGCTTTGCGTGCCGCTTTCACTGCACTGTCAATGTCTTCTGTCTGTGCCTCGTAAAGCGTCATCAGCGTTTCTCCGGTTGCCGGATTCGGTGTGACAAATGTTGATCCTGAAGCGCTCGGAACAAATTTTCCGTCAATATAAAGTTTCTTCGTACCCTGTAAAAATGTTTCCAGCCTTTTCGTGATCTGCATCGTTAAAGAACTCATTCGTAACAAACCTCCCGAAATTTTTTTATGGTCTGTTTTGAGCATCTTGATGTCCGCGCAAAGTAAGCGCATACAGTCATTCTATAATAACACCCCCAGTAAAATCAATCGATAACCGTTATTGCAATTCACAAGAAAAAACGGCTACAATAAGCTTATCGATTAAGAAAAGGAGTTTTATAAATGATTCATAATAATTGGCAGACAAAAGAAAGCGTCAAAAAGGTCAAATGCGTACATACAGATGCGAAAAAATACATTGTCAAAAATGTGCTGACGCCGGGTAAAGAGTATGAAGTCAAAAATGAAACAGAAGAATTCATTTTTGTTGCAGACAATACAAACAAAGTCGGAGGCTTCTACAAAGAGTATTTTGAAGAAGTTTAAGGCTGAATGAATTCATTTTGCCTGAGCCATACTAAAAAAGACTACATATAAAGGGTGGCTGCAAAATGAAAAAAACAGAGCAAGACAAACAAAATAAAACATCAGATCAGCTTCAGCAAGTGCAACCTGAAGAAGGCACCGACACGACGATGGAACAAATATCAGATACCTATAAAGAAGGAACAATTGAAGATACGGATCGTTGATGTTTTGTTGAAACCGCGGCATTGGAGAAGCCGCGGTTTTTTATGGCGAAAATAAAAAACTGACTTTTCGAAAAAAATACCGTTTTCTTGAAACCTTTTCTTCCGCTGAACCGTATTACTTCATAACAGCGGCACCTTTCGCGAAGGGCTTTTTTGATGAACGTTCTAAAAATGTAATCTGTTCGTAATGGTTTAAATGCCGTCTATGTCGTATTCTTATATAGGGATAAAGAACTTATTTTTTTATGATTGTAATAAAACAATAGTATAGAAGCAGAAAGTGGGGTTCTTCATTGGGAATTTTTTCTGTCAGCAGATCAACCGACACAAAAAAGCTGGAGGCTTTGCTCGTTGAGGGAGAACGGATCGAAACGATTTATAAACTGCGGGTTGACCAAATATGCTTTACGAATAAACGAGTGATTTTCTTTGATAATAAAATGTTCTCCAAAAAGAAAGTGCGCGTATTTCTTCCATATAAAACAATTGAAAGCTTCGCCATTCAAGAAGCGGGGATGTTTGATCCCGATACCGGGCTTGTATTAATGACAAGGGGAAAAACTTTCGAATTGGAATTTGCAAAAGAAACGGACTTGACTGAGGTTCAAGCCATCTTAACAAAATACTTATGCAGTTAAATATCACATAAAAGCCATCCGAATGCATGCGGATGGCCTTTTTATTATATAATGCTTGTTTTTCCGGAGTTCGAATCAATGAGATCCGGATCAGCGATAGAACTGATGGGGATATAAATCGGCGCCAAATCACCATTTTCTTCACCGAATCCGTAGTTGATCTTATTGGATAAAAAATAATCGATCTGCTGATACGGCCCGATCGTAATGGAAGAACCGCGGTCGACTGCATTTACTTTAAAGCCTCCTACATTTACCAAAACCGGCGAAAACATCATAATGGGCCTCCTTTTCCGGCAGGGATTTTGTCGCATGCAGACTCAAAGGTTGATGGAGAATCAATTTGATCCCGGTCATCCACTTTGCCGTTCGTGCCGATGAAGCCGCTTGCATCTCCGAAGTTCTGTCCGTATCCCTGATTCTTTTTATCAGAATTCTGCCATTCCGCCAGTAAATTTTGTCCGACATTCACCGCTGAAGCATTTTCAAAGGAATTAATTTTCAACATGAAAATATTAATATTGATATATGGAGTTGGTTGAACCACAGGCAAACCTCCTTTAATACAGGTGTATGCCGGCTGTTATGACCGTATGCTTAGACAGGGGGCGATAAAAATGGATTTCGATAAGATGAAGCAATGGATGGAAATGGCGCAAAACATGTCCGGCGGCGACTTTTGGAAAAACGTTTTTGATGATGAACAACTGAAATCATTTCAAAACGGCCATTCTCATTTTCCCTTTCAACAGGGAGATGGGCAAATGAGAAGAAATGAGGAGGCTTTTCCTCTTATAGATATTGTGGAAACCCATGATGAGCTCCAATTTTTGCTGTATCTGCCCGGCTACCGGAAACAAGATGTTCAGCTTTTGTCCTATGGAGAATATATTGTCGTAAAAGGCACGAGAAAATCCTTTTTCAATGAACAGGATTTTAAACAGAAGACCGGAAAATACGGCGATTTTGAAAAAAAACTCGATCTTCCGCATTCCGCTCATGGTACGAAGGGAATGCAGGCGGTATTCAAAGACGGGATTTTATATATATCGATTGCTAAACATCTGGGGGATGCAAGCCAGATCATTATCGAAGGCTGATCTTGTTCGCTGTGCCATCTATCAGATCTGAATCATCGATACTCATGATAGGGATGGCGACAACGGTGCAATCACCGTTTTGTTCACCGTACCCTTCATTTCTTTTATTGGCTGCTGTGTTTCTCACCATAACGGAAGAGCCGGTGTTAAAAGCCGCTCCGCCGCTGATTCCGTTCATTTTTATATACTCAAAGTTGATAACGGATGGAAAAAACATCATGATTCGCCTCCTTTTTGTATATCATGTTTATATATTCGCAATGCGGGACGCATAGAACTTTCCAAGAGTGACGGGGAAAGAAGTGATTTTCTTTGAAAAAAATAATGAAAGAGATTTTCAAAAAAGTGTGTGAAGAAGAATTAGACCGGCTTAAGAAAGTGGAACAACAGCTTGATGAGCTTCAGGATAAGTGTCATTTTGAGCCGCAAACGGTTGAAGGAGAAAAAACATATGTCCATATTGAGCACGTCAAAGTGGACAAGATTGAATACAATATTGATTTTGAACAGCTGAGTATAGAAGAGCTGAGCGGTATGCTGAATATCGGCGCCACTTACCATACACCGGCGCACAGGCTCAAACAAGCCTGCGCTGAAGAAAGTCGGGACAACCCGCAAAATGATGCTGCAAAAGAAAAAAGACAGACAAATCAGCAGACACCCAATGTCACCATCAGGGGGAGAAAGCATTGACCCCCCATTGTTTCATCCTCCTTTTTCGAGGGTATGTATTAACAGATGCAGCGAAGAATACAGACGAAAAAGGAGATGATGAATATGTCATTATCAAAAGAACAGAAGGACAGCCTTTATCATAAATTAATCGATTTAAAGGAAAGTCTTCAGGGAGAATCAAAAGAAAATCATTCAATGAGCGAAGACACAGGAGAATTGTCGAACGGAGTAGATAATCACTTAGCTGATCACGGAAGCATTTATTTGGACAGGGTCACGAATCAGACGCTGGACGGTGTCGATCAGAATCTTTTAGATGAGGTGAACGCCGCGCTTGAACGAATGGATAAAGGAACATACGGGATTTGTGAGAAAACGGGAAAAGAAATTCCTTATGAAAGACTTGAAGCCGTTCCGTACGCCAGAATGACTGTCGAAGCGCAGCGAGAAACAGAAGGGGATGTGAAAACAGACGCTCCGTCATATGAAAGGGAATTTCACGAGCAGGTGAAAGACCTCTCAAATAAAGAAACCGTTGATCAAAAAAGCTCACAAACTTACGAAATCCTGGATCGCGAGCAGGATTCACAATAATAGCAGCAGGTACATTCATATGTACCTGTTTTTTTATTCCATAAAAAATCTCAGAATCGAAATAAAATCATTGACTTTATATAAAAAAGAAAGTAACATACTATTTGTAAGTAAATATTAAAAGATTACCGGGAGGAATTTAGAATGTCTCAAGTATTATTTGTAAAATCAAGTGACCGTACGGCTGAAGAAGGCGTGTCCGTAAAATTATACGAAGCGTTTCTGGCTGCTTATAAAGAAAACAATCCGAATGATGAAGTGATCGAACTTGATCTTCATAAAGAAAACCTTCCTTACCTCGGAAGAGATATGATTAACGGAACATTCAAAGCTTCAAAAGGAATTGAAATGACAGACGAAGAGAAAAAACTAGCGTCAACTGCTGACATTTACTTAAATCAATTCGTCAAAGCTGACAAAGTCGTGTTTGCATTCCCGCTTTGGAACTTCACAGTGCCTGCTGTGCTTCATACTTATGTTGATTACCTGTCTCGCGCAGGGGTTACTTTCACATACACGCCTGAAGGCCCTAAAGGTCTGATGGGAGATAAAAAAGTAGCGCTCTTAAACGCACGCGGCGGCGTATATTCTGAAGGACCGATGGCATCTCTTGAAATGTCATTAAACTTCATGAAAACCGTTCTCGGTTTCTGGGGTGTCCAAGATCTTCACACTGTTGTCGTTGAAGGTCATAATGCTGCACCGGATAACGCTCAAGCGATCATTGAAAAAGGACTGCAAGAAGCGAAAGATCTGGCTGCAAAATTCTAATTGCCATAACTCTTGCGCCCCTACAGGGTGTGAGAGTTTTTTCTATTATAGAAGAAACTGGCGGAAGCTTTCGATCTGATCTTATATTGATATATTGATATTTTGTCGAAAAAACAATTTTTATGTAGAATAAAGCATTTTTTACAAAGAAAAAAGGTTTTCTGTAAAAGAATTAACCCTCTTGCCAAAATACGACTGATGGTGTAGGATATAAGAGAAGCTACATTGTTCGTATTGTTAATTAAGTTTTAACCTTTAAGCTGTAATAGGGAGTTTTATATCGAAGCCGGAATGTCATGCCTCCATTGCAGAGGACGACAGGAACGCTTCTGCAAACACCCACTTTGAGGAGTGGTGGTTTAAAACTTTCTTACTTGCGTACGGCATACGTAGCGAAAGCCATTTCCCTTGCGGAGATGGCTTTTTATTTTGAATTGCCCTTGAGCAGCGTACTTTATCATTATGATAAAATGAAAGAATCAAAGACAAAGTGAGGTTTTACAACATATGCTGGATAAAGCCCAATCCCTTCTGGCGCATTATTTTGGCTACGACAGTCTTCGCGCGGGCCAAAAGCAGGCGATACAATCAGTTGCAGAGGAGAGAAAAAACACGGTCTGCATTATGCCGACGGGGGGCGGAAAATCAATCTGCTATCAGATTCCCGCACTGCTGTTTGAAGGAACCACAATCGTTATTTCCCCTCTTATTTCTTTAATGAAAGATCAAGTGGACGCGCTTGAAGAAGCGGGTGTCGCGGCAGCTTATATTAACAGCACCCAGACAAGCCGTGACATTCATGAGCGCCTGACCGGTTTGAAACAAGGGGCTTACCGGCTCTTTTACATCACACCGGAGCGTTTGACTTCTTCTGAATTCATTCACATCCTGCAGAATATTACGGTTCCTCTTGTCGCCATTGACGAAGCTCACTGTATATCGCAATGGGGACATGATTTCAGGCCGAGTTACCGGAATATCGAAATCCTTTTTAATGAATTAAAAGAACCGCCCGTCATCATCGCCTTAACGGCGACGGCTACGCCTGAGGTTCATGATGACATCTGCAAGCAGCTTCATATTAAGAAAGAACAAACTGTATATACCGGTTTTGCCAGAGAGAATTTAACGTTTAAAGTAGTAAAGGGCGAAAACAAAGACCGGTTTATCGAGCGGTACCTCGAAAAAAATAAACACGAAGCCGGCATTATATATACAGCGACAAGAAAAGAAACCGACCGTTTATATGAGAAATTAAAACGCAGCGGCATCAATGCCGGCCGTTATCACGGCGGATTGGCGGATGATGACAGAAAAGACCAGCAGGAGCGTTTTCTTAACGATCAGATACAAGTGATGGTAGCTACGTCCGCTTTCGGAATGGGAATCGATAAGAGCAACATCAGGTTTGTTTTACACGCGCAGATCCCGAAAGATATGGAGAGCTATTACCAGGAAGCCGGACGGGCCGGACGCGACGGCCTTAACAGCGAGTGTGTGCTCTTATTTTCGCCGCAGGATATTATGGTGCAGCGTTTTTTAATAGACCAATCGGCCGCCGGAGAAGAAAAACAAAAGCAGGATCTCAAAAAACTGAGACAGATGGTGGATTACTGTCATACGGAAGATTGCCTGCAGCGGTTTATTCTGAAGTATTTCGGCGAGAATGAGGCGGAAGCTTGCGAAGCATGCGGCAATTGCACTGATACAAGGACCGCCCATGACGTCACAAAAGAAGCGCAGATGGTATTGTCATGCATCATCAGAATGAATGAGCGCTTCGGAAAAACGATGGTGGCGCAGGTGCTTAGCGGGTCTAAAAATAAAAAAGTGCTGGAAAACGGCTTCAGCAGCCTGTCCACTTACGGCATTATGAAGCATCAATCCGCAGCGGAAATCAGTGATTTTATCGAATTTCTTATTTCAGACGAATATATCAGAATGGCGGACGGCACATTTCCGACGCTTATGGTCACCCAAAAAGGCAGGGACGTCCTGCTTGGAAAAAGCGCAGTCGCGAGAAAAGAAGCCTTACAGGCCGCCGCCGTTACCGAAAATGATGAATTATTTGAGCTTCTCCGGCGTCTCCGCAAAGAGATTGCAGCTGAACAGGGTGTTCCTCCATTTGTCGTGTTCTCAGATCAGACGTTAAAAGAAATGTCGGCGAAACTTCCGAAAACAGATCAGGATCTTCTTTCCGTAAAAGGGGTCGGGGAACAAAAAAGATTGAAATACGGAGCGGTTTTTTTAGAAGAAATCCGAAATTATGTAAGAGAAACAGAGTGAAAAAAAGTTTTTTTAGAAATTTGCACATTGTGTTTTTCATCGGCGCCGGAAAAATCAGAAGCTTGAAAACCCTTGCTGTATCAAGGTTTCAGCAAGACTTACCAAGCGAGAGAAATGTTTCATGTAAAGGAACTGTAATCTAATTCAAATCGTTTTGTTATTGAACTGACATTTTCATATGTTACGATATCACCTGTTAGCCGCCAATAAAAAGCTAACAAGGGAGGATTTACTTATGAAGAAGACGATTATGTCCTTTGTCGCAGTTGCAGCAATTTCAACAACTGCATTTGGAGCTCACGCTTCTGCTAAAGAAATCACGGTGCAAAAGGGTGACACGCTCTGGGGGATCTCGCAAAAAAACGGAGTGAACCTAAAGGACTTAAAAGAATGGAATCAGTTATCTTCTGATTTAATTATTGAAGGAGAGAAACTGACTATTTCTTCAGTAGAAACAACCACATCTGGGCAGTACACAGTGAAGCAGGGCGACAGCCTCTGGAAAATTGCTCAGAAATTCGGAACATCAGTCGGCAATCTGAAAAGCTTGAATAACTTGCAATCAGATATAATTTACGCAGGCACAACGTTAAATGTGAAAGGTCAGGCTCAGGCTGCACAGCCGGCTCAAGAAGCCAGCCAGCCGCAAACTGAACAAAAACCAGCTGCTGAGACAGAACAGCCGAAACAAGAAGCTGTCAAAAACGAGCAGCCTAAACAAGAACCTGTTCAAGAACAACAACAACCTAAACAAGAAGCGAAGGCTGTCGAAGCAAAACAGCAGCCTGTTCAATCAAATACAAACCAACAAGAGCCTAAAAAGCAGCTGACAATGACTGCAACTGCTTACTCTGCTAACGACGGCGGCATTTCCGGTGTAACGGCAACCGGTGTTGACTTAAACAAAAACCCTGATGCAAAAGTCATCGCGGTAGACCCTAGTGTCATTCCGCTTGGCTCTAAGGTTTATGTTGAAGGTTACGGAGTGGCAACAGCAGCAGATACAGGCGGCGCAATTAAAGGAAATAAAATTGACGTATTTGTTGCAAAGAAAAGTGACGCTAACAACTGGGGCGTCAGAACTGTAAATGTTAAAGTATTAGACTAGTTTCATATAGAGATGAAGAACACAAGGCGAAATGCTTTGTGTTCTTTTTTTCTTCCCTTTTTTGACTGTATATAATCGTTATATGCGGAAAAAGAAAAAGCGTTTCTCTAATATAATAAGGAATGGATGTGAAAACGGAATCTGAAGGGATGATGAATCTGATGGAGCCGGAATTTATATGTTTATGGAATGCCTTCACAGAATCACCAGTGTTTCAAGCAGGTATATGCACCGCTTTCGTCATTGTGCTCGTTATCGGACTGTCTATGCCTGCTGTCAGGCTGTTTCAGGCGCTTGACAGAGGGAGAGGAAGGCCAGCCGTTATTGAAAAGGTGAGAAGTACTGGCGTGATGAAGAATGGCAGGCACGAGCTTGTACTTATTTTAAACGTAAAAAACCAAGATGGAACGCATGATAAACGTGAACTGACACACGCCGTATATAATGAAGAGATCAGCCGTTTTTATGAAGGAGCTTCCGTATGGGTGACGGCAGCGGCTGGCGGACGAATTATGATCGCTCCGCGCACGCCGCGGCATAAGGCGTCAAAATAAAAAGACGGGGCGGTTTTCCCGTCTTTATGTATTAATGCCGATCAATCCATATCCGTCCGCCTTCTGAGCCGGCTTCTATCCTGCATGTTCCTCCGATCGGGAATGTCATCAAAGGGGAGGTATGGCCGAAATCAGCATTTGCGATAACAGGCATGGATGACAGTTCTTCTTTTGTACGGATGACGGTACGCAGAGCCTCCTCAGACACATTTGAAGCATGCTGGAAACGTCCGATGACAATTCCCTTCACGGCTGAAAAAGCGGGAAGATGGATGAGTGACTGCAAATCCCGGTCAAACATATGAATGTCCGACATATGATCATCTTCTATAAACAGAATCACTTGTTCCATCTCCGGAAAGTATTCCGTGCCCTGCAGAAGATTCAGCGTGCATAGATTTCCTCCGATCAGTGTTCCTTCCGCATATCCGGGTTGAATAACGAGCGGTCCCGGATTCCGATAAAAACGTCTGTCCTCCTGGTTCAAATACCATTTATCATCACTCCACTCGGATGAAGGTTTTACCTCATACGGGTTGTCAGAAGCACAGCAGGCCAAGAAAGAGTCAATCGTATAGTCCAGCCCTTTTTTCATGGCAAATGAAGAAAAATGGGGACCGGAATATGTAATAAGGCCGGTTTTTTGATATATGGCATGGCCGAGGGCGGTAATATCTGAATAGCCGCAAAGGATTTTCGGATGCCGCTTGATGTTTTCATAATCAAGATAGCGGAGCAGCTGATTTGATTGGAACCCGCCGAGTGTCGTCAAAATCGCTTTGATGTCAGGATCAGCGAAAGCTTCGTGCAGATCCCGTACACGCGATTCAATCGATGATGAATGAAATTCATTTATTTCTTTTGCATTCTCTGAAAAAGAGACACAAAAGCCCAGCTCCTCCAATTTTGTCTTCGCGGCATTTATATTTTCATCTGACATAGCGGACATGCTTGTGGCCGGAGACACAATACGAATGCCGTCGCCTTTTTTCAATTTTTCCGGATACAAAAAAACCCTCCTTAAATGGTTTAATCTATTACACCATATTAACGAGGGTTTATCTATCATTTTTTACAGGTCGACCCATTTAATGCCGCCTGATTGCGTATCATTGTCAATCCAGACATCAAATTGATGCTTTTCATAAAAATGAACGAGCCGGTCGACATGATCCCAATCACGCTTAGCGATGTCGCCCGTCACTTTCGGGATATTCTGCTCTCTGGCGATATGTTTTAAAAATTTCATGCAGATCGAGCCGTAGCCGTGGTTCGGCGGCCCTTTAATGTCCCCGATATGAATGGCATTATCATAATAAGAGGCGATCAGTGAAAAACAGCCTCTTCCCCGGTAGGCTGATTCACAATCAGTCAGCATAATCTTACATGTTTGGCCATCATCAATCGAGGAAACAATGATCCAATCGTCATTGTTCGATTGATCAATACCAAGCACTCGCGCGTCTTTTGATACATCTATCAGATTTTCCCGCATTCTGAAAATCTGAAATTCAAGTTTATGAAGCTCTTTTTCCAGCTCTTTCTGATCTCTTTCTTCTGCAGTAAACAAAATCATACTCCTTTCACAGCGTAAAAGTCTTAGTCAAACACAAGTATCCATTGTAGTAAATGATGTCTTGGTTTGTAAATGGGTTTTGCAAAAACTTTTTTAGAAAAGTCTGCCGTTTATATGTGGATTGACGTTTTTAAGGCGGTGCGGATAGGGAAAGGAACAGTGAGCAGCGGAAAAAGGAGGAATCTATAATGGCAATTGACTCACTCATCGGCAAATTGAAGTACGTAATGACGGAATCTCCTGATAAAATGCTTTCCTTATATGTAAATACGGATATGAGAAATCCGGATCAGCAGGGGGGAGAGTGGAAAATCGCCTTGAAAACCGGTTTTCGGAGATTAAAAGAGTATCTGTCTGTAAGTGATCCGGAAGAAGAAAAATCTCTCGTCCGCATCATGGAACGCGTCTATCAATATATCGATGGGCTTGGTAAAGAGATGCCGCGAAGTCTCGTATTTTTTGCATCGGGAGAAGGCGGCATCTGGGAGACGATTGAATTGCAGGTGCCTGTCGAAACACGATTTTATTGGGAAGAAACGGCTGTCCTTGATCAATTAGAACTTCTCCGTGAACAATTTCCGAGCACGGCTTTTATTCTCACCCAGCAGAATGAAGTGAAGATCATAGAAACCGTACTCGGAAAAATTGAAGGGGTGGAGCATTATCAATACGACGTCATCAATGAATCGTGGAAACCGCAGGATGTAAGCGGAAGCTCCGCATCGATGGACGAAGACGCTGCCAAAGCCCATGTCGAAGAAAACCAAAACAGGCTGTATAAACGATTGGCTTCAAACCTTGATCAAAAGGCCGCTTCACACCAATGGGAGCGTCTCGTAATCGCAGGGGACAAAGAAACAGCCGATATTCTCGATCAGCATATGAATAAACCGATAGATCGGATCATTCCAAAAAATCTGTTGAATGAAAACGAACATAAGGTGATAGAAGAACTGTTGAAGGAAGCATAATATGACGAAAGGCCGGGTCTCAAACACCCGGTCTTTTTAGGGCTTAAGTTTGTCTAATTTCTGACGAAGCGGACGAAACCGTTGACATCAAAGCTGAATTCTCATACCATTTGGATAGTCAGTAAAATTGAGAGAGGTCATAAGATGAATCAGACAGAAAACAAACCTAAAAGTTATACCGGTATCGTGCTGACATTGACCGTTTTGATCAACGGGTTAATTGCGGTGCTGTTTTTTATGCCGAAATCGGGACAGGTCAGCATTGCCAATATTCATATTCTGCCGATGTTAAATGCCATTTTTAACAGCTTTACTTTTATCTTTTTGCTGGCAGCGCTCTTTATGATTAAGCAAAAAAATATTCAAGCGCATAAACGCTTTATTTTGGCGGCGTTTACGACGACTCTGCTGTTTTTGATCTGCTATGTCGTGTACCACTCGATAGCTGAGAATACTTTATTCGGCGGCCACGGCATCATTCGGGGGATTTATTTCTTTATTTTGATTACGCACATCTGTCTTTCCGCCGTTATCGTGCCGCTTGCGCTGTTTACGCTGATCAGAGGATTCAGCATGCAAGTGGAGCGCCACAAAAAAATCGCGAGATGGACGATGCCGCTCTGGCTGTATGTCAGTCTGACGGGTGTCATTGTATACTTAATGATCTCACCGTATTATTAAAAAAAGCCGTGCTCTGCGCGGCTTTTTTCTATTGATTGAAAAAGGCGCCTCATCAGGGCGCCTTTTACTCTTCAAGCGTTTCAAGTGTTGTTACATTTAAGGATTGTTCAACGGTTTTTGTTTTTGCTTTTACTTTTTCTGCGTACGTGTAATCACCATAGCAGTAGGGATAACGGAAATTGTCTTTGTTCCCTCCGCAAGTGTAAAGTTTCGGATTCTTTTTGACCTGCTGCTCGGAGTATTGTTTTGCCAGTTCCTCAGTATGCGATCCTCCATGTTCAGCCACAAAATCAATATAGCCGGCTCCCATGTTGTAGCTTTGTATAATCGTATCCAAGTCTACGCCTTTTTTCTTGCCTGTTTGGTACATGAGAGTGAATTGTTTGATTCCCTGTTTGATACTGGTTTGAGGGTTTTTAATCTCATTTCGCTTTAAACCCAGAGATTCTGAAGACTGCATGGGATCATTTCCTCTTCCTTTTGACTCCTGATATATCATGCCGAGTACAAGCGATGTATATTTGGTGAGTCCTTTTTCATCCAGCTCGTCTTCAACAAGCGGTTTGTAATCTGTCAGCCGTTCAAGCACGATCGGTTTGACATCAAACGGAAGACTTTTGAGCCATTCATTATTTGAAAATAACAGAATGAGGAAGAAGGAAACCATGACAAAAACACATATCATCATAAGACCCGCGGCAGCGAAACAGCCTTTTTTCTTTTTCTCCACTGTGTTTCACCCTCAATTTCAGGAGCATTATGACTTTTTCATTATGACACAGATGAATGCGCGAAACCAAGCGGAAACCCGTATTTGAAACATAAATTTAAAATAACGGTTCTTTTGTCAGGCGCAGGATGTACCTGCATCAATTGACATTTGGTATAATTGGGCTACTTGAGAAAAGAAGGGTGAGGTATATGACTGAATTTCACGAATCCGGAAACACGAATGACCCCGCTGTCGATTTAGATGAGGAAACTTTATTTTTGGTTGCCCAGACTTTTAAGGCGCTGTCTGATCCGACCAGAATCAGAATTCTCCATTTGCTGTCACAGGGTGAACACGCGGTAAATGATATCGCAGAAAAGCTGAATTTGCTGCAGTCTACCGTTTCTCATCAGCTGCGTTTTCTTAAAAATCTGCGCCTCGTCAAATCACGCAGAGAAGGAACATCCATCTATTATTCACCTGAGGATGAACATGTGTTAGATGTGCTTCAGCAAATGATTCACCATACGCGGCACGATTAAAAAACATCCCTGCTTTTTAGACAGGGATGTCAGCCGTACTGACTGTTATTGGTTTGGTCTCTGCTCGTTTTTAAAACATAAAAAGAGAAGCCGCTGTAATAAACTGCGATGAAATAAAAGATACTGATGGTCAGCGGATCAGCCCCGACCGTTTGGCTGTATGCCTCCGGATGGGTAAAGTCCGCTGTGACCCGGTATATTTCAATAACGCGATAAACAAATCTCGATAGGAATAACGTTAATAGAATAAGTTCAATCCACAGGTGAGTGCGAAAATACATTTTTCCGCGGCGTTCTTCAAAAGAAATGTTCCGTTTGGCAAACAGGACCAGAAGCCAGCCGCAAAAAGTGCCGAATATAAGATACCCGTATAAAGCCGGGTGTGTGATGCTGAAAAACGCCAGAGCGGCGGCCAGCAATGAAAATAAAATCATTCTTGTGTAAAGCCAGCGGGGTTTCAAAGGCTGAAAGCCGACGGACCGTTTCACCTTTTTATACAGAAAAAAGGCAATCATTAAGACAGGGCAGATGCTTTGAAGTGTGATATGCATGATGTGGAACTCCCCCTCCGTTGAGTAGTGTATGCTTATCCGGCTGGTTTTAGTAGTCTGATTTATTCGCAGGCTGAAAGCATCTTTTATCACAGTATGCGCGTTTCTTTTTTTGGCATGAGAGAAGCGCCCGCGCCTTTTTCAGGATTTAGACAGAAAACGCTTGATAAACTAACGGCATTAGTTATAATAAAACTAATGATATTAGTTTTAGGGGGATGTTGATGAGAATCTTACAATACGGAAGGGTTTGGCAGCTGACTTTTTTTCCAGCGCTTTTCCCGGTGAATTGTTATTTGGTCGAAGAAGAAGAAGGAGTAACCCTGATTGACACCGGACTGCCTAACAGTCATAAAGGAATCAAACAAGCATTGCGGCAGCTTGGGAAGCCGCTGAATGACATATTACTCACCCACGCGCACGGGGATCACATCGGTTCGCTTGACTCATTAGCTGCGGAATTTCCGGATGCTTCCGTCTGTATTTCTGAGCGGGATTCTTTCTTGCTGAAAGGTGACACTTCTTTATTTGAGCATGAAGCACAAACGCCGATAAAGGGGGGAGTGCCGAAAAATGTTCAGACCGAACCTGATCGCCTGCTGAAAGGCGGCGAGCGGATCGGATCTTTACTTGTCATTCCCGCTCCCGGTCATACGCCGGGAAGCCTCGCTTTTAAAGATATGAGAAATGATATGCTGATCGTCGGAGATGCCTTTCAAGTACGGGGCGGCCTTGCTGTTTCAGGGAAGCTGAAATGGAAATTTCCGTTTCCGGCTTTTGCTACGTGGAATAAAGAAGAAGCTGTAAAAACAGCAAGAACGCTTATCGCTCATCAACCAAGCAGTCTGGCCGCCGGACATGGAAATGTTCTCTGCAATCCCGTTGAACTGATGGCTGAGGCTGCTGAGGAAGCTGAACGAAGCCTGCCGGGAGGCCGATCATAATGTCACCGAGAGTCGGAATGAGCCTTGACATGATATTGAGAGCCGCAGCAGGTATCGCTGACGAAAAAGGGCTGAACGAAGTGACGCTTGCGGCCGTTGCAAAGTCCTTAAACGTAAAACCGCCTTCCCTTTACAATTTTGTCAATGGCCTTCAAGGAATTAAAACAGAGCTGGCTGTCTCCGGTTTAACTATGTTATATGAAAAAATGGCGGCCTCTGCAGAAGGACTGACGGGTGAAACGGCTTTGCTCGCTCTTGCCGATGCCTATATCAATTTCGCCGAAGCCAATCCCGGATTATATGACGCAACATTTCAAAAGATAAAAGACGGCCGGATTGAGAATCTGTCAAGCCTGCTTGTAGAGCTTGTTGTCAGGCAGCTGACAGCTAACGGTTATGCACAGTCTGACACTGCGATTCATGCTGCGAGAGGACTGAGGAGTCTTCTTCACGGATTTGCCGTGTTGAGAAAACAGAGTGCATTTGAATTAACCGAATCAATTAAAGAAAGCCGGAAGTTTGCAGTTGTTGCTTTCCTAAGAGGTTTACAGATGAGGGGACAATAATATTATTATGTAAACTAAATAAAAAAACGCATCATGTAAAAGGAGGGACAAATGGATTCATTACAACATATCATCTGTGAGCGGCGCACCTATTCGCATATTTTTGATTCTCATGCACACACATACTGCCAAATGCTCTTTCCGCTCGAAGGACAGCTGGACTTGGAGACAGAAAGACGTGAAATCAGATTAAAACCTGATCAAATGCTGTATATTCCGCCCGGGCATGAACATCGGTTCCGTTCTTTGGAGCGAAATGAATGTCTTGTTCTCGACATACCGGCATATTTTTTCAAAGGTTCATTTGACCCCGGCGTACTGAATAAGCTTGATCCTTTTTGGACATCGATTCGGTTTCTGCTGACAGAAGAGACAAAGCAGCAGTCGGCTCATTCATTGAGTCTGCTTGCAGAATATATTGCTGAAAAGATACAAGAAAACCGTACGAATGATTCAATTGCGTATATCCGCCGAAATCTCTCAAAGACTTTTTCAATTAAAGAGCTTGCCGCAATGGAACATTACCACCCGGCGTATTATTCCGACTGGTTTAAAAAGCAGACGGGGAAAAGCCCGCAAGCTTATATTGCTGAGCTCCGTATGAAGAAAGCGGAACAAATGCTTATTGAAACAAAATGCCGGCTGACAGACATCAGTCAGGAGGTCGGCTTTCAAAATTTGTCTTCCTTTACCAGATGGTTTGTCAGACATAAGGGAATAACGCCGCGCGTCTTCCGAAACACCTTTCAATCTGATAAATAATCCTGAAAATCGGTTAAATAAACTGCGTCTTTTTTTGATATCATGATTGTAAAAAAGGAGTTTTTGATATGGCAGTCATCGAAGATTTTATCAAGCTCGATCTCAGAATAGGAACGGTCGTAAAAGCGGAAGTATTCCCGGAAGCAAAGGTGCCGGCTATTAAGATGACAATAGATTTCGGCGAAGAGATCGGCATGAAACAATCAAGCGCCCAGATTACAAAACGGTACGAACCGGATGATCTGACGGGCAGGCAGGTTACCGCGATTGTCAACTTTCCGCCGCGGCGGATCGCCGGATTTAAGTCAGAAGTTCTCGTTCTCGGCGGCATCCCGGAAAAAGGAGACGTTGTCCTGCTTACGCCAGAGCAGACAGTACCGAACGGAACGAAAATCGGATAATAAAAAAAGACGTTTGCAGAAGCAAACGTCTTTTGCGTATTGAGGCGATACACCACACGCCACATTCGTGTGTGCCGCAAGGGCATGTGCATCGGCTTACACAATTCAGCTCATCGCTATATGAATATAGCATGCCGGGTGTGGAAATGCAAGAGATTTTTTAATATATGTTATATCTGGCTTTGTTTTGCCGATCCCCGATTCCTTCGTGTAAGGTTTCGTTTGAAATTTTATGATCTTGAATAAAGCAGTTCGAGAAATGCAAGAGGGAATTTGAGCAAATTGTGACCTGAAGTGTGACCTGGAATTAAAATCCGGGTCTTTTTGTGTAAAAAATGCATGCGAAGAGACCATATAGGCATTAAATGTTATTACTGATGTCTTCATTTATCTTTTTGCTAAGTTTCTGAACCTTCTCTTTAACATTTGAAACAGCTCTTTTTTGAATTTCATCAAAGTTCTCCTGAATATAGTCCATGACACTTCTTATTAGAACTTCACTTTCAAAATTGAATATCTCATTTATTTCTGACTGTTCTTCATCTGTCAGGTGATGGTATTGAAGTTGTTTAGCATTTACTTCAGCAGCTACATCAATCCTAACTTAGTTGTTCTGGCTGTACAATTTCATATTCACCTTCTGCATACTCTTGCTCCGCATAATGGCCTCCCCATTGACAGAGCTCCTGCAAGATAGGTTTAAGAGATTCTCCAAGTTCAGTGGATGAATATTCAACCTTCGGCGGTACTTGATTATACATCTTTCTGCTCACAAGTCCACTGGCTTCAAGCTCTCTAAGTGTTTGAATCAGCATTTTCTGAGTTATATTTGGGATAATGCGTTTTAATTCACTCGTTCTCTTTGGTCCATTCATTAAAAAGTATAATACAAGACCTTTCCATTTTCCGCCAATAACTTCCTTTGTCACTTCAAACCCACAGCTAAATTTTTTCATGTCTAAAGCTCTCCATTCCACATTTATTACTTTTTAGTTACTATATCACAAAAAAGTGGGTACTTCCGATAATATGCTTACTGAAGGATACTATATCTTGTAAGTTGTTCTTCAAGTACTTAAAGGTACTAGACATAAAATAAAATTAATTCTAAAGGAGTGTTAAGTATGGGTAAATTTGAAGGTAAAATAGCGCTTGTAACGGGTGGAACAAGTGGGATTGGTCTTGCTGCAGCACAAAAATTTGTAAACGAAGGTGCATATGTTTATATCACGGGACGTAGACAAAACGAACTTGATAAAGCTGTTAACCAAATTGGCAAGAACGTAACCGGTGTTCAAGGTGATATTTCTAAGCTTGAAGACTTAGACAAACTATATGACATGATAAAGCAGGAAAAAGGTAAGTTGGACATTCTTTTTGCTAATGCGGGCACCGGCAGCTTCCTTCCATTAGGTGAAATTACTGAAGAGCAGGTTGATAGAACGTTCGGCATTAACGTTAAAGGAACCATCTTTACTGTTCAAAAAGCGTTATCACTATTCCCGGACAAAGTAGGTTCTATTATTGTAACGGGCTCTACTGCTGGATCAATTGGCAACCCAGCGTTTAGTGTATATGGAGCATCTAAAGCAGCATTAAGAGCACTAGTTCGCAACTGGATTCTTGACCTAAAAGATACTGAAATCCGTGTAAATGTGGTTAGTCCAGGAGCTATTCTTACACCTGCCTACGATGAGCTTTTTGGTGATGCACTTGAAGAAGTAATGGAAAATAGCAGAAATACTGTTCCAGCTGGAAAAGTTGGGACACCTGAAGAAGTAGCAAACGCTGTATCTTTCCTTGCTTCAGACGAAAGCAGTTACTTGACGGGTGTTGAATTGTTCGTAGATGGCGGGCTAGCACAGGTATAATTTCACTGCGCAGAGATTACAAATCGTCCCCAAAAAAGGTTAATGGGGATTTACTTGAAGAAGTCGTTTTCCTTAAAGGACAGGGAATTCGACTTTTTATGTTTGAATTTGATTAAGGTTGTAAATTCGCATTTTCCTGGGCTACCACTAAATGACCTGTAAAAAAGATTACTTTGTGAATAAATGTTCTTAAAGTAACGGGAAGGAGATGAAGACTGGGACGATTAATAAAAGAAAGCTCTCTTTTAGAGAGCTTTTTTCAGATTTTCAATTTTTAACAGGCTTTATAATGAGCAAACAGGCATTACTCAAAATACTCGCCGCGCCTATCCAAAGCAGCCATTGTGTTCCGGTCAGCCATGAGGCAGTTAGGATAAAGAGTCCAATGGCAATTGATATATAATTGCCGGCTCGGTCCAGTTTACGGTTGCTATGAATTTTATATTTAGCATGAGAAATAAATTGATCAATTTTATCTTTCAGCTCATAGCATTTTTCTTTCATCTTATCCTCTGTTTCTTTTACTTTTCGATAAAGCATATTATTCATCGTCTGCACTCCCATATCTCCGTTTTGAAAATTCAGCCATGATTTTTTCTTCATAGTCATCTGAGATGAATCGTGCCTGGCCTTCAACTTTCAAATGTGCTTTTCCTTCAAAACCATCCTGTTCTTCACCATCAAAACGATAAAGTTTTTGCAATAGCCTCCAGAATGTTTCAACTTCTTCAGTTGTGAACTCATGAAACATATCCGCTAAAAAATAGGTGGATCTTTCTGAACAGGAAATTAACGCTTTTTTTCCTTCAGGGGTAATCTCAATATTGATTGCACGTTTATCCAGTTTGCTTGGCACCGTGTGAACATATCCTTTTTTCGCGAGGCTTGAAATTAATTTGTTAGCGGTTTGTTTTGTTGTGCCCAGCTTTTTAGCGATATTCATAAGTGTGGTATCTTCCGTCGGTAAATGGGCAATAGCAATAAAAGTCATATGCTGTCGGGAAGTCAACATTTCTAAGTATTCGTCCCCCCGAGTCTGCACCTTATTGACAACCGAAAATAATGATGCGTAACTTTGTTGCATAAAATGCAGTTCCTTCATTAGTAATTTAATATCCATAAATTATCTCCCAACTAAATTGTCACCATGTTGACAATTACAATATACATCACAAAGGGAAATAAGTCAACATGGTGACTAATAGGGACGGGTACGGCTGTTTTCAAAAATGTTACAGGCAGTCGGAGTGTTTACAAAAGGGGAAATAAGTATAATAAATGCGAAAAGGGCATTAATTCAAAGTGAGAAGGTGTTTGACATGCAGAAAGTGAACTGGTCAGAACGGTATGAATGGTTCAATAAACAAGATGAAAAAGACGGGCGTTTAATGGCGCTCCTTCGTCATGAGCTTACATATGAGGAAGTCATACGGATATATAAGAAAGGGTTTTATTTGAAATCTAAAGAAGGGGATGTTTCGTTACGTAAGAACGATATCTGTCGTATGTTTGGGGTTGAAGAGAGGCAGGGCGGCAAATCTTAATGAACGGGAAGAGAAAAACTCTTCCCGCTTTTCACAGCAGCTGTTATTCTTTTTCCAGCATGGAAGTCAGCCATTCTCTTAATGCCGTCTTCTGCACATACCGCTTTCCGTTTCTCGTGATATGCGGAATGTCATATATCCAAACCTCCAATAAACGTTATCATTTTTTATACGGTGAAGCCGGCCGAAGGATTCAGCCTTCAGCAAAACCGCCGGGCGTTTATTGCGGACGGTTTTGATTGCTGAGCTTTTCCACCTGCACCTTTCCGGAGAAGAAAACAGCACCTCCGCCCATATCCGCCAGCCGATCGGGCGTGAGTGAATTGACGAGCTGTTTTTTATCATCCATATCGGCCCAAAGACCTTGGCTCACCGCAACGCCAGGAAGCACCTGTTCGCCGACCGAAACAGTCAATTCGCACTCTCCGCGGTGATTCCAAACTCTAACGGTTTCTCCGTCTTCTATGTTCCGGCGTACAGCATCTTCTGTATGAATAAAAAGTTTTGGCGCTTTTTCCAGTTTTACGTGTTTTTCGTTATTTGAAAATGTCGAATTTAAAAAATTATGATTCGGTCCCGGGACAAATAAAAGCGGAAAATCGTCATCGCTCTCAAGAGGGATGTGTGTCGGCAGCGCCGGATAACCGTCCTGTTTCATCTTTTCCGAATATAATTCAATTCTTCCGCTCGGTGTCTTGAGCTTTCCCGGAAAAAGCGGTTTTTTCCGTTTGGCTTTCATAAAGGAATGGCATGAGAGCGCCTCGTAATCAATATCCTCGATATACGGATTGTCGGGAAAGTCCAGCGCCTGTCTGATTAATTCTTCATCGGAATCCTGAAGCTCCTGCTCGGTAAATCCCATTGCTCCGGCAAGCAGACGGAACACTTCCGTATTCGATTTGCTGTCCCCGTAGGGTTCGATCACCGGTTTTTGCAGCTGAATAAAATGATGCCAGTAAGACGTGTAAAAATCCGTGTTTTCAAAAGCGGATGAAGCAGGGAGCACGATATCCGCATATTTGGCGGTTTCCGTTAAAAATAAATCGTGAACGACTGTAAATAAATCCTCCCGCAGCAGGCCTTTTCTGACTTTATTCGCTTCCGGCGCAACCACTGCGGGATTCGTACCGTAAATAAACAGGGAGCGCACGGGCGGTTTTGTTTCTAAAAGAACGCTTCCGAGCCTGTTCATATTAAATGATCGCGGCTTCCTGCCGTAAAGCAGATCAGGCCGCTGGAGCGCTTGTCTGTTATAGTTTAATACCGCGCTGTTGTGCTTGATTGCGCCTCCTCCGGTGTTGAGCCACTGTCCTGTAACAGCCGGAAGGCAGGAGACGGTGCGGACGATCATTCCGCCATTGTCATGGTGCTGAATGCCGTTTCCAATCCTGATAAGGGAAGGGGAGGTTTCCCCGTACATTCTCGCAAGGCGTCTGATATCGTCGGCTTTAACGCCTGTAATAGCAGAAACCGTTTCCGGATCATAGTGTTTAACATGCGCTTTTAATTCTTCACTGCCTTCGGTGTATTCTGTGAGAAATGCTTCATCGTGAAGGTTTTCGTCGAATAAGACATGCATGATACCGAGGGCGAGTGCGGCATCTGTGCCGGGACGAATGGGAATAAACCAATCGGCAAGCCGGCCGGTTTGGTTCTTATGTACATCGATAACGACAATTTTAGCCCCTTTTTTCCGGGCTTTTTGAGCAATCATGATTTGGTGCATATTCGTGCTGACGGCATTGATCCCCCAAAAAATAAAGAGCTTTGCATGTATGGTCTCCTCCGGATCAGTACCCGCTCCTTCACCCATTGTATAGTTATAGCCTTCAGATCCGGCTTTGCTGCAGATCGTCCGTTCGAGATGACTCGCTCCGAGACGATGGAAAAAACGGCGGTCCATTCCCTCTGCCGCCAGTTTTCCCATATTGCCGTAAAAGCTGTACGGAAGAATGCTTTCCGCTCCTTCTTCGGCAATAAGCTCTTTCCAGCGCGAACTGATCGTATTGATTGCTTCCTCCCAGGAAATAGGCGCAAACGCGGCTTCACCTTTTTTACCGATCCGTTTTAACGGAACGGTTACGCGCTTCTCATCATAAATACGCTCAGCCATGTGTCTGACTTTGTTGCAAATATTCCCTGATGTGACCGGGTGATCGGGGTCTCCCTGAATGTTAACGATTTTTCCGTCTTTTTTTGTCACAAGCAAGCCGCATTGATCGGGACAGTCTAGTGAGCACACCGACTTAAAGACCCCGTTCGGCTGTGTTGCAGCAGAATTCATAGCCCATTTCTCCTCTTTGTTTATATTGTAAGCATTATAACATTTCAAAATCGAACGTCAATTCAGAAAAAAGTGTTGACATTACGGAAAGACTTTTCTATGATGAGTTTATTCTTTTAAACAGCCTGACAATTTCATCATTTTATTTTCTATCCAGAGAGGTGGAGGGACTGGCCCTATGAAACCTCGGCAACATTTATTGTGCCAATTCCAGCAAGCGTATGCTTGAAAGATAGGAAAGAATGGTCTATACATATTTGTGCGCTTCAAGCGTATAAAGACGGTATATGAATCTCTTTCCTTCTTTGAGGAAAGAGATTTTTTTTATGAAAAAATTTATGTGAAAAGGATGTTTTGCACCATGACGGTTTTAATTACCGCGCCATATCACGACGAGGGGCTGAAGGAGCTGACTGAGCTGTTCGGCCGGACTGTGCACCGGCCGTGGAAGAAGCACGGCCGGGCCTATCGGGAAGATGAATTAATCCGAATGATTCAAGAGACAAACGCGTCGGGGCTTATTACCGAACTTGATGAGGTGTCTGAGCGTGTTATTGACATATTGCCGGATTCCGCTTTTATCGGTGTCTGCAGAGGGATGCCGTCTAATGTGGATATTGCGGCGGCGACTAAAAGAAAAATCCCCGTTTTCTTTACACCGGCCCGCAATGCCCAGGCCGTTGCTGAAATGTTTATCGGAAATGTGATTTCATTTTTGCGTCATACGTATTCTTCCCATCAGTGGCTGAAGGACGGAAAGTGGAATGGTGATTATTTGCAGGCTTACGTCAAATTCAGAGGAAATGAGCTGACGGGGAAAACAGTCGGCCTTATCGGTTTCGGAGCTGTCGGACAGAGAATCGCCCGGCTATTGGCCGCTTTTGATTGCAAGGTGCTTTACTATGATCCATTTGTCCGTCATGAAAACCGGGAGTATGAAAAAACGACGATTGAACGGGTATTTTCTGAAAGTGATATTGTTTCCGTTCACTTGCCGCGCACAGAAGAAACCATCGGCCTTATCGGCGCCCGGCACTTTCAATTGATGAAACAGGAAGCTGTTTTTGTCAATACGTCAAGAGCGGCGGTTACAGACAGGGAAGAGCTGCTGCGGGTGCTGAAAGAACGGCGGATTAAGGGAGCGATCCTTGACGTGTTTTATCATGAACCGCCTGAATCTTCTGATTATGATTTGATCTCTTTGCCGAATGTGTTCGCGACTCCCCATTTAGCGGGCGCAACATTTGAAGTGGAAGATCATCATGTGAAGATTTTAAATGAAGCGCTTTTCAAATGGAAACAAGATCAAACCTGCTCAATACGTGAACTTTATAACAAAAGAGAACTTGAAACGGAAGGAGGAGGCTGTAATGGCTGAACAAAAAGGCTACCTTGTATTTGACATCGGGACGGGGAATGCGCGAGTTGCGGTCGTGACTGCCGGCGGCGAAGTGACCGCGCTTGAAAGGGAAGACATTGAATATGTGACGGATCCGCTTTATCCGGACGGACGATATTTCTCACCGGAAGGGTTATGGACGCAAATCAGCGCTATGGCAAGAAAGGCTATTGCCAAGAGCCCTCATATTACATTGATCGGAATCACCTCAACAAGCCAGAGGCAGGGAATCGTTCTGATCAATAAAGATAAAAAGGCATTTCTCGGTCTGCCCAACATTGATAACAGAGGGCGTGAATGGGAAGGCGGGATTGAGGCAGAAGAAGAAGTGCATCAGCAAACCGGACGTCTTCCGAGCGCTTTATTTTCCGTCATGAAACTTGTCGGATTAAAAGCCAGACAGCCGTCTTTATGGAAAGAAGTGAAGTGCATCACAAGCATCAGTGACTGGGTGACATTTGAGCTGAGCGGAATTTTAAGCTATGAACCGTCACAGGCTGCTGAAACACTGCTGTTTGACGTAAGGAAAAAGGCGTGGTCAGAGAAATTATGCAACATCTTCGGTGTGCCTTCTGCCATTCTTCCTTCACTCGTCCGATCTGGGACGGTTGTCGGAATGTTAACGTTTAAGAAAGCGGCGGTGCTCGGTCTTTCTGAAAGAGTGCCTGTGATTGCAGGCGGGGGAGACACACAGCTTGCCATCAAAAGTGCAGATGCAAAGCCGGGAGATATCGTCATCGTATCCGGCACGACGACGCCGATTACAAAGATAACAGCGGAGACCGGAACCGAAAGTTTAGAGAATGCATGGCTGAATTGCCATACAGAAGAAGGTGAATGGCTTCTAGAAACGAATCCGGGTGTAACAGGACTCAATTATCAAAAATTAAAATCCATTTTTTATCCGAATGAATCCTACAGCGTCATGGAACGGGAAATCGCAAGTCTGCCTAAACATGATCATGCCTGTATATCTGCGTTAGGCTCCTATTTATCTCCTGAGAAAAACGCACTGGCAAAAGGCGGATTTATTTTTGACGCTCCGCTGTCCCAAAACTTAAGCAGAGCCCATTTTGTCAAAGCTGCACTGCTGGAAATCGCTTTTTCAATCAAATGGAACTATGAGGCGTTAACAGAGGCGGCTTCCTTTTCACAAGATTATGTGAAGGTGTGCGGCGGCGGTTTCCAAAGTGATGCTTTGACGCAGTTTCTTGCTAACCTTCTTCAAAAGATAATCTATAAGAGAGAGGGGTTCAGCCAGGCATCCGCAATGGGAGCGGTGATGATTTGCAACGAAGCTCTCGGTGTGAAAGCAGAGCTTTCGACCTGCACAAAGGTAATTGAGCCGGAAGCGGATCAGACGGATCTCTTCCTATATGAAGAATGGAAACATACCCAAAAATTATTTACTCATTTTCAGCCGGCGGTGAAAGCCTGACTTGGGGATGAGGTGACAACATGAAAGATTGCTGAGGAGGAACAAAAATGCTTAATAAAATAGGAATTCCAAAACAGCTCGCCTGGGGATTTTTAGGGGTCGTGCTGTTTATGATGGGGGATGGCCTTGAACAAGGCTGGCTCAGCCCGTTTTTAGTTGAAAACGGCTTGACGGTACAGCAATCAGCATCCCTGTTTACGGTTTACGGTATTTCTCTTGCTGTGGCGTCGTGGTTTTCAGGGGTCTGCCTCGAAGCCTTCGGCGCAAAGCGGACGATGTTTATGGGGCTGTTGTTTTACGTCATCGGCACAGCCGCGTTTATCGCATACGGATTTGAGAATCTTAATTTGCCGGTGATGTATGTCACGTATTTTATTAAAGGGCTGGGTTATCCGCTGTTTGCCTATTCTTTTTTGACATGGGTGATTTACCGGTCGCCGAAAAACAGGCTCAGTACGGCGGTCGGCTGGTTCTGGATTGCATATTGCTGCGGGATGTTTGTATTCGGTGCTTGGTATTCAAGCTGGGCCATCAAATCCTTCGGCTATTTGAATACGCTGTGGAGTTCAATTTTCTGGGTATGCCTCGGCGCGTTTTTTGCTTTGATTTTAAATAGGGACCGCTTTGAAAAGAAAAAGGCAGATAAGCGGGAAAAGGCGCAGGAATTAATGAAGGGAATCACCATCCTTGCTGAAAATCCGCGCGTGCTCTCTGGGGGGATCATTCGGATCATTAACAGCATCGGAACATATGGATTTCCGGTATTCCTCCCGATGCATATGGCGCAGCACGGCATTTCTACAAATGTATGGCTGCAAATTTGGGGAACGATTTTTCTCGGAAATATCGTCTTTAACTTAATCTTCGGCGCAGTCGGCGATGCCTTCGGCTGGAAAAAGACTGTCATGTGGTTCGGAGGAGTGGGCTGCGGCATTTTTACTCTTTTATTATATTATGCTCCTGTTGTATCACATGGGAATTTGCTGTTCGTCAGCATTGTCGGTTTTATATGGGGAGGGCTCCTCGCCGGGTTCGTTCCGATCGGGGCTATCGTGCCGACGGCGGCCGGCAGCAATAAAGGTGCTGCTATGTCTGTGTTAAATCTGGCTGCGGGCCTGTCGGCATTTGTCGGCCCCGCGCTTGCCTGGGCGTTCATCGGGCTTGTCGGCGCACAAGGCGTTGTATGGATTTTCGCAGCGCTCTATTTCGTAAGTGCGATCTTGACAAATCAAATCAAAATACCTGAAGAGAAAACGGCAAAACACAATAAAGCATTGCCTGAATACGCTTCTTAACAGCAGCGCCCCGAAAATTCGGGGCTTTTTTTACGGCTGATGAAGAAACCCGGCAAACCGCTGAATTTGTTCACGTAACGATTGTTTGTTTTCGTGAAATTGTTTGAAACGATGTCCGTTTGCTCCGGACGGATGCGGGAAGCCTTCCAGAATGACCGCATGGCCCATTCTGCCGTTTTTCTTCAGCGTGCGGCAGGCTGATTCTGCTGCTTTTCCGAGAGGGATAAGCAGAATGTCTTTTTTCATCATTTCTATTTCATCCGGAAAACATGTCAGCGCGTAACGGCTGAGAAGAGCTGATCTGCTGATGGCCGGCCGGTGTCCCGTATAGTTTTTCTGTTTATAAAAAACAGGGTGTTTGATAACGGATGTCGTATGAAGCAGCTCCCTTTTTGAATCAAAAAACCGGGATGAATCCTCAACGTGAAGCGCGGCCGGCAGACCGCATTCATTAAGCATTTCGATGATGTGCTGCCTCATGGAACCGGAAAGTCCGGCCGCTTTTTTTGTCTCATATGCTATCACCTCAAGAGATTCGCCGTTTTTTAAAAGCTGTGCCGCTGCTTTGTACGCCCGCTGCATCTGAAAAAAACCGGGTGTAATTCCGGAGATGACAACCGCAGCATGTGGGTTGATATACTCATTATGAGGCGAATAATACATATCCAGATCTCCGTCCTTGGCTAAATGGAACTCCGAAGTCAGCAAATCCGATTTTGTAAATCCTCCCGAAGATGATAATGCTTTAAGCTGCTGCAAAAAATGCGCAAGCCGCTCACGATCGCAAATCATGTTATGCCTCCTTGAATCCGCCAGTTTCTCTTAGTGTCATCAAAAACGTCGGATGACATGCAGGCTCATAAACCGCTTTTACCGGCGTTCCAGAGCATTTTCAGGACGTGAGGCGTTCCTTTAACTTCGGCTGCCGTCGTTTGCACGGCTGTTTTTTTAGTAAGAAAGTCTTCCTGCAGTTCTTTCTGCTTTTGTGATAACAAACGGGTTTCTGTTTTGATTTCTTCAACGGACGTCTGCATGGACGCTGTCACGGCGTTAATCTTCTTTATATCAGGCGCTGTGTTTCTTTTAAAATGCACGGCGGATACGGCTGCATAAATTAAAGCGGCAGCCGCAACGGCAGCACTGATATACAAAATGATGATCATCTGCTTTTCACTCCTTTTTTTCAGTTGATACCCTTTACGGATCGTGCTGAATCATTTTATTTGCTAATTGTTTTTTTTCTGCTTATAATGTGAAATCGTACATAAGGACATTCAGAAAGGGTGAAAGACATGGAAAGCTTACAAAACAAAACGGCTCTTATCACGGGTGCGGGCAGAGGAATCGGCCGCGCCGCCGCTATCGCTTTAGCCAAAGAAGGAGTCAATATCGGTTTAATCGGCCGTACAGAAGCAAATGTCGAAAAGGTTGCGGAAGAAGTGAAAGCCCTTGGTGTAAAGGCATCATTCGCTGCTGCCGATGTAAAAAACCAAAAAGAGGTTGAACAAGCCGTCTCCTCTATTAAAGAAGAACTCGGTGAGGTTGACATCCTGATTAACAATGCCGGAATCAGCAAATTCGGCGGATTTTTGGATCTTACGCCTCAAGAGTGGGAAGACATCATTCAAGTTAATGTAATGGGTGTATACCACGTGACACGCGCCGTTCTTCCTGAAATGATTGAGAGAAAATCAGGAGATATCATTAATATTTCTTCTACGGCGGGCCAAAGAGGCGCCGCGGCGACAAGTGCATACAGCGCTTCTAAATTTGCCGTTCTCGGTCTGACCGAATCTCTCATGCAGGAAGTCAGAAAACACAATATCCGTGTCAGCGCAATGACTCCGAGCACGGTTGCAAGCGACATGTCTATTGAATTAAATCTGACAGACGGCAATCCGGAAAAAGTCATGCAGCCTGAGGATCTTGCAGAATATATGGTTGCTCAATTGAAATTACACCCGCGCATTTTCATCAAAACGGCCGGTTTGTGGTCAACTAATCCTTAATCAAAGGGGACCTGTCTTTGTGACGGGTCTTTTTTTGTTTCCGCAACCCGATTAAACAGGCATAAAGATCCGTTTTTGCAGAAAAAAGAGTGAAAAAGAAACCGATATCAGCTATAATTAAACTAAATAAACTATGTACCAAATGTTCAATAAGATTATTTTTCCCCGCATTCAAAAAACAAATCAATACAAACCAAACTGTCCGAACAATAAAAGGGAAAACGGGATATAAAGAGAATATTTAGTACATGGAATAATTTGTTAGAAGGAAAGGAAAGGTGGGCACATATTGAAAGAAGAAAAAAGAAGTTCAACCGGTTTTTTAGTGAAACAAAGAGCCTTTTTAAAGCTTTACATGATTACAATGACAGAGCAGGAACGGCTTTACGGACTGAAGCTTCTCGAAGTGCTGCGTTCGGAATTTAAACCCATCGGTTTTAAGCCGAATCATACCGAGGTGTACCGTTCACTTCACGAACTTTTGGATGACGGGATTTTAAAGCAAGTAAAAGTGAAAAAAGAGGGAGCCAAACTCCAGGAAGTCGTTCTCTATCAATTTAAAGACTATGAAGCTGCAAAGCTTTACAAAAAACAGCTGAAGACAGAGCTTGACCGCTGCAAAAAGCTGATAGAAAAAGCCATTTCAGATAATTTTTAAATCCGGCCGGAACGCTCCCGGCCTCCCGGGCTCAAAAGGTTTGTTCTGTGATTCATTATACATAATAACAGGCTCGGAACAATACATATCAATAAAACCTCCAAACTTGACATCGACTCCTGAAGTGGTAACATAAAAAACGTGTGAAAAATACGAACAAAATACGAACAAGGGAGATGTTACCGATCTTAGATCAAAAGAAAGTTGCTTTTATCGGAGCAGGATCAATGGCTGAAGGAATGATATCAGGCATGGTCCGCGCAAAAAAAATTCCCAACCAAAACATCTGCGTGACAAACCGCCGCAATACAGAGCGACTCGCTGAATTGGAACATCAATACGGAATTCAAGGCATTGCTTTTGACAGCATGAAAACCGAAGACATTGATGTCTTTATTTTAGCCATGAAACCGAAGGATGCTGAAATCGCTCTTGCTACGCTGAAACGGCGTATTCAACCTCATCAAATCATCCTGTCTGTTCTGGCAGGCATAACAACCTCATTTATACAACAATCATTACATGACCGTCAGCCAGTTGTAAGAGTGATGCCGAACACATCCAGCATGATCGGCGAATCGGCAACAGCTGCGGCTTTCGGAGACCATGTCTCTTACGGTTCAGCAAAAACCGCGGTATCCCTTTTGGAATGCCTCGGGGAAGTGTACGTGATCAAGGAAGATCAGATGGACATTTTCACCGGCATCGCAGGCAGCGGACCGGCGTACTTCTATTATTTAATGGAGTTTATTGAAAAAGCAGGTGAAGAAGCCGGCTTAGACAAACGGCTGTCCCGCAAAATCGGCGCGCAAACGTTATTGGGCGCTGCTAAAATGCTGATGGAAACGGGTGAAAAACCGGATGTGCTTCGGGAAAACATCACCTCTCCAAACGGCACGACGGAAGCCGGCCTCGATGCGCTCAGGTCAGAAGGCGGTGGAGAAGCCATTGCCAAAGCCATTAAACATGCGACCGAACGTTCTATTGAGATCAGCAAAACAATTGAAAAAACGGCAGCACTATAATCGTTAAGAAACAGGAGTGATACAGTGACGTCTCGGACGAAGATCAAAAGAGTCGCGGTGAAAATCGGAAGCAGCTCACTGACGAGCCTGCACGGGGAAATCAGCAGAAGAAAGCTGGAAGCATTGGTGGATCAAATCGCACAGCTGAAAGACAGCGGCTATGAAGTGATTTTAATATCTTCCGGCGCAGTGGCGGCAGGTTATCGGAAGCTCGGATTTATTCAGAAACCGGAAGGCCTCCCTGAAAAACAGGCTTCTGCTTCCATCGGGCAGGGATTATTAATGGAGGCTTATTCAAAGCTGTTTTTAGCGCACGGTTATGTCGCATCACAAATATTAATTACAAGAAGCGACTTTTCCGACGAATACCGCTACCATAATGTGCGCAATACGATGAACGTCCTTTTGGAACGAGGCATTATTCCGATTATTAATGAAAATGACACGGTCACAGTCAACCGGCTGAAATTCGGAGATAACGATACACTCGCAGCGAAGGTGGCAGGTTTAATTGATGCCGACATGCTTGTAATTTTATCAGACATTGACGGTTTATATGATGATAATCCGCGCAGCAACCCGAAAGCGAAAAGAATCAGACATGTAAGTGACATCACTCCGGAAATAGAAGCAAGCGCGGGAGATGCCGGGAGTGAAATGGGAACCGGCGGAATGCGTTCGAAACTGGATGCTTTTAAAATTGTGATGGCCTCCGGTATTAAAGGCTTTCTCGGGCAGGCTAACATTCCGGACATTCTGCTTCAAGCGGTAGATGAGGCGGCTGAAGGAACTTATTTTGAAGCGGAAGGAACCCTGCCGTTAAACCACAAAGAACAATGGCTTGCATTTAATTCCGGCCCCGAAGGCGAAATTGTGATGGAAAAGAAAAGCAGCCGCGATGTCGCGAACGGAAATATGGCACTGTCACCGCAGGATATCGAACAGATTAAGGGCAGATTCAGCAGCGGAGCGGTTGTCAGGCTGCTTGATCAGCAGGGAGAAGAGCTCGGACTCGGCATCGTCAACTATTCCTCAGCCCAGCTGAAGACATTTAAAGAAACGCCGCACAAACAGACCGATCAATCAGTCATTGATCCGGAAGCGTTTGTCTGCCACGTTGAACTATCCATTCCGATCGGCTGAGAAAGATCTATAAAAATATGAAAAAGCCCGAGGCTTCGTTTTGAAGCTCGGGTTTGTTTTTTATTGATATTGTTCAAGTTTGGAGAAAAATTGAATGACAAAATGATAGAAATCATTTGCAGACGGAGCCAGCTCTCTTCCTTTTGGTTTAATAATGCCTACGGTGCGCTTCACTTGAGGAAATTCAATCGGAATTTTGATCGTGAACCGGGGTGTGGTTTCTGCAAAGGTGCTTTCAGGTAATAAAGTAACTCCCATCCCCGCGGAGACTAATCCTTTAATGGCATCTAAATCCTCGCCTTCCGTCGATACAAGCGGCGCAAAGCCGGCCTGTCTGCAAGCGTCGATCGCCATATTTCGGAGAATAAACCCTTCAGGAAATAAAACGAATTGGTCGCCGCGCAGATCAATTAAATGAATATTTTTCTGTTTGGCAAGCGGATGGTGCAGCGGAACAAGCGCGTAAATCTTTTCCGTGAATAAGATATTGCCTGTTATGTCGGGGAATTCCGTGGGAACGGGGCCGAGCAGCGCAGCATCTATATCCCTGTTTCTTACCGCTTCGATTAAAAACTTATAAGAACCCTGGCGGAGCAAAAACTCAACGTTCGGGTATTCCTCTTTAAATGCCGAAATCACAGTCGGCAAAAGCTGGCTTGCAAGGCTCGTCGGAAATCCTATTTTGACGGTTCCGCGATTCGGATCAAGATATTCATCAATTTGTTCCTTCGCATAATCAATTGCTTTCATCGCCGTTTTAACATGTTCTAAAAATTGTTTGCCGATCGGCGTTAATTTAATATTTCTGCCTTCCCGTTCAAATAAAGTGACTTTCAGCTCTTCTTCAAGATTTGCAATCTGCCGGCTGATGGCGGATTGTGCGACATGCAGATGATCAGCCGCTTCTGACACATGTTCCCGTTCTGCTACCTCCATAAAATAACGAAGCTGGCGTAATTCCATTGCGTTCACACCCATCTATCTCATTTTGAGATGTATTTGATCTAAATTATATATTGTTTATATTGTTTTGAAAACTTACAATTAATTTAAAGTTGTCAGATTTTATGACCGATAATTAACGGAAACTGATCGGGGGAGAGGAATTATGACTTACAATCAAATGCCGAAAGCACAAGGTCTCTACCGTCCGGAATTTGAGCACGATGCATGCGGAATCGGCTTGTATGCCCATTTAAAAGGGAAACCTTCACATGACATTGTCAAAAAAGGACTGAAGATGCTTTGCCAGCTGGATCACAGAGGAGGACAGGGCAGTGATCCGAATACGGGTGACGGCGCCGGCCTGATGGTTCAGATCCCTGATGCTTTTTTTAAGAAAGAGTGCGGAGAAATGAAGCTGCCGGAAAAAGGCCGTTACGGGGTAGGAATGGTCTTTTTCTCGCAAAATGAAGAGGAAAGAAAAAAGATCGAAAAACAGGTGAATGCATTCATTGAGCAGGAAGGACAGATCGTTCTCGGCTGGAGAACCGTCCCTGTAAATGTCGGAAAAATCGGAACAGTGGCACAAAGCACTTGCCCGTATGTGCGTCAAGTATTTATCGGAGCCGCAAACGATTTGAAAGACAGCCTTGCTTTTGAACGCAAATTGTATGTCATCCGGAAGCAGGCGGAAAATTGGGGCGTTCAAGAACAGCTTGATTTTTACTTCGCAAGCCTGTCAAGCCAGACTATTGTTTATAAAGGGTTGTTAACGCCTGAGCAGGTTGACGCTTTTTATTTGGATTTGCAGGATGAGACCTTCGTATCTGCATTTTCACTCGTGCATTCAAGATTCAGCACAAATACCTTTCCTACTTGGGAACGTGCCCATCCGAACCGCTATCTGATTCATAACGGAGAAATCAATACGCTCCGGGGCAACATCAATTGGATGAGAGCGAGGGAGCAGCAGTTCGTTTCAGAAAGCTTCGGAGACGATCTTCACAAAGTGCTGCCGATTTTAAATGCTGAGGGCAGTGACTCATCCATTCTTGATAATGCGTTTGAATTTTTCGTGATGGCGGGGCGGAAACCGGCACATACGGCAATGATGCTGATTCCGGAACCATGGACGGAAAACACTCACATGTCTAAAGCGAAACGGGCTTTTTATGAATATCACAGCTCTTTAATGGAGCCGTGGGACGGGCCGACCGCCATTTCGTTTACGGACGGAAAACAGATCGGCGCCATCCTTGACCGTAACGGCCTGCGTCCGGCACGTTACTATGTGACAAAAGATGACCATATTATTTTCTCATCTGAGGTCGGCGTTATTGAAGTGGAGCAGGAGAACATTCTTCATAAAAAACGTCTGGAGCCCGGAAAAATGCTGCTCATTGACTTAGAGGAAGGCCGGATTATTTCAGATGAAGAAGTAAAAACAGAAATCGCCAATGAATTCCCGTATCAAAAATGGCTTGAAGAAGAATTGGTTCAAGTGGATCCTGACCCGGAAATCCGGGAAGAGGAACAATTCGATGATCTTCTCGTCCGTCAAAAAGCGTTCGGCTATACGTATGAAGATATTCAGAAGTATTTAATTCCTGTTATTAAAGAAGGCAAGGACCCGCTCGGCTCTATGGGAAATGATTCGCCGCTCGCCGTTTTATCCGATCGCGCCCAATCACTGTTTCATTACTTTAAACAGCTGTTTGCGCAAGTCACAAACCCGCCGATTGACGCGATCCGCGAGCAGCTTGTGACCTCTACGGTGACATGGCTTGGAGCTGAAGGCGATCTGCTGCATCCGAGTGAAAGAAATGCACGCCGCATAAAATTGTATACTCCTGTATTATCAAACGAACAGTTTTATGCGCTGAAAACACTTGTGCACCCTGACATTAAGAGCCAGAACATCCGCACGCTGTTTTCCGATGACCTGGAAAAAGGCCTGAAGGATTTGTTTCAGCAAGCGGAAAAAGCGATCAAGGAAGGCGTATCTCTGTTAATTTTATCTGACAGGGCAATGAGTAAGGAATTGACGCCGATTCCGCCGCTTTTGGCCGTCAGTGCGCTGCATCAGCATTTGATCCGTCAAGGCCTGCGAACAAAAGCAAGCATTATCGTTGAATCCGGGGAAGCGCGTGAAGTTCATCACTTTGCGGCTCTCATCGGGTATGGTGCCGATGCTGTCAATCCGTATTTGACTTATGCTACGTATAAGCAGGAAATCGATGAAGGCCGGCTTGATATTCCGTATGAAGAAGCTGTCAGCAAATACGGAAAGAGCGTAACAGAAGGCGTCGTGAAAGTGATGTCAAAAATGGGGATTTCAACTGTGCAAAGTTACAGGGGCGCCCAAATTTTTGAAGCGGTCGGCATCGGTGAAGACGTTATCGCCAAATACTTTACCGGTACTGCATCTCAGCTTGGCGGAATCGATATTGAGACGATTGCGCAAGAAGCGAAACAGCGCCACCAAGCGGCGTACAAGGATGATTACAGCCAAACTCTTGATCCGGGAAGTGAATTCCAATGGCGGAACGGGGGAGAGCACCACGCTTTCAACCCGAAAACCATCCATACGCTGCAATGGGCCTGCCGAAAAAATGATTACAGCCTGTTTAAGCAGTATTCTCAAGCAGCGGATGAAGAACGAATCGGATTTTTACGCAATCTGTTCGCCTTCAAAGAAGACCGCAAGCCTTTAAAATTAGAGGAAGTTGAATCAGCTGCGTCCATCGTGAAACGTTTTAAAACAGGAGCGATGTCATTCGGTTCATTAAGCAAGGAAGCCCATGAGGCTTTAGCGGTAGCGATGAACAGGCTTGGCGGAAAAAGCAACAGCGGAGAAGGCGGCGAGGATCCGAAACGTTTCGTTCCGGATGAAAATGGCGACGACAGAAGAAGTGCGATTAAACAGATCGCTTCCGGCCGTTTCGGCGTAAAGAGCCATTATCTCGTCAATGCGGATGAATTGCAGATCAAAATGGCGCAAGGGGCGAAGCCGGGAGAAGGCGGTCAGCTTCCGGGGAACAAAGTATATCCTTGGGTCGCGGATGTCCGCGGTTCTACACCAGGTGTAGGGCTGATCTCACCGCCTCCTCACCATGATATTTATTCAATTGAAGATTTGGCGCAGCTGATCCATGATTTAAAAAATGCAAATCGAAGCGCGCGAATCAGCGTCAAGCTCGTGTCAAAAGCCGGTGTCGGCACGATTGCGGCCGGTGTGGCAAAAGGCACTGCGGATGTCATCGTCATCAGCGGCTACGATGGCGGAACGGGCGCATCGCCGAAAACGAGTATTAAACATACGGGTCTTCCGTGGGAGCTTGGTCTTGCAGAAGCTCACCAAACGCTGATGCTGAACGGCTTACGGGATCGCGTAGTATTGGAAACGGACGGTAAGCTGATGACAGGCCGAGATGTCGTGATGGCCGCCTTGCTCGGTGCGGAGGAATTCGGCTTTGCTACAGCGCCGCTTGTCGTTCTCGGCTGCGTCATGATGCGCGCCTGCCATTTAGATACATGTCCTGTAGGTGTCGCGACGCAAAATCCGGAGCTCCGCAAAAAATTCATGGGCGATCCTGACCATATCGTAAATTACATGCTGTTTGTCGCAGAAGAAGTGCGAGAATATATGGCGCAGTTAGGCTTTAAGACGCTTGATGAAATGATCGGACGGACAGACGTTCTTCATGTCAGTGAACGTGCGAAAGCGCATTGGAAAGCGGGCCAGCTTGATTTATCCACACTGCTGTACCAGCCTGAAGGCATACGCACTTTCCGTACGGCGCAAAACCATAAAATCGACGAGTCGCTTGATATGACGGTTATTCTTCCGGCGGTGCAGGCTGCAATTGAAGCCGGTCAGGAAGCGGAAGCTGAAATCAAGATCAATAATACAAACCGCGTAGCCGGAACCGTGACGGGAAGTGAAATTTCTAAACGCTACGGAGCGGAAGGCCTGCCGGATGATACGATCAGACTTCATTTTACCGGATCAGCCGGACAGAGTTTCGGAGCATTTGTCCCTAAAGGGATGACGCTTCATTTGAACGGGGATTCAAATGACTACGTAGGCAAAGGGCTTTCAGGCGGAAAAATCATCGTGAAAGCGCCTGATGCCTTCAATTGTGAAACACACGATAACGTTATTATCGGGAACGTCGCATTTTACGGAGCAACAAGCGGGGAAGCGTACATTAACGGGCGCGCCGGTGAACGTTTTGCAGTCCGTAACAGCGGAGTCAATGTCGTTGTAGAAGGTATCGGAGACCACGGCTGTGAATACATGACAGGCGGCCGGGTTGTCGTCCTCGGCGAAGTCGGCAAAAACTTCGGGGCGGGAATGTCAGGCGGTATCGCATACGTCCTGAGTGAAGATGCCAAAGCATTTAAACGCAAATGCAACATGGAAATGATTTCATTTGAAAAGCTGACGGATGAGGCGGAGGTCAAAGAAGTGCAAGAAATGGTCAAACGGCATGCGGCGCTGACAAACAGCAAAAAAGCCGCAGATCTCCTGGACAATTGGGAAAAAGCCGCAGAAACCTTTATCAAAATCATTCCGAAAAACTATAAACAAATGCTCCTCAGCATCGAAGAACAAAAAGCGGCGGGTTTATCAGAAGAAGACGCAATTATGTATGCTTTTGAAGCCAATACAAAGGTCCTCCAAACGCCTGCCAAAGATCAAAAACAAGCGGTAGTACAGTAAGAAAGGGGAGAGGAACATGGGGAAACCAACTGGATTCATGGAAGAAAAACGAGAAAAACCGGCTGAGCGGGACCCTCTCACTCGCTTAAAGGATTGGAAAGAGTATTCGGCTCCATTTTCAGATGAAGCGTCAAAGCGGCAGGGGGCGCGGTGTATGGATTGCGGCACACCGTTTTGCCAAATCGGCGCTGATATCAACGGTTTTACCTCCGGCTGCCCGATTTATAATCTGATACCGGAGTGGAATGACCTCGTCTATCGGGGGCGCTGGAAAGAAGCCTTGGAACGCCTTCTGAAAACGAATAACTTTCCTGAATTCACAGGGCGGGTCTGTCCCGCTCCTTGTGAAGGATCTTGTACGCTGGCCATTTCAGATCCGGCTGTTTCAATTAAAAACATCGAGCGGACGATCATTGACAAAGGTTTTGAAAATGGATGGATTCAGCCGAGAATTCCCGCGAAACGCACAGGTAAAAAAGTCGCTGTCGTCGGTTCAGGCCCGGCAGGTCTGGCAAGCGCTGATCAGCTGAATCAAGCCGGTCATTCCGTAACGGTCTACGAGCGTGCCGACAGAGCCGGCGGCCTGCTGATGTACGGCATTCCGAGCATGAAGCTTGAGAAAAATGTCGTCGAACGCCGTATTAAGCTTTTGACGCAGGAAGGTATAGATTTTGTGACAAATACCGAAATCGGCGTTGACATAACGGCAGATGAGCTGAAAGAACAATTTGATGCCGTCATTTTGTGCACAGGCGCCCAAAAGCAGCGTAATCTGCTGATTGAAGGCCGGGAAGCAAAAGGCGTCCATTATGCGATGGACTATTTAACACTGGCGACGAAAAGCTATTTAGATTCCAACTTCAAAGACAAACAATTTATAGACGCTAAAGGGAAAGATGTCATCGTGATCGGCGGAGGAGACACAGGAGCTGACTGCGTGGCAACCGCGCTGCGCCAAAAAGCGCGCAGCGTGCACCAGTTCGGGAAACATCCTAAACTTCCTCAGACGCGCACGAACGACAATATGTGGCCTGAACAGCCGCACGTCTTTACCCTTGAATACGCCTATGAAGAAGCGCAGGCAAAGTTCGGCAAAGACCCGAGAGAATATTCAATTCAGACGACAAAAATGGTGGCCGATAAGCAGGGCCGCTTACAAGAGATCCACACCATCCAAATGGAAAAAGTCAGAAACGAATTCGGAAAGTATGAATTTCATGAACTGCCCGGTACAGAAAAAGTCTGGCCTGCTCAGCTGGTGTTCATCGCCATCGGTTTTGAAGGAACAGAACAGCCATTATTGAAACAGTTCGGTGTCGATTCGGCAAATCATAAAATTCAGGCGGCATATGGGGATTATAAAACGAATGTTGACGGTGTTTTCGCCGCAGGGGATGCGAGAAGGGGCCAAAGCCTGATTGTATGGGCGATTAATGAAGGCCGGGAAGCAGCGCGCGAAGTCGACAGTTATTTAATGGGGAGCACTGTTTTACCGTAAATAAAGGGGTTTATTTATAAAACCGGCTGGGAACAGCCGGTTTTTCGTATTGAAATGGAACCTCCTTCTTCTTGTATTGGTCATATAAAGGAAATATGGAAATGGAAGATAAATATGGAATTTTGTTTTACAGAGCGGAGAGATTGTTTTCTTCCGGAGACTGAGACGATTTGCAAGCCTTGAGCTGTCGATCACGGTGCTGCTGACGGCGGAAGTCATCGCCGCCGTTTATTACGACGCCTTAAAAAACGTGACGGGCTCTGTGTGTCTGCAGTCGATTTGCGGGCAGATTTTAATCGATGAAGAACAACATTTTGAATTTCAAGCGGAAACGCTAATAAACAAATAAGGAAACGGACGGGTCCGCTCCTTTTTTTAGACATCTACACGAAAGCCAATATTGCCGAACTGCCGTCCTTCCCGCATCCTGTTAAAAGCGGCAGCTGCTTCACTGAGAGGGTACATGCGGTCGATAATGGGACGGATGCCGCAGCGGTTTATCAATTCCAGCATATCCGCGAATTCCTCATTGCTTCCCATTGATGTACCGAGAATATGAATCTGCGGAAAAAACAGCGAGCGAATGGGAAATCCGAGCTGATCGCCTGAACTGGCGCCGAATGTTACGATCCGGCCATTCGGTTTAATAATGTCAAGATAGTGTTGAAATAAGGCGGGGCCTACACCGTCAAGTATGATATCTGCTTTTTCGCCATTCAGCGCCTCATTCCAGTCACCGTAGCTGTCAATCGCCCGGTCTGCACCGTATGACAGTGCGGTTTGTTTTTTGTTTTCACTGCGGGAGGTGACGCTGACTGTCGCTCCGATAGCTTTTGCCATGAATAAGGCGTATGTTGCCACGCCGCTTCCGATGCCCGGAAGGATAAGGTGTTCGCCTTTTTTTAATTGTCCTTTTGTAAATAAGGCGCGATAAGCGGTTAATGCTGATAACGGCAGGACGCCCGCTTCCTCCCAAGTCAGGTGTTCGGGTTTTAAAACGGCATTTTCTGCAGGAACGATGACATAAGGTGAAAATGTTCCGTCGCTCGGACCGCCTAAAATATCAGGGACGGCTGGTACGTCCTCAACAGTCTTCCAATTCAGCACCGGGTTGATGATGACTTCTGCATTCAGTAAATGAGACCGGACGCCGTGTCCTATTTCGGTTACGATTCCCGCGCCGTCTGAACCGAGAATAAATTCATGGTTTCCGGTTTCGTGTTTTTTTATTAAAAACAAATCACGATGGTTTAATCCGGCTGTTTTCAGCTTTATTTTTACTTCGCCGTTTCCCGGCCTTTTGTCAGGTGCCTGCCTGAAATTAAAGCCATTTTCGTGTATGATAAGGACATTCATGATTCTTCTCTCCTTTATGATTGATGAGAAAAATTTTACAGGCTGTATCAGCTGCAGTAAATAAATGAAAATTGATAGCCGGCTATCAATAAAAATCATAGCAAGAAGGTGCCCTTACATGGAAAGCGGAGACTTAAAGATTTTTCAGGCTGTCGCCCGCAAAGGAAGTATTTCAAAGGCGGCAGAAAGCCTGCATTATGTTCAATCAAATGTGACAAACCGGATTCAGCAGCTGGAACGGCAATTGCAAACACAGCTTTTTTACCGCACAAATCGGGGAATGACGCTGACGCCAGCAGGTGAAAACTTATTAAAAGACGCAGACAGAATCCTTCAATTGCTGCATGAGGCGCAAAAAACAGCGCGAGAGGCAGGCGATCCGAACGGGCCGCTTCGAATCGGTTCTCTTGAAACGGCGGCAGCCGTCCATCTCCCTCAATTTTTCACGGAGTATTGCAGCCGCTACCCGAAAGTACAGCTGTCACTGTCAACCGGTGATACACATACCTTAGTGCAGCGCGTTCTACACTATGAGCTGGACGGCGCTTTTGTTTACGGACCGGTCGAATATGAAGATCTTGAGCAATTCGCTGTATTTCAAGAAGAATTGGTCTTGGTTTCAAATAAGCGGGAAGGCAGTTTGCAAGACTTGCTGCGAGAGCCGATTCTGTATTTTGCCGCGGGCTGTTCGCACCGCCGCAAAATAAAAAACATACTGAAAGAAGAGGCAGTGCCCGCACATAAAATCATTGAATTCGGTACGTTGGAAGCCATTATTGGGGCGGTGCAGGCGGGGATGGGGGTCTCCTTTCTGCCTGCATCAGCCGTCCGTTATTTTCAAAACAGGAAAAATCTTTTTCTTCATAAGCTCCCTGAACATTTTCGGAATATGAATATATCATTCATCTACCGGAGTGATTTATTTTTGACATCGGCGTTTGGAGAACTGCTGAATAGATTAAAAACATTATCGAACGGAAAATGAGAAAACAGGACAGCTGTGTACGCCAATTTTTTTTTTCGTTCCGGTTTTTCTTAAAAAACTTTCTTTTTCGGGAAATTTATGTATAATAAAAGAAAGTTTTTCGTATAAAGGAATCTGCAATGATAAGGACATGAGACATTTTAACCGGCCATACAGAGAGGGGAGGCGCGGCTGAGACCTTCCCGGCACGAAGAATGAGCTTACCGCCTTTTGAGCTGTATCGGTGAACGAAAGCAGCCGATACCGTATAGCTGCGTTACGGCAAAAATGAGCCGTCACTTAAAGTGGCGGGAATTTGGGTGGAACCGCGGGTCTGACACACACTCGTCCCTTTCTTTGGGATGAGTGTGTTTTTTATTTTATTAAAAATAAAGGAGAGATCAGACCGTGAAGAAGCCACACATTGTGATTACTTTTCCTGATGGAAAACAAAAAAAATACCGGAAAGGCGTTACGTTAGAAGAGATCGCTCAATCAATCAGTCCGAGTCTGAAAAAGGCGTCTGCCGCCGGAAAGGTAAACGGATCGTTATATGACTTTAGAAGAAGCATTCATAAGGATGCGGCGATTGAACTGTGCAGTTTTCAGTCTGAAGCAGGACTGGAAGTGATGAGACACACAGCAGCACACGTATTGGCGCAAGCGGTAAAACGTCTGTATCCGAAGGTTTGTTTAGGGATCGGACCCGTTATTGACAATGGCTTTTATTATGACTTTGATATGGATGAAACGATTACTGAAAAAGACCTGGCCGTCATTGAAAAAGAGATGAACCGAATCATTTCGGAAAATCCGGAAATTATCAGAGAAGAAATCCCCAGAGAAGAGGCAGAGCAGCTGTTTGCTCATGAACCGCTGAAGCTTGAGCTCTTAGCGGGTATTCCGCAGACTGATACAATCAGTATATACCGCCAGAGCGAATTCATTGATTTATGCCGGGGTCCGCACTTGGCGTCTGCCGGACAGATAAAAGCTTTTTCGCTCACTCATGTATCAGGGGCTTATTGGCGCGGCGACAGCAACCAAAAAATGCTCCAGCGCATCTATGGGAAAGCATTTTCCTCAGAAAAGGAGCTGAACAGACATTTTCAGCTGTTGAAAGAGGCGGAGATGAGAAATCATCGGAAATTGGGAGCGGAGTTACAACTTTTTATGTTTTCGGAAGAGGCGCCGGGTATGCCTTTTTATCTGCCGAACGGTCAGTTTATCCGAAACACGCTTGAATCATTTCTGCGTTCAAAGCAGGATGCCTATCATTATCAGGAAGTGCGTACCCCTATGATGATGAACCAGCGTCTTTGGGAGCAATCCGGCCACTGGGATCATTATAAAGAGAATATGTATTTCTCAGAAGCCGATCATCAGCGCTTTGCGTTAAAGCCGATGAACTGCCCCGGCCACATGCTCATATTTAAAGAAAAGCTTCGTTCTTATCGTGATCTTCCGATTCGGATGGCTGAGTTCGGTCAGGTGCACCGTCACGAATTCAGCGGGGCGCTTAATGGCCTGCTCCGCGTCAGATCTTTTTGCCAGGATGACGCACACATTTTTGTAACGCAGGATCAGATCGAGAGTGAAATCGCTTCGGCGCTGCAGCTGATTCACGAGGTGTACACCGCATTTGGTTTTTCCTATGATATTGAGCTGTCAACAAGACCGGAAGATTACATGGGAAGCGAACGCTTGTGGAACAGGGCTGAGAGCGCATTAGAAAAAGTATTAAAAGAACAGGGATATCGTTTTCGGTTTAATCGGGGAGATGGCGCATTTTACGGACCGAAAATTGATATTCATATAAAAGATGCGCTGAACCGGAGCCATCAATGTGCCACTGTCCAACTGGATTTTCAAATGCCGGAGAAATTTGATTTAACATATATTGATGAAAAAAACCAAAAAGTCCGTCCTGTTGTCATCCACCGGGCGGTATTCGGATCTCTCGACAGATTTCTCGGAATCATTACAGAACATTTCGGGGGAGCGTTCCCTTTATGGCTTGCACCGGTACAGGCAAAAATCATCCCAGTATCAAACACCGCACACCTGGACTGCGCAGAACAGGTGCACTTGCAAATGAAGAAAGCGGGTATCCGGGCTGAGCTCGATCAGCGCGATGAAAAACTCGGCTATAAAATCAGAGAAGCACAAATGAAAAAAATACCGTATATTGCGGTTGTGGGGGATCAAGAGTGCCGCCATCAATCTGTACATGTACGGCAATACGGGCGGGAAGACACATTTGAAGAGAATGTGAGTGATTTTATGTCCCGGATCATAAGAGAGGCAAAACAAAAAATAGAGATTGAAGAAAAACAACATTGACATATCGTAAAATCACGATATAATAAAGCGTATGAAACCTATTGATGTTTTTAAAGCGTTGTCTAATGAGTCACGGCTTGAGATTTTACAATGGCTGAAAGAGCCGGACCGTCACTTCGCCCCGCATGATGGCATTGATATGAATGAGATCGGAGTATGTGTCAGCCAGATCACCGATAAGCTTCAGATGACACAGTCAACGGCGTCTCAATATCTTTCCATTCTTCAGCGGGCGGGCCTTATCCAAACAAAACGGATTGGCAAATACACCTATTATAAAAGAGATGAAGAAGCGATAAAGGCGATGGCCGATTATTTTCAGCGCGAAATGTAGGGCTGAATCCTTTAGAAGAGGGATTCAGTTTCTTTTTCCGACTACACATCGACATATTGCGATTTGTTTCTGTTTGTTCAACTCTTTATATCGATATATCACAATATATCTTTATATAAATCATCAATGAAGGAGTGTGTCAGGTGCAAAATACCTGGAAGATTTACATTTTGGCAATTATCAGTTTTTTAGTGGGGACGTCTGAATATGTGATATCCGGGATGCTTGATAAAATTGCAGGTTCCTTGGGAGTTACTGTGGCAGCGGCAGGGCAGCTGATTACGATTTTTTCACTTGTTTATGCAATCGGAACGCCTGTCATGATGGCCCTTACAGCAAAACTGGACAGAAGGAAGCTCATGATCTATGCTCTGGGGCTGTTTGTTATCGGGAATATCATTTCTTTCCTTGTGCAGGGATTCGGCTTATTTGCGGGAGCACGGGTGATCATGGCGCTTGGAGCAGGAACTGTGGTGGTCACCGCGCTTACGATCGCAGCAAAAATCGCTCCCCCGGGAAAACAGGCAAGTTCTCTCGCAACCGTCATTATGGGGTTTACGGCGGCGCTCATTATCGGTGTTCCGATCGGAAGAACCGTGTCTGAAGCTTTCGGCTGGAAGGTGGTTTTCGCCGGAATTGCGGCAATCGGAATCATTGCCATGCTTATTATACGTTTCGCGCTGCCTGAGATAAAAGGAGATAAACCGGTGCCGCTCATTCAGCAATTTTCTCTTTTGAAGAAACGAAAGGTGGCTGTCGGGCTGGCCATTACGTTTTTTTGGCTCGGAGGCTATTCGGTTGCGTATACGTACCTTTCTCCGTATTTACTGAACGTCACTCATATCGGCAGCGGAATACTGAGTACATTGCTGCTTATTTTCGGTGTTGCAAGTCTTGCCGGTTCTAAAGCAGGCGGTTTCAGCGCAGACAAATGGGGGGCGCGTATGACATTAACCGGCGGAATGGCGCTTCATGCTATCATACTCATGTTATTGCCGTTTGTCACATATTCTGCTTTCGGAGCGGCGGCAGTGCTTATATTTTGGTCCTTCGCCGCCTGGTCATCTGGGCCTGCTCAGCAGTATCATTTGGCAACGATGGAGCCTGAATCATCGGGTGTATTACTTGGCCTCAACCAGTCCGTGATGCAGCTGGCTATGGCGGCCGGGGCGGGCATCGGGGGCCTTGTTGTCACTCATCTGTCTCTTGCGTCAGTGACATGGATCGGATCAGCGGGTGTTGTCATCGCGATGTGCGGCGTGCTTTCACTTGCCTCGTTAACATCTGAAAAACCCTCATCTGAATACAGTGCAGACTAAACAAAAGCCTCATTTCTCAGCTTGAGAAACGAGGCTTTTTGTCTAGTTATTTTTTATATTGTTTCAAGTTTACGCCGATTGCGGCTCCGTTTCGGCTTGAGTCGGCAACTCCGGTGAAGGTGCCGTTTTCACGGTCGATCAGGATGCTTTGCACATTACCGATATCAACCGGGCTGCTGCCGAATTTATGCCCCATTTCGTTCAGTTTTGTGCGGGCTTCTTCCGGCACTCCTTTTTCATATCGATAGGATGTCATGCTGTTTGTGTAAATTCTCGGCTCTTCGACCGCCGCTTTCAGATCCATGCCGTACTCAACTTTGTTCAGGATCGTTTGCAGGACGGAAGAAATAATCGTTGCTCCGCCGGGAGAGCCGACAGTCAGGACAGGTTCGTTATTTTTGAATAAAATAGTCGGAGTCATGCTGCTGAGCGGACGTTTATTCGGCTGCACTTCATTTGCGCCGCCAGGCACCGCATCGAAGTCTGTTAACTCATTATTCAACACAACGCCGTATCCGGGAACCATAATGCCGGAACCGAACAGCTGTTCAATCGTTGTCGTATAAGATACGACATTGCCGAAGCGATCGGTTACCGTGAAGTGAGTCGTTTGGCCTTCTTGTTTGTCAGTCGGCTGCTTCACTTGTTTATAGTTTGCAGAACCTTCCTGATAGGCCCAAGGGTCGCCGGCTTTCGGTTTTTTATTGACTTTATCAATATCTATCAGCTGTCTGCGGGCATTGATATAATCTGGATTCAAGAGGCCTTTGAGAGGGACGTTGACGAATTCTGGATCCCCGGCAAATGCGGCGCGGTCAGCATAAGCCAAATGCATCGTTTCTGCGAGAAGCTGATATTTTTGCCAAGAACGGATATCATATTGAGAAAGCTTAAAATCATCCAGGAGGTTCAGCATTTGCAACAGGAAAACACCGCCCGAGCTTGGAGGAGGAGCAGTTGCGATATGATAGCCCTGGTAATCTCCCCAGATCGGTTCGTCAATCGTCACATTGAAGTTTTTAATATCTTTTTCTGTCATTGAGCCGCCGAATTCCTGCACTGTTTCCGCAAGCTTTTTGGAGAATGCACCGTCATAGAATGCTTTTGTGCCTTTGTACTTAATAGCTGTAAATGTTTTGGCTAAGTCTTTTTGGATGAGTGTGTCTCCTTCTTTCAGAGGTTCTCCGTCCGGAAGAAACACGTCTTTTGCAGCGGTGTGTGATAATTTGTCTTTATAATCTGAGATGGCATCAGCTAAAACCGAATCGATCGGAAAGCCTTTTGAGGCAAGTTTAATGGAAGGGGTGATGAGTTGTTTCATGGAGCGTGTGCCCCATTTGTCGAGCGCTTTTTCAAGTCCTTTTAATGTTCCCGGAACACCGACTGCAGTCCCTTTAGTAACGCGTTCGGAGAAAGGGATGGCTTTGCCGTTCTCGTCAAGGAACATATCCGGTGTTGCGCCTGCCGGTGCGCGTTCCCGGCTGTCGATAATGGTGGTGTCTTTCGTCTTCGCATCATAAACCATCATAAATCCGCCGCCGCCGATTCCCGACATCATAGGTTCAGTTACGTTTAATGCGAATTGAATGGCGACCGCGGCGTCAACTGCATTGCCGCCTTTTTTCAGCACGTCGGCACCGATTTGTGAAGCGAGAGGATGGGCGGTGGCAACCATGCCGTCTTTGCCGACATCTACCTGTTTGTAGTCGTCATAGGAAAACGGGTGTTTCTTAGCCTGAGCGTGATAAGGGATGCTTCCGGCCGCGAGCAAAGTACTGAGCAGAACGATAAAACAGAGATTCATAAACTTTTTCTTTTTCATAGTCTGCCTCCTTTGTTTTCCGCTTACAATTATAGAGTAAGTAAAATGTGCTGTTTTCACAAGTGACAAACGGAATAGTCCGGTGCGCAAAAAGCCGGAGTTTCTGTGTGAATGTAATCAGTCGCAAATAGGCTAAATGGGAAACCGGACAGAAAAAGCTGTGAAACAAGCATAAAGACAAAAAATAAGCTACAATAAACAAAACAGAATTCACTCACATGACATATGAAAGGAACGTGAGCCATGTATTTAACAATCAAAGAGACAGCTGAGTTTACCAGTCTTCCTGAAGAATATGTGCACAATCTTGTTTTGACGAATAAAATAAGGGCCGTCCATGACGGACAGCAATATTTAATCAACAAGGAACAATTTCAAACCCATCTCGAACAGCTGGAAAAATATAAGGAAATGATTCAAGAGTTTTTAAATGAGCCGCTTCCTGAAGACATTGATGTAAAAGATGAAGACTAGGACACAATTTCATATTGTGTCTTTTTTTTTCATTTTTTTCGGTTGCTCACAAAAAAACGAATGCTCAGATTTCGTTTTAAGGACGTTGTTTTTCTTTTTTAATACCGTGAGTATCTATTGATTTAAAAGCCCGCCACCGGGTCGAAAATGATGTTTTTGAAGACTTCGATGAAACTGCATGCCTTATTCCCCTTATGTAACACTATGTATATTATGTTACATAAGGCCCTTTATCCTTTATCATTCAACAGGTTTCGGCTATAATAGTAACATAATGCTCAATATGTTACTTTACCAATTATAAGGGGTTTTTTGATGCATATCGTACAGCCGATCCGAAGTTTGGAGAAGATCCAGGAAGTCAAACAGTATTTAATGAAGAAAAGTGATCGTGATTATTTTTTATTTATTTTCGGCATGAACAGCGCACTGCGGATTTCTGATGTTCTGCCGCTTCGCGTGAGGGATGTAAGGAACAAAGACCATGTGTGGGCAACCGAAAGCAAAACGAGAAAGAAAAGAAAAATTCTGATACTGGAGTCTTTAAAGGCCGACATATACGCTTATACAAAAGACATGAAAGAGGATGACTATTTGTTTAAATCGAAACGGACGAATAAGCCCATTTCCCGGATTCAGGCATACAGAATATTAAAGGAAGCGGCAGCCGCTTGCGGATTGGAGGAAATCGGGACGCATACGCTTAGAAAGACGTTCGGGTATCATTTTTATCAGAGGACAAAAGACATTGCTGAACTGCAGAGGATTTTGAATCATTCTTCTCCGTCTATTACAATGCGTTATATCGGAATAGATGAAGATACGACGAGAGCCGCCTATAAAGTTTTCGGAGGGCTGTAGGCTTGAAAAAAACGGCCGCCAGCGTTACTATAATAGAAGCAGGCTCTAGTAGCACAGCGGATAGTGCAGCAGTTTCCTAAACTGCAGGTCGGGAGTTCGAATCTCTCCTAGAGCGTTTTTTGTATAAGATAGGCGCAGATTAATAATGTCGGCAAAACAGAAAACCCCTTGTTATACAAGGGGTTTTTGAGTTTAATATTTTGCAAGAACCTGGTGGAAATGATGTGAAAAAAGCCCGCTGTAAGCAAGCGGGCTTTTTCTTATATGACAGCATCAAATTGATTAACTTTCCAAACGTTGTTTTCTTTTACGAATGTTACATCGCGTTTTGCTGACGGGGAACCGTCAAGAGTCGGTACAGTGAAGCGGTATGTTTGAACGCTTCCTTTTTTAGAAAGAAGAGTCATTTTTGCTTTTTTCCAATTCAGGAGGTTATCTCCGTCGCCGACCGGAACAGCCAATTTGCCGTCTTTTACAGTGAAGTGGTAATCTTTGAGCCCTTTGTCAATCGCTTGCTTTGTAAAAGCGGGTGTCAGATATTTTACGGCTTTCGCTTTTGTTCCGAGGTCTTTGCACATAAATACGTATTGAAGATTTTGATATTCAAACGGTTCAGATGTGCAGTTTGCGTTTGATTTAATCGCACTGCCGCTCATCGTGTTCCAGAAATGTTCTCTCGCTGACAGGGCCAGTTGAAGTGCTTGTTTTTGTGTAAGGTCATTAGATGCATTTTTTGCGGTCGCCGCAGTGCCCAATGACAGAATCAATGTAATAGTAGTGAGGAATAATAGCCATTTTTTCATGATATAATCTCTCCTTCAATCAATCTCTTTCTCTTATGTTACAAATGTTACAATAATTACGCTAAGATTACAATACCTTTTCAGAAATATTTTCCGGTCTTTTTATTTTTATGGTTTATTTCCATGTAAGACGTGAGAAAAAGATAAAGAGTTTCATTGAACAAAAGGTTTTTACAAGCTGTCTGCTGAATAATAAAATGGAAGAAAATCAAAAAAGGAGTCCTACATATGGAAGTACAAGATCATTTAGAAACAGCGGAAGGCCGCGGCCAGTCTGTCTGGCGATCGATGTCACTGTTTTTAGTGCCGCTGCTTTTAAGCAATGTATTGCAATCTGTCGGCCAATTGGTCGGAATGGTATTTGTCGGAAGGTGGCTTGGAGTCGATGCGCTTGCCGCCGTATCGTCTTTTTTTCCGCTGTTTTTTCTGCTGATCTCCTTTACGATCGGAATCGGTTCGGGAAGTTCCATTCTGATCGGTCAGGCTTACGGCGCGAAAAACGAAGAGAGGATGAAGGCGATTGTCGGCACTACACTGACTTTTACCTTTATGCTCGGTGTTGTTCTGGCAGTTGTCGGCAGTGTGTTTACGCTTGATATTCTGCGGCTGATGGGAACGCCAGGAAACGTAATAGATGTCAGTGTCCGATATGCGCGCATTTTGTTTTGCGCAATGCCGCTGATGTTTTTATATTTTGCGTATACGACATTTTTACGCGGAACGGGAGATTCAAAGACTCCGTTTTATACGTTAATCGTCAGTACAGTCATAAACATCGGGCTCTTGCCCTTATTGATTCTCGGGCTTTTCGGACTTCCGAAGTTCGGCATTTACGGTTCGGCGTATGCAACCGTGATTTCAAACATCGTGACATTTATCGTACTCATGGTTTATTTGCGGAAAAGGAAACATCCATTGGCATTTGACCGGACTGCGCTCCGTTCTCTTAAAATGGACAAAAAGCTGCTCGCGCTTTTACTCCGTCTCGGTATTCCGTCAAGCATCAATATGATTCTCGTGTCACTTTCTGAAATTGCGGTCATTTCATTTGTCAATCATTACGGATCAAACGCGACGGCTGCTTACGGGGTTGTCAACCAAGTGGCGAGTTATGTGCAGATGCCGGCGGTAAGCCTCGGTATCGCCGTTTCAATTTTTGCCGCCCAATCCATAGGAGCAAATCAATTCGGCCGGCTGAAGCAGGTCATCAAAGTCGGCATCGGCCTGAATTATTTGATCGGCGGGGTTTTGATTGTGCTGATTTACACCTTCTCCCGGCAGATACTGGCTTTGTTTTTAACAGATCAGGATACACTCCACATTGCCCGCAATCTGATTATGATTACCCTTTGGAGCTATTTGATTTTCGGTCACGCTCAGATTGTTTCAGCAACAATGCGGGCGAGCGGTACGGTGTTATGGCCGACGATTATCAGCATTTTTACGATTTGGGGAATTGAAGTGCCTGTGGCCTTTATTCTTTCTCATTATACGAATCTCGGCATTCTCGGCATTTGGGTCGGTTATCCGGCGGCTTTTGTCGTCAGCCTGTTGCTGCAATACGGATATTACCGGTTTGTATGGAAGAAAAAACAGATTACCCGGCTGATTCAATAAGGTTTTACCGCACATCGCTCAATTCATACGGGCGATGTTTTTTTAGAGAAGGAAAATGAGTTTAGAAAATGGAATTCCTATACATGCTAGAAAACAAGGAAAGGGCAGGTGCTTATGACGATTGAACATACGACTTATTTAGGAGTTTCAGCCATAAAGGCGGAGACTGATCAGGCTGAATGCATCATTGTGCCGGAGTGGGGATCAAATGTCATATCGCTTCGGGATAAAAGAACCGGTATGCGGCTTCTGAGAGAACCGGAAACTGCGGAGGAATTCCTCAAAAAACCGATGCTGTACGGCATTCCCGTTTTATTCCCGCCGAACCGGATTACGGACGGGACGTTTCGTTTTGACGGCCGCGCGTATCAATTCGAGATAAACGAAGAGGATAAACATAATCATATTCACGGCTTTCTTCACAATCAGCATTGGAAAGCGGCGGCAGCGAAAGAAGAGGGCGATGGAATGACAGTCGAAACAGAAATTGATCTTTCAAAGATTCCCCGTGTTCATAAACAATTTCCGCACGATGTCATTGTCCGGATGACCTATACATTAAAAGACAATGTGTTTACGCAGCGGGCGCTGATTATGAATAAGGGAACGGAGGCTTTTCCTTGGGGGCTAGGCTATCATTCCACATTTGTTTTCAATGAAGAGCGATCCCGTCTATTTTTGACGGCTGACCGCATGTGGGAATTAAATGAACGTTTCGTACCGACAGGCCGTTTATTGGATGTGCCTGATAAAGAAGCGTTCCGTCACGGGATGTCTTTGAAAAATAAACAGTTTGACGATGTTTTTCTTTCTTCCGGACGGAATGGCGGCAATAACGAAGCTGTTATTTATCATCCGAATGAGAAATTATCCGTTTTGTATCAAGCGGACACGTCTTTCAAGCATTGGGTGGTATATAACGGCGACGGAAAGCAGGGGTTTGTCAGTCTTGAGCCTTATACTTCCGTTACAGATGCTTTTAATCTGAATCAGCCTGCATCACTGACAGGGCTTCAGATTCTGAAACCGGGCGAAGAAGCGGCTGCGTCATCCAGGATCACCATTTTGCATGACGAAGAATAGGAAAGAGGCGGGATAACATTGAAAACATATGTGAAACGCTTGTGCGCGGTGATTCTGCTTTTGATCATTGCCGAAGTTCCTTATATTGATGATGCGGCTAAGGCGGCTGAACAAAAAAATACTTTGCAAAAAGAGCTGGAACACATTCTGGATGAAGAACCCGCTTTAAAGGGAGCTTCAGCGGGCGTCAGTGTCCGGTCAGCAAAAACAGGGGAGGTGCTGTTCGGCAGCCGGGAAGATATGCGGCTGAGGCCTGCATCATTGATGAAACTGCTGACGGCATCTGCGGCGCTTTCCGTTCTCGGAGAAGATTACACCTTTAAGACAGAAGTACGGGCAGACGGCGCCGTGAAAGGAAAACAGCTGCGCGGAAACCTTTATCTCAGGGGAAAAGGCGATCCGACCCTATTGGCTTCTGATTTTGAGAAGATGGCTAAACAAGTCAAAGCCAGAGGCATCCATTTCATTAAAGGAGATCTGGTCGGGGATGATTCGTGGTATGACGATACCAGGTATTCAGTTGATCTTCCGTGGAGTGATGAAGGCCAATATTATGGCGCGCAAGTATCAGCTCTTACCGCTTCCCCAAATGAGGATTATGATACCGGAACGGTGATTGCGGAAATCAGCCCGGCAAAACAGCCCGGTAAAAAGCCGCGCATTTCGATCTCTCCCCATACGGACGTCGTTCGTGTGAAAAATGAAGTGAAAACGGTCGCTTCTGATGAAAAGAAAGAATTGACGGTTGAACGGGAGCACGGTGGCAATGTGATTACGATAAAGGGAACCATACCTGCCGGCTCGGCAAAGGCAAGAGAATGGGCGGCAGTGTGGGACCCGTCGTCCTATGCTTTAGATTTATGGAAACAAGCGCTTACTAAACAGGGTATAACTGTAAAAGGGAAAATCAGAACAGGCCGAATGCCGCACCGCACCCAGCTTGTCACATCACGGACATCCATGCCTCTTTCAGAATTATTGATCCCGTTTATGAAACTGAGCAACAACGGGCACGCCGAAATTCTGATCAAGGAAATGGGAAAAGTGAAAAAAGGGGAGGGCAGCTGGGAAAAGGGCTTGGACGTGATGAAATCGGAGCTCAAATCGTTCGGGCTGAATCCGGATGAATTGATTGCAAGAGACGGATCCGGCGTTTCTCATATTAACGGCGTATCCGCCGGCCAAATCGGAGAGCTTTTGTATGCGGTTCAGAAAGAAAAGTGGTACCCGGCTTTCCTTCGTTCGCTCCCTGTCGCCGGTGCAAGCGACAGAATGACGGGAGGCACTCTTCGGAACCGGCTGAAGAATACTCCGGCAGAGGGCAAAATTAAAGCGAAAACCGGGTCACTAACATCAGTCAGTTCGATTGCCGGCTATGCAGACACAAAAACAGGAGATACGCTTATTTTTTCCGTGCTTCAAAACGGGCTGCTTGACGAAGATGACGGAAAAGACATTGAAGACAAAATCGCAGTCGTGCTGGCAAATCAATAAGAAGGGCCGGATCCTTAGAGGGTTCGGCTTTTTTTGATGTCTGTAAAACATTATATTGCGATTATGAATCAATCTTTTCAAAAAGTAATATCGCAATATACTTCCTTTTTTTTACATACTACTTTCTTACTTGTTCACCGGTTTTTCATTTTCTAACATGAAACTTCTTTTCAGGAGGCAAAACCTTTTTAAAAGCGCAATTAATTATACATTTTATTCCTTATTATAGTGTTTAAGAACCAGTTTGCAGTGTGCATACATACCGTTTTACATGGTATAAAGATTATAGAAATGAAGAAATGAAGTGAGGAATATATACTATATTCTAAAAAATGTTAGAGAAAATTTAATTTTTTATTGTGATTTCTAAAATATGTTTTAAAATAATGCTTATATGGATGATTTAGTCATATGCTGTCGAAATTTAATTGTAATTATTTCACTTTCTTATCCTCTTAAATTGAAGCGGAGGGATTCCATTGAAGAACACTGTTTATTCTTTAACTCACGCACAAAGAAGAGTGTGGTTTACCGAGCTGCTCGAACCGGGCACAAGTATCTGCAATCTCGCGGCATGCGTCAAATTCAGGGGGGACATTGATTTTGACGTACTGCGCCATGCTTTAGATTTTTCTATCTCGCAAAATGATTCGCTCAGGTTTCAACTGACAGAAGGGGACGGATCAGAACCCCAGCTGTATCTGGCCGGGCATCGGCCGATTTCTCTAGAGACTGTTGATTTTACTCATACTGATAACTCAGAGCGGGACGCATGGATTGACACGCAGACCCGTGTTTCGTTCAAGCTGTTTCATTCACCTCTGTATCAATTTACTCTGCTTGTCATGTCAGACGAAGAAGTTTGGCTTTATTCAAAATTTCACCATATTATCATGGACGGCATCTCGCTCAACCTGCTCGGCAACCAGCTCATTGATATCTACCAAAAGATCATGCGGGGCGAGGATTTAGCTGAACATCACAGGCCTTCCTATCTCAGCTACATGGAAAAAGAACAGCAATACTTACAGTCTTCCCGTTTTCAAAAGGACCGTTTATTTTGGACTGAAACATACCGAACCGTTCCGGAACACCTTTCACTGGCGGAACGAACCTCTCATCTTAGACAAAGCACTGCGGCTTCCAGAGATACAATCACTCTTTCTCACTCCTTAGAACAATCTATCCGGCGTTTTTGCAAAGAAAATAATATCAGCATCATCTCTCTGTTTATGGCTTCGTTATACATATGCATCAGCCGTCTGACGGCTAAAAAAGATATTGCCATCGGCACTTATTACGGAAACCGGGGCTCCAGGCTCGAAAAGGATATGCTCGGCATGTTCGTCAGCACACTGCCGATCAGAATGACGGCAGATCCTGATGCGGAGTTCCTGTCCTTTGTCCGCAGCGTAGGAAAAGAGCAGCTGTCTGTTATGCGGCACCAGAAATATCCTTACAATCTTTTTGTCAATGAATTAAGGCAGGTTCATCACGATCTGCAAAATATCATCGGGATTTCGATGCAATACCAGCCTCTCGCGTGGCATCAGGCGGAGGGCTTCGATTATGAAACGGCGATGTTTTTCAGCGGGCATACGGCAAATGAGCTGTCCATTTTAATTAAGGAGCGGACAGATACGGGGTTGATTGAGCTGAATTTTGATTATCAATCCGCTTTATTTACTGAAACATCGATTAAACGGATTCAAACTCATTTGCTGACGATCGTTGAAAATGCCGTTAGAAATCCAAACCGGCTGATTCGGCATATTGATATGGCGGATGAAAAAGAAAAGAAACGGGTGTTAACTGCGTTTAACCGTACAGAAACGGCTGAACCGCCGGCCCCGACGCTTCACGGGCTATTCACCCGCCGCGCCGCGCTTTCGCCGCATTGTCCGGCGCTTCGTTTTCCGGACGGTATGCTGACGTACGCCGAGCTTGACCGGTACACAGACAGACTCGCTGTTCGGCTCCGCCAAAAAGGCGTCCGCAAAGAAAGCGTGGTCGGTGTGCTCGCTGAACGCTCGCCGGAGATGGTGATTTCAGTGCTTGCCGTGTTAAAAGCAGGCGGCGCCTACGTGCCGCTTGACCCGGAATATCCGGAGGACAGGCTGCGCTATATGCTCGATGACTGCGGCGCCTGTCTCCTGCTTCAACAGTCGGGGTTATCCGTTCCCGGTTTTTCCGGCGAAACGCTAGAAGTGTCTCTTTCTGCCCTTACAGGTGAGGCGGAGACAGGGGCTGTCTCTGACGAAGCGGATGCTGATTCGCTCGCTTATATCATTTATACGTCCGGTTCGACGGGAACACCGAAGGGAGTGGCTGTTGAACACCGTCAAGCCGCCGCCTTTTTATCAGGGATGCAAGGGCAGTTTCCGTTAACGGAAGAGGACATTATCGTGCTGAAATCATCCTTTTCATTCGACGCCTCCATCTGGCAATTGTTTTGGTGGACGATGTCAGGCGCCTCCGTGTATCTGCTTCCGGCCGGCTGGGAGAAAGATCCTGTGCGGATGATTGAAGCTTTTTCTTCTGAAAAGGTGACGACCGCACATTTTATTCCGGCGATGGTCAACAGCTTTTTAGACGCACTGGAAACAGAGCCTGCGGAAACAAGAACCCGCCTCGGCAGAACACTGACACGCGTGTTTGCCGGAGGGGAAGCTCTTTCCCCGCTTACGGCTGCCCGGTTTGCCGATCTTCTGCCGGAGACCATGCTTATTCACGGCTACGGGCCGACAGAAGCGACGGTCGATGCGGCCTTTTACGTCTGTGACCGAAAACGGGACAGCGGACGGACGCGGCTTCCGATCGGAAAACCCGTTCCGGGTGCCCGTCTTTATGTGTTAGACGGCGGGGGAACCGTTCAGCCTGCGGGCGTTGCCGGAGAGCTGTACATCGCGGGGACAGGGGTGGCCCGGGGCTATTTGAACCGTCCTGAACTGACGGCGGAACGTTTTCTCGATGATCCGTTTTATCCGGGAGAACGCATGTATCAGACGGGCGATATCGCACGCTGGACAGAAGACGGCCTTGTTGAATGGCTCGGGCGTTCAGACGGACAAGTGAAAGTCCGCGGCTACCGGATTGAACCGGGAGAAATCGAAGCGGCGATCCGGCGCATCGACGGCATTCGTGAGGCGGCGGTCACCGCCCGGACCGAACACGGCGAAACCGCGCTTTACGCCTATATTGAAGGACGAAAAAGCGATGATGTGCGGGCGGAGCTTGCGGCACGCCTTCCGGCCTACATGATGCCGGCTCAGTTTATAGAGATGAGCGAATGGCCGGTCACGCCGAGCGGAAAGCTTGACCGCCGCGCGCTGCCGGCTCCCGGCGGAGCGGCAGACAGACGGGCGTACACAGCCCCGCGGAACGTCACTGAAATGAAGCTTTGCGCCCTTTGGGAAGAGGTGCTGAAAAACGGCCCCGTCGGCATCCGGGATCACTTTTTTGAGCGGGGCGGCCATTCGTTAAAAGCGACGGCTCTCGTCTCCCGCATCGCCAAAGAATTCGGTGTTCAGGTGCCGTTACAGGACATCTTCGCCCGGCCGACGGTGGAAGAGCTCGCTTCGGTTATTCAGGACTTGGAAGAGAGCCCGTATGAAGCGATTCAGCCGGCGAAAACACAGGACACTTATCCGGTGTCTTCGGCGCAGAAACGGATGTATGTGCTCCAGCAGCTTGAAGACGGCGGTGTCGGCTACAATATGCCGGCTGTGCTGGAACTGACGGGCCCGCTTGACCGCAGCCGGCTGGAGGAGACGTTCCGGCAGCTTGTGGAGCGGCATGAATCGCTCAGAACGTCCTTTGAAACGGGGCCTGACGGCGAACCGGTGCAGCGCATCCATGACAGCGTTCCGTTTCAGCTCGATGAGGCCGAGTCAGCTGACGCATTCGTCCGGCCGTTTTGTCTGGAGGAAGCGCCGCTCTTCCGTGCGGCCCTCGTGAAAGAATCGGACGAACACCATCTTTTATTAACAGATATGCATCATATTATTTCTGACGGTGTGTCCGTCAACACCTTGATAAAAGAATTCGGCGAGCTGTACGCAGGCCGTTCGCTTGCGCCGATGCGCCTTCAATATAAAGACTATGCCGTCTGGCAGCGGTCGTTTCAGCAGAAAGAAGGGTATCAGAAGCAGGAAGCGTATTGGCTGAAACGGCTCGAAGGAGAGCTTCCGGTGCTTGAGCTTCCGGCTGACAAGCCCCGTCCGGCTGTCAGAAGCTTTGCGGGCGGCAGCGTATCGTGCACGCTTGACGCTGAAACGGCATCCGGCCTTCACCGCATCGCCCGGGATCACGGCTCCACTTTGTATATGGTGCTTCTCGCCGCGTACAATACGCTGCTCGCGAGATTGAGCGGGCAGGAAGACATCATCGTCGGCTCGCCGATTGCCGGGCGCCCGCACAAAGACCTTGAACCGATTCTCGGCATGTTCGTCAACACGCTGGCCATCAGAACGGAGCCGAAAGGAGACAAACGGTTTACCGATTATTTGTCGGAAGTCCGCCAGGCGGCGCTTGAGGCGTATGAGCATCAGGACTACCCGTTTGAAGAGCTGGTGGAACGGCTCGGCGTGCAGCGGGACATGAGCCGCAATCCGCTGTTTGACGCGATGTTTATTCTTCAGAATATGGAGCGAGAGGAGATAAATCTGGCCGGTCTGAAGGCGTCACGATCAGAGCATACCGAACATGATGTATCAAGTTTTGACCTGACCTTATCAGCGGCTGAATCCGACGGAAACATCCGCTTTGAGATGGAATTCAGCACCGAGCTTTTTATGAAAGAAACGATTGAACGCTGGATGGGCCACTTACTGAATCTCTTGCGCCATGTTGCCGCCGAACCGGAAGTCACACTATCGAAAGCTGACATTTTGGATGAAGAAGAAAAACAAAAGTTACTGATTGAGTTTAATAACACACAAACCGAATTCATGGAAAAACACAAACTGTTTCACCAGCTGTTTGAAGAGAAAGCAGAAGAAACGCCTCATCAGACCGCTGTTATTGAAGGAGCACAACAGATCAGCTATTTGCAGCTCAATGAGCGGGCAAACCGTCTTGCCCGAACACTGCAGAAAAATGGATTCGGTCCGGGAAAAAGAGCTGCCATATTGGCAAACCGTTCGATTGAAGCGATCGTCAGTGTTCTTGCGGTCATGAAATCAGGAGGGGCGTATATACCGGTTGACTCCCATTATCCTGAGGAACGGATTCGCTATTTATTAAAAGACAGCGCGGCATCCGTCTTGATGGTGCAGTCAGAATACAAAGAACTTGCTTCACAGCTGACGGATCACAATTTATTTCTCATTCAGCTTGATCATGAAGATCAATACGATATTTCTGCAAAGAATATTCAGCCGGCAGCGTCACCGGATGATACCGCATATATCATATATACTTCGGGAACAACGGGAACGCCGAAGGGAGTCGAAGTCAGAAATCGCAGCTTTACCCATGCAGCACTTGCATGGCGCAGGATTTATGAGCTTGATCTTATACCGGTCAGAGTGCTGCAGATGGCGAGTTTCTCATTTGATGTATTTTCAGGGGATCTTGCACGCGCCCTGCTGAACGGGGGAACGCTTATCATTTGTCCGGATGACGTCCGGCTTGAGCCGCAGCAGCTTTATCGACTCATTGATCAGCACCGTATCACGTTTATGGAGTCGACACCCGCGCTGATTGTTCCGTTTATGGAATATATATACCGCCGGAAACTCGCGCTGCAAAGCGTAAAAATACTGGTACTTGGTTCAGATATGATCAAGTCGCAAGATTTTTATACGCTTCATGAACGCTTTGGGAAAGAAATGCGGATCATTAACAGCTACGGTGTAACAGAAGCGACAATTGATTCTTCGTATTATGAAGCCGGAATGAGCGAAGAGCCGCGGGAAGATGATGTGCCGATCGGTGTTCCGCTTCCGAATGTGCAAATGTACGTCTTAAACAAAGACAAACAGGTCCAGCCGATCGGCGTTTTCGGAGAGCTGTATATCGGAGGCGCCGGCGTCGCCAAAGGATATTGGGGACAGCCTGAGCTGACAGAGGACGCATTCAGTGACCCGTTACAAACGGGAGAAACACTTTACAGAACCGGAGATCAGGCTTGCTGGCTGCCGGATGGAACTCTTCGTTTTAAAGGGCGGATTGATAAGCAGGTGAAGATCAGGGGATACAGAATTGAGACGGGAGAAATAGAAAGTGTGCTTTTGAAACACGATCAAGTCAAAGAAGCGGCTGTTACCGTGATGAAAGATGCCGAAGGACAAGCCCGATTAGCGGCATACATCGTTCCTAAAGAGGCCGATATCTCATCACTCCGCCAGTCTCTTATGCAGGAGCTTCCGGCTTATATGATGCCGTCTCATATTATCGGTTTAGACAGCATGCCCCTGACACTGAACGGCAAACTTGATAAATCGGCATTGCCGGCAGAAGAGATACATTCATCACAGGCATTTGTCGCGCCCGGCGATGAAAAACAGGCAATGCTATGCCGGATTTGGGAAGATGTGCTTCATATACAGAAAGCGGGAATTCATCACTCTTTCTTTGAGCTTGGGGGAGATTCCATTAAGGCGCTTCAAGTGTCAGCCCGACTCGCCGGAGAAGGCTGGAACATGTCGATCCGCGATTTGTTTCAGTTCCCGACGATTGCAGAACTCGCGAAGCACCTCACGCCGGCTGTTGCAACGGCTGATCAGGGCCCGATAGAAGGAAGCGCTCCGCTGACACCGATCCAGCAGAGATTTTTTGAGGAGCCGGGTGCATTTGAGCTTCATTATAACCAATCAGTCATGCTGTGCAGTGAAGACAGCCTCGAAATAGATGCGCTGTATCAGGCGGTTTGCGCGCTGACAGAACATCATGATGCGCTGCGAATGACTTTCACTGAAAATGAGCATGGGGAAGTTGTTCAATATAACCGCGGAATCACAGAGCAGCATGAAGAAATCTTTACGCTTAACGTCATAGATCTTTCAGAAGAAACACAGCCGGAAAAACGGATAGCTGCTGAGGAAAAAGAAATACAGCAGGCTATGCGCCTTGATCAAGGCCCTCTTCTTCATCTCGGAGTGTTCAGGCTGAAAGAAGCCGACCATCTGCTTATCACGATTCATCACCTTATCACGGACGGCGTGTCATGGAGGATATTGCTTGAAGATCTGCAGACAGCTTATCAGCAGGCATTGGACGGCAAACAAATCGAACTGCCGCCGAAAAGCGATTCTTATATAAAGTATGCTGAAGAGCTTTTTGACATTTCCAAGAGCAAAGCATTGCTGGAGGAAGCCGCATACTGGGACAGCGTGATGTCTGGTGAAACAGCGCCGCTGCCGAAAAAAAACTGATGAAAACGCCGGACGATTGCAGGAAAACGCGCGCACTGCATCGTGGATATTAAGCAGCGAAGTCACGAAGCAGCTGCTGTTGGAAACACAGCAGGCATACGGAACGGATGTTCATGAATTGCTTTTAACGGCGCTTGGAATGGCGCTTCATGAGTGGACGGGTTCCGAACAGATGCTTATCAGCACTGAAGGACACGGACGCCAAGGGCATATTCCTGACATTGATATGTCAAGAACGGCAGGCTGGTTTACATCTGTTTACCCGGTGCTTTTGGATATGAGAGTGCCGGACGGCTCAGGCGAAAAAACCGCGCACCGCATAAAGACGGTAAAAGACATGCTGAGACGGGTTCCTCATCACGGAACCGGCTACGGGCTGCTGAGATATTCGCGAAACATTCTTTATAAAGACCCAGAAATAAGCTTTAACTATCTCGGTGCGTTTGACGGTCTTGAGGGGACGCTGAAGATGTCACCGTTCAAGCCGCAGCATGATATAGCATCCGGGCGCATCCGCGAGTTTGATCTGGATATTAACGCGATGGTGGCGGCCGGGCAACTGGAGGTAAAAGCCGTTTATACCGATGTATTTGCACCGGGGGCAATCGAGTTCTTCATGAATCGTTTCCATACTTACCTCGAGGACATCATCGCCCATTGTTCCGGCAAGAAAGAGCGGGAAAAAACATTAACGGATTACAGCCATACAGAATTGACCGCTCAAGCACTATCAAGCATTGAAGATCTCGTAAAAGGACTTTAATTTCATAAAAAGGTGTGTGGCATTCGTGACACAAGCGACAGAAATTCAAGATATTTACCCTTTATCATATATGCAGGAAGGCATGCTGTTTCATTCGCTTCTGGATTCCGGATCAAACGCATATGTCGAGCAGATTTCGTTTACAGTCAGCGGGGATTTATGCATTGATACATTCCAAAAAAGTCTGGATATGCTTGTCAGCCGTTATGATATTTTCAGAACGATTTTCATAAAAGAAGTGCCTGACCTTGAAGGGCCGCAGCAGGTTGTCCTTTCACGCCGTGACACTGCCGTACAGACTGAGAACATTTCAGACTATTCGGAAGAACGGCAGCAAAGCATCATTGACGAATTTAAGGAAAACGACCGGCATAAGGGGTTTGATCTGCAAAAAGGCCCCTTAATGCGCTTGACTCTTTTTCAAACGGGAGAAAACCGCCATACATGCGTTTGGACTCATCATCACATTATGATGGACGGCTGGAGCTTGGGCATTGTACTGAAAGATTTCTTCAGCATGTATTATGCGATCCGGAACGGGCGGCCTGTAAACCTCGGCAGTCCGGCTCCTTACAGCGCTTATATCAAATGGCTCCGAAGCCGGAATAAAGAAGAAACGTCAGCGTTCTGGTCGCGCTGCTTGGAAGATTACGGAGAAACCGTTTCCGTTCCGCAGACGAAGAATAAGCCGGCGCAAAACGGTTATGCATCTGAGCATTTTCAATTTTCCCTTGAGCCTGAAACCGTACAAAAACTGACAGACATTGCCCGAGGCATTGGGGTCACGCTGAATACTATATTTACGGGCATTTGGGGTCTGCTTCTCCATCGTTACAACGGCACTGAAGATGCGGTATTCGGTTCAGTTGTTTCCGGCAGGCCGTCAGCTATCGCCGGCATTGAATCCATGGCCGGACTGTTTATCAATACCGTGCCGGTAAGGGTGCGCGCGGCTGGGGATATGACTTTTTCTTCTCTTCTCAAAAAGGTGCAAAAAGAGTCACTCGCTGCGGAAGAGCACAGCTATTATCCGCTTTATGACATCCAAAACGAGAGCGGTCTGCAAAAAGATCTCTTGAACCATATCCTTGTCTTTGAAAATTATCCGGTTCAGATGCAGGCTGCGGTAAACGGCTGGCAGCAAACGGAAAGCAGTGCGCTCTCACTTGAAAACTTTTCGATGGCGGAAGAAACCAATTACGATCTTAACGTCGTCATCGTTCCGGGAGAAGAGTTTTATGTAAAATTCAGCTACAATGCGGGCATCTACGATCGGGAAGACATGAAACGGATCAAAGGGCATATTCTGGAGGTCATCTCCTGTGTAACGGAAGATTCGGACAGGCTTTTATCAAGCATCAGTCTCGTACCTCCGGAGGAAGAAGCCCTGATTCATTCGTTTAACGAAACGAACCGTCCGTACCCTGAGACAACCGTTCATGGGCTGTTTGAAGAACAGGCGGCAAAAACGCCTGACCAAGAGGCGTTGAGATATAACGGAGTAAGCTGGAGCTACAAAAAATTAAATCAGCGGGCGAATCAGATTGCCCATGCGTTAAGGGAAAAAGGCGCCCGTTCCGATCAGATCACCGCTGTTATGCTGCGCCGATCAATGAGTACGGTTGCCGCTCTGCTCGGAATTTGGAAGTCGGGCAGCGCCTATATGCCGATTGATGCGGAATTTCCGCCTGAACGGATTTCATTTTTACTGAGAGACAGTGAAGCCTCACTGCTCGTGACTGAAAAAGACCTGCTCCCCCTCATTCCGCCGCATTTCAAGGGCAGCGTCGTCATCATGGAGGAAACGGTTTCCCAGCAGACCGCACCGCTTCCGCCGGTGTCTGACAGCGGAAATTGGGCGTATGTCATTTACACCTCCGGAACGACAGGCCGGCCGAAAGGGGTGCTTGTACCACACAAAGCGATCAGCAATACATTGCAATGGCGGCGTGAAGAATACGGGATGACAGAAGGAGACATAGCGCTTCATCTTTTTTCATACGTATTTGACGGGTCATTAACGAGTCTTTTCACTCCGCTTCTGTCGGGCGCCTGTGTACTGTTAACTGATGAAGATGATGCGAAAGACGTCCTTTCAATAAAACAGAAAATCGCCCGCCACGGAGTGAGCCATCTTCTGATCGTTCCGTCTCTGTATCGCGTTCTGCTTGATTCGCTGACGAAAAAGGATGCGCAGACGCTTCGGGCGGTGACATTTGCCGGGGAAGCGGCCACCCCTGATATCGTGGAAGCGAGCCGCAACATATGCCCGAATGCCGAGCTGCTGAATGAATACGGCCCGACGGAAAACAGTGTGGCCACGACGGTTCTGCGCAACCTGCAAAAAAGCAGCCGGATTACGATCGGGCGCCCGATTGCCAACACTTCTGTCTATATGATGCACGGAGATCGGCTGCAGCCGGTCGGAGCCGTCGGTGAACTGTGTATTTCCGGAAAAGGTCTGGCGGACGGATATTTTCAGCAAAAAGAGCTGACGGACAAAGTCTTTACCCCTCATCCGTTTCGTAAAGGTGAACGGCTGTACAGAACGGGAGATGCAGCCCGATTTTTACCGGACGGAACGATTGAATATATGGGACGCTTTGACGATCAAGTGAAGGTAAGAGGTTACAGAATTGAATTAGGGGAAATCGAAACGGCACTCAGAAGTCTGTCCGGGGTAAAAGAGGCGGCAGTCATCGTGCACAAAACGGCGGACGGGGAACAGGAGCTTGCAGCTTATGTCGTACTGGAAAACGCGGGTGTGACATTTGATCCTCATGCCGAATTGGCCGGGAGATTACCTGCTTATATGATCCCGGGAAGCTTTACCAAATTGACGGAAATGCCGCTGTCTGTGAGCGGAAAACTTGACCGGGCCGCACTTCCTGAGCCGAAAGAAGCCGAGAGAACCGGTGATTATCAAGCTCCGCGCACAATGCTTGAGACTGAGCTGCTGTCTATTTGGCAAGAAGTGCTGAAACGGGAACACATCAGTATGAGAGATGATTTCTTCCAAATCGGCGGACAGTCGCTGAAAGCCGCGTCGCTTGTTTCAAAGATACATAAACGGCTGCAAATTGAACTTGCCGTCCGCCATGTTTTTGAACATCCGACTATCGAGAGCATGGCCCGCTTCCTAGAACAGAGGAAAAGAGGAGAATATGCAGAAATCACGCCTGCGGAGGCAAAGGACTTGTACCCGCTATCTTTTGCGCAAAAAAGGCTCTATGCCCTTCATCAGCTTGCGGCGGACAGTACGGGCTATCATATGCCCGCTTGTCTGGAGCTGAGCGGCAGACTCAACCGTGATCGTCTGCACGAAGCCTTTTCAGCGCTGTTACAAAGGCATGAAGCGTTACGCACATCATTTGTTTTGCGAAACGGGGAGCCGATGCAGCACATACATTCACATGTCGATCTCGATCTCACAGAGATTCATATGCCATCCGGGACACTTCTTCAAGCGACAATGGAAACTTTCGTCAAGCCGTTTGACGTGGAACAAGCGCCGCTTTTGAGAGTGACTTTAGCCAAAGCCACTGAAGAACGTCATTTTCTGCTGCTTGATATGCATCATCTTATCGCAGACGGTGTGTCAATGAGCGTTCTGATTCAAGAATTGACGGATTTGTACAGAGGAAAAGAGCTGCGGCCGTTAAAACTTCAGTACAAAGATTTTTCCGTCTGGCAGCATGAGCGGTTCGCCGCTGAAGAATTCAAAAGACATGAGCGGTATTGGCTGGATGCGATCGGGGAAAACATTCCCGTTCTTGATCTGCCGCTCGATAAAAAGCGCCCGCAGCTTCCTGATTTCAGCGGGTCCGTTGTACGAACGCGCCTTCAAAAAGAAACGGCGGAGAATTTGCGCCGGCTTATGGATGAGACGGGTTCGACGCTGTATATGATTCTTTTGGCAGGCTACTCCTTGTTCCTTTCTAAATTGAGCGGGCAGGAAGACATTATCGTCGGTTCACCTGCGGCCGGCAGAAGCCGCGCTGAGCTTGATGGGGTCATCGGCATGTTTGTAAATACCGTAGCAATGAGAAGCAGGCCGAAAGGGGATAAGACATTCCGCGCTTATTTAGAAGAGGTGAAAATGCTTGCCCTCGGCGCAGCCGAACATCAGGACTTCCCGTTTGAAGAACTTGCCCAAAAGCTTGATACACACCGGGAAGTCAATCGCAATCCGCTGTTTGATGCCATGCTCGTTTTGCAAAACAGTGATGATTTCAAAGTGAACCTTCCGGGCTTATCCGTTTCTTCACATGCAGTGAAACATGACATTTCAAAATTCGACTTGACGCTTCATGCCGAGGAACAGCCGGACGGCTCACTGGATTTTCATTTTGAATACAGTACCGCGTTGTTTGAAAAAGATACGATCGAACGGTGGGCCGGTCATTTTAAAGAGCTTTTAGGACAAATCGCATCGGATGATGAGCAGAAGCTGTCTGACATTCATTTGCTGGACACAAACGAGCGGCAGATGCTTCTTCAAGCGGAAAATCAAACAGCTGAGTATCCGAGGCATGAGACGATCGTCAGTTTATTTGAAGCACAGGCGGAAAAAATGCCGGATCAAATTGCAGCCGTTATGTCCGATGAGCGTCTCACATACCGCGAGCTCAATGACAAGGCGGATCGAATCGCTGATATGCTGTCGGAAAACGGCATCCGCTCCGGACAGATTGTCGGAATTATGACCGAACGATCCCCGGATATGCTGATTGGGATTCTCGGTATTTTAAAAGCGGGAGGGGCTTATCTGCCGATTGATCCTGACTATCCGGACGAGCGGATTTCATTTATGCTGACTGACAGCGGCGCGCGTGTTCTGTTGACGCAATCGGGTCTTGGGATATCCGGAATGGACGGGCTGCCGGTATTATACATTGATAAGCCTGAATCCGTTTCAGCAGACAGAACGAAAGAAATGATAACGCCTGAACAGCCGGCTTACGTGATTTACACATCGGGCACAACCGGAAAACCGAAAGGCGTTATGACGGAACACCGCAATGTCATCAGCCTTATCACACATAAAGGACTGCCGTTTGATTTCGGCTCTGGAGACGTCTGGACGCTGTTCCACTCCTATTGTTTTGATTTTTCTGTCTGGGAAATATTCGGCGCGCTCTTATACGGCGGAAAGGTAGTTATCGTGCCGAAAGAAACAGCCCGTGATCCGCATTTGTACCGGCAGCTGCTGCAAAGTGAAGGCGTAACGGTGCTGAATCAAACGCCGACGGCTTTTTCCGGACTCATTCATGAAGAGGCCGGGCATGCGGACAAGCTGAAGCTTCGATATGTCATTTTCGGCGGAGAAGCGCTTCAGCCCGGCATGCTGAAAAGCTGGAAAGAGAAGTACCCGGAGACGGAGCTTGTTAATATGTACGGCATTACGGAAACCACGGTTCACGTCACATGCAAAAAACTGAAGATGGATGATATTGAGAGAAATAAAAGCAATATCGGCAGACCGCTGGAAACCCTTCATGCTTTTGTCATGGACGCCTATATGAATCCGCAGCCGATCGGAATTCCAGGTGAGCTTTATATCGGCGGGGAAGGCGTCGCGAGGGGATATGTAAACAGGGATGATTTAACCGCCTCCCGGTTCATCACGAATCCGCACAATACCGGCATGCGGCTCTACCGGACGGGCGATATTGCCAAAAGACTCTCAAATGGCGAGCTGGAATATGTCGGGCGGAAAGATGCGCAAGTAAAAGTCAGAGGCCACAGAATTGAGCTGGGAGAAATAAAATCAGCGCTGCAGGAGCTTTCCTTCGTGAAAGAGGCCGCCGTGATCACACGTGCTGATCAGCACGGTCAGCACTCCATTTACGCATACGCGGTCTTACACGGGAATGAAAAAATAAAAGAAGCAGAGGTTCAGGCCTCTCTCAGAGCTTTTCTGCCGGAATATATGATTCCCGCACGCTTGATAGAGCTTGATGAACTGCCTTTGACGGCGAATGGGAAGCTGGACGAGAAGGCACTCCCGCAGCCTGAATTAAATGAAAGCCTTGGAGATGATATCAGCCTGAGAAATGAAACTGAAGAAATGATGGCTGACATCTGGGAAGAACTCTTAGGTGTTGAAGGACTCGGCCCCAATGCTCATTTCTTCCATCTCGGCGGGGATTCGATTAAAGCGCTGCAAGTATGTGCGAGGCTGAAACAGCAGGGCTATGAAACGACCGTCCGCGAGCTGTTCGAGCATCAGACACTGGGAGAAGTGTCGATGCGGCTCCGGAAAGTCCGCCGCGTGATTGATCAGTCTCCCGTCACGGGAGACGTGCCGCTGACGCCGATCCAGCACTGGTTCTTTTCGCAATCATTGCCGTATGATCATTTTAATCAGTCCGTTATGCTCCGCAGTGCGGACAGAATCAATGAATCTGCTATGAGAAAAGCGCTGGCGCAGCTCGCGGTTCATCATGACGCATTACGGATGGTATGCGGCACACAAAACGGATCAGTGATTCAATATAACAGAGCAGAAAACCTTTCTGAAGAAGAACTCTTTACGTTTGAAACGCATGACGTAAGAGAGAAAGGTTCATTACAAGAGGAGCACGCCGCAATTGAACAGGCGGCCGCCTGTATTCAAACTTCCATTCGGCTGGAGACGGGTCCGCTCGTAGCTGTCGGCTTATTTCATGCCGCTGATGGCGATCATCTGCTGCTTTCCATTCATCACCTTGTCATTGACGGGGTGTCATGGCGGATTTTATTTGAAGATCTCACCGCGTGCTACAGGCAGGCGCTCGAAGGAAAAGAAACCGCGCTTCCGGCGAAAACCGATTCCTATCAGACTTACGCAAAGCAAATCTCTGATTATGCAAAAAGCCGCCGGCTGTTACAGGAAGCAGACTACTGGTCCGAAAGAGAAAAAGCGGCGGTCAAACCGCTTCCGAAAGATGCCCGCACCTCTTCCAATCTTCTGAAAGATACAGATGTGATGACCGTTACATTGACAAAACAGGAGACTGAGCAGCTGTTAACGGAAGCAAACAGAGCATACACAACAGAGACGGGCGAATTATTGCTTGCCGCGTTAAGCCTAGCGCTGAACAGATGGACCGGAAACGAGACATTCAAAATCAGCATGGAAGGCCATGGAAGGGAAGAGCATCTGGAGCATCTTGATATCAGCAGAACCATCGGCTGGTTTACGTCAATTTATCCGGTATTGGTTGACGCAAGTTTTCAAGATCAGCCTGATGACGGCGAGCGTCTCGGCTATCACATTAAGCGGACAAAAGACATGATGCGCCGCATACCGCATAAAGGAGCGGGATACGGGGTGCTGAAATATATAAGCAAACTCTGGGGAGAGACTGAATCTGATTCTCCTGAAATCAGTTTTAACTATCTGGGACAGTTTGACCGGGAAATCCGTTCCAGCGGCTTCGGTGTTTCTCCCGTAAAAGCGGGAAATGAAGTCAGCCCAGACTGGGAACGTCCGTACACACTTGATATCAGCGGCTCCGTATCGTCGGAATGTCTCAGCATGCATGTCGTGTACAACCGTTTTCAGTATCAAAAAGAAACGATTGAAGTTTTGACGGGATATTTTCATACCTTTCTCAAGCAGATCATCACGCATTGCACAGGCAAAGAGGAGCGTGAATGGAGCGCCGCTGATTTCAGTGACGAGGAGTTAACGCTGGAAGATCTGAATGACATTATGGGAGCCGTCAACAAACTATAGAAAAGGAGTGGCGCAATGGGGCAGCAACCGGAAATACAAGATATATATCCTTTGTCTTTTATGCAGGAGGGCATGCTTTTTCATTCTCTGTTGGATCATGACTCAAGAGCCTACTTCGAACAAGCGGTGTTTACGATCAGCGGACAGCTTGACCGGGAACGATTCCAAAAAAGTATAGATGCTGTTTTTGAACGATACGATATTTTCCGTACGACATTTATTCATAAGAATGTGGCGAAGCCCCGCCAAGTCGTGTTGAAAAACAGGCCGAGCCGCGTTCAGTTTCATGATATTTCTCATTTGGACGAGAAGGCGCAAGACAAATATGCCGACCGGTTCAGAAAAGAAGATAAAGATAAAGGCTTTGATTTGCAATCAGATCCTCTCATGAGAGTCTCCATTTTGAAAAAAGCGCCTGAACGCTATGTTTGTATATGGAGCCATCATCATATTGTCATGGATGGCTGGTGCTTCGGAATTGTCATGAAGGAATTTCTGATGATCTATCAATCTCTGGGAGACGGACGGCTTCCGTCTCTCGAGCCTGTTCAGCCATATGGGAAGTATATTAAATGGCTCATGAAGCAGGATCGTAAAGAAGCCGAGATTTTTTGGAAAACGAGACTTGCCGATCTTGAGCAATCGGCGTCTCTTCCGAAAAAATCCGCGGAACCAAACGGCGAACTTGAGCAGGCGGTTTTCACCATTTCTGAAGAGCAGACAAATAAGCTGAAGAACATTGCGGCAAGGGCTGGAGCAACGCTGAATACAGTGTTCCAGGCACTGTGGGGCATTTTGCTGCAGCGTGTCAGCCGCTGTGATGATGCCGTTTTCGGTTCTGTCGTTTCCGGCCGGCCGTCGGATCTCGCAGGCGTGGAAAAAATGGTGGGACTGTTTATTAATACGATTCCCGTACGGGTGAAAAGCGGTTCATTTTCTTTTCTGGAGCTTGTCAGGCATTTGCAGCAGGAGACGCTGCAAGCAGAAGCTTACAGCTATTATCCGCTGTATGACATTCAGGCGCAAAGCCCTCTGAAGCAAGCGCTGTTTGACCATATTATCGTGTTTGAAAATGTGCCGGCCCAGCGTGAAATTGAAAATGTGAGTCAGGCCGGTTCATTTGATTTTGCGGTAGAGGATTTCACGATGGAAGAAGTCACAAACTACGGATGCAGCATAAAGGTGATTCCGGGCAATTCTCTTTATATCCGCTTAAAATTTGATACCGGTATATACGACGATGTTTTTATGAAGAATATCGAAACATTTTTACGGCATATGGTGAACTCAGTCATTTCCGACCCTGAAATCGGCGCTTCCGAGATCGCATTGCTGGATGCGTGTGAAGCCAGAAGTATGATGGATGCATTTAACCATACAGAAACGGTTGAACCGCCGGCTCCGACTCTTCACGGGCTGTTTGCCCGCCGCGCCGCGCTTTCGCCGCATCGTCCGGCGCTCCGTTTTCCGGACGGTATGCTGACGTACGCCGAGCTCGATCAGTATACGGACAGGCTCGCCGTCCGGCTCCGCCAAAAAGGCGTCCGCAAAGAAAGCATGGTCGGCGTACTCGCCGAACGCTCGCCGGAGATGGCGGTTTCTGTGCTTGCCGTGTTAAAAGCGGGCGGCGCCTATGTGCCGCTTGACCCTGACTATCCTGAGGACAGGCTGCGCTATATGCTCGATGACTGCGGCGCTTGTCTCCTGCTTGCACAGCCGGGGTTATCCGTTTCCGGTTTTTCCGGCGAAACGCTAGAAGTGTCTCTTTCTTCTCTGACAAGTGAGACGGAGACAGGGGCTGTCTCTGACGAAGCGGATGCTGATTCGCTCGCTTATATCATTTATACGTCCGGTTCGACGGGAACACCGAAGGGAGTGGCTGTTGAACACCGTCAAGCCGCCGCCTTTTTATCAGGGATGCAAGGGCAGTTTCCGTTAACGGAAGAGGATATTATCGTGCTGAAATCATCCTTTTCATTCGACGCCTCCATCTGGCAATTGTTTTGGTGGACGATGTCCGGCGCCTCCGTGTATCTGCTTCCGGCCGGCTGGGAGAAAGATCCAGTGCAGATGATTGAAGCTTTTTCTTCTGAAAAGGTGACGACCGCACATTTTATTCCGGCGATGGTCAACAGCTTTTTAGACGCGCTGGAAACTGAGCCTGCAGAAACAAGAACCCGCCTCGGCAGAACACTGACACGCGTGTTTGCCGGAGGGGAAGCTCTTTCCCCGCTTACGGCTGCCCGGTTTGCCGATCTTCTGCCGGAGACCGTGCTTATTCACGGCTACGGGCCGACGGAAGCGACGGTCGATGCGGCCTTTTACGTCTGTGATCGAAAACGGGACAGCGGACGGACGCGGCTTCCGATCGGAAAACCCGTTCCTGGTGCCCGTCTGTATGTATTAGATAGCGGAGGAGCCATCCAGCCTGCGGGCGTGGCAGGAGAGCTGTACATCGCGGGGACCGGCGTGGCCCGGGGCTATCTGAACCGCCCTGAGCTGACGGAGGAGCGCTTTCTCGATGATCCGTTTTATCCGGGAGAACGCATGTATCAGACGGGCGATATCGCACGCTGGACAGAAGACGGCCTTGTTGAATGGCTCGGGCGTTCAGACGGACAAGTGAAAGTCCGCGGCTACCGGATTGAACCGGGAGAAATCGAAGCGGCGATCCGGCGAATTGACGGCATTCGTGAGGCGGCGGTCACCGCCCGGACCGAACACGGCGAAACCGCGCTTTACGCCTATATTGAAGGACGAAAAAGCGATGACGTGCGGGCGGAGCTTGCGAAACGTCTTCCGGCCTACATGATGCCGGCTCAGTTTATAGAGATGAGCGAATGGCCGGTCACGCCGAGCGGAAAGCTTGACCGCCGCGCGCTGCCGGCTCCCGGCGGAACGGCAGACAAACAGGCGTACACCGCCCCGCGGAACGTCACGGAAATGAAGCTTTGCGCCCTTTGGGAAGAGGTGCTGAAAAACGGACCCGTCGGCATCCGGGATCACTTTTTTGAGCGGGGCGGCCATTCGTTAAAAGCGACGGCTCTCATCTCCCGCATCGCCAAAGAGTTCGGTGTTCAGGTGCCGTTACAGGACATCTTCGCCCGGCCGACGGTGGAAGAGCTCGCCTCGGTTATTCAGGAATTGGAAGAGAGCCCGTATGAAGCGATTCAGCCTGCGCAAACACAAGATACCTACCCGGTGTCTTCGGCGCAGAAACGGATGTATGTGCTCCAGCAGCTTGAAGACGGCGGTGTCGGCTACAATATGCCGGCTGTGCTGGAACTGACGGGCCCGCTTGACCGTGTCCGGCTGGAGGAGACGTTCCGGCAGCTTGTGGAGCGGCACGAGTCGCTCAGAACGTCCTTTGAAACGGGGCCTGACGGCGAACCGGTGCAGCGCATCCATGACAGCGTACCGTTTCAGCTCGATGAGGCCGAGTCAGCTGACGCATTCGTCCGACCGTTTTGTCTGGAGGAAGCGCCGCTCTTCCGTGCGGCTCTCGTGAAAGAATCGGACGAACGCCATCTTTTATTAACGGATATGCATCATATAATTTCTGACGGTGTGTCCGTCAACACCTTGATAAAAGAATTCGGCGAGCTGTACGCAGGCCGTTCGCTTGCGCCGATGCGCCTTCAATATAAAGACTATGCCGTCTGGCAGCGGTCGTTTCAGGAGAAAGAAGGATATCAGAAGCAGGAAGCCTATTGGCTGAAGCGGCTAGAAGGAGAGCTTCCGGTGCTTGAGCTTCCGGCTGACAAGTCCCGTCCGGCGGTCAGAAGCTTTGCGGGCGGCAGCGTATCGTGCACGCTTGACGCTGAAACGGCATCCGGCCTTCACCGCATCGCCCGGGATCACGGCTCCACTTTGTATATGGTGCTTCTCGCCGCGTACAATACGTTACTCGCGCGGTTGAGCGGGCAGGAAGACATCATCGTCGGCTCGCCGATTGCCGGGCGTCCGCACAAAGACCTTGAACCGATTCTGGGGATGTTCGTCAATACACTCGCCATCAGAACGGAGCCGAAGGGGGACAAACCGTTTACCGATTATTTGGCGGAAGTCCGCCAGGCGGCGCTTGAAGCGTATGAACATCAGGACTACCCGTTTGAAGAGCTGGTGGAACGGCTCGGCGTGCAGCGGGACACAAGCCGTAATCCGCTGTTTGACGTGATGTTTGTGCTCCAAAATATGGAGCGTGAATCCCTGAATTTAAATGAGCTGCATTTGACTCAAGCTGCGGATACAGGTCATAAAACCGCAAAGTTTGATGCCACGCTTTACGCGGCGGAAGGGTCTGACGGTTCCATCAGCTTTGATTTTGAATTCAATACAGATATCTATCAAAAACAGACAATCGAAAAATGGCTTTCTTACTTTACCCGAATTCTTACAAAAGTAATTGAAGACCAAACAATACCGCTTGGTGACATTCACGTACTGGATGATGCTGAAACAAATCGCGTCATTTATCAGTTTAATCAGACGAAAAGCGATTACCCAAGACACGAAACCATCAGCCGTTTATTTGAGCGTCAGGCTGAAGAAACCCCCGATGCCCGGGCAGTTGTATATGATGGACAAATCTTGACATACCGTGAGCTGAACGAACGGGCTAACAGAATAGCGGCGGCTCTCCGATCAAATGGCGTCGGTCCGGAAAGTGTTGTCGCCTTATTAACCGGCCGCACAACAGAGCTTGCTTCCGGAATCCTCGGAATATTAAAAGCGGGAGGCGCCTACTTGCCTATCGGTGACGATGTGCCTCGGGAACGGGCTGAGTGGATGCTTAAAGACTGTAAAGCTGATATTCTTCTCCAATCTGATAAACTTGACGGTCTGCCGCTTTCAGGAAAACGTTTATTCATAGAGGATATTCAAACAAAGGCCGGCTTGAGTTCGGAAAATTCCGAAACGCTCGGCGGACCTGAATCATTGGCCTACATGATTTATACGTCCGGGTCAACAGGTGCGCCAAAAGGCGTCATGATTGAACAGCGAAGCGTGATCCGCCTTGTGAAAAACAGCAATTATATTGATTTTACGCCGGAAGACAGACTGTTGTTTACTTCATCATTAGGATTTGATGTAACGACATTTGAAATATTCGGCCCGCTTTTAAACGGCGCTTCTTTATATGTAAGTGACCAGGAAACCTATCTCGACTCTGATGTTCTGGACACATTTATACAGCAAAACGGCATTACGACACTGTGGCTGACATCGTCTTTGTTCAATCATCTATCAGAACAAAATGAATACGTGTTTTCAGGATTGTCCCGATTGATTATCGGCGGGGAAGCACTGTCCCCGAGCCATGTAAACCGGGTTCGGAATGCGCTGCCGCATCTCTCAGTATGGAATGGATACGGACCGACTGAAAACACGACGTTCTCGACTTGCTTTTTGATTGAACAATCATACGATCATTCAATCCCGATCGGCCGCCCTGTCGGAAATTCAACCGCATATATCATAAACAGCAGGGGAACACCGCAGCCGATAGGCGTCATCGGCGAATTATGCACAGGCGGAGACGGTGTGGCAAGAGGATATTTCGGCCGCCCTGAGCTGACGGAAGAAAAATTTGTCCCTAATCCTTTTGTTCCCGGAGAACGGATGTACCGCACCGGAGATTTAGCCCGCTGGCTGCCGGACGGAACGATTGAATATGCCGGACGGATGGATGATCAAGTGAAAATCCGCGGTTATCGGGTCGAGCTGGGAGAGATTGAAGCCGCACTGAGGAGCCTGGACGGCGTGAAAGAAGCTGCCGTGTCAGTCAGAACCGGGCAGTCCGGCAATAAAGAACTGATCGCATATATGAGTCTGCAGGCGGACATGGATACAGAAAAAGTGCGTTCTTCACTTTCTAAGCAACTGCCGAATTACATGGTTCCGGCCTATATGATGGAACTTGAGAAGCTGCCGCTTACGCCGAACGGTAAATTGGATCGGAAAAATCTGCCCGAACCGGAGCTTGCGCTTCAAACCGCGTACACAGCTCCCCGCAATGAGCTTGAAGAACAGCTTTCCGTGATCTGGCAGGAAGTGCTCGGCACAAAACAAGTCGGGATTGAGGATTCATTTTTTGAGTTGGGCGGCGATTCAATCAAAGCGCTGCAAGTTGCCGCACGGCTCGGACGCTACGGGTGGAAAATGACGGCAAGTGACTTATTCCGGCATCCGTCCATTAAGGAACTCGCGCCTCTTATCCGGAAAGCGGAAAGAGTCATCGATCAGCGGCCGGTGGAAGGAGACATACCTTGGACACCCGTTCAGCACTGGTTTTTATCACAGCGGATGGAAAACAGAAATCATTTCAATCAGTCCGTCATGATGTTCAGCTCTGACGCATTGCATAAACAGCCGCTCAAACAAGCTTTGGAGCATCTTGTCATTCATCATGATGCACTCCGGATCACCGTCAGTGCAGAAAACGAAAGTATCAGACAAATCAATCACGGTATTCAAAAAGAAGAACTGTACAGCTTGGACATTTGGGATCTGTCTGAGACAGATACTTGGGAAAGAGAAATAGAAGATGAAGTGGCTGCGCTCCAACAGCGGATGGATATTGAAAAAGGGCCGTTATTAAAAGCCGGATGGTTCAAAACCCGGTCAGGGGATTATTTATTCATCACCGTACATCACCTGTCGGTTGACGGAGTGTCATGGCGTATTCTGCTGGAGGATTTATCTGCCGCTTACACACAAGCCGTAAAAGGTCAGCCGGTCCAGCTTCCGCCAAAGACCGATTCGTTTAAGCAATACGCCGTAAGGCTTTCAGAATACGCAAAAAGCAGCAAGCTGATGCGTGAAGAAGAATATTGGCGTTTTATTGAAGAAGAAACAGCCGCCGAACTTCCTTATGAAAAACCGCAGTATCAGACGGGAGCCGACAGCGTTCGGCAAACGGTAAGCTTTACGCTTACAGAAGAAGAAACGTCCGTTTTGCTTCAGCAGGTCAACCGGGCCTACCATACCGATACGCAAGATATTCTTCTGACTGCCGCAGCTTTGGCTTTACGGGACTGGACAGGGGGCGGCAGACTGCGCATCGCGATGGAAGGGCACGGGAGAGAGCACATCATGCCGGAGCTCGACATCAGCCGCACCGTAGGCTGGTTTACCTCCATGTACCCGGTGCTCATTGACTTGAACACAGCAGGCGCTGAGCTTGGAACGGCTGTAAAAACGGTCAAAGACACACTCGGAAGAATACCGGATAAAGGAATAGGCTACGGCATTTTAAAATACATGACACCATCTGAACAAAAAACAATCCGCTTCAGACAAGCGCCTGAAATCAGCTTTAACTATTTAGGGCAATTCAATGATACAGAAGATCAGCACACATTCAGTTTATCCGGTCTTGCGAGCGGGCACGACATCACGCCGACATGGCAGCGGGAACAAGCGGTGGAAATGAGCGCGATGGCTGCACAACATAAACTGCACTTCAGTTTGAGCTATCCGCCGAGCCGCTTCCGCAAAGAAACGATGGAACAGCTGCTGCAAACCTTACAGCAATATTTGCGTGATATTATGGCGCACTGCACCGGCAAAGAGGAAGCAGAAAAAACCGTTAGTGATTTTAGCAGCAAAACGTTAACATCTGATGATTTGGACAGCATAGCGAGTTTTGTCGAGGAACTGTAGAAAAAGGCGACGGGGAGATTATAACATGACAAAAAAGAATGCAATTCAGGATATTTATCCGCTGTCTTATATGCAGGAAGGAATGCTTTTTCATTCCCTCCTGCAAAAGGAATCACAAGCTTACGCCGAGCAGGCCTCTTTTTCAATAACAGGGAAGGTTGACACCCGCGTGTTTGAAGAGAGCGTTCATGCCCTTTTCGAAAGACATGATATTTTCAGAACGATCTTTATCAGCCAGAACGTGTCAGTGCCGCAGCAGGTCGTATTAAAAGAGCGGAACGTCAGCATCATTGAGGAAAATCTCACCAATTTAAACAAGGCTGATCAAATCAAGCATATTGAAGAAGCCAAACGAAGAGACCGAAAGAAAGGATTTCACCTGCAAAAAGACATGCTGATGCGGGTGACGCTGCTTCAAACCGGAGAATGTGAATATACGTGCATATGGAGTTTTCATCACATTATTATGGATGGCTGGTGTCTCGGGATCGTGCTGAAAGAGTTCTTCCAGATATACGCCTCGCGCCTCCGCCGGACACCGTTAACGCTTGAGCCTGCTGTGCCGTACGGGACCTACATCAAGTGGCTGATGGAGCAAGATAAAGAAAAAGCCGCTTCGTACTGGGAGCGATACCTTGAAGGCTTTGAGCAGCAGACTGTTCTGCCGAAGCAGAAAAAAGCCGGCGAAAGCAGACAAGAGGAAGTGACGTTTTCCTTTTCAAAAGAGGACACGGCTAAGCTGAAAGATCTGGCCGTGAAAGAAGAGGTCACGCTGAGCACCATTTTCCACACGCTCTGGGGCATTTTGCTTCAGGTGTATAACCAGACAGAAGATGCGGTTTTTGGTTCTGTAATTTCCGGAAGGCCGTCTGAAATCGAAGGCATCGAGCGAATGATCGGCCTGTTCATTAATACCGTGCCTGTCCGGATCAGCGGGGCGGACATCCCGTTTCAAAAGCTGATCAAAAACGTGCAAAAGGACGCTTTGAAAGGACAGGCATACAGCTATCATCCGCTTTATGATATACAGGCGAATTCACAGGTAAAACAAGGCTTAATTGACCATATTCTCGTCTTTGAGAATTATCCGGTTGAACAGGAGCTCGATGTGCTGAACAGCAACGGGGAAACGAAAGACCTTTTTCACATCCATGATTTCAGCATGGAAGACGAAACCAATTACAGTTTTTATCTTATGGTGGCGCCGGGTGACGAGATTCATTTGAAAATGAGATACGATTCAAGCGTGTATGACCGCCAATTTATCGAAAATATCAAAGGTCATTTGACACATATCGTTTCCCAGATTCTCGACAAACCTGATATCACGCCGGATAAGCTTGTAATCATCACTCCTGAGGAAAAAGAGCAGCTGCTTGCTCCGATTTCTGAAGAAACTGAAAAGCCTGAGTATGACACGATTCATGCGATGTTTGAACGGCAGGCCGCACAAACGCCGGATCAAATCGCGATCCGGTATGAAGGCGGGTCAGTGACGTACAAAGAGCTGAATGAATCGGCTAATAAGCTGGCCCGTCTGCTGCAAAAACGCGGATTAAAGCGGGAGGAGCCGGTAGGCGTCATGCTCGGCCGTTCCCCTTCTTTAGCGGCGGCCGTTCTCGGTATTTTAAAAGCGGGCGGCGCCTTTGTCCCGATAGATCCCGGCAGTCCAAAGGAGCGTATCCGATATGTTATTGAAAACAGCGGCTGCATCCATGTTGTAACAGAGCGGCATCAGTCACTCCCCGCGGAACAAACGCTGCAGGTTACATATATAGAAGAGGCCGGGACGGAAGCGGACGGAAGCAATGTGCAATCCATTAATACGGCGGACGACCTCCTTTATATGATTTATACATCCGGTACGACAGGGAAACCGAAGGGCGTGCTGCTCGAACATAAAAATATGGCCAACCTTCTTTCTGACCAATTGACGAACACAGACATTGATTTTTGCACAAATGTGCTGCAGTACGCATCTTTGGCGTTTGACGTCTGCTATCAGGAGTTATTTTCAGTACTCTTGAGCGGCGGCACCCTTTGTATCGTGCCCGAATCTATCAAACGGGATGTTTCTCAGCTGTATTCGTTTATCGATCAGCACAAAACGGAAGTGGTGTTTTTCCCGACTGCGTTTGTCAAGATGCTTTTCAATGAAGAAGGTTATGCACAGTCTTTTCCCCGCTGTGTGAAGCATGTCATTACGGCCGGGGAGCAGCTGACTATCTCACGTTTGTTCAGGCAGACGCTCCGTTTACACGGTATGCAGCTGCATAATCATTACGGCCCGTCAGAAACCCACGTGGTTTCAACGTATACGATTTCTGCGGGAGATGACATACCTGAACATCCGCCGATCGGGAAACCGATCCATCATAACAAAATGTATATTCTCAGCAAAAACAGACAGCTTCAGCCTCTCGGAATTGCGGGAGAATTGTATATTTCCGGAGCGAATACAGGAAGAGGCTATGTGAACAATCCGGCGCTGACCGAAGAGAAATTTTTGCCGGATCCGTTCAGAACGGGCGCCGTCATGTACCGGACCGGAGATTTGGCAAGACTGCGTGCGGACGGCCAAATTGAATACATCGGCCGGACAGATGATCAAGTGAAGATCAGAGGGTACCGGATTGAACCAAAGGAAATTGAAACCGTCCTGGCAAATCATCATGCCGTGAAAGAAGCTGCCGTGCTGATTCAAACGAATGAGTCGGGCGAAAATGAATTATGCGCCTACTGCAGCGTCTCACAAGCGACTGATCCTTCTCAGCTGCGAAGTGATTTGGCCAAGGAGCTGCCTGATTATATGATTCCGGTCAAATGGGCTTTCGTTGACTCGATTCCGCTCACTGGAAACGGCAAAGTCGATCAGCGGGCCCTTCCGGAAGCTTCGGCGTACGCAGCGGGCCGTCGATATACAGCTCCACGGAATGTGACCGAGCTGAAGCTTACCCGCATATGGGAAGAAGTGCTTCAAACCGGCCCGATCGGCGTTCACGATCACTTTTTCGAGCTTGGCGGCCATTCATTAAAGGCGACGGCACTCGTTGCAAAAATAGCTAAAGAGTGCAGCGTGCAAATCCCGCTGAGTGATGTCTTCAGCTATCCGACTGTAGAAGAACTCGCCAAAATCATCGGTGAAGCAGAAGAGAATCCGTTCGCATCCATAGAAAAGACAGAAACAAAAGAAACTTATCCCGTCTCATCCGCTCAAAAACGGATGTATGTCCTTCACCAGCTTGAAAATGGCGGTGTCAGCTATAACATTCCAGCCGTATTAGAAATGAAGGGGCCGTTTGACCGAGACAGGATGGAAGCCGTGTTCAAGGAGCTGATCCGGCGGCATGAACCGCTCAGAACGTCCTTTGAAGAAAAAAACGGCCGGCCTGTGCAGAGGATTCATGATGAAGTGCCGTTTGCATTTACAAAAGAACAATCAGCCGAAGCGTTTATCCGGCCGTTCGATCTCGGCAAAGCGCCTCTTTTCCGGGCGGGATTTGTCCAAATAGAAAAAGACCGGCATCTGCTTTTAGCTGACATGCATCATATTATTTCAGACGGCGTATCCGTCAATCTTTTGATACGTGAATTCAGTGAGCTGTATGCCGAGAGAAGTCTGCCGCCGTTACGGATTCAATACAAAGATTATGCCGTCTGGCAGCAATCATTTATGGCGGGCGCCGCATATCGGAAACAAGAGGAGTACTGGCTGAACCGGCTTGCCGGGGAGATTCCCGTGCTTGAATTGCCGGCTGATAAGCCGCGTCCCCCGGTGCGGAGCTTTTCCGGTGACCGGGTGTCATTTGTCATCAGCGAAAAACATACAGCACAGTTGAAAAAGCTGGCGAAAGAAAACAAATGCACACTTTATATGACGCTGCTCGGTGTGTACACGGTTCTGTTAGCCCGTTTAAGCGGACAGGAAGATATGATTGTCGGGTCTCCGATTGCAGGAAGGCCTCATGCCGACCTTGACGCCGTTCTGGGCATGTTTGTCAATACGCTCGCTTTCAGGACGCGTCCCGACGGAAGCATGACGTTCAAAGAATATTTAAAGGAAATTCGCCAAACAGCGCTTGAGGCTTACGAACATCAGGATTACCCGTTAGAAGAGCTCGTCGATAAGCTCGGTGTGCCGCGGGACATGTCCAGAAATCCGCTGTTTGACACAACATTTGCGCTGCAAAATATGGAACAGCAGAAGCTTAGGGCAGCCGGACTTGAACTGCAGCCGGCAGACGTCAGCCTGCCGATTTCTAAATTTGACTTATCGCTGTACATCTCCGAAAACGCCGGTGAATTGTACTGCCAGTTTGAATACAGCACCGATTTGTTTGAGAGAAAAACGATTCAAAAATGGGCGGAATTTTTCACGACACTTGCCGAAAACGCCGCAGCTGATCCGAGTTTGGAATTAGACGATATTTCTGTTTTGTCAGAAAAAGAAGAAGTGTCTCTGCTTCAAGAATTCAGCCCCTTGCAGAAAACGGCGTTTCCGCTTCATCAGCCTCTTCATGATCTGCTGGAACAACAGGCGGAAAAAACGCCGGACCGTCCGGCGATTTTAACTGATGACATTTCGATTACGTATCAGGAGCTGAACGAAAGAGCGAATGAGCTTGCGCACCGGCTGATCAAGCGGGGAATAAGGCTGGAGGATAAAACTGCCATTATGGGCCGGCGTTCTCCTGACATGCTGATCGGCATTTACGCTGTCTTAAAAGCAGGCGGTGCATATCTGCCGATTGATCCGGATTATCCGGAAGAGCGGATTCGCTTTTTACTGAAAGACAGCGGCGTGAAATTCTTACTGGCAGAACCAGAACTTTTCGCACCAGATCTTTTTGAGGGAGAAACGATCTCTCTGAAAAGCGGGCAAACAGGAAACCCGGAAGCTGCGGCCAACCCCAATGTTCCGGTAAAACCTGATTCATTGGCTTATATCATCTATACATCCGGTTCTACGGGACGCCCAAAAGGCGTGCAGGTTGAACATCAGTCAGCCGTAAACTTTTTATACTCGCTGCAAACGCGTTATGGATTAAAGGATTCCGACACCATTCTGCATAAAACATCATACTCTTTCGATGCTTCGATTTGGGAGCTGTTTTGGTGGCCGATCGCGGGAGCTTCTGTTTTTCTCCTTCCGCAAGGCGGCGAGAAAGACCCTGAAATGATACTGAACGCATTGGAGAAAAACCGCATAACGGCAGCTCATTTTGTGCCATCCATGCTTCATGCTTTCTTGGAATATATAAATTCCAGAAAACAGCCGATCAAAAAGACCTGCTTGAAAAGGGTTTTTGCCGGCGGCGAACAATTGGGCCCGCACTTGGTTTCCCGTTTTTATGACCTTCTGCCGGGAACGGAATTGACAAATTCCTACGGTCCGACGGAAGCGACGGTAGAAGCGGCGTACTTTGATTTGCCGCAAGGAAAGGAATTTCACAATGTTCCGATCGGCATTTCCGGACATAACATGCGGCTGTATATTTTAAATCAAAAGAGACAGCTTCTGCCGCCGGGCTGTATCGGAGAGCTGTATATCGCGGGGACAGGCGTGGCCCGGGGCTATCTGAACCGGCCTGAGCTGACGGAGGAGCGCTTTCTCGATGATCCGTTTTACCCGGGAGAACGCATGTATCAGACGGGCGATATTGCACGCTGGACAGAAGATGGCCTTGTCGAATGGCTCGGCCGTTCAGACGGACAGGTGAAAGTCCGCGGCTACCGGATTGAACCGGGAGAAATCGAAGCGGCGATCCGGCGAATTGACGGCATTCGTGAGGCGGCGGTCACCGCCCGGACCGAACACGGTGAAACCGCACTTTACGCCTATATTGAAGGACGAAAAAGCGATGACGTGCGGGCGGAGCTCGCGGCACGCCTTCCGGCCTACATGATGCCGGCTCAGTTTATAGAGATGAGCGAATGGCCGGTCACGCCGAGCGGAAAACTTGACCGCCGCGCGCTGCCGGCTCCCGGCGGATCGGCAGACAGACGGGCGTACACAGCCCCGCGGAACGTCACGGAAATGAAGCTTTGCGCTCTTTGGGAAGAGGTGCTGAAAAACGGACCCGTCGGCATCCGGGATCACTTTTTTGAGCGGGGCGGCCATTCGTTAAAAGCGACGGCTCTCGTCTCCCGCATCGCCAAAGAGTTCGGTGTTCAGGTGCCGTTACAGGACATCTTCGCCCGGCCGACGGTGGAAGAGCTCGCTTCGGTTATTCAGGAATTGGAAGAGAGCCCGTATGAAGCGATTCAGCCTGCGCAAACACAAGATACCTACCCGGTGTCTTCGGCGCAGAAACGGATGTATGTGCTCCAGCAGCTTGAAGACGGCGGTGTCGGCTACAATATGCCAGCTGTGCTGGAGCTGACGGGCCCGCTTGACCGTGTCCGGCTGGAGGCGACGTTCCGGGAGCTTGTGGAGCGGCATGAATCGCTCAGAACGTCCTTTGAAACGGGGCCTGACGGCGAACCGGTGCAGCGCATCCATGACAGTGTACCGTTTCAGCTCGATGAGGCCGAGTCAGCTGACGCATTCGTCCGGCCGTTTTGTCTGGAGGAAGCGCCGCTCTTCCGTGCGGCCCTCGTGAAAGAATCGGACGAACGCCATCTTTTATTAACGGATATGCATCATATTATTTCTGACGGTGTGTCCGTCAACACCTTGATTAAAGAATTCGGCGAGCTGTACGCAGGCCGTTCGCTTGCGCCGATGCGCCTTCAATATAAAGACTATGCCGTCTGGCAGCGGTCGTTTCAGCAGAAAGAAGGGTATCAGAAGCAGGAAGCGTATTGGCTGAAGCGGCTAGAAGGAGAGCTTCCGGTGCTGGAGCTTCCGGCTGACAAGCCCCGTCCGGCTGTCAGAAGCTTTGCGGGCGGCAGCGTATCGTGCACGCTTGACGCTGAAACGGCATCCGGCCTTCACCGCATCGCCCGGGATCACGGCTCCACTTTGTATATGGTGCTTCTCGCCGCGTACAATACGTTACTCGCGAGATTGAGCGGGCAGGAAGACATCATCGTCGGCTCGCCGATTGCCGGGCGTCCGCATAAAGACCTTGAACCGATTCTCGGCATGTTCGTCAACACGCTGGCCATCAGAACGGAGCCGAAGGGGGACAAACGGTTCACCGATTATTTGGCGGAAGTCCGCCAGGCGGCGCTTGAGGCGTATGAACATCAGGACTACCCGTTTGAAGAGCTTGTGGAGCGGATCGGCGTGCAGCGGGACACAAGCCGTAATCCGCTGTTTGATGCCATGCTTGTCGTTCAGAATATGGAACATGAGGAATTGCTGTTGGACGGTTTGCATATTCAGCCTGCGGACGTGTCCCGTCCGGTTTCCAAATTTGATGTCACTTTGCAGGCTTCTGAAGGCGGGGGACAGATTCATTTTCTGTTTGAATATGCGGCGTCTTTATTCCGGAAAGAAACGATGCAGCGCTGGGCTTCCCACTTTATGACGATGCTTGAACACATTGTCCGTGAACCGGAAACTTCTATACAAGCGATCAGCATGCTGACTGCTGCGGAACGGGACCGAATTCTTTCGGACTTTAACGGCATGACGGATAAACAGCTGCCTGAAAAAACAGTTCATGAACTGTTCATCACTCAGGCGCGAAAAACACCGGATGCGGCAGCCCTTATCAGCGGGGAAACGTTGGTCACATATAAAGAATTAGATGAATGGTCGAATAAAATCGCCAGAGCTCTGCAAAAACGGCAGATCGGACCGAATGCCGCCGTCGGCATTGTGATACCAAGATCACCGGAACAAGTCGCCGCAGTCTTCGGGGTTTGGAAAGCCGGGGGCGCCTACGTCCCGATAGATCCTGAATACCCGGAGGAACGCAAGCGATATATCATTTCAGACAGCGGCACAGCGCTTCTCCTTACCGTACACGGCGCGATAGATCAAGTGCCTGATCATTTTAAAGGTGAAGTGCTCGCACTGGAGGATATCCAAGAACAAGACGCATCACCGGTTCAGCCATTATCAGCACCGGAAGATTTGGCTTACATCATTTACACGTCCGGGACGACAGGCAGGCCGAAAGGGGTTATGGTCGAACATCGTTCCGTCAGCAAAACCCTTCAATGGCGCAGCGGATTTTATGATCTGAATGAGAAAGATACAGTTCTTCAGCTTTTTTCATTTTCCTTTGACGGTTTTGTAACAAGTATGTTCACACCGCTGATTTCAGGTGCGAAGGCGGCCGTTCCAGCTGAAGATGAAGCAAGAGATATTCTTGCCATTAAACACTATCTTGCATCTTACCGCATCACTCACATGATCATTGTTCCCGTACTGTACCGTACACTGCTTGACGTACTGGAGCCGGGGGATGCAGAGTCTCTCAGAATTGTCACATTAGCTGGAGAAGCTGTCGACCAAAACATTATCAGCCGCAGTTTATCAGTTTGTCCTCACACGGAGCTTGCCAATGAGTACGGCCCGACGGAAAACAGCGTCGCCACTACAGCGGCAAGACATATAGAACAAAGTGAGAACATTACGATCGGCCGTCCGATTGAGCATTCACACGTTTATATTTTAAACGGGGATCACCCGCAGCCGATCGGTGTAACGGGAGAACTTTGCATTTCGGGTTCCGGCCTTGCAAGAGGGTACCGCAATCTTCCTAAGCAAACGGCCCAAGCCTTTGTCCAAGACCCGTTCCACAAGAACCGGCGCATGTACCGCACGGGCGATCTGGCAAAATGGCTGCCGGACGGCACGCTGCAATATATCGGCCGAATGGACGAGCAAGTCAAAATCAGAGGCTACCGGGTGGAACTGAAAGAAATTGAATCGGCCTTAACAGGCATAAAAGGTGTCAAGGAAGCAGCCGTTACCGCTCTGTCCGCATCAGCAGGCCAAACGGAACTATGCGCTTATATCGTGACAGAAGAAGGAACAGAAAGTGAAACCGTGCAGCAGGCACTCAGAAATGAAATGCCCGCTTATATGGTGCCGGCATTCTTTGAAACACTTGAAGCCCTGCCTGTCACACCGAACGGGAAGCTTGACCGCCGCGCGCTTCCTGAGCCGCGGAAAAAAGCGCACACCGGACGGGCATTTACGGAGCCTGAAAGCGACTTGGAAAAAGAGCTTTCCGCGATTTGGAGCGAAGTGCTCGGAACTGAAAACATTGCCGCGGATCAATCATTTTTTGAACTGGGCGGCGATTCCATCAAAGCCCTGCAAGTATCAGCCCGATTACATCAGGCAGGAAAACAGATCGCCGTAAAAGATATTTTCAGCCGGCCGACAATTAGAGAGCTGGCTCCTTATGTCTGTACAGAGCGGCAGCCGGTCAGCCAAGCTCCCGCAGAAGGAGAAGTGAAGTGGTCGCCGGTTCACAAATGGTTCTTCACACAAGACATGAAGGAAGCAAATCATTTTAACCAGTCCGTCATGCTGACGAGAACAAATTCAATAGATGAAGAGGCTCTGAGGAAAACGTTAAAAGCCATTACCGTTCATCATGATGCCTTGCGCCTTGTCTGCAAAAAAGACGAAGAGAAAGGTCTTCTCCTCTTCAACAGACCGGCTGACCTCGCAGATGAGCAGCTTTACAACCTGACCATATTAGAAACGGAAGGCGATGAGCATGAGAAGGAACGTGTTATAAAACGCCGCGTCGCAGAGCTTCAGAGAAACATGGATTTGGAGAACGGGCCGCTGGTACAGGCGGGGCTGTTCCGCTCTGAAGCAGAAGATTACTTGTTTCTGACCGTCCATCATCTCGCTGTCGACGGGATATCATGGCGGATTTTATTGGAAGACTTGGCTTCTGCTTATGAGCAGGCCGCCTCTGGACAGGAAATCAAACTCCCTCCGAAAACCATGTCATTCAAAACATATACGGAGCAGCTGGCCGATTATGCCGAAAGCAGACAGCTTCTTCAGCAGGCGGAGTATTGGCGGGAGATTGAACACTATGAAACAGAAAGTCTTCCTTACGAGCAGGCAGGTCTATCTCAAACCCCTGCAAAAAAACGGAACACGGTATCCTTCACTCTGACAGAAAGTGAAACGGACGCCCTGTTGAAAGATGTGCACAGCGCCTACAATACGGATACGCAAGATGTGCTGTTGGCTTCCGCTGTGCTTGCCGTTCAAAAGTGGTCGCCGCGGCACGCTTTGAAAATCGCCCTTGAAGGACACGGACGCCAATCGGAGCAGGCAGGTGCGGACATCAGCAGGACAGTGGGGTGGTTCACTTCCATTTACCCGGTGCTTGTCCGGAGCGGAGTTTATGAACCTCTTGAAGAATATGAAATTCGCACATTGAAAACCGTTAAAGACACATTGCGGCGCATTCCGGATAAAGGGAACGGATACGGCGTCCTCAAATATTTAACACCGCCGAAGCTTGCCGGGATGACTTTCGGGAAAGCACCGGAGATCAGCTTTAATTATCTCGGACAATTCGATGCGCCCGGCGGGAATCCGGCAGAAACGGAACAGCCTGACGCGTTTCAGTTTTCTCCTTTGGGAGGCGGAGATGATGTGACAGATACATGGAAACGGGAGCAGTCACTTGAAATCAGCGCGATTGCGGCAAAAGGCCGGATGACCGTCAGCATTTCATATGAAACGGAACGCTTCCGGCAAGGTACGATCGAACGGCTGTCCGAAAGCTGCCGGTATTATCTCCTGAAACTGTCGGAACACTGCCTCAGCAAAACCGATACGGAGAAGACCGTCAGTGACTTTGATGATCGGGAGCTGACTGAGGAAGCATTGCAGGATATTGCCGACTTACTCAGCTTCCACTAAACCGAGCGGGAGGAACACATGGACAAAACAAAAAATATCCAAAATATTTATCCCCTCAGCCGAATGCAGGAAGGAATGCTTTTTCATTCCTTTCTGCAAAAGGAGGGGGCTGCATATATCGAGCAATCCGTCTTCACCATAAAAGGCCGGCTTCGTCCGGAATTGTTTGAGCAAAGCGTACAGTCTGTCATCAGCCGCCACGATATTTTCAGAACGGTTTTTTTACCTCATGTCGCTCAGCTGAACGGCCCCCGCCAAGTCGTGCTGCGTGAGCGGGAATTCCGGCTGCACCGCGAAGATCTTACACATTTGGATGAAGCGGAACAGAGCGCCTACTTACAGCGATTTAAGGAACGTGACCGCTTAAAAGGCTTTGACTTGCAAAAGGATATGCTGATGCGTGTGTCTTTGTTTAAAACGGCTGACGAAAAATATGTATGCGTCTGGAGCCACCATCACATCCTTATGGACGGCTGGTGCCTCGGCATCGTCCTTCAGGAATTCATGCATATGTACCGGGCGATTGAATCAGGCTCACCTGTCACACTGGCGCCCGCAAAGCCTTACAGCACGTATATTACATGGCTGACTGATCAGGACAAAGACGCGGCTTCTGAGTATTGGAAAGGATATTTAGCAGGCTGCGAGACACCCTCAGGACTCCCGAAAATATCGGCCCGTCCCCAGGAAAAAGGCTACCGTAAGAAAGAGCTCCTGTTTTCTTTAGATCAAAATCTGACAGACAGGCTGAAAACCATCGCCAAAGAAGAGGGCGCTACGCTCGCGGTTCTTATGCAGACTGTATGGGGCCTGATGCTGCAGCGCTACAACCGGACGGACGATGCCGTATTCGGCGCCGTCGTATCAGGGCGGCCTTCCGTCATTGACGGCGTGGAAAGCATGATCGGGCTGTTTATCAATACCGTGCCGGTACGCATTAAAACGGGTGACGAAAGCTTTAGAGAACTGCTGGGCCGCAGCCAGAAAGAAATGCTTGATTCAGAGGCGTTCAGTTATCATCCGCTTGCTGACATCCAATCTCAGACTGAGCTGAAACAGGATTTAATCGACCATATCATCGTGTTTGAAAATTATCCGATTCAGCAGCAGATGAGAGACGCGGAAAAGGAATCGGATGCACCGTTCCGGATCGGGAATGTTAATGTTTCGGAACAATCGGGCTACGATTTTAACCTCATCATAGCGCCCGGCGATGAGCTGATCATCAAATTCAGCTACAATGCGAACGTTTATGACGAAGTATGGATAGAGAGCGTAAAAGGACACTTGGAAGAAGCGCTGCGCGGCGCCGCCTTCAATCCCGATGTTCCCGCTGATCGGCTTCCGATGCTCGGACAAAAGGAAAAATCAAGAATAATCGGCGAATTTAATGACACGAAAACAATTTATGAAAGAGACGAAAGCATCATCAGCCTGTTCAGCCGACAGGTGAAGAAAACCCCGGACCATCAGGCGCTTCACGCCGGCGGGCTGACGATTACGTACCGGGAGCTCGATGAACGGTCAACTGCGTTCGCCCGCATCCTGCTGGAAAACGGTTTGGCGCCAAAAGGAATTGCCGGAATTCTTGCCGAACGCTCACCGGAATTTATCATCGCTGTTCTCGCTGTATTGAAAGCGGGAGGGACGTACCTTCCGCTCGATGCAGAACTGCCATCCGACAGGATCGCCGATATGCTCACTGAGAGCGGAGCACAGCTGTTAACGGTACAAAAAGGGATTGAGACTGACGTTGACTTTTCTCACATCATCTCTATCCCGGCTGCAGCTGAAAAACAAACCGCTGATGCAGGAAAACTGAATACCGTTACGTCACCTGATGATCTTGCCTATATTATGTATACATCCGGTTCAACAGGAAAACCGAAGGGCGTAATGATTTCCAACCGCAACGTCGTATCGCTCGTGTCAAACAGCAATTACACGTCAGCCGGCACGACGGACCGTCTCATTCTGACAGGGTCCATCGGTTTTGACGCAGTGACGTTTGAAATCTTCGGAGCGCTATTGAACGGAGCGTGCCTTCATGTGGTTGACCGCACGACAATGCTTGCGCCTGAGAGGTTCGGCAATTATCTTTGTTCCAATCGTATTACGATTCTGTTTTTGACGACGGCGCTCTTTAACCAGTTTGCCCAGGCGGATCCGGAGATGTTTTCCGGTTTGCACACCTTATATGTCGGCGGAGAAGCATTGTCCCCGGCGCTCATCAATAAGGTCAGACACCGCTGTCCGAATCTCAGCCTTTATAACATATACGGGCCGACGGAAAATACGACTTTTTCTACCTTTTACGAAATCAGGCACGATTTTTCTCAGCCGATCCCAATCGGAAAACCGATCAGCAATTCAACCGCGTATATCATTGATAAAAATGGCGGACTTGCGCCGATCGGCGTGCCCGGTGAGCTTTGTGTCGGCGGGGACGGGGTTGCCAAAGGCTATTTAAACAGGCCTGACTTAACAAGTGAAGCATTTGTCAGCCACCCGGTTCATCCTGAAGAAAAGATCTACAGAACAGGGGATTTGGCACACTGGCTGCCTGATGGAAGCATCGGATACATCAGCCGTATCGACCGTCAATTCAAGATTCGCGGGAAGCGTATCGAGCCGGCCGAAATCGAAGCGCGGCTGACTGAAATTGATGGAATCAGGGAAGCTGCAGTCATCGTGTCAGACGAAGGACAAAAAGCAACCCTTTGTGCGTATTATACAGGCGCACATGCTGAAGAAAGAGCCATTCGATCCCTATTGGCCAGGTCGCTTCCCGACTATATGATTCCGCAGTATGTGATGAAGCTTGACCGTATGCCGCTTACCGCAAACGGCAAAGTGGACCGCCGCGGGCTGCCTGCGCCGGAACGGAAAAAAGCTTCATCAAAAGCCGTTCCGCCACGAAACTGGGTAGAGCGTGAGCTGATCGACATTTGGACGCCGATCCTCGGCTGCGGGGAGCTGGGCATACAGGATGACTTCTTTGAGCTGGGCGGCCATTCTTTGAAAGCATTGCAAGTGATTCATCAGCTGAAGACCAGGCAGCAGATGGACGTCCCGATTGAAATGATATTTGAATATCCGACAATCGAACAATTGGCTGAAAAGCTGTATTCAAACACACTGTCAGAAGCTGCCGAACAGCATATCAGCAGACTGAATCAGCCGAAAGGCCGCAATCTTTTCTGTTTTCCGCCTATCTCAGGTTTCGGCATTTTCTTTAAAGATCTGGCGGCGGCATTAAATGGACGGGCTGCTGTGTACGGTTTTAACTTTATTGAAGAAGACAGCAGAATGGAACAATACATTGATAAAATGCTGGAAATCCAGCCGGAAGGCCCTTACATCCTCTTCGGATATTCAGCGGGCGGCAATACGGCATTCGAGGCTGCAAAAGCGATGGAAAAGCGCGGCTTAGAAATCAGCGACGTCATTATCGCAGACGCGTACAGAAAGCTTGACGCACTGCCGCAGCAGCCAACAAACGCAACAGCCGAAAATGTCCCGGAAGCCGTCAGGGAAGCGGTCATCAGAAAAACAGAGCGCTATCAAACGTACTGGGCGGAACTGATAAATGACGGCCAAATTGCGGCAAACCTCCATTTTATCGAGGCCGGCTTAAAGGAAGAGCACAATGCTGAGTCTGAGCCGAAGAAATGGGAAGGCGCCACAACGGGACTCTACCAGGAATATCAGGGCAAGGGAGCTCATAAAGATATGTTTGAACCCGCCTTTGCACACAAAAATGCCGAGATCATACTGGACATCATTGCAAACAGCGGAAGACGCTTGGCGCGGAATCTGTAACATCCGGCAGAATGACTGAAGAAGACAAAGGGCAAGATAGGGGAATCACACTCAGTTTTTTTTGGAGGCTTTGAGATGACGAACCTATCTTGGCTTACGTATGTAATGATTATTCTTGCCAGCTACCGGCTGACCCATTTGATCGTATTTGATAAGATTACGGAATTCATAAGAAAACCCTTTATAAAACAAGAAAAAACCGTCGATCAAAACGGGCGCGCCGTCCAAAAAAAAGTCCCTTCCTCCGCATTCGGTTATATGCTGCAATGTTATTGGTGTGCGGGCATCTGGTGCGCCATATTAATTGGCATCTGCTATTTGGTCTGGCCCCGCTATGCACATCCGGTTATTTTCATTTTGTCCATTGCCGGAGCGCAGGCCATTCTTGAAACATGCGTCGGCGTCGGAACGAAGGTCATTGACGTGCTCGCCGCCATAAAACATAAAAAGTCCTGAAGCGTTTTGATTCGCTTTAGGACTTTTTTCTTTCCCTTTTAGGCTGAGAGGAGCAAAGCAGGCTTTCTGATTCACCGCCCGGAATGCTTCGGAATACCGTAAAGCAGAGAGGGGGAAAAACATGAAAAGCTGCCGTTTTAGCATGATATGGTTTTTGGCCGTTGTACTGACAGCCGGCATCTTTACGTTCTCAGCATCCGCACAAGCAAGCGGCGCTCAGCCGGAGAGAGAAATGAGAGCCGTCTGGATCGCGTCTGTCACTAATATCGACTGGCCCTCTAAAAAAGGGCTGTCACCGGAAGAGCAAAAAAGAGAATACAGCAAGCTGCTGGATGACGTTCAGGAGATGGGAATGAACGCCGTTATCGTCCAAATTAAGCCTGCGGCTGATGCTTTTTATCCATCAGATTACGGGCCTTGGTCAGAGTATCTGACAGGAACACAAGGCAAAAATCCCGGCTACGATCCGCTTGCTTTTTTAGTTGAAGAGACACATAAACGGAATCTTGAATTTCACGCTTGGTTCAATCCTTACCGGATCACGATGAATCACACAAATTTGAATGCGCTTTCAGACGATCATCCCGCGCGTTCTCATCCGGACTGGGTCGCTGCATACGGAAAACAGCTGTACTATAATCCTGGAATTCCGGAAGTAAGACAATTTATAACGGATGGAATCAAAGAGGTGGTCAGCCGTTATGACATTGATGCGGTTCATATGGATGATTATTTTTATCCTTATAAAATTGCCGGACAGGAATTCCCCGATCAGGCGGAATACGAACGGTACGGAAAAGCTCACTTTGCATCAATTGATGACTGGCGCAGGGATAACGTCAACCGGCTTGTAAAAGAAATCAACCTAACCATCAAACGAGAAAAACCTTATGTCAAATTCGGAATCAGCCCGTTCGGCGTATGGAGAAATGCCGCAGATGACCCGACAGGCTCCGAAACGGCCGCCGGGGTGCGGAACTACGATGACTTATATGCTGATACAAGAGAATGGATCCAAAAAGGATACATTGATTACATCGCACCGCAAATTTACTGGAGTATCGGATTTAAAGCGGCGGCATATGACGTCTTAGCGGATTGGTGGGGAAAAGAAGTGAATAATCGGCCGGTGCATTTATATATCGGGCAGGCAGCTTATAAAATCAACAACAATGCTGATCCGGCATGGGCCGACCCGGGGGAATACGGAAGACAGATTACTCTAAACAGGGGATCAGCTTGGATTAAAGGAAGCATGCATTTCAGTTTAAAGGATTTAAACCGTAATCCGCTCGATGTAAAAAACCGTTTGATCAAAGACATGTACAGCCGGCCCGCATTAATTCCCGAGATGCCTTGGCTCGGACAGTCGGCTTTAAAAAAACCGTCTGTCAAACGGGCGGAGAAGAACGCTTCAGGCCATACACTCTATATCGAAGATGCGAAATCCAACGGTAAAAAAACGGCTTATTACGCCATTTACCGCGCAGAAAAGGGAAAGCAGCCTTATTTAGTGGATACAGTCAGAAAAACATCGTCACGGACGCAGACATTTTCAGATACTGATATTCGGGGCAAAGAAGCCTGCACCTATATCGTTACTTCCGTTGACAGGCTTCACCATGAGAGCCGTCCCTCCGCAAAACGGACGATTAAATAGCCATTATTAATAAAACTGACAGTTGCCGCGCTGTCAGTTTTTTTGCGATGGATGAGTCCGAATGTTCAGACTTTATTTGGATGGAATGAATAAAGACCCCCATTAATAAAATGTAGAAAGCAGCAGAAGGAGGAAGGTTAATGAATTTTCAACTGACAAAAGAACAGCAGATGGTGCGCGAAATGGTCAGAGATTTCGCCAAAAATGAAATTGCCCCGAAAGCCCATGAGGTTGATCAATCAGCCGTCTTCCCGATAGACACATTTAAAAAAATAGGCGAACTCGGGCTGCTCGGAATTCCGTTTCCGGAAGAATACGGCGGGGCGGGCGGTGACACCATTTCATATGCAGCAGCGGTTGAAGAAATCGGAAAAGCCTGCGGCAGCACGGGGCTGAGCTACGCGGCAGCCGTGTCACTCGGCGCAAGCCCATTATACTATTTCGGTACTGAACAGCAAAAGCAAGAACATCTTATTCCGCTTGCTTCGGGAAAAGCGCTCGGATCATTCGGGCTGACAGAGCCGAATGCCGGTTCAGATGCCGGCGGCACCCAGACAAAAGCCGAGAAAAAGGGCGATGACTATGTGATAAACGGAGAAAAATGCTGGATCACAAACGCAAATTACGCCCGCACGGTCATTGTCACCGCCGTTACGGGAAAGAACTCCGCCGGAAAACCGATCATTTCAGCTCTCATCGTCCCGACAGACACACCGGGATTTACGATCACAAATCCGTACGACAAGATGGGTGTGAGAGGATCGGATACGGCCGAGCTTGTGCTGGAGGATGTCAGGGTGCCTGCCGATAACCTGCTCGGTGATCCTGAAAAAGGTTTTAAACAATTTTTATATACATTAGACGGCGGGCGGATCTCGATTGCGGCACTGGCTGTCGGTATCGCTCAAGGCGCACTGGAGGCGTCGCTGTCATATGCGAAGGAACGCAAGCAGTTCGGCAGTCCGATATCGTCATTTCAAGCCATTCAATTTAAGCTGGCCGATATGGCGATGGAAATTGACCTTGCCAGACAAATGGTGCTTAAAGCGGCATGGCTGAAGGATCAAAACCTGCCATTTACGAAAGAAGCGGCATTCGCCAAGCTTTATGCTTCAGAAATGGCCGTCAGAACCTGCCTTCAGGCCATCCAAATTCATGGCGGTTCCGGTTATATGAAGGAATGCGGTGTCGAACGTATGCTTCGTGACGCAAAGCTGATGGAGATTGGCGAAGGAACGTCAGAAATTCAAAGAATGGTCATCGCAAGACAGCTTTTGAAGTGAAATGAAAACGTTTACTAAGACAGGGATGGAAGGGGGCAGGTCATATGGCTGAACTTATCCATTTAACAGCCGGAAAGCTGCTTGAGCGGACCGCGGAGCTTTTTCCGGATCATGAAGCGGTTGTTTACCCTGAGTGCGGCCTTCGTTATACGTATGCCGAGTTTGACCGGTTATGCCGGCAAACCGCAAAAGGGCTGATGAAACTGGGAATTGAAAAAGGAGATCATGTGGCCATATGGGCATCCAACATACCGGAATGGCTCGCGGCGCAATTTGCAACGGCGAAAATCGACGCCGTTCTGGTCACCATCAATACAAATTTTCAAATCGCAGAACTCGATTACCTGCTGGCGCATTCAGACGTCTCGGCCCTGATAATCATGGATTCCTACCGGCAGACATCTTATGTTGAGTTGGTGAATAAGCTGATTCCGGAGCTGAAAACTTGTGAGCACGGCAGGCTGCGTTCGAAACGTTACCCCTTTTTACGGACGGTGTTATATATCGGTGATAAAAGCCCGCCCGGGATGCACCGCTGGGATTCTTTGCTGAAGGAAGGCGAAGCTGTAACGGATGCAGCGCTTGACGGAAGGATGGACAGCCTGAAAAAGGATGATTGCATTCATATGCAATATACATCAGGTACGACCGGATTTCCGAAAGGCGTCATGCTCTCACATTTTAATATCGTAAATAACGCGGCCAATATCGCAGAATGCATGAAGCTTACTTCAAGTGACCGTTTATGTATTCCCGTGCCGTTTTTCCACTGCTTCGGGTGTGTGCTCGGCGTGCTGGCGTGTGTTTCCGCGGGTGCGGCGATGATCCCGATCGAACAGTTTTCTCCGCCGGCCGTTCTGAAAACGGTGGAGCAAGAAGCCTGCACGGCTCTGCACGGTGTACCGACGATGTTTATCGCCCTCCTAAATGACAGCCGTTTTTCTGAATATGATCTTTCCCACGTCCGAACCGGGATTATGGCAGGCTCGCCATGCCCGGCGGAAGTCATGAGAGAAGTGATCGGCAAAATGGGGATGACCGACATTACCATTGCCTACGGACAGACCGAAGCATCACCTGTCATTACGCAGACAAGAACGGATGATTCGTTTGAAAGAAGAGTGGAAACAGCGGGGCGCGCACTTCCTCATATCGAAGTCAGAATCGTTCGGCCCGGAACATCCGGAGAAGCCGACCGGGGTGAACAAGGAGAGCTCTGCACCCGCGGATACCATGTCATGAAAGGCTATTATAAAAATCAAGAAGCGACCGAAGAAGCGATAGACAAAGACGGCTGGCTGCATACCGGTGATTTGGCGGTCATGGACGAGGACGGGTACTGCAAAATCACGGGCCGTCTGAAAGACATGCTGATCAGAGGCGGCGAAAATATCTATCCGCGCGAAATTGAGGAAATGTTATATCGGCATCCCGCAGTGGCAGACGTTCAGGTCGTCGGCGTGCCTGATCCGAAATACGGAGAAGAGGCCGCGGCGTGGGTCAGGCTCAAAGACGGACAAACCGCTTCCGCAGAAGACATCAGAACCTTTTGCAAAGAACATATCGCCCGCTATAAAGTCCCCAGGTATGTTTTGTTTACAGATGAATATCCAATGACAGCCTCAGGAAAAATTCAGAAATTCAAGCTGCGGGAAAAAACGATTGAAGAGCTCAAATTAACTTAATGAAAAAGGAGTGCTTCACATTTGTTTAAAAAAGTCCTGATTGCCAACAGAGGAGAAATCGCCTTAAGAATTATCCGCACCTGCAAACGTCTCGGCATCCCCTCGGCAGCTGTGTATTCAGAAGCCGACCGGGACGCGCTGCATGTAAAAATGGCTGATGAGGCCTATCCGATCGGTAAATCGAGAGTAAATGAAAGCTATTTACATATCGACAGAATCATAGAAGCCGCCAAATCCGCCGGAGCGGACGCCATTCATCCGGGCTACGGGCTGCTGTCAGAAAACAGCCTGTTCGCCGAACGCTGCCGGAAGGAACAAATCACATTTATCGGCCCGCCCGGTGATATCATCGCCAAGATGGGCAGCAAGATAGAAGCCCGAAAAACGATGCAAAAAGCAAAGGTCCCGATTGTTCCCGGTGTTTCAGAGCCATTGCCCGATGTTCACTCCGCCTTAGCCGAAGCCCGTGCCATCGGCTTTCCGGTCATGCTGAAAGCGTCTGCAGGGGGAGGCGGAATCGGCATGCAGATCGTACATTCAGAAGAAGAGCTGGCCAAAGCGTTCGAAGGCAATCAAAAGCGGGCCGCGTCCTTTTTTGGAGACGGCGCAATGTATATGGAAAAGGTCATTGAAAATGCCCGTCATATTGAAATTCAGATTCTCGCAGATTCTTTCGGAAACACCGTTCATCTGTTTGAACGTGACTGTTCAGTACAAAGGCGCCACCAAAAAGTGATAGAAGAAGCGCCGTCGCCGTTTGTTGACGATGAATTAAGACAAAGACTCGGTGAAACCGCCGTTAAAGCCGCTAAATCGATCGGCTACCAAAATGCAGGCACAATAGAATTTCTCGTCGACCAAAAGAAACAAATCTATTTTTTAGAGATGAACACAAGACTGCAGGTGGAGCATCCGGTGACAGAAGAAATTACAGGACTGGATCTTGTGGAAGAACAGCTGAAAATCGCCGCCGGGCAGGCGCTGACTTTCTCGCAGAAAGATATCAACCACCGCGGTCATGCGATAGAAGTGCGGATCTATGCGGAAGATCCGGTCACCTTTTACCCGTCACCCGGTGCCATCTCGTCTTTTTCCGTTTTAAGACACCCGTCAGTGCGACACGAATGCGCCGTAGAAAAGGGAAGCGTCATTTCTCCGTTTTACGATCCGATGATTGCTAAAATGATCGTCACGACGAATACGAGAAAACAAGCCATTGAACAACTGAAAACCGCCCTTGGCGAATATCATGTAGAAGGGATTAAAACCAACATTCCGCTGCTGACAAAAATTGCCCATTCAGAAGTGTTTGAAAAGGGTGAGGCAACAACCGGTTTTTTACAAACAATGAACGAGGGGGCGTCAAAATGAGCGTCATAAAAATTCAGATGGCGGGAAACCTGTGGAAAATTCATGTGAAGCCCGGTGATGTCATTGAAGAAGGACAGGAAGTGGCCATCTTGGAATCTATGAAAATGGAAATTCCGATTATCGCTGATGCAGCGGGTACGGTGAAAGAAGTGAAAAAATCAGAAGGTGATTTCACTGATGAAGGAGAGGTCCTGATTGAACTTCAATAAAACGGGAGGTGCAGCATGAACTGTCCGAAACATGTCCGCATCAATGAAGTAGGACCGCGTGACGGCTTGCAGAATGAATCGGCGTGGGTGGATACAGAAGATAAGATTGAGTGGATCAATATGCTGTCAAAAACAGGACTTCCCTATATCGAAGTGACATCATTCGTGCATCCGAGATGGATTCCGGCTCTTCGTGACAGCCTGGACGTCGCAAAAGGCATTGCCAGATCTGAACATACGGTCTACGCGGCTCTCGTTCCGAACCTCATCGGACTGGAGCATGCTGCAGAAGGCGGAATCGATCAGGCCTGTGTATTTTTATCTGCAAGCGAAACCCATAACCAAAAAAACGTAAACAAACCGATTGACCGGACCGTTCAAGAGCTCAGGCGGGTTATTACTGAAGCAAAAGCTGAAAAAATGGCGACGAGAGCTTATCTGTCTACTGTGTTCGGCTGTCCGTACGAACAGAACGTGCCGGTCGAACAAGTCATCCGCCTGTCAGACACCCTGCTCGAAATGGATGTTGATGAAATATCGCTCGGCGACACAATCGGCGCGGCAAACCCCTTGCAGGTCATAGCCGTGCTTGAAGCCCTTTTGCCGAGAATTCCCGCCTCAAAAATCGCACTCCATTTCCATGATACAAGAGGAACGGCTCTAGCGAATATCATTCCCGCTCTTGATATGGGGATTACATCCTTCGATACTTCCTCAGGCGGGCTTGGCGGCTGTCCGTATGCTCCGGGATCAGCAGGAAACGCCGCCACAGAAGACGTCATTTATATGCTCGAACAAATGGGGATTGATACCGGGACGGACATGAATAAACTTCTTTATGCCGCCGGCTGGATCGCGGATAAAATAGGCAAAGATCTGCCAAGCAGAAACCTGCAGGCATTCAGAACGAAATGAGAAAGGAGAAGCCATGGGAGATTGCGTCTTGTATTCTGTCTGTCAAGAAACGATCGGTCTGATCACGCTGAACCGCCCGCATGCGGCCAACTCACTGTCATCAGAAATGATTGATCATTTACAGCGTGTGATTGAAGACATCAAAAACTCGCCATCCATTCGCTGTGTCATTCTCACTGGCTCCGGAAACACATTTTGCGCCGGCGCTGATTTAAAAGAGAGAGCGGGGATGAATCATGAACAAGTTAAGAAAAGCGTCAGGCGTATCGGTGAAACGGCTGCATCCATTGAAGCTCTCCCGCAGCCGGTCATTGCAGCGCTGAACGGAACCGCTGTCGGAGGAGGCCTTGAACTCGCTCTCGCCTGCGATATCAGAACAGCCGTCAGCCGGGCGGGCCTCGGCCTTCCTGAAACAGGGCTTGCAATCATTCCCGGGGCGGGCGGAACGCAGAGACTGCCCCGGCTTATCGGCCCCGGCGCGGCAAAAGAATTGATCTATACCGGCCGAAGGCTTTCTGCCGAAGAGGGAAAAGACATGAAGCTGATCGAGCATGTTTGTGAAGCCGATGAACTTATGGAAAAAGCAAAAGCACTGGCCGGCCGCATCGCCGCTAATGGGCCGATCGCCGTCAGACAAGCAAAATCCGCGATAAACAAGGGTCTGGAGACAGATCTCAATACAGGGCTCGAAATCGAACGAAAAGCATATGAACAAGTCATCCCCACACTTGACAGAGAAGAGGGCCTGCGCGCTTTTAAAGAAAAAAGACCCCCTGAATACAAAGGAAAATAAAACATGGAGGGACTCGGATGGATTACGAAAAAGAACGGCAGACACGCAGCAAAACGATTGAAAAGGGAGGAGCCGCGAAATATCACGCAAGCAATGAAAAGAAGGGAAAACTTTTTGTAAGAGACAGGCTGAAGCTTTTATTGGATGACGGCATATCCGTTGAAGACGCTTTTTTCGCCGAGTGCATGTCAGACGGACTGCCGGCTGACGGGGTCGTTACCGGGATCGGAACCATCGGCGGCAGAACCGTTTGTGTGATGGCAAACGACTCAACCGTAAAGGCGGGCTCGTGGGGCGCGAAAACGGTGGAAAAAATCATCCGCATTCAGGAGACGGCGGAGAAGCTTCAGTGTCCGCTCTTGTACTTAGTCGATTCCGCAGGTGCGAGAATTACGGATCAGGTTGACATGTTCCCGGGCAGAAGGGGAGCCGGCCGCATCTTTTATAATCAAGTAAAGCTGTCGGGCCGCATTCCGCAAATCTGTTTATTGTTCGGTCCTTCCGCTGCGGGCGGCGCTTACATTCCGGCCTTTTGCGACATTGTCATTATGGTCGAAGGCAATGCATCCATGTACTTAGGTTCCCCGCGCATGGCAGAAATGGTGATCGGCGAGAAAGTATCGCTTGAAGAAATGGGCGGCGCCCGTATGCATTGTTCCGTATCAGGCTGCGGTGATCTCCTCGCCCCGACGGAACAGGAAGCAATCATGATGGCGCAGACATATCTCAGCTACTTTCCGGCAAATTATACTGAAAAAGCGCCCGTCAACAAATCTAAGAACCCGAAAGCTTTTGAAAAACCGCTCTCAGATGTCATCCCGGCACATCAAAACGCACCGTTCAACATGATGGATTTAATTGAACGTGTCATTGATGAAGACTCGTTTTTTGAGATTAAACCGTTATTTGCGCAGGAATTAATAACGGGGCTCGCGCGGATTCACGGACAGCCGGTCGGCATTATCGCCAATCAGCCGCGTGTCAAAGGCGGAGTTTTATTTCTCGATTCGGCGGATAAAGCCGCAAAATTTATCGCTTTGTGCGACGCATTCCATATTCCGCTTCTGTTTTTAGCAGACATTCCCGGATTCATGATCGGAACGAAGGTTGAGCAGGCGGGCATCATCAGGCATGGCGCAAAAATGATCTCCGCAATGGCGGAAGCGACTGTTCCGAAGCTTTCCGTTATCGTCAGAAAAGCCTACGGTGCCGGATTATACGCGATGGCGGGGCCTGCTTTTGAACCGGACTGCTGTTTAGCGCTTCCGACTGCGCAAATTGCCGTAATGGGTCCTGAAGCAGCGGTGAATGCGGTCTACGCAAACAAAATCAGCGAGCTGGCCCCTGAAGAAAGGCCGGCTTTTATTCAAGAAAAGCGTGATGAATATAAGGAAGACATTAACCTTTACCGGCTTGCCTCTGAAATGGTGATTGACGGCATTGTTCCTGCTGATTCCTTGCGGGAAGAACTCAATAAACGCCTCACTGCTTACATGTCCAAACAACTGACATTCACACACCGGAAACACCCCGTATACCCGGTATAAATAAAAAAAGACTGCATAGATCCGGCTCGGCAGCCGTTCTTATGCAGTCTTTTTTCACAGTCTTGATCTCATTTTCTTCACAACAAAATAAACAACAATAAATACGAGAGCCAATATAATGATCGGAGTTGTATACATTCCGGCATAGCTGTCTACGTCTTTCCACTGTCCCCCGAGCTGATACCCGAGATAAACGAAAATGACAGACCACGGAATAATGGCAAGCGTCGTCAATATGACAAACTTGGAAAGAGGCATTTTCGCAAGGCCGGCCGGGATGGAAATCGCATGTCTGACGACCGGGATAAACCGCGCCGAGAACACAACGCCGGCGCCGTAACGGCGAAACCAGTTTTCCGCAACATCAACATGATGCTTTTTCAGAAGTAAGTACTTGCCGTACTTGTCCAAAAACGGCCGTCCCCCATAACGGGCGATCCAGTAAATAAAGCACTGCGCGATCGTTCCCCCGATCACACCGGCGACAATGGCGCCGATAAAGCTGATCGTGCCTTCTGACACCATATAGCCTCCGTAAGCCAGAACGATTTCACTCGGAATGATTTCGATCATTAATCCGAGCGCAATCCCTAAATAGCCCATACTTGTCAGCCAGGATAATATTTCATTAATAAAATTGCCCACACTGTTCACAACCTCTTTATCTTTTTACCCAATTATATGACTGATTGACAAGCAAAATGGTTACAAATTATTTTTTAACGCACGATTTCTTCAGATTCTCTTTTTAACACCTCTTCTAAATAAGCTAAAAGTTTCGGTCTCATTTCTTCCCGCAGAAGCCCGATCTCCGTGCCGGCCTTAAAACAGCCGAACTTATCTCCTATATCAAACCGGCTTCCTTCAAGCTCCCGCGCGTAAATGCTTCGGGTGCGGCATATTTCGCGCAGCGCGTCTGTCAATTGGATTTCGTTGCCCGCGCCTCTTCCGATCGTCTTCAGCGTTTTAAAAATGGCAGGGGTTAATATGTAGCGGCCCAACACGGCAATATGAGAGGGTGCCTTTTCAACAGCCGGTTTCTCAATCAGATCCTCAACCCGGTACACATGACCGCTCTGCCGCCCCGTCTGTATAATACCATATTTGCTGACATCAGCAGGATCGACGGGCTGTACGCCGATCGTTTCTGTGCCGTGTTGGTTATAGACGTCTATGAGCTGTAAAAGAGCGGGAGTGTCAGATACCATAATATCATCACCTAAGAGAACGGCAAAAGGCTCATCTCCGATAAAATGCTCCGCACACAGCACTGCATGGCCTAGTCCGAGCGGTTCTTTCTGACGGATGTAATGAATATTGGCCAAATCGGCAATCCGCTGCATTTCCTTCAGCGTCTCTGACTTGCCTTTTTCCTCAAGATTGAATTCCAACTCCGCCGACCGGTCAAAATGATCTTCAATCGAGCGTTTGTTTCTCCCTGTAATAATCAGTATATCTTCAATTCCTGACGCTGCTGCCTCTTCGACAATATATTGGATTGCCGGTTTGTCGACGATCGGCAGCATTTCTTTCGGCTGCGCCTTTGTCGCCGGCAGAAATCTCGTTCCTAAACCCGCTGCGGGGATGACCGCTTTTCTCACTTTTTTTCTCATTCATCTTCACTCCTGATCCTGTATGTTTTTCAGCGAATCTCCAAATACCCAGATTCGGTTTCCGATAAAATTCATCATCATTCCGCCGATAGTGGCGGCGAGCTTACTCACCAAAAGCGAACAGCCGCCTTTTTGAAATGCGTACAGCAGCAAAAAGGTGATTCCCGACGCGGCAAGATTAATGATGAGAAAGCGCACGATCTCTTTCCCGTCAGCCTTGTGTTTTACACGAAACGTCCACTTCCGGTTCCACACATAGCTGTTGATGATCCCTGCCGAATAGGAGCAGATCTGCGCCGGCAGATAGGGGACATGGCAGGCGGTGAGAAGAAAGAAGACACCAAAATCGATCAGCGTATTGCCGGCGCCCACGGTGCAAAAACGGCCTGCAGTCTTTACTTTTTCTTTCAGCATAACGGCATCCGGTTTTGACCTCCCTTCATAAGTAAGATGCGGATCGCTGTCCTATTTGTTGATATGGATTACTTTAGCGGACAGTGTTGAATAAACAATTACTAAAATATGAACAAAACATGAAAACGTAATGAGGCTTTGTAAAACCCATTAAGTTAACAGTTTTATAGTTTAGGTTGACATATTACGTGCAAGACACTAATATTCTGTATGAGTGTTAACCTTTTATTATTTTGGTTAACATTAAATTTCGAAATAAAAGAAAGGAGGGAAATTTTCATGCGGGAAGAGACCTATTACAGCGTCAGAATGAGAGCTTCCCGAAACGCCCCCCATGAGCAGGGCGGAAAACATATTTCCGGCGGAGAACGGCTCATCACTTACAGCGGTTTACAGGAAGCGGTAGATGGCTTATTACATAAAGGCTTCTCACATTCAAGAGGGATACCTGATTTTATGCAGATTCAGCTTGAAAGCGTTCATGAACCGATCGAAACGATCCGCCCTTTGCCGGTTGCCCTCCATCAAACAGACACGCCGGAAAAAGGACAAGCAATTGCCCGCAAGCTTCTGCAAAAGGCGGGGATTCCTCCGCACATGATAGAGAAAGCGTACGAAAACATTACGGAATATGCAGAAGCAAGAGGAGCGGTCCTGTTTGATATCCGGGCAGGAAAACGCATTGACGGCAGAGGAAATAGAGGTGTGCGGGTATCCCGAGTGGATTGGCCGTCACATGATTTTCAAAAATGGGCTTTTACTCACAACATGCCGGAAAATTCACGAATAAAAGAAGCACATGCCATCGCGGCAAAAGTTTGCGCACATCCGGGAATTATTGCCGAATTGTGCTGGTCAGATGACCCTGATTACATAACAGGCTACGTTGCCGCAAAGAAGCTGGGATATCAGCGGATTGCCAAGATGAAGAATGCCGGAGATGAAAGCGGATGCCGGATTTTCTTTACTGATGGCTCTATAGATACGGAGAGCTGTATCCATTTTTTAGAGAAGCAGCCTGTATTCATTCAGCGGGAGGGGAACATATGAAACAATCAATGATTGAAAAAAGCAAACAGCATCTTTGGCTGCCTTTCACACAAATGAAAGATTACGATGAAGATCCGTTAATCATTGAAAGCGGAAACGGGATCATGCTGAAAGACATCAGCGGCAAAGAATATTATGACGGCTTTTCTTCAGTATGGCTCAATGTACACGGCCACCGCAAAAAAGAAATGGATGAAGCGATTCAAAAACAGCTTGAAAAAATCGCTCATTCGACTTTGCTGGGTATGACGAACGTTCCCGCAACAGAACTTGCCGAGATGCTGACGGGCATCACACCGGAAAAGCTGACACGCGTTTTTTACTCCGACAGCGGAGCGGAAGCAATGGAAATCGCTCTGAAAATGGCCTTTCAATACTGGAAAAACGTAGGGAGACCTAAGAAGCAGTCGTTTATTTCGATGCAGAACGGCTATCACGGCGATACGATCGGAGCCGTCAGCGTCGGCTCCATTGAACTCTTCCACCATGTGTACGGCCCGCTGATGTTTGAAAGCTACAAAGCCCCGATTCCTTATGTATACAGATCTGAAAGCGGCGACCCCGTACAGTGCCGGGATGAATGCCTTCACGCGCTCGAACAGCTGCTTGCAAAGCACCACGAAGAGATTGCCGCACTTACGATTGAATCGATGGTGCAAGGCGCATCCGGGATGATCGTCATGCCTGAAGGCTTTCTGGCAGGCGTACGAAAGCTGTGTACGGCATATGATGTGTTAATGATCGTTGACGAAGTGGCGACGGGGTTCGGCCGCACCGGAAAAATGTTTGCCTGCGAGCATGAAAATGTCCAGCCGGACTTGATGGCGGCAGGGAAAGGCATTACGGGAGGCTATTTGCCGATCGCTGTGACGTTTGCCACAGAAGCCATTTATGAAGCCTTCTACGATGACTACGACAAAATGAAAACATTTTTCCACGGCCATTCCTATACAGGAAATCAGCTTGGCTGTGCCGCGGCAATTGAAAATCTGCGTTTATTCGAATCAGAGCGCATCGTTGAACGAGTCGCCGAAAAATCAAAAACGGCTGCGAAATTTCTTCATGATCTGAAGCAGCTTCCTCATGTCGGCGATGTCCGCCAGCTCGGTTTGATGTGCGGCATAGAGCTTGTGCAGGATAAGGGGACAAAACAGCCTTATCCGCCTGAAAAGCGGATGGGATACAAGGTGTCCTTGAAAATGAGAGAGCTGGGTATGCTGACACGGCCGCTCGGTGACGTCATCGCCTTTCTTCCGCCGCTCGCCAGCACAACCGACCAGTTACAAGCCATGATCTCCATTATGAAAGAAGCGATAGCCGAGGTGACCGGCCGTGGATTTTGACGGATGGCTCCTCGGAAGGCTCGATGCGGTGAAAAGAGACGGGCTGTATCGGACGCTGCGAACACAGGAAACCGCTCTTAAAACCAAGGGGCAAAAGCGGCAGACCTGGGCGTCCAATGACTATTTAGGCCTGTCAAAAGATGAACGGCTGATCACAGCCGCGCAAACAGCGCTGAGCCGGTTCGGAGCGGGAAGCGGCGGCTCACGGTTAACGACAGGAAATACTGTGTGGCACGAAAAACTTGAACAAACAATCGCGGACTTTAAACAGACGGAAGCGGCTTTATTATTTTCAAGCGGTTACTTGGCGAATATCGGCGTGCTTGCCTCACTGCCTCAAAAAGGCGATGTCATTTTAAGCGATCAACTGAACCATGCGAGCATTGTTGACGGCTGCCGTTTATCAAAAGCGGAAACCATCGTGTACCGCCATATTGATATGGATGATCTTGAGAAAAAACTTGCCTCCGTCCAGACGCGGAACCGCCGCTTTATCGTCACAGACGGCGTTTTCAGCATGGACGGCACAATTGCGCCTCTTGACCGCATAATGGCGCTTGCAAAGCAGTACCAGGCATTTGTGATAGCAGATGACGCGCATGCAACCGGTGTACTCGGGGAAAACGGCGGAGGAACCAGTGACTATTTCGGTGTTTGTCCTGATGTTGTCATCGGCACATTAAGCAAAGCTGTAGGAACGGAAGGCGGTTTTGCCGCGGGATCAAACATTTTTATTGATTTTTTGCTGAATCAGGCGCGGACGTTTATTTTTCAGACGGCCCTCCCGCCGTCAATTTGTGCGGCTTCGCATACGGCATTTGACCTCATATCAGATATGCACGATACGCGCCGTGAGCTGCAGTCGTCTGTCAAAAAGATAAAAACGCGTCTGGCCGATATGGGCTTTATCGTAAGAGGCGGGGATACACCGATTATCCCCGTTATCATCGGTGATGCAAAAACAGCGGTTTCAGCCGCTGCGCTGCTGGAGAAAAAGGGAATCTGCGCCCCGGCCATCCGCCCGCCCGCCGTTCCGGAAGGCGAAAGCAGAATCAGGCTGACCGTTACGGCGGATCGCAGCTTACAGGACATAGACGAGCTGACAGAAGCATTTGATTCCATTAGAAAAGAGCTGAATATAAACAAATGAGAAGTTTTTTTGTCACAGGAACAGATACCGGCGTCGGAAAAACCATCGTTTCTTGCGGACTTGCCGCGGCATTCAGGCAGAAACAGGCGGATATCGGAGTGTTTAAGCCGTTTTTAAGCGGCGTGCCGCGGACTCATCCGGAAAGTGACACCTCGCTGTTGAAAAACATGTCACAAACCGCACTGTCTCATGAAGAAATTACGCCATTTGAATGGAAAGAGCCGCTTGCGCCGTACACGGCCGCCATGCTTGAGGGGAAATGCGTGAGCATGGATGAAGTCATGGCCCACTGGAGTAAGATCAAAAATCGTCATGAGTGTTTCATCGTCGAGGGGGCAGGCGGCATTTCCGTTCCGCTTGGTGAAAATTACTTAGTCAGTGATTTGATAAAAGCCTTGGAATTACCGGCAGTGATTGTCGCCAGGCCTGATCTCGGAACCATCAACCACACATATTTAACCGTTGAATATGCGAAAAACATGGGGATAGAGGTTCTCGGCATTATGATCAACGGCGTAAGGAACAGGCCGGGGCTGGACGAGAAGACAAACCCGAGCATGATTGAAACATTATGCAAAGTTCCGATTTTGGGAATCACACCGAAGCTGGATCTCGTTTCACCGGAAAACATTCAACACATGATTGAGAAACATATAGATGTTTCCTCTTTCATGAATCTGACACAAATGGGGAGATAAACATGAATCAATGGATGGATCTTGCAGAGAGAGTGCTGGACGGGGCGGAAGTAACGAATCAAGAAGCGCTGGCCATTTTAAATTGTCCTGATGAGGATCTTTTATTGCTGATGCATGCCGCTTTTCATATCAGAAAACGATTTTACGGAAAAAAAGTAAAGCTGAATATGATTATGAATGCAAAATCAGGTCTGTGTCCGGAAAATTGCGGGTACTGTTCACAATCTTCAATATCAAAAGCGCCGATCGAGTCTTATCGGATGGTGGATAAGCATATATTGCTTAAGGGGGCAAAACGCGCCCACGACCTGAATATAGGGACATACTGCATCGTCGCCAGCGGGCGGGGACCGTCGAACAGAGAAGTAGATCAAGTTGTTGATGCTGTCAAAGAAATTAAAGAAACGTACGGTTTAAAAATCTGCGCATGCCTCGGTCTGCTGAAGCCGGAACAGGCAGAGCGGCTGAAACAGGCAGGAGTAGACCGGTACAATCATAACATCAATACATCACAAAGGAATCATTCAAACATTACGACTTCCCACACGTATGACGACAGGGTCAATACAGTGGAAACGGCGAAACAATCGGGGATGTCGCCTTGTTCGGGTGTCATCGTCGGCATGAAAGAAACGAAACAGGACGTCATTGATATGGCGAACAGCTTAAAAGCGCTTGACGCCGACAGCATCCCGGTTAATTTTCTGCATGCGATTGACGGAACTCCGTTAGAAGGGGTAAGCGAATTACATCCGGTGTATTGCCTGAAAGTGCTCGCCTTGTTCCGTTTTATCAATCCGACAAAAGAAATCCGTATCTCAGGAGGCCGGGAAGTCAACCTTCGTTCGCTGCAGCCGCTGGGACTTTACGCCGCAAATTCGATTTTCGTCGGAGATTACTTAACGACAGCAGGGCAGCATGAAACAGAGGATCATCAAATGCTCCATGATTTAGGGTTTGAAGTCGAATCCGTTGAAGAAATGAAAGCCGGCCTGCAATCCGCCTGCAATACGGAGGTATAAGATGACGGCTGGCCTATCAAGTGCACATCCGTCTCTCCATGCGGATTCGGATTTTTGGAATGACCCTTACCCGTTTTATGAAAAACTGCGATCCATTGATCCTGTTTATAAAGGAACCGTATTAAAACATCCGGGCTGGTATGTCACCGGGTACAAAGAGGCGGCATCGATTCTGAAAGACACCCGATTTAAAAACCGCATTCCTCTTCCGGAAGCTTCAACGAAATATCAAAATCTATCGCATATCCAGCACGATATGCTGTTATTTAAAAATCAATCAGACCATAAGCGGATGCGGATGCTTATAGGTAAAGAATTTACCGCAAAGACGGCGGAATCACTTCGCCCCTGTATAAAAGAAACGGTTCATGACTTGTTGGATCAAATCCAAAACAAAAAAACCGCAGACCTTGTTTCAGAGTTTGCCTTTCCATTGGCAAGCCTCATCATTGCGGAGATACTCGGAGTGCCGAAAGAGGAGAGATATCAATTCAGACAATGGACGGCAGACGTCATTCAGGCCATTGATCTTACCCGGTCAAGAAAGACGTTAGTCAGAGCAAGCGACACCGCAGGCAGGCTGACTGCATATTTCAGAGATTTGATTCACGAGCGGAAAGCACATCCTCAGGAAGACTTAATCAGCAGGTTTATCATGGGGAAACAGCTTTCAAAAGACGAAGTGCTCGCGACATGTATCTTACTTGTCATAGCCGGACACGAGACGACGGTAAACCTCATGAGCAACGGTGTGTTTACTTTATTGAAACACCCTGAACAGCTTAGCGCACTGAGAGAAAACCCCTCGCTTATTGAAACTGCTGTCGAGGAATGTCTGCGCTACGACAGCCCCGCGCAGCTGACGGCACGCACCGCTTCAGAAGACTGTGAAATAAATGGAAAAACCATAAAAAAAGGAGAGCAGGTATACATCTTTTTAGGAGCAGCCAATCGCGATCCAAGCATATTCGATCAGCCTCATAAAATGGACATCCAAAGAAAACCGAATCCGCATCTTGCATTCGGAAAGAACGCCCATTTTTGCATAGGCTCCTCATTAGCGCGCATCGAAGCACAAATTGCAATTCTCACACTGTTTGAGCGGATGCCTAAGCTTCGGCTGGCCGCACACCGCCTTGAATACCGCAAGCTCATTGGTTTTAGGTCGCTCAAAGAGCTTCCGGTTGTCCTTGGCTGAATGACCATGCAGGAGGGCCGGATTTTATCGGTTCCTCTTGCAGGAAATAAATGAAAGAAAAAAGAATACATATTTATAAAGCAAAAATCCTCTCTGATCCATCTCACTATCCCTAAAAAAACTCACTGCTCAGCCAATCAATATCATGAAGCAAGGGTCTCCTTTTTTTCGCCAAAACGGAAAATTCACCGTGATGCACATTTTTTCAGCCTCAGAAACTGTGCAAAACCGGCATGTTTTTTGCTTTATTTTCTCGATTTTTGTAAGCGCTTACTAATTTTGAGCAGAAAAGAGGGGGATTTGTGGACATTGTTATTATTTTATTGGCATTAGGCATGCTGATGTTTGCGGCTTACCGGGGCTTTTCAGTCATTTTATTCGCCCCGATTTGTGCGCTGTTTGCCGTGCTTCTTACAGATCCAAGCTTCGTACTTCCTTTCTTCTCGAATATATTTATGGAGAAGATGGTAGGATTTATTAAGCTGTATTTTCCCGTATTTCTTTTAGGGGCCGTTTTTGGCAAGGTTGTTGAAATATCCGGGCTCGCCGAGTCGATTGCAAAAACAATCGTCAGGCTTGTGGGAGCAAAAAGAGCCATTCTCGCCATCGTCTTAATGGGTGCGATTTTAACGTACAGCGGCGTCAGTCTCTTCGTAGCGGTGTTTGCCATTTATCCGTTTGCTAAAAACCTATTTATTAAAGCTGATATTCCCAAGCGTCTGATACCCGGTACGATTGCATTGGGCGCCTTTACTTTTACAATGGATGCACTTCCCGGCACACCGCAAATTCAAAATGTCATTCCGACAGCTTTTTTTAAAACAAACATTTATGCCGCTCCCTGGCTCGGACTGATTGGTGCAGCATTTGTGCTTACGGCCGGAATGATTTATTTAGAATCACGGCGCAAAAAAGCGGCCAATGCCGGAGAAGGCTATGCTGGATTTCAATCTGAAGTTTCCGCTGCAGAGGAACCCTCAGGTCTGGCTAATGAAAAACATACGCCTGTTTTACCGCAGGAGGCAGAACCCAGCCCCGCGCGGCAAGTGCTCGCTTTTGTTCCGCTTATCCTTGTGGGGGTCATGAACAAATGCTTCACGATGTGGCTCCCGCATTGGTACCCTGACGGATTTGATTTTGCGCAGCTCGGTTTAGAAGCGTTCGGGAAGATTGACCTTTCCTCCGTCACTGCGATCTGGTCAGTAGAACTCGCACTGTTCATCGGAATCATGACAACGATTTTGTTCGATTGGAAAAAAGTGCTCTTTAATTTGAAAGAAGGACTGAATGAGGGCATCGGGGGTGCCTTGCTGGCGTCGATGAATACAGGAGCCGAATACGGATTTGGCGGCATCATTGCGGCGCTTCCCGGCTTTAAAATGGTCAGCAGCGGCATATCGCAGACGTTTACTGATCCGCTCGTCAACGGAGCGGTGACGACCACTGCGCTTGCCGGGATTACAGGATCGGCATCAGGAGGAATGGGCATCGCTTTAAGCACGATGTCAGCAGCGTATACAGAAGCAATCAATACATTCCACATCCCGCCGGAGGTCATGCACCGGGTGATTTCGATGGCCTCCGGCGGGATGGACACTCTTCCGCATAATGGCGCCGTCATTACGCTGCTCGCGGTCACCGGGTTGACCCACCGCCAATCCTACAAGGATATCTTTGCCATTACCGTCATTAAAACAGCAGCTGTGTTTGTCATCATCGCTATTTACAGTCTGACGGGCCTTGTGTAGCCAAAACAGAAAGGGGAAACGAATATGGGAAAAGGAAAAGTGATGGACTCTTATAAAGATGCTGCTGCACTGATCAAGGATGGAGACACCCTCATCGCAGGAGGCTTCGGCCTGTGCGGCATTCCGGAACAATTAATTCTCGCGATCAGGGACAGCGGCGTGAAAAACTTGACCGTTGTCAGTAATAACTGCGGTGTTGATGATTGGGGGTTAGGCCTCCTGCTTGCAAACCGGCAGATCAAAAAAATGGTCGCATCCTATGTCGGAGAAAACAAAACCTTTGAACGGCAGTTTTTAAGCGGAGAGCTGGAAGTCGAATTGGTGCCCCAAGGAACGCTCGCAGAAAGAATTCGCGCGGGAGGGGCGGGCATTCCGGCGTTTTATACACCTGCGGGCGTCGGAACATCAGTAGCCGAGGGAAAAGAACATAAGACATTTGACGGGCGCACCTATCTTCTGGAGAAAGGGATTACAGGGAACGCCGCCATCGTAAAGGCTTGGAAAGCCGATCCTCTGGGCAACCTGATGTTCAGAAAGACGGCGAGAAATTTCAATCCGCTCGCTGCAATGGCAGGCAAAGTGACGATTGCAGAGGCTGAAGAAATCGTCGATGCCGGAGAGCTTGATCCGGATCAAATTCATACGCCGGGTATTTTTGTGCAGCATGTGCTGCTTGGCGGGATTCATGAAAAACGGATTGAACGCCGCACCGTCCGGCAAGCATGATAAAGGAGGCTGACAGAATGAGAGATAGCAGAAAACGAATGATCAAACGGGCTGTAAAGGAAATTAAGGACGGAATGAATGTGAACTTGGGAATAGGGATGCCGACGCTTGTAGCCAATGAGATACCGAATGATTATAACGTCCTGCTTCAGTCTGAAAACGGCTTGCTCGGGATCGGGCCTTATCCGGCGGAAGGAACGGTTGACCCCGATCTGATCAATGCGGGAAAAGAAACCATTACCGAGGTAAAGGGAGCCTCGTATTTTGACAGTGCCGAATCCTTTGCCATGATTCGCGGCGGCCACATTGATGTAGCGATTCTCGGCGGGATGGAAGTTTCCGAACGGGGAGATTTGGCGAACTGGATGATCCCCGGAAAAATGATCAAAGGAATGGGCGGCGCCATGGACCTGGTGCACGGAGCAAAACGGATTATTGTCATTATGGAGCATGTTAATAAATATGGGGAATCTAAAGTGAGAAGGGAATGTACGCTGCCTTTAACCGGCAGGCAGGTGGTCGATCGGCTGATCACAGATTTGGCTGTATTCGATTTTCATGATGGTCGTATGACGCTCACCGAACTGCAGGAAGGTGTAACAATGGAGGAGGTCTTTGAGAAAACAGAAGGTCATTTTACTGTCAGCCAGTCGTTAAAAAACGGGGTCAGACCAAAATGAGGAGGTGCCGCCATGGATTCATTGCTTATTGAAAAAACAGCCGTTGTAACAGGAGCAGCCGGAGGAATCGGGCTTGAAATTGCAAGAGAATTCGCCCGTGAAGGAGCAGCCGTCATCATCTCTGATGTAAACGAACAAGCGGGGAAAGAAGCGGCGGCAGGACTTAAAGATGAAGGCTGTGAAGCAGTCAGCATCACATGCGATGTAACAAATGAAAAGCAAGTGGCCGACATGCTGCAGACGGTCGAGAAACAATTCGGACGTCTCGATATCCTTGTGAATAATGCGGGCATTCAGCATGTCGCGCCCATCGAGGAATTTCCCACCGAACAGTTTGAACGGCTCATTCGTGTCATGCTGACTGCGCCATTTATCGCAATGAAGCATGCATTCCCCATTATGAAAAAACAGCAATTCGGTCGAATCATTAATATGGCGTCTGTCAACGGGCTGATCGGTTTTCACGGGAAAGCGGCATATAACAGCGCCAAGCACGGCGTCATCGGTTTAACGAAAGTCGGTGCACTTGAAGGCGCGGCTGACGGCATTACCGTCAATGCGCTTTGTCCGGGATATGTGGACACTCAGCTTGTCCGCAATCAGTTAAAGGACATTTCCGCAACAAGGAATGTACCGTACGAGCGGGTGCTTGAGGACGTCATCTTTCCGCTCGTTCCCCAAAAACGGCTGCTGTCAGTGAAGGAAATCGCTGATTACGCCGTATTTTTGGCCAGCGACAAAGCAAAAGGGGTCACAGGTCAGGCCGTAGTCATGGACGGCGGGTATACCGCTCAATAGTTCTTGTACTATTTAAAAAACAGCCGCTCTGAACGGCTGTTTTTTTTATGCCTGAAAACCTTGTTCACTCAATAGGCCGATTTACTGCGTCAATCGGTATCCGGGCTGGGTCATTTACTTGTTCTGCGGCGTATTTTGTCCTTGCAGATTTTCCTCACCAGATCCATCTCTTGCGCCGCATTTATAATCAAACGCCCTCAGTTTACAATCCTTCACAGATATACAAATGAATTTTTACAATAAACAGAAAATATGTAATTTCTGACACAATAACGCCAATAGCCCTAAAACATATGAAACATGAAGAGCTCGTCCTAAGTGAAGAAGAGGCGGTAACAGGCTCCACTCCGGCTTTTCATCATCTCTCTTTAAGACTGATTTTCGGTGAAACCCCCATGTTTTATTTTATGAATAAATATATCTAATTCGTTTGTAAAATCGAACAATAACTCCTCCGAAAGTATTCTATACACATTTGTTATAATCATGCTAGGATGTTAGATAAAGGGATAATTTGTAGGATATTGTATTTCTGTTCAATATGATCGGAGGAATCTCATGAACAATCTTGCCTTTTTATTTCCTGGACAAGGGTCTCAATTTGTAGGAATGGGCAAACAATTTTGGAATGATTTTGTGCTCGCAAAGAGATTGTTTGAAGAAGCGAGCGATGCGATCTCCTTGGATGTAAAAAAACTGTGTTTTAACGGAGATATGAATGAATTGACAAAGACAATGAACGCGCAGCCCGCTATTTTAACGGTCAGTGTTATTGCTTTTCAAGTGTATATGCAGGAAATAGGGGTGAAGCCCCGCTTCCTGGCAGGTCATAGCTTAGGCGAATATTCAGCGCTTGTCTGTGCCGGCGCCCTTTCTTTTCAGGATGCCGTTACACTTGTAAGGCAGCGGGGAATTCTTATGCAAAATGCGGATCCTCAGCAGCAGGGGACGATGGCCGCCGTGACTCACCTCTCTCTTCAAACGTTGCAGGAAATATGTTCGAAAGTGTCGACGGAAGACTTTCCGGCAGGAGTAGCCTGCATGAATTCAGAACAGCAGCATGTGATTTCCGGACACCGGCAAGCTGTGGAACGTGTCATCAAGATGGCGGAGGAAAAGGGAGCGGCATACACTTATTTGAATGTCAGTGCGCCTTTTCACAGTCCGATGATACGATCAGCATCTGAACAATTCCAGACTGTATTACACCGGTATTCCTTCCGGGATGCCGCATGGCCGATCATTTCAAATGTCACCGCACGCCCTTACAGCAGCGGAAATTCGATCAGCGAACATCTCAAGCAGCACATGACGATGCCGGTAAGATGGACGGAATCGATGCATTACTTGCTTTTACACGGAGTCACAGAAGTCATCGAAATGGGTCCGAACAATGTCTTAGCCGGTCTGCTGAGAAAAACAACGAATCACATTGTACCTTATCCCTTAGGACAGACATCTGATGTTCACTTGCTTTCCAATTCAGCGGAAAGAAAGAAACATATTGTCCGTTTACGCAAAAAACAACTGAATAAATTGATGATTCAATCCGTCATTGCGCGCAATTACAACAAGGATTCAGCGGCTTATTCCAATATGACGACGCCATTATTTACGCAAATCCAAGAGCTGAAAGAGAGAATGAAAAAGCATGAAGACGTGCTTTCAGAACAAGAACTCGAACATTCGATCCATTTATGCAAATTAATTTGTGAAGCTAAACAGCTTCCGGCTTGGGAAGAATTGCGGATTTTAAAATAAAGCGCCCAGGAGGGGACCTATGTATACCAGTCAATTCCAAACCTTAGTAGAAGTCATTCGGGAAAGAAGCAATATCTCTGATCGCGGGATCCGTTTTATCGAATCCGATAAAAACGAGACGGTTGTCTCTTATCGCCAATTGTTTGAAGAGGCGCAAAGGTATCTTGGCTATTTACAGCATCTCGGCATTCAGCCGAAGCAGGAAATCGTATTTCAAATCCAAGAAAACAAATCATTTGTCGTTGCTTTTTGGGCTTGTATATTAGGAGGAATGATCCCGGTGCCGGTCAGTATCGGAGAAGATGATGACCATAAGCTGAAGGTCTGGCGCATTTGGAATATATTAAATCATCCGTTTCTGATTGCCTCTGAAAAAGTATTGGACAAAATAAAGAAATATGCTGCAGAACACGATTTACAGGATTTCCATCATCAATTAAACGAAAAATCTGACATCATTCAAGATCAAACCTACGATTACCCCGCTTCGTTTTATGAACCTGATGCGGATGAACTCGCCTTTATCCAATTTTCTTCAGGATCGACAGGAGATCCAAAAGGAGTCATGTTAACGCATCACAACTTAATACATAACACGTGCGCCATTGGGAATGCCCTAGCCGTTCATTCGAAAGACTCTTTCTTATCGTGGATGCCTTTAACGCATGATATGGGGCTCATCGCCTGCCACCTTGTTCCCTTCATAACCGGAATCAATCAAAATCTAATGCCTACAGAATTATTTATTCGCAGACCTATTCTTTGGATGAAAAAAGCTCATGAACATAAAGCCAGTATTCTATCCTCTCCAAATTTCGGGTACAACTACTTCCTTAAATTTCTGAAAAACGAACCAGACTGGGATTTATCCCACATCAAGGTCATCGCAAACGGTGCAGAACCGATATTGCCGGAGCTATGTGACGAATTTTTGAAAAGATGCGCAGCATTCAATCTGAAAAGATCCGCCATTTTGAATGTTTACGGTTTAGCGGAAGCTTCGGTCGGCGCAGCATTCTCTAAATTAGGTAAAGAATTCGTTCCCGTTTATTTGCATCGTGACTATTTAAATCTTGGTGAAAGAGCTGTAAAAGTAAGCAAAGAGGATCAAAATTGCGCTTCATTCGTCGAAGTGGGACAACCTATTGACTATTGTCAGCTTCGGATCTCCGATGGAGCAAATGAAAGAGTAGAAGACGGAATCATCGGCCATATCCAGATCAAAGGAGACAATGTGACACAAGGGTATTATAACAACCCCGAGAGTACGGAAAAAGCGCTGACTTCTGACGGCTGGGTAAAAACGGGGGACCTCGGATTCATTAGTGAAAGTGGTAACTTAGTCGTAACCGGAAGAGAAAAGGACATTATTTTCGTGAACGGAAAAAATATCTACCCGCACGATATTGAACGGGTCGCGATTGAAATGGAAGAGGTTGACTTAGGAAGAGTTGCCGCCTGCGGTGTATATGATCAAAAGACACAAAGCGGAGAAATCGTGCTCTTTGTTGTTTACAAAAAATCACCTGAAAAATTCGCTCCGCTTGTCAAAGAGATAAAAAAGCATTTGCTCAAGCGAGGCGGCTGGAGCATAAAAGAAGTCCTTCCGATCCGAAAACTCCCTAAAACAACCAGCGGAAAGGTTAAACGCTACGAACTTGCCAGACAGTATGAGGCAGGGAATTTTTCAACAGAGTCTGCCGCTATCAATGAATGTTTGGAGAGCAGCCCGGAAACATCCGGACAGACTCCCATTCATGAAATTGAAACGGAATTACTGTCTATCTTTTCCGATGTGCTCAATGGGAAAAAGGTTCACCTCGCTGACAGTTATTTTGATATGGGAGCAAATTCATTACAGTTATCGCAGATTGCCGAGCGCATAGAACAGAAATTCGGACGCGAGCTTGCCGTTTCAGATCTCTTTACGTATCCTTCTATCACTGATTTAGCGGCATATCTGTCTGAAAGCCGGGCTGAAATCAAGCAGGACGCGGCAGCGAAACCAAGCCATGTGACGCCGAAAGATATCGCCATTATCGGGATGTCGCTCAATGTCCCTGGAGCATCAACGAAAAGTGATTTTTGGAATCTGCTTGAAAAAGGTGAGCACAGCATTCGAGAATACCCTGCATCCCGGCTGAAAGATGCGGCGGATTATTTAAAGTCCATCCAAAGCGAAATCAATGAGAATCAGTTTGTGAAGGGCGGCTATTTAGATGAAATCGACCGCTTTGATTACTCGTTCTTCGGTTTAGCTCCTAAAACGGCTCAGTTTATGGACCCTAACCAAAGACTGTTTTTGCAGTCTGTATGGCATGCGATTGAAGATGCGGGCTATGCCGGCGGCAGCATGAACGGGAGCCGTGTCGGGGTATATGCAGGGTACTCGAAGGTGGGCTACGATTATGAACGTCTCCTTTCTGCGAATTATCCGGAGGAGCTTCATCAATATATCGTGGGCAATCTTCCTTCCGTGTTAGCCAGCCGAATCGCTTATTTCCTAAATTTAAAAGGGCCGGCGGTCACAGTCGATACGGCATGCTCCTCATCGCTTGCCGCCGTTCATATGGCATGTAAATCTTTAATATCCGGCGATTGTGAAATGGCTCTTGCCGGCGGTATCCGGACATCGCTCTTGCCGATCTGTATCGGACTTGATATGGAATCTTCGGACGGGTACACGAAAACGTTCAGCAAAGATTCGGACGGTACTGGCACAGGTGAAGGCGCGGCCGCAGTCCTGCTAAAACCTCTGCAGGATGCTGTTCGCGACGGAGACCATATTTACGGCGTAATCAAGGGAAGCGCGCTGAATCAAGACGGAACAACCGCCGGGATTACAGCACCGAATCCGGCAGCTCAGACTGAGGTCATTGAGACGGCCTGGAAAGACGCGGGCATTGCCCCTGAAACACTGTCTTTCATCGAAGCGCATGGCACCGGAACGAAGCTCGGCGATCCGGTTGAATTTAACGGGCTTTGTAAAGCGTTTGAAAAGTATACGGCAAAAAAACAATTTTGTGCGATTGGTTCTGTTAAATCGAACATCGGTCATTTGTTTGAAGCGGCAGGCATCGTCGGGCTGATCAAATCTGTCCTCATGCTGAATCACAAGAAAAATCCGCCGTTAGTGCACTTTAATGAACCTAATCCGCTCATTCATTTTCACTCTTCACCATTTTACGTAAACCAGGAAGCTGCAGCGTTCACATCCGGTGAAGAGCCGCTGCGAGGCGGAGTCAGCTCATTTGGCTTTAGCGGGACGAACGCTCATGTGGTATTGGAAGAATATATTTCTCAAAGTAAGTATGCGCCCGAGGATGAACATGGGCCGCACCTATTTGTTTTATCCGCTCATACTGAAAAATCACTCTATGAACTCGCACAGCAGTACCGGCAATATGTATCGGATGACAGCCAAGCTTCATTAAAGTCCATTTGCTATACAGCCAGTACGGGCAGGGCTCATTTGGATCATGGCATTGCCATGATTGTATCCGGTAAACAAGAACTATCGGATAAGCTGACCAGCCTGATTCAGGGAGACAGAAACCTTCCCGGTGTATACATCGGCTACAAGAATATGAAGGAAATGCTGCCTGTTCATAAAGAAGAGCTGAATCAACAAGCAGCCGCACTGATTAAGCAGCGTTTACGTACGCAAGATGAACGGATCACATGGCTGCATCGCACTGCCGAATTATTTGTGCAAGGAGCCGTTATCGATTGGCGCGCGCTTTATTCCGGTGAAACTGTACAAAAGACGCCATTGCCCCTGTATCCGTTTGAACGGAGCCGATGCTGGGCTGAAGCTGACCAATTGCGCTTAAACGAGGACGAAAAGAGAGGAGAAGCGGCATTGAATATCAATCAATCGAAGGCGCACATTGAATCCTTCCTGAAAACTGTAATCAGCAATGCTTCGGGGATCAGAGCGGAGGAACTCGATCTGAATGCTCATTTTATCGGACTCGGAATGGATTCTATCATGCTGTCACAGGTCAAAAAAGCTATCGCGGACGAATTTGGGGCAGACATCCCGATGGATCGTTTTTTTGATACGATGAACAACCTTCAAAGTGTCATAGATTACTTGGCTGAGACCGTTCCACCGTCCTTTGCATCCGCTCCGCCTCAAGAGAATGTTCCGGCGCAGGAAATACAGGTCATTTCAGAAGCACAGTCTGAATCGGATCGCAGAGAAGGTCATCAAGAGCATATGCTCGAAAAAATAATCGCTTCTCAGAATCAATTAATTCAGGATACCTTGCAAGCTCAATTAAATAGCTTTAATTTGTTGAGAAACAGCGGACATCATTCCGATGAGAAAGAATACGCTAAAGCGCAAGAGAAATCAATTCCTTCTGTCAAGCAGGGGCCTCCGGCCGTCACAGCAGAAAAGAAAGCGGCTCAAGAAGCGAAACCCTATGTTCCTTTCCAGCCCCAGAACCTGCATGATCAGGGACACTATACCGCACGGCAAAAACAATACTTAGAAGATTTCATCAAGAAATACGCAGATAAAACGAAAGGTTCCAAACAATATACGGACAACACCCGATTTGCTCATGCAAACAACCGCAACTTGTCCAGCTTCCGTTCGTATTGGAAGGAAATCGTATACCCGATTATCGCCGAACGTTCTGACGGTTCTAAAATGTGGGATATTGACGGAAATGAATATATCGATATCACCATGGGATTCGGGGTTAACCTTTTCGGGCATCATCCTTCCTTTATTACACAGGTTATCGATGATTCAGCCCGTTCATCATTGCCTCCGCTCGGACCGATGTCAGATGTCGCCGGTGAAGTTGCCGACCGGATCCGCACATGTACCGGGGTGGAAAGGGTCGCTTTCTATAATTCCGGAACAGAGGCCGTCATGGTTGCCCTGCGTTTGGCGCGGGCGGCAACAGGAAGAAAGAAAGTCGTGGCGTTCTCGGGATCTTATCACGGCACGTTTGACGGCGTATTAGGGGTTGCCGGCACTAAAGGCGGAGCCTCGTCTGCGAATCCGCTGGCTCCGGGTATACTGCAGAGCTATATGGATGATTTGATTATTTTACATTACAACAATCCCGATTCGCTTGATGTGATTCGCAGTCTCGGTGATGAATTGGCAGCCGTACTGGTGGAACCTGTACAAAGCCGCAGGCCGGATTTGCAGCCGCGGGCATTTTTGAAAGAATTGCGGGCGATCACGCAGCAATCCGGAACAGCTCTGATTATGGATGAAATTATTACCGGATTTCGGATCGGTCTCGGCGGCGCACAGGAATGGTTCGGCATTCAGGCTGATTTAGTGACCTACGGAAAAATCATCGGCGGCGGACAGCCGTTAGGGGTAGTTGCCGGAAAAGCTGAGTTCATGAATGCGATCGACGGGGGTACCTGGCAGTATGGGGACGATTCCTACCCGCAAGACGAGGCGAAACGCACGTTTGTGGCCGGCACCTTCAATACTCATCCGCTTACCATGAGAATGTCATTAGCCGTCCTTCGTCATTTACAAACCGAGGGAGAACATCTGTATGAGCAGCTGAATCAAAAAACAGCCTACTTGGTCGATGAGCTGAATCGCTGCTTCGAACAAGCGCAAGTGCCTATCCGCATGGTTCGATTCGGTTCTTTATTCCGGTTTGTCTCATCGCTTGATAATGACTTGTTCTTTTACCATCTCAACTATAAAGGTGTCTATGTGTGGGAAGGACGCAACTGCTTCTTGTCCGTCGCGCATACCGCAGATGATATCGAAAATATTATTCAAGCGGTGAAAGACACGGTGGAGGATCTTCGCCGAGGCGGATTTATTCCGGAAGGCCCGGATTCCCCTGATGGCGGAGGCCGTAAAAAGTCCGGGACGCGCGAGCTTTCACCTGAACAAAAGCAGTTGGTTATGGCATCCCATTACGGGAATGAAGCTTCCGCCGCTTTAAACCAGTCCATTATGCTGAAAGTGGAGGGCGAACTGCAGCATACGCCATTAAAACAAGCCGTCCGGCATATCGTTGACCGTCATGAAGCTTTACGTACGGTGATTCATCCCGATGACGAGGTACAGCAAGTGCAGGAACGGATGAATATAGAAATACCAGTCATTGATTTTACCGGTCACCCGCATGAACATCGGGAGTCGGAAATTCAAAAATGGCTGACAGAAGATGCCAAGCGGCCGTTGCATTTCCATGAACAAAAGCCTTTGTTTAGAATCCATGTGCTTACTGCGGCTCACAATGAACATCTGATTGTGCTCACGTTCCATCATATCATTGCCGATGGATGGTCAATCGCCGTTTTTGTTCAAGAACTGGAGAGCAACTACGCGGCAATTGTACAAGGAAAGCCGATTTCACCGAAAGAGGCAGATGTTTCGTTTCGCCAATACTTAGACTGGCAGCAGGTACAGATTGACAGCGGCCATTATGAAGAAGGGGTCCGGTATTGGCGGCGTCATTTCTCTGAACCGATACAGCAGCCAATTCTGCCGAGCGCAGCTTCTGTCCGTTATCCGAACGGGTATGAGGGAGACCGGTGTACCGTCAGGCTTGGACGGCCATTGAGCGAGGCTTTAAGGTCATTAAGCATTCAGATGAAAAATAGCGTATTTGTGACGATGCTGGGTGCATTTCATCTTTTTCTGCACCGGCTTACCAAACAGTCAGGCCTTGTGATCGGGGTCCCCGCAGCAGGTCAATCGCATATGAAACAGCATGATCTGATTGGAAATTGCGTCAATATGATTCCGGTGAAGAACACGTCTTCTTCAGAAAGCACTTTATCCGGTTATCTTGGCAGTATGAAAGAAAGCGTGAATCTTGCAATGCAGCACCAAGCCGTCCCGATGACACTGGTGGCCAGAGAGCTTCCGCACGATCAAGTGCCGGATATGCGTATTATCTTTAATTTAGACAGGCCTTTTCGAAAGCTGCATTTCGGAAAGGCGGAAGCGGAGCCCGTTGCATACCCGGTAAAATGCACCCTGTATGATTTATTTCTTAACATAACAGACGCGCATCAAGAATATGTTCTTGATTTCGACTTTAATACGAACGTCATCAGTCCGGAAATCATGAAAAAGTGGGGAGCGGGTTTTACAAAATTGCTGCAAAAAATGGTTGAGGGAGATTCAATCCCTCTTGACGCCATGATGCTGTTTTCCGATGAAGAACAGCATGATTTACAAGCACTTTATGCCGAACACCAGAAGCGGGTCTCTTCAATAGGAAGCAATACAGCAAATTTCACTGAAGCCTACGAGGCGCCGGTAAATGAAACGGAGCGGCAGCTGGCGCGGATTTGGGAGGAACTTTTCGGCCTTGAACGGGTCGGCAGATCAGATCGCTTCCTGGCTCTGGGAGGAAACTCACTCCAGGCGACGCTTATGCTTTCCAAAGTTCAGAAGACATTTCATCAAAAGGTTTCCATCGGACAATTTTTCAATCACCAGACTGTTAAGGAATTAGCACATTTCATTCAGAACGAAACAAAAGTCGTGCACCTCCCGATGAAGGCTGCCGAGAAAAAAGCGTATTACCCGACATCGCCGGCGCAGCAAAGAGTATATTTCCTGCACCAGCTGGAACCGGATCAGCTGGCGCAAAATATGTTCGGCCAAATATCAATAACAGGGAAGTACGATGAGCAAGCCCTGATCTCATCTCTTCAACAAGTGATGCAGCGGCACGAAGCGTTTCGCACGTATTTCGACATTATAGATGGCGATATCGTTCAGAAACTTGAAAACGAAGTTGATTTTAACGTTCATGTCCGGACAATGAGCCGGGACGAATTTGATGCCTATTCAGACCGGTTTGTAAAACCGTTCCGCCTGGACCAAGCTCCGTTAGTTCGTGCGGAGCTGATCAAGATTGAAAACGAGCAGGCCGAACTGCTCATCGATATGCATCATATCATTTCGGACGGTTATTCCGTCAACATCCTTACAAATGAATTGCTGGCTTTATATCTTCAGAAACCATTACCGGACATTGAATTTGAATATAAAGATTTCGCAGAATGGCAAAACCAACGGCTGAATGAGGATGCTATGAAGCGGCAGGAGACATATTGGCTGGAACAATTTCAAGACGAAATTCCCATCCTTAACCTGCCGACAGACGGTTCAAAAGCGGCAGAACGGTCTTCTGAGGGACAGCGTGTGACATGCTCCTTACAGCCGGATGTCATCCGCTCGCTTCAAGATTTGGCGCAAAAGGCGGAAACCACTCTCTATACGGTGCTTCTGGCCGCCTATAATGTGCTGCTTCATAAATATACGGGACAAGAAGACATTGTCGTTGGCACGCCTGCTTCAGGAAGAAATCATCCGGATATCGAAAAGATCATCGGTATTTTCATACAAACCATTGGAATCCGGACGAAGCCGCACGCCAATAGAACGTTCACGGATTATCTGGAAGAAGTAAAGCGGCAGACGCTTGACGCTTTCGAAAACCAAGACTATCCATTTGACCGGCTTGTGGAGAAATTAAATGTGCAGCGGGAAACAACCGGAAAGTCTCTGTTTAACACGATGTTTGTGTTTCAAAACATTGAATTTCATGAAATCCGGCACAATGAATGTACATTTAAAGTGAAAGAACGAAATCCAGGGGTCTCTTTGTATGATTTGATGCTCACGATCGAAGATGCCGGTCAACAGATAGAGATGCATTTTGATTATAAACCGGGACGATTCACAAAAGACACCATTGAACAGATCACCAAACACTATACCGGCATTTTAAACAGTCTTGTTGAGCAGCCGGAGATGACATTGTCTTCCGTTCCTATGCTGTCTGAAACCGAACGGCATCAACTGCTGACGGAGTGTAATGGCACAAAGACGCCGTATCCGCATAACGAAACAGTAACCCGATGGTTTGAAATGCAAGCGGAACAGAGTCCCGATCATGAAGCCGTTATTTTTGGCAATGAGCGGTATACGTACAGACAGCTCAATGAACGGGCGAACCGATTGGCGCGGACGTTACGGACAAAAGGCGTACAAGCGGATCAATTCGTTGCCATCATCTGCCCGCATCGGATCGAACTGATTGTCGGAATTTTGGCTGTTCTGAAAGCCGGCGGCGCATACGTGCCCATTGATCCTGAATATCCGGAAGATCGGATCCAATATATGCTGAGAGATTCAAGGGCGGAGGTTGTGTTGACACAGCGCAGCCTGCTGGATCAATTACCGTATGATGGTGACGTTGTGCTTTTGGATGAGGAAAACTCATACCATGAGGATCACTCGAATCTTGAATCGGACAGCGATGCGCATGATTTGGCCTACATGATCTATACGTCAGGTTCCACGGGAAATCCAAAAGGTGTACTCATTGAGCATCAGGGACTGGCTGATTATATTTGGTGGGCGAAAGAGGTTTATGTAAGAGGTGAGAAAACCAACTTCCCATTATACTCTTCCATCTCTTTCGATCTGACTGTGACCTCGATATTTACACCGCTGGTTACGGGAAATACCATCATTGTCTTTGACGGCGAAGATAAAAGCGCTGTGCTTTCTGAGATTATGCGGGACTCAAGAATAGACATGATCAAATTGACCCCGGCACATCTGCACGTCATCAAGGAGATGAATATCGCTGGCGGCACCGCAATACGGAAAATGATTGTCGGCGGAGAAAATTTAAGCACCCGTCTGGCCAAAAGTGTCAGCGAGCAGTTTAAAGGCCGGCTGGACATTTTCAATGAATACGGACCGACGGAAGCTGTCGTCGGATGTATGATTTATCACTTCGACGCAGAACGGGACAAGCGGGAATTTGTACCGATCGGCACTCCGGCTGCCAACACGGATATTTATGTGGCCGATGCAAGCAGAAACCTGGTTCCGATCGGGGTAATCGGCGAAATATATATCAGCGGACCGGGTGTTGCCAGAGGGTATTGGAACCGTCCGGATTTAACGGCAGAGAAATTTGTTGAAAACCCGTATGTCCCGGGAGCGAAGATGTACAAATCAGGGGATTTGGCTAAGCGGTTGAAGGACGGAAATCTTGTATATATCGGGCGCGTTGATGAACAAGTCAAAATCAGGGGATACCGAATCGAGCTTGGTGAAATTGAAGCAGCAATGCATAACGCGGAAGCGGTGCAAAAAGCCGCGGTTACGGTGAAAGAAGAAGAAGACGGCTTAAAACAATTATGCGCGTATTACGTAAGCGACAAGCCTATAGCGGCTGCGCAGCTTAGGGAACAATTGTCATCGGAGCTTCCGGACTACATGGTTCCGTCCTATTTTGTCCATCTGGAGCATATGCCGTTAACGTCCAACGGGAAAATAAACCGTAAGGCACTGCCAGCACCAGAAGCGAGTCTGCAGCTGACAGCTGAATATGTTCCGCCGGGTAATGAGACGGAGTCCAAACTGACAGATTTATGGAAGGAAGTGCTCGGAATAAGCCAAGCGGGGATCAAACATAATTTCTTTGATCTCGGAGGCAACTCCATCCGAGCGGCTGCCTTAGCCGCCAGAATTCACAAAGAGCTGGATGTGAATCTGTCTCTCAAAGACATATTCAAGTTTCCTACCATTGAACAATTGGCTGACAAGGCGTTACACATGGACAAAAATCGATATGTACCGATTCCGGCTGCAAAGGAAATGCCATATTATCCGGTTTCTTCAGCTCAGAGGCGGATGTATTTGTTAAGTCACACAGAAGGCGGCGAGCTGACTTACAATATGACGGGTGCCATGAATGTGGAAGGGACGATCGATCCCGAACGGTTAAACGCCGCTTTCCGAAAATTAATCGCGCGTCATGAAGCGTTGCGGACCAGCTTTGATTTATATGAAGGCGAGCCGGCACAGCGTATTCATCAGAACGTCGACTTTACGATAGAACGGATTCAAGCAAGCGAAGAAGAAGCGGAAGACCGTGTGCTGGATTTCATCAAAGCGTTTGACTTAGCCAAACCGCCGCTGATGCGGGCCGGACTGATTGAAATTGAACCTGCGCGGCACGTGCTTGTGGTTGATATGCATCATATCATTTCTGACGGCGTGTCCGTCAATATTCTGATGAAAGATTTAAGCCGAATCTACGAGGGGAACGAACCGGACCCGCTCTCTATTCAATATAAAGACTTTGCAGTTTGGCAGCAATCGGACATTCAGAAACGGAACATCAAGAGCCAGGAAGCGTATTGGCTGGATCAGTTTCACGGTGATATTCCTGTACTGGATATGCCTGCGGATTATGAGAGACCTGCCATACGCGATTACGAAGGCGAATCATTTGAATTTCTTATACCAGAACACTTGAAACAGCGTTTAAGCCAAATGGAAGAAGACACAGGAGCAACACTGTATATGATTTTATTGGCAGCCTATACGATTCTTTTATCCAAATACAGCGGACAAGAAGATATTATCGTAGGAACGCCATCTGCCGGGCGGACTCATTTGGATGTAGAGCCGGTCGTGGGAATGTTCGTCAATACGTTAGTCATTCGCAATCACCCGGCGGGCCGTAAAACATTTGATGCCTACTTAAACGAAGTAAAAGAAAACATGCTGAACGTCTATAAAAATCAAGACTATCCGTTGGAAGAATTAATTCAGCATCTGCATCTTCCAAAAGATTCAAGCCGCAATCCTTTATTCGATACGATGTTTGTGCTGCAAAATCTCGATCATGCTGAATTGACTTTCGATTCTCTTCAACTCAAGCCGTATCCATTTCATCATCCGGTTGCGAAATTCGATTTGACCTTGTCGATTCAGGCGGACCGCGACAACTATCACGGACTGTTTGAATATTCGAAAAAACTGTTTAAGAAAAGCAGAATCGAGGTTTTATCAAACGACTACTTACACATCCTATCGGCGATTTTGGAACAGCCAAGCATTCTAATCGAACATATCGGATTGAGCGGCAGCAATGAGGAAGAAGAGAACGCGCTTGATTCTATTCAATTGAACTTTTAGGGAAAAGCATTATTTCTTTAAATTATATAAAATGAGGTGCTCCAATGTCGGTATTTAAAAACCAAGAAACGTACTGGGAAAACCTGTTTGATGAAGAAGACGGACTAAGCGCATTCCCTTACTTTAAAGCAGCGGATAAAGCGTCGTTGGCCCGTACCGGCTACCAGGAAAAATGCATCTGCCGTTCCTTATCTCCGGAAGTATCTCAAAGAATCATGACAATGGCGAATCATTCCGATATGGCGGCCTATCTGATTTTATTGGCGGGTATTGAATGCTTGTTATATAAATATACGGATCAAACGAGCCTGATTCTTGGCATTCCGACGGTATCGAAGCAAAAATCCGGCCAGTCAGCCGTTAACAACATTGTCCTCTTAAAAAATACGCTTTCAAACGAGAGTACATTTAAAACCGTATTCGGACAGCTGAAAGAAGCCGTTAATGATTCTCTGAAAAATCAAAACCTGCCGTTTAGAAAAATGGTTCAGCATCTGAGCGTGCAATACAATGACGAGCATCTGCCGTTGATTCATACCGTCGTTTCGCTTAACGAAATTCATTCCTTGCAATTTAAAGAAGATACTGCAGCCGATACGCTGTTTCACTTTGATTTGGAGAACAACGGGATTCATTTGAAGCTTTTTTATAACGGCAACCTGTACGATGAGCGCTATATCAATCAAATTGTATCCCATTTGGATCAGCTGCTGTCTGTGATCCTGTTTCAGCCTCAAGCCGCGATCCATACGGCAGAGATCTTACCGGAAGCGGAAAAACAGAAGCTATTGTTTGATTTTAACGATACCGTCAGAGATTTCTCCGGGAGCAGAACAGTCTATCAATTATTTGAAGAGCAAACAGAAAGAACACCTGAGCATGCGGCCGTCAAGTTTAAAAACGACCATTTGACGTACAGGGAACTGAATGAGAAGGCGAACCGTTTGGCAAGAACATTGCGTAATTGCGGGGTTCAACCTGATACGTTAGTCGCCATTCTCGCCGATCGTTCATTAGAGATGATCGTATCCATTATAGCCGTTTGGAAGGCAGGGGGCGCTTATGTGCCCCTGGATCCTGAATATCCAAAAGAGCGGCTTCAATATTTGCTTCATGATGCGGATGCAGACGTTCTCCTTGTTCAGCGTCATTTAAAAAACAGTCTCACCTTTGACGGCCCGGTGATTGATTTGAATGATGAAACATCATACCATGCCGATAGCTCATTGTTATCACCAGTAGCGGGACACAGCCATTTAGCCTATGTCATTTATACGTCGGGTACAACAGGAAAGCCGAAAGGAGTCATGGTTGAACACGGCGGCATTGTGAATTCGCTCCAATGGAAGAAGGCGTTTTTTAAGCATTCTCCGGCGGATCGCGTGCTTGTCTTGTACCCGTATGTTTTTGATGCGTTCATTTTAAATTTCTTCGGCCCGCTCATCTCGGGGGCAACTTTGCACCTATTGCCTAATGAAGAGAATAAAGAAACTTTCGCCATTCAAAATGCCATAAAACAAGAGAGAATTACTCATTTCTCAACTTCTCCCCGTCTTCTGAAAACGATGATCGAACAGATGAACACAGAGGACTTCATCCATGTTCAGCATGTTGTTGTAGGCGGTGAGCAGCTGGAAACAGATACAGTTGAGAAGCTGCATTCTCTGCAGCCTCGCATTCGGATCAATAATGAATACGGACCGACAGAAAACAGCGTGGTATCTACATTTCACCCTGTTCAGTCCGCTGATGAACAGATCACAATCGGCAGCCCGGTGGCCAACCATCAAGCTTATATTTTAGGAGCGCACCATCAAATCCAGCCGATCGGCGTACCGGGAGAGCTGTATGTCGGAGGAGCGGGAGTGGCCCGCGGCTACCTCAATCGTCCTGAATTGACGGAGGAAAAATTTGTGGAGCATCTGCATGTCCCTGGTCAAAAGATGTATAAAACGGGTGATCTCGCCAGATGGCTGCCGGATGGAAGAATCGAATATTTAGGGCGGATTGATCATCAAGTGAAAATTCGCGGCTACCGGATTGAGATCGGCGAGGTAGAGGCAGCCATGTTCAATCTGGAAAACGTTCGTGAAGCCGCAGTCGTCGCGCGGGAAGACGCAGACGGGGCCAAACAATTGTATGCCTATTATGTCGGCGAGCCTTCTTTGACCGCTGCGCAGTTCAGAAAAGAATTATCCCGGGAACTGCCGAATTATATGATTCCCTCCCGCTTTATCCCATTGGAACGCATTCCGCTCACTTCCAATGGGAAGATTGATCTGAAAGCTTTGCCTGCTGCTGACGAAAATACGCGGGCGGAATACGAATACATAGCCCCGCGGAACACAATAGAAGAACTGCTGGCGTCTATCTGGCAAGAAGTATTAGGGGCAGAACGTATAGGAATTCTGGATAATTTCTTTGATTTTGGCGGAGATTCGATTAAGTCAATTCAGGTGTCATCCAGATTGTATCAAGCCGGATACAAGGTTGATATGAAGCATTTGTTTAAACACCCCTCGATTGCTGAACTTAGTCAGTTTGTAGCGCCGGTCAGCAGGGTGGCTGATCAAGGAGAAGTGAATGGCGGAACCAAGCTGACCCCGATTCAGCATTGGTTTTTTGAACAAAACATGCCGCATGCACACCATTACAATCAGGCCGTCATGTTATATTCGGCGGAAAGCTTTAAAGAGGCTCCGCTTCGCCGGACGATGGAACAGATCGCGTCGCATCACGATGCCTTGAGGATGATTTTTGAAAAAACGCCGGATGGATACGCTCCGCGAATTACAGGAACAGATGAAAGTGAACTATACCATCTGGAAGTGATGAATTATAAAGGGGAAACCGATCCGGCTCAAGCGATTGCCGATAAAGCGAATGAGATTCAAAGCAGCATGGTATTAGACAAAGGGCCATTGATGAAGCTCGGTTTGTTCCAATGTCCGGACGGAGATCATTTGCTGATTGCAATTCATCATTTGCTGATTGACGGAGTATCCTGGCGTATTTTGCTCGAAGATTTTGCAAGCGGTTATGAGCAGGCAGAACGCGGACAAACGATCCAGCTCCCGCAAAAAACAGATTCGTTTCCATTCTGGGCCGATCAATTGTCCAAGCATGCAGCGGAAACCGACATGAAAGAGGAGATTGCTTATTGGACTGAGCTTTCAAGCATAAAGCCTCAGCCATTGCCTAAGGACACTATCAGCGAAGGATCGTTATTAAGTGACAGCGAAGAAGTGACGATTCAATGGACAAAAGAGGAAACGGAGCAATTATTAAAACAAGCGAACCGCGCCTACAACACGGATATCAACGATCTGCTGCTGACTTCGTTAGGGCTGGCCGTTCACAAGTGGACAGGCACGGAAGACATTGTCGTGAATTTGGAAGGCCACGGGAGAGAACCGATTATTCCGGATGCTGACATTTCCCGCACGATAGGATGGTTCACAAGCCAGTACCCTGTCGTCCTGAGGATGGAAGCCGGAAAAGACCTGTCGCAGCGAATCAAGATCGTGAAAGAAGGGCTGCGCCGCATCCCTGATAAAGGAATGAATTACAGCATCATCAAATATATATCCGGGCACCCGGAAGCCGACAGCCTGCAGCTGAATACGGAGATATCGTTTAACTATTTGGGACAATTTGACCAAGACCTGAAGCATCAGGCTTTGCGCATATCGCCATATTCCACAGGGTTATCGATGAACGAAAACCAAGAGAGAACGGCCGTGCTTGATTTGAACGGCATGATTGCCGAAGGGACATTATCACTGACACTGAGCTACAGCGCAAACAATACGAAAGATCTACTATGGCGCAATTTGCCCGGGGGTTGAAAGAAAGTCTGCAAGAAGTCATTGCGCATTGCGTAAGCCGGCAGCCAGACTTCTCTCACACCAAGTGACATCCTGTTAAAAGATATCTCAATCGACGAACTGGAACAGCTTTTGGAGCAGACGCGTGAATTAGGCGAAGCGGAAAATATTTATCCATTAACGCCGATGCAGAAGGGCATGCTGTTTCACAGCTTATTTGATCCGAATTCAGGTGCTTATTTTCAGCAAACGATGTTTGATCTGCATGGAGATCTGGAGATTGATTCATTTTCAAAAAGCTTGGACGGCTTATCGCAAAAATATGATATTTTCCGCACGAATTTTTACAGAGGCTGGAAGGATCAGCCGCTCCAAATTATATTCAAAACGAAAAAAATCGGTTTTCAATTCAATGACATACGAGAGATGAAGGAATCACAAAAAGAAGCGATGATTCAGCAGTATGCCAGAGAAGATAAGATGCGGGGGTTCGACTTAGAAAAAGGCACGTTAATGCGGCTATTCATCCTTCGTACGGATGAAAAGACATACCGTTTTATCTGGAGCTTCCACCATATTTTGATGGACGGCTGGTGCCTGCCGCTGATTACAAAAGAAATATTCGAGAATTACTTTGCCTTGCTTCAGCAAAAGCAGCCTGAACAATCATCAATTACTCCGTACAGTCAATATATTGAATGGCTCGGCCGGCAAGATGCGAAAAAGGCCACGGCTTATTGGGATCAATACTTAGAGGGATATGAGGAGCAAACCGGCCTTCCTAAGGATCACCATGCAGCGGAAGACGGACGATACGTTCCTGAAAAAGTGACGTGTGACATAAGCTCCGATCTCACTTCAAAAATGAAGCGGACGGCAGGCGAGCATCATGTCACGCTGAACACGCTGCTGCAGACGGCATGGGCGGTTTTGCTGCAGAAATATAACCGCAGCCGGGACGTTGTGTTTGGAAGTGTTGTATCCGGAAGACCTGCTGGAATTCCAAACGTGGAAACCATGATCGGCTTATTCATTAACACCATTCCCGTCCGGTTCCGGTGCGAAGCCGGGACAACGTTTGCCGAGCTTATGAAAGAGGCGCAGGAAAGGGCTGTAGCGTCTCAACAATTTGAGACGCACCCGCTGTACGATATTCAAGCGCGTACAACGCAAAAACAAGATTTAATTACACATTTAATGATATTCGAAAATTATCCGGTTGATCAGTATATGGAAAGCATAGGCCGCCAGAACGGAACATCCATCACGATCTCCAACGTACAAATGGAAGAACAGACCAACTACGATTTTAATTTGACCGTTATACCGGGCGACGAGATGACCATCTCTTTTGAATACAATGCAAATGTGTATGATCGGGCAAGCATAGAGCGGGTTCGGGAACATTTCATGCAAATCCTGCATCAAGTCGTGACAGATGCGGATATCCGGGTGGATCAAGCGGAATTGTTAACGGAAGGCGAAAGAAGAACCCTTCTGCAGACGCTTAACGACACGGCCGCGCCGTTTCCGCAGACGCCGGTTCATCAATTATTTGAAGAGCAATCGCAGCGTACGCCCGATCAAGCAGCCGTCATTGATAAGGACAGGCAGCTCACTTACGGAGAGCTCAATAAGCGGGCCAACCGACTGGCGCGAACGTTAAGAGCGAAAGGAGTCCAGACGGATCAGCCTGTAGCCATCATCACAAGAAACAGCATCGAATCGGTGGTCGGAATCCTTGCCGTTTTAAAATCAGGCGGAGCCTATGTCCCTATAGATCCGGAATATCCGCAAGACCGCATCCGGTATATGCTGGATGACTCCCAAGCCGGAATCGTTTTAATGCAGCGGGACGTCAGGAAACAGCTCGCCTATGAAGGCGTCACGGTTTTACTTGATGATGAAAGTTCTTATCACCAAGATGGCTCTGACCTTGCTCCGATAAATGATGTGAGCCATTTGGCATATGTCATTTATACGTCAGGTTCCACAGGCCGGCCAAAAGGCGTACTAATCGAGCACCAAGGCTTGACCAATTATATTTGGTGGGCGAAAGAGGTTTATGTAAAAGGCGAGAAAGCCAACTTCCCATTGTATTCGTCAATTTCTTTTGATCTGACGGTGACTTCTATTTTCACGCCGCTTGTCACAGGAAATGCAATCATCGTCTATGACGGAGAAGATAAAACAGCTCTGCTTGAATCGATTGTGAGGGACCCGAGGGTGGATATCATTAAATTGACTCCGGCCCATTTGCAGGTTTTGAAAGAAATGAACATTGCCGATCAAACGGCTGTCCGAAGAATGATTGTGGGCGGGGAAAACTTAAGCACCCGGTTAGCCCGCAGCATTCATGAACAGTTCGAAGGCCGGGTTGAAATATGCAATGAGTACGGACCGACGGAAACCGTTGTCGGCTGCATGATTTACCGTTATGATGCCGCAAAGGACAGACGGGAATCGGTACCGATCGGAACCGCTGCGGCAAACACGAGCATTTACGTTCTTGATGAGAATATGAAACCCGCACCGATCGGAGTGCCGGGAGAAATCTATATCAGCGGCGCCGGTGTGGCAAGAGGATATTTGAATCGTCCCGAATTAACGGCAGAGAAATTTGTCGATGACCCGTTTGAACCCGGAGCGAAGATGTATAAGACCGGAGATTTGGCGAAGTGGCTGGCGGACGGAAACATTGAATATGCGGGCAGAATAGATGAACAAGTGAAAATCAGAGGCTATCGTATCGAATTAGGCGAGATCGAGGCGGCACTGCTTCAAGAAGAAGCGATCAAGGAAGCTGTCGTTACAGCCAGAGAGGATGTCCACGGGTTTAAACAATTGTGTGCATATTACGTAAGCGGCGGGCAAACAACGGCTGCCCGGCTCCGGAAACAATTGTCTCATACCCTTGCAAGTTATATGGTTCCGGCTTATTTTATCGAGCTTGATGAAATGCCTTTAACTTCTAACGGAAAAATAAACAAAAAAGGGCTGCCGGCTCCGGATTTCGAGCTGCAGGACAGAGCAGAGTATAAAGCTCCCCGAACAAAAGCGGAAGAAATATTAGTTTCTGCCTGGGAATCGGTATTAGGCGCTGAAAACGTCAGTATTCTTGATAATTTCTTTGACCTTGGCGGAGATTCCATTAAATCCATTCAAGTATCCTCCAGATTAAATCAGCAAGGATACAAAATGGAAATCAAAGACTTGTTTCAATATGCAACAATTGCAGAATTGAGTCCGCATATCAAGCAGAATCTGCGTATAGCCGATCAAGGTGAGGTCAAAGGAAAAGTCAGCCTGACTCCTATTCAGCATTGGTTCTTTGATCACATAACGACAGATCAGCATTATTATAATCAAGCCGTCATGCTGCATGCGCCGGAAGGTTTTCAGGAAACGCAGCTTCGTCAAACCCTGCAAAAGCTTGCTGAACATCACGATGCGCTCCGCATGACGTTCCGGACTACGGAAAATGGCTGCGAGGCACAGAATGAAGAAATCGCCCAAAGCGGACTGTACCGCTTAGACGTCCTGAATCTGAAAGAAGATTCCGATCCGGGACGGACAATTGAAGCCAAAGCTGATGAGATACAAAGCAGTATGCGTTTAAGTGATGGGCCGTTAATGAAAGCCGGGTTGTTTCAATGCGCAAATGGAGATCATCTGCTCATTGCCATCCATCATTTGATTATAGACGGGATTTCATGGCGCATTTTACTGGAAGATATCGTTAGCGGCTACAAGCAAGCCGAGAACGGGCGAGTGATTCAACTGCCGCAAAAAACAGACTCTTTCCAATTATGGGCTAAGAGACTTTCAGAATATGCGCAAAGTGAAACCATAAAACAGGAACAGGAATATTGGACAAAGATCGAACAAACCGAAGTCAAACCGCTGCCTAAAGATTTTCATGAAACCCATACAACTGCAAAAGACAGTGAAACAGCAACTGTGGAATGGACGAAAGAGGAAACGGAGCTGCTATTAAAACAAGCGAATCGCGCTTATAACACGGAAATAAACGATTTGCTCTTAACTTCTCTGGGTCTTTCCATATCGCATTGGTCAGGACTGGAACAAATTCCGATTCATTTAGAGGGACACGGCCGAGAACAGATTATACAAGATATAGATATCTCCCGCACGGTCGGGTGGTTTACAAGTCTGTATCCGGTTGTGCTGCACGCGCATCCGGGCAAAGAGATCTCTGATTATATCAAGACGACCAAAGAAGGATTGCGCCAAATTCCGCATAAAGGGATCGGATATGGAATAGCAAGGTACTTAAGCGGCGGAATGCCATCGAAACTCAATCCTGAGATCAGCTTTAACTACCTGGGACAGTTTGACCAAGATTTACAGCAGCATGGGGTTCAATTATCTTCTTATTCTTGCGGTTCAGACTCAAGCGGAGATCAAGAAAGACCGTATGTATTGAATATAAACGGAATGATCACCGACTGCCGGCTGAAGCTTACGATCAGCTACAGCAGCAAACAGTACGCAAAAGAAACGATCATGCGGTTATCGGAAACGATTCAAAGCCGCCTGCGGACAATCATTACGCATTGCGTTCATAAAGAACAATCGGAACTGACGCCAAGCGATATTTTGTTAAAAGGCATGTCCATTGACGAATTGGATCAGCTCCTCATTCAACTGCCGCATGCAGGTGAGGTTGAAAACGTGTATCCGCTCACTCCGATGCAGAAAGGAATGCTCTTCCACAGCCTGCTGGACGAGGCCTCAAGTTCTTATTTTGAACAAGCATCGTTCGATTTGCAGGGAGAATTAAAGATTGATTGGTTTAAAGCAAGCCTTGAACGATTATTTGAAACATACGCCGTGCTCAGAACCCGTTTTTACAGCGGCTGGAACGATACTCCTTTACAAATTGTCTATAAAACGCAAAAACCGCAAATTCATTTTGCAGATTTGCGTGATATAGAGGAGCACCTGAGAGAGGATGCAATCGCAGCCTATCAAAGAGAAGATAAGGCAAAAGGATTTGACTTGGCTCGGGGTCCGCTGATGCGTATAGCGATTTTCCGTATGGAAGACCGCAAATATCATTTGATTTGGAGCTTCCATCATATTGTGATGGATGGCTGGTGCCTGTCTCTTATCACGAAGGAAGTGTTTGATCATTATCGCGCCTTACAGGAAGGCAGGGAACCAGAACCGTCATCGGCAGCTCCTTACAGCGACTATATCGAGTGGCTTGACCGCCAAGATCAGGGAGCGGCAAAGCGGTACTGGAGCGGGTATCTTGAAGGATATACAGGTGAAACCACGCTTCTTCATAAAATAGAGCAGCATGAACAAAAAGAATACGCCTATGCCAATGTGATCTGCCGATTTGATCACGAACAGACAAAACAATTACAGCAGATCGCAAATCAGCATCAGGTTACATTAAATACGTTGATCCAAACGTTATGGGGAGTTTTATTACAGAAATACAGCGGGTCCGCAGACGTTATCTTCGGCAGTGTCGTGTCGGGAAGGCCGGCGGAAATTCCTGATGTAGAACAGATGATCGGCCTGTTCATCAATACCATTCCGGTTCGCATCCGCTGCGATGAGGACAGCACTTTTGCTGATATGATGCAAATGGTTCAACAAAACGCTCTGGCTTCCCAATCATACGATACCTATCCTTTATACGAAATTCAGGCCCAAACGGAACAAAAGCAAAACTTAATTGATCATATACTGATCTTTGAAAATTATCCGATAGAGCAGCAAGTCGAAAAGGGCCATGATGCTGCGGATTTAAATATCGTGAATTTCCATATAGAAGAACATACCCATTACGATTTTAATGTAGTTGTCATCCCTGGCGAACAACTCACCGTTCATTTTGATTTCAACCAAAATGAATATGGACAATCAGAGGCAGAGCGGATTCGCGGACATTTTGAACAGCTCATTCACCAAATTTTGCAGCAGCCGTCTGTCAAAATAGAAGGAATGGAACTTCTGACGCAGCAAGAAAAAGAACAGCTGCTCACTCCGCTTTCCGGGGGAACAGAGAAGCCTGAATACGAAACGATTCATACTATGTTTGAACGCCAGGCGGCACAAACGCCGCAAGAAATCGCAGTTCAATACGAAGGGGCGGAGATTTCTTACAAAGAGCTGAACGAAACGGCCAATAAACTGGCGCGGATTCTCCGTAAGCGAGGTGTGAAGCATCAGGAGCCGGTGGCTGTGATCGCCGGGCGTTCACCATCATTAGCGATTGCTGTTTTAGGCATTTTAAAAGCGGGCGGTGCCATTGTTCCGATTGATCCGAGCCATCCTTCCGAACGAATCCGCTATATCATTGAAAACAGCAGTTGCACTCATGTTGTAACAGAGAAAGACCGGTCAGTCCCCGAGGCAGCAACGCAGATTGTCACATTCATAGAAGAAGCGGTGACAGAACCGGACGGGAGCAATGTGCAGACGATAAACACGGCGGAGGATCTGCTTTACGTTATTTATACATCAGGAACGACGGGGAAACCGAAGGGTGTGCTGCTTGAACATAGAAATATGGCCAATTTGCTGTATGACCAATTTACAAACTCAGGCATCGATTTCAAAACCAATGTGCTTCAATACGCATCTCCGGCATTTGATGTCTGCTATCAAGAGCTGTTTTCAGCCCTGCTCAGCGGCGGCACACTCCACATCGTGCCTGAATCAATAAAGCGGGACGCGGCTCAGCTGTTTTCGTTTATTAATAAACATCAGACGGACATCGTCTTTTTCCCGACTGCTTTTGCCAAAATGCTTTTTAGCGAAGAGAGCTATGCATATTCATTTCCGCGCTGTGTGAAGCATTTGATTACAGCAGGAGAACAATTGACAGTATCCCGTTTATTTCAGCAAGTGCTCCGCACCCACGGCTTGCATTTGCACAATCATTACGGTCCGTCAGAAACTCATGTGGTGTCGACGTATACCATTCAACCGGGAGATGATATTCCTGAATTTCCGCCGATCGGAAAACCGATATGCCATAACAATATGTATGTCATCAGCAAGAACAAACAGCTTCAGCCCTTGGGCATTGCGGGAGAACTGTATATTTCCGGAGCAAATACCGGGAGAGGCTATGCGAATAACCCGGCTTTAACGGGAGAGAAATTTTTGCCTGATCCGTTCAGAGAGGGAGCCGTTATGTACCGCACCGGAGATTTGGCAAGGCTGCGTGAGGACGGGCAAATCGAATACATCGGCCGCATTGATGATCAGGCGAAAATAAGGGGCTACCGGATCGAACCGAAAGAAGTTGAGGTCATATTGGCCAATCACCCGGCGGTGAGAGAAGCAGCCGTCCTTATTCAAAAAAACGCTTTGGGTGAAAATGAATTGTGCGCGTACTGCAGCGTCTCAAAAGCGACTGATCCTTCAGCATTACGGAAAGATCTGGCCAAAAACCTTCCTGACTATATGATTCCCGTGAAATGGGCTTTTGTTGAATCGATTCCGCTCACGGCAAACGGAAAAGTCGACCGCAAAGCATTGCCAGCACCAGAAGGAGGCGTGCAAACAGGGGGCGAATACGTTGCTCCCCGTACAGCGGCGGAAGCGCAGGTGGCGCATATCTGGAAAGAGGTGCTTGGACTTCCGCGTATCGGCGTGAAAGATAACTTCTTCGACATCGGCGGTCACTCGCTGCGGGCAACGACTCTGACGGCGAAGCTGCACAAAGAGATGGGGGTCAGCCTGCCGCTGCGGGAAGTGTTCCGGTCACCAACAATTGAAGAAATGGCAGAAACGATTACCGGAATGAAACACACAGCATATACATCTATCCCGACCATTGACGCAAAAGAATACTATGCCGTCTCCTCGGCGCAAAAACGGCTGTACATTTTGAATCAGCTGAAAGGCGGAGAGCTGAGCTACAACATGCCGAGTGTCATGAGGGCCGATGGAGCTCTGGATCGGGAACTTGTCGAGAAGGCGATTCGCAAGCTGATTCAGCGCCATGAAACGCTGCGTACCGGCTTTGAATTGATAGACGGAGAACCGGTGCAGCGGATTTATGACGACGTCCCATTTGCAGTGGAATTCACTCAGGCGAAAGAAGAACAGGCGGAAGTCCTCGTTCATGGGTTTGTGCGGGCATTTGACTTGGAGAAAGCGCCGCTGCTGCGGGTAGGACTGATTGAGCTTGCAAAAGACCGCCATTTGCTGCTGTTTGACATGCATCATATCATTTCAGACGGCGTATCTATCAAGAATTTGATTGAAGAGTTCGTTTCATTATATGAAGGAAAAGAATTGCCGCCATTGCGGGTTCAGTATAAAGATTATGCGGCGTGGCAGCTGGCGGATATGCAAAGCGAACGGATGAAGAAACAGGAAGCGTATTGGCTGGATGTGTTCAGCGGAGAGGTTCCGGTGCTGGATATGCCAACCGACTACGGAAGACCGGCTGCGCGGAGCTTTGAAGGAGGACAAATCGAGTTTGTTATCGGACCGGAGCTGACGGAACAGCTGAAAGGCTTGGCGGTGAAGAGCGAAAGCACACTGTACATGGTGCTGCTGGCTGCTTATACGACCATGCTTGCCAAATACAGCGGGCAAGAAGACATCGTAGTAGGGAGCCCGATTGCCGGAAGAACCCATTCGGATTTGGAAAGCTTAATCGGCATGTTCGTGGGCACGCTGGCGATACGAACGAAACCGATCGGGGAAAAAACATTCCGGGAGTACGTGCAGGAAGTCAAAGAGCATACATTAAAAGCGTACGAAAACCAGGAGTATCCATTCGACGAACTGGTGGACAAGCTGAATGTGTCCCGGGATTTCAGCCGCCATCCGCTGTTTGACACGATGTTCATATGGCAAAACACAGAACGTGGAGAATTGAGCCTCGATGATGTGCGTTTTACCCCTTATCCGGACAACCATGCGATGGCGAAGTTCGACCTGACGTTCCAAGCGGCAGAAAATGAAGACGGAATTACAGGTATGATCAGTTACGCGGCAGCGCTGTATAAGCAGGAAACTGCAGAACGCATGGCAAAGCACTTTATCCAATTGATCGAGGCGATTGCGAATGATCCGCAGGCGCCGCTTTCATGGCTGGAGATGATCACCGCGAAGGAGAAAGAGCAGATTGTGGAGAGATGGGGCCAACCGGCAATAGACTGCCCAAGGGACAAAACAATTCACCAATTGTTCGAGGAGCAGGCGGAGCGTACGCCGGAACTTACGGCCGCAGTTTACGAGAAAAGCCGATTCACATACCGTGAGCTGAATGAGCGGGCCAACCGCCTGGCACGGATTTTAAGAAGCGAAGGCGTGCAGCCTGACCAGCCTGTGGGTATTCTGGCAGAACGTTCTCTGGAAATGATCGTGGGGATTATGGCGATCCTGAAAGCCGGGGGCGCGTATGTGCCGATGGATCCGGACAGCCCGCAGGAACGCATCCGCTATATTCTGGAGGATTCAGGAGCAAAGGTTCTGCTGGCACAGCCCCATTTACAAGATCGTGTATCCTTTGCCGGAGAGATTTTACTGCTGAATGACGAACGAATGAACAGCGGGGATGGCTCGAATCTGGTGACGGCAGCCGGACCGGATCACTTGGCGTATGTGATTTACACATCAGGCACAACCGGCAAGCCAAAAGGCACGCTGATTGAGCATCGCCAGGTACTTCATTTGATGGAGGGGCTCCGCGGACAAGTGTACGGTGCTTATGATTCGGGATTGCGTGTGTCTCTGTTGGCACCGTACTATTTCGACGCATCGGTCAAGCAAATTTTCGCGGCACTGTTAGGGGGACATGCACTGTATATCGTCCCTAAAGCATCAGTATCAGACGGTTATGCCTTGTCAAACTATTATCGCACCCACCGCATTGACGTAACAGACGGAACACCGTCACATTTGCAATTGCTTATCGCTGCAGACAGCCTTCATGGGGTAACGATCCGGCACATGCTTATTGGAGGAGAGGCGCTCCCGCAGGCGACGGTGGCGCAATTGCTTGAATTGTTCGCTTCGAACGGGTCATCAATGCCGCTCATAACCAATGTATACGGTCCGACGGAAACCTGCGTGGATGCATCGGTCTTCCATATCGTACCGGAGACATTGGCATCCGCTGACGACGGCGGTTACGTGCCGATCGGCAAGCCGCTAGGCAACAACCGTGTGTATATTGTTGATTCCCATGACCGGATGCTGCCTATAGGTGTAAAGGGTGAGCTGTGCATCGCCGGAGACGGAGTAGGACGAGGGTATCTGAACTTGCCTGAATTAACGGGTGAAAAGTTTGTAGCCGATCCGTTTGTAATCGGAGAGCGGATGTATAAAACAGGCGATCTTGCCCGTTACCTGCCGGTTGGGAACATTGAATATGCCGGAAGAAAGGATCATCAGGTCAAAATTCGCGGTTACCGGATCGAACTTGGCGAGGTGGAAGCCGCTCTTCTCAACATCGAGCATGTACAAGAAGCGGTGATCCTGGCCAGAGAAAATGCAGAGGGACAAAGCGATTTGTATGCCTATTTTACAGGGGAGAAGTCACTGCCGATCAATCAGCTTAAAGAAAAACTCTCCGATCAAATACCAGGCTACATGGTTCCTTCATACCTGATGCAACTGGAACAAATGCCGTTAACCTCCAATGGAAAAGTGAATCGCAGCGCGTTACCGCTGCCTGAAGCAGGCTTGCAGACCGGGATTGACTATGTTGCTCCAAGGACAAAGCCGGAAGAGCAGCTGGTTCACATCTGGAAAGAAGTATTGAAGTTAGAACAAGTCGGCGTCAAAGATAACTTTTTCGATCTCGGCGGGCATTCGTTACGGGGGATGACGCTCGTTACCAAGATCCATAAGCAATTCGGCAAAAGCATTTCATTGAGAGAAGTGTTTCAATACCCGACGGTTGAAGAAATGGCGAGGGTCATTGCGGGCGCGGAAACCAGCGGACCGGATGAAATCCCTGTTGCAGAAGCCAAAGATGTTTATCCTGTATCTTCCGTACAAAAGATGGTTTACCTGTCTACACAAATTGAAGGCGGAGAACTAAGTTACAACATGCCGGGGATTTTGACATTGGAAGGCAGGATGGACATGAATCGTTTACAATCTGCGTTCCAAAGTCTGATCCAGCGCCATGAATCGCTACGAACCGGATTTGAAATGGTCCGGGGAGAGCTGGTGCAGGTGATCAAGCCGCAGGCGGATTTCTCTATAGAAAGGTACAAAGCAGCTGATAAGCAGGTCGAGGAGCTGTTCCGCAATTTCGTGCGGCCTTTCGATCTCAGTCAGGCTCCATTGCTTCGGGCCGGACTCATCGAATTAGAACAGGACAGACATGTTTTCATGTTTGACATGCATCATATCGTTTCAGACGGCGCTTCTATGAATATTTTTGTTGAAGAACTGATTCAATTGTATGACGGCAAAGAATTAACCCCGCTCCGTATTCAATACAAAGATTACACTGTATGGCAGCAGCAGGCGGAGCAGAGGGCACGCATCAAAAGGCAGGAGAACTATTGGCTGAATGTATTTCATGAGGAACTCCCGCCATTTGAGCTGCCGAAAGATTTTGCCAGACCGCGAATTCGAAGCTTTGAAGGCAAGCGATACAATTTCGCTCTCGATGAGACTGTGGTCCAGGGGATTAAACAGATGGAAGAATTGACCGGATCGACCGCTTACATGATCTTGCTGTCAGCCTATAACATACTGCTGGCCAAATACAGCGGTCAGGAAGATATCGTCGTCGGTACGCCTATTGCGGGAAGAATGCATGAAGATTTACAGCATATTATCGGGATGTTTGTGAATACGCTGGCCATCCGTACTGCCCCGGCTGGAGAAAAGACCTTTATGGACTATGTAACGGAAACAAAAGAAACGATGCTGAAAGCTTATGAAAATCAAGAATATCCTTTTGAAGAATTAGTTGAGAAACTGGGAGTGAAACGGGACTTAAGCCGTAATCCGTTATTCGATACGATGTTTGTTCTGCAAAATACGGAACAAACGGATATCGAATTGGACTCTCTCGCGGTCAGACCATATGAACAAACAAATACGGCGGCCAAATTTGATTTACAGCTGACTTTCGTGATGAATCCGCACGAGATTCAAGGAAGCTTTGAGTACTGCACGAAGCTGTTTAAACAGAAAACCATCGCTACGCTGAGCAAGGATTACGCCATGATTCTGTCGGCGATCATAAAAGACCCATCGATTCCTTTAAAAGAAATTCAATTAAGTGAGAAAGTAAATAAAAGTGAACACTTTGCAAACGAAATCGAATTGAATTTCTAAAAACGGCCGGTACCGGCTGTCCCCGGCATGATGTTTTTACGGGGACAGCGGTCAGCCGGCTAAAACTCACTGGAGGGATATTAATGTCAGAATTCAAGCAACAGGAGTTGTTCTGGAGCAGCATGTTCGATGCGGAAGATCGTCCCAGTGCAATCCCTTCGTTTCAAATGTCGGACTCAACAATAGAGCACGATGCGCCGAGTGCACCCAACCGTATTCACAGTTCATTGAGCTCCGATGTATCCCTGCGCATCATGAAGATGACGAATAAATCGCCAATGGCCGTTTATATGGTTCTCCTGGTCGGAATCGAGTGTCTTTTGTACAAATATACGGGGGAAGAGGGCGTTATTGTAGGTGTACCGACCTTTGAAGACGAAACCGATGAAGACCTTCGTTTAGATCAAGTCATGTTAATCAAACAAAACATAAATGCGGACAGCACATTTAAATCCATATTTAATGAATTCAAGCATACGCTGAACGGAGCCATCTTAAATCAGCACGTTCCTTTCGATAAAATGGCCGGTCCATTAAATCTGAACTACGATTCAAATCATTTGCCAATGATCCATACGATCGTATCACTAGATCAGCTTCATCCCATTCGTTTTATAGAAACGGCTGCTGCTGATACGTTATTTCAGTTTTCCATCGAAAATGATTCGATTCATTTAAAGTTAACTTATAATGAACAAGCTTATGATCGCCAGTATATGATGCAAGTGATCGAACATGTAAACCGGGTTTTTTCAAGTTTGTTATTCCAACCCGACCTTATGATCCGACAGCTTAATATTCTGTCAGACTCAGAGACAAATCAACTCATCGCCTATAATCAAACGGCTGCAGAGTATCCAACAGAAAAAACGATTCATCAATTTTTGGAGGAACAAGCGGAACGCACCCCTGATCAAACGGCTGTTGTCTACGAGGATAGCCGTCTGACGTACCGGGAATTGAATGAAAAGGCGAATCAACTCGCTCGGACACTGCAATCTGAAGGCGTGCAGCCGGATCAGCCGGTCGGGATTATGGCCGAACGCTCCCTGGATATGATTTTAGGGATCTTCGGGATCTTGAAAGCCGGCGGGGCGTATGTACCGATTGACCCGGGCTATCCCGAGGAACGGGTTCGATACATATTGGAGGATTCGGATACGAAGTTGTTACTGGTGCAGAATCAATCGCAAGAGAGAGTACCTTTTACGGGAAAAGTGCTGGATATGAAAGATCCCCAAAACTTTTGTGCAGACGGGTCGAATGTAGAGCCGGCTGCTGGTCCGGATCATCTGGCCTATGTTATTTATACATCGGGTTCAACGGGCAAGCCGAAAGGGGTTATGGTTGAGCACCGGTCGGTCATCAATCGGCTGGTGTGGATGCAGGAAAAATACCCTCTGGATGAGCGGGATGCGATTCTGCAAAAAACTGCGATCACCTTTGACGTATCAGTGTGGGAACTGTTCTGGTGGACGCTGGCAGGTTCTAAACTGGTGCTGCTGCCAAGCGGAGGAGAAAAGAATCCCGAGCTGATTTTAGATACAATTGCACAAAAAGGCGTCAGCACAATGCATTTTGTACCTGCGATGCTGCATGCCTTCCTGGAATCCATGGATCAGAAGCCAAGCGGGATGTTGAAACAAAAATTAGCGTCATTAAGACATGTGTTTGCAAGCGGTGAGGCTTTGAAGCCTGTACATGTCGCAGGCTTCAAACGCATCATCACGTCGGTGAGCCAGGCTCAAATCATCAATTTGTACGGACCGACTGAGGCAACAATTGATGTATCATACTTTGATTGCCAGACGGAAGAAACATATGCAACGATTCCGATAGGCAAACCGATTTCCAACATTCAATTGTATATATTACATGCTGATTTGGAACATATGCAGCCGATCGGTGTGGCGGGAGAACTGTGCATAGCGGGCGACGGGCTTGCAAGGGGCTACTTGAATCGTCCCGAACTGACGGCCGAGAAGTTTGTAAACCATCCGATTGCATCAGGAGAACGGATATACCGGACGGGAGACTTGGCAAGATGGCTGCCGGACGGCAATATCGAGTATTTGGGCCGGATTGATCACCAGGTGAAAATCCGCGGTTACCGCATTGAAATCGGCGAAGTCGAAGGCGCTTTTTTTCAGCTTCCGGCGATCAAAGAAGCCATCGTCATCGCCCGGGAAATCGATGGGGAAACATCCTTGTGCGCCTATTATACCGCACAACATGCTTTAACTGCAGGCGAGCTCCGTGAAGAGCTGTCCCGGCAGCTTCCATCCTATATGATACCTGCTTATTTCGTTCAGCTGGAAGAGATGCCGCTTACTTTCAACGGGAAAATAGACCGTAAATCCCTTCCTTCTCCAAGAGAGAATCTTACAGGCATGAACTATGAAGCTCCTCGAACAGAACTGGAAAAAATACTGGCCGCGGTGTGGGAGTCGGTCTTAGGCTTAGAACGGGTCGGAATCTCAGATCATTTCTTCGAATTGGGGGGCGATTCCATTAAGTCGATTCAAGTGTCCTCAAGATTATACCAAGCCGGGTATAAGTTTGAAATCAAACACTTGTTTAAATACCCAACCATCTCCGAGCTTGTTCCATACGTAGAGCCGGTAACCCGAATCGCAGAACAAGGAGAAATCAAAGGCCGTGCGTTGCTGACACCGATTCAGCATTGGTTTTTCGACCAGAAATACCCGGAATTACACCATTACAATCAAGCGATTATGCTTTATTGGAAAGAGGGACTGGATGAATCCAAGCTTCGGGACGTCATGAAGAAGATCACAGAGCATCACGATGCTTTGCGCATGGTCTATGTTCCGACAGAAGATGGATATGAAGCCCGAAATCGGGGGATCGATGAAGGTGATCTGTTCAGCCTTGAAGTGATCTCATTACGCGAAGAAAAAAATGTGTCCCAGACGATAGAAAGCATTTCCAATGAGATTCAGCAATCCATTCATTTAGCCGAAGGACCGCTCATGAAACTGGGATTGTTCCGGTGTCAAGAGGGAGATCATTTGCTGATTGCGGTTCATCATCTGGTCATCGACGGCGTATCGTGGAGGATTTTACTTGAGGATATAGCGGCAGCTTATGAGCAGCTTCAAAACGGCGAAGCGATCCGGCTTCCGAAGAAAACGGACTCTTACCTGTTATGGGCTGAACAGTTGAATCGTTATGCAGAAAGTCAGGAATTCGAAGCGGAAAATCAATACTGGTTCAGACAGAAACATAATCCGCAACATACATTGCCAAAGGACAATGGACAGGAGACCGGTCTGGCCAAAGACAAGGAAACGGTCATTGTTCAATGGACCGTCGAGGAAACCGAACGTTTATTAAAAAACGCTCACAGGGCTTATTCGACCGATATGAACGATTTATTACTGACCGGTCTGGGAATTGCTGTTCATCGTTGGACCGGATATGAAGACATTCTCATTCACCTTGAAGGACACGGCAGAGAGTCTATCATTCCGGATCTCGATATTTCGCGTACGGTGGGATGGTTCACAAGCCTATATCCGGTTTCGCTTCAAATCAAAGCTGATCAGGATATCCCGGAGCGGATTAAAACAGTGAAAGAAAATTTGCGTCAGATCCCCCAAAAAGGAATAGGTTACGGCCTGATCAAATATTTGTCCGATCACCCGAAGGCGAATGAATGGACCGGACATCCGGAAATACGTTTCAATTATTTGGGTCAATTTGATCAAGATGTCCGGAACGGCAGGATGGAAGTATCCCCTTACTCAAGCGGGGAAACAGCCAGTGACAATCGCCCCTTGACCTATACACTTGATATCAACGGCATGATTTCAGAAGGCCGATTGTCGCTGGCCATCAGCTATAGCGGTAAACAATATCAAAGAGAAACAATGGAAGCCTGTGCCGATCTCTTAAAAAGCAGCCTGCAGCAAGTCATCGCACATTGTGATGCTCAAGATCAAATTCACCTGACGCCAAGCGACATTTCGTTAAAAGGTATAACGATCGGTGAACTGGATCAATTTGTGCAGCAAACGAGTCATCTCGGTGACATTGAAAATATATACCCATTAACCCCGATGCAGAAAGGAATGTTGTTCCACAGCTTGATTGATTCGGCTTCCGAAGCTTACTTTGAACAAGCCGCTTTTGATCTGAAAGGTTTCTTGGATATCGATGCATTCAGGATGAGTTTAGCGCATCTGGCCGAAAAATATGACATTCTTCGGACTCTTTTTTATACAGAATGGAAAGATCAGCCTTTGCAGATTGTATTCCGGCAAAAGCCGATTGAAACGGCTGTTGAAGATATTCGCAGCATGAACAGTCATCAGCGCAGCGAGTTTATTGCCGATTTTGCTAGAAGAGATAAGGCGCGGGGATTCAATCTCACCCGGGATGCTTTAATGCGCGTATCGATCCTGCGGACAGAGGAAGACCAAGCGCGATTGATATGGAGCTTTCATCATATTTTAATGGATGGCTGGTGTTTGCCTCTTGTTACGAAAGAAGTGTTTGAAACCTATTATGCGATACTCGAACAAAGGCAGCCGCAGCCGAAGCGGGGAGCCGTCACTCCATACAGCCGATATATCGAATGGCTCGATCAACAAGATCACAAACAGGCGTCAGCCTATTGGCGTAATTACTTGGAAGGTTATGAAGGGCAAACTGTTTTGTTACAAGAACAATCTTCCGGCCAGACGAAAGGATACGAAAAAGGAGAGCATACGTTTCATTTAGGAAAACAGCTCTCAGACGAAATCAAACGGGCCGCAAGCCGCCAGCAAGTCACCGTCAATACATGGATACAAACAGCATGGGGCTTATTGCTGCAAAGATACAATGGGAGTCAGGATGTCGTCTTCGGCACGGTCGTATCCGGCAGACCGGCAGAAATTCCGGGAATTGAAACCATGGTCGGTTTATTTATCAATACCATTCCCGTACGTATTCATACGCAGCCTGAAATGACAGCTGCACAAGTATTGAAAGTGAACCAGGAGCGGGCACTGGCTTCTCAAAAATATGATACATTTCCGTTGTATGACATTCAGGCTCAAACTGAGCAAAAGCAGCAGTTGATCAATCATATTATGGTATTTGAGAATTACCCGGTTGAGAAACAAATAGAACATATGAAGGAGGATGACAACGCATTAGACATTCTCGATTTTCATATGGAAGAACATACACATTACGACTTTACTTTTATTGTGATTCCAGATGGAGAAATTGACATTCGTTTTGTATACAACCACGATGTTTATGATCAAGCAAGTGTCGAACGGATGCAGACGCATTTCATGCAAATCATGAAGCAAATGGCGGACGATCAGGAAGTTCGCGTTCAAGACCTTGATATCGTAACAGCGGATGAGCGATCGCTTCTGATAGATAAGTTCAACGATACGGCGGCTGAGTATCCAAAGGAAAAGACGATTCATCAATTGTTTGAAGAACAAGCGGAGCGAACGCCGGAGCAAGCAGCGATTGTTTTTGAAGATAAGAAGCTGACATATCGGGTAGTAAATGAACGCGCCAATCAGCTGGCCCGAACCTTGGTTGCCAAAGGACTTCAGGCCGAGGAGCTTGTCGGCATTATGGCGGAACGTTCACCGGAGATGGTGATAGGCATCCTTGCTATTTTGAAAGCCGGGGGCGTTTACGTACCGATCGATCCGGATTATCCGAAAGAACGCATCCATTATATGCTTGAGGATTCTAACGTCTCTATCTTATTATTGCAACATCATCTTCTGGAAGGTACCGATTATCAAAGTCATACTGTCTTCCTTGACGATCCGTCATCATACGACGCCGAACCATCTAATCTCAATCTGAGCGTGATGCCAAATCAATTAGCCTACGTGATTTATACATCAGGAACTACGGGGAATCCGAAAGGCACGCTCATTGAACATAAAAACGTGGTTCGTCTGTTATTTAACAACAAAAATGTTTTTGATTTTAACGCATCGGACACTTGGACTTTGTTTCATTCCTTCTGCTTTGATTTTTCAGTATGGGAAATGTACGGAGCGCTGCTGTATGGGGGCAAATTAGTGATTGTTCCGAAACAAATAGCAAAAAACCCGGAAAGGTATTTGCAATTGTTAAAATCGGAAGCTGTGACCATTTTAAATCAAACGCCAAGTTATTTTTATCAACTGATGCAGGAGGAGAGAGCAGATCCCGAATCCAATTTAAACATCCGAAAAATCATATTTGGCGGAGAGGCGTTAAATCCATCCTTCTTGAAAGACTGGAAGCTTAAATATCCTTTAACACAATTAATCAATATGTACGGCATCACCGAAACCACCGTTCATGTCACATATAAAGAAATCACGGAACGGGAAATCAACGAGGGCAGAAGCAACATCGGACAACCTATTCCTACTCTGCAAGCGTATATTTTGGACGAATATCAACGCATTCAGGTCATGGGCATACCGGGCGAGCTCTATGTGGCAGGAGAGGGACTGGCCAGAGGATATTTGAACCGCCCGGAATTAACGGCTGAGAAATTTGTTGAACACCCGTTTGCCGCAGGCGAAAAAATGTACAAAACGGGAGATGTCGCCCGGTGGCTGCCTGACGGCAATATCGAGTATTTAGGAAGAATTGATCATCAGGTGAAAATCCGGGGCTACCGGATTGAAATTGGCGAGGTCGAAGCGGCTTTATTGCAATCGGAATCTGTCAAAGAAGCGGTCGTCATCGCGATTGAAGAAGAAGGCTCAAAGCAGCTGTGCGCCTACTTGTCAGGAGACGATTCATTAAATACGGCGCAGCTGAAGCGTCATTTACTGAACAAACTGCCCGCTTATATGATACCGGCTTACTTTGTTCAAATGGAGAAAATGCCGATAACCGCAAATGGAAAAATCGATCGAAAAGCTTTGCCGGCTCCTGAGGGAAATAGGCTCACCGGAACCGAATACGAAGCGCCCGGAACGTTAATTGAAAAGCAGCTGGCCGAGATATGGAAGAACATTTTAGCTCTCAATGACCCGGGAATTAAAGATAACTTCTTTGACGTTGGCGGCCATTCGCTCAAAGTATTGCAAGTTATTCATCAAATCAACGACCGTATGGGAATCAAAATGCATTATCAAGCCGTATACGATTTTCCTACCATCGAAACAATGGCACGCGCCATTCAAGCGGCAGTTTTCGAGTCCAAGACGGATAACGTATTCGTCAAGATGAATCAGAACGGTTCAATCCCTTTGTTCTGTTTCCCGCCTTTAATCGGGTACGGGCTGGTCTATAATGAAATGGCGAAAAGACTAGACGGCCGCTGCACCGTCTATGCCGCTGATTTCTTAGAAGAGCCGTCTTACGAGCAAGAGATAGTCGACCGGTATGCAGAAAGCATGATAGGCATTCAGGAACAAGGGCCTTTTGTTTTACTCGGTTACTCCTCGGGGTCGAATTTGGCTTTTGAGGTTGCCAAAGCCTTGGAGAAGCGCGGACGCATCGTATCGGACATTATGATGCTTGATTCTAAAAGAGCCGTTTCGGTGAATTATTTTTCGGAAGAGGAAACCGAAGAGATCATTCATCGGAATCTCGATATCATTCCGGATTATTACAGAGAATTATTAACCATTCCTTCCATTAAGGATAAAATCAGAAGCTATCTCACATATCACAATAAACTGATCAATTCTGGCGCGGTGAACGCCAACATTCATCATTTTCTATGCGGCGAGTTGACCGATAGAGGATGGAAGCAATCAACCGCACAGCATTACCTTGAGTACAAATTAAAAGGAGACCATGTGACGATCTTTGACCCTCACAATATCGAAGAAAATACGGATACAATTCGATCTCTTATCAAAAGGATTGAAGAACGGCATCATCACGGACTTGTTCTTGAAGAACAACTGTCAATAGGATCGTTTGCTGGCGACACGAAGTTTGACAAAATGTAAGTGATTCAGGGCAAAATGCCGCTGACTGCAATCGGCGGCATTTTTCATAAAAGAGGGTCAGATATTTGCAACGTTTTCACTCTAAAAATCATTCATTTTACGCATTCTTCATGACCTGTTGTTATCATATTTTTTAAAAACCTAATATGCGGAAACAGGAGGATGTTAAGCTGATGAAAAAGTGCAGCGTATGTTTATTTGTTCTTGCTTTATTATTGAGCTGTTTACCTGGGGAATATGCGAATGCGGTAAGCACTCCAATTGCAAAACATGTTGGGAATTCAAATCCGCTTATCGACCATCATCTGGGCGCGGATCCGTTTGCGCTGACCTATAACGGAAGAGTCTACATCTATATGTCAAGCGATGACTATGAATATAATAGCGACGGAACGATTAAGGATAATTCATTTGCCAATTTGAATAAAATATCCGTCATATCTTCAGCGGATATGGTGAACTGGACAGATCACGGAGCGATTCCCGCAGCGGGTGCCAATGGGGTGAATGGCGGCCGGGGGATTGCCAAATGGGCAGGAGCATCATGGGCCCCGTCAGCCGCGGTGAAAAAGATCAACGGTAAGGATAAATTTTTCCTTTATTTCGCAAACGGCGGCGGGGGTATCGGGGTTCTCACCGCAGACAGCCCGACCGGCCCGTGGACAGATCCGATCGGAAAACCGCTGGTGACGCCAAGTACACCAGGAATGTCCGGTGTTGTATGGCTTTTTGATCCTGCAGTATTCGTAGATGATGACGGTACCGGTTACCTATATGCCGGCGGAGGCGTTCCGGGCGGTTCAAATCCAACGCAGGGACAATGGGCCAATCCTAAAACAGCAAGAGTCATGAAATTAGGGCCTGATATGACCAGTGTTGCCGGAAGTGCATCTGCGATTGATGCGCCTTTTATGTTTGAAGATTCGGGAATGCATAAGTATAACGGAAAATATTACTATTCCTATTGTATCAATTTCGGGGGCGCGCACCCGGCCGATAAACCTCCAGGTGAGATCGGCTACATGACCAGCTCAAGTCCTATGAATTCTTTTTCGTATAGAGGGCACTTTCTGAAAAATCCGGGAGCATTTTTCGGAGGCGGCGGAAACAATCACCATGCTGTTTTCAATTTTAAAAACGAGTGGTATGTGGTGTATCATACTCAAACTGTCAGCTCCGCTCTTTACGGGGCCGGCAAAGGATACCGTTCTCCCCATATAAATAAGCTTGTGCATAATCCTGATGGCTCCCTGCAAGAGGTAGCGGCAAATTTTGCAGGTGTCAAACAGCTATCCAACTTGAATCCATATCACCGGGTAGAAGCGGAAACGTTTGCCTGGAACGGACGGATTTTGACCGAGAATTCCTCTGCACCCGGCGGGCCGGTCAATAATCAACATGTCACAAACATTCATAACGGAGACTGGATTGCTGTTGGAAATGCAGACTTCGGGTCAGGCGGTGCCAGGACGTTTAAAGCAAATGTAGCGTCCGCTCTTGGCGGAAGAATAGAAGTGCGACTAGACAGTGCAAACGGTAAGCTTGTCGGAACCTTGAGTGTCCCTTCCACAGGCGGAACGCAATCCTGGAGAGAAATAGAAACTGCGGTAAGCGGCGCATCCGGTGTTCACAACGTATTCTTTGTATTTACCGGAACTGGTACAGGAAACTTGTTTAATGTTGATTACTGGCAGTTTACACAAAGATAAGCAAAGGTACGTTTTCTAAGTCTATAAAAGACAAATGAAGGAGAGGAAAAAATGATGTCGAGCGTAAAAAAAACAATTTGTGTATTATTGGTATGCTTCACAATGCTGTCCGTCATGCTCTTAGGACCGGGAGTTACTGAAGTTTCAGCAGCAAGTGATGCAACAGTTAATATATCTGCAGAAAGACAAGTGATTCGCGGTTTTGGAGGAATGAACCACCCGGCTTGGATTGGAGATTTGACTGCGCCTCAACGGGAGACCGCTTTTGGCAATGGACAGAATCAGTTAGGTTTTTCGGTCTTAAGAATTCATGTAGATGAAAATAGAAACAATTGGTACAAGGAAGTGGAGACTGCAAAGAGTGCGATCAAACATGGAGCAATCGTTTTTGCTTCCCCTTGGAATCCGCCAAACGATATGGTTGAGACTTTCAATCATAATGGTGACACATCAGCTAAGCGGCTGAGATACGATAAGTACGCCGCATACGCGCAGCATCTTAACGATTTCGTTAATTTCATGAAGAGTAATGGTGTGAATCTGTATGCGATTTCTATGCAGAACGAGCCTGATTACGCTCACGAATGGACATGGTGGACGCCCCAAGAAATCCTGCGTTTCATGAGAGAGAATGCCGGTTCCATTAATGCCCGTGTGATTGCGCCGGAATCATTTCAATACCTGAAAAATATATCGGACCCCATTTTGAACGATCCGCAGGCGCTTAGGAATATGGATATCCTCGGAACCCACCTGTACGGCACTCAGGTCAGTCAGTTTCCTTATCCTCTTTTCAAACAAAAAGGAGCGGGGAAGGACCTTTGGATGACGGAGGTATACTATCCGAATAGTGACAACAATTCAGCGGATCGCTGGCCTGAGGCTTTAGGTGTTTCAGAGCATATTCATCATTCAATGGTAGAGGGAGATTTTCAAGCTTATGTGTGGTGGTATATCCGCAGATCATACGGCCCGATGAAAGAAGATGGGATGATCAGCAAACGCGGATACAATATGGCTCATTTCTCAAAATTTGTGCGCCCTGGCTATGTAAGGATTGATGCAACGAAAAATCCTGAACCGAATGTTTACGTGTCAGCCTATAAAGGAGACAATAAAGTCGTGATTGTTGCCATTAATAAAAATAACACAGGGGTCAACCAAAACTTCGTGTTGCAGAATGGGTCTGCTTCGCAAGTATCCAGATGGATCACGAGCAGCAGCAGCAATCTTCAACCTGGAACGGATCTCAAAGTAACGGATAATCATTTTTGGGCCCATCTGCCGGCTCAAAGCGTGACAACATTTGTTGTAAAGCGTTAGAGACATCAGCATCGCAATAAGCCAATTTTCTTACTCGAAAAAGAAAATTGGCTTATTTTCTGTGGGAGAGAAGTGTTGGTTTTTTAACGATACACGGACATTGGGTATAATAATGACAATGACTTCAAGGAGTGATCAATATATGTCACGGCTTCACAGCAAAGTATTAATCATAGACGATGAAAAAGAAATTTTGGAACTGATCAAAACCGTATTAATAAGAGAAGGCATTGATCGCGTTACTCATTGGCTATCTATTCAGCCGGCAGCTCACAAAACCGCTCGGCCGTGTCATTCAAGGAATCCAGCGGTTAGCTAATGGAGATTATACGATCAAAATGAAATCCAAAGGCATTTATAAAGATGTCTTCTATAATGTCAATCACTTATCGGAACAACTATCTTTAAGCAAAAAAGAAAAAGATAAATTGGAACAAATGCGTGAAGAGTGGATCAGTCATATTTCTCATGACATTAAAACACCATTAGCATCTATTCAAGGCTATGCAGAAATCATCAAAGATCCGAATTATCATCTCACAGTCGAGCAGATCAGAGAGTACGCCCGGATCATTGAGAGTAAATCCCTCTATATGAAAGATGTGATGGAAGATTTAAATTTAACGACAAGGCTGAAAAACAACGATGTGATGTTAAATAAAGAACGGGTAAACCTTGTATCGCTTCTGCGGGAAACGTTAATTGATATTTTAAACGATTCCAGATATGCGGATAAGTCCATTGAGCTTCAAACGAACCTGGAAAAGCTGATGCTGAACCTTGATGCGATATTGATTCGGAGAGCGGTCACGAATCTCATTTTAAATGCCCTCGTTCACAATGATCCCGATGTGAAGATCGTTGTACAGCTTGAACAAAAAGAACGAACTCATGTGACAATTAAGGACAACGGCAAAGGGATAGAAGAAGAGGAGCTGGAAAAAGTGTTTGATCGCTATTACAGGGGGACAAATACAGGAACGACGCATGCAGGCTCTGGTCTCGGAATGGCCATAGCAAAGGATATTATCCAAAAGCACGGAGGGGACATCACCATTCACAGCACCGCGGGAGAAGGGACAACGATAGATATACAATTATCATAATGGCTATACAAAAAACGGTTCTGCTGATTAATAACAGAACCGTTTTTTCCTATTATTCCGAAAACACTTTGATTCCTTTGACAATGTTCCAAATGAAAAAATAGATCGCCACAAGGAATGTAACAGCATAAGTCGCAAGCAGGAAAGGCCCGGCATGTCTAATATCATTCATACCAAGTAAACCTGAAGCGATGATGCCAATTCCAAAAATCAAATAAGGAATCAGATGCGTCCATAAAGATTTTTTCGCATGATCTTTCACATCGTCCCGGCTTAAGAAATAGACGATAATCGGAAACAGAAACGGTGCAAAAAATATACTGAAGTAACATAATGAAGACAAAATTTTATTTTCTCTCAAACCTTTTCACCTCTATGATTTATTAAAGGGGAAATCTTCTGGCTGAATCCCACACTGAAGTACAATCTTATTGTACAACTCCAACCTTAACCCGTATTAATCCGAACCTTACATCAACCTTAAATTAACAAGGACGGGCAAGGGCTCGTCTTTTTACAGCAATCATAAGATTCAATGCCATATTGAGACTCATCACATTTAGCGCGCCTACGTTGGAAATACATTTAATTTTTCGATTCGATTGAAAAATAACGTGTAAAGTCCCGATTCAGTCCAGTTTTCTTTGTTCTATATGTGTCAGGTGTGTCTTATTCAATAGAGATAGAGCAAATTGACAGGCTTTTACACCTCCCAAAAACAAGAAATTAGGTTGATAGACAATCATGAGAAAGATTTTTACAATGAGTTCGAGCTCATAAGAAGTGAAGAGCCAAAATGATGCGAAGGAGGAAAAGATCAGATATGAAACGGTCAATTTCTATTTTTATTACGTGTTTATTGATTACGGTATTGACAATGGGCAGCTTGCAGGCTTCGCCGGCATCTGCAGCAGGGACAAAAACGCCAGCAGCCAAGAATGGTCAGCTTAGCATAAAAGGGACACAGCTCGTAAACCGGGAAGGCAAAGCGGTACAATTGAAAGGGATCAGTTCACATGGACTGCAATGGTATGGCGATTTCGTCAATAAAGACAGCTTAAAATGGCTGAGAGACGATTGGGGCATAACCGTTTTCCGCGCGGCGATGTATACGGCAGACGGCGGTTATATTGATAATCCGTCCGTGAAAAATAAAGTAAAAGAAGCGGTTGAAGCGGCAAAAGAACTTGGGATATATGTCATCATTGACTGGCATATCTTAAATGACGGCAACCCAAACCAACATAAAGAGAAGGCAAAAGAATTTTTTAAGGAAATGTCAAGTCTTTACGGAAACACGCCAAACGTCATTTATGAAATTGCAAACGAACCAAACGGTGATGTGAACTGGAAGCGTGATATTAAACCGTATGCGGAAGAAGTGATTTCCGTTATCCGCAAAAATGATCCAGACAACATCATCATTGTCGGAACCGGTACATGGAGCCAAGATGTGAATGATGCAGCCGATGATCAGCTAAAAGATGCAAACGTCATGTACGCGCTTCATTTTTATGCCGGCACACACGGCCAATCTTTACGGGATAAAGCAAACTATGCACTCAGCAAAGGAGCACCTATTTTCGTGACGGAATGGGGAACAAGCGACGCGTCTGGAAATGGCGGTGTATTCCTTGACCAGTCGCGGGAATGGCTGAATTATCTCGAAAGCAAGAACATCAGCTGGGTGAACTGGAATCTTTCTGATAAGCAGGAATCATCTTCGGCTTTAAAGCCGGGAGCATCTAAAACAGGCGGCTGGCCGCTTACAGATTTAACTGCTTCAGGAACATTCGTAAGAGAAAACATTCGCGGCAGCAAAGATTCAACGAAGGACGCCCCTGAAACGCCAGCACAAGATAACCCCGCACAGGAAAAAGGCATTTCCGTACAATACAAAGCAGGGGATGGGAGTGTGAACAGCAACCAAATCCGCCCGCAGCTTCACATAAAAAATAACGGGAATACCACGGTTGATTTAAAAGATGTCACTGCCCGTTACTGGTATAACGCGAAAAACAAAGGCCAAAACTTTGACTGTGACTACGCGCAGATTGGATGCGGCAATCTGATCCACAAATTTGTGACGCTGCATAAACCTAAGCAAGGTGCAGATTCCTATCTGGAACTGGGGTTTAAAACAGGAACGCTGTCACCGGGAGCAAGCACAGGGAATATTCAGCTTCGTCTTTACAATGATGACTGGAGTAATTATGCACAAAGCGGCGATTATTCCTTTTTTCAATCAAATACGTTTAAAACAACGAAAAAAATTACATTATATCATCAAGGAAAACTGATTTGGGGAACAGAACCCCATTAGTTAAGCTTTAGGCGGACATCAGCAACGATGTCCGCTTTTATCATCTTAAACAGCAATACATGGAGGTTTACGTGAAGGAGTAGATATGATTCACTGAACATATAATGTAATCGTTTCACAGTTTTGAAAAGCGTTTATCGCGCAATGTATGTATTTCACATCCGCCACTTTTATTACTTAAGGGGGAACAAGAGAATGAAAAGGTATGACGCATTTCCAGAGCCAATTGGCGGCTATACTGTCGGCCGCACCCAAATGGATTTTGAGTACACGGCATCAGATCATACAAAAAGAGAACTGACGGCGTTTGTGTACTATCCGTCCGACAGCAGCGAAGGGAAGACTACATCAACGTACATGTTTCCTGAAGTCTGCGAAATGCTTGATGAGCAGCCGCTTCTCACTGCGTTGAAGGATGCTTACTCTATAGATATCAAGACCCAATGTTACGACGACCTTGCTCTCTCCGGGAAAGAAAAGCGTTATCCGGTGTTATTCTATGTTTGCGGCGGAGGCGGTTCTCCAGAATGGGGCACAGTGATCTGTACAGACTTGGCAAGCATGGGAGATGTGGCGGTAAGCATCGGCCATCAGAATAGCACGATGTATAAGCGTAAAGATGGGCGCCTGTTTAATGTATCAAAGGATTTTTCTGATGCCATTTTGGCGTTTTCTGAAGATCCGGAGATGCTGGCGTTGGCTGGTAAGATGGAGATGCGTCCTGACGATGAAACTGCCATTGAGATGTGCCATAACGTGTTTACACTGCCGATTCTTGGCAAGTTAACAAAGTATTGTGAATTGCAGGCGGAAGATGTAAGGTATGCAGCCGATTATCTTGTCAAACTGGACTCTGGAGAGCTGAATTCCATCTTTAAGGACAGATTGTTGCTTGACATCGGCATGGGCATAGTCGGACATTCTTATGGCGGAGCTACGACGGCGATTGTTTGCCGGGACGACGACCGGTTTGCCTGCGGGATTGGATTGGACAGCGGAGCGTTCGGCCTTCAGGGCAGCGACCTTAAGAAACCCTTTTTGCTGCTGTTTTCTGAACCGAACTATAACATGAATGCGATCATTGGGGCTAACAATAGCATGGATACCTATTATTTCTCTGTTGATCGTGCTGCGCATTTAGATTACTGCGACATCGTGTTTACCAGTGTGAATGAGGAACTTAGAGGCGAACGGGATGCTGCGGAGATGCGAAATCTTGTTACAGACTATACGAAGAACTTTTTTGATCATTACATCCTGCAGAAAGCTGCAAGTGTGGAAAGTCTGGCATACGATGGCGTGGACTTGATCAAGAAGACCAGCAACAAGTGACATAACCGATGAAAATACTCAAACTGAAAAACCTTTATGACCAATTTAATTTATTAAGGACGTAGAGGTTTTTTAATATTACCTTACAAAAAAGGGGATGCTGTTAGAATATGGATTCGCTTTTATATTCTATTTCTAGTTTACATAATATATATTCTAGGAAGTTAAATCTTTAATGGGAATTCTGTCTCGTTATCTTAAGTATACTTAGTTGATGAGACAGAATTAAAAAATAGGATGTATTACGATTTGTATTTATTTCTTACTGCTTTACATAGCATCGATCTTTATAAATTGTTTCACACTTTACTTCTTCCACATCAACTTTGCCATCGGATAATCTTGTGTAAACATAAACCCATTTTTCATTTCCGTTTTTAATAAACATGTCGAATTTAAAAGCGTCAGTATATTTGTCCATGACCCAGATCAATCCCGGAAGAGTTTCTGCTTTTGCTGGCGACACAGAAACCAATAATGCTCCAGCAATTACAGCCGCACCGGCTATTTTTTTAATTTTACTTTTAAACATTAATATTGCCCCCTTATGATTTATTGCCTGCTGCTTTCTCACTTAGCAGGTAATCTGATTTTACCATCTTGTACAAAGGGAATTTGTCATATTTTGTAGATAGGATACTTATTTTCACTAAAAATACATATATTGTAATGAATTTTATCCGAATAAGATCTCTTCTTTTTTGAAAGCGTACACAAAAATAAAATCATGTCTGGTAATACTCCGACGATTTTTTCGCATCGGCTCCCCACATATGAGCTGAGCAAGTATGACAGCCGCCAGCCCGAGCACTGCCGCGAAATAAAATCCGGCTCTGAGCCCCAGCCAATCATTAAAAAATCCCTCGGCCAAAGGTCCTCCGAAAATACCGAGTGCATAAAGCGCCTGGTATGCCCCCATCGATGTTGCTCTCATGTCTTCCGGAACAGACTCAATCGACATTCCAAGCAGCAAAGGAAAATAATGCCGAGTGAAAAACCTATTAAAACCTGAACCACATAAAGCGCCATCGAGCTGACGGTAAAAGGAATGATAAAAATAAAAAGGCTGCGAGTAAATAAAACAGCTTTAATGTTACCCGTTTCCGCACCTGCGAACTAATGTTCCTATCACTAGCGGAGTCAGTGCGTGCAGAGTCATAAACGAAAAGACAACAAGCTGATTTCTTTCTCGCCGTTGTGAAGCCAAACATTGCGGTCGTTTTCATTTCGCGAATCATGAAAGACAGGCAAAGACCGAGGCCGCTCCCGGGCCGCTCCCGATCCAAAAATGCCGCGTCCCATCCTCATTCACTGACAACATAACCGCTCATGCACATTCCTGACAGCTGCTAACACGAGAATAAATGAGATCCAGCGGATGACTCCTTTCGTGTCATCCGCCGCAAAATAGCTCGCAAATAAAATGGTGAATATAACCTATGTAGATGAGAAAAAGCCGCCTGATAAACAGACGGCTCTGCAGCTTAATATTTGCTTCGATTACCTGCGGAAGCGTGAGTGATCCGATAATGCACAGTTAAAAATTTCAGTCCGAACAGCCACATATGATGAACGGCCTTCAGGCTTGTTTCGCTCTGGGCTGAAATAAGAAATGTCTCTGCCAGCGGAAGATGACACGTTCCCCATTTCGTCTGGAGATAAATCCCTTCATCACCCGCTCCGCTTTTTCGCCGTCTGCTTGTCAAAACAAGATTCTGCTTACGCACATAAGGCTTTAAAATGCCCGTCATTTGGCCGTACGGCAGCGGAAGAGAGATATTCATGTATCCTTCCCCTTTTGCCCTGTACGCTGAATACAGCGCAGTAAAAACGGTTTCCTGCTTTTCATTTGTTCTGATCCACGCACGGACATTTTTTCTGCCGTCTTTGTCAGAGTCAACTCCTATAATATCACTGTGCATGATATACCAATCCGGATTCATGGACAGATGAATCTGCCCCGCTCTTCTGCTGAACGGCTCGTACACGCGCGCGAACGGACGAAACCATCCGCTCCACGTCACTTTCGCCATGATGTCATAATCAATTGTCTTTTCATAAAAGGAAATAACGGCCGGCGCCAGTTTTTCAGTTGAAAAGTCTTCAGAATGCAGTTCTCTCAGCTGATCCAGAAGGCCGGTATAATGGATGTCATTTGCTGCATGAATATCTGTCAAAAATTCTTTGCCTATCGTTCTCTTCCCGTAAATACGGCTGAATGTTCTTTCACTGTCCTCATCAAACGGTCTCGGATTTTCCAACTTCCACCCCGCCAAAGCCGGCAGGATAACGCCGAATGCATTGACGGCCCCGTGAATCCAAATCATCTGGCTGATCGTGAGCGTTGCCTCCTCGCGGTAGACACCGTACGAATATATCAAAGAAAAAGCAAGTGTGGTCATTAACACAGCCGATGAACTCCTGATCAAGACCCTGCCTGTTTTCGTAACAAACGGCGCTGTAAAGACGAGATATGCATTTACATACAGACCCGCCAGATACAGAGCGACAGCAATCACATCAAGTGTCTTTGAAAATGTAATCCCCAAGGCAATAAGGACCGGCGAAATCAAAATAATGACCGTGCTCCACCGGTAAAGTACGCGTTTCTCCCGTATGATCCTGCCGAGCAATCCGTTAAAGATCGGAATGAGAAAAGCGGAATAGTGAAAGTGCACCGCCGTCAGCAGAACGATAAGCGGGCCGAAATTCATGACGGGAATCTCAAGGACATATGCGAAGAACCAGAATCCGCCCCCGGCCAAATAAATGAAACCCGCCATAACAGACATCTCTTCTGTTCTGTGAATATTTGTTTTCATCAGCCGCCGGACAGCATACAGTGCCAGTCCAAGCGTATAAATGAGCCATACAAAGGCAAAAAAACTGAAGCCTGTGACAAACGCAAGCGCCGCACATATAGCGGCAACAGGATAACTCCGTAACCACACATTCTCTAAGGTCTTTGACGGCCGAAAAGCAAAGCAGAATACAGCGGGAACGAAAAAAAGTATGGATAATAAAACAAACGTCTCAGCACCTGATATATACGGAGCTTCAGCCGCCGCAAATCCCAAAAAGCAAATCACACTTACCATGAGATGACGCTTCAGCATGTTTCTCCCTCTGTTTCCCGGAAAGTCCCCCGGTAAGAGAAAAGCGTGCCGAGTATCCGGTTTTTCACATGAACCTTTATGCTGAAGCAATTCATTTCCTCATCATAAGCCTCATAAACGGTTGAATTCCCGCACAGCCATGCCGGAAGCGGGATTTTCTTTCCGCCTATCAGGAGCCACTGCCTTCCGGATGTAATAACAAGCCCTCCGTCTGAAGACGCTTCTAAATGCAGTTCAGACAGTAGGATGTGAGGTTTGCCGAAGTAATCAAGAATTCTGTTTTCCCGCTCATCATATTCCATGACCGCATCAAAAAAACGCGTTTTGCCTTTAAAGAAAAAGGTACGATTCCATTCCACGCCATTTTGCCTGTTTTTGTTTTCGATAGTGAAAGGGATATCGTTTCCCCTCTCTGAGAAAAAACATCTGAAAAAAACACCTGTCTTTAAAAGCATTCTGACAAGAAAAGAACCTCCCTTTATTTCTGACATAACGCCTTCTCCGCAAAACGTGCGTGATCCGTCAAATCTGTACCGTTTCTGCAGCATCGGGTGCAGTGATTGATAATGAGTAATCGTTTTTTCATACATTGAATCCGTCATTTCACTTCTCTCTTTCGCTTTGTATGCCAGGCGCTCGGCAGCTTGAGCTTAAGAATCATGCCGGCTATCGTAAGCACTCCTAATGAGATCACGAATCCGCCGCCGGAATATAGCAGTGCCGTTACACAAAAGAAGACTGACTGCCCGGTGTGAATCAGCCACTTTCTCCGCATGGGAAGCAGCCATAATACCCCTAACCCTGTCTCCAGCGCTCCCCTCACGATCTCTGCATCGGCACAGCCATCATGAAAGCCTTGAAAAAATCAATACATACTGAATACGAGACACATACAGACATAGACAAACCCGAAACGGACTGATATCTTCGGATGTCTGTTTTGTTCTATCCAAAGCCGCAACGCATCAAAGCTCCATGCGGTAGCCCAGCTTAGCAGAGGACGAAATAAAAACCGGTCTATCCAACTTCCCGGCAGACCGCGGGCCGTTTCATATTGATATTGAGTCAAAAATGCGGTTTGTCCGTTATCCCGCTCTATATACTTCCAGTAGCCCCTGCCTTCTTTTATAAGTGACAGCGGATGATCAGAGGCAAAAGCGAGCGAAGACACTCTTTCTGACGAGCGAGGCCTTATGTCACCTATTGATTCGCCCGTGCCGCATACCTTCAGCCCAAAACCGATTCGTGTTTCATATAGAAATCTCTGCGGTTCATCTGGCAGCCTATGAAGATATGTAATGTCAGAAAAACGCAGATCCCATTCCTTATGAAGATGCGGGGTTTGCGTATATTCCCAAAGCGTTTCTATATCAGATGCAATATAGATTTCGACATATATCGGCTTCTGTTTCATGCCCCCTCCTCTTCCCTTCTTTTGTAAACAATTCCTATATTATCATAGGAACAGATCAAGCGGCAGAACGAAAAGGCCATCCCGTTATCGGCAGGACAGCCTCAGTGACTTTGATGACTTATGAATAAGGTATCGTGTCTTTTTTATCTTCAGAAGCGGTTTGAATGATAATCGGACGCACGAAACGGATTACCGCAGCCGAGGCCAAAACGGCTAATCCGCCTGCAAGCAAAAACGCCCCCGAGAATGATCCGCTTTTGTCCGCGATAAAGCCGGTTAAAGCAGGCCCGATAATACCGGCCGTGTTTGCAAGAAAATGCATAAAGCCGCCGACTGACCCGACATTCCTTTGATCAACCACATCATGAATGACCGCCCAATAGATAGAGCCCGTTATATATAAAAAGAAGACTGATAAAGCAACGAGAATAACGGCACTTACGGTAGTGGTAACAAGTCCGGCAAATCCGATCAGTACAGCGGAAGCGAACAGACAAGTGACAAGAATGACTTTCCGTGAGAACAAAACCCCTTTTCCGGCGGTTTTTTTGAATACATAATCAGAAATCATTCCGCCTGCCGCCAAACCGATAAATCCAAGAATCCAGGGAATAACAGTCACCACGCTCATAAATTCAACACTTAAACCGCGTTCTTTCACCAGATAGCTCGGAAACCATGTTAAGAAGAAAAATAAAATGTAGTTGTAGGCGAAAAAGGCAAAAGCCGTGAAGAGAACCGTTTTTTGTTTCAAATAAAAGGTCATCGGGATATGCTGCTCATGCGATTGAATCGCTGCTTTCATTGCCGGGGCGTCTTCCGTCGGCGCCGGCCGTTCTTTGACAAATTTAAACCAGATGAGCGCCCAGACTAAACCGATGATCATGATCAGGACAAAGGAAACTTTCCAGCTGAACGCCACAGCAATCATCCCGACAATCGGGCCGGAGATCGCTCCGCCGAGCGGCGTTCCGCTGTTTGTCAGGCCGATGACCGTGGCGCGCTGAGACGGAGGAAACCAATTGTTGACCATTTTGCTTATGGCAGCCGACAGCGGCCCCTCCCCCATACCGAATAAAACACGGATAATCAAAAGACTTACAAATCCGAAAGCAAGCGCAACCGCTCCGCTGAAAAGAGACCAAACGATCATCGCCGTACACAATGTCAATTTAGCCCCGTACCGGTCAGATGCAACACCGCCGAGAAAGTTAAACACAGCGTATCCGACAGAGAAACTGCTGAAAATCAGCCCCATTTGGGTTGCCGACAATGTGAGATCCTGCTGTATGAACGGCGCTGCAATAGACAGCGCTGAGCGGTCTAAATAGTTAATCACCCCGGCTGAAAATAAAAGAAGAATAATAGGGAATCTATCCTTTGAGAACATAAAATCCCTCCCTCTTATTTCTTAATATTCAGATATTAAAATTGCCGGAGTAAACCGGTTTATGCAATGAAACCGGTTATCCGGATTGCCTTGCGAGCAGCGCCGGTTTATAGCGGTGAATCCGTTTTTCACCGCCATCTTTTTCTTGTATCTGGCGAAGAAGAAGGCTTCCTGCTTTTCGCGCCATTTCTGCCGCAGGCTGAACGATCGTCGTAATCGGAGGAGTAAAAAAACCCGCAAAAGGAACTTCATCAATTCCGATGACGGCTGCCTTATCCGGAATTGTCATATCATGCTCCTTCATATACTTCAGCACCTCAACAAGAACGATATCGTTTGCCGCCAATATCGCTTTCGGAGGCTCTTCAAGTGAGAACAGCTCTGACAAAACATTGGAAATATCAGCCGCATCGGCTGTTTTGATATATTCGTTCCGCACTATCATTCCGTGGCGGTCAAGCGCCTTCTTATACCCTTCAATCCTTTCTACCCTCGGACTGATTTCCCGAATAATGGACGTCGTAATAATCGCGATTCTCTTTATGCCGCTTTCGATAAACCGGTCAACGGCAAGACCGGCTGCATGATGATTATCAAGCATCACTGTCGGAATCCCGAGTTCTTCAATGGTTCTGTCCATAAACACGACCGGAAACGTATCGCGTTTCATCTTTTCATATAAAGAGAGATTTTCGCCCGTCGGAAAAATAATAATTCCGTCCACCTGCTTGGCCCGCAGCATTTCAATATATTTCTTTTCTTTTTCCGGTTCATCATCCGCATTGCAGACAATAATATGAAATCCTTGTTCATGAAAATAGTCTTCCACCGCCCTGATGACCTGAGTGGAAAAGGTGTGAAGAATATTAGCCACCACCACACCTACTGTAAATGTTGATTTCTGTTTTAAGCTGCGGGCGACGAAATTCGGCTGATAGTTCAGCTCTTGAATGGCCGCTTCTATTTTTTGTTTCGTTTTCTCGCTCATATAGTCATAGCGCTGATTTAAAAATTGAGATACGGTGCTTTTAGATACGTTTGCATATTTCGCCACATCAGAAATTGTAATGGTTTTCATAGACTCATCCCCGTCTGTCTTCATTTTTCACTAGTATAAGTCAGAAGTAAATGGTTTACAATCTGACAGGGACATGGATTCTGTCACACTCCGGAATAAGCCATAAAACCTCCGTCGACGGGAACGGTGACCCCGGTGATAAAGCCTGAGCATGAATCATCCGAAAGCCACAGGAGCGTTCCCAGAAGGTCTTCCGGTTTCCCGAAACGTTTCATCGGTGTATGTGCCATAATCTTATTGGATCGGTCTGTCAGACTTCCATCTTCCTGTAATAACAACTCACGGTTTTGCGCAGTCAAAAAGAAACCCGGAGCGATGGCATTCACCCGCAGCCCTTTTTTTGCGAAATGAACAGCCATCCACATCGTAAAATTCTGAACCGCCGCCTTAGCCGCGCTGTAGGCGGGCACCTTTGTCATCGGTGTATACGCGCTCATAGAAGAAATATTAATAATCGCGGGACATTCCGCCTTCAAAAGGTCTTTTCCAAACACTTGCGATGCCAGAAATGCACCGGTAAAGTTGCTTGAAAATACGCTGGAAAACCCCGTTTCGTCCATATCAAAAAATGATGTGCCCTGCTCATCCTCTTCATACGTCTCACTGGCAGTGATCGCATCCGGGTGGTTTCCCCCAGCTCCGTTTATTAAAAGATTGACAGAACCGAACCGGCTGATAATCTCGTCTTTTGCCTTTTCAAGCGAATCACGGGCTGAAACATCAGCCGGTACAGAAACCGCGGTTCCTCCAGCGTCAGCAATCTCGCCCGCCGCACGCTCTGCTTTATCAGCATTCCGGCTGACGATCGCAATTTTCATCCCCTGCCGTGAAAGCTCCTTTGCCATTGCTGAACAGAGAACACCGCTCCCGCCTGTTATGACAGCGGTTCTTCCTGATAAACGTTCATGAATCGGTCTCATCTCTTCACCCCTTTCTCATGAGACGAGAACGCATCCCACAGTCCGTTCAAGTACATAATTCCTAAGGCACGATCATATAAACCATAACCCGGCCGGCATTGTTCGCCCCAGATATGACGGCCGTGATCAGGCCGTACATATCCTTTGTAGCCTTGGCCGTGCAATTCTTTTACCACACTGGTAACATCAATGGACCCATCACTGGTAAGATGCGAAGTTTCCGTAAAATCACCGTTATCGCAGATTTTCACATTTCGTATATGGGCAAACGGCGCAGCTCCCGCATAGCGTTTGGCGATCTTTACCATATCATTGGCGGGATCCGCTCCCATCGAACCCGTGCACAACGTAATACAGTTGGCGGGTGAATCTGAAATCTCTCGCAGCTTTTCATAACTTTTCTCACCGGTGATAATACGGGGCAGGCCAAAAATTGACCAGGGCGGATCATCCGGATGAATGGCCATTTGAATGCCGTGTTCCTCCGCTACAGGAAGGATTTCATGTAAAAAGAATTCTAGATTGGCCCAAAGCTGTTTTTCACCGACCGTTTGATAGGCCTCAAACAGTTCCTTGATCCGGGCCATTTTCTCCGGCTCCCACCCGGGAAGCGTCAAATCAGAAGATTTCTCAACCGTGCGGATCAGTTCCTCCGGAGGCAGACTTTCCACTTTCGCTTTTTCAAAAAACAAAGCGGTTGACCCATCCTCCAGCGCGCGGAACATATCGGTACGCGTCCAGTCAAATATCGGCATGAAATTGTAACAGATGACTTTCACGCCGAATTCGGACAGATTGCGAATGGTCTGTTTATAGTGTTCGATATATTGTCCGCGTTCTTCATGGCCGAGTTTAATGGCTTCATGAACATTCACGCTTTCCACGACCTCTGCATGAAACCCATAGGATTGAATGAATCTGACTTCCGCTTCAATGTCCTCCTTTTCCCATACTTCGCCCGCGGGCTTCTGGTGAAGAGCCCAGACGATGCCTTTGACCCCGGGAATTTGTCTGACATGTTCAAGAGTCACCGTATCATTACCTTGGCCATACCAGCGAAACGTGATATTCATGTTACACCCCCGTATATTCGTTTTTTCGGCAGACGTATTCTTTGCTGAGGGATACGGCAGCTTCATAGCCGCCCTTTTGATATGCTTTTGTCAAGTCGCTTCCCACTCCGACCGCGACCGCTCCGGCAGAAAGCCAGTCATTCATGCTGTTTAATGAGATACCCCCGGTCGGCATAATGCGGACATTCGGCAGAGGGCCGTTGACCGACTTGATAAATGAAGGGTCAAACGAATTAGCGGGGAACAGCTTTACCACATCACATCCGGCTTCGAGCGCCAAAGCCATATCAGACACGCTCATGCATCCCGGAAGATACGGTACGCTGTACTGGTTGCATAGAGATGCTATCTCTTTTACAAAATGAGAGCTGACGATAAATGAGGCGCCTGATAAAATGGCGTGTCTCGCCGTTTCTGTATCCATTACAGAACCGGCTCCAAGAAGAATATCTTGATGCCGGAGTTCCTTAAAGACATCTTCCACTTCAGGAGTTGTGTATGTAAGCTCAATGGCGCTGATACCTCCTGAAATGGCCGCTTTTGAAACTTCAAGCGCCTCTTGGCTGTTTTGTCCCCTTATGACAGCCACCACTTGTGCATGCAGAAGTTTTTCGTAAATGGCGTACTTAGGCAGCATTCTCGCTCCTCCTTTAATCAAACGTAATGATTGCTTTTCCCACCTTGCCCGGGTGCTGTTCGATCAACTGAAATGCTTGATGGACGTCATCTGCTGAAAATGTATGTGTAATAAGACCGCCATGCGTTAACAGGCCTTTATTCAGTAAGTCTGTAATGTACGGAAACTGATTCGTCTGCAATCTTGAACCGGTGATCGTGACTTCCTTTTTTGTGATCGGAAGCTGAGAAATGCCGGCAGTCCTCTCATCAAAACCTAGCACAACCACATGACCGGCCGGAGACACCGCGTCAATTGACGTTTCAAACGTTGAGGGGAGACAGACAGCATCAATGACGACATTGGCGCCTTCATTTTTTGTCCATTCGTTCACCCGCAAAACGGGATCTTCTTTTTGCGCGTTGACGGTAACGTCCGCACCGTTTTTTTCAGCGAATGCCAAGCGTTCATCATTCAAGTCGGTTATCATGACGGAAGCGCCTTTGAACTTTGCCATTTTTAATATGCAGATTCCGATTGGTCCCGCTCCTTGAATCAAAACGGTATCTTCCTTCTCGACACGGCCTCTCCAAACGGCCTGGGCGCCGATCGTATATGGTTCTGCCATGACCGCTTCCTCCCAGGGCAGATCGGGCGAAACAGCATGCAGCTGCTTTTCCGGAAGCACGATATATTCCCGCATCCCGCCATCTTCATGAACGCCGAACACCGAAAGCGCTTTGCAGACGTTCGGACGTCCTTTCCGGCAGGCATAGCATGTTCCGCAATAAGATATCGGTTCAATCACTACCCGGTCACCCGGCTTGAAACGCCGGACATGAGAACCGGTCTTTGCGACTTCCCCTGTGACTTCATGTCCGATTACTCTCGGCAGGGAAGCTAACGGATTTGTCCCATGATAAATATGCAAATCTGATCCGCAAATTCCGACACGCTTCACCTTGACAAGAACATCATCCGCGTGGACAACAGACGGTTTCTCACATTCCGTCACCATCAGATCAAATGCTTTCCGTACTTGAACCGCTTTCATTTTTTCACCCGCTTTTTAAGTTGTGCTTGCTACCGTTCAATCACAGTCTCTTTGTTTACAAATGACAGAACCTCTTCTAGGTAGGGAAGCCCTTCATTGTCACCGGAAACTGTGGTGACGAGCGCACCGACTGCATTTGCAAACTCCAGACGTTTTTCCGGTTCAAAACCATGCAGATAACTGTACAGGTAGCCGGCATTAAAGCCGTCACCCGCTCCTACCGTGTCAACAGGCGCAACCGGGAAAGCCTCTTTGTGAACCCACTTATGATCATGATACAGCGCAGAACCTGCTTCACCGTCTTTTATGACTAGCTGACTGATTGAATAGCTCTCTGCAAACCGGGCTAATGCTTCATTTTCTCCTATACCTGTCAGCTGTTTCATTTCGTCCCGGCCTGCCAGAAGAATATCAGTATGCGGAAAGATTTGATGAAATGCCGCACGCGCCTCCTCAATCGTCCACAGCTTCAGCCTGATATTCGGATCAAAAGATACGGGAATCTTTCTTGCTTTGGCGATGGAAAGCACCCTTTCAGCAATTTCAAGGTTTTTCTTATCAAGCGCGAGGAACACACCGGTAAGATGAACGATGTGAATGCCGGCAAACATATTCTCTGTTATATCTTCCGGTGCAAGAGTCAGAATTGGTGAATTGAAACGATAATAAAACGTCTTGCCTGAACCGTCATTTCTGATCTCTTTGACATTTAAAGATGTAGGAAAGCCTTCAACAAAGGAGACGTCAGTCACATCAATTCCTTCTCCTTTGGCAAACTGATAAATCACTCTGCCGAACTCATCCTTCCCCAGTCTGCTGACCCACTTTGAGTGCAGGTTCAATCTGGCGCATGCAATCGCAAAATTCAGTTCAGCTCCTCCTGCTTTTCGTTCAAAATGGGTAACAAAACGCAAAGGTCCTGTGCTTGCGGGATTTAAGGTGATCATCGCATCACCGATCGTAAAAATGCCATAATCAGAAGCCACATCAATACTCCTTTCCTTTAAGACTAAATCGGTTTGGTAAACCGGTTTAGTTAAACTTTATATGAAAGCCCTTACATACACAAGAGAAAAATACAATAAATTCAAAAAAATCTGTTTTCAGTAAAAATAACCCGGTTTTTCACATAAAAAACCCCTCACAACAAAATGTAAGGGGTTTTTTTGAAAATTGTATGCATGTTTCCTCAGTTAGCAGTCTTACGTTCAGGGCTTGTACCTTCTTCTTCCGCCCATGTTTCAATATGCTGGAGTTCCGGGGTATTCTCGGCTTTGAATACCGGATCAAGACCTTTTTTGCGCTGAGCGGCATAATCCTTATAGATCTTGTAGGCTACATTACTCAGCAGTAAGATTGCCACTAAGTTAATGAGAGCCAAGAGTCCCATAAACAAGTTTGCCATGTCCCAGACGATCTGGAAGTCAGCCAAACATCCGTATACCACCATCACTACGACGAATACGCGGTAAATATTAAGCCATGTTTTGCTTGTTTTAATAAATTCGATATTCGTTTCACCATAGTAATAGTTGCCGACGACTGAGCTGAATGCGAATAAAAACATCGCAATCGCAATAAATGTCGGCGCCCATCCGCCGAGATGGTGCTGCAGTGCGGCTTGCGTCACTTGGATGCCGTCGCCTTTAGGCGTAAAGCTGTACAATAAAATGATAAAAGCAGTCGATGTACAAACGATAAACGTATCAAAGAACACGCCGAGGGTCTGAATTAATCCCTGCTTAGCCGGATGCGACACATGTGCAGCTGCTGCCGCATTCGGCGCGCTTCCCATTCCCGCTTCGTTTGAAAACAGGCCGCGCTGCGCTCCGATAATAATGATGCTTCCTAAGCTTCCGCCGACGATCTGCTCAAAACCGAACGCATTTTTCACAATCGTAACAAGCAGCTCAGGTACCGCCGAGATATTTACAATCACGACATACAGCGCGATCAGAATATACATTCCCGCCATAACCGGAACGATTAATTGCGAGACGGAAACAACACGCTTCAGACCGCCGAATATAATGAAAGCCGTTAATACAGCTAAAATGATTGCGATAACTGTTTTATTCACATGGAACGCTTCGTCAAACGCCACAGAAATCGTATTTGACTGCACGGCGTTAAAGATAAGTCCGAAAGAAACGGTAATCAATACGGCGAATAAAATACCGAGCCAGCGGGCGCCCAGACCCTTTGCCATGTAATATGCCGGACCGCCGCGGAATTCGTCACCGGAACGCACTTTATACAGCTGCGCCAAAGTGCTTTCCACAAAGCTGGAAGCCATACCGACAATCGCTACGATCCACATCCAAAATACTGCGCCGGGACCGCCTGTTGCAATCGCCAGCGCGACGCCGGTCAAGTTTCCGGTTCCGACACGAGAAGCGGCTGAGATAAAGAATGCCTGCATTGAAGACACTCCTTTATTTCCTTGCGGCTTCTCCCCGACGATTCTGAACATTTCAAAAAAGTACTGGAATTGAATAAAGCGAAAACGGAACGTAAAGTACAATCCGATCCCGACTAAAATATAAACAAGATACTTCCAAATAAAATCATTTGGAACATTTATGATTTCACTGATGAAAGCCTCCATGTTTAACCTCCCTTTTACATATCTTTTACTGTCATTTTTGCTGCATATGTTAGATCTTTTAACACAACGGGTATTATTATATCACAACAACAGTGGTTGAGAAGTTTTTTTAAGAAAATGTTTCGGTTTCTTCATCACATCTTTTGCTGTCATGCCCCGTTTTTTATCTTACAGCCTGAAAAATGTTGTCACGTTATAAGGAATGCGTGCATATCATAACAAATAGGTCTTTAAGAAAAAAGAGATGAAAAGATGGATGGAATGGTATATACTTAACCAGGATAATAATTTTTTAAATTTAATAAATGTGTTTACTTTACATTTAAATTAGGGTATTATAATAAAAATATTCAGACTTATGAAGGGAGGAGAACATTTGAAAAAAATCTTGTTTTTAAAAGCCTCTATTTTATTTTTAGCGATTGCAAGCTTTCATTTGCTCTCCATTCCCCATGCGTTTGATACCGCTCATCATTTTAAAGCGGTAGCCGACCAGCAGGAAATGCACGAAATGAAGGCCGGCCAAAATGCTGATGATGAGAAAAAATCGCTGACGGGCTCATATATCTTGACGGCGCTTTTTGCCGCTTCTGTCTCACTGATCGTGATATCAGACAGGAGACGCCCCGCTTCCCGGAGAAGACAGCGAAAGAAAAGCTTTTTAATCGCTAAATTTTATCAGTCCTCGTATTTCGATGAGCTTCATGTTCAACATCGCCTATCTATGTAACATAAAATGAGGAGGTTGTTAAACATGTTGTTTATCTTACGAATGGTGATTTTAGGGTTGTTTTCATTCACTGCGTTGAATTTATTTGTATGGCAGGGAATCGAAGTCATTCACGCTATCACTGACTTATTCGGCAGCCATGAAAGCTAAATAGTAAAACCTCCGCTCAATGAGCGGAGGTTTTTTATTTTATTTTTACTCTTAAACATCGTATGCAGAGATACGCCAAACATCTGTTACCGGCCCTGTCTCATCTTCATCGGTAAAGAAGGAGCCGTTGCTGTATCGGTCATTCGCCCGCAAGGACTTCACGGCGATTTCGATTCTCTCGCCTTTTTCTGTTTCCGCAGCGATCATGTCGGCCAAAGCGCACGCGAATACGCCGACTGCCCGATGCGGGTTCTTTTTTAGCTCACGCAGCATGATGACACCGCGTTTCGCCCTGGATGTTTTTTCGAATTCAGATAGGTTCATCCGTTTGATCGCTCCCCGCTGTGTGACGAGGACGAGCGAATCTGTTTCATGCAGAATTTGCCCTGATACGACGGTATCACCGTCTTTTAAATTTATGCCCTTTACGCCGGCCGCACGGGCACCGACTACATTTACTTCATCTTCACCGAACCATAAACCGTACCCGAGGCGGGTGGCGATAAACAGCTGGCTGCCGCCGTCTGTGACATGAACATCAATCAGCTCATCATCCCCTTTAAGGTTAAGGGCAACAAGCGCTTTCGAGTAACGCTGCGCTTTGTAATGCGTCATTTCAGTTCTTTTCACCATGCCGTTTTTCGTCATGAACAATAAATATGAAGATGGATCAAATTCTTTTACCGGTATAGCTTTCACGATGGTTTCATCACGGTCAATCGTGATGATGTTCGTTACGTGCTGCCCCATGTCTTTCCACCTGATATCGGGAAGCTGGTGAACCGGACAATAAACATAGCTTCCCTTATTGGTAAAGAGCAGGAGAACATCCGTTGTATTCATTTCAAATTGGTGAATCAGTCTGTCAGTATCCTTCATACCGAAATCCTGGCCGTTAGAAGCGGCAAATGACCGCTGGCTTGTTCGTTTTACATAGCCGTCTTTTGTGACTGTCACATATACGTCCTCAGAGGCAACCATGACTTCAAGATTGATTTTAATTTCCTCAATCTTTTCTTCAATGACAGACCGTCTGCTGTCAGCATAGGTCTTTTTCAATTTTTTCAGGCTGCTTGTAATGACTTTTAACAGCTTTTTATCATGACTTAAAATGGCTTCGAGCTCCTGAATTTTCTCGCTGAGCTCTTCCGCTTCCTCTTTTAGCGCCGTAATATCCGTGTTTGTCAGACGATACAGCTGCAAGGATACGATCGCTTCGGCCTGCGGCTCCGTAAATGTGAATTTAGAAATTAAGTTTTGTTTCGCATCTTTCTTGTCGCTGCTTGCCCGGATGACCGCTATGACCTCATCTAACACAGACAGTGCCTTCATCAGTCCTTCAACGATGTGATGCCGCTCTTTTGCTTTTTGTAATTCAAAGACGGAGCGGTTTGTCACCACTTCCTTCTGATGGGAAATATACGCATCCAGGATGGCCGTAAGACTCATCAGCATCGGCCGGCGGTTATGTATGGCGACCATATTAAAGTTATATGTTGTCTGCAGATCAGTGTTTTTATATAAGAAATTCAGGATGCCTTTTGCATCGGCTTCTTTCTTTAACTCAACGACCACCCGAAGCCCCGTGCGGTCAGTTTCATCCCTGACTTCAGAAATACCTTCGACTTTTTTGTCTATGCGGTATTCGTCCATTTTCTTAACGAGATTGGCTTTGTTTACTTCAAACGGAATTTCTGTAATGACGATCTGCTCCCGTCCGCCTCTTACGGATTCCACTTCAGCCTTGCCGCGGATAATAATTTTGCCTTTACCGGTTTCATAAGCCTTCCGAATGCCGTCGACTCCTTGAATAATGCCTCCTGTCGGAAAGTCAGGCCCTTTAATCACCTGCATCAAGTCATCGACGGTGCAATCCGGAGATTCAATCCGTTTAATGACGGCATCAATGACCTCACCCAGATGATGAGGGGGAATATCAGTCGCATAGCCCGCTGAAATCCCGGTTGATCCGTTAACAAGCAAGTTAGGGAACATGGCGGGCAAAACAACCGGCTCTTTACTGGTGTCATCAAAGTTCGGAACGAATTCAACCGTATTTTTATCAATATCACGCAAAAGCTCTGACGCGATAGAAGATAATCTCGCTTCCGTATAACGCATGGCAGCCGGCGGATCACCGTCAATGCTTCCGTTGTTGCCGTGCATCTCAATCAGCACATTCCGCACTTTCCAATCCTGGCTCATCCGCACCATCGCTTCATAAACGGAGCTGTCACCGTGCGGATGATAATTACCGATAACGTTTCCGACCGTTTTCGCCGCTTTACGGAAATTTTTATCGAATGTATTTCCGTCTGCGTGCATGGCGTATAAAATTCTCCGCTGCACCGGCTTTAAACCGTCACGAGCGTCGGGCAGCGCCCTGTCTTGAATAATGTATTTACTGTAGCGTCCGAAACGGTCGCCGATTACTTCTTCTAACGGTAAATCATGAAATAATTCTGGCTGTGCCACTATTAAACCTCCTCAGCGACCGACAAGTTTTCATTTTCCAAAATATTGCTTTCCTCATCTAATCCGAAGGCAACATTCTTTTCAATCCATTTTCTTCTCGGTTCTACTTTGTCTCCCATTAATGTCGTTACACGGCGCTCTACCCGTGCCGCATCGTCGATCTTGACTCTGACGAGAGTTCGCGATTCGGGATTCATCGTCGTTTCCCAGAGCTGGTCTGCGTTCATTTCTCCCAGACCTTTATAGCGCTGGATGGTATATCCTTTGCCGACTTTCTTTAAAACGCCGTCCATTTCTTCGTCGGACCAAGCATATTCAATAATCTCTTTCTTGCCGCTTCCTTTGCTCACTTTGTAAAGAGGCGGAAGGGCGATGAAAACTTTTCCGTGCTCGATTAAAGGTTTCATATAGCGGTAGAAAAACGTTAACAGCAAGACTTGAATGTGCGCGCCGTCGGTATCCGCGTCCGTCATGATGATGATCTTGTCATAGTTGATGTCCTCTATATCAAAATCTGCGCCGACACCGCCGCCGATCGCATGAATAATCGTATTGATTTCTTCATTTTTGAAGATGTCTGCAAGCTTTGCTTTCTCTGTATTGATGACCTTTCCGCGAAGGGGCAGCACGGCTTGGAATTTCCGGTCTCTTCCCTGTTTTGCAGAACCTCCCGCAGAGTCTCCCTCCACCAGATACAATTCATTCTTCGCCGGATTTCTGGAACCGGCCGGTGTGAGTTTTCCGCTCAGCGTCGCTTCTGATTTTTTGCGCTTTTTGCCGCTTCTCGCTTCTTCTCTCGCTTTACGGGCCGCTTCACGGGCCTGGCTTGCTTTAATCGCTTTTTTGACAAGCAGGGTTGCCGTATCGCGGTTTTCTTCCAAGAAATAAGCAAGATTCTCAGAAATGACGGCATCCGCGGCGGATCTCGCCTCACTTGTGCCGAGCTTCCCTTTCGTCTGGCCTTCAAATTGCAGCAGTTCCTCCGGGATACGCACGGAAATGATTGCGGACAAACCTTCCCTGATATCGGCGCCTTCAAGGTTCTTGTCTTTCTCTTTTAAAAGGGCGACCTTTCGCGCATACTCGTTAAACGCTCTTGTCATTGCCGTTTTGGCTCCTGATTCGTGGGTGCCGCCGTCCTTTGTTCTGACGTTATTAACGAATGACAGCATATTTTCTGAATACCCGTCATTAAACTGAAACGCGAAATCGACTTCAATGTCATGATGCTCGCCTTCAAAGGACACCACTTCGCATAAAGCGTCTTTTTCCTCGTTTAAATAAGCGACAAATGCTTCAATTCCGTTCTCATAATAAAATACTTCTTTTACGCCGTTCCGTTCATCAATTAATTCTATTTTCAAACCTTTTAACAAGAAAGCCGATTCGCGCAGACGTTCTGACAGCGTGTCAAAATTATAAACCGTTGCGCTGAACATTGACGGATCAGGTTTAAAATGGGTAAGCGTTCCCGTTTTTTTGGTCGTTCCGATTTTTTCAAGTGAAGTCACGGGCTTGCCGCCGTTTTCAAACCGCTGTTTATAAACATATCCGTCACGCTCAATAGTAACTGTCAGCCACTCCGATAATGCGTTTACGACAGATGCGCCGACACCATGCAGACCGCCGCTTGTTTTATAGCCGCCCTGTCCGAATTTCCCCCCGGCATGCAGCACGGTGAAAATAACTTCCGGCGTCGGCTTTCCGAGCTTATGCATCCCGGTCGGCATTCCGCGTCCTCTGTCCTGTACAGAGATGCTGTTGTCCTTATGTATCGTTACGATAATATGATCTCCGTAGCCGGCAAGAACTTCATCGACGGAATTGTCGACGATCTCATATACCAGATGGTGCAGGCCGCGTGCGTCCGTCGAACCGATGTACATTCCCGGTCGTTTTCTGACGGCTTCCAGGCCTTCAAGCACCTGTATGGCATCTTCGTTGTAATCAAATTGCTGTTTTCTAGCCAAACGTACAAACCCCTTTCAAAAAACCTGCTCTTAATCATTCTCTTTTTTAAATGTTTTCATGTCTTTGTTTTTCAGTATGCGCAAGCTTCGGTCCAATTCTCCTCGGACTCACAATTATAACCAATATGCTTGATTTCGCAACATATTTAAGCGAATGGCTCGTTTTTTTAGGCCGCAAGACATACATTCGAACGGCTTTTCATCTTTTTGGTGCCCTTTTCGGCAGATAAGAACATGAGTTCGCTTTCTATTATATAGCTTTATGCCGGCCATCGCAAACAGACTGCAAACCCCTGTATAAAGGGGTTTCTAAAAAAGCTGTTCATGCTTTATTGTATCTGTTTCATCATCATACGCAAAGAGTATTCTTTCAATAAAAAAGCAAAAACCCCTGATTTGCCAAGGATTTTTGCCTTTTTTGTTCCTATTTTATAACAGCGCGGGCGACTTTTATACATAAATCCATAACAGCCGTCCGTCCTTTGTCTGTAATCATGCGATACGCTTCTTCATTTGCAAGGCCCTGCTGCGCCCAAAAAACGGGAGCGTCCGTCTGTAAAAATTCTTCAGCAACGCCGGGAAGCTGCTCAGAGCGTCTGAACACATTCACGATATCAATCGGCCCCTCCACGTCTTTTAACGAAGCAACGGCTTTAACGCCAAGCGCCTCATCAATCGTTGGGTTGACGGGAATAATTTCATATCCTTCATCCTGCATCGCTTTGGAAACCATGTAAGAAGTCCGGTCGGGACGGTCTGACAGCCCGACGACTGCGATCCGTTTGCTCCGGTCCAGAATTTCTTTAATCTCTGATTTTGAAGGATTTTGCATCTTTACCATCTCCTTTTGATATATTGTACATGACCGCTTCGCCGGAATCAAAAAAAGCGCTTTGTCAGCTTAATTCTCAAAAAACTTGTCATCAGACGGTAACAACTCGTGTTAAAATAGAGTGAAGGGACATTGAAAAGGAGAAATGTAGATGTTGATTGCTTTATTGATTATTTTGGCCTATGTAATAGGCAGCATCCCGTCAGGTTTAGTCGTAGGCAAACTTGCGAAAGGGATCGATATTAGAGAACACGGAAGCGGCAATTTGGGCGCTACAAATGCTTTTCGCACGCTTGGCGTTAAAGCGGGATCTGTCGTCGTCGCAGCCGATATTTTAAAAGGCACCCTGGCCGCAGCGCTCCCATATTTACTGCACGTCCCCATTCATCCTCTTCTCGCAGGGGTGGCAGCAGTGATCGGCCATGTATTCCCGGTGTTCGCAAAGTTTAAAGGAGGCAAAGCCGTAGCCACATCAGGGGGCGTCCTGCTGTTTTATGCTCCGCTGTTATTCGTTACGATGGTTGCAGTATTTTTCGTATTTTTATTCCTTACGAAATTTGTTTCTCTGTCTTCAATGTTAACAGGGATTTATACGATTATTTACTGTCTGTTTGTAAAAGACCCTTATTTATTAATCGTAGTGACGCTCTTGACCGCGTTTGTTATCTACAGACACAGGGCAAACATCAAACGGATTATAAACAAAACAGAACCGAAGATCAAATGGTTTTGATGAAACTTCAATTTTGACATCAAAATGCCATATGCGTTTATAATAGAGATAATTTCTTTATATGAGAAACAAAAAGGGAGTGTTCCGGATGAACATGAAAGTAACGAAAGGCGCGCTGGATTGGTACAAAGAAGAGCTCGATCTGGAAACAGGCGACCATGTCCGTTTCTTTGTCCGTTACGGGGGATGCAGCAACGTTCAGAAAGGCTTTTCTCTCGGCATTTTAAAAGACCGGCCGATGAACATCGGCACCAGCACGGAAGTTGAAGGCATTACCTTTTTTATTGAAGAAAGCGACTTATGGTACTTTGATAATCACGATTTGTCAGTCACATATTCAGATCAGGCAGAAGAGCCGGTATTTGATTACGTGTAAAAAAAAGAACGCAGCGGATGCGTTCTTTTTTTACAGCCTGAACCTTTTGAGATGATCAGTCAGACGTTCTTTTTCTAATATGCTTCTTTGCGTATCACCGAGCAGGTCAAAGTGGGGAAATTCATTTTTATGGTGAATCCACTCCGGCTTCAGCCCGTACTCCGCTCCCCATCTGATCAGTTTATTGAGATCGCTTGAACCGGCCTTCGTCACGGTCTTAGCCTCCGGAAAGCGGTCGTCCAGCCAGTAATGCGTTAAAAAAGCGATTTTACCTTCCGATACATCCCGCTTCCATCTTTCCAGTTCCTTACGCGTAATTCCAAATGCCATAACTGCAGCCGCTCCTTATTTTTTTGCCTTTTCGTAAGCGGCATGCCAATCAGGAAAAGCCTTGCGAAACTGAATCGGTTTGAAGCTCTCTTTATCAACGCATATATGAGAGGATGTCGCTTTGATGGCAAGTTCTTGATCCGGATTATAGATGTGGTAGCCGTAAACGGTTTTAAATCCGTTATATTCTTCAATCCAAGTATGTACGACAGCCGTTTCTCCGTAGCGGAGCGGCTTTTTATAAGAAATGCTGATATCCAATACAGGGGACAGCACTCCTCTATCTTCCATATCTTTGTAAAGGAATCCGAGTTCCTTAATCAGCGCCGTTCTGCCGACCTCCATCCAGACTAAGTAATTGGCATGATAGACGATGCCCATTTGATCTGTTTCCGCATAACGCACTTCTATTTCTTTTTTTGACACACGCAACGTTCTCTGCTCCCTTTTTATCAGATTAGCCCCATTTTATCACAACGAGCCGGAAAGAGAAAAAAACCAGGTTTCCCTGGTTTTTATTATGATTGATAGCCGTTTTCTCTTGCAGCCGATTCATCCTGAATTTCACTGCGGAACGATTCAATGCTTTCATTGCGTCTGGCATTCTTCTCTTGAATGCGCTGTTTTTCCTCATCTGTCGCAAATTCCATTGATTCTTTCGCTTCTTCTATATTTTCAATTGTATTCTGCACCATATCCTGCAGCTTTTCAACGTTATCGGAACGGTCATCCGGATTCGGTTTTTGATCATTGTTTGTCATAATGTCTGCTCTCCTTTGATGATGTTATTCGCCTTTCGTCTGCATGACAATCGGATGTCCGTTTGACTTGTCATGAAACTTTTCCCCTTTATTGCGTTTATATTTAACGGGTTTTGTCCCTAAGTGGCTCGGAGCGTATTGCGGCTGGCCGTCTTTCTTGTTTATGCCCATGTTCATCCCTCCTTAAGAGTATATTTTGCAAAAGGAGGTGTAAACATGACTGCAAATTAAAGGTTATTTTTGTTTGAACCGCTGCTCCAGCTTTTCTTCAAGCTGATTCAAATATTCCGTATTGGTCATCAGCTCACGTTTATTTTCCATAACCAATTCATGAAAAGAACGTTTTCGCATTTTTTTCAATCTTCTCACCTCCGTGTTTTCATTCATTTTTTCCAATTTTTCAAAACCTAAGCCCTTTACAATAAAAAAACTGAACCTCTATTTGAGATCCAGTTTTTCTTTCATTTCTTTTTTTGTCACCGTGCCTACGCGAATGTGCTGAATGGTTCCTTTTTCGTCTAATATGTATGTTGTCGGATAAGAAAGCACGTTGAAATCCCCGTTAATTCCGCTTTTGTCAATCAGAATAGGAAAGGTCAGCTGATAATGATCAGCAAATGATTTCACAGCCTGTATATTTTTTTCAGAGGATGTAAAATTAACGGCTGCTACCGCAATATCAGGATATTCTTTCTGCAGCTCCTGCATATCGGGCATTTCCATTCTGCACGGCTTGCACCACGTCGCCCAGAAATTGAGGAGCACTTTTTTTCCTTTATAATCAGAAAGGGAGATACTTTTTCCTGACAATGTATCAAGTGTAAAGTCAGGGGCTTTCATCCCTTCTTCTGTCCCTTCTTTCGGACTTTTTTGCACAGAATAAATATTCCAGCCCGCATACACTAACAACCCGATAAGTAACATTCCGCCCAGCCATTTCGCAAGCATCTTAAGGCCTCCCGCATAAAAAGAGAGAAAGCAGACTGCTTTCTCTCCTTTGTTCATTCTGCTACTGTTTCATTTTATCGCGAAGCACCATTTGTAAAATGCCGCCGTGGCGATAGTAATCAATTTCCACTTCACTGTCAAAACGGACAACGACTTCAAACGTTTTTACCGTACCGTCTTCACTGATTGCTCTGACAGTCAGCAAGTCGCGCGGACGTACAGATTCATCAACATCCACCTCAATGACTTCCTTACCGGTTAAGCCGAGTGTATCCGCGTTTTCACCCTGTTTGAACTGGAGCGGCAGCACACCCATGAAGACGAGGTTGCTTCTGTGAATTCTTTCAAAGCTTTCGGCAATGACTGTTCTGATGCCGAGCAGGTTTGTTCCTTTTGCAGCCCAGTCACGTGAAGAGCCCATTCCGTAATCTTTTCCGGCCAGAACGACAAGACCCGTTTTATCTTCTTTATACCGCATGCAGGCATCATAAATAGATGTCACTTCCCCGGTAGGCCAATGTGTTGTGTATCCGCCTTCTGTACCCGGTGCGATTTGGTTTTTAATGCGGATATTGGCGAATGTTCCTCTCATCATGACTTCATGGTTTCCGCGGCGTGAGCCGTAAGAGTTAAAGTCACGAGGAGAAACGCCTTTTTCCTGCAGGTATTTGCCCGCCGGTGTGTCTTTTCCGATCGCTCCGGCCGGAGAAATGTGGTCAGTCGTCACGGAATCTCCGAATTTGCCGACAACGCGAAGTCCTCTTAAAGGCTCAACTTTTCCCGGCTCTACAGACATTTCCTCAAAGAACGGCGGGTTTTGAATGTAAGTGGAATCCTGGTCCCACTTATACAGCGCTTCATCCGTCGTTTCGATTTCGTTCCAGCGCTGGTTGTCATCAAATACCGTTTCATACTCTTTGCGGAATAATTCCGGCGTAACAGTCTGTTTGACGAGAGAATTGATTTCATCCATGGACGGCCAGATGTCATCGAAATAAACATTTTGTCCGTCATTTCCGACACCGATCGGATCCGTTTTCAGGTTGATGTTTACAGTTCCTGCCAACGCGTATGCGACAACAAGCGGCGGTGACGCAAGGTAGTTTCCTTTGACAAGCGGATGGATCCGGCCTTCAAAGTTTCTGTTACCCGACAGGACAGAAGTGATCAGGAGATCATTTTTAGCAACCGCTTCTTCAATCTCTGGAGAAAGCGGGCCGGAGTTCCCGATACATGTCGTACAGCCATACCCTACAAGGTTAAAGCCGAGCTCCTTCATGTAAGGAAGCAGGCCTGAGTTGACTAAGTATCCAGTAACAACCTTAGACCCCGGTGCAAGTGAAGTTTTCACATAATTCGGCACTTTCAATCCTAATTCTACCGCTTTTTTGGCTACCAATCCGGCACCGATTAATACATAAGGGTTTGATGTATTCGTACAGCTTGTAATAGCGGCGATTGCAATCGCCCCTGTTTTCATAACCGCTTCTTCGCCGCTGTTAAGTTTAAAAGAAATTTCTTTGTTCTCTTCAGCAGCATCCGCTCCGAATCCTTGGTTTCCGGCCGGGCTGACAAGATGTTTTTTAAACGTTTCCTGCATAACGGAAAGCGGGATTAAATCCTGCGGACGTTTCGGGCCTGAAAGGTTCGCTTCGATTTTTGACAGATCAATTTCCACAACGTCTGTAAAAATCGGCTCTTCCGCGTCAGGCGTATAGAATAAACCGTTGCTGCGGCAGTATGCTTCCACAATATCGATCTGCTCTTCTTCACGGCCGGTCAGACGCAGGTAAGAAAGTGCTTCCTCGTCAACCGGGAAGAATCCGCAAGTCGCTCCGTATTCCGGCGCCATATTGGCAATAGTCGCCCGATCCGCAAGCGGAAGCTCAGCAACACCAGGACCGAAGAATTCAACAAATTTATTGACTACGCCTTTTTCACGCAGCACTTGAGTGACTTTCAGCGCCAAGTCAGTCGCCGTCGTTCCGTTAGGCAATTTTCCGACAAGTTTCGCGCCGATGACCTCAGGAACAGGGAAATATGAAGGCTGGCCGAGCATTCCCGCTTCCGCCTCAATCCCGCCGACACCCCAGCCGAGGACGCCGATTCCGTTAATCATTGTTGTATGGGAATCTGTTCCCACCAAAGTATCAGGATATGTCACAAGTTCTCCGTCTTCCTCTTTCGTATGGACAACACTTGCCAAAAACTCAAGGTTTACCTGGTGAACGATACCTGTTGCAGGCGGAACGGCCTGATAATTGTTAAACGCTTTCTTTGCCCAGCTTAAAAATTTATAACGTTCTGCATTTCTTTCGAATTCTAAGTCCATATTAATGGCTAACGCATCTTCCGTACCGGCTTTGTCAACTTGTACGGAGTGGTCAATGACCAGGTCAACCGGAATTTCAGGATTGATTTTATCAGGGTCTCCGCCGACAGAGGCCATGGCTTTTCTTAAAGATGCCAGGTCAACTACGGCCGGAACGCCGGTAAAGTCCTGTAGAATAACCCGTGACGGTTTAAACGGCACATCGATATCTTTTAATTCAGCAGTACCCCATCTTGCTAAATTTTCAACATGTTCTTTTGTAATGACGCGTCCGTCTACCTGACGCAAAACGGATTCCAAAAGAACCTTAATAGAATAAGGAAGTTTTGAAACATTGCCGACCCCTGCGTCTTCCAATGCTTTTAATGAATAGTAGTTGTATGTTTTCCCATTTGAAGAAAATGTTTTTCTTGCTTGGAAAACGTCTTGTGTTGCGACTTTTTGCTGATTTGTCATTCTCCAAAATCCCCCTTCAATGATCAAGATCGTTCTTTAGATGAATGTTCACATTCCATCACAATTTTCTCACAATTTCATCTTAGTATAAAATCATACATAAGTAAATATCAATGTTTTTATTAAATACAATAAGATCGTCTTATCAGCATGATTTTCGGTAAATTTTGTCCGATTTTCCGCCTCATACAACGGGCTGTAAAGAGCCATATTAATGTTGAGGTGATGATCATGGTAAAACGGAAAGCCAATCATGTAATTAACGGCATGAATGATGCGAAAAGCCAAGGCAAAGGCGCGGGTTATATAGAAAATGACCAGCTCGTCCTGACGGAAGAAGAACGGCAGAACAATAAAAAAAGAAAAACAAACCAATAGCCGGAACACCTTAAAAAGGAGGCTTTAACATGACAAATAAAAATACAAGTAAAGATATGCATAAAAATGCTCCGAAGGGCCATAACCCCGGCCAGCCGGAACCGCTGAGCGGAAGCAAAAAAGTGAAAAACCGCAACCATACAAGACAAAAACATAATACAAGCCACGATATGTAAAACAGACCCCGGTGTCTGTTTTTTTGTGCCATTCACCCATTTAAAGCTTCTGCATACGTTATAGCAAGGCTTTTTAATATGGAGGAATGCTTCCATGAATCACTCAAAAAACGCTGAAGAATTTGATGATACGGAAGAATGGCTGCGGCAGTTTTACGAGGACCCGTATGCTTGGTATGACGAGACGCTGCCGATCGATCTATATGAAACAAGCCGTCAATATATCATTGAAGCCGACCTGACGGCGCTGAAGCAGGTGCAGGCGATCACCGTCACTCTTTCGGGAAATGAGTTTATGCTCTCTGTTAAAACGCTTGAACGGACATTAAACAAACAAATGGTGCTTCCTTTTTATCTGAATGACAAACATATTTTCACTGATTTCACCAACCATATTCTGACCGTCTCCATGAACAAGGAGCCAAATGAGACTCCTGCCTCTTTTTCCTTTCAATTTCCTCTATAACATAAAAAAGCCGCTTTCATCCCTCAATTGAAGCGGCTTTTTTGTCCGGTCATATCAGTCATATACCCTAAAAGTGAATCTCCCATGGCCAAATAGCAGAATCACTATACGATAGAATATGTTCTAGCAACCGGAATGACTGGACATCTATCATTTTTTCTATTCTTTTTTTCATGTGTTCTTCTATTCTGTCTTCGTTTACAATATGGTTAAAGTAAGGAGGAGATAGAACAATGCTAGAAGGCTGGTTTATGTGGTTTATTTTATTTTGGGTCATCGTGATGATCGGATTGCTGTCTATCGGCGGGTTTTTTATGTTTCGAAAATTTTTAAAACGCTTACCGAAAGAAGACGGCTGGTCAGAACTGGATTGGCAGGACTATTATATTGAAAAAAGCAGGCACTTATGGAATGCGGGTGACAAGGCGTTTTTGGATGAATTGGTCGCTCCCGTGCCGGAGCTCTTTCGGGATGTAGCCAAAGCGAAAATCGCCGGAAAAATCGGTGAACTTTCCTTAGCGGAGGAAGCTGAACAAATAAACCGTGATTTAATCATCAGGGGTTACATACTCGCCACTCCTAAGCGTGATCATCAATTTTTAAAAAAGCATCTTCGCGAAAAACAGATTGATCTTACTCCTTATCAAGCCCTGCTCAAATAAAAAACCTTTCCGTCCGCCGGAAAGGTTTTAATTCATCTGAATATCAGCGGTCTTCAGTTCATTAGAAAGTTTGCGGTAAGACATAAACATCGCGATGCGCCACGGGACAATCATTCCGAAAGCCAGAATCCAAAACATTCCGCTTAAAGCTCCGTAATCAATCGTCGTGCTCAAAATGGATTTCATAGCGATTCTGATAACCAGCAAACCAATCAGGATAAACACAAACGCTTTTGACCGTTTTAAATAGATTTCATTATTTTTAATCTCAAATTTAGATGTTTTAATCAGAAAAATAGAGAAGATCACGCCCAGCGTAATGGCCTCCAAAAATTCTTCGCCTGTCACTCTGAAAATCGGAAAAAGGAACATAAGCGCTCCCGTACTCATGAAAATCGGCGGGAGAATTATTTTTTTAGGTGAAGCGGGCTTGTCGGAGGCTTTAATCCTGACGATCATCACGGAAATTGCCATGGCCGCTGCAATAACGGATGAAATTATAATCATCATCTTTATCATTCCTTTGCTTGCACGGAGTTTGATACTATATACTATACTCCAAAAACATAAAAAAAACCAATTTGAAAAGAGAACACGTTTACGTTCCCGTTACCCGGCCTACGGCCTCCAGCACTTTAGATGCTTCAAACGGTTTAACGATAAAGTCTTTAGCGCCTAATTCAATCGCTTCCAGAACGATCCGCTGCTGCCGCATGGCGGTGCACATGATGATCCGGGCTTTCGGGTCAAAAGCTAAAATATTCTGCAGCGCCTGTATACCGGTTTTGACCGGCATGGTAATATCCATTGTCACCAGGTCGGGACGGATTTTTTGATATACTGCCAGGGCTTCCTCGCCGTCAGCCGCTTCCCCGGCCACTGTGTAATTTGCCGATTCCAGAATCTCTCTGATTTTCACCCTCATGAACTTGGCGTCATCTACAACTAAAACTCGTGTCATATTCCCCTCCACATATTTAACATTAACTAGTCTTATTGTACCAAAAACAAAAGGGTATATAATAGTTCAAAAGTTATTAATCTGTTACAGACCCGTAAATCCTCCGAAAAGATTTGACAGAACGATCAGAATGTAGCTCATCCAGTTAAAAAACAGCATAACTCCGATCAGAATCATAAGAATGCCGCCGATTTTCATGATAAGCAGCTGATGCTTGCGAATCCAATTCATTCTGGTAATAAAAAATGAAAGAACAAGAAAAGGAATCGCAAAACCGAGAACATATAAAAACATATACGGCACTGCTGAAGAAGGATTTGTATTTGCCAGCGAAAACACGGCTCCTAAAATAGGCCCGCTGCACGGCGACCAGCCGGCTGCAAACGCAAGACCGATCAGAACCGAACCGATAAACCCCTCCGGACGGCGCTTAAAGTGAATGCGCCGCTCTTTCATCATGAATTTCGGCTGAAACACGCCAGCAGTAATCAGCCCGAAAAGGATCAGCATGATAGCGCCAAACTGGCGGATCGCTTCATGATATTGGGTAAAAAAACTGCCGATAAACGAAGTTCCATATCCCAATGCGATAAAAATCACGGAGAAACCAAGCAAAAAACAAAGTGTATGCACGAGGCCACGCTTTTGCAGCATCACCTTTTCTGTTTTCACCTCGTCCATACTGACACCAGTTATGTAAGATAAAAAGGCGGGGTACAGCGGCAGACAGCATGGAGAAATGAAAGACAGAAATCCGGCCCCAAACGTCAGAAAGTAATTAAAACTCACGATGACACACTCCCTTCGAGTTATGACAAAATCATTTCATTTTTTTAACACTTTCCCGAGAAGGATTACTTTTTATAGAAAAAGCTTATATAATTTAATTTGACATCGAGATATTATACTCCTTCTTATTTGAAAAACAGTATAAATGTGGATATAATAATAGCGACTCAGGTGAAAGATTTATGTATGAAAGGATATATCCCTGTGATTAGAGAGCATCTATTAAATGAAATTGAAAAAAAACGGGCAGAGCTGCTTAAAATCGTCATGACAAACGGAATGACATCAAACATTACGATAGAACTCAGCCAGGAGCTTGACCACCTTCTCATACAATACCAAAAAGAACTGCACACCGGCAGTTGGGGTGAAACATGACGCCAAAATAAAAAACCCTCTCCGGGTTTTTTATTTTTATAACCATGTATCTCTATATCATAATCTGTACGTATTATTTCGCTTGATTATTCATGGCTTTCATCATTTGATTAATTTTCTTTTGAGAAGGTTTCATTCCCATTTGCATCATCATCATGCGTAACATTTGTTCATTAATAGGCGGATTCTTTTTCAAATAGCTCATCATATATTTACGAGCAATAAAAAACCCGAGTGCAACACCTATGAGCAATGCGACAACGCCCACTAGGATGCCAACCCATAAAGTCATTTTATTTCCTCCTTCATGTTGTCTAGTTTAAAGTGTACTAAACCAAAGGCTATTATACAACATTTACATCTCTTTTTCCTCGTTTTTAGACAAAATTTCTTTCTCTGACCGGATTTAACCACCCGTAGCGCCGTGTCTTGAAATCCATTGCAAGAAAACAGGGGCTGATTTTACGCAGAATCTCAAAGAAAATCGTTTCCGCCTCATAATCTCCCGAAGCCGCAATCTCAATTAAACTGTCTTTCATCATGAAGGTGGCGCGGCCCTTTTCTCCGGGCAGTGTAAGCCGGTAAATGGAATCCAAACGGCTGTAACTCATTCGGTTTAAATGCAGCTGGAGATGCTGATGCATATGTATCACCGGAATCGGTTCCGTTATATATTGAACTTGCTTTTCTGTCATTTGATATTCCTGGGGTGTCAGATCTGTCCAATGATAGTCTCGAAACAACTCAAACATAGCCGTTTCCCGCCCGAAGTAGTGGTTCGCAAACTCATCCTTTATCAGGTGCGTATAGTAATGACGTTCCATTTCCTCATCCCCTTTTACAGCGCTTCGTTATTGCTTTCTATTATACAAAAGGAGAAAAGAAAGAATTGTCTATTACTGTTATGCCGCCCCTTCTATTTTTGTCGCATAAACAGGAAAAAGAGGATGATTTGACTCATCCTCTTTTGTCTCGTTATTTGTTTAGAAGTTTTTTCACGCGGTCAACTACGTTTTCTGCAGTAAACCCGTATTCCTTCATAATTGTTTCTCCCGGAGCTGAAGCACCGAAACGGTCAATTGCGAGAACGTCTCCTTCAAGACCGGTAAATTTGCCCCATCCGAAGCTTGAACCCATTTCGATCGCAAGACGTTTCGTCACATTCGGAGGAAGCACGCTGTTTTTGTACTCAGCCGATTGTTTTTCAAAGCGGTCCCAGCTCGGCATGCTGACTACAGATACGTGAATGTTTTCTTCAGCCAGTTTCGCTTGAGCTTCGATCGCAAGTCCGACTTCAGAGCCTGTTGCTAAAAGAAGGGCGTCCGGTGAATCGGTTTTTGCTTTGGAAACGGTATAAGCCCCTTTTTCCACGCCCGCATACGCTTCTTCAGCCTGCTGATCAATCGTCGGCAGGTTTTGGCGTGTCAATACAAGAGCTGTCGGATGATCTTGGCTTTGAACGGCAACCTTCCATGCAGCTGCGGTTTCATTTCCGTCAGCAGGTCTGATCACAGAAAGGTTAGGAAGTGCGCGTAAAGAAGCAAGCTGCTCAATCGGTTCGTGAGTCGGCCCGTCTTCTCCTACGGCAATACTGTCATGCGTGAATACATAAGTGACAGGGAGTCCCATCAATGATGCCAGACGAATGGCAGGTCTTAAATAATCAGAGAATACAAAGAATGTGCCGCCGAATACGCGGAGGCCGCCGTGAAGCGCCATTCCGTTTAATGCAGCGCCCATCGCAAATTCACGGACACCGAACCAGAAGTTTTTCCCGGCGTAGTCTTTGGCCGTGAAGTCTCCTCCATTTTTGATTGTCGTTTTATTTGAACCCGCAAGGTCAGCAGATCCCCCGACAAAGAAAGGAATTTTCTTGGCGATCCCGTTCAGCACCTCACCTGAAGATGCGCGGGAAGCAAGGCTGCTGCCTTTTTCATAAACGGGAACTTCCTGATCCCAGTCTTTAGGAAGCTCGCCTTTCATGCCGAGTGACAGCTGTTCAGCAAGCTCAGGATATTTTTCTTTATAAGCCGCGAACAGTTCATTCCATTCCTGTTCTTTTTTCGAGCCGGCTTCTTTTACAGCTTGATTGAAATGCCCGTATACTTCTTCCGGAACATAAAAATCTTCTTCAAACGTCCAAGCATACGCTTCTTTTGTCAGCTTGCTCTCTTCTAGTCCTAACGGAGCGCCGTGGACGCCGGATGTGCCCGCGCGGTTTGGAGAACCGAAACCGATCGTGGTTTTCACTTCAATCAAAGTCGGTTTTTTATCATTCTGGCGCGCTTTTTCAATGGCAGCCGTCAATTCAGCGATGTTGTTTCCGTCCTCAACATAAAGAACTTCCCAGTTCATTGCTTCAAAACGCTGCTTTACATTTTCAGAGAAAGAGCGGTCTAAATCGCCGTCTAAGGAAATGTCATTAGAATCGTATAATACGATCAGGCGGCCTAATTCAAGATGGCCTGCAAGAGAAGCGGCTTCGGAAGAAATGCCTTCCATTAAATCGCCGTCTCCGCAAATACTGTATGTATAATGATCAACTACGTTGAATGAATCACGGTTATATGTCTCAGCCAGATGGCGTTCTGCAATTGCCATTCCCACTGCCATTGCAATCCCCTGTCCAAGCGGCCCGGTCGTTGCGTCTACTCCGGCTGTATGCCCGAACTCCGGATGTCCCGGTGTTTTGCTTCCCCATTGACGGAACTGTTTCAAGTCTTCAATGCTGAGGTCATATCCGCTTAAATGCAACATGCTGTATAAAAGCATTGAACCGTGGCCTGCTGATAAAACAAAGCGGTCGCGGTTAAACCAGCCCGGATTCTGCGGATTTACATTCATAAATTTCGTCCACAGCGTGTATGCCATCGGAGCGGCTCCCATCGGCATGCCCGGATGTCCGGAATTCGCTTTTTCAATTGCGTCTATAGATAGTGTACGAATGGTGGCAACTGATTTCTTTTCAATTGTATCCATTATAATCCCCTTCCTTATTGTTGTACCTTTTCATCATAAAGCGATGCTGACTTTTTCTCAACTCTTTCAGCTTAAATTTGAGATAAACTTGTTGAAAATTGTCGTAAAGCACATCCTGATATTAGTATATACGAAAAAAGAATACGTATTGCCGTATTCTTTCTGTTTAGTGAAGATTATTTTTCTGTTGTTCTCTTTTTAATTTTTCAGGGGTGACATCGTTGCCTTCCGGATCAATCACTTTTACGCTCTTTAACGTATTTTTCATTGAGGAGCGGAATCCTTTCAAATACTCCTGGCGAAGCTTTTGCTGTTCAGCTTTTTCCTCATCCGTTATCGTGTTTGATTTAGCTTTTTGAGCCAATTCGTTAATTCTTGCGATTTTTTCTTTAGAAATCATAATAAGCTCCTTTGGTGCGTGTTGATTATATACTACTAAAACGCAGTCTTTTTTACAACTGATGCGCGTCAGCTGCCTTCTGTGTCTGCGGTATATTCCTGAAACCGCCGGTGAACCGTGGCTTTGGACACGTCATAGCCGAATCCTCTTAGGGTCGCTGCGATTTCTGCAAAGGTAAGCTTGTTGGCTCTCAGCCTGATAATTTCCGAAACCGGAACCTCTTTTTTTTCTTTTCCGCTGTTTTCATGTCTGTTTTTCAGATTCCGTTCAGGTTTGTAGCCGTTTTTCACGGCTCTTTTCATTCCCCGCCGGATTTTCATATTGTGAATTTTCCTTTGATATTCCTCAACAATACTGACGATTTCAAGTACCATCGAATCAGCTTCGGAAAGCTCCAGTTCACCTTTATGAGCCGTCGTATATATCTTTACGTTCTCCCTGTAAATACAATGCAAAAGCGCAATCTTGGCGTTTCCTCTTCCCAATCTCGTTTCGTCCTGCACCAATATCGCGTCAATATGTGATTTTTTAATTTCATCAAGCATTTCAAATACTCCGTCGCGGTCCATTTCATAACCGCTGGCTTTCTCAGAAATGACTTTCACGACTTCCATGCCGTTTGCAGCAGCGATCTCACTGAGCTCTTCTTCCTGTCTTTTTAATGACGTTTGCTGCTGTTCTTTGTTTGTGCTTACGCGGGCATAAATGAGCGCCTTCATTTCTCTCTTTCCTCTCTAATTGACAATGGCCAGCTGATATACGGCCGGATGCTTCTTCTTAACCGGAAGAATAAGTTCGTCTCCGGGCTTTATATCAGCAGTTTGGAGATGATTATTCTCCGTCACCCACTCAATGAAATCTTCTTTATTAATGTGTTTCTTTTCTGCTACATGATCCGCAAGTGACCAGAGTGTATCGCCGTCCTGAACCTTTATTTTAACATATTGGCTGAGGGACTGATCATTTCCCGCACATGAGACAAGTAAAATAGCGGCACTTAAAATCGCAGTAAACAGCCCGACAAATATGATAGATTCTTTCGCCATGTAAATAACCTCCGATAAGAATGTTTGTTCGCTTTTTATATCTTTCAGTATATACGAACAAATGTTTCTGTCAATCGTTTTTTTCGAACCTATGTTTGTACTGTCAGGAAAATCATGCTATAATCTACTTAAAATCGACGTTTTGAGGTGCGAAATATGACGAAGCTATCAAAAAGGCAGCTTGATATCCTGCGTTTTATTAAAGAAGAGGTAAAAACGAAAGGATATCCGCCTTCTGTAAGAGAGATAGGAGAAGCAGTAGGACTGGCTTCCAGTTCAACCGTGCACGGCCATTTGGCGCGGCTGGAGACAAAAGGCCTGATCAGACGGGACCCTACTAAACCGAGGGCGATTGAGGTATTGGATGAAGAAGAAGTCCATATTCCGAAAAGCCAGGTCGTAAACGTTCCGGTCATCGGGAAAGTGACGGCGGGTATTCCGATTACGGCTGTTGAAAATATCGACGAGTATTTTCCGCTTCCTGACCGGATGGTTCCTCCGGGCGAACATGTCTTTATGTTAGAAATCATGGGAGAAAGTATGATTGACGCCGGCATTTTTGACAAAGATTACGTCATTGTCAAACAGCAGAACACGGCCAATAACGGAGAAATCGTCGTAGCTATGACCGAAGATGATGAAGCGACGGTTAAGCGCTTCTATAAAGAAGACAATTATGTGCGGCTGCAGCCGGAAAATCCGACGATGGAGCCGATTATCCTGCAAAACGTAAGCATTTTGGGGAAAGTGATCGGCGTATTCAGAGCCGTCCATTAATTCTATTAAACTTCATTTATCGTAAAAAACCCCTTACAGAGGGGTTTTTTTGCATAAAAAAAGCAGATTCGCCCTGGCTTAAGAAACGAACCTGCTAAGGAGGAAAAACTTACATTCTTATTATCCGACATCACACTTTTGAAGTCAACTAATAATGTTTCTCTCAAGAAACTTTTCATCCATTTTTCAACTTTTTATATATTTGTGCGTGATGAATTTGTTTTTTTATCTTTTCTTTGGGCGGGTACGTCAAAAATTTATGTATGAATATTTAGTACATAGTGCAATAAGTTAAATATAAATATAAAAAAACCCGCTGCCTTTAGCGAGTATCTATTTTCAATCAAAATGATAATATTCTACACCGTAAAACCCTTTAATATAGACGGGACCACAGACGTTTGAAGAACTTTCAACCAGAATCCTGTATTTGTGATACGGATCAATTGATTTTTTATCCTGGGCACTGAGGTTTAGCCAGCTGCCGCTGTAGTTTTTAGAACTTAATGTATAAAAATTTCCGTTCAGCGCCATCCGCTGGAGTTTCATGCTTAAACCGCACGAAGAGTTGTTCATTATGGTGAACTTATAGCCTAAAAAATAATCGTCGGCAGCTACAGTCCCCGGATTTTCAATATGAAACTCTTTTGCGTTTCCCTCCAAAGTGAAGCTTGTTTTTGATCCGAATTCAGTGGTAGCCGCTTTAGCTGAGTGTATTCCGCTAAAACATAATAAAAAAACAGCAATACATATCCAGTATTTTTTCATTTGCATCCCCCTTTTTACATATTTTAACTTGTGAATCCTGTGATGTCTATTCACATTTTACTTTATAACCACTATATACCAGTTTAAAAATTTGCGGATTGCTTACAATGAAGACTAAACGAAATAACGAAGGTGGTTCAAATGAAACACGTAATTGCTTTCGCTTCTAAAACGGCGCTCACACTTGCTTTACTGTACATTGTTCTGGATCTTATGTACCAAGTATCCTTTTTAAACGTTCTGTTTATTACAGTGATCTTAAGTTTAATCACTTATTTTGCGGGTGATTGCATGATTCTGCCGAGAACAAGCAATTTCACAGCCGTTGCAGCTGATTTCGGAATTTCATTCATTATATTATGGATATTCCTGATGAACATTGGCGGGTTTAATGTCTCTCCTGCCGCGGCATCGGTTATCTCTGCACTTTGCATTTCTGTTTTTGAGGCATTTTTTCACCGGTATTTGCAGCAATATGTACTTCCCGAAGATTATCAGGACACAACAGAGACGGATAGCACGCTATGGAGCTATCAAACCGAGGCGTCTGAAGAATTAGTGCCGGAAAAAGACCCTCAGGAAAAAACATAAAAAGGAGGCAATCGCCTCCTTCTCTTTTTATTTTTGCTTCTGATCGTCCAGCGGCAGCTGCAGCAGTGAGTCTGTGCCTGTCGCTTTCGGCGTTTTTCCGTCCCATTTTTCAATCCATTTATATTTGATCATTTCATCGGACATTGATTTCTTAATGATTTCGTTATAGTCAGCGATCCCTTCCGCTTCAATTTTTTTCTTTTTCGCTTCGGCTTCGGCTATTTTAATTTCAGTTTGTGTCCGTTCAAGTTCCTGTGAAGACTTCACCCTTGCATCGATGGCTTCCTGTGTGGCTTTATCCGGCTTTGGTACGCCAAGCGTCAGATCATCAATTAAAAATCCAAGACTCTTCATATCATCAGCAAATCTCTTTTGAACATCGGCAGCGGCTTCTGCAGATTTTTGCCCGTATGTGTCAATAACCGAGTATTTGCTGATTGATTTTCGCGCCGCATCCCACAGCCTTGTTTTTAAATATGTATTTTCGATCGTTTCCACATCTACCGCCCCGAATTTGTTAAACAGATCGACTACTTTATCAGGCTGTACGACATAGTTGTAAGCGATATCCATTTCAATATTTTTACCGTCAGAGGTTGCCACTTTTATATTTTCATTATTCACTGTCTGCATACGCACCGGGTATTCCGTTACTTTATTAAATAATCCGACTAAGTGCCAGCCTTGGTCCAATGTGTCGGATTTTACCCCGCCATTCGGTGAGTATACAACCCCGACATAACCGTTCGGTATTTTTTCAATGAATAGTGACGCTGTGACGCCCGCAATTAAAAGGGCTGCACCTATAATCACACCGCCGAGAATTTTTTTTGTGTTTCCGCGCTTATTTTCGCTCATGCTGATCTTCTTCCTCCCATGACTTTTTTAATTTTTTGGCTCCGCTTCCCACTTGTTTAAAGATTGGACTAAGCATCAGCCATAAACCGAATCCGATGATGACAAGAAGAATGATAGACCCGATCATCACTTTCATTTGCCCACCTCTTTTCTTTCATCCTGTCAATTATGTATACGATCTTAAGAACTTAAAGTTTCATAAATTTCAAAAGAAAAAGCCCCGCCGACAAAATAGGCGTGCTTATTAATAATTGTCACTGATAAAATCAGAAATCGTTTTTGTGAATTGATAAAAGGTCTTATTTTGTGTGGATGCTCTGCTTTTCAGCGTAAAAGTGTCAAATAGTGATGTTCTGAAGCCGGTGCTCATTTCGATTTGGATACTCAATCCGGATGAAGATTGATTGGCAAGGTTGTTCGGACTGACGCCTGCATATTTATCATTTGTGCCAAGAAGAACGGCTGGATACCCGTGCCGTTTCAGCACATCGGTCAAAAGTTCGGCTCGTTCTCTGTCTGTACCGCCGATTTTTATCTTTTTATCATCACTGCCGTAACCGTGCAATGAAATGACATTAGAGTGCTCTTTCACCATTTGCACGGCCTTAGGTTCATCGAAATGCGAACTTGTCAAATGCAGAGCCGCATTACCGGCTGATTTTAACCCTTCAAATAAATATAAACTCCGGTTTTCGGCAATTTCTCTGGCTAACTCACTGGTCCCCGGCTCTATGCCTCCGCCGTGTATAGCTAATATGAGGACAGAAGGGTCATGCTCCCGCGTTGAAATGGAAAAATCGGAAGGATCTTCATTCAGCTTTAATTCCTCGAAACTGCCGTAAATATCTGAAGCGGCATCAGCCCGAAAGAACGGCAGAAGCAAAAACGGTAAAATTAAAACTAAAATTCCTTTTTTGGTTATTGATGGCATTTGTATGTTTATGTTACAATACAAATGCTTCAGCCTTTGAAGCGAACGGCAGAACAGGGTGACTTTGGACGGTTTCTTCTGCTCTGCCTCTTTGCCAGCTGCTTTACGGTCTACTCTTCTAACCCTTTTTTCCATAACATCATCCTTTCTTTTGTTTACACTTTTGTCACAATATTATATACGTTGGACAAAACCTCCGTTCATCTTGAAGAATAAAAACATCAAAACAACCTCTATCCTTTAACCTAAGAAAGTCTTTCTGTTCAAAGAGACGGAAAGCTTAAATGATAAAAATGAAACCCTTCTCCTTAGTTTTGTTTGATTTCCCAATTTAAGAATCCCCGAAACAAATTGAATGTAACTGTTGTTTCCATAAAAAAAGACTGCTGTTAAGCAGTCTTTTTTTTCGTTTTATTTCGTGCCTGTTGATCCCAGTCCGCCCCGGTCATTGTTTCCGAGCTTGTCTACTTCGATCAGCTCCACTTCAGGCATTTTCTTCATGATTCTGAATTGGCAGATCCGCTCCCCCTTGGAAATGTCGGTATCCCGAAGAGCGAATGCAGGAAAAAACCAGAAGTCATTGTCGCCTTTATATGATTCATCAATGACTCCCATTGAATTTGTCTGAATGATACCGAAATGCTTATATGTACTTGAACGCGGAACGACATGCGCCTCGTATCCTTCCGGCAGTTCCATCGCAACTCCAAGCGGGATAAGTTTGAATTCACCTTTTTTGATTGTTATATCTTCAGCTGCCCGCAGGTCAATCCAATCGCCCTGTTCAATTTTACTGATTCTCGTTTGCGTATCATCTGAATATTTAATTTTGATTTGTAAAGTCATGTTCGCTGCTCCTTTTGCTTCCCTATTTCAGTCGTATTGATGACCAATCCGTGCCCCATTATACCATTTAACTGATAAGAATGTTGATTTTGGTGTATATGCAGCCGAAGAGGAAGCACGGCGAAGACAATGAGAATAAACCTAAAATGAGGACCCCTCCTATCAGTTTTTTCCTCCATTTTCACATGACAGTTTCAATTACAATAATGTAAAGCTTTATATCCGTTCTTTCAACAGAGCTTTTTTTAAATTTCACCTTGGTTTCAAAAGGAATTTCGTTCTGAATAAAGAATTTGAAGAATAAGCGCTTAAAGGGCGCGCGATTTTTCTGTCCCCTGCCTCAGGCGCTTATATCAAAAGAAAGAGGTGTCTTTAGAATGGTTCAATTTAAAAACTTTCCTGATCCGTCTTTAAACGCCCCATTGCAGTCTCGCCCTGCACATCCCTCTGAATTGGAGCATCTCAAAGCAAGGATGCAGAATTTTATTAAGCATTCCGCAACGGATGATAATCTTGAGGTCGCAGATGCCCGGGTGACGGCGGAAGGAATGGTCACCTCACTTTTAAAAGAACGGCTTGATACAGAATACGAAATGCTTATGAATAAAATCACCCGGGAAGTGAATGTGGAGGATTACGGAGCGGTCCCTGACGGCCGGGACAATACGGAAGCCTTTCGGAGAGCGATCGGGAACGGCCGGGTCAAAGTAAATGTTCCCGCAGGAGAATTTTTGGTTCAAGGGATAAAACTCCCCTCCTGGACTACCATTTCCGGTGAGGGACAAGGGATTACCGTGCTTAAGCTTCATGAGGACACTCCCGCATACGAATGGGTCGTTACTAACGATGATTACGAAAATGGAAACCGTAATATTTTTGTCCAGAACATGACTTTAGACTGGAATCCTGATCGTCAATGCGGAGTCAGGAACCCCGGAGGACAGTTTTCCAGCTGTTTAACGTTTGCTAATGTGCAATACGGCTGGATTAAGAATGTTGAAACGGTTAACGCGGGTCTGCATGGTATAGATATTACATCTCCGACTTACGATCATTTGCCTGAAACAGAATGGACGAAAGACGGCTGCCGTTATATATGGATTGATAACTGTGTGGCATACGGCGCCGGAGACGACGGCATTACCACCCATTACAGCGAATATATTTTCATTTCCAACTGCCATTCCGGAAACCCCCGCGGCACAGAGCATGCTGAGGGCAGCGCAAACTCGAACGGCATTGAAATTGACGACGGCTCTAAACATGTGTGGCTTTTAAATAACTATACGAGCGGAAATATCCGCGGGATTGAGGTAAAGGCGCACAGCCTGTGGCCGGCTTCTCAAAATGTTCATATTATCGGTCATGTTTCGTATCGTGATGTACGTTCATTTGATATTCGTCATATCGGCCATCATCAGGCCTCAGATCCCGAAAGCACGACGGCTTATGATGTTACTTTAACCGATTGCACCGCGATTGAACCGGTATTCAATGCTCTCTATGACGGTGTGACCCCGAGGGCGCTGGTCATCTCTGCCTATAAAAACGTTAATGTAAACGGATTCACAGCTATTGGTGATCCCTCATACGACTATGGCGGGAATCCAGTCGTGGCTCTTCAATACCGCAGTCAAAATATTACGATCAACGGCATTAAAATACGCGGCTTTACACAAGCCGGGGTTGACATCAATATATCCGGCGGATCTAATAAAACCGATTATGTTAAAATTTTAAATTTTGATATATACAAGTCTTCTCCTAAAGGCATCTCAATCGGCGGAGGCCAATATAACGTAAATATTATGAACGGTACAATGATCGGAGACGGCGGTTCCGTCGGAATTACGTCCCCTAACAGTCAGGCTGTCATTCTCGGGGTGCAAGCGGAAGGTTACAGCGCGGCCGCATCTATAAAAGGACAGACTTATGAGCAGATCCCCGTCAATTTAAAGGGAGGCGCACAGCTCGCGACCAGCTCCGGTTTTGCATTCAACCCGACAAGCGCCGTTATTGCGGGAACAGGCGATATTACGGCCAGGGGTGACAGAAATGCGATCATCAGCTCTTCCGGAGGTTCAAGTTCTGAAGGTTCAAGGGCATTTATCGCCGCTTCAAACAATGTCCATATTACGGGCGGCAAAGTCTCCAGAACGATTCTGTCATCAGAAAGCATTACATTGGAAGAACCATACACGGTTGCCGGAGGGCATCAGTCCATCAAATGGAAACTGGATTCAGCGGGCGGCCACGGTACGTTCGCCGGAGCTGTCACCTCTTCCCTGTCAGGGTACGGAGAATATTTTGAAAGTGTAACCGGCCAGACGATTTCCGCCGGGACGATCGTCACAGTGAAAGGCGAAAAAATTGAACCGGCTCACGTCGGAGATTATATGCTCGGCGTCATTTCAGAAACAGCCGCTTTTATCTCAGGAGCCGCAAGCTTCGGATGGCAAAACCGCTTTTTGACAAATGAGTTCGGCGGTTTCATATACGAAAATGTGACTGACGAAGAAACAGGAGAAACGGTACGCGTACCGAAACAAAACCCGGACTGCAGTCCGGCTCTTGAAGCTCACTATGAAGCACGCGCGGCCAGAGACGAATGGCATATTGTCGGACTCAACGGCCGGCATTACGTACGGGTCGACAGTACGGTCAGCCCGGGAGATTATATCACGGCTCATAACGGAATCGGGACTAAAGCCGCGGAAGGCTGGAAGGTATTGAAACTGACGGCCTTATACAGTGCTGAAAAAGGGTACGGCATTGCAATTGCGGTTATCAAATAGGGTCTCAATATCAGGATCATCTCCTCTCTTTTCTATCGGGCGGGTATGATCCTGTTTTTTATACCGAATGAGATGCCTCTTTTTCAGCATACCGTTTCATTTGTCCAAGCCATCCATGCTTTCTGTCATAGAATACTACCGTCAGATGAAAAAAGGAGGAATATGAGTATGGATATGGATATGGGTATGAACGGACATTATGATCACCAGCCAAAGCAGCCTAAACAAAAGAAGAAAAAGAAGAAACAAGATAAAAAGCATCTTGATTATGATTACATCGTTGTTTATGAAAGAAAATGCAAAAAATGTAAAAAATGCTGCTGACTTGACATATCAACACTTTTTACACCCGGTAAACCCCGGGTGTTTTTCTTATTATGGCGTTTCTCCGGGCTTTTTTCACCCAAAATCCGGTCATCCTATCACAATACATAAAAAGACTCTATTATTTTCTTCCCTTTTCGCCTAATGAAAAGTATTTCATTTACAGAAAACAACACAAATAGAATGACATGACTTTTGAGAAAATCTGCTCTTTGCTTGGTCAATTTCTCTGCGATACCATGAATTTGCAACAATTTTCAAAAACTTCCTCAGGAGGTCATAGACATGAAAATCGCCAGAACAATAGTCGGATCATGCTTAGCTTTATCTCTAACAATTCCTTTCACAGCCAGTGCCTCAGCAGCCAGTCAGTCTGAACACGCAAACGCGCCTCACGTTTCACCCGTTGCAAATCCGTTAGAAAGTAAATTACCCCAAACAGCAGGCCAAAACGTAAAAGCAGCAGGTGTTGATGCCGGGCTGAACGTAAACGTAGATGTTCTCGGAATTTCAGATCGCATTGCTGAAGCGGTTAAGTCAGATCAAAACCGAACCGGCTGGGTAAAAAATGTCATGGAAACAACATTTTACGCATCAGGACAGAAGTACAACGTCATGGTGTTCAATTTAAATCAAGAATATGAAGACCGCTTTAACGGCGTTCAATTTTACGGATCAGCCGTTTATGACGGCATTACTTACGGAATCTGGGTCTTCGAAGACGGTTCCTTTGATAACAAAGGAGACGGGGGCTGGATCAATTGGGCATTCAGAGGATGGTTCGATCGTGATAATCAGCATATTGAATTCCACAGACCTTAATACAGAGAAAACTTGCGGCAGCGCCCGCAAGTTTTTATTTTAATAACGGGATACTGCACATTTTTCACCGTTATAACGACTATACTTGAAGTGCGGGCTCCGATCGCAGCCCCGGTAAGTCTTTCAAAGTGAGGGTGTGCCATGTCAAAGTCTTTAAAAATAATGTTGTGGAGCATATTGGTGTTCATCATCTTGTTAGTGATGATCGGAATCGTTTCTTACAATCAAACTCCGTCTGCAGAAAGCACAGCAAAAAGAATGCTTTACAGCGTCTAATCAATTTTAAGCCTTCATCGGCTTTTTTTATTTACCGCAGAACACTTGAAGTTCTTCTATTTAGATCGTTAACGTTCCCATTCTGAATGGAGTATACGCGTATATTATCAGGCAGTCCGTTTTGATACATGGTTCCGATTATGCCCTTCGCACCTTTTTTCTCTATTCCTCATCACATTCCCTCTTTTCATGCTACTGCTCTTGAAACCAACCAATCATTTCTTCAGCCTGTTCCGTTGAATCAAAAGGGTCCAATCCTAATAGCGTGTGTTACATTTTCATTTTAAAAAAAACAAGCCAACTGCGCATCCTCTTCGCAACTGCTCAATATATGAGCCTATCCGTTTCTATTACAGGAAGCAGTACGATTCCTGCTTTTACTCATTTTAACGGATGGCCATGTGGAGGAAATATAGACTAAAAAACCTTTTTTCAAAAAGTAGACTAGCATCCCTATCAAACTTTTCATTTCGGCATAGTATGTATTAATCCTCTTTAGGAGGTGAGATTATATGGGATTCTCAGGTGGTTATGGTAGCTCCTTTGCGTTAATCGTGGTGCTATTCATTTTATTAATCATCGTTGGGGCTTCTTTCCTCGGCGGTTATTAAGAATCCTCTTACCTCCGCATCCATGTCAGCAGCACCTCCATGATCGTACGGCGCCATAAATGAAATGTTTATGGCGCTCTGCTGTTTTTCCCCTTTTCATTCACACATTAAAACTAAAAAGATCGGCCGATGAATCAACATGCAGCCGATCAGTAATTCATAGATTATTGTGTAAGATTTACATCGATGACGTTATAGAAGGCATTGGAAGTATCCGCAACGTCCCATACCCCCAAAATGACATGATACCCGCTTCGATCAGTCGGCACAAAAATCTTATGAGTCAGATTCGTATCTGCCTTGGAACCGTCGTGGTTTACCGTTCCGATTAATTCAAATTCATCTCTTGACAAAGGTTTATTCGGATTCCAGTTTTTCTTGGTGATATAATAGTGCCACTTTGATGTCGCATGAGGAGCCGTGTAGTACCAAGTAAAGGTGTTAAAACCGCCGCGGATGTTTTGTTTTACCCAATAATCTGCAGTCTGCTTGTCTAAACCGAAGTCAATTTGTCCCGATCCCCCATTTGCAGACGCAATTCTTCCATCCGGCGGACCTGCAGCCGGAAATCCTTTCGGCCCTTCTACAGACTGAGGATTATCAATGACGGAGCCATATTTCTGCGCAGCGGCCGTCCAGCCCAATGTTTGTTTCTCTAAAGCTCCCATGTACGCTCTGCTGACGGGCTCTTTTATATACCCGTGCGCAGATGCATCACTTGAATAGAAAGCGCCTCCAATCCCAAGAGTAACAGTTAAAACTGCAGCTTTGACTAAACCCTTCATTACTGCATCATCCTCCCTCTTTTGTTAATAAAAACCTTTCGGTATATACACTTCACGATAGAGGATGAAATGACCTTCCTTTTCTTGATAGGAAAAAGCAATGAGGTTCGCGCTTTCCCCTTTGTTTTTTATAATCATAAAGAAAAAGCCGGGCCGATTCTGTTGTCGAATCCGCGATTGCCAAAAACCGGCCCGCCCCTTTTGCTCAGAACTTCATTCGCTGGATTTGCCGGTTTCTTTTCGGATAACCGGTGCTACTTCCGTTGCTAATCGTTCGATGTTTTCCGCGGCTTTTTTAAACGGCATACCTCCTATATCGATTTGCGCGAGAAATCGCTGATGCCCGAACAACTTGTATTGATGCATGATTTTTTCAATGATCTGCTGTGAACTTCCCACAAATAAAGCTGTTTCTTTTCCGGACGCCCGCTCAAAATCTTCCTTCGTTAAAGGCTCATCGATCCCGTGATATGAATGAACGTGAGACCAGTAATTTGAATGATACGGGTAAAATTCTTGTATTGCCTGTTCATTCGTTTTTGAAATGAACATATGTCCGGTCACGGCAACCTTCACATTTTCCGGAGGATGACCGGCTTTAGAAGCTGCTTCTCGGTATTTGTCAACAAGCGGCTTAGATGACATCGGATCACCGCTCAGTACAGCTAATGCCAAACCCGCACCTGCACGCCCGGCTCGTTCTGCGCTTTCCGGAGTCCCCGAAACACCTAACCATAGCGGAATGCTTCCGCGAAAAGGCCGAGGAGAAATTTCTGCCTCGCGCAACGGCGGCCGGTAACGTCCTTTCCAGGTAACCGATTCTTCCCCGGAATTTAGTTTTAAAAAAAGGTTAATGTGTTCTTCAAACAGTTCTTTATAATGGCCTACGTCATAACCGAAAAGAGGAAACGAGTCTAAAAATGCGCCCCGTCCCGCAATGATTTCCGCCCGGCCGTCTGAAATCAGATCAAGCGTTGCAAAATCCTCAAATAAACGGACGGGATCTGCGGTGGATAATACAGTCGTGGCACTGGTCAGCTTAATATTTTCAGTGATCTGTGAAATCGCTGATAAGATGGCCGGCGGCGAAGATACCGCATAATCAAGACGATGATGCTCGCCTACACCGAATACATCAAGCCCTGCGTCGTCAGCCAGTTTCGCCAGCTTCATCAATTCATCTATCCGCTGCTTTGCGCTGACTGTTTTCCCTGTCAGAGGATCGGGATATAATTCTGCAAATGAATAAATTCCAATTTCCATACAATCACGGTGTTCAGCCCTCACATTTCTCTCCTCCTGCACTGTGTAAAAAAGCTTTTATGTTATTCTATTCAGCCGTTTTATAAATAGGAATTCATTCAAAATAAATACAGAAGCTTAACATGCAGAAGGCCGGTATAAGAGGAAAAAAAGTTTCCGGCGCCCTTCATTCTGCCCATTATACTCATGCAGCCGGACTAGGCAAGAACAAAGCCGGCACAAGCGGATTCGAATTCATGTGTTCATTTTCAGTCCAATTCAATCCAATCGTGATATTGATCATAAAGCTTTCGTATTCTTCCGGCATCAAGAGCGATGACTTCACACCCTCTGTCATCATACAGAAAGAAAATAATATCTTTTGTCATATTCACAAAGAAAACATCGGGATACCCAACGGAACAGCCCCCGAACCTTGGCTTCAGCGGAAAATCTTCGTGGACGGCTGCCTTAAGTAATTGGGGAATACGCAGATCTTTCCTTTTACATAATAAAGAAAACTGCTGCATTTCATATTCTTCTGCATCATCTTCTTCAAACGGACAGGGGCAGGTCTTCACCTGAATCCGATATAAATCATCCTTACACTTCAGAAACGGCTGATAAACCTTTAATTTTCTCGCGTGATTACCTTGAGTTTTATGCTTATATACGTTGGCAACAAGGAACATGTCATCACTATGTTCAAACAGCTCATTGAAAAGTGCGGCGGTTTGATGATGAACAAGCTGAAAATACTCAAGATTCAAAGCACCGCTTTCATTAAATTGATACATATTGCCGCCGAGAGAAAAATGAATTCCCACGTCCCATTGATGATAAATGCCGGACACTAATTTTAAAGTCGGAAACCTTTCCTTCAGATAATCATTTATTTTCATTCAAACATCTCACTTTCCGTTTCCCGCTCCAGAGACAGAAGAAGCCGAAAACATTCCGCTTATTTCTTTTTCACCCTTGTAATATTATTCCGATTGGAATACAATGAAATAGAACACTGTGAACCCCATTGATCAGGGTGGATGCTGGTCACATTCATCCTGATCCTTTCTTTTACACAAGATCGCACCAACTTTGAACCCCTCCGTTGCCAACCTTATTCATTGATGTTACATATATTTCAATGGTATTACTTTCTTATACATAAGCATCAAGAGGTGTCAGCTTTGAACAGCATCAGAAGATGAAGAGAATATTTCCGGTCTCACCGTAAAATAGGTCTTGACTCTGAACTGCTTTTCACATTTTGAGTATCAACCACTTTTCCATTCTCAAGCGCTTCTTTAAATGCATCAAAATGAATTGAACATTGTTGATTCGAATTACTTCCTGCACCTTCTGTCGCTAAACTGCAAAATGTCCATCACAATCATCCTCTCTATAATTTTACAACATTGCTATAATGATTTTCATGTTTTTCCCAACCTTCAGGCTGAATCTTTTTGATCGTTACTAGGTAACCTAAATACAAAAAAACCTGCATTCAGCAGGGTTTTTTCAGTAAAGGAGAGGTTATTTCCCCACAAATTCTATTAACTATGTTTTTGTTTTAACCATTCTTTCTTTAGCAATGCGTATTGGTATGTGTTTTCATATTTAGGTGTTCCATCCTCGTGTGCAGTAAATGAAATAAATTCAAGAAAATAACCTTCTTTACGCATTCCTAATCTCTCACATAGTTTTTGTGACCTGCAGTTATCATCTTCAACATATGCATAGAGCCTTCTTGCTTCTTTTTGCATAAAGAGATACTCAAAGAAAGCCTTCGCACTTTCACTTGCGTATCCCATCCCTTCAAAACGGGCATTAAAATTCCAACAAACGGAATAGGTATCTGGCTCTTCTTTTAAATAAAATAGTTCTCCGACTAGATCATTACTGTCTTTTAAACAAACTGCAATATAAGAGTCATCTCGGCTTCTTTTTTGAACGTTTACGGCAGCTTCTTCTAACGTAGATATTCTGTCATCAAGAAAGCAATTCACTCTCGGATGTGCCGAATATTCCACCAGACCTTGCGCATCTTTCTCGGTAAAATTTCTTAAAATTAAGCGATGGGTTTCAATTTTTTGCATTTGCAGTCTCCTGTTTCATTGTTATCGACCTTTGAAAAGAACTTCTTCAACACAGTCTTCTTCGTTTGTTGAAGAACTTGTCTCAATCTATTTTTATTATGGATGTTATCATTTTTGTCAAAAACAATAATCACTCATTTGCCGCCGTGATGTAAAGTACTGAACAATTTTCGTAAAAACCCTCAGTATCGAATATAGAAACGAGCAATAGTAATAAAACAAAGTTAAGCCATTAAAAGCTTATTGAGTATTTTTTCAAACTTATTTACGCTCATCATCTCATGAGTGAGAAATGTCCCCTTATAAAACACGCTGAAAGTCGTCCAAACTGCCGGGGATTTTTGCGCCATATCTTTTGACGTTATTCGCCGGGCCTGAAAATGAAGTCCTTTCTTTTCAGTCAGTTCCTTTAAATCCTTTAACACTCCGACTGCAAATGGGCATTGAGCTGTATAAAATATTGTGATTCCCTCATCATTAACGGAATTACTTTTCACCTGTTTTTTAAATACAGGAGGATGTGCATGTTCATTCCACGTCAGTGACATCAACTGAAAATAGGGTTCTGCTTCATCTTGCACAGCAAATCCCATATGCTCGAAGAAATGCTTATCACTTAAATAAGGGAGTTTTTTCTTCCCCACTATATGAACTATCCCATTCATACCGCGGGCTTTTGCATCTGACACACATTTTTCTAACAAGTGTTTCGCATGTCCGTTATTCTTATATTTACCTGAGACCCAAAGGCAATTAATAAACATAAAATTAGGTGCGCTTACCGGGACCCACGCTTCTTCTGCAGGTAAATATTCAATAAAAACTTTGGCCCGTTCGTTTAGGCGGTAGAACACCAAGCCATCACTCATCCGATCTTTGAGCCAGCTCTTCTTTTCATTTACCGCATCCTCATATTGCTTCGTACCTAATGCACAGCAAATATGATTGTCATCAATATTGTCCCTAGTCAACTCAATGTATTCCATTTTTCCTCACCCGCTTTCTTTTGAAAACATCAGCTTTACTTCCGGTGAACATTGTAATTTCTCAGAAATATAGAGTCCCATAACCAATATATGAACGCAGCAGCAATGCTCATTATGTAATAAATGAAACTTCTGAAAATTGCGAAATCAATTGGCGGATTATCTATGTGCCAGAACAAGAACACAGCAAAAAAAGCGACTGCTGTATAAATGAAAAGATGAACCAAACTAAACTTTTTAGGCTTCTTTCTTAGCCATAGTTGCACAGGAACAGCAAACAAAAAGTAAGTAATCAATGCGTAAAAAGCACTGATTACTACAGTAACCAATGCAATTGGCACAAAACTCGAGTATACAAACATATATAGCCCGAAAATCAAACCATACGACAAACTTGAAAAAGCCAACGTGTAGGTATGGCTTTTACTTTTGCTCCAAGACGCCGCTCCCATATATTTCACCTGCTTTTTATAAAAATACATTTCTCATTTTTTTCCTATTGTTTAAAATCAGTATATATCCATCACTTTAAAAGATCTATGTTTTTTTGGCAGATCATCAATTCACTATCTTAATATCCAGAAATTTTTTTGCCATTAAAAAAGGTCGCTCACCAATCTGCATCCGGCTCATTGTGTTCGAATCCGTAAAAGCCTTTAATCCACACATCTCCGCAGCCTGCTTCTTTTGTGATCAATAAGTAATGATTTCTGTTTGCATCACCATTCACCTTATCAGCCGAGCTCAAGTTCAAATGATTACCCGTGAAATTCTTTTCACTAAAGGTAAAATCATATCCTGCCAGTGTAATTCTCTGCAGTGCAAGTCAAATATCTATAGAAAGATTATGACTACAAAAGCAAAGCATTCTGTGCATTTGGAGACAAACCCCCATTTAAACACCATTCGGATGACAAATCATTCAGAGAATCCTCCCTTCATAGCTCCCTCAATTTTTGTAGAGGCACTTGCCCGCAAAAATGTAAGGGTTTTCAAAATAAGAGCAGTATGCTAAATTGTAAGATAAGTAAAAATTTTCTGCTAATATTTGAAAGGGGTGTATGATTTGAAAGCTGTAGTAGCAACAAAAGACAAAAGTATAGCGATCGTACAAAAAGAATTACGTCCTTTGCGACATGGTGAAGCCAAAGTTAAGATGGAATACTGCGGTGTATGTCATACTGACTTGCATGTTAAAAATGCTGATTTCGGGGATGTTACTGGCGTCACTTTAGGTCATGAGGGAATAGGCATTGTGACTGAGATTGGTGAAGGCGTAACAAGCCTGAAAAAAGGTGACCGCGTCTCTATTGCCTGGATGTTTGAAAGCTGCGGCCGCTGCGAATTTTGCTTAACAGGCCGTGAAACCTTGTGCCGTGATGTAAAAAATGCCGGCTATACAGTTGACGGCGCAATGGCTGAAGAAGCAATCGTAGCGGTCGATTATGCAATAAAGGTGCCGGAAAATTTGGATCCTGCAGCAGCAAGCAGCATTACTTGTGCAGGTGTAACAACTTATAAAGCGGTTAAAGTCAGTGAAATTAAACCAGGTCAATGGATCGGTGTATTTGGAGTCGGTGGTTTAGGCAACCTGGCTGTTCAATATGCAAAAAACGTCTTTAACGCTAAAGTGATTGCTTTCGACATTAGCGATGAAAAATTGAATTTTGCTAAGAGCTTAGGCGCTGATGCGGTTGTAAACAGTTTAAACGAAGACCCCGTCGCTAAAGCAAAAGAAGTGACTAACGATTTAGGGCTTGATGCAGTGGTCATCACGGCTGTCTCTAAAACCCCTTTCAATCAAGCGATTGATGTTGTAAAAGCAGGAGCTCGCGTAGTCGCCGTCGGTTTACCGGTGGACAAAATGGATTTAGATATTCCCCGTCTCGTGTTAGATGGAATTCAGGTAGTAGGTTCATTAGTGGGTACCAGAGAAGACCTGAAGGAAGCTTTTCAATTTGCTGCGGACGGTAAAGTTGTACCTAAAGTGACAAAACGCCCGATCGAAGATGTGAATGATATTTTTGAAGAAATGGAGCAAGGTAAAGTGACCGGCCGCATGGTTATCGATTTTACTTCCTAATCATTAAGGCTGCCGGGAATGATACGGCAGCCTTTAATCTCTATTCTTGCTCAGCGCCCCACCCAGACTGAATGAGACTTTGTCATTTAGTTCAGAAAAGAAACTTTACAGACCATTCGGCGGACATTCATTTTGCAAGTACTCTCTGAACTAACCCTGATACCAATATAATGCAAGGTCATTCATTGCCGAAGCGTAGCTCACCAGAGGTTCCTCATAACACTAAAAACCTACTCACTGCACTTTTTACAGCAGACCTTATCAGAGTGTTTGCTTAACACTTTGTCCATTCTACCCACAGGCATCTTCTTCTCACTCGGAAGTGTAAGATAAGCTGTTATCTCATCCCCTGATTTTAATGTTTTTCCGCAGATAGAGCATTTTAACTCAGTATTAAAGAAATTTTTTAATCCCATTCAGAAGCCTCCTTATTTACCTTTATAAAGTAATACGTTAAAGCTTTATAAAAGTTTCAGGTTAAAGAAATACTCCTTGCTTGGGAATATACTTCGTTTCAGTTGATCCGCAGCCGCCCCGGTCATCGTTATACCTCACTCAATCAGGCAGCTTCTTCCTTATATCCTCTACGACATTAAATGCGGGGAAAACGTTCATTCAAGAATTCAGCGTTAACCAAAAAGGAGAATACATCCTGAAATATGATAGCGGCACCGGTGATAGTATCGATGGTTTCTTTAGATCTGTTGAGATCTAAATTCCGTTAGGAAAGTCGGCAGTTTTGCGGGACTTTCTTTTACAATCATTCTGCAGGAATAAAGGTAAAGTGTCGAATAAACATATGACCGTTTTGAAACGGAAACTTTATCGGCATCACAAACCCTCAAGCATCCTCCTTGTATCGTACCTTGCGTCCCTTTGTGATTTGTTTGGATTTGTCGTATACTGCGCTTGCCCGGGAAATGATGAATATTTTCGTTAACTATGATTTCCCTGTACCTCTTCGTATGTGGCTCTGCATGATGAAGTAACGTCATGGCTCACCACTTTCATACACAGTTTTATTGCATGTTGAGCCATATCCCCTCTTTAAACAGCAAACCGTCCCATCCATTTCTCTCTTTCAGTTAACTTCCCATTATTTCATATTCTTAGAAGCTCTTCATTTTAGACTTAATATCCATTTTTTCTTATTTAGACTTAAATCTATGTCGAAATTTATCATCCGGCATATTATGTACTATCCTAACAACAGGAGGTGGCAATAATATGGGGAACTACGGTGGAAATTACGGTGGAAGTTCTTTCGTATTGATCGTTGTGCTGTTCATTTTGTTAATCATTGTAGGTGCTGCATTCCTTTTCTAGCACATTGACGATTTATATTCGTTTCCCAAACATTGCATCCCTTAGTTCGGACAGACGCCATAAGAAGTTTTATGGCGTTTTTACTTTTTAAAAAAATCATCTAAGATAAACATTTTTTATTTTTACTCTGGTAAGCGGGAGAGTTTCCTCCCCTGCCTGCGCCAATATTGCCGCTATGAAGAATAAGGCGAACAATTCAATTCGGAATAAAGACTTGTTCATGAACAAAACCCCTAAATAGTTGTTAAAAAACTAAGGCGTTTTTAATTCATCAGGATTACAGAGGTTGTGAACTTAAAAAGGATATTACTCACCTTTATAAAATTGTCATCGTTAGATTTAGTCACTGAATCTTTTTTGTTTGGTATCTTAGCGGCCTTCCACACTCATTTAAAAAGGGTCCGCCCACAAAATACGGTGTTCACACATTAAATCATTTTCACATAAAAAAACCGGATTCCTCTTCTAAGAGGTTCCGGCTTTTCTTATTGTTCGGTCTTTGTCAGTTAAAATGCAGGAAAATATACGGTGACGTTCTGCACACACCCGCTATTATAATATTTCAATAGAGCCTTCTGTTCCATGAACGCGGATTCGCTGACCATCTTTTATCAATTGGGTTGCATTTTCAACTCCAACAACTGCAGGTAAGCCGTATTCACGCGCGATAACCGCTCCATGGGTCATCAGTCCGCCAACTTCAGTGACCAGGCCTTTTATGGATACAAACAATGGTGTCCAGCTGGGATCAGTGTAGGAGGTAACTAATATATCTCCATCTTCCAAATCGGCATCTTCCATGTTTAAAATAACCCGTGCCCGGCCCTCTATGACTCCCGAGGAAACGGGCAGCCCGGCAATCGCTCCGGCCGGGAGATTTTCTCGTTTGTACTCGCCTGTAACGATTTCACCGTCAGACGTGATAACACGCGGCGGAGATAGTTTTTCATATACTTTGTACTCGCCTTTTCGTGTGCTGATGATTTGGTAATCCAATTTATTTGTGCGTACGACTTCCTGAAGTTCTTCAAAAGTGAGATAGTATATGTCTTCTTTTTCATGAATAACCCCCGCTTTTGCGAGTTGTTCGGCTTCTTTCAGTAAAGCCTGCTTATAAACGAAGTAGCGGCTGATCATGCCGTATTTTGGATATTCTCTGAACCCGCTGAAGTTCCGGATGATTTGGATCATTCGTTTAGTTTCTTTGGCTTTTTGTTCACCATCCGGTAATTGCTTCAATCGGTCTAATAACTCTTGTTCTTTCTTCAACGCCTCCTGCCGCCCTTGCTCAAATTTCCGCTGGCTGGCATTTGGCTCAAAGTTTTTGAGATTATTAAGAATCATAGGGACAAGTGCAGTTGGTTTTTCGCTCCATCGAGTTCTTGTGATATCAATTTCTCCGGCACATCGCATTCCGTACTTGTTGAGATAAGCATAGATAGCGTCATGGGTTTCCTGCCCGCCTTCAAACTTCACCAGCCCATCCAAAAAGTGATCATCTTTTACATTCTCTAAATAGGCAATTACTTCTGGATAAGGACGGATCACATCGGCGACGTCCAATAGCGCAAGCCCCATTTCTGAAGTAATATTATGAGGTACAGATTGAGAAAGCGTATCTGCTGCGTTTTTTTCACCTAACCACTCGTTCATTTTTTCGTTAATCCATGATGAAGCATCCATTGCAGTTCGAATCAATACCGAACTTTTTGGATTAAATAAAATATTCTTTAATTCCTGGATATCTTCCAAAATAAAACGAAATAAATCAGATCCTGATTTCGTCTGGATGTTTTGTTTTAACTCTTCTATCGATGCCTGACTGCTCTTAATCAAATCAGAAACAATTGCCGGATCGTTTTCAGCTTGATCCGGCATATCTGCATTGCCTTTGCCGGGAATCGGCGCCGTTTTATCATGTATCGGCTTAATGAAATCATGCCGCTCTATTATGGTCATAAGTGCGTCTTTTAAGAGCGGATCGTGCTGCCCCATGCCTTTTAAGAAAACTTCTCTGACATTAGGGGATGCCAGTTGATGTGTGACATCAACGAATAGCCTTCCGCCGGCTTTACGCATGGGTGCAGCAGTCGTCAACAGAAAAAAAGACAATCCAAGGGGTTTTATGGGATCCGTCATCATTTGCTGATGACCGACAGAGATATAGACGTGATTTTCTTGATCGTTCGCTTCAGGAACGGGGTATAACGTTGTGATCGGACGACTTTGGACAATATAAAAAGTATCGCGGTCCAAACACCATTCGATATCTAGCGGCTGGCCGAAATGAGCTTCGATCTGTCTCCCGATACGTGTCAGCTGTAAAATTTGTTCATCAGTCAGTGTTTGAATCTTTTGCTGATCAAGAGCGATCTCCTGTGTTTCTGTTCCGCCTTCTTTTCGTCCATAGATAGCCAATTTTTTAGTTTCTATTCTCTTATCGACGATTTGCCCGTCCTGTACTTTATAACAATCGGCAGAGACTAAGCCGGAGACAAGTGCTTCACCAAGTCCAAAACCGGCATCAATGGATAGCAGCTTTCGGTTTCCGGTCATCGGATCAGCGGTAAATAAAATCCCCGAAGCCTGAGGGAACACCATCCTTTGGATGATAACGGATAAATAAACTTGGCTGTGATCAAATCCATTTTGCATACGGTAAATGACCGCGCGATCCGTAAATAGGGACGCCCAACATTTACTGATATGCTGCAAGATCGCATCGACGCCGGTAATATTTAAATAGGTGTCTTGTTGACCGGCGAAAGAGGCATGCGGTAAATCCTCAGCTGTCGCACTGGAACGTACGGCATAGGCATGTTTTTCGCCAAATCGGGAGAGATAGCAAGCAACTGCTTTGACTACATCTGAAGGAATTTCTGCTTCCATAATGGTTTGCCGGATTTTTTTGCTGACTTCACCAATTTGATCCCGATTCTCCGCTTTCAGCATGGTCAGTTGACCCAACAGCGCTTGTAACGTTTCGTTTTGTTCAATGGCTTTTCGATATCCTGCGGTTGTGACACAAAATCCTTCCGGTACTTGTATTCCTTGGATTTTTGATAATTCCCCTAAATGTAACCCTTTTCCTCCTACGAGCAAAGGCTGTGTTTTTTCAATTTCGTGAATGCCGAGAACCAAAGAACTCATTCTATATCTCCCCTTCAAAAAAATTTGACAAGAGCTTTTCAGCATGATATAATTATAATATAAGATGGATAAATATGACTTTTCACACAGAAAGCGCGCGTGTTCTGATTATATCACCGTGTCTGTTTTTGTGCAATATAAAAAGAACCTGGCCAATTTGGCGAGGTTCTTTCTTCATTTTCTAAGGAACTCCTGAAGTTGAGTCCCTTCACGCAATGTGAGGGGATTATTTGTGTGTATACTTCTCAATTCATCGTCATATGAGTTTAGACTGATGCAGTCACAACTTACAAGAATGCTTATCAGTTTCCTTCAATAGCTAACACATTTGAAGTTACATTAGCGCTGCCGTTGCTTTGATATCCCTCAACTGACCTCCTGAAAATTAGGTTTGTCGAAAGCTCTTTAAAGCTGTATTGAGATCTTTTGTGTGAGCGTAAATGTTCTTATACAACTCGAATAATGTTTTATATTTTTGAACATTTTGTTCTTTTGGATAAAATGCAGCTGCTTCATGAATGAACTGCTCTGCACATTCTTCAAGAGAGTCAAACCACCCGCTTCCGAAGGCGGCTAACATCGCAGCCCCCATGGCCGGACCTTGTTCATTTTCTAACTTAACCACCCTCGTATTGAAAATATCAGCCTGCATTTGAAGCCACGTTTCATTTTTAGCTCCCCCGCCAATAGAGACAACCGTATCAACTGATTTTCCCGCTTCGCGGAATAGCTCAATTGATTCATATAAAGAGAATGTGATGCCTTCCATTATCGCCCTCAAAAAGTGCTCTCTTTTATGGGCTCCGTCCATTCCGATCAAGCTTCCCCGAATAGATGAATCAGCATGCGGAGTTCTTTCACCGACCAAGTAAGGAGTGTACAGCAGTCCATTTGCTCCTATCGGAACAGATTCCACGCCCTGCAATAATTGTTCAAACGATTCGTTCGGCGCAAACGTTCTTTTAAACCAGTCCAAACTGTACCCTGCAGCGAGCGTAACTCCCATCGTATAAAAAGAATCCTTCTTTCCATGATTAAAAAAGTGCACTTTCCCTTTAAAGTCCCTTTCTTTGTCTTCTTCACAGGAAAGTATGACTCCTGACGTCCCGATACTGCATAATGTTTTTCCCGAAGAAAGAATACCGGCTCCGACAGCACCGCAAGCATTATCTGCTCCCCCAGCGTATACTTTTGTTTTTTCGAGCAGCCCTGTCTTCGCCGCAACGCTCGGAAGCAGCGATCCTACACAGTCATGGGATTCAACCAGCGGAGGACAAATTTCCGCTGAAATACCAAATTGATTGCAAATCTCATCGCTCCACTCTTTGCGGGTCATATGTAAAAGTAACGTTCCTGCCGCATCGGAGTATTCGGTGTGAACGGCGCCGGTCATGCGGAATCTCACATAGTCTTTCGGAAGCAGAAAAACAGCGGTTTTGTTAAAAAGTTCAGGCTCATGTTCCTTTACCCATAACATTTTAGGTAATGTAAACCCTTCTAAAACACGGTTTTTTGTGATATCAAGCAGATGATCGCCAAATGTCTCGGTTATCCTGCTGCATTGAGGCGCCGTTCTGGTATCATTCCAAAGAATCGCATGACGCAGCACCTGCCGATCTTGATCAAGCAGTACTAACCCATGCATTTGTCCTGAATAGCTAATCCCGTCAATATCTCCGGCTTGAACGTTGGATATCGAAATCAATTCAGCCAATGCTTCAATTGTTTGCTGCACCCAGTCTTCAGGATTTTGCTCACTATATCCCGCCTTCTCTTGGATGAGCGGATAACTTTTGGACGCTTCTGCACAAACCTTGCCGTTTTGATTGACTAAAATGGTTTTAACGGCACTCGTTCCAAGGTCTATTCCAATGACATACTTCATTTTTTCACTCCTTCCTCTCTAAATAGATCCCCATTGAAATGACCCGCCATAACAGTAACTTCATGACGGGCAATTGGGAACTTGGCTGCCTGCATCTTTTTACAGCGGGATCTGGAACTTCTTTTTTCATTTGTTATACCTGTAAAATGTATTGGTTTAATATCGCTTTTAACCGTTCCTGTCTCCCTGATTCGTTTTTAATTGGCTGATTGTTCAGCGCATATTGCTCAAGCGTCTTGAAATCAGCTCTTCCTTCTGCAATTTCAAGGCCAATCCCTTCAGTAAAGCTGCGGTAACGGTGTTGAATCACATCTTCAAACACACGATCTTCGATTAACTTGTGTGCGGCTTTCAATCCTCTTGCAAATGTATCCATCCCTGCAACATGGGCATATAGTAAATCATCAGGCTCAAAAGAAGATCTCCTGACCTTTGCGTCAAAGTTTAATCCTCCGCTTCCAAGACCGCCATTTTGCAGGATTTCGTACATTGCTAATGTCGCAGAATATAAATCTGTCGGAAATTCATCTGTGTCCCAGCCTAAAAGCGGATCACCCTGATTCGCGTCAACAGAGCCAAGAAGGCCATGCACTCTCGCCATGCGTAATTCATGTTCGAATGTATGCCCAGCTAATGTGGCATGATTGGCTTCGAGATTTAATTTAAAATGATTGTCTAAGCCGTATTGCTTTAAAAAGGCAATGGTTGTTGCTGCGTCCGTATCATATTGATGGGTGGTCGGCTCTTTTGGTTTTGGTTCAATCAAAAACTGCCCTGTATACCCGATTTCCTTCGCATAATCCACTGCCATATGCATAAATCTGGCCATATTATCAAGCTCAAATTTTAAATCGGTATTTAACAAAGTTTCGTACCCTTCACGTCCGCCCCAAAATACATAGTTCTCAGCGCCAAGCTCTTTTGCTGTTTCTAATCCTTTTTTTACTTGGGCTGCGGCATACGCAAATACATCTGCATTACAAGAAGTCGCGGCACCATGGACGAAACGGGGATTCGTGAACATATTTGCAGTATTCCATAATAGCTTAACGCTGCTTGTTCTCATGTACTCTTTTATCATGTCCACGATTATATCCAGATTTTGATTCGTCTCTTTTAACGTACTTCCTTCCGGTGCGATATCCCGGTCATGAAAAGCAAAAAATGGCGCATCCAGTTTTTCAAACATCTCAAACGCTGCATCTACCCTCGCTCTCGCCAGATCCATGCCTTTATAGTGATCCCACGGTCTCTGCATCGTAGCTGCTCCAAACATGTCTGTGCCGTCAGCGGTAAATGTATGCCAATAGGCAATAGAAAATCGCAAATGCTCTTTCATTGTCTTTCCGCCGATTACTTCTTGAGGATTATAATATTTAAATGCTAAAGGATTAGTGGAATCTTTCCCTTCGTAAATCACTTTGTTTACGCTTTCAAAATAGCCGACTGAACCGGAATGAGACTGAGCCACGTGTGATTTCCCCCTTAAAAATAAATTCTAAACATGATCATTCAAATACAGATGCTTTTATGTCATGTTATATATTAGTTTGTTGCCTAAACAAACTAACTTATTTTCATCTTATATAACCTCATCAGTATTTTCAATATTTTTTTTAGTTTTTTACGAACACATTAGATATAATAAAGGTTGGATTCGCTATGTACTGCGTTTCGCACGATAACACAGAACGTTCAACTTAATTTAAAGATTATACAAATGGAGTGGATGAAGTGGATATCGCTGATCAAGCCTTTGTCAAAAAAGTTAACCAAAAGTTATTACTAAACGAAATACTTAAGAATTCTCCTATTTCAAGAGCAAAATTATCTGAAATGACCGGATTAAATAAATCAACTGTTTCGTCACAGGTAAACACATTAATGAAAGAAAACCTCGTATTTGAAATAGGTCAGGGACAATCAAGCGGCGGCAGAAGACCAGTCATGCTTGTTTTTAATAAAAAAGCAGGATACTCCGTAGGAATAGATGTTGGCGTGGATTATATTAATGGCATTTTAACAGATCTTGAAGGGACGATCGTCCTTGACCAACACCACCATTTGGAATGCAATTCTCCAGAAATCACTAAAGATATTTTAATTGAGATGATTCATCACTTTATTGCAAATATGCCGCAATCTCCGTACGGGCTTATTGGTATAGGAATATGCGTTCCCGGGTTAATTGATAAAAATCAAAAAATTGTTTTCGCTCCGAACTCCAACTGGAGAGATATTGACTTAAAATCTTTCATCCAAAAGAAGTTCAATGTGCCCGTTTTTATTGAAAATGAAGCAAATGCCGGCGCATATGGAGAAAAAGTATTTGGTGCTGCCAGAAATCACGATAACATGATTTATGCAAGTATCGGTACAGGGATAGGAATCGGCGTTATTATAAACAATGATTTATACAGAGGGGTTGGCGGATTCTCTGGAGAAATGGGACATATGACAATAGACTTTAATGGCCCGAAATGCAGCTGCGGAAACCGAGGCTGCTGGGAATTGTATGCTTCAGAAAAGGCTTTAATAAAATCTCTTCAAACTAAGGAGAAAAAAGTGTCCACTCAAGATATCATAGACCTCGCCCATCTGAAAGATATTGGAACTTTACATGCATTACAGAATTTTGGTTTCTATTTAGGAATAGGCCTGACCAATATTTTGAATACATTCAATCCGCAAGCCATCATTTTAAGAAACAGCATCATTGAATCGCATCCTATGGTTTTACATTCAATTAAAAGCGAAGTGTCGTCCAGAGTTTATTCCCACCTAGACAATAGCTATGAACTATTACCATCTTTCTTAGGAAAAAATGCACCCGCTTTAGGAATGTCCTCTATTGTTATTGATCATTTTCTCGACATGGTTCATAACTGAAATGTATAAACTTCTATGTTTTACGCTCATCTTTAAAGATGGGTTTTTTGTTTTGTTATTTTCATCCTGAATGGGAGCATATCTGACGTGTTTTTCCACACAGGCACATTCTAATATGAAAAAGGAGTTCCAAAATAGAAAGCTCCTTTTTCATGCGGACATTCATTTTTCTTTATAACGGAAATATCTGAAGTCGGCCGGAATTTGATTTCCGCTCGTATCTTGGCATTGCATCCCTACAAAAGCTCCTGTAAAGAATCCCCCGCCTCGGATATAATCATCTGATAATTTTTTCGATTCCAATGCAATGTCGATTTTGTGCCAATCTTCTTTGTTAAATGAATAGAAATAATAATATTTTTCGTTTTCAATATTCACTTTTAAATAGACATACTTGACTTCACGAGGAATTACAATTTTATTTTTTAACGGTTGTAAAAAAGAAAAGTTATCACATATCGTTAAATCAAGAATACGGCCGAGTTCTTCATCATGCGTGACTTGAAGAGCCGTCCAGTTCTCTGTATTGTAATAGTTCACCAAACCAGCGGCTTGCTGAAAATTTTCCGGATAAAACGCAACAGCCGTTTCCGCTTCAAAATGGAGACTTTGCCAGCGTCTGGCTACAAATGCCTGAGTAAACGTCGAAGTTAAGGATTCATGGCCATATAATCGTAAATGATTTGGCGCTTGAGTTAATGAACCTAATTTCTCCGTAAAAGGGATTCTTAATGTTTGAAAATTAATATTTAATGCTGCATCCTCAAATTCATCAACTTCCGGATACGTGTCTTCAAACATTGTTTCAGGTATAGAAGGTGCATCCACTTCCAAGCTCCCTTCTTTTCCGCCTTCTACATAAGGCCAGCCATCTTTCCAATAGAGCTTTTGAATAGCTGTTTCTCTGCCCAAAGGACAATATCCTCTCTGCTGAAAAATTGAATCATCGTCCGGGTGAATGGGACGTCCCGTTAAATGAGCTAAATACCACTCGCCTGTATGTGTGTGAACAATGGATGCATGCCCGCATTTTTGCAATGGGTTTCCTGGATCATGCCATGACGTTAAGATTGGGTTATCAGGATGAACTTCATATGGCCCCTCAATATTTGCAGAACGGGCAATTGTAGCAGCATGTTCGAACCGCGTTCCTCCTTCTGCGGTTAATAAATAATAATAGTTCCCGATATGATAAAGATGCGGCGCTTCCGTCAGCTTTCTTTCAGTTCCTTTAAATATCACTTTCGGTTTACCGATCAGTTTTTGCTCCTTATCAGAATATTCCTGCATGACAATGCCTCCAAAGGAGTGCCGATCAATACGCTGATCCCATAACATATTTAATAAATATTTTTTCCCATCCGTATCATGGAACAAAGAAGCATCAAACCCCGAGCTGTTTAATGTGATCGGCTCCCCCCAATCACCATCAATCGTGTCACAAGTCACTAAATAATTGTGGCAATCTTTCCAGGCGCCATCTACGACCTTAACATCCGTATAAATCAGCCAAAACTTTCCGTCACTGTAACTTAAACATGGTGCCCAGACCCCGCCTGAATTAGGATTTCCTTTCATGTCTAATTGCGAAACTCTCTGTAATGGATGTGCAACTAAGTGCCAATTGACTAAATCTTTTGAGTGGTGTATCTGGACTCCCGGAAACCACTCAAATGTAGATACAGCGATATAATAATCCTCTCCCACCCTGCAAATACTCGGATCGGGGTTGAATCCTTTAAGTACTGGATTGATAATCTTCATTTTGAACTCCTCCTCAGCTATTTTCTGTTGACTCATCATGTTTTAAGCTTTGAAATCGTCAATATGATCCAAATAAACTTTGTCTCTATTCTCTAATTCTCGAACCATGTTTTTATATTTTTTCTCATCTAAGTTATAGAAATTAATATCAATCATGGCCAGAACCAGTAAGAACACGGGAATAATGGTTGCTGTAATTAAAATTCCCGTCAATGCCTCCGGCGTTTGCACCTGATTTGCCACATATCCAAACTGATCTAGAACCAAACCCGGTACAACCCCTCCCAAGGCCATGCCGAATTTAAAGAAAAATCCGATAATAGCGTATATGAGACCGCCCATTCTTTTCCCGGTCTTATACTCTCCATATTCGATTGTTTCAGGTATAAGCGCCCACATATAGCCCCCGGCAGTGAGACTTCCGGCAGCAGCCAGCAATCGAAAGGAAAGTATCAGGAATATATTACTTGACGGAACGAACAGTAAAGCTAAGAGGCCGATTATATTCAGTAATAATGCATAGTTTAGTAATTTCTTCTTCCCTAATAATTGATGAAGCTTTGGAATAAACGGTAAAATGACCAAAGCAGGCAAACTTCCCAACAAACCGTACCACTTCACTAAATCCGCTCTTTCTAAATTATACGTTACGTAATAGATGCCAACCGAATTACTGATTGAATTCACTCCAAAAATAATAATAAAGAAAATACTTAATACAACTAGAGGCCGATTAACACGAAATTGCTCAAATATATCCGATAATTTAATTTTTTCTTCAGATTTTTGAAGCGTGACACGCTCTTTTGTGCTTTTAAAACAAAAGATTAAAAGGCACCCGCCTATAACTCCCATAATACCCATGGTTAGCTGCCAGCCAAGAGATTCGCTGCCGGAAGTATCGCTTAAATAAGCAGCCAGCAAGGGAACAAAAAATGCAACGACAAGTCCCCCAAGATTCGCAAATAACATACGGACAGACGTTATACTAACAACTTCTTGATTATTTCTGGTCATTGCAGATGTTAACGCGCCATATGGCACGTTTATCATTGTGTATGTAAGCGACAAGCCGACATAGGTGATATAAGCATATATTAATTTCCCCATATCCGAAAAATCCGGGGTTGTAAAACAGAGTATTGCCAATATGACAAATGGAAAAGCTCCGAATAAAAGATACGGTCTGAAGCGCCCAAACCTGCTATTTGTTCTGTCAACTATTGTTCCGATAAAAGGATCAGCGAGAGCGTCGATGATTCTAACCACTAAAAACATCGTACCGGCTGTTGCTGCCGGTAAACCAAATATATCTGTATAGAAGAACAAAAGATAAGTAGACACTGTTGCATAAATTAAATTACATGCAAAATCTCCAGACGCATATCCAACTTTTTCAACCATGCTGATCTTCTTTACATTTTCACTGAGCACGATTTCCTCCCCTTTTCGATCCTTTACATAAGGAACATTATGAAATGGTATAACATTTCTTCAATTTTATCGGCCGGTGAGGTCTTTATAAAAGCGCTTTCAAAAAATGATAGCAGTTTACTTTCACAGAGCATTTTCATCGTAGTGAACAGAATAAAAGCTTGGCTTTCACTTTTTATATACCTCCAATTAAATCGAGCCTCTTATCCCCCTCCCATTTAAGACCTTTACATGATGAGCAATTAAAGTGGTTTTATTAGTTTGTTGATCGAACAAACTAACTTGATTTCATATTATAAAATCTTTTCTGCTTTTTCAACTCTTTTTTCAGAGAATTTAAAACCGACCAAAGAACATACCATGTTGTAATTGCCGGCTGCTTCGACAGACGTTAAGTAAAAACCCCATGTGTCACCTGACTGATTTATTAAATGATAAGCACTTCCATCATCTTTTGTTTAGTAAAACTTATTAAGAAACATGCACTTGAAAAAATGCGAATCATATATAAGTGATATCCCGTTTAATTGGTTGAGGAGGATATTATGAAACCTATGCTGCCTTTTGAAAAATATTTTGGTGATTTAGAACTGGTTTATGCATTTTATGGAGCTATGCCTACCGGTGTTACTGTCTCAGAAACCGGTCGTATATTCATTTGTTTTCCGAAATGGGGAGACGATGTTAAATTTACGGTTGCGGAAATAATTGGGGATAAATTGCAGCCTTATCCTGATTTACAAACCAATTTGGTTAACCTTGAGAATATCAAAATGACTTTCATCAGTGTCCAAAGTGTAGTTGCTGATGGAAGAGGAACGATTTGGATACTAGATACAGCGGCACCCAATTTTTCTGAACCAATTAAAGGCGGGGCAAAATTAGTCGCTGTTGATTTAAAAACCAATACAATCAGAAGAGTGTATACCTTTACAGAAGATGTTGTCCTTCCAACAACTTACCTGAATGATGTCCGATTTGATTTTCGTGTCGGAACTGCAGGTTATGCCTATATAACGGATTCTTCTTCCAAAGGACCAGGAGCTATTATCGTCGTTGATTTAGAAACCGGAAACGCATTTAGACGGTTAAATGGAGCAAATCCAACTTCACCGGATTCCTCTTTTATACCGAAAGTAGAAGGCAAAATTTTGATGAATCGTAACAGGGATGGTTCAACTTCCCCATTTAGGCTGGCATCCGACGGTATTGCGATCTCTCCTGACGGAAAGGTATTATTTTTTTGTCCCCTGACCAGCCGCCATTTGTTCTCTATCTCAACAGAAGCCCTGAGAGATAGAAATATATCGGACATGGATTTACTTTATTATGTGGCGTATTGGGGAGAAAAAGGCGCGTCTGATGGAATGATTACAGATGCAAAAGGAGCCGTTTATGCCGGAGATTATGAGAACAATAGTATTCGAAAGATGCTGCCGAATGGCACAATGGAAACGATCGCACATGATCCGAGAATTTTATGGCCGGATACTTTTTCGATTGGTCCGGATGGATACTTATACGTCATCGTGAACCAATTACATCGGCAAGCTAGATTTCATTATGGAGAAGACTTACGACAGAAACCTTATAGTTTACTTCGTATCAAAATTGATGAATTTCCTGCTCCTGCTTTTTGAAAATAAAAATGGCCGGTTCAATGATAGAGCATAATTGGCTTCATGTAGCCTTCATCCTAAACCGAATAAGGGATTACAATTAATACGTGGCCTCAATTATGGAGTTAGATTCATAACTTCAATTTTTTTGGTCATATTTTGGTCAAGGACCAAAATATCGACCTCTTAATCTTATGACAAAATCAAAAAATCCCCTGACACCAATAGTGCCAAGGGATTGAGCGATTAATACTGAGACATGTACTGTTCGCGCTCCCAAGGGTGAACTTGCGTGCGGAACATATCCCATTCGATTTCTTTTGCTTCGATGAAGTGTTCGAACAGGTGCTCGCCGAGCGCTGCAACCATGACTTCGTTTGATTTGAATTCGTCGAGAGCTTCCGCCAGTGTCGCCGGAAGATCTACGATGCCGTTTTCCATGCGCTCTTCTTTGCTCATGACGTAGATGTTGCGGTCAATCGGAGCCGGTGCTTCAAGTTTGTTTTTGATTCCGTCAAGGCCTGCTGCAAGCAATACGCTTAACGCCAAGTACGGGTTTGCCGCCGGGTCTACGCTGCGGACTTCAACACGCGTGCTGATGCCGCGGGAAGCCGGGATACGGATCAGCGGGCTTCTGTTTTGTGCGCTCCATGCCACGTAGCAAGGTGCTTCATAGCCCGGAACAAGGCGTTTGTAAGAGTTCACTGTCGGGTTTGTGACAGCCGTAAAGCTTGTCGCGTGTTTTACGATACCGGCAATGAAATGTTTTGCTGTTTCACTCAGCTGAAGATCAGCGTCTTTATCAAAGAATGCGTTAACGTTATCTTTAAAGAGTGATAGGTTGCAGTGCATACCGGAACCGTTTACGCCGAACAGCGGTTTTGGCATGAATGTCGCATGCAGACCGTGTTTGCGGGCGATCGTTTTGACAACCAGTTTGAAAGTTTGGATGTCGTCACAAGAACGGATGGCACCGGCATATTTAAAATCGATTTCGTGCTGACCCGGAGCAACTTCATGGTGAGATGCTTCGATTTCAAAGCCCATTTCTTCAAGCTCAAGCACGATATCGCGGCGGCAGTTTTCTCCCAAGTCAGTCGGAGCCAGGTCGAAGTATCCGCCTTTATCGTTCAATTCAAGCGTCGGTTCGCCTTTTTCATCTAATTTAAACAGGAAGAATTCAGGCTCAGGTCCAAGATTGAAATCGCTGAAACCGAGTTCTTTCATTTCTTTCAGAATCCGTTTGAGGTTGTTACGCGGGTCACCTTCGAACGGCGTGCCGTCCGGATTGTAAATGTCACAGATGAAGCGTGCTACTTTACCTTTTTCAGCCGTCCACGGGAAGATTACAAAAGTGTTCAGATCAGGATATAAGTACATATCAGACTCTTCGATACGGACGAAACCTTCGATGGAAGAACCGTCGAACATGCATTTATTATCAAGTGCTTTTTCAAGCTGGCTCACAGGAATTTCCACGTTTTTAATCGTTCCGAGAATGTCTGTGAATTGAAGGCGGATATACTTTACGTTTTCCTCATTTACTAATTTTACGATGTCTTCTCTTGTGTACTTTGCCATTTCGTAAAACTCCTCCTCTAAAAGGTAAATGTATATAGCAAAACAGTTGCTAACGGATTAATGAAAGAATCGGGACATGTCACCTTGGCGGAAAGTATTTCCCCGCTGGAAACGGCCTGCCTGCATCAGTTCGTTTTTCAGAAGCTTTCTGAGTTCGTCATCAGACAGATTGTGCTTCATCGGTTTGGCGGTTTTTTCGGATTTTTCTTCCGGTTCGGCAGATGCCTTATCCAGAATTTGTTTGATCCCCGCCATATTGACGCCTTGTTCAATCAGATTTTTGATTTCTAACAGTTTATCTACATCATGGAATGAAAATAATCGTCTATTTCCTTCGCTTCTCGCTGGAAATATCAATCCATTTTCCTCATAATATCGAATTTGCCGGGCAGAAAGTTCTGTTAACTGCATGACAATCCCAATTGGAAATAAAGGCATTGAGCGGCGAATGTTATCACTCATCTCAATTTCCTCCTTTTCTTATCTTAGTCTCATTATAGGTGATGTTATATTTTGTGTCAATACAATGTGAGGAATCTTAACATCGAATTCTTTGAAAATTGCAACCGGCCTAAATCAGCTCTTTTTCCATTAAAGCATTTACGGCGCTGCAAATCGCATTTTTCACGTGCGCGTAGGTTAATCCTCCTTGGACATACGCGACATAAGGCGGTCTGATAGGTCCATCTGCTGATAATTCAATGCTTGCTCCCTGTACGAAAGTGCCCGCTGCCATAATGACATCGTCTTCATATCCCGGCATATAGCTCGGATAAGGCGTCACATGCGCATTAATCGGTGAAGCATATTGTATCGCCTGGCAAAAAGCGATCATCTTATCAGGGTCCTGAAACTCAACTGACTGAATCAGATCCGTTCTCGGCGCATTCCATGCAGGGTTTGACGTAAAGCCGAGCTTTTCAAGAAAACGGGCGGTAAATACCGCTCCCTTCAAGCTTTGCGCCACTACATGCGGAGCGAGAAAGAAACCTTGATACATTTCCTGCAGTGAATAAAGCGAAGCCCCGGCTTCACTTCCGATTCCCGGGGAGGTCATCCGGTAAGAGCAGGCCTCAATCCACTTGGCTTTCCCTACAAGATAGCCGCCCGTTTTAGCAAGGCCGCCGCCCGGGTTTTTAATCAGGGAGCCGGCCATAAGATCCGCTCCGACGTGGCAGGGTTCCCGCTCTTCTGCAAATTCTCCGTAGCAATTGTCCACAAAAACAATGACATCTTCTTTGATTTCCTTTACGAAACGAATCATCTCTTCAATTTCATTTATTCTGAAAGACGGACGATTCGCATATCCTTTTGAACGCTGGATGCCGATCACTTTTGTATTCGGTTGGATTGCAGCCCGGACTGCTTCAAAGTCCACTCTGCCTTCTGATGTTAAATCGACTGCATTGTATCCGATTTGAAATTCCTTAAGCGAGCCTGAATACTCCCCGCCTCTTACTCCGACGATTTCCTCGAGTGTATCGTAAGGCTTGCCTGTGATATAAAGCAATTCGTCCCCGGGTCTCAGCACGCCGAAGAGCGCGATTGAAATCGCATGCGTACCGGAAATGATTTGCGGCCGCACAAGTCCCGCCTCTCCTCCGAACACATCAGCATAGATCTTCTCCAGTGTATCTCGTCCGATATCATCATAACCGTATCCGGTTGAAGGCGTAAAATGCGTATCGCTTACTTTATGTTTTCTGTAGCTTTGCAGGACTCTCCATTCATTCCGTTCACTGATTTCTTCTATTCTTTTATGAACGGCGGAGATTTCCGCTTCTGTTTCTTCGGCGGTTTTTTGTAAAAGAGCGCCGTGGGTCAGTGTGTCAAACATGTTGTGTATACCTTCCTTACATGAATTTCTTCAATTCTCCGAGTATGCTTTGTTCTTCCTGTACATAACCTGAGACTTCGTAGCGTTCATTTTCTTCATTAAAATAAAGACTGTCGATCATGGTCTCTGATTTGATGCGTGACATCAATTTGCCTTCGGCGGCAGGCACATGAACTTCATACGGCGTCATCAGCTCCCGGCGCAAATAAGCTTCGATTTCCGCTTTTAGTTTCGCTTCATCCCCGGCGATTCGGGCGCTGATCATGATGTGGCCTTCTCCCGCTGTCGGGATGAAGTCAGGAAGTGTCTCATCACGTTTGTTATAAGCGGTCAGCACCGGAATATCATCTGCCTCAAGCTCTTTTAACAGTCCGAGGACAGTCTGTTCATGCCCGGCATAATCTTCATTGGATGAATCAATGACATGAATGATCAAGTCTGCTTCCTTCACTTCCTCAAGCGTTGAACGGAAAGCGGCAATCAGCGTCGTCGGCAGATCCTGAATGAAGCCGACCGTATCAGACAAAAGGACGCTGTAGCCGCTTGGGAGCGCCATCTTTCTCGTCATCGGATCAAGTGTTGCAAACAGCAGATCTTCTTCATAGCTGTCTGAGCTTGTTAATTGATTGAACCACGTTGATTTTCCTGCATTGGTATAACCGACGAGTGCAGCCTGAAGCACGCCGTTCTTTTTGCGTCTTTCCCGATAACGGCTTCTGTGGCGGATAACCGTTGACAGCTGCACGTTAATTTCGTGTATGCGGTTTCTAATGTGGCGCCGGTCTGTTTCAAGCTTTGTCTCACCGGGCCCTCTCGTCCCGATTCCGCCGCCTTGTCTTGAGAGATTGATTCCTTGTCCGCTCAGACGCGGCAGCGCGTATTGAAGCTGGGCCAATTCGATCTGAAGCTTTCCTTCTCTCGTCTTCGCCCTTTTTGCGAATATATCCAAAATAAGCTGCGTGCGGTCGATGATCTTCGCTTCAATTGCAGTGGCGAGTGATTTAAGCTGGCTCGGTGACAGTTCATCATTAAAAATAACCAGATCCGCTTCAAGCTCTTCACACAGCGCCTTCAGCTCGTCTACTTTCCCCTTGCCTATGTATGTAGCGGCATCCGCTCTGTTCCGTTTTTGCGTAATCCGGGTCAGCACCGTTCCGTCAGCCGTTTTTGTCAATGAAGCAAGCTCTTCCATGGAATGTTCAAAGTGCTCATCTGTCATGTGCGGAAGCTGGCAGCCGACCAAAATGACCGTTTCTTTTTTTCCTTCCTGTTCGTTCAAATGGATGTTCCTTTCTGTGTCGTATTGGGCAGTAGTACTATCATACCAAACCCGCAGGGCGTATACCACACATCCGGCGGGTTTTAAAGAGAGAAATAAAAAAGAGACCCCTCAGACCGGCTGAGAGGTCTATTCGTGAGCTGCCGCCTCATCTTTTATAAGTAAATCCTGGCTCTTGATCGTCATTAAATCGTTTTTTAAGTATTGGTCTCCCATTAAAAGCCTCATGGCCTGAGCGCGGATTGATTTTTCAATCACGTTTCTGACAAAGCGCCCGTTGCTGAATTTAATGGGGCTTGTCGTGCTTTTTACTGTCATTAAGTAATCTTTTAACTTCCACTCGGCTTCCTGGCTTAATTGATACTCCCGCTCTGCTATCATGCGCTTTGCGATGTCCATCAGCTGAGTGACAGAGTAATCCGGAAAATCGATGCTGATAGGGAAACGCGATTGCAGGCCGGGATTTAATGACAGGAATTGTGTCATTTCTCTCGAGTACCCTGCCAGGATCAGAATAAATTCATGCTGTTTGTCTTCCATATGTTTGACAAGCGTATCAATCGCCTCTTTACCGAAATCCTTTTCTCCGCCTCTTGCAAGTGAGTATGCTTCATCAATGAATAAAATGCCTCCGAGCGATTTTTTAATCAGATCTCTCGTTTTTTGCGCCGTGTGTCCGATATATTCACCGACCAGATCGGCACGTTCCGCTTCGATCAGATGTCCTTTGGAAAGAACGTTCATTTCGAAGAAAAGCTTGCCGATCAGTCTCGCGACGGTGGTTTTCCCGGTGCCGGGGTTCCCTTTGAACATCATATGAAGAGCTTGTTTTCCGACTTTCAGCCCTTGTTCGGCCCGTTTTTGGTTGACGAATATCCACGCGTAAATTTCTTTAATGTTGCGTTTCATTTCTTCCATACCCACTAATGTGTTCATTTCTTTTTCAATTTCTTTCAGAATGCTGTGCTTGGCTTCATTTTTTTGCAGGGCAGCCTGATATTCCGCCTCAGCTTCTGCATTTGTCAGCACTTGCTTTTGGCCATTAAGAATGATGTTAATTTGTCCGTTATTTTTATAGGTTACAGCGCGCTCCAACATGCTCACCTCTCTGTTCTCTCTTTATCTTACTCATGATGAAGAGGTTCGGTGACATCCGCCTATCATCATGAGGCCTGTTTTCCTCTTTATCTGTCACTTTTTCCGTTCTCTTCGGGAATGATGTTGAATCCTGCGCTTTCCCGAGAAATATTTTTCATTTCTTATTGTATTCAGCAGAAACGGGAGGACAAACCATTTATTTTTATTTTCCGGGAAATGTTGGGTGTATTTCTCATTTTTTTCATGAATGACAGCCGTACAAGCACCTTTTGAATATCATCATATGCTGTAATGAGGTGATGGAGAATGGTTAAAATTTTTATAGACCCCGGTCATGGCGGAACTGATTCAGGTGCAATCGGAAACGGACTTCAGGAAAAAGCGGTCACGCTGGAGATCGCACTGGCTTTGCGCACGATTCTGACGAATGAGTATGAAGGAGTTTCTGTCACGATGAGCAGGACAAGCGATAAGACGGTCAGCCTGACGGAAAGAACGGATGCCGCCAACAGCTGGGGCGCAGATTATTTTTTATCCATTCATATTAACTCAGGAGGCGGAACCGGATTCGAAAGCTATATTTACCCCGGTGTCGGAGCGCCGACCTCGACTTACCAATCAGCCGTCCACACGCAAGTAATTCAAGCATCGGGTTTTAATGACCGCGGAAAAAAAACAGCCAACTTCCATGTGCTGCGGGAGACAAGTATGCCGGCGATTTTGACGGAGAATGGTTTTGTTGATACGTCAGCTGATGCAAACAAACTGAAAACAGCCAGTTTTATTGAAAGCCTTGCAAGAGGACATGCCAAGGGCTTGGAGCAAGCTTTCGGTCTAAAAAAAAAGGCTGACTTATATAAAGTGCAAATCGGCGCATTCAACGTGAAAGCAAATGCTGATGCGCTTGCCGCAGACGCGGTGTCTAAAGGTTTTGACGCGATTGTGCTTCCAAAAGGAGGCTTCTTCAAAGTGCAGATCGGCGCATTCTCTTCCAGAGATTATGCTGAAGCGTTGGCAGCGCGGGCCGAAAAAGCCGGATTTGATGCCTTCATTGTGCAAGACTAAATGAAAAAACCCCTGCTCTCCCTTTTTTGGGACGAACGGGGGTTTTTTGTTATTGAAGTATATCGGCGACAAACTGAGACCAAGCTTCAAGACGCTGATACACATTTTCCTCTTTCAGTTCGCTCAGTTTCATCCAGCGCCCGGCGATTTGATCTTTTTCTTTCACTTCGACTTGTGCTGCAGGCGCTAACTGGAGCGCAGAAAGAATGCCGATATGCACCTTCCCTACATCGTTTTCATCATCATTGATCAAGCCGAGTGTGACAATGTTTTGTTTGTCCTCCTCGCGAATGTACAGTTCTTCCGCCAGCTCCCGGTCGGTGTTCTGTTTCAGCACTTCCGAAAATGAAGCCGCCCCTTCCATAGGGTTCATGTGTCCGCCGAAGCCGAGAGAAAGCTTATTATGGAGGCGCGATTCCCCTCCGCCCGCGAGCCGCTCATACACAAACACCTCATCATCACGGCGGATGACGACATACGGAATCGGCTGTTTAAATCGCGGGTCCTCTTCCGCGTCGCCTCTTCTGATTTCAAAAAAATGCGCCTCAATTTGAGCCATAATTTTTATGATACGTTCATCCTCGCTGTTGACTCCCTGAAATGTCAGCATTTCATTTTGAAAGACGTCACTCCGCGGTGCAGCCAAGATGATTTCATCCATTTTATTCATGACCGTTCCTCCTGTCTTACCTCTCCACTCAAGCCAAAAGAGCAGATATTATATCTGCTCTTCATCTTGGCCAAAATAAAAATCTTCGTCCTTAATCGGTTCTACCGTCGCCTTTTTGTAGCCGTTCCCTTTCATGGAGAAGAAATCATGTGATTTTGTTTTGGTGTTTAATCCGTTTAATACGATCGGATTAATATCCTCTTCTTCAAAGTAAGGATCGAACCCTAAGTTCATCAAAGCTTTATTGGCGTTATAGCGGATGAATTTCTTTACGTCATGAGACAGCCCGACTTGGTCGTAGAGATCCTCTGTATATTCAAGCTCATTGTGATAAAGCTCTTCTAAAAGCTCAACCGCAAATTCGCGAAGTTCCGCTTTTTTCGCTTCTGTTTGTTTATTGTATATTTCCTGTGCCAGCAGTCCGACGTATACACCGTGGATCGCTTCGTCACGAAGGATCAGGTTAATGATCTCACCGCTTTGCATCAGTTTTCCTTGTCCGTAGAAATATAACGGATAATAGAAACCGCTGTAGAAAAGGAAGCTTTCCAGATAGACGGAAGCAACCATCGCTTTGAACAGTGAAATTTCATCATCTTTTTGAATGGCTTTGTAAAGCCCGACAATCATTTGCGCTTTTTTCTGCAAATATTTATTTTGTTTAACCCATTCAAATACTTCGTTGATCGTTTCAGTCGGAGCAAGCGTCATAAAAATATTTGAATATGATTTTGCGTGCACCGCGTTCTCCATCATCGCCATGAAATTAAGAACCGCTTTTCGCTGATGGCCTTCGACGTGCTCAGCCACAATCGGCATGCCTGTGTTCCCCTGCTCTGTATCAAGCAGTGTCAGGCCGGCGAGCACCTTCATGTACGTATCCTGCTCATTTTTACCCAAATACTTCCAAGTAAGAAGATCGCCGTTTAATGCGATCTCTTCCGGAAGCCAAAACTGCTTTACGTTTTGGTTGTAAAACATTTGGGTGAAATCATCTTCATGCTTTGACCAGTTTGCTGCGTCATAAATTTTTGTCACTGTTAACTCTCCTTTAATCAAACGACACAAGAAAGACAGCTGTCCTGCCCGGTATCTTTCGTTCTTGCATAGTAAATGGTTTTGATGCCTCTATGGTGGGCATACAGATCAATACGGTTCAGATCACGAGTTGTCATCGTATCTTTCAAAAACAGGGTAAAGCTGATTCCCTGATCGATATGCTGCTGGATTGTCGCGATCATATCCACTACTTTGAACATGTCCATATCATAAGCTTCTTTGTAGAAGAACCAGTTATTAGACGCTAACCCCGGCATCGGGTAATACGTTTTTGAATTTCCGTATGTTCTTTCTTCGATCCGTTCCATGATCGGCATAACGGACGCCGTGCTGGATTGGACATAGGAAATGGAGCCTGTCGGCGCGATGCACAGTCTGTAGCTGTGGTACATGCCGTTTTCGGCGACAAACGCCTTCAGCTCTTTCCAGTCTTCGATTGTCGGGATGTGCATGCCTTCAAAGAGCGCAGCGATTTTTTCGTATGCCGGTGAGAACTCTTTTTCGATGTATTTATTGAAATATTCTCCCGTTGCATAAGTGGAGCCTTCATAATGCTCAAACGTTTCGCCTTTTTCTTTCGCAAGCTCAGCTGAACGCTGGATGGAATAAAAGTTCACCATCATAAAGAACGTATTGGCGAAATCTCTTGCTTCCGGGCTTTCATAAGCGATGCCGTTTTGGGCCAGGTAGCCGTGAAGGTTCATGGCGCCTAAACCGATCGACTTCATCGCTTTGTTCGCGCGTCTGACTGCCGGCGCGTTGCGGATATCCGTCGTCTCAGATACATGAGTCAGGGAATCCGTCGCGAGTTTCACCGTGCGCTCAATCGATTTATGTTTCATGACATTCAAAATATTTAATGAACCAAGGTTGCAGGAAATGTCCAGGCCGATTTCGTCTTCCTCGTCATAATCTGTGTAAGCCGAAACCTGTGACGCCTGAAGCACTTCAGAGCAAAGGTTCGAGAATTTCACTTTTGATACGTGGTTATTCGCATGCTCTTTGTTTACGTTATCCTGGAACATAATGTACGGATAACCTGACTCAGAGCGGAGAACGGCAAGCTTTTCAAGCAATTTGCGCGCATTCACTTTTTCTTTTTTGACACGCGGGTTGTCGACAAGCTCCTCATACATCGCCGTCATGTCCATCTCATCCATATGCTGGCCGTATTCTTTATAAATCGTGTGCGGATAGAATACATAAGCCGCTTTGTCCTCACGTGCAAGCTCAACGAACTTATCCGGAATGACGACACCGATAGAAAGCGTTTTGACACGCACATCTTCATCCGCAGAAATCTTTTTCGTATCAAGAAAGTCATTGATATCGCGGTGGAAAATGTTTAAGTACGCCGCGCCAGAGCCTTGTCTTTGCCCCATTTGGTCAGCATAACGGAACGCATTATCAAGAAGCTTCATGACGCCTACAACACCTTTTGTGGCGTTTTCAACATCTTTAATCGCTTCACCTTTCGCGCGAAGCTTGGACAGATTAAGAGAAACCCCGCCGCCCAGTTTAGACAGCTGCATGGAAATATCGATCGCTCTTGAAATGTCGTTTAAGGAATCATTGACTTCGAGCAAGAAACAGCTCACAAGTTCTCCGCGGCGTTTTCTGCCGGCATTCAAAAATGTCGGTGTGCTCGGCTGATATTCCTGATTGATCATCAGATTCACATATTCTTTTGCTTTCTCAGTGTCGCCGTTTGCGAAGAACAGCGCAACAATTGAGATCCGGTCCTCATAACGCTCGAGGATTTTTTTCTTGTCATTCGTTTTCAAAGCATAGTCATTATAGAATTTAAACGCACTCATGAAGGAAGGAAAACGAAACTTCTTAGCGTAAGCTGTCTTAAACACTTCTTTAATGTCTTCAAAAGAATAAAGGCTTAAGAATTCCTCTTCGTAGTATTGGTTTTCAATCAAATAATCCAGCTTCTCTTTTAAATCGTGAAAGAAAACTGTGTTTTGATTGATATAGTCTACAAAATAGCTATGTACAGCCTCTTTATCTTTATCAAACTGGAATTTTCCATCTTGTTGGATCATGATTTCGTTATTTAACTGGATCCATTTTGGCACTTGATTTTGTGACAACTCTTTCTACCTCCTGAGTAAACAATTCAACGTCTTTAGATGTGCCGCTGAGTTCAAATTTGTGCAAGATCGGCACCTGATATTGTCTAGAGATGGTATCGGCGCTTTTTGCAAAGTTATCGCCCCATACTTTGTTGCCGCTCGCAGCGACTCCTAATAAGAGATGGGCGTATTTTTCGAGAAATGATTGTGTTGATGCCGGTACCTGACCGAAGTTTGTCGTGTAGGTGACCAAAACAAACGGAGTGTCCACATGGTCCGTTTCGTCCACCTTGCGGATCAGCTGAAAGTCTGTTTTATTCACAAAACGCTGAACATTCCCTGTCTTTGAATCAAATATGATTTGAACCATCCTTATCACGACCTATCAAAAATAATGAATCTCTTAACACTATATATAGTATACTAACCTCCCAGAAAAACACAACATATTGAGATCGATTTATAAAAAATTCATATTTTTGAAAGAGCGGACTTTGGCTCCGGCCCGATTAACGCCCAAAAAAGAGAGCAGAACGAGAATCATCTCTCATCCTACTCAAGGTGTCATGTGTAAGCCGATGTCTATCATAACATGAAAAAAAACTGCTTAGTAGTCTAGACTTTTATTCTTATTTTTTGTAAGAATCACATTTTTTTTCGCTTTCAACGGTTTCTTCAATCTCCACATCAGCACCGATTTCTTTCAGTACGGCTTTCAGAGCGCTTGTGATGGAAGCCTCTCTGATCAGTTCTTTGCCGTCAACGATGATGCTGGTTCCATATTCATAGCAGGAATCATCTTCACAAGTTTCTTCCCAATGGTTGATTATCACCTTGTGTTTCAATCGTCTCACCCTCTGCATGATCAATGTCAGTACTTAGTGTAGCTTGTGCGGCCCGCTTTGTAAATTCGAACGCTTGTGAAATTTATTCAAGCTCATCCAGCGCCGTTTCTTTTTTCAGTTCGATTTTATTCGTTTTTTCATCATAGCGGTATATTTTTAAGTAACCGTCCTCGACAATGCCGAAACGATTATGTTCCAGCTGCACCATGCCTTCTGTCTGCGGTTCGGCATCCGCCAAGCCGCCGTCATCATCCGTCACCACCGTCTCGTGATTGCTGCAAGCTCCAAACAGCAAAAAAACAGCGATCCAAACGAGCGTAATCCTGATTCTTCTCAGTTCATTTTCACTTTCGAACACGATTTTCCGTACCCCCTTTTATCTTTCCGATATACGGCCTGCAATATACAGACGCGCATAGAAAAAGACCATTGTTCATGGTCTTTGTCAAAAAGTCTATTCAAGCTCAAGCTGGACGTTTTTTTGCGGGGCGAACGTGGAGATGGCATGTTTATAAATAAGCTGCTGCTTCCCCTCCGTTTCGAGCAAAACGGTAAAGTTGTCAAAGCCTTTTACCTGGCCGCGAAGCTGAAAGCCGTTGAGTAAAAACACCGTGACGAACGTATTGTCTTTTCGGATTTGATTCAAAAACTGATCTTGAATATTAATCGGTTTCATGTTTCGTCCTCCTTGGTTCTCAATACAATACTGTTTCGATTAAATTTCCAGTTTTCCTGCTATGCACTCGAAAATTTCCTTTTTTTTCTGCTCAATATCAACAGGCGGCGTCATATCTGTCCATGAAACGGGCATTTTATTGCGAAACCAGGTCAGCTGGCGTTTCGCATATCGCCTTGAATTTTGTTTTAATTGCTCCACAGCCTGAGGGAGCGGCACTTTTCCATCAAGATATTCATACAGCTCTTTATAGCCGATTGCCTGAATCGATTGGCTGTCCCGGATATTCATATCATACAGCCGCTTTACTTCGTCAAGAAGGCCGGTTTCCAGCATCAGGTCAACGCGCTCGTTAATCCGGCCGTACAGCACTTCTCTGTCCATTGTAAGACCGATAAGAACCGCATTGTAAAGCAGCTCCCGTTTTTGGGTTTTAAGATGCTCTGACATTGTTTTTCCCGATACATGCAGGATTTCGAGCGCGCGGATGACTCTTCGCGTATTGTTTTGATGAATGGCTGCCGCCGCTTCCGGGTCGGCTGCCGCAAGCTTGGCATGAAGCGCTTCCGCCCCTTCTTCAGCCGCCAGTTTCTCCATGCGCTCCCGGAATACAGGGTCGCCGGAGTTTTCCGTGAACGTATAGTCATACAGCACGGACTGAATGTACAGACCCGTCCCCCCGACAATCATCGGCAGCTTTCCTCTACCGGCAATCTCGGTGATTTTTCCCCTTACCATTTTCTGATAATCCGCCGTTGAAAAAGTGTCGGACGGCTCCAAAATATCAATCAGGTGATGCGGCACGCCTTCTGTCTCTTCTTCGGTGACTTTGGCCGTTCCGATGTCCATCCCTTTATATACCTGCATGGAATCTCCGCTGATGATTTCCGCATTCAGCATTTTCGCGAGTCCGATGCTTAGTTTTGTTTTTCCGACTGCCGTCGGTCCGACGAGTATGACGACAGGCTGTTTTTTATTTTTCAATATGTATCACTCTCTTTTATAAATCTCCCCCTAATTATAGCATTCATTTCTTCAGGCACCTATCCATTTTGCCCTTTTTCCTGAGCGCTAAACATCCGCTACCACCCGATCGGCTCGTTTCCGACAACCTCTCTCGTTTTTCCTTTGAGCGTATGGCGGTGCGTTTTCCGTCCTTTCTCCCGCGGATCGTAAACGACGCCGCCGTGCTGGATCTGAATCGGCTCATTGTAGGCGGCAAAGGTGGTCTCTGAAAGCTCATGGTAATGTGTTCCGTCAACCCTCGGGATGGCAGGGCCGGAAATGCCGTAATACCTATGAAAATGGCCGTTTTCAAACGAGGTGATGCCCGTATAGAAATGTGTATGCTCATCTGTATTGCTGCCGTTCTCCGGCTGCGAAAAGCCTTCGATCACATGGTAATGCCCCTGCACTACATCCGTAACAGCCCGGTATGCGTGTGTGTGCGGAGGTTTTTTTGACCAATCGGACTGATACAGGCCCACAAAAGCTCACTCCTTTATTTTTTGATAAACGCCCAATCAAAAATTGGTGGGCTGAATACTCTGTTATCATCTCAAATTTATTCTTGGAGGTACCTAAATTATGAATGAAGAATACACATACGAAGCAGATAGTGATATGAGACAGTTTGGACGGCCCGGATTTGGGTTTGGACGGCCGGGCTTCGGGTTCGGGCGTCCCGGATTCGGATTCGGCTTCGGGCGGCCGGGTTTTGGTTTTGGCCGGCCTTGGTTTGGCCGCCCTTGGTTTGGCGGGTTCGGACGGCCGTTTGGTTTTTACGGCGGACCGTTTGTCGGAGGGCTTGTCGGGGGGCTTGTCGGAAGCGCTTTGTTCAATCCGTATTTGTACGGAGGTTACGGCTACCCTTACTATCCGTATTACTACTAAGACAATCAAAAAGGGCTCCTTTCAGGGGCCTTTTTATATAGGCCTAATGTCTTGACTTGGCGGGCAAAGTTCGGATATTATTTTATTTTACTGCCTTAAACAAAAGGCATAAGGATTATGATGAGAGGGGGATTTGATATGATTCTGGGTTATATCTTCCTCACAATTGCTATTTTATCAGAGTCAATCGGCGCGGCCATGCTGAAGGTCTCCCGCGGATTTACGCGGTTTTTGCCAAGCGCGCTTGTAGTGGCAGGCTATTCATTGGCCTTTTATATGCTTTCACTGACACTGAATCTCATTCCGCTCAGCTTATCCTATGCAACATGGAGCGGAGCCGGAACGGTGCTCGCATCCATTATCGGAGCGAAATGGTTTCATGAAAAACTGGACAAGCAGGCCGTCATCGGACTTGTATTCTTATTGGCCGGTGTCATTCTGATGAATTGGTAGAAAGGAGAAGCATGATATGAAAGGATTACTCTGCCTGGCATTAGCCATTGTATCAGAAGTGTTTGGAAGCACGATGCTGAAGCTGTCGGACGGTTTTACGCACTTATGGCCCGCTCTCGGCGTCATTGCCGGAATCGGAGCCTCTTTTATGTTTTTGAGCTTCTCTTTGAAAAGCCTTGATTTATCCGCCGCATACGCGACATGGTCAGGTGTCGGCACGGCTTTAACGGCAATTGTCGGCTTTTTTGTTTTTAAGGAAGCCATGACAGCCAAAATGATGATCGGGCTTATTTTTGTCATCACGGGCGTCATCCTGCTGAACCGTTCCAAGTCTCAAAAAGCTAAAAAAAATCAAACGGCCCGGAGCTGACCGTTTGAACTCGTCAAGCGCGGGCAGCTTTTACTTCAACCTCAAGCTCCATCTCCACGTTTCCTTGGATCGCTCGTGAAATCATACAGGAGGACTCCGCTTTTTGCGCTAACTTCCTGGCGAGCGTAAAGTCCGTTTCGGCTGCATCCGGCTTTAATAATATAAACGGGCGGTGAATGATTTTCTGGTACGTGAACACACCGTTCGTGACGTCTACAATTCCTTCAGATTCCATATGTAGATCTTCTTTATCCAGACCGCTTCTTTCCATCATCGCCGCAAGCGTTATAATATAACAGGTCGCGGCCGCTCCAAGCAGCATTTCATCAGGATTTGTGCCTTCTCCGGGTCCGTCCATTTCCTTAGGAATGGACACAGCCGTTTCCAGCCGGCCGCTTTTAATATCGCCGACGTCATTGCGATTTCCGGGCCAATTTGCTTTTAAATAAAAGTGATGTTTTGCCAAGGGACAAACCTCCTTTTTTTTCAGTTTACTCACCTTTCACTGGTTTGTCTTTTTTTAAGCTCACGAATACTCTTGATTGATCACTCTTTTTATCGTACGGACAAACCGGTAAAATTCCTCCGTTTTTGTGAATTCCCTTTCGCGGTAATCAAAATTATCAAAAAACGCTTCCCGCTGTTCTCTGCTGATCTCAAGCTGTATACTCAGCCCGGTTTGCGCCTGGTTATTGATATTTTCGGTGTCAACCCCGGCCAGACCGGTTTTTGAGGTTGCCAATTCTGCAGGAAATCCGTTTCGTTTGAGAGCTCTCACCAATTTTTTCGCCCGCTTCCGGTCGCTTCCTCCGACAAGAGTATTTTTCTCGTCGCCTTTATAACCGTGAACTGCGATAACATAATGGTGCTGCTTGATGCTTTCGACTGCTGAAGGCTCATCGAACTTGGTGCTCGTAATATGAAGAGTCTGGTTATCATGCGCTTTTAATCCCTCAAACAGGTAGGTTGAATAATCATCCCTGAAAGAGCGGACGATCTCGCTCACCCCGCCCTCAATTCTCCCTCCGTGCGGCGACATGATCAATACGGGGCTCCCCTTTCTCTTATTGTACGATATATGATAATCATCGGGGTCTTCATGTTCAGCCAGATCTTTAAAATCTGTGTATGTATCAGAAGAATTCGAGGGATCAGGGTCTGACGCATAATGAGCACATCTTATTAGTAAGACCATTGCTACGATAATGATGACATTAAGTAAAATTCTTTTCATCAGCTCTCCTTCTTTGCTCCTTTCTGAAAAATGAAATATTCATTATATGGATTTTTGTCAATAGGTCTTATCTTAACATTCTATTAACATTATCATCAGTGAAAAACTTCCCGGTTTCGAAAAATCAATGGATTGTCACGGTTCAAGCGCTCAAATGCCGAGCATCAGTGAAAAAAGGTTGAGAGAGGGCAAAAAAAAAGGGAGGAACGCCCGAATTTTCAGGGGCGGGAGATTCACGGCCGGAAACGGACGGCATCAAGAATACGCTTTTAAAAATGAATATCCGCCTCCCGAAGCAAATGCACAGGACAGAATGGAGCCCGTCAAAAAAGTTCTCATCTGCCTTTTTGCACAGCAAAATGCCGTTACAGCCCGCTCATCCCCTTTTTTTATCATAATGGTCCGTTTTGAAACGGAGCCGTCTTTTTTCATATATATAATATCAATCGGAAGCTGTTTTTCCAAGGAGTGTCTCAATATGATGTTCATGTATATACCCCTTTCCGCCGGATTCATTATAAACCAACAAACGTTCCGACCCAACTCGATTTCTTCTCCTGAAAAAGCCGCAAGTAACCAGCGCTCCTGAAGGACAAACAAACTGACCGAACTTACGGCCTGTTCATATGGTATAGAGAGAATCGCCAGAATGGGAGGAAAAGTATATATGTTTGGTTACTCAATGGTACAAATGGTGCGGTCAAATGCTCATAAGCTGGACTGGCCGCTCAGAGAAAACGTATTACAGTTATATAAACCTTTCAAATGGACACCTTGCTTTTTACACAATTTTTTCGAAAAAAAGGTGAAAAACAGAAAGAAAATGTCAGTCATCATTGAATTTGAAGAGGGCTGCCATGAATCCGGTTTTCACAGCACAGGACAGGTCTTATCAAAAGAAAAACGCTGCACTATAAAAAAGCAGTTTCAAACAATCAATTGCTGCAGCGCCGAAGTCACTCCGTCCGCCCTTCACATGCTTCTTTCGCAATGCCGGGATATTCGTAAAATCTATTTAAACCGTGAAGTAAAAGCTCTCCTTGATACGGCAGCTGAATCGTCTCATGCAAAAGAAGTGACCCGTAACGGCACCGTATTAACAGGAAAAGGCGTAACCGTCGCCGTTATTGATACCGGAATCTATCAGCATCCCGATTTAGAAGGCAGGATTATCGGATTTGCGGACTTTGTCAACCAAAAGACAGAACCGTATGATGACAACGGGCACGGCACCCATTGCGCCGGTGATATCGCAAGCAGCGGCGCTTCATCTTCGGGTAAATATCAGGGGCCGGCGCCGGAAGCCGATCTGATCGGAGTCAAGGTTTTAAACAAATCAGGATCAGGAACTTTGGCTGATATCATTGAAGGTGTGGAATGGTGCATACAATATAATAAAGAACACACAAAGAATCCGATCAGAATCATCAGCATGTCACTGGGCGGAGATGCGCTCAGATATGATAAAGAAACGGACGACCCGCTCGTCAAGGCCGTTGAAGAGGCATGGAATGAAGGAATCGTCGTCTGCGTCGCCGCGGGCAACTCCGGTCCGGAAGCTCAAACGATTTCAAGCCCCGGTGTCAGCGAGAAGGTCATCACGGTAGGCGCCTATGATGACAATGATACAGCCAGCAATGAGGACGATACGGTCGCTTCTTTCTCAAGCCGCGGCCCGACGGTGTACGGAAAAGAGAAGCCTGACATTCTTGCGCCCGGGGTCGATATCGTATCTCTCCGTTCTCCGCGTTCATATCTTGACAAATTACAGAAATCAAACCGAGTAGGCTCCTTGTATTTCAGTCTTTCGGGCACGTCCATGGCCACTCCGATCTGTGCGGGCATCGCCGCCTTAATCCTTCAGCAAAACCCGCAGCTTTCGCCTGACGAAGTGAAAACATTGATCAAACAAAGTCCGGATCAATGGACAAATGAAGATCCGAACATTTACGGAGCGGGCGCAGTGAACGCCGAAAACGCCGTGCCGAAAGAGTAACCTTTTTATCATGAGAACGGGGTCGTCTGCACCGGCAGATGACTCCGTTTTTCAGGTGAATAGATGAAACATTTATAATGAAGGAACTCGGAACAGGTCAGAACCGGCTGTCAGAAAAAAAGATCAATGCAAGGCAGTGTATTTCTAAAAAAATAGGGAATAAGTATGGTGTAGATAAAAGGAGGAATCACAATGGCACTTACAAACACCGAATTGTCTGAATGGCTGCAAAAACAGATCGGACAAACGCTTGATATCAGAAAAGGAGAGCTGACAGACAGCCGAAACGAGATTTCTGATATGGATCAGATCATGCTTCACCTTGATGATGTTCTCGTCCGCCGGACAAACCATCCCGATGACTATGTAGCGGATGAAGAACTCGTCTTAAAAGGGCACGGCACAACCTATACGGAGGAAGGAAATGTCCCGCTTCCCCAAGATGCGTATGAAATTCCTCTGCTCGGCGACATTACCATCCAAAAGGAGCAAGACGGATTAAAGGTACATACAGATCGGGCCGTGTATACAATCGGGACCCGGAAAGAGCAATAAAAAGAAAAAACGCCCTGAATCAGCGGCGTTTTTTTATTGGTTTTTTTCTTCAGAATATCCGTGGAACATCGTGAATGCGCAAAGCATAATGCCTAAAATAATGATAATCGGGAGCCAGATCACGGCAAACTTATAATCCGGTTCGGCAAAAGCGCCTATGACCGCCCCAAAGCAATACAGAACCAAGGCAAGCGCGCGCAATACAGCATCTCTCGTAAACTGCTTCCGCTTGTCCGCTTTGTAAAACCTTGCGGTGAGATCTTCAAAAAAATTAGCGAGCGTTCCCGTTAATACGGTCGTGGAAATCCCCGCTACACCAAGTTTTCTCGCGGCTGTCGTCTGCATTCCCATTGCGAAGCTGAGCAGCATAATCAGCACATAAACAGAAATGGCATCTGCAAAAAAGCAAGAGAACAAAGCAAACAGCAGCAAAACAGCTCCTTCAATAGCTAAAGCGGCAGTTACCGCAGGGGGCCAGAATGATTTCTTTTTATTGCCCACAAGCAAGGCCGCGGCAATAACGCCGGCAATAAATCCGATTAACGAGGTTAACGATTTGAGTACGGCAAGGTGCCATGAGTTGCCGATCGCCAGGCCGAACAGAACGATATTCCCCGTCATATTGGCGGTAAAGATATGTCCCAGGCTTAAATAACCGATCACATCCACAATTCCCGCTGTTAAACAAAGAAGTAAAAGTGCAATATTTCGGTATGTAGTCACTTTCAATGTGATCCAATCCTTTCTCATGCTGATTCCAACATATAAGTTTACTCTTCGCCATTTCATATGTCCAGCCGGCGCGCCGCTTTTTCAAAGCATACAAAAAACTCCGGCGAACCGGAGAAGTTACTGAACGATAAATAATACTCTCGTGCCGTCGGAATAGCCGCTCATTTGATTTCCAACCCATGAACCGGCCCCGCGGTTATCCGACGGGGTTACATATCTGATATCAGCCCCCGCCCCGCCTTCTGTGCAGACTGCCATGGGCCATTCATCACGGTCAAACCCGGGCTTTGTCGGAATTCCTTTCAATGATTCTTTCCTTCTATTCTCCGCTCCGCCCCGATCAATTGTACAAATCTCAGAATGACCTGCCGAAATGGCGTCTTTTATATGATTTCCCGTCTCTGGATATTTTGACAGCGGGAAATACAGCACCTGATCGTATCGGGATGCGGCACGAGCAGCACTGTCCGAATGGATGCCGGCGCCCGTAAGGCCGAACTGAAGAGAGATCACCAAAAGCAGACTTGCCGCCCATTTCATAAACGCATTCATTCACATCCTCCTTAAGAAGTTGATATGAAGCGTAAATATGTATATTAGCCGGATTTAACACACATGATGAATTGGCAAAAAAAGTTTGCTGTTTTGTTGATAATTAACGAAAATGGCGGCTTTACGATTTATCTATTGAACCGGCTTCTGTTTCCTTATATATTTTAGACATACTTATGAGCCGTTGTGATCAGTGTCTTCGGCAGATAAAAGGAGGAATGCCGTCCGGTCGGCAGGCACCGGCTGTTGGTTATGTCTTTTCAAAAACATGAAGGCGGGGAAATCCAGATGGAAAAAACAATGTTTCACCCACACTCACCCGAGTTTCACGAAGACCCTTTTGCGGTTTTAAGCAGATTCAGAGAGCAGGACCCCATACATAAATTCGAACTGCAGCGTTTCGGAGGCACCTTTCCGGCATGGCTCATCACGCGTTATGATGATTGTATGGCGTTTTTAAAAGACGGCAGAATTACGAGAGATGTAAGACGGGTCATGCCGAAGGAGCTGATCGCAAAGCTGAATGTCAGCGAAGATATCGATTTTGTCTCAGAGCATATGCTGGCAAAAGACCCTCCGGATCATTCACGTCTTCGATCTTTGGTGCATCAGGGGTTCACTCCCCGGATGATTGAGCAGCTTCGCACCGGGATAGAGCAGATCACAGAAGAGCTGCTGGATGAAATGGAAAAAAAAGCAGACCCTGATATCATAAGAGATTTCGCGGCACCGCTTCCGTTTATCGTCATTTCCGAGCTGCTCGGAATTCCGAAAGAGGACCGCGCCAAATTTCAAGTGTGGACAAACGCAATGGTTGACACGTCAGAAAGCGGACAAGATGCGACCAACCAGGCTCTCAAAGAATTTAAACAATATATGAAAACACTGATCGAAGAAAAAAGAAAACATCCGGCTGAAGATCTGACAACCAAGCTTATTTACGCTGAAGAGGACGGCCAAAAGCTGAGTGAATCAGAGCTGTATTCCATGCTGTTTTTGTTAGTCGTTGCCGGGCTTGAAACAACGGTTAACCTTCTCGGCTCCGGCACCCTGGCGCTTCTTCTGCACAAAGACCAGATGGAGAAGATAAAGCGGCAGCCCGAAAATATCCAGACGGCGGTCGAAGAGCTTTTGCGGTATACCTCTCCCGTCATCATGATGGCGAATCGATGGGCGCTTGAAGATTTCACCTATAAAGATGTTTCTATTAAAAAAGGCGATATGATATTTATCGGCATCGGTTCAGCCAATCGGGACCCGGAATATTTCGATGATCCTGATACATTAAATATAGCGAGAACACCGAACCGTCATATCTCTTTTGGATTCGGCATTCATTTTTGTCTCGGGGCTCCGCTCGCCCGGATGGAAGCATCCATTGCCTTTACTTCGCTTTTAAAACGGTTCCCGAATATAGAGCTGAAAGGCGCGCCCGAGGATGTAACATGGAGAAAAAATGTGTTTTTGAGAGGGCTTGAAACATTGCCTGTCAGATTTTAATATCGCCCCCTGTTTATCGGGGGTTTTTTTAATGTCTTATAAACAGGAAATCAATATAATAGTGAATATTTAGTACATAATGAATTTAGTTCTATGTATAAAAAAAACGGCCGGATTGCTCCGGCCGTTCTCTATTACCGTTTTACCAACTCATTTGTTTCGTCCAGCTTTTTTCTGAAAGATTTAAGGAAATTTGCGCTTATCGTTCCTTTGTTTGCGTACAGTTTTTCGCAGAATGCCTTAATGGCGTTTTGCGGCTTTGGTTCCGACAGCATTGTGACATGATTGGAGGAGTGGACGTCCAGCAGGTGAAAGTGTTTCATCTGGTGTTCCCATTCTTTCCAATACGCATCATGGTCTAACGGAATTTGTTCTTCCTCTGCTGTCAGATAACGTTCAAGATCTCCGAGGAACAAACCGCTTTTATTACGGAAGTAGTAGCATTGCAGCGCTTCCGGATGAGGCAGCGGCTTCATGTCATACTCTTCCATTCCGTAAGCGAGCTGCGTCTTCATCATTTGCTCCAGCTGCATCCGGATCGCTTCTTCGGATTTTGGCAGACCGCGCTTTTTGGCAAGGCCGATCAATTCTTTCAATACTTCTTCTTCCTCAGCCTGGACGGTAATGTCTTCTCTGCTGATTAATGCCTCTTCAAGGTTTTCAGGCTTAAGATATGCCGTAAGCATCGTATTGATCGTTTGCAGCATGACTGACTTAACAGATGGTTTTCTTTCTTTCCATTTTTCACTGTACGGGGTGTCGATCATGACGGCGCTTTTTACTGTATGACCTTCCTCCTGCAAGAGGCGCGCGGTTTCATATGCAAGCATTCCGCCCAAGGAATATCCGCCGAGGTCATAAGGGCCTTTCGGCTGTACCGCTTGGATGATTCTCATATAAGAAGCGGCCGTCTCTTCGATTCCTTGCAGCGGCTCTTTCCCTGTCAAACCTCTTGCCTGGATGCCGTAAAAAGGACGCTGACTCTTTTTTGGCGAATGGCTGGTATGCTTCAACGCCTCCTGTTCCGCCGTGAAACCAAAAAACAGGACGGCCTTTTTCTCTTTCATTCAGCTTGACGAGTTCGGGAAAATTCCGGCCCGCCTCATGCGGTTGGTTCGTTTTTAACAGTATGCCGATCTCCTGAAGAGTGCTGCATTTCTGAAGAGCTTCCAGACTGATGCGGCTGTCTCCGTCCTCAAGTTTTTTCAGCAGCTGAATAGAGGAGATTGAATCAAAGCCGTATTCAGTCAGCGGCTTATTTTGATCAATTTCCGCTGCCTTCATCCCCAAAATGTCAGCCACAATGTCAGCTGCGCTCTCGCGGCGGAGCTGAGGGTCCTGGGAAACCGGTGCAAGGCTGATCTCTTCTGGCTGACCGCCGTTCCAATACTTGTGGTGTTCAAAAGGATATGTCGGAAGCGGCACTCTTTGAACAGATTCGCCTTGGTGGAGTCTGTCCCACGGTATATCCGCTCCTTTCACCCAGCAAAATGCAAGCTTTTCCAGATTGTTTTCAGCCAACAGCGTCTCCGTGACGACTGTACCGAGAGTCCCTTCCAGTAAAACGCCGATATCTCCTGATCCAGTCTGCTGACTGCCTGTAAAGAAGCTTTTCATTCCATTGCTTTCTTCGGAAAATGCTCTGTACTCTTTCAGTTTTTCCAGCAATTCATCTTGATTGCGGGCAACGAGTGCCAAGCGGCAGTTCATCGCCTCACGGCCGGTCTGAAGCGTATAAGCAATATCCCGCAATGACGGAGTATCTCCAGTTTGCACAAAATCAGCCAGCTGACCTGCGGCCGCCTTAAGACGCCCTTCGCTCTTAGCAGAAAGCACGATAAGCTGCGGGTCATGCTCAGATTCTTTGTCTTTATGGCTCGGGCTGTACTGTTCCAAGACGACATGCGCATTCATGCCGCCGAAGCCATAGCTGTTAATTGCGGCCCGGCGCGGGATCGGTCTGCCCGTATGGTCGGTGAGCTGTGTCCATTCCTGATTGTCTTCGGTGAAACGGAAGCGGCTTTTTTGAATAGCCATTTGCTCATTTGCAGCTGTAAATCCGGGAATGCCCGGGATGGTATGATGCTTCATGGCCATCGCTACTTTTATAAGGGCGGCCAGTCCGGAAGCGAGTTCGCCGTGCCCGATGCAAGGTTTCACGGTGCTGATATAACAAGGCGTGCTTTCCTCTTGATTTGCAGACTCGCCGTAACCCGCTTTGATTGCATTAAACTCCAGCACATCTGCCATTTCGGAGGCAATGCCGTGCGCTTCAATATAAGTGACGGTTTGCGGATCAACATCGGTGTCTTCGTACGCTTTTTTCATCGCGGCCTTCATTCCCGCCGGATTCGGTGCGTGAAGCGACATGCCTTTACCGCCGTGAGACACTCCTGTTCCTTTAATGACCATGTGAATATGATCGCCGTCTTCAATTGCCGCCTCAAGCGGTTTGATGATGATCACGCCCGCCCCTTCGCTTCTGACAAAGCCATCGGCATCTTTTTGGAACGATTTCGCCCGGCCGTTTTTGCTTAAATATCCCATTGAGTCAAAACCGATAAAACCTTCCGGCGATTGCAGAATATTGGCGGCGCCCACGACAGCCTGCTCACATTCGTTATGACGGATTGATTGAACCGCCCTGTGCAATGCCACCAGCGTTGACGTGCAGGCAGCCTCGTAATATTCACTCGGTCCTTGTAAATTCAAGGCATATGATATCCTGTTCGGAATGATGGACGGAATGGCTGTTCCATTGTTCGGATCGCTGTTGCCCGCGGCAACGAAAACGCCTGTCGGTCTGCTTGATAACGCCTTATTTGTCAGGCCCGCATCCTCCATTGCCTTCCATGTATGCATCAAAAGCAGAAACTGCTCCGGCCCCATTTGTGATGCCTCTTTAGGAGAAATTCCGAAAAAGAGCGGGTCAAATTCGCCGACACCGTCAATAAAACCGCCCCATCTGAGACTCGTGTCATTCTCATCACCGGCGTAACGGCGCCAGTCCCAGCGGTCCGCCGGAATTTCGGTAATACAGTGATCCCCGTTTACGATGTGCCCCCAAAAAGACTGGATATCCGGGGATTGCGGAAACTGAGCTGACATACCGATAATCGCGATTCCTTGCTTGACATCGGCGTTATCACAAGGCGTATGCTGTTTCTTCGGTAAAGTGCGCTCTTCTGTTTCCGTGACCCCGGCCTCTTCTGAATGCTTATGATCGGCAAACAATTGAGAAAACTTGTTCTCATATGCTGACGCGAAGTGGCGGGTCAGCTCCTCCGCCGTCGGATACTCGAAAAACAATGTTGGATTCACATCGATGTCCGCCTCTTGGCCGATCTCTTTTGTCAGCCCGATCAGACTCGCTGAATCAAGTCCCAATTCCATGATATTCGCGTCAGAACGAAGAGAGGACGCGGGTTCATCCATCATCTTGGCGAGCTTGCCAAGGACGTAGCTGCGGATATCATCTGTCAGACTGCCGGCAGAAATCGGTGCTCCCGCATTCTTAACAGCCGTTCGGGCCGGCTGATTCATCTGTTCGGTTTTCGGGCGGAACCGTTTCAGGGCATAGCCTTCAAAACGCATCACCACTTCCGATCGGCTGCTGATGACATCTGCGTTAATCAGAATCATTTCCCCCGTTTGTTTGGCCAGCTTGATGTGCAGCCAGCAATCGGTAAGATTTTCCGGGCTGCTGAAGGTGACGGAATTAATGCCGAACGGCAGATAGCTTTCCGCCTCTGTTTGGTCCAATAAAGAAAGCGAGGCCAAGTAAGCACTGTTGGCGATTAACGGATTTATGGCATAATGATGCGCTTGTTGTGAGTCGCTATTGTTCAGGTTCACTTTCGCTAAAACGGCATCAGTGCCTTTGTACAGGCGGGTGATCGTTTTAAATTCTTCTCCCCACACGACGGTTCCCGTTCCGTCTCCGTATAACTCATCTATCCGGCCCACTTCCCGGTATGAGCGCTGAATGGCCGCCAGATCCGCGTGCTGCTTTTGAAACGGATACGGGCTGCACTCGGCATACGCCGCTATGCTCCAATCAGGAGACGTGCGGCTGCGGTGCATTATGCTCAGTTCAAATCCATCCCCGTTTTGTTTCGATTCTGTTTTCAGCTCGATGCGATCGCCTTTTTTTACGGTAATGGGGCTGACGTAATTCAGTTTTTTAATATGTCCTCCCTCTGCTTCAGGAAAAAGATCACAAAAATGATCGACTGCCAGACTGTTATATGTAGCGCCGACGAGTACCGGTTCTCCGCTGAATTGATGCCCTTTCACGTATGGGTCGTCATCACTGTATACCGCCTGAACGCCGGCAGCGTTTTCTGATTCACCGAAATGAAAAGAAGTCCCGTGGTCAAAAGCGTAGGCCGGCAGATGAACGGCGTGCTCTTGCTGCAACTGATCAAACGTGATATTCTCTCCTTTTTCCCATTGCCGCGCACGCCGGCCGATATCAGAATCGGAGAAATTGAGATTCCGCTGATCCATGCGGTAAGCGGCCAGTTTTTCCGACAGTTCCTGAACGGAAGCAGCCGTAAATGCCGCCCGATACTCCGGATGATGCGTTCTTTTTTGCAGCGCGGATGCGATGGCGGCCGGATGAAGAGATGGCGTCTTTTCTAAAAAGGCCGCCAGTCTCTCAAGATAGGCTTCAAAACTCCATTTTGTTTTCGCTGACACAGGGAAAATATATTCCTCATTGCCGTGACGGGCATGATTAGAATTCGGATTGATATATTCTTCTACGATGAGATTTGCATATGCCCCGCCTGCCCCGAAGGAATTGATCATGCTTCTCCGCGGTATGATGTCTCCCGTCTCGGCATCCTTCAGACGCTCCCAATACTCGGTTTTCTCCTGCAGGTAAAAGGCCGTTTGTTCAAGCACGATATTCGGATTTTGCGGTTTTGCATTAATGGTTGGAACTAATGTTTCCCGCTCCATTTGCAGCAGCACTTTCGCGAGCTGGGACATCCCGGAGGCCGCCTCTAAATGGCCGAGATTTGACTTGACGGATCCAAGCGCGCAAAATCGTTTTTTATCGGTATATTGCGAGAACGCGTTTGTCAGGGCAATGACCTCAATCGGATCTCCCAATACAGAGCCGTTTGCCGCTGATTCAACATAACTGATTGTTTCCGGATTGATTCCGGCCTTGTCAATGGAAGCCGCCATGAGCTTCGCCTGCTGTTTCGGATCCGGAGCCGTGTACATCTGCCTTCCGCCGCTATGGCACAACGCGCTGCTTTTAATGATCCCGTAAATATGGTCTTTGTCGGCAACCGCTTTGGAGAGCGGCTTCAAGAGCACTGCTCCGACTCCTTCTCCCGGCATCAGGCCCGTGCCGGTTCCGAAGCTTTTGCTTTCACTTCCCTGCTCAAGCAAATTCGCCCGTTCGAGCGCATCATATTTAGACGGTTCAAGCGTGAGATTGACCCCTCCGGCAATCGCCATGGAACAGCTGTTAAGCTTCAGGCTTTCACAGGCGAGATGAATGGCGCTCAGTGAGCTGGAGCATGCGGTCGTAACGCCCATGCTCGGACCCGTTAAATTGAAAAAGTGGGAAATGCGGTTGGCGATATGCCAATCCCCTCCGTTAGAGCTGAGCGCAGCTTTTTCCAATGACGGGATATTCCAGAAATATTGATTGTACATACTGCCCATAAATACACCAATTCCGCTGTCTGATTCCTGCCATTCGTTTACTCTCTCTAACGAGTAGCCTCCGTTTTCAAATGTTTCCCATACGGTTTCAAGGCTTAGACGGAGCTCAGGCGTCATCTCCATCACATGGTCTTCCCGGATGTCAAACAAGTGATGGTCAAAAGCGTCAATATGCTTCAGAAATCCGCCGTACCGTGTTTTGCGTTCTTCTTTTCGTGTTTCTTTTGCCATCGTTTTCAGAAGACCGGACTTCCATCTGTTTTCCGGAGCTTCCGTAATACAGCTGTCTCCGGCTTTTAAATGCTCCCACAGCTCATCGAGGGTTTCAGACTCAGGATAGCGGCCGCTGATGCCGATAATGGCAATGTCGTCACGATCAGAGCGATTATCGGTGACGGTTTCTGTTTCCGGCTTTGGCGCTTTTGGCTCTTTTTGTTCAGTGATAAATCGCCGTGTTTCCGTGACAAGCGGCACCGGTTCATTCATTGCAGGTTCCGGATGCTCCGTTTCAGGAGGCGCTTGATCGGCTCCGAATGCCTGTTGCAGCTTATCCGGGTAAGTTTCCAGCAAATACTCGGCAAGTTCTTTCGTATTCGTGTGTTCAAATAAGACCGTTTTCGGCAGCTCGCCCGTCAATGTTTCCAGTTCACGGATAAAATTCACCTGCAAAATGGAGTCGATGCCGTATTTTTCAAAGCTGGTTTCCGGCTGAATGCGCTCGGGAGCAAGTTTTATGGACTTGGCTAACGTTTCTTTTATGAATTGCACCGTCCGGTCTGTGACTGAGAAAGACGGTTCTGTGAAATCAGCCGGCTCTTTGGAAGCCGCAATTTCTTCAACCGCCGTCGCGCCCGGCTGCTTTTGCCTGATGACGCCGTCGCTTTCTGCCGCCACGATCTGCTGGCCGAGGTGATGTGACGATTCCGCCATAAATGTAACGTACCGATATCCCTCGCTTTCCAGCGCAGACTGCCACGCTTCAGCATACAGCCCAGGGCATCCGGGAATGCGCAGTTTGGCGTCTTCATACAGCCACCAGCCTTCCAAAAGACCGAATGTCAGATGAGAATAAACCGAATGGCTGCTGATCTCATTTAATAGCAAAATCCCATTCTTTTTAAGCACCGCTTTGGCATTGCGAAGTGTCCGACGAATATTTTTTGTCGCGTGAAGCACATTTGCCGCAATGACCGCGTCATATGCGCCCGCCTCTATCCCCTGCAAAGCCGGGGGCTCTTCCACATTAAACCGCTTATAAGTCAAATACGGATTGTCGGGACCGTATTCTTTTTCAGCATGCATGAAAAAGGCCTTTGACAGATCGGTGTAGCAATATTCTTTCACATGATGTTTGACCTCTTTTAATCTTTTGAAAACGGCCGCGCTCGTCCCGCCCGTCCCCGCTCCGATCTCTAATATCCGGATTTCCGCGTTCGGGTCTTCTTTCAGGCGTTCTTCAATGAAAGCTGTCAATGTGTCAGCGAGCACCTCATTAAAGTAGTCTGCCGTTTCATTGTTTTTATAGATTCCTTCAACCAATTCCATTGATGAATCAGGAAACAGAACATCAGTGGCAGAAACTCTGCCGGATAAAATATCCGGCAAAGCTCTGAGAGCGGTCTCCACTAAGGTGATCATCGCCTGTTTGCTGCTGTCCTTGAGTAAAGGAGCTTTCTTTTCATCCCATTCTTGCCACAGAACGTCCGCACCCTCTATCGGACCCGTTAACACATACGTACTGCCAGACTGTTTCAAAAAGCCTTTTTGCACCAAGATGGAGATGCTTTCTTCCAGCCACCTGCCGTAAAACCCCTGCATGACAGGCTGCGTTTCGTTTTCCGTAAAAAATCCGACAGATTTCAGCTGGCCTGCCAATAGTTTGTAAAGAAGATCTTCAGTGTTTTGCAAAGCCGTCCCCTCCTTAACTCAATTGTTGTACATGTCTTGTTACTTTAGGCTGATAGCTTCGCAGTTTTTGCATCGCCGAGCCGTGATGTTCAGGGTATACTTCTATCATTTCTTCCGGTTTTTCCTCCGGCTCTTCCGCCTGTTTCATCATGACAAACTGATTCAATGGGCCGCCGAGCAATCGTTCAAGCGCCGCCATTGCTTCCGGCGCTTCAATTGATCCGACTCCCGCCTGTTTCATCCGCTCTTGATATTCGGCAGATGATACGATTCCGACACTGCCCCAGTAGCTCCAATTCATCACTGCCGCCGAATACGGCCGAACTTGAGCCAAATGAGCGGCAAAGGCATCTTTGAAACTGCACCCGGCAGCATAATTGCTTTGTCCGGCCGCTCGTGCAAATGATTGAACAGATGAGAAGAACAAAGCAAAGTCCAGCGGCTCATTTTGGAACACGCGGGCCATATTCACGCTGACATTGACTTTTGCAGCGAGCACGCTTTTCAAACGGCTTTCCGGCATATTCGCCAGGCTCTGATCCTCTAAAACAATTGCGGAATGGATGATTCCGTTAATTTGCGGGTGCGTGCGTTTGATCGTTTCATACGCCCGTGTGAGCTCATCCGGATTTGCCGCGTCAGCTTCAATATAAATCGGCGCCGGCCCGAATTGGCTGAGTCTGTCGATTTTTTCCTGGATGGCGCTGTTATGTTTTCGTCTGCCGATCCAAACGACTCGCGCCTGATACGTTTTCACGGCATATTCGCTCCATGCCTCGCCGATGCCCCCCGCGCCGCCGATGACGACATAAACGCCGCCTTTTTGGTAAGCGGTCCGGCTTGACACCGGCTGCTGTACAGGAATGAGACGCTGTTTGTACCAGTGATTGTTCCGGTACGCCCAAGTGTTGCCTTGCTCATCAAACGGCGCTGAGAACAGCTCCGCCTTTGAAACATCTTCCGGACATCCGGCATCAATCAGCCGTGTTTGCCAGTTCGGATACTCTTTTGCGAGCGAACCGATCAAACCGTGAATGCCTGCATGAGCCGGATCAATGATGTCCGCCGGCTGTACGGACTGTGTTTTTATTGTGACTGCTGTCAAGCTGATTCGCTTGCCTCCGTATCCTAAAGCAAGCATCGCCTTAATCACTCTGTACATCTGGATGACGCCCGCATCTTGAGCTTTCACCATGTCATCAGCGCTGTGAAAAGGAGCGATCCATACGATATGCCCGAAAGACCCTCTTGCTTTCAGTTCAGCCGCAACAGCCTCTATTTCATCCTCCGGGTTGATATGAAGCCGTTTCGCAGAAGGATGATGCAATTGAAAAGCCGTGCTTTCCTCATCCCCTGCGATAAAGACAACCTCTTCCGTCTTATATGCCGGGCTTGGGTCACGGAATTCCGCAAGATCCCATACCGGAGCCAGAAGGTTTGCTCCATTTAATGATGTTTCCGGCGCCGGGCCTTCCATCCTTCTGGAAGAAATCCCTTTAATCCTGATACAGACCCGGCCTGTCTCATCGCATAAGTCAATGTCCAGCCGCTGTATTTTTTCATCCGTTCCCCGGGAGCTGACATACGCCCACATGCTTGTCGTGCACGGGCTGAAAATGTCCAGTTCCTCAAGGGCGAACGGCAGTGACAGCTGGTTATCATCTGCATGCAGCTTCAGTCCGATTGTCGCTTGCAGAGCTGAATCAAGCATACACGGGTGAAGAACGTATTGATCTGCCGTTTCTTCGAGGAAGGAAGGCAGACGGAGCTCAGCTAATGCTTGATTGCTTCCGATATGAATGTGCTGAATTCCTTGTTGTCCGGGACCGTAGTCAATGCCGATTTTGCTGAATAAGCCGTAACACTGTTCAGAAGTCAGCATGCTGCGGCCGCATTGAGCTTTCAGTGCGCCTATATCACGGTGCGGAGCCTCACCGGCGCTGAGAATGCCGGCAGCCCCCTGACAGTGTATCTGCCTGCCGCTTGCTTCTGTTTGTGAATCGGTGTAAATGTCATACACGATTTCACCGTTTTCCCTCGGGTTCAGGCTGATTTGCGCTTCAATCGGGCGGTTTCCCGCTTCGATCGGCCGAACCCAAACGATGTTTTTCAGACGGATGACAGAAGGACGTTCCTTTTGCCCTTTGACTGCCTGAGCAACCGCCGCCCTGGCCATTTCCAAGTAGGCAACGCCCGGCATGACCGGCTTGCCTTTAATAAGATGATCGGTGAAAATCGTCTCTTGTCCCGTAAATTCGGATCGGTACCGCTGCTCTGTTAAATCCGATACATTTTCGTGAAGCAGCGGGTGCAGCACCCGCGCCGTCGGCACAGCTTGCGGTTTTTCTGCTTTCGGCCGGTTGTCCGTGATCCAGTACCGCTCTTTCGCAAACGGGTAAGCAGGAAGACTCATCCGTTGGGGCTTGATATCAGAATATAAGCCGTCCCATTTGATATCCGCGCCCTGCACCCATAATTCCGCAAGCTTGTCATTCTCCCGGCGGCTTATCAGCTCTTCGATATCCGCTTCGCCGTTTGCGCCTGCCAGAATGGATTTCAGCGGGATTTTACCCGCTTTTCCTTTATAAATGCCCGCTATATCATAACGTCCTTTCGCACAGCTTTTTAGCTTGTCCCGCAGTTCTTCGGCCGAGGAAGCGATAATGGCCGCTCTTTCTTCCATCGCATCACGTCCCTGCTGAAGCGTGTAAGCAACATCGGCAAGATCAGCATCCGTAAAAGAAGCTTGCGCCAGCTGCTGCGCTTGTTCCTGCAGACGTTCTTCTTCTTTGGCCGACAGCACAAAGATTTGAGGGTGTGTGAAAACAGCTGTTTTTCTTTCTTCCTTCGGGATATATTCTTCAATGACGACATGGGCGTTTACGCCGCCGATGCCGAAAGAACTGATTCCCGCACGGCGCGGCAGATGATTGCCGTTTTCGTCTTTCAATGCCGTCCATTCTCTTTTTTCCTGTACGATGTAAAACGGACTGTCTTTCAGCTTGATATACGGGTTGATGACCTCGCTGTGGAGGCTTTTTGCAAGTGTTTTATGCTTCATCTGCATCAGCACTTTGATCACACCCGCGACACCGGCTGCCAGTGACAGGTGGCCGATATTGGTTTTAGCTGATCCCAGACCGCAGTGACTCGCGTAAACGGCGGAATCGCCTGTTTTTTCGTATAGCTTTTGAAAGGCGGATTTCAGGCCGTTGATTTCGACCGGATCGCCAAGCTCCGTTCCGGTTCCGTGCGCTTCTATATAAGTGACGGTTCTCGGATCAATGCCTGCTTTGTCATAAGCCGTTCTGACGACTTCCGCCTGGGCTTTCGGGTTCGGTGTCGTCAAGGAGTTCGCGCGTCCGCCGTGGTTGACCGCGCTGCCTTTAATGACGCCGTAAATATGATCGCCCGCTTTTTCCGCTTCTGACAGCTTTTTCAAAAACAGAATTCCGGCACCTTCACTGACGGCAAATCCGTCCGCCCTGTCGGAGAACGTTTTGCATTTCCCTTCTTTGCTCAGCGCACCCGCTTTGTCATAAGCGATGTGGCCTTGCGGTGTGACGACGGTATTCACGCCGCCGGCGATCGCCATCTCGCAGTTCCCGTTTTCAATGGCGCATACGGCGTGATGAATCGCGACCAGCGAGCTGGAACAAGCCGTGTCGATCGGTTCACTCGGCCCGTGCAGATTGAGCATATAGCTGACGCGGTTCGGCCCTGCTGACGGACTCATATTTGCGGCTGACGCACCGCCGATATCCAGGTCGGAAAACAGTGAGCCGTATCCGGTATTCCCCGTGCCGATATACAGGCCTGTTTTCGTGCCGGAAAGGCTTTTAGCGGAATATCCCGCATCTTCTATCGCCTTCCACGCATACATCATTAACAAGCGCTGCTGGGGATCCATCTGTTCGGCTTCCAGCGGTGAAATTCCGAAGAACAGCGGATCAAATTCCGCAACTCCGTCAATAAATCCGCCCCACTTTACATTTGTTTTGTTGGCTTCGTTAAGCGGGTCACCGTAATACTCCCGCCAGTCCCAGCGATCCGCCGGCACCTCTGTTATACAATCTTTTCCCTCTTCTAAATTGCGCCAATACTCATCAATATTTGCGGCTTTCGGAAACACTCCGCTCATGCCGACAATGGCAATCGGTTCCGGTTTATGTTCAGCCGCAGTCTGAACCGGCTGTACGGCTGTTTTTGCAAATCGTTTGTTCCCTGCCAGTCTGATGCCGCCATCATCTGTTACACCGCTTTGTTTTTCTTCTTTCGGCTGTGTGCTGCCTGCAAATTGTGTTTGATAGTCTTCTGCTAAATGATGCGCCAAGGCTTGAATCGTCGCATATTCAAAAAATATGGTCGGTGTGAGATCAAGCTGATAAGTGTCATTCAGCTTGTTGGCGAATTCCGTCAGCGTAATGGAATCAAATCCGTATTGATTGAACTCCAATTCGCTATCGATTTCTTCAATGTTTATTTTCAGAAGCCCGGAAACTTCTTTTGCCAGCAATTCCTGAAGTTTGGCCGTCAGGTCTTTCGGCGCAGGCGTTTCCTCCGTTTTCTTAACCGGTGCAAAAGCGGCTGCGGGAGTCTTTTGAAGCAGTTTTTCCCGCATTACGGCGCGGTTTCCTTCCATGACGAGCACGCTTGTTTTCCCCGTGCTCCATGCTTTGTAAAGAGCTTCTATTCCGGTTTCAGTGCGCATCGGTGTTACGCCGGTTCTTTTTTCGGTGAGCTTCGCCATTTCTTCATTGACTTGCATTCCGCCGTCTTTCCAAAGCGGCCAATTGATTGACAATGTGTGACCGTGGCGGTACATTGCCGTAACCAGCGCGTTGCGGTATGCCGCATAGCTGTCCATAAATGCGTTTGCCGCCGCATAATCCGCCTGTCCCGCATTCCCGGTGACACCGGAAATGGATGAGAAAACGATGAAAAAGTCCAGCGCTAAATGCTCGGTTGCTTCATCAAGGTTGACAAATCCGTCCGTTTTAGGAGCCAATACACTGTAAAACTCTTCGGTTGTTTTCTTTGCGATATATTGATCATTCATCACACCCGCGCTATGAATGATGCCGTGAAGGCCGCCATATTCCGTTTCAATTGTTTTGACCAGGTCTGCCGCAGTTTGAGCGTTTGTTACATCAGCCTGTTTGTATTCCGCTTTTGCTCCGAGTGATTCAAGCGATTGCAGCTGCATCCGCTGATTCTCGCTTAATGCGGAACGGCCTGTCAAAACCAGTGTCGGCTCTTTGACTTTCCGGGCAATTTCTTTCGCGAAAATAAATCCTAAGCCCCCGGCTCCTCCGGTAATGAGATAAATGCCTCCGTCGTTCCACGGAATGCGTACTTTGCCGCCGGACACGGCCGTTTCTTTGACATCTGCGCTGTATCGGATGCCGTTTTCATATTTGATATGGCTGTCATCAGCCCTTGTTTTATTTTCTCTGATGATGTCTGTGATTCTGCCGTTTTCCGCCGGTTCTATTTCAATCAGCTGGGTTTTCAGTTTTTTATGTTCCAGGCCGGCTGTTTTTAGCAGAGCTGAAATCCCTGAGAGCAGCTGATGCTTATCTGTTTTAGCGAGAACCGTCTGGATAAGGACGTCTCCTTCCGTCTCTTCCTTCAGCAGTTTTTGCAGCGTCTCCAATATCCATCCTGTATAATCACGGAAGCGCGCCGCCGCTTTCCCGTGCGGGGAGGTCATTTCAAAACATTCAGCTCCCGCGGCTTCAACGGCTTGTTTTAATCCGGCGTCTGTGTCACAAAGCATTACGATATGCCGGGCAAAAACGGGTTCCGTTTGAACGGCAGTTTCATCGCTTCGTGTCCATACCGGCTCAAGCATGAGCGTTTCCGGAGCTTTTTCTTTTTTCTCAGGTTCTTTTTCAGCCATTCTGAATGACAAACCTTTCAGCCTTACGCAAACCTTGCCGTTTTCATCACAAATATCAAGATCGCGCTTTTCAATCTGGCCGGCTTTCTGGTCTTCAGAAAGTCTGGCGTAAACCCACATCTCGGCAGCGCATGCGCTGAATACTTCAAGCTCCTGAACCGCAAACGGAAGCATCAGTTTTTCATCATTTGTTCCGGTTAATATGCTTGATGCCTGCAATGCAGAGTCCATTAAGCCCGGATGCATGACATACTCCTGTACCGTGTCCGCACAAGCCGCATCAAGAGACAGTCTGCCCAATACGAAATCATCACCTGTATAAATCGCTTTGACACCCCGGAAAGCCGGGCCGTAATCAAAACCGATTTTGCGGTACATATCGTACACTTCATCTGCAGAAAACGGTGTCTCGGCGGATTGTGATCTCAGTTTTTGCAGATCAATGACCGGAGCCTTTGCGTCAGGGCGGACTGATACTGCCCCTTGGCTGTAAACGGACGGCTGATCTGTTTCCCGGCCGCTGTAAATGTCGAATTGAACGTCATTTGCCGTTTCAGGAATGAGACGGATGTTGACATGAACCGGCTCGTCTTCAATGGTGATCGGCCGCACCCAAACCGTATTCTTAAGCTTGACGCTTCCTTGTCCGGCCGGTACTTCAGATGCCTGTTCCATTGCTGCGCGCGCCATTTCAAGATGTGCCACCCCCGGTAAAACCGGCACGCCTTTTACAACATGATCCGCAAGGTAAAATTCTTCTCCTGTATAGATTGAGCTGAACCGCTGTTCTGCAAGGTTTGAAGTATTTCTGTGCAGAAGCGGATGAAGCGCGTCTTGTTTTCCGGCAGACACAGTGCTTGTTTTTTCGTGTTTTCCGGTGTGTTTCGCCGCCCAATAGCGGTCTTTTGCAAAAGGATACGACGGCAGGCTCATGCGTTTAGGCGGCCGGTCTCCATACAGCTTCGCCCAATCGACGTTCAACCCTTTGACCCATAATTCAAGCAGCTTCGCGTATTTGCCGCGTGCCATCCATTTTTCAACGGCTTCTTGAATTTCTTCATCTTCCGTCAGCATTTGCAGCGTGCCTTTGTCTATTCTTCCTCTGTACAAATCCGCATGCTTATCTCCAGTGATAAACTGTGACAGTTTTTCCTGCAGTTCTTCTGCGGATCCGGCAATAACCGCCAGGCGTTCTTCCATGGCGTCCCTTCCGATCTGGAGGGTATATGCCATAGAAACGAGGCTGGATTGATCGTACCGTTTTTCAGTAAGCGCACGTTTCAGCTGTTTTGCCTGCTCTTTCAGGCGTTTTTCATTTTTGGCGGACAGAACGAAAAGACATGGGTCGATATGAGAATCATCTGCATCCTCTCTGTCTTCTGGGATGTATTCTTCGATGACGACGTGGGCATTTACGCCTCCGATGCCGAATGAGCTGATGCCCGCGCGGCGCGGCTGTTCGTTTCCGCGTTCGTCTGTCTGCGTCTTCCATTCCATCGTCTCCCGCACCAGGTAAAACGGACTGTCTTCAAGCTGAATATACGGATTTACCGTCTCACAGTGGAGACTTTTGACTAATGTCCGATGCTTCATCTGCAGCAAAATTTTAATAATGCCCGCTGCTCCCGCGGCAAGGGATAAATGGCCGATATTCGTTTTGACCGACCCTAAGCCGCAATAGCCGGCCGCTTTCTCTTTTCCGTCTGCAAACGAGCTGAACGCTTGTTTCAGGCCGTTAATTTCAACGGGATCCCCCAATTCTGTTCCGGTGCCGTGCGCTTCGATATAAGAGACTGTTTTCGGATCAATGCCCGCTTTTTTGTATGCGGCTTTAATGACTTCCGCCTGTTGTTTCGGGTTAGGCGTTGTTAAAGATGCCGCACGGCCGCCGTGATTCACCGCGCTTCCTTTAATGACGCCGTAAATATGGTCCCCATCCGCCTCAGCGGCTTTCAGCTTTTTGAGGAAAAAGAGCCCGGCTCCTTCACCATGGGCAAAACCGTCAGCCTGATCGGAGAACGTTTTGCATCTTCCTTCTTTACTCAGCGCGCCCGCTTTGTCAAAGCTGATATACACATCCGGAAGAACAATCGTATTGATTCCTCCCGCCAAAGCCATGTCGCACGTCCCTTCTTCAATTGAAGAAACGGCATGGTGTATGGCAACGAGCGAGCTTGAGCAGGCGGTATCAATCGGCTCGCTCGGCCCATGCAGATTGAGCGTATAGCTGACACGGTTCGGTCCGACAGACGGACTTGTATTCGCCGCGGATGACCCTTCAATCGCCGCATCGGCATTGGCTAAAAGAGAACCGTAGCCGGTGTTTCCGGTCCCGATAAACACACCTGTCTTTGTGCCTGAGAGACTCTTTGACGCATATCCGGCATCTTCAATCGCTTTCCACGCATACGTCAGCAAGAGGCGCTGCTGAGGGTCCATTTGCTCCGCTTCCCGCGGTGAAATCCCGAAAAACAACGGATCAAATTCAGCAATTCCGTCAATAAACCCGCCTTGGTTGACGTTTGTTTTATTGGCTTCTTTTGCGGGATCCCCGTAATAGTCCCGCCAGTCCCAGCGGTCTTTCGGAATCTCGGTCATGCAGTCTTTGCCTTCTTTCAGGTTCTGCCAGAAAGCTTCAATGTCTTCTGCCATCGGGAAAATCCCGCTGATGCCTACGATTGCGATCGGTTCCGGCCCTTGGTCCCGCTGCACTGTCTGCGGAAGTGTCTCAGGCAGAGTGCGGCGCCGCTTAACGGCCGGGCGCGTGATTTGAGTCTCTTTTACCGGTCTTGCCGATTGAACCGTTTTTGTATTTACCGCAAACCGTCCGGCAAATTCCTCTTCGTATTCACTGATTAAATGAACGGCAAATTCATGGATTGTCGGATGATCAAAGAAAATCGTCGGCGTTAACGTAAGCCGGTACGTTTTGTTTAACTGGTTCGTAAACTCAGTCATCGAGATAGAATCCAGCCCGTATTTTGTCATTTCTTCGTGAGGATCAATTTTGTCAATGTTTACTTTTAACAGCGAGGCCGTCTGCTGTTTTAACAGATGCTTCACTTTTTCAAGCAGGCTGTCAGCATCAACGTCATGACGTACGCCGGTCTCTGCTTCCGGATGATCATTCTCTTTGCGAAACAGTTTTGCTTTCATGTTTTTCACATCTCCTTCAAGAACCGTCATCCGGGCTGTCCCGCTCATCAAGCCTTGATATAAAGCCTTGATGCCGGCATCTGTGCCGAGCGGTGCGATTCCCGCCTCCTGCATCAGCATATCTTCCGTCTGCTTTCCTGCCTGCATTCCGCCTTCTTTCCATAACGGCCAGCTGACAGAAAGCGTCTTTCCGTATCTTTGTCCTGCGGCTTGTAAAGAACGGCGGTACTCGGCATACATCTCCATAAAGACATTTGCAGACGCATAATCAGCCTGGCCGACGCTTCCAAGCACACCTGATAAGGATGAGAAGACAATAAAGACATCTAATTTCTCATGTTGTGACGCTTCATCAAGATACACAAGGCCCTTCACTTTCGGAGCGAGAACGTGTTGGAATTCCTCTGCCGTCTTCTTCACCATGTAGTTGTCTTTTATAATGCCGGCACTGTGAACAATCCCGTCCAGCTTGCCGTGCCGTTTACGGATATTGCGGATCAATCGGTATACTTCTGCTTCGTCCGTGACATCGGTCTGCTCGTAGAAAACAGAAGAGCCGGCAGCACGTACTATTTCCAGCATGTCTTTCTGCTTTTCTCCGAGAGCGGACCGGCCGGTTAGTATGATGACGGCATCTTTTGTACGGTTTGCGATCTCTTTTGCAAAAATCAGACCTAAACCTCCAGCACCTCCTGTAATGAGATAAACGCCTTCGTCTTTCCACGGAATGTCCGGCTCCGCTTGAGAAATATCCATCTCTTCCCAATCAGCGGCAAAGCGCTTGCCGTTTTCATATTTCACATGGACGCTTTCGGCATGCATACGGTTTTCCGCCGCTTTTTCCGCGATGCCTTCAGCACTTTCTTTCTCCTCGGCTTCGATCATTTGACAGATCAGCTTGGAATGTTCAAGGCCTGCGGTTTTGAAGAGGCCGGTAATGCCTGAGAACACCTGCTGTAAGCCTGCTGACCGCGTAACAGCCTGAAAAAGCACGCGGCCCTTCGGCTTGCTTTTCATTATGGTTTTGATATGGTCAAACAGCTGACCCGCATAAGAATGATACCGCTCTGCAATAGATGCGGGACGATCGTCCAAGATAATGACGCTTGCATGTTCAAGCTTTGCTTCGACAGCTTGTTTAACGGCTTCATCGTACTCACAAAGGAAAATGATATGCTGTTCATACGAAGGCGCATGATCGGCCGGTTCCGGCTGCTCTTTCCAGACCGGTTCAGCGAACAATGTGTCCGTACGGCTGACCGAAACGCCGGCACCCGCGTTTTCTTCCATGATTCGCGTTGAGAAACCTCTCATCCGCACACAAAGCCCGCCGTTATTGTCATATAAATCAATATCTGCTTTTTGGATAGGATCGCCGGCTTTATTGTTCGCACTGAATGTGACGTGCACCCACATATCATCAGCGCACGGATTCAGAACGTCCAGCTCCTCTAAAGCAAACGGCAATGCGGCTTTGAATGGTTCCCCGCTTTCTGCCAGCAGCGCTCTCGTCACGTTTTGCAAATATTCGGCGGCCTGAAGCGCACCGTCCATCATACTCGGATGAAGGATATAATCAGCTTTCGTATGGGAGACGGATTCAGGAAGCTTCAATTTAGCAAGCAGCCGGTCTTCGCCTTTGTATACAAGCTGGACACCTTTGTAGCCAGGCCCGTAATCAGCTCCGATCATTCCTTTGTAAAACGCTTGAGATTCGATTGTTCCCTGTGTGCACCGGCGCTTCAGCTGCTCAATATCCGCCGCTTCCTCCGGTTCCTTCCGGATGATTTCAGCGATGCCCTGATTATAAAGAGGAGCTTCTTCACCGATAGAATCGTTACCGCCGTACATTCTGTATTGAATCTGTCCGTCCTCTTCTTCATAAAGTCCGATATGGACACGGACAGCGTCCTGATCGGCTATCACCGGGCGTACCCATACGATATTCTTTAAGCGCAGGCCGAGAGAATCCTCTGTTGCCCCGCCGATGCTTTTCTCCGCCGCGGCCCGTGCCATCTCAAGGGTAACGGCAGCCGGCACGATCGCCATTCCTTTAATGATATGCTCGGCAATAAAATACTCTTTTCCCGTGAATTCCGAACTGAACCGCTGCTCCTGCAAGACGGATGTATTCTGATGTACCAGCGGATGCAAAAACTTCGCATCTGTTTGCTTCACAGTTTCTTCCGGCCAGAAGCGCTCCTCTGCGAACGGGTAGGTCGGCGCACTGATTCTTCGCGGCGCGGAATCCTGATACAATAAGCCCCAATCAACACGCGCTCCTTCAATCCAGAGCGCCGCAAATGCTTTCAGCTTTTCATCACGTGTCTGACATGCCGCAAGCTCTTCCATCTCCTGAGCCGACACTTCTCTGCTTCTCACTTTTTCGCCCCGTAAGATGTTTTGGTCATTGCCGTTGATAAAATCCTGCAGCTGACGCTTCAAATCGTGATGATCATGACTGATAAAAACGGCTCTCTCTTCCATCGCTTCACGTCCGGTCTGATACGTAAATGCCAGATCATGCAAGGAAACATCGTTTTCGGCTTCATCCAGAAAGCCGGATAAACAAGATGCATAGGCAGTAAGACGCTGCTTATTTCTCGCTGACAGCGGAACGATATAAGGCGGCTGTCCGTCATTTAATCCGCTGATCGTTTTGTTTTCATACTGTTCAAAAATGGCGTGTGCGTTTGTTCCTCCGAGTCCGAATGAGCTTAACGCTGCCCGGTGCGGCGTCTCTCTCTCCGGAAGCGGTTTTCTCTTATCCGCCACATAAAACGGCGAACCGCTGAATTTGATATTCGGATTCGGTGACGTGTAATTAATGGTAGGCGCCAGCTCCCGATGATATAAACTCATGGCGACTTTGATGCACCCGGCCAGACCTGCTGCTGTATCCAAATGTCCGATATTCGTTTTTACGGAGCCGATCCCGCAATACTGCTCCCGGTCCGTGTAACGTTTATACACTTGCTGCAGCGCTGACATTTCAATCGGATCACCCAATGTCGTTCCTGTGCCGTGCGCTTCGATATAGGAAATCGTCTCCGGGTGAATATTCGTGCTGTCTAAAACATGCTGGATGACGTCAGTCTGACCTTTTACACTCGGTGCGTAAAAACCGACTTTATCCGCTCCGTCATTGTTCAGACCGATGCCTCTGAGCATGGCGTATATGTGATCTCCGTCCTGAACGGCTTGCGACGCCTTTTTCAGCAGAATGACGGCCGCTCCTTCTCCGCCCGCCATACCGTCGGCTGAAGCGTCAAATGCCTTGACATGCCCGTCGCTTGAAAAATTCAATCCGTTTTGATGCACATAGCCGATGCCGGTCGCTGCATGCAGCGTTGCTCCGCCGACGAGCGCGTATTCCGATTCTCCGCTCGTTATACTTCTATAGGCTGAATAAAGACCGACTAATGATGATGAGCAATTGGAATGAACGAAATAGCTTGGCCCTTTTAATCCGAGCTTATGGGAAACCATCGTCGGAATCGTACCGCTCTGCGCTAACACCCATGAGACATAGCCGTCGGGAGATTCATGGCCTTCTGTCGTTTTTTCCGGCAAAAGCGACCGATACGAATTATTGCTTGCCGACATATATACGCTTGTCTTCGGAATCTCTTTGGATACATATCCCGCGTCCTCGACGGCTTTCCAAGAATGAAGCAGCAGAAGCCGAAGCTGAGGATCCATAAATTCTGCGTCTTTCGGAGAAATGTGAAAGAACTCAGGGTCAAAGAGATCTTTTCCTTCTATCGTCGATAATGCCGGCACATAGTCGGGATTTTCGATCAAATCTTCAGGCACGCCGGCTTCCCGAAGTTCTTCTTCCGAGTAGAACCGGACGCTTTCCTTTCCTTCTCTTAACTGCTTCCAAAACTCATGATGATTTTTCGCGCCGGGGAACTGGCAGGAAATCCCCACTATCGCCACACTGTCGTCAAAGTAAGACGGCACCCCGTTTTGCGGTGTTTGTTCTCTTTCTCTCTCATCTTGGCCGGGCGCCTCTGATTCAGCCGCCTGTTTTGTTTCAACAATAAATCGGCTGATCGCCTGAATGGTAGAGTGTTCGAATAAATCCGTAACGGTAAAATCGCATTCCAGCTCCTGTTTAATGCGTTCTGCCGCCGCAACAGCCAAAAGCGAGTCGCCTCCCACATCGAAAAAGCCGTCTTCGATTTTGATGCCCGCCGTATTCAGCAGGTCTTCCCATATTGCGGTCACTTTCGCTTCCGCTTCTGATAACGGCAGTCTGCCCGTCTTTTCAGACCGGTGAACAATTACCTTGCGCTGTTTTAGGTCTTTGCGGTTCACTTTTCCGCTCGGTGTTAACGGCAGCGCATCCAGACGGATAAAATGAGCAGGCGCCATATAATCCGGCAGACTCGATAAAAGATGGTTGCGGAGCGCTTTTTCATCTGCCGTATGACCGGAGCGGGCCGTATAATAAGCAATCAGCTTTTTATGTCCGTTCTTTTCCTGAACAACAACCGCCTGATCAAGAATGTCCGGATGTTCGTTCAATTTCGTTTCAATCGCTCCCAATTCGATGCGGAATCCGCGAATTTTCACCTGACTGTCAATCCGGCCGGCATATTCTATATTTCCGTCAGGCAGCCATCTGGCTAAATCACCTGTCTTGTAAAGTTTTTCTCCTTCACTAAACGGATTATCAATAAATGATGCCGCCGTCAGCTCAGGCTGATTGTAATAGCCTCTGGCCAGACCGGCGCCGGCCACGCAAAGCTCCCCGGCCACACCGTCAGGGACGGGGCTAAGCTTTTCATCGACGATATAAAGCCGCGTATTGTGAATCGGTTTCCCGATCGGCGTATTCCTGCTTGTGATTTCCTTTTGGCCGCAGCTGTAGTAAGCGGCATAAATAGATGTTTCCGTCGGGCCGTATATGTTTTCAATTCTGGCATGTTTGAAGATGGAAACTGACTTTTTGACTAAATCTTTCGGAAACGCCTCACCGGCCACCATCACATATTTCACAGGGCCGTCTTCTGTAAATGCCGTATGCCGCTTTACCGTTTCCAGAAATACATTAAACACGGCGGGAGCAAAATTCAGGTGCGTGACCTGGTGGGTTTGGATGTATTCCATGCAAAGCTGCGGATTTTTTTCTGCACCAGGCGGCAAAATGACAAGCCGTCCGTTTCCGATAAACCAGCCGAATAATTCAGAAATCGAAACGTCAAATACGTAATTCGTTTTTAACAAATAGGCATCCTCTTGTGCGACCGGATACTCAGCTTCCAAAAACTGCAGCGTATTCATGATGGCCCTGTGCTCAACCATGACGCCTTTCGGTTTTCCCGTGCTTCCGGACGTATATAGAATATAAGCGAGATGATGCGGTTTTGAACGCGGCGTCAGTTTTGCCCCGCTGACAGAACGTCCGCTGTTTTCAATTTCCACCGTGCTCACACCGCCGATGGCCAACTGTTCAATCATGCCGCGCGTCTTTGCTTGCGTTAATACGATTGAAACGCCGCTGTCAGTCAACACGTGCGCCATCCGTTCGTTTGGAAAAGCCGGGTCCAGCGGCACATACGCGCCTCCCGCTTTTAAAATGGCGAGGATGCCGATGACCATCTCAAAAGAACGCTCCGTACAAATGCCGACCGGGCATTCCGGTGTGACGCCCTTTTCTTGCAGGTGCACGGCGAGCGCCGTGCTTCGTTCATCTAATTCGCGATATGTAAGACTGTTTTCACCGAATGTGACGGCTTCTCTGTCAGGGTGGCGTCCGGCTTTTTCCGCAAACACTTCATGAATGCAGCGCTCATTCGGCTGATGGGATGAACGGCTTGCTTCACGTTTTTGATTGAGCAGGCCGGAACAGGCTTCAAAAGCGATCTCCGGATCAGAAAGCACCTTTTCTGCCAGTTTCATATAATGCTCCGCCATCCGTTCGATGAAAGAAGGGCTGTAGACATCCGGGTTGTACAGAAATTGCAGGACGGTTCCTGTTTCTTTTTTATAGACTTCAAGCGCAAGCTCAAATTCGCCTTCCTGATGAATGTCTTCTATCATTTCGATGCCGAGTGATTGATATAGTTCCGCCAGCTTTTCCGCTCCTTCTGTCCGGAAGAAGTTTTGATAGAAAAACGCGGTTTGAAAAACAGGCGAAACCGCAGGCGAGCGTTCCGTCTTCAATTCTTTGACAAGCGCGGGAAACGGATACGCGGCATGGTCCAGCCCTTCTGCCAGTGTCAGCTGCAGCTCCTTCAAAAACGCCGTAAAGGATTTGGCGCCCGTCTCCCTGCTTCTGACCGCGATCATATTAATAAAGTATCCGATGACAGACTCAAATTGAGCCTCAGAGCGCCCCATCGTCGGCATGCCGACGATGACATCTTCCTGATTCGTATATTGATAGAGCAGCCCTTTGAAAATAGCGAGATACACAACGGATTCATTGACATTATGTTTTTGGGCGCACACTTTAATCTGCCGGTTCAGTTCATCAGGAAGCAAGGGCTGATACGCCTGCCCTTTGCAAGTTTGAACCGATGATCTCGGATAATCCGACGGAAGCTCAAGCACCGGCAGCGGTCCTTCCAGCTGCTTTTTCCAATAAGAGAGATGCGTTTTTCCCGCTTCGCTTTCCAGCAGCTCTTTTTCCCATTTCACAAAATCATGATAATCTGCGGCCTGCTGAACCATGACAGGTTCTTTGCCTTCACTTGCTTTTACATAAGCGTCCAGCAGCGCCGACATAAACGTCATAAGAGAGACGCCGTCAAAAATGATATGGTGAATGGTGATTAACACAATCGGCTCCCGCTTCGCCCGCCGGAATACATGAACACGAAGGAGCGGCCCGGTTTCAAGCGCGAACGGTTCTTTTGCTTTTTCTTTAATAAACGAAAGAACGTCACGCCCGCTTAATTCAGAAAGATCCATTTCTTCAATCGGAAAATGCCGATCCGTATCTTCTATCTGATACGGAAGGCCGTTTTCCTCTTTTATCACACTGGTCAAAATAGGGTGCTGGCGCTGCACGGACAAAAGGGCGTTTTTGAATGTCTCGATATCCAGCTTTTGAAAACGAAAGCATAACGGAATGTTATATGCGCTCATCTCCGGAAACATTTTCTGAAGCATCCACAAACCTTTCTGGCCTTCAGAAAGCGGACGTTTTGCAGTTGTCCGCTTGAAAGCCTGAAGCTTTTGTTCTACTTCAGCGATGGTGAGCGTTCCTGATCTGTAGGCATCGAGAAGTTCTTTATGATTCATAGGTCTTACTCCCTTCTATGATGTCTTGCACTCTTTTAAAATCTAATGTCCCCTCAGAGACCTGTTTCATCATGGCGATGATCTCCTGATCCGTATACTCCTTGTTATCCGGAGCGGCGGCTTCTGTTTCGGTTTCTTCCGTTCGGTAAAACGTTTCGATCGTTTCTTTGTGTTCTGTCAGGTAATAGCTGATGACGTCTCCGAGCGTGGCATAGCTGTAAAATAACGCCGGAGTAACTTCAATGCCGTAATGACTCGACAAAAGAGCGGCAAATTTGGCTAAATAGATGGAATCAAATCCGAATTCCGCCCAGTTTTTATGCAGGACGAGTTTATCTTTAGATATTTTCAGCAGACTGTGTATCAGCTCTTTCAAATCCGCTTCGAGCCGTTTTTCCGTGCTTTCTTCCGGGATGCGGCGGCTCACGGTTTCCAAAAGCGCATCCGGTTTTGATGAATCGTCCCGCCGTATGCCTAAAAATCGTTCGGCACGGCTTCTTTTGCCGGCAATGACAAGGCACTGGGTGTTGTCTTGAGAAATGATGCGCTCAAACAGCTCAATGCCTTCATTTGTTTCTAACAGGCGCTGGCCGCTTGATTGCAGGTACATGCCCGTCGTCTCTTCACCGCCGACGGCCATTCCGCCGTTTTTCCATACCGGCCAGTTTATGACAAAAGCGTTTCCGCTTTCGGATTGTTCGTTTTTATAGCGGGCATACGCCATTTGGAACCTGTTCGCGACCGCGTAATCACAGCAGCCGAAATCTCCTAAAACAGCCGATGTGGATGAAAAGTAGCAGATGAAATCAGGCGTTTCGTTTTTCAGCCACTCGTCAAGAAGCAGGCTTCCGTTTATTTTCGGTTCAAGCGTACTGCGGAAATTCCCGATTTCATTTTCAAAGACGGATGTTCTGCTTTCGATGCCCGCCGCATGAATGACGCCGTGAATGGCTCCGAATCGTTCTTTCGAGCGCTTGATGCAGTCGCCCATTCCGATCGGATCACAAACATCGGCTTCGGCGTAAAGAACACCCGCGCCGAGATTTTCCAGGTCTTTCATTTTTTCTTTCTTTTCTTCATTGATCGGCGACCGCCCCGTGAGAATGACATTTGCCTGGTAGTTCCGGGCGAGATGGCGGGCAAATAAGTAGCCGAGCCCTCCTAATCCGCCTGTAATGAGATATGTTCCGCCGGTTCTGATCCTGCCGTTTTCTTTCGTTAGTCCGGTTGGTTCGGTGTGATAGACATATCGTTTTCCCTCTTCCAAGAAAACGGTATGGTCTGTTTCAGCTTTCAGCTCGCCCCAAATGGTTCTCATCCAGTCCGTTATGGCCGCACCTGCTTTTCTGAAGTGGCCGGTAACACTTGTTTTCGGGAGAACAATGCCGAGCGAACGCTCAAAGCCGATCCATGATTCCAAGTAGCACCTTTCCAGACCGGATGCATATTCCCCCGCCAATAACAGCCTTTCCGGCTGCAGACCGGTCTCAGCCATTGCTTTGAGAATATGGACAATACATGAATAATCTTCGATGCAGCTTTTATCTTCAAGCGCCCATAAATACAAAATGGCGGAAGCTTCACCGTACTCTTTTTGAATATCCGCAAAAGCCTTCACATATGATTGCGGATCTTCCCGAACCACTTGGCAGCGGCCGGCGGACAGAGCCTCATATCGGTCTCCCTGAGCGATAAAAATAACGTCAATGTCACTGTCATACGATTTGATCACAGAGATGGCTTCCTGCTGATTCTTCTGATCAGTTAAGAAAGAAATCACCGTTTTGACTTGCTTTTCTCCGGCAGCCGGCAGAGCCTGTTCTTTAAGAACTTCTCTAAAAGCCATTACTTCAAACTGCTCCGCCGGATCAGTTTCATCAGCCGGCGCCTTAACGGGCGCAGCCTTGCTTTGTACAGGCTGCTGATGCCAGAAGCGTTCTTTCGCAAACGGATAAGCAGGCAGGCTGATGCGGGCCGGAGGACGTTCTCCGTATAATTTCGCCCAATTGATGTCCAATCCTTTTACCCAAAGCTCAAGCAGCTTAGAATATTTTCTTTTGCTGATCCAAGCGTCTATGATGGTTTCCATGTCATCATCGGCCGCAAATACGGCAAGCATCCGTTTGTTTTCTTCCGTGCCGTCACGGTGCAGTCCGGCGCTGTTTTGTCCGGCGATAAATCCATTCAGTTTTTCTTCAAGTTCATGAAGTGAATGGACGATAAAACCGAGACGCTCTTCCATCGGCACCCGGCCAGTCTGGAGAGTAAAGGCTATGCTCATAAGATCGCGGCCGCTGTATCTTTTTTCACGGATGGCGTCTCTGAGCTGTTTTGCTTTTTCAGTGAGCCGTTCGCTGTTTTTTGCGGACAGGACGATGATGGCGGGCTGATCTGCCGGCGTCTCATCAGGCACTTTGTCTGCCGTATATTCTTCTATGATGAGGTGGGCGTTTGCTCCTCCCGCGCCGAAGCTGCTTAACCCCGCCCTTCTCGGAAGCTCTTTGCCGCCGATGACGGGACGTTTCCACTCACCGAGCTCCTGCTGAACGGCAAACGGCGTATACGCGAAATCAATATTTGGATTCAGCTGTTCCGCGTGCAGGGACGGCGCAATTTGGCGGTCTTTGAGCTGGAATAATATTTTTGTCAGACCCGCAATGCCCGCGGCGCTTTCGCAATGACCGATATTTGATTTTGCGGAGCCGATGGCGCAAAACTGTTTGTCTGTTGTATCCTCTTCAAATGCTTTCGTTAATCCGGCGATTTCAATCGGATCTCCTAATGCGGTCCCCGTACCGTGGGCTTCAATATAACTGACGGTGCGCGCCGGGACGTTTGCCCTTTGGAAAGCTTCTTTTATTAAGGCGGCCTGCGCATTCGGATTCGGAACGGTGTATCCGTTCGTTTTGCCTCCGCTGTTAATGGTGCTTCCTTTAATCACACCGTAAATGTGATCGTTATCGGCGATCGCTTGCTCCAACGGCTTTAATACGACAGCGCCCACCCCTTCTCCGTCGACAAAGCCGTCCGCGCGGTCTCCGAACGATTTGCACGTGTCGCTTGCGGAAAGCATGTTCATGACTGACAGATTCATATAATGGATCGGGTCGGTCACTATGTTTACGCCACCGGCAATTGCGCATTCGCTTGAACCGCTGTATATGCTCTCAAGCGCCAGATGAATGGCTGTCAAAGAAGAGGAGCAGGCTGTATCAACGGCAATGCTCGGCCCTTGAAAATCAAAAAGGTAAGATACCCTGTTGGCAATGGACCAGTAGCCGTAGCCTGTCGGGTAGTTTTTGTTCATCGCGCCGGCAAAAACACCGATTTTTCTGCTTTGGCACAGGTTGTCAGGCGTATAGCCGGCATCCTCGATACTCGCATACGCCGTTTCTAAAAATAATCGCTCCTGCGGGTCCATTCGCTCCGCTTCCAAAGGAGAAATCTGAAAGAACAGCGGATCAAACTTGTCCATATCCTCAATGAAGCCGCCCCATTTCGTATAAATAGAGCCTTCTTTACCTTTCTCTTCATCGTAGTAATCCTGCCAGTTCCAGCGTTCCCGGGGAATTTCTTCTATGCAGTTTTTTCCTTTTTTAATATTATCCCAAAGCTCAGCCGCTGTTTTTGCCTGCGGGTAGCGTCCTGAAACACCGATGATGGCCACGTCGCGAACCGAACTTTGCCGGACGGGCTCTTTGGCTGCCCGCTTTTCCCTCCGCCGCCAGTCAGTGCGAAGCGGCTGAGCCGGCTGTACAGCCTGCGGTTCTGGTGATGCCTTCCGTTCTTCCTGAACAGGCGTTTGTCCCGTCAGTTTGATCATCGCGTCTTTTTTCGTTTTGATTAAGTGAGCGACGAGCGCCTCGATCGTCTGATATTCAAAAAATAAAGTGCTGCTGACTTGGTCCAATACATTTCGTAACGCGTTTGTCAGCTGTACGACGACGATAGAATCAATTCCGTATTTTTCAAGCGGCGCTTTCGGATCAATTTGAGCCGGCGGAATTTTTAATGTTTCTCCGATTAACGTTTTCAAGTACTCGGTGCTTTTTTCTGTTAAAGACGTGTCGCCTTTTTGCACCGTTGTTTGCGCCTGAAGTTCCGGCGTATATGCTGCTTTTGGCGGAGCGGTCCGTTTTCCGGCCCCTGATGTAAGCGTTTTTTGGCGAACAACGCCGTTGCTTTTTGCCGCTATAATCTGATGGCTTAATTCATGTGCCGCTTCTGCCGGGAAGAAGACAGAATGCCAGCCTTCACTTTCTAACACGCGCTTCCAGCTTTCCGGATACAAGCCCGGGCACCCCGGAATACGAAGGGCGGAATCTTCATGCAGCCACCAGCCTTCAAGCAGTCCGAAAGTAATATGCGGGAACAGGCTGTTTCCCGCCATTTCATTTAAGAGCAGCAAACCGTTGTCTTTTAAAACGGCTTTGGCGTTTCTCAGCGTCTGGCGGATGTCTTTCGTCGCGTGGAGCACATTGGCGGCAACGACGATGTCGTATGCGCCCGGCTCTATGTCCTGGCCGGCAAGCGGCGCTTCTGCGTTAAAAAGCTTATACGTCAGATAAGGATTCCGTTTGCCGTATTCCGTCTCCGCATGCACGAGAAAAGCTTTCGATACATCGGTGTAACAGTATTCTTTTATATGGTTTTGATACGGCCTAAGCTTTTCAAATATGCCTGCGCTTGTGCCGCCTGTGCCCGCTCCGATTTCCAGTATGCGGATCTCGGCTTTTGAATGTTTGCTGATGTTTTCTTTCACATAAGCCGTTAATGTTTCTGACAGGGCGCTGTTAAAGTAATCCGCGACTTGATTGTGCTTATAAATTCCTTCAACAAGTTCCATTGAAGAGTGCGGGAACATGATGTCAGTCGCCGGCACGTCTTCGCGCAGAATGTCCGGCAGTGCTTTAAGCATCGTCTCGGCTAAAACAGTCATCGCTTTTGTATCGGCGTTATTGAGCCATTCCTCTTTTTCCTGCTCCCATTTTTGCCATAGCGAGGCGGTTGTGTCTTCGGCACGGGCCGACAGTTTATATGAATCCGCATTCCCTTCCAGATAACCATGTTCCAGAAGGAAAGCGATCGTTTGATTGAGCCATTTTTTAAAATATTCGTGTTCGGGCTCATACGCTTTAAGGCTTTGCGGCGTCAGCAAGTCTGCTTCTTTAAGCTGGGCGATCAAAAGCTGATACAGAAAATCATCGAGCTTTTGATGTTCAGCCTCTTTTACAAGACGTGCGCCGGGCGGAGCGGCCTTCAGCTGTTGTGAAGAGACAAGCGGCTGAGACGGATAAACGGAAATTTTTTCTGTTTCACTCATCCCTTCGACTGCGACCGGTTTTGTCGTATGAATGAAAGCCGCTTGATCAACCGGCAGCGTCATAAGGGTTTCAAGCGCCTCCATTGCAGCGTCCGGTTCGATCAATCCCAATCCGATCTGATCCATCAGCTGAATAAAATTGCCGTCTTCAGCCGCTTCGCTGTTGCCCCAATAGCCCCAATTCATGACTTTGACCGGACAATTCCACGTCTGATCAAGTTCTTTCGCAAATGCGTCACTGAAAGCGCATCCTGCGGCATAGTGGCTTTGTTTCACGTTATGGATAAATGCCACAAGCGAGGAGAAGAAGAGCGCAAAGTCAAGCGGCTCCCGTCCAAATACCTCCGCCATGGACACACTGACATCGGCTTTTGCCCGCAGCACCGATTTGAACTCTTCTGTCTTCATATTATTTAAGCTTTGCTCAGACAGATCCATTGCCGAGTGGATGATTCCGTTCATTTTTGTGTGACGCTCTTTTATAAACTGATAAGCCCGCTCTAAGGAAGCACTGTCAGCCGCATCGGCGGAAACATATTCAGGCGCCGGGCCGAATGCGCTTAGCCGGTCGAGTTTCGCCTGTATGGAATCATTCAGTGTGCTTCTTCCGATCCAAATGATATGTGCTTTGTAGCGGCGGATCATGTATTCACTCCATGCCTCGCCAAGATATCCGGCGCCTCCGATCACGGCATAAACTCCGCCTGTTTGGTACAGCGTGCCGTTTTTCGGAATATTGTCAAGCGGTATCAGCTGCCGCTCAAACAGCTGCTGATTGCGGTACGCCCAAATTTGACCGTTTTTTCCGGCAGAAAGACTGAGCGCCTCTTCGATCGGCCAGCTGCCGTCCGTTTCCGTGTCAATCATGCGAATATTCCAATGCGGATATTCTTTCGCCATTGTTCCGGCAAGTCCGCTGACTGCGGCTTGTGACGGGTCGGCGCTGTCTTGATCGGAAAATGGCTGGGCATTTGCTGTGACGATGCACCAGTCCAAATGTTTTTCTCCGTACCCCAAGGCAAGCAAGGCTTTCATCAGCTTGAACACATGAAGAACGTTTCTTTCCTGTTCCTTGAGGCTGTCAGCACTTTCAGCCTGCGGAGCAAGCCAAATGATTTGCTCCAGTTCTTTTTGTCCTTCAAGCATGTGCGTAAGAGATGTGATATCATCCGTACCTCTGATCGGATAATAGGAAGCGTTCGGCAGATGTTCTTTTATGCGCGTATGCGTTCTGTCAGTTTCACCGAAAACCGCAGTCTGCTTTTCCGCCGTTTTTGCTTTCTTCGTTTTTTTAAGTGCAACGGGCTCCCAAGCCGGAATCAGCATCGTATGGCCGACAGGCGCCTCCGGGGTTTCACCGCCTGCTGTTTGGCCTGTGTCAAGCGCCCGGACGGACGCGCCTTTCATCCGGACATAAACCGTACCGGCATCATCGCACATATCAATGTCAAATTTTCTTACGTTGTCATCTGCTTTGCTGCCTTCTGTGTACCGGATATATGACCAGATATGTTCAGGACACGGCCCGAACACTTCCACTTCCTGCATTGCAAACGGCAGAGAAAGCTCGTGGCTGTCTGCATCGTCATGTATTGATCGGACAAGCAGACCGACGGAGGCGTGAAAAGCGGCGTCCATCATACTCGGGTGAAGCGTATACTGTTCTTTATTGTCATGTACGGCAGCCGGGAGTGAAATACGGGCCAATAATCGGTCTTCTCCGATCAGCAATTGCTGTACGCCTCTGTATGCCTCTCCGTAATCCAGACCGATCTTCTCAAAAGCACCGTAACATTCTTCCGCAGTCACGGTCCCTGAATTGCAGGAAGCTTTGACAGACTCGATATCAATCTGGGCGCTTCCCGGTTCGGTAATGACCGCTTCACCCTGGCTGTGAATAACCGGATCTTCGCCGTTTTCTGTTTCACTGAATATTTCATAGGTAATCTCACCATTATCTTCTGGATAAAGGGCAATATGTATTTCCTTCGGTTTGTCTTCAATCATGACCGGCCTGACCCAAACAACCTGCCTGAGTGTGACGCTATGGCCTTTTTCCGTCACGGCAGCGGCCTTTTTGACCGCCTCTCTGGCCATTTCCAAATAGGCGACACCCGGCAGTATTTTTTGTCCGTTGACGACATGGTCAGATAGGAAAAATTCATCTCCAGTAAAAAGAGACGTGAAGCGCTGATGCGAAAAATCTGACGTATTTTCTTGTAAAAGCGGATGCAGCACTGTGCCTGACACGCTTTTCTCCTGTTTTTTCTGCTGCGGAATCCAATAGCGTTCTTTTGCAAACGGATACGTCGGAACGCTTGTTTTACGCGGTTTACCCGAAGCGTACAGCCTATTCCAATCTATTATTTTCCCTTCTGCCCATAACTCGGCAAGCCGTATCGGATCATCCGTCTCTGGAGCGGTTTCGCTCAGTTCCGGCAGCTCGGCTTGTCCGCGCCAAAGACCGGGGATGTTTTCGTTTCCTTTTACGAAATCATTCAGCTTTTCTTTCAAGTCGCGGGTGTCATTTACAAGGAAGACAGCTCTCTCCTCCATTGCTTCACGTCCTGTCTGAAGTGTATAAGCCAGTTCAGACAGCACCGTCTTTTCTGAAAGCGATCGGGCTAATTTTTCCGCATAGGCCAGAAGCCTGTCTTTATTTCTTGCTGACAGCGGGATGAGTTTTGCTGCATCGTTCTCAGGTGCAGGCGCTTTTTGTTCAGGCTGAATGTATTCTTCTAAAATGATGTGGGCGTTCGAACCTGATGCACCGAAGGAACTGAGTCCGGCCCGGCGCGGATAATGTGTGACTTTTCCGTTTTCTTCGGCTGCCGGCTGCATCCACGGAGCAGTCTGCTGCTGTACGTAAAAAGGAGATCCCTCAAATTTCAGGTAAGGATTTAATTCCGCAGAATGCAGTGATTTGACAAGCGTTTTGTGATGAAGCTGCAGCGCCGCTTTTGTTAACCCGCTGATTCCCGCCGCTGATTCTGCGTGACCGATATTTGATTTGACCGAACCGATGGAACAAAATTGCTGATCCTGCGTCCCTTGGCTGAACGCTTTTGACAGACCTTCAATTTCAATCGGGTCTCCTAACGAAGTACCCGTGCCGTGGGCTTCCACATAACTGACGGTCCGCGGGCTGATACCTGCTTTTTTCAGACAGGCCTTAATGACTTCTGCCTGTGCAGCAGGACTCGGGACGGTAATTCCGCTTACTTTCCCGACGTGGTTAACGGCGCTTCCTTTAATGACCGCGTAAATGCGGTCGCCGTCTCGTTCGGCTTTTTCCAGCGGCTTGAGCAAGACCGCACCGACTCCTTCTCCGGAAACGTAGCCGTCCCCGCCCTCGCCGAATGTACGGCAGCGGCCGTCACTTGAGTGCATGCCCACGCTTCCGTAGCTGAGATATTTCGCCGGGTGCAGCGACAAGTTCACCCCTCCCGCAAGCGCGGCTTCACATTCGCCGCGGCGGATGCTTTCAATGGCCAGATGGACGGCGGTCAATGATGATGAACAAACGGTATCCACCGCGATGCTCGGCCCGTGGAAGTCACAATAATAGGACACTCTGTTGGCGATCTGCGCATAATTCAGTGAAACCGGAAAAGGATCAGTTTCAGATAATTGTTCTGCGCCGATTAAGGAATAATCTTTATGCATCACCCCTGCAAATACGCCGATCGGATGCTGTTTCTCCCCTTTATTTCCCAGCGTTTCAGGCGTATACCCCGCATCTTCAATCGTTTCCCAGCATGTTTCTAAAAACAGGCGCTCCTGCGGATCCATCGTTTCTGCCTCACGCGGTGAGATTCTGAAAAACTGCGGATCGAAACAGTCGGCATCGTCAATGAAACCGCCCCATTTTGATACTGTTTTTCCAGACGGGGACGTTACGTTTTGATATGTTTTCCAATCCCATCGGGACTTCGGAACTTCAGTGATGCAATCCGTGCCCGCCTTAAGGTTTTCCCAAAACTCCGCCACACTTTTCGCTTTCGGATAGCGGCCGGCCATTCCGATAATCGCGATGTCTCCGGTGTTTTTATGAAGTTCTGGCGCGTCCGGCGCCTCAGCTTCAGACCGTGATGGTTCGGCTGCACGTTCCTCCGCACATTCAAATGAACCAGTCTTTTTCAGAAAGACTGCGAGTTCTTTTATATTTGTATATTCAAAGAGAAGAGTGGGCGCGAGGTCCGCACCCGTCTTTTTACTGATATCCTGTACAATCTCAAGCAAAGAAGATGAATCCAGCCCAAGCTCGTAGTAGCCTGCAAGAACGTCCAGCGTCTCCCAAGGCTGCCCAAGCTTATCAGCCAAAAGCTTCTTTAAAAACAGAATGATGTCTTTTTCATCTGCGCTTTCCGGCTCAGTTGCAGCCTGTTGATTCTGTTCGGCTGTATTCGCGTCTTCTTCGAGCCGAACCGCTTTTCCCGTAATGTTTTTAAGCTCCGCCACCTTTTGTCCGGATCGGCTGAAGTACTCGATCGTCATCGTTGTGAGTTCTTTTTCCTGACGGACGCCGGAAGCGGCGATACGCGCCGTGCATTCTGATTGAAGCCTGTCAGCGGCCGTGAACGATTCATAATATAAAGGCAGGTGAAGCCGGTTTGTTTCTGAAAGCAAACCGCTCCCCCCGATCCCGCTCGCATCCAAAAGGGCCGGATGGAATAAAAAGAAATCTTTTCCTTCTTCGCAAGAAAGCTCAGCCAGCATGCCGCCTTCTGTTTCGTACAATCGTCCATTCGATTTCATCATCCCGGAATGAACCAAGTCATGATCCAGACAGCGGTTATACATGTCATCAAGATTCAGAGACCTGGCTGACTGCTTCACATCGCCGAAATCAATGGTTTCGTCAAATGTGACAGCGTCTCTTTTCACCATTTCAGCCGTCGCATATTGTATATTGTCTGACAGCTCGTCACCTTGCTGTTTCTGCCCTGAAAGGGAGATGAGCCACTTTCCATCTCCGCTATCAGAACATTGAATGGTCAGAATGATTGCAGCCGTTTCACTGACGGTTAAAGGCTGATAAATCGTAACGTGCTTCAATTCAAGCTCATTGTATACATAACCGTGTTCCTGAAAAACCTGATAAATCAAATCGATATAAGCAAGACCGGGCAATACCGCTTCACCAAAGACCATATGGCCTTTCATGATGGGATGATCCAGTGAGATATTGATTTTTTCCGATATCATTCCTTCCCACTCCTCTCTCATTTAAATGCTTTCCAAAACATTTTTTTCGCAGGAAGCTCTTGTTTCTCCGCTCGTACGTCAGGTTCTTTTACCAGAGCCTTACGTCTTAATGACGGTACCGGCAGCGGCTTTCTTTTCATTCGGGTATCTTTTTCTTCCCAAGCTTCCAGAATGACGTGGGCGTTCGTTCCGCCGTCGGCAAAGCAGTTAATGGCTGCTGACGGTCTGGCTGCATCCCATTCGCCGGCTGTTTTATGAAAGTGAAAACCTGTCTTTGTTATATCAAAATGCGGCATCGGTTCGTCTCCTGAGAGAAACGGAACCGTTTGTTTATGCTTCAGCATTAATACGACTTTAATGAAGCTTGCGATGCCTTCCGCGCAAAGCGGATGCCCGATGTTCGGCTTGATTGACCCGATGCCGAGCGGAACATGCTGACCTGAGCGGTATACGGATTGAATCGCCTTCAGCTCAAGCAAATCAGTCACCGCGGAACCCGATCCGTTTGCTTCGATATAACTGATGTCTTCCGGCTTTTTGCCGCTTTTGAAAAGCGCGCTTTGCATAACATCTTTTTGCGCCTGCATATTCGGGGCTGACGGGCCTGCCGTTCTGCCGTCATTGTTCATGGCGGCGGCCTTAATGACCGCGTGTATCGTGTCGCCGTCTTTTTGCGCCTGTCTTACTGTTTTTAACAGCACCATGCCGACGCCTTCACCGAGGACAACTCCGCCTGAACGCTTGTCAAATACGTGAAATGCCGGTTTCTCGTTTAACAGCCCGCGCTCTTGGAACATCCGGTGCGCCGCATCCGTGTTCAGCAGGCTGACGCCGCCAACTACCGCCGCTTTGATATCGCCGCTTCTCAGTGCCTGAACGGCCATGTTCATTCCTGTCAAAGCTGATGAACAAGCCGTATCAAGCACGATACTCGGCCCGCGCAGATCAAAAAATTGCGAAACGTTTGCCGCTAAATAATTCTGCCCGCCCGCAACAATCGGGTTGCGGGTATTCGCAAGACTTTCAGGATCAGGCTGATGCTGGCTGCGGCCTCCGATATACACACCGGCTTCTATGCCCTTGATTTCTTCACGGGTATAGCCGGCATGGCACCAAAGTTTCAAGCTCTCTTCCAGCACCGCCAACGCCTGAGGGTCCATCGCTTTCGCGTCGTTTTCCGGAATGAAAAAGAATTCGGAATCAAAGTGATCCATATTGTCAATCAATCCCGCAACGTATTGATTTGCATATCCGAAACGTTCCGCCGGGACGGAGCCGATTGCGGACCTGCCGCTTCTCAGCAAGTCCCAATATTGTTCTAACGATTCCGCTCCCGGAAAACGGCAGCTCATTCCGACGACGGCAATGTCTTCAGTTACAGCAGCACGCTTTTGCTCAGTGTGAACCGTTTGTACGGCAGCCGGAACCAACATTTCTGTATCAGGTTCCTCCCTTTCTGCAAGCAGCGGCTGACCATTGGATACAAGCCATTCGGCAAACGCGTCAATCGTCGGATGTTCATATAAAACAGACGGATCTAAGTCCTCTTTGAGCGCTTGATTCATTTGCTGTAAAAGCTGCGCTAAAATGATCGAATCAACCCCGTAATCCTGAAACGGTTCGTCTGTTTCCAGTTCTTCCGGAGCGATTTTCAGCTCATCGGAAAACAGTTTCACAAGCCACGCCTTCGTATCAAGAAGCAGGTCTCTGTCTGAATGTTTTTCCGCGGCTTTGCCGTTTATTACGGCTTCAGTCTCTTTTTGTTTTTTCTCTTGACAGAGCAGCCTGTCAGGATGCCATTCGCTCCGATCAACGATAGCCGGCAGAACGGACGGACGGATGTTTTCAGATAAAATGCGGTCCAGCAAGTCAAGTCCTTCCGCGTTGGACAGTCCCAGCAGCCCGGTCTGCTTCAGGCTTTCTGTGCGGACTTCACCCAATCCGGTTTCCTTCCAGTTCGGCCATTGAATGCTGACTAACGGATATTGATGCTGATGAGCCGCCGCGAAATAATCCATGTACGCATTTGCCATCGCATAATCCGACTGTCCCGCCGCGAGCGCCGGAACGACTGCAGATACTGAAGAAAATAAGACAAAAAATTTCAAAGGATCATTTGTGAAAAGGCTGCTTAATGTTTGAAGCCCGGCGACTTTCGGTTCCAGCACTTCTTGTATATCGTCGGCAGTCTTTCTGATAAATGCCGGATTTACTAAATTAACCGATCCCGCACAGTGAATGACGCCGCCGATCGGTCCCATCGTGCGCCGGATCGTTTCAATTTCCGCTGCCGCCGCATCATGATCAGACAATTTCAGACTGATCACCGCCACTTGCACTCCTTTTGCTTCAAGCTCTTCAATCGCCCGTATCTTCTCTTTCAGCCTCGTATTAACGGCTGACCGTTCGTGACGGGGAGGAATCGGCTCCCTGCCTGTCAACACTACTTTTTTCACGCCGTGTTTTTCTGTGAAATGGCGGGCGCATAAGAGACCCAGTCCCCTCGTCCCTCCGGTAATGAAAAGCACATGGTCTTCAGGAAACGGTGCTGGCTTATGTTCTGCTCGCTTCCCGCTTGGAATCTCCCTGAATAAAGCACGGTATCTCTGTCCGTTTCGGCGGCAGACTTCCGGTTCTGTGCTGTCCGCCGAAAATTCATCTGCAATCTGTTTGGCAAGCGTCTGCTGATCCGTATCTGTATCGGCATCCATGTGTCTGGACGTCACGTTTTGATACTCATTTTGAAGCATTCTGTACAGGCCGCTTTTTGCCGCTCCTGCAAGATGAATCGTTTTCTGCTGAAATGGCTCCAAGCCTTTTGTTACATATAGCAGCGTCAGCGGCCGCGCTTGCCGGCGGCTTGTATCAATCAGAGTCTGGATCCGACTGATTCCTTCCAGTGAAGGGTCTTCGTCTCCGCATCCCGTCAGATCGATTGCGCCATCTATGTGATTCCAATCGCTAGCTGCATTGTCAGCGGAATCGACCGGGAAAATGAACGAGTCAGCGAAATGCTTTGCAGTCTCTTCGGCAAGCCCCGCTGTCCTTGCATCAGCCAGAATCATGACCGTCCTGCCGCTTTTCTCACCGGCCGAATCGATCTCACACGGAACCCATTGCTTTTCTAAAAGCACAGCCTCGCGCCGGTCTTCTGTTTCCTGCGGTACGGCTTTCGGCTCAGGCAGCCAGTACGGCTCCTTCGCAAACGGGTAAGCCGGCAGACTGATTCTGCGGGGTTTTTCGCCTTGATAGAGTCTTTCCCAGTCCGTCTGAAGCCCTTTGGCCCACAATTCCGCTATTTTGGCGTATTTTTTCTTATCGAACCACGACCTGACAAGCTGCTTCAGATCATCGTCCGTTTCAAATGCTTTGATTTCTTTTTTTGCCGTTTTGATGTGGGCTTCATATATCCCTTCACCCGTATTTCCGTTTACAAAATCGGTTAAACGGCTGATCAGTTCTTCTCTCGAACCGGCTGTAACCGCAAGACGGTAATCCATCGCATCACGCCCGGTCTGAAGCGTGTATGCCATATCTGAAAGATTGATATTCTGATTGGCTTTTGCAAATTGGATCACAGACTCGGCATAGGTTTTTACCTGCGGCGCTTTTTTCGCCGACAGCACAAAAATGTTTGTCTCATCAGACTTACGGCTTCCCCGGTCTTTCGGCTGATACTCTTCGATAACGAGATGAGCGTTTGTGCCGCTGTAGCCGAATGAGCTGACACAGGCCCGCCGCGGTGCTCCGCCTGTTTCCCAAGGTTTAAGTTCGGTATTGACAAATAAAGGCGAGTCATCGAAATCAAAATGTTCATTCGGCGTGCTGAAATGAAGGGTCGGCACAAGCTGCTGATGTTTCATCGACAGCAGAACCTTCTGGACGCTTGCTACACCTGCCGCCGCCGACGTATGCCCGATATTCGATTTAACCGAACCGATGGCGCAAAATTGTTTGCGGTCCGTTTTTTCCTTGAATACAGAAGATAAGGCTTCTAATTCAATCGGGTCCCCCTGCTTTGTGCCGGTGCCGTGCATTTCCGCATAGGTGATGCTCTCAGGGTGGATGTTGTGCGCTTCATACACTTGACGCTCTAATTCCATTTGGCTTTTCGCGCTTGGTGCGGTAATGCCGTTGGTTTTTCCGTCCTGGTTAATTCCAGATCCGATAATGACTCCGTAAATATGGTCTTGGTCGGCTTCCGCATCTTTCAGCCTCTTCAAAACGAGCGCCCCCGCGCCTTCGCCAGGCACAAATCCGTTCGCACTGTTATCAAATGCTTTACATTGGCCGTCAGGAGACAGCATTCCGGCTTCACACATGCTGATGTATGATTCAGGCGTTAAATACAAGGTCACCCCGCCGACAAGCGCCATGTCAATTTCATGATTCAACAGCGCCTGACGCGCCAAATGAGTCCCGACGAGAGATGAAGAGCATGCCGTATCAATCGGAATGGCCGGCCCTTTCAAATTGAGATAATAAGGCAGGCGGGCCGCCGCGATGCTGAAACTGTTGCCCGTCGCGCTTCCTCCTGTCTGATGTTTGTTTAACATCATGCCGTATTCATTGTTCATAATCCCCAAATAAACGCCGCAATTTTTTCCGTTTAATTCTTTTGAGCTGTAACCCGCATCTTCAAAGGCTTTAAAACCTTCCTGTAAAAATATCCGGTGCTGCGGGTCCATAAGTTCCGCTTCAGACGGAGATATATTAAAGAACAGCGGATCAAACTCTTCAATGCCGTCAAGCATACCGATTGATCTGCAGTATACTTTGCCCTTCTTGTTTAAGGCCGGATCATAGTATTTGTTTACATCCCAGCGGGAAAGCGGGATGTCGCGAATGGCGTTTTTCGCACGGGCTAAGTTGTCCCAATATGTCTTTAGGTCCGGCGCATCCGGGTACTTGCCCGACATGCCGACGATGGCTATCGCGTCCGCTATCTCGTCTTTAGGCTCCCGTTTGGCCTGCACCGGTTCAGGTTCCTTTTGAACCGTTAATCTCTCCGGCTCGGCAGGTGTTTTCTCCTGTGGGGCGGCTTGCTGCGTAAGCGGCTTTGGACGTACGGGAACCGCCTGTTTTTTTCTTCCGCGGACGGACGGCTGCTTGCGCAGATAATCGGCAAATTGACGGATTGTCGGATAATCATACACTTTCGTTACATTACAGTCCGTGCCGTACCGTTTATTGACGGCCTTTATCCATTCAAGACCGGTAATCGAATCCATACCGAGGTCAATAAAGGCCTCATCAATATCTACTTCATTCCGCTCCATGTACAATACATCAGCCAGTGCTTTTGATAACTCGTCATGCACCGCTTCAATCGGTTCTTCCGGTTCGGCGGAAGCTGCTGTTTCAGACATCGACTCCAGAATATCCGCTTCTGCTTGTATCACATGCTGCTTATGAGCGTTTAAAGGCTGCAGCAGTATGTTTGACGGTTTTTTTACGGCCTCTGTTTTCTGCGGTTCGGCTGCTTCCTCAAGGATCGGTTCTGTCCCGAGCTCTTTTTGCAAGAAGGCCGCAAACTGGCGGATTGTCGGATAATCATATACTTTCGTCACCGTAAGGGACGTGCCGTACGCTTTATTAACGGCCTTTATCCATTCAAGACCGGTGATTGAATCCATGCCGATATCAATAAATGTGTCATCTGCGTCGATATCGTCGGCATCCATATATAAAACGTCCGCCAACCTTTCCGTTAATTCGGCACTTACTTTTTCAGCGGAAACCGCCGGACTGGAAGCAGACTGTACGGTTCTTTTCGGTGTCGCGCCGCTCAAAGGCTGCAATAAAATGTTTGACGGTTTTTCTTTGGCAGTCTCCTCGTGAAGAGTTGTTACTTCAATGACCGGTTCCGGGACGGCCGCCGGTGCGATCGGCGCAGACTGTGTTTCGGCCGGTCTTTTGACAGCTGTATCAGCTGATGTGTCGATCCAATAACGGTCTTTTGCAAACGGGTAGGCCGGGAGACTGATTTTTTGCGGTCTGCCCATTTGATACAGCTTATCCCAATTCAGCGGAAGGCCCTTCACCCAAAGCTCTAATACCTTTGCGGCTTTGCCTTTTTCAAGCCATGCCTCAATTGTTTTTTCCATGTCCTCATCAGCCGCAAACAGCGCCATCGTGTCTTTATTCTGTTTGACTTGTCCGCGGTAGAGCCGTTCAATTGACTCCTTGCCGCCCGTAAATTCGTCAAGCTTTTCTTCAAGCTCGCGCAAATTGCTGACAATGATTCCAAGACGCTCTTCCATCGGTTCACGTCCGATTTGAAGCGTATAGGCGATCCGGCTCAGATCCGCTTCCCGGTAACGCCCGCTCCGAAGCGCATCAAGAAGACGTTCCGCCCGTTTTTGAAGCCGTTGTTCATTTTTCGCGGAAAGGACGATCATCGACGGATGAGGTGCGGCAAAAGCCGTCTCCTTATCCTCATCAGCGGTATATTCTTCGATGACGATATGAGCGTTGACGCCGCCGGCTCCGAATGAGGAAAGCCCCGCGGTTCTCGGCAGTTCTTTATTTACTCCGTTTTCATTTATGACCGGTCTTTTCCACTCTTCAAGCGTCTGCTGCACTTTAAACGGCGTAGCGAGAAAATCAATATTCGGGTTAAGCGTCCGGGAATGCAGTGACGGTGCGAGCTTCTTATGTTTCATTTGCAGGAGCACCTTCGTCAGTCCCGCGATGCCCGCCGCGCTTTCACAGTGCCCGATATTGGATTTCGCTGAGCCGATGGCACAAAACTGTTTATCTTGTGTTTGTTCTGAAAAGGCTTTTGTCAGACCCGTGATTTCAATCGGATCACCGAGTGAAGTCCCGGTGCCGTGGGCTTCAATGTAGCTGACCGCCCTCGGATCGGTTCCCGCGTCTTTTAACGCCTGTTTGATCACCGCGGCTTGGGCGTTCGGGTTCGGTACGGAATACCCGTTTGTTTTTCCATCATGGTTTACGGCCGTTCCTTTGATCAGGCCGTAAATATGATCACCGTCCGCTTTCGCTTTAGAAAGCGGCTTAAGGAGTACGGCTCCCACTCCTTCACCGGGCACATAACCGTCCCCGCCTTCACCGAAACTTTCACATCTGCCTTTGCTTGATAAAAATCTGTTCTGGCCGAGCATCAAATATTTATTCGGATGAACGGATACATTGACGCCCCCGGCAAATGCTGTCTCGCATTCCCCGTTCCGCAAGCTTTGGCATGCCAGATGAATGGCTGTTAAAGAAGAAGAGCACATCGTATCCAGCGCCATGCTCGGACCGTTAAAACCGAATACATAGGAAGCCCTGTTCGCAATTGATGACGGATTTCCGGTCAGCGCAAGCGATTTTCCGCGCGCCTGTTCTTCGGCTCCGTAAAGCTGATATTCCTCATACATGACGCCTACGTAAACACCGACATTGGCGCCAAGCAAATCACCCGATGTTTCCGTGAGCTTTTTGCGCGTGTAACCGGCATCTTCCATCGTTTCGTAGACACATTGCAGGAATAACCGCTCCTGCGGGTCCATCAATTTTGCATCCCGAGGCGAAATAGAGAAGAATTGCGGATCAAATTTGTCCACGTCTTTCAAAAATCCTCCCCATTTTCCGTACGTCTTGCCTTCTTTATCTTTATCAGCGTCGTAATAAAGACTGTGATCCCAGCGATCGTTTGGAATTTCGGTTATGCAGTCAGTGCCTTCACTCAAGTTCTTCCAAAATTCCTGAAGATTTTCGGCCTGCGGATATCGTCCTGATATACCGATAATCGCGATATCTTCACGCTCCGTCAGCTGCTGATTTTTCCGCGCGTCTGGACGGACTTGCGCAAAGCCTTTTTTGCCTTCATTCCGTTTGGAAACGGGCTTTACTTTCGCTTTCTCAGACAGCGCCGGTTTGGCTGCAGGGGTTTCTTCTGTTTTCATCCCGGTCACTTCCCGCAGCGTGTCCCGGTGTGCTTTCATAAAATACTGCGCCAGCGATTCGATATTCTGGTACTCGAAGAACAATGTTTTTGACAATGAACCGAAGCTCTTTTCCAGCCGGCCCGTCAAATGCATAATCATAATCGAATCAATTCCGTAATCTTCCATAGGCGCCTTGGCGTCAATTTTGCCGACAGGAAGTTTGGTTACTTCCGAAAGCACATGTTTCAAGAAATGCTCTGTTTTTTCTGCAAGCATGTTCTCTCCGCCTGCTGTAAGACCTGCCGTTTCTTCCGTTTTGCTGCCCTTATCCGGCTGATCATCCGCTGATTTTTTCAGAAACGCCCGGATTTTTGCGGCGTAGCCTTCCGTCACCATGATTTGGGATGTGTTTGCCGCCCACCCGCGGTACAAAGCATGGATGCCGTTTTCTGTTTTCATAGGGACCATGCCGCTTTCTTTTGTCAGCATCGCTTCCGTTTCAGCATCAACCGTCATGCCGCCGTCTTTCCAAAGCGGCCAGCAGATTGAAAGGGTGTGTCCATAGCGTTCATTTCGGGCTTTTTTACGGTTTCTTTTTTCACTGAAGGCGTTCATAAACGCATTGGCCATCGCATAATCAGCCTGGCCCGCGCTTCCGGCGCTTCCGGCTCCGGAAGAGAAAAGAATCAGAAAATCAAGCTCAATGTCCTTTGCCGCTTCATCAAGATGAACCAGCCCGGAGACTTTCGGCGCCAGTACATCACGGATTTCATCTTTGTGCTTTTTCAGAATATAGTTGTCTTTTATCGTTCCCGCGCTGTGTATGATACCGTTTAATCCGCCGTACTTCCGGCAGATGTCCGCTGTGAGCGATTGAACTTCTTGTTTTTCCGTCATGTCCGTTTGTTTGTACACGGCTTGCGCGCCGAGATCGGACAGTTCTTGAAGCTGGACTTTTTTACGGTTATCCAACAGAGAACGCCCCGTTAAAATAAGAACGGCGTCTTTTGCATGCCGGGCGATTTCTTTGGCGAATAAAAATCCGAGTCCGCCCGCACCGCCTGTGATCAGATAAACACCTTTATCCTTCCACGGCTTTTCGGCGCCGAACTGTTCAAGCCCTGTTTCCTGCCATTGTGCCGTATAGCGCTTGCCGTTTTCATAGCGAATATGCTTGTCATCAGGATGAGCGCTGCATTCTTTTACATATCGGGACAGCGTGTCTGCCTTGACGTACGGCTCCAATTCAATCAGCTGGCCGGTCAGGTTCGGGTTTTCAAGCGCCGCTGTTTTCAAAAGCCCCGTTAAGCCGCAAAGGAGCTGCGTATCCGCTTCTTGAGGCACGACAATCTGAATGAGCTCGCGCCCGCCGGAATTTGAAGCGAGGATTTTCTTCACTTCTTCGAACGCCTGAAGCGCACAAGCTTCAAACCGTTCGTCTTCACTCTTATGCTGATCACGGAGCACATGACAGCTGAAGTCTGTCTGTATGCTGTTCATTTGATCCGTAAACCGGTCTGATATCATCACGTGACGGGCTTTGAAATGAGTCGGTGCTTTTTCATGTACAGCGGTCTTCTCTTCCCATACGTGTTCAAAAAATAGTGTATCTGTTTTATCCGTTTCAATTTCCCGTGCGGAATAACCAGTCATTTTCACACATACATTGCCTTGTTCGTCACATACATCAATATCCAGCTTCTGCACGGCATCTTCAGGCTTGCTTTCGCCGCTGTACGCAATGGAAACCCACATATCGCTTTTACAGCTTTTCAACACATCAATCTGTTCGAGAGCAAACGGCAGCATCGGCCTTATGTCAGTCCCGTCTCTGTCAAGCATTAACCCGATTGTCGCGTGGAAGGCCGCATCCAAAAGGCTCGGGTGAAGGACAAACTGATCTTTTGTATGAGAAATAGATGACGGGAGTGAGAGCTTCGCGAGCACTTTGCTGTCTTTTGCATAGATTTCCGTGACCGCTTTGTGAGCATCCCCGTATTCAATCCCCATCTGTTTGTATGCCTGATAGCAAGCGTCAGGTGTGATCAGACGGCGTGACTCTCTTAATTTGTCAATCTCGATTTTGGCCGGTTCGCCCGCTCGGACAAACGCCGCGCTTCCTTGCGCATAGAGAACGGGCTCTTGTTCCGAGGAAGCCGATTCACTGTAAACCGTGAAGCCCATCTCCCCATTTTCTTTATCATAAAGACGGAGATACAGTTCTGCGGACTCATCCGCCGCTGTAAACGGACGTATCCATGCGACATGTTTCAGACGGACTGTTCCTTCTTCCTTCGTTTCTGCCGCGTGTTCAACGGCCGCCCGGACCATTTCCAGATAAGCCGCTCCCGGTAACGTCCGCTCGTTTTTGACGACGTGATCTTTCAGGAAAAATTCTCCGCCGCTAAAAGAGGACCGGAAACGGACGCCTGACATGTTTGATACATTTTCATGAAGGAGCGGATGCAGCATGCCTGCCCTTTTTTGCGGCAGCGATTCTCTTTTCTCCGCCTTTGGCACCCAATACCGGATTTTTTCAAATGGATATGTCGGCAGGCTGATCCGATTCGGTTTGTTTTCACTGTACAAGAGATTCCAATCCATCGTTCCTCCGCCGGCCCACTTTTCGGCAATCATCTCCAGACTCCCGGAAGAAAGCCAATTATGTATCAAGTCCGGAGCAAGCTCTGCCTGTTTGCTTTTATCGGCTCGGTTCCGCCAGCACCCGCTGACCGTTTTACCCGCCAGAAAGCCTTCCAGCCGCTCTTTGAGCTGTGTCATATTCTGAGCGGTGAACGCAACCCGCTCCTCCATCTGTTCACGGCCGATCTGAAGTGTATACGCCGCATCCTCAAGCGGCAGGCCGGGATGAATAAATGCAGACAGCTTCGCAACATACTCTTTTAGCCGTTCTTCATTCCGGGCTGAAACCGGGAAAATGAATGTCTGTTCTTCTGCCGGTTCATACGCTGTTCTCTGTGATTCTTCAGGGATAAATTCCTCCAGAATGAGATGTACGTTTGAACCTGTCGCCCCGAAAGAACTGATGCCCGCACGCCGGGGATATACGGTCTCATTTCCGTTTTCCTTTACTGAGGGCTGCTGCCATGCTTCGGTATGATGCTGGACGTAAAACGGTGATTGCTCAAAATCTAAATACGGATTCAGCTCCTCGGAATGAAGAGACGGCACCAGAGTTTTATGGTGAAGCTGCAGGGCAACTTTGCTTAAGCCGCTGATGCCCGCCGCCGATTCCGCATGGCCGATATTGGACTTCACTGATCCGATCGAACAGAACTGTTTGTCCTGTGTGTACTGGCGGAACGCCTTGACAAGGCCTTGAACCTCGATCGGGTCGCCGAGAGAAGTTCCCGTCCCGTGCGCCTCAATATAACTGACCGTGCGCGGATCGATGCCCGCTTTGTCCAGGCATTCTTCAATCAAATCGGCCTGCGCGACAGGACTCGGCACGGAAATTCCGCTCACTGTCCCCACGTGGTTGACGGCACTGCCCTTTATCACCGCATAAATCCGGTCTCCTTCTTTTACCGCCTCTCGCAGCGGTTTTAATAAAACGGCACCGATTCCTTCAGCCGGTACATAGCCGTCTCCGTCTTTCCCGAATGTATGACAAACCCCGTCTGTTGAAAACATGTCCCATAAACCGTATGTCAGATATTTATTCGGATGCAGCGACAAGTTGACGCCTCCGGCAACCGCCGATTCACATTCCCCGCGCCGAATGCTTTCCGCAGCAAGGTGAACCGCAGTCAGCGAGGATGAACAGACCGTATCGACCGCCATGCTCGGCCCGTGAAAATTGCAAAAATATGAAACTCTGTTTGCGATTTGCGCATAATTAAGAGAAAGCGGGAATACATGATCTTCAGAAGAAGCTTCAGCCCCGACCAACGTATAATCCTTATGCATCACCCCTGCGAAGACGCCGACGCGCTGTCTCTTATTCCGTCCGCGCGCCTCTGCGAGCGACTTCGGCGTATATCCGGCATCCTCAATCGTTTCCCAGCATGTTTGTAAAAACAGCCGTTCCTGAGGGTCCATTGTTTCAGCTTCCCGCGGCGTAATCCGGAAAAATTGGGGATCAAAGCAATCCGGATCATCAATAAATCCGCCCCATTTTGAAATGCTCTTTCCGGAAGGCGACTTTACATTTTCAAATTTGCGCCAGTCCCAGCGAGACTCCGGAATTTCGGTGACACAGTTTTTTCCTTCTTTCAGGTTTTCCCAGAATTCATGAATATTTTCGGCCTGCGGATAGCGGCCGGCCATGCCGATAATCGCGATATCTTCATCTTGCGGAACACTGCTTTTCCGTCTTCTTTCTGTTTGCTTCTCAACCTGCTTCTCTATTTTTGCAGGAGACGCGCTGAAATGGCTTCCGTACTGCTCTGTCAGGAAAGCTGCCAGCTCTGCTGCCGTCGTATATTCAAACAGCAAAGTCGGAGAAAGGGTTTCGCCGATTTTTTCGCTGATCGTTTCGACGACGTCAAGCAGTCCGGACGATGTCAGCCCCATTTCATAGTAGCCGACTTGAGAATCAATCTGTTCAAGCGGCTTGCCGATTTTTTCAGCCATCAGATTCATGACATACCGTTCTGCTTCCTCATGCGGGTGTCCGCCTTCAAGCGATGCCGCAACTTCCGGTAAACCGGCTTTTTCAGGAGACTTCTCAGCAGTCTTTCGGTCTGTATTGATCAGCTCGGCATCCCGCACGAGCTTGCTTGTGAAATCTTTCAGCTCGGCTACTTTTCGGCCGGATGTGTTAAAAAACTCCAGTGTAATGTAAATGAGCTCTTTTTCCTGCCTGAGCGACGAACGTTTGATTCTCGTGATGCAGCCGGCCTGCAAAGGTTCGGAAGCTGTAAAAGATTCGTAGAAAAGAGGCAGAAACAGCCTCTTTTCCCCATTTAACAGCGAGGAGATCAATAGGTTTGCGCCGACGCCGCTTCCGTCAAGAAGAGTCGGATGGAACAAAAACCCTCCGGCCTGTCCCATCGCGTCTTTTCCGAGCGATACATCAAAGGTAACGCCGTCCCGCTCCTCAAACACTTCTCCTTCTGCTTTCATATATCCGCTGTGAACCAATTCCTGGGCTCTGCATTGTGCATACAGCTCATTTAAATCGATGGTGCGTTCCGCCTCGCGTTTGACAGAGTCAAGATCAAGCGTGTCACTGAAAACTGCGGGTGCCGTCTCGTGCATTTCCGCTTTGACGTAAATACGTTCTTCCGGCTGGACTCGTCCGCCGCTGACCTCAGCCCCTTTTGCGGTAAGTTTCCAGCGCCCTTCTTTTACCTTTGTACATTCAACCGTAAGCTTGACGGCGCTGTCTTCTTTCGCGATAAGCGGCTGATATATGGATAAATGGCGCAGCTGAAGCCCGTCGTATGAATAGCCGCGCTCTTTGAAAATCTGATAAAACATATCAATATAAGCCAATCCCGGAAGGACTTTTTGTCCGTAAACGTCATGATGTAAAATAAACGGATTTTTCAGCGATAAAGTGATTTGCTTATTGAAGTTCTTCACGTTAAACCTCCACTTCATAGGTATCCCAGATGTTTGCCGCAGCTTTTTCGTTCGTTTCTTCTTTGCTGTCCGGCGAAATCAGCCGCTTATTTAATGCAGGCGGTGTTAAAGGGTGGCGCTTGATTCGGCGCCCTTCGTCTTCCTGCCACGCTTCCACAATGACGTGGGCATTTGTTCCGCCGTCGGCAAAGCAGTTAATTCCTGCCGCCGGCATTGGTGACGGCCAGTCTGCCAGAGTGCGGCTGAACTGAATATTGGCCTTTTCTCTATCAAAATGTGTGTTTTCATGCTCACCTGATAAAAACGGGATAAAGCTCTTTTCTTTCAGCATGAGAACAACCTTTATGAAACTTGCAATTCCTTCCGCGCAAAGCGGGTGCCCGATGTTCGGTTTCACAGATCCGATTCCGAGCGGGCCGGCGTCTTTTGAACGGTAGACGGATTGAATGGCCTTCAGTTCTAACAGATCCGTCACGACCGTGCCTGAACCGTTCGCTTCAATATGAGTAATGTCTTCCGGCTGTTTTCCGCTTTTTTCAAGAGCCGTCTTCATGACGGATTTTTGCGCTTCCAGGCTCGGCGTAGCCGGGCCTGCCGTTCTTCCGTCATTATTGACGGATGCCGCCTTCACTACGGCATAAATAGAATCTCCGTCTTCAATGGCCTGAGACACGGTTTTTAAAAGAACCATTCCGACTCCCTCGCCCAGCACGACTCCATCGGCGCGTTCGTCAAATACATGGAACGACTGCGCTTTACTTAATATGCCGCGCTGTTCAAATAATTTATGGGTTTCTTCTGATTCAAACAGGCTCACACCGCCGACGACGGCCGCTTTTATTTCTCCTGTTACAAGAGCCTGCACGGCCATATTCATTCCGACTAAAGCAGAAGAACAAGCCGTATCGAGGACAACACTCGGGCCGCGCATATCAAAATATTGAGACAGATTTGCGGCCAAATAATTCTGGCCCAGCGCGACGATCGGGTTTTTCGCATCCAGCAGTTTCTCTTCACCCGGTCTGTGACGGCTGCGTCCGCCGAGGTACACACCTATTGCTTCTCCCTTTATCTCATCCGGCGTATAGCCAGCGTGATACCACAGGTTAAGACATTCTTCCAGAGCGGCCAAAGCTTGAGGGTCCATTGCCTTTACATCTTCTTCAGCCAGTAAAAAGAAGTCCGGATCAAATTGATCAATTCCATCAAGCATTCCCGCGTAATAAGGCGTCTTCAACCCCCATCGCTCAGCCGGAACAGGACCGATAGCCGAACGGCCTTCAGCCAAAAGCGACCAGTACGCCTCTAAGGAAGCCGCCCCCGGAAACCGGCAGGACATGCCGACGACCGCGATATCTTCCCGGTGAATCTGTTTTTCGGCCGGCTCTTCTTGCACCTTAACGGCTTGTGTTACAATTACCGGCTCAGCCGGCTTCTTCATAACAGGCTCCGCCGCCAAATCAAACCGTTCTGACAAAACTTCTGTATATCCTTCAAGAAGCCAATTTGCGAAAGATTGAATCGTCGGATATTCATACAGAATGGACGGGTCAAGCGATGCCGAGAGATTCCGATTGATCCGCTGCAGAAGCTGAGCAAGGATAATGGAGTCCACTCCGTAATCTTGGAATAATACGTCTGTCTCAAGCTGATCCTGGTCAATCCGCAGCTCTTCAGAAAATAATTCTTTCAGCCATTCTTCTGTTTTCCTTGTTAATTGAGCGTTGTCTGCGGCAGTATCAGCGGTTTTTTCCGCCGGTTTTACCATAGCCGGGCTCATTGGCTGATCCTGCCTGCTTCGCCGCAGGAATCGCTCCGGCTTCCACAGCTTAGGATTCAGAACGGCCGGCAGCACCGGGCCTCTTGCTGATGCAAGAAGTATGCCGTCAAGGAGCTGTAATCCTTCTGCATTCGTGATGCTGTATAGCCCGCTCTCTTTATAAGCTTTGTTCGTGACTTCGCCCATTCCGGTTTCTTTCCAGTTCGGCCACTGAATGCTTACGATCGGCAGCTGCTCTTTGTATGAGTCTGCAAAATAGTCCATATACGCATTGGCCATGGCATAGTCGGCTTGTCCTGCCGAAAGCGCCGGTATCGCAGCTGACACGGAAGAGAACAAGACGAAAAACTTCAGCGGCTCTTCGCTGAGCACACTGTATAATGCCTGAAGCCCGTCTACTTTCGGCTCGAGCACGCGCTGTATGTCTTCATCGGTTTTTCTGATGAATGCGAGCGTCTCTTTATCGGTCACACCCGCACAGTGAATCACGCCGCCGATAGATCCGAGCGTCTGTTTGATCTGACTCAGTTCCTGTCTCAGCCCGGCTTTATCAGCTAACGGGACTGACAATACCTTCACTTGTACACCTTTGGATTCCAAGTCGAGAACAGCTTCAATTTTCGCTTTTACAGAAGCCGTCACCCCATTCAGTCCGCCCGTCCACTCACTTCGCGGCGGAAGGGTCTCACGGCCTGTAAGCACCAGTTTTTTCACTCCGTAATGTTCGGCAAAATGACGTGCGCATAAAAGACCGATCCCCCTCGTCCCCCCGGTGATCAGAAGCACATGGTTGTCCGGAAAATCAATTCTCTCGCCTTGCATATTCATATTTTCTGATCCGCTCAATACAGCGCGGTAGCGCAAGCCGTCCCTCCGGCAAACTTCCGCGTCATCAGTACGGGCATGAAACTCATCGGCAATCTGCTTCGCCAGTTTGTCATCAGAAAGCGCTCCTTCAAGGTCGAGATGCCTTGAAGACAGATGACCGTACTCACATGCCAGCATTCTGTACAGACCGGCCCGTTTTGCTCCTGTTGTTTGATTGGCCTCTTTATTTAATGACTCAAGGTCTTTCGTGACACAAAGCAGTGTCATCCCTTCTTTATGCCCATGCTCAATCAATTGCTGAAGCCATTTGATACCGGGCATATCTCCAGAAGCTTCTTCTTTCGCTGCGCCGAGGAGGTCGATGACTCCGCCAAACGCCTGCCAATCATATTCACCGGTAAGGTCTGATGTTGTGATAATACGGTGATTCGGCATATGCGCTGCGATCTCTTCTGCGAGATTGATCGTGTCCCCGCCTGTCAAAATCGCAACGGAACGTGCGCACGGTTCACGCAGTTCGAGCGGGCTCAGTTCCCATTGTTTTGTCAGAATACGTTTCATCCGTTCCTCTGTATGGACCTTATTTTTGTCAGGATTCTCAGGCACCCAATACGTGTCTTTTGCGAACGGATAAGACGGAAGACTGAGTAAACGCGGCGTACCTTTTTCATAAAGCCGGTTCCAATTCAACACGCCGCCTTTCACCCATACCTCTGCCAGCTTGGCGAATTTTCCTTTTTTAATCCAGGCGTCAATGACGATGTCCATATCTTCATCTGCCGTGAACAAGGCAAATGTATCTTTATTGCGGTGAGACTGGCCGGTATACAGCCCCGCGATGTTTTTCTCATTTTTCGTAAATGCTTCCAGCTTTGTTTCCAATTCCGCCATCGTCGCTGCAAGAATGGCCAGGCGCTCTTCCATTTCGTCCCTTCCGGTTTGCAACGTATAAGCGACGCCCGCCAAGTCTTGATCTGTATACGGCGTTTGACGGATCGCTTTTTGCAGCTGCTGCGCCTGTTCAAACAGTTTGTCTTTTGATTTGGCGGACAAAAGGATGATTGCCGGATTTTCCGGGCTGTGCTCAGGCTGAGCGGCTGCTTTCGGAACATACTCTTCAATGACGATATGAGCGTTGACCCCGCCGATGCCAAATGAGCTGACCCCGGCCCGGCGCGGAATGGCATTTCCGTTTCTATCTTTCGCTGCCGTCCATTCCTGATTTTCCCGCACGATGTAGAAAGGACTGTCATCGAGCTGAATGTACGGATTGATCGTCTCGCAATGCAGGCTTTTCACCAGCGTTTTGTGCTTCATTTGCAAAAGCACTTTCATGACGCCTGATACTCCCGCGGCAAGCTCTAAATGGCCGATATTGCTCTTGACCGAACCGATGCCGCAGCGGTGATCGGAGACTTCAGGCTCTTGATTTGTTTTCGCCAGCTCGTGAAACGCCGCTTTCAAACCGTTTATTTCAATCGGGTCGCCCAATTCCGTTCCTGTACCGTGCGCTTCAATATACGTGACGGTGCTCGGGTCCACTCCCGCTTTCCGATATGCTTTCACCAATAAATCAGCCTGCAGTTTCGGATTCGGCGAGGTTAACGTATTCGCCCGGCCGCCGTGGTTTTCAGCCGTACCGCGGATCACGCCGTAAATCGGATTGCCGTCACGTTCTGCATCTGTCAGTTTCTTCAGCATCAGAATTCCCGCGCCTTCTCCTCTGACATACCCGTTGGCATCTTTGGAGAAGGTTTTGCATTTTCCGTCTTTGCTGAGCATGCCTGCTTTGCTGTAGCTGATATGCGCTTCTTCCGTCAGAATCGTGTTGATTCCCCCGGCAATCGCCATGTCGCATTCTCCGTTTTCTATAGCGGATACCGCCCGGTGAATCGCAACAAGCGAGCTTGAACATGCCGTTTCAACCGGCTCGCTCGGCCCGTGAAGATTTAACAAATAGCTTAAACGGTTCGGACCGATGGAAGGAATCATGCTGCCTGTCGCCGCATGTCCTTCCGGCGCAAGACCTGCCCTTGTGAACAAATCTTTATAACCGGTATTTCCGGTGCCGATAAAGACACCCGTATTTGTGCCGGAAAGGCTTTCCGGCTTACAGCCCGCATCTTCTATCGCCCGCCATGCATAAGTCAATAACAGCCGCTGCTGCGGATCTAAATATTGGGCTTCCCGCGGTGAAATCCCAAAGAACAGCGGATCAAATTCAGCTATTCCGTCGATAAAGCCGCCCCACTTGATATTCGTTTTGTTCCTTTCAAGGTTCGGGTCGCCATCAAACGCTTGCCAATCCCAGCGTTCTTTCGGAATGGTTGTGATAGAATCTTTTCCTTCTTTCAGATTGCGCCAAAATTCCTCTATATCCTTCGCGCCCGGGAATCGGCCGCTGATTCCGACAATGGCAACCGGGTCCAAGCGGCGCGGCTCTTGTGTCGCTGCCCTAGCGTTCATTACCGTTGCGAAGCGCTTTTTCCGCTGCATTTTCGGTTTTTGGGCTTTTGGCTGCTCTTTTTTCGGAGACTCCTTCTTCTTTTCGCCGAAACGGCCCGGATGTTCTTTTGCCAAATATCCGGCGAGATTACTGATCGTTCCGTACTCAAAGAAAATCGTCGGCGCCAGCTCCAGCTGATACGCTTCATTTAATTGATTCGTAAAGACGGTAAAGGATACGGAATCAAAACCGTATTCACTCAGTTCCGTATCTGTATCAATGTCCTCACGGTCAACTTTTAAAATGCTGCTTACCATGGCTGTCAAAGCGGTGTGAAGCGCTTGAAGAGATTCTTCTGCATCGTGTTTTTCTTCCGGCTGAAAAGGAAGACCTCTCTCTGTTTCATCCGACAAATACTCTGCTAAACTGCGGATCGTCCCGTGCTCGAAGAAGATCGTCGGTGCCAGCTCCAGCTGATACGCTTCATTTAATTGATTCGTAAAGACGGTAAAGGATACGGAATCAAAACCGTATTCACTCAGTTCCGTATCAATATCAATCTCGTCTTGGCCGACTTTTAAAATTGAACTGACCAATCTGATAAGCGCACCGTGCCATTTGTCTCCCGAAACGGCGGATACAGGCTCTATTTTCTCCACCTGCGGCTTTTCAGTTTCAGAAACGGACAGGAACGACTGTTTTAATTTTGCTGCGTGTCCTTCAGCTGCTAAAAGCTGCGGCCTTTCCTGAGCCATTCCTTCATAAAATGCAGCCAGGCCTGACGCCTTTTGAAGCGGAACCATGCCGAAAGCTTTTTTCATCATTCTTTCCGTCTCGTCTCCCGCCTGCATACCGCCATCTTTCCACAGCGTCCAGTTAAAGGCGATCGTTTTTCCGTGCCGCAGGCCATTCTCCGTAAGGGATTGCCTGTAAGCGGCGTATGCATCCATAAACGCGTTGCCGGCGGCATAATCAGCCTGCCCGACATTGCCGAGAACGCCGGAAACACTGGAGAACAATACGAAAAAGTCAAGATTGCAGTCTTTGCTGGCTTCATCTAAATAAGCGGTGCCGATCACTTTCGGATCAAGCACTTCCCTGAACTCTTCCTTCGTTTTTTGCAGCAGGAAACGGTCTTGTATCACGCCCGCTGCGTGAATAATTCCGTTAAGCTCCCCGAATTCCGACGTAATCTCTTTTATCAGCGCTTCATTTTCCCGCCGGTCTGCCGCATTCAGCTTTTTGCAGACGACATTTGCGCCCGAGTCCTGAAGCATAGCAAGTTCACGCTGTTTGGCTTCTGCCAGATTTGAGCGGCCGGTCAGAATGATTTTCGGGTGTTTTACGCGACCAGCGATTTCTTTTGCGAACATCAACCCCAGGCTTCCTGCGCCTCCGGTAATCAGATATACGCCTTCGTCCTTCCAGACGGCGCCGCCACCTGCAGGATGCATTTCTTCCCAAGCCTTCACATACCGTTTTTCTCCTGTATAACGGATATGTTTATCATGCGGCCGATGGCTGTCGTTTTTCAGTTTTTGAGCGGCAGCCGGCATTTCGCCGATTGATTCCATCTCGATGAGCTGACAGTCAAGTTTTCCGTATTCCAGCTCGGCTGTTTTTAACAAACCTGTTAACCCCGCAAACAATTGCTGGCTTCCGTCTGCTGAAATAACAGTCTGAATCAGAATGCGGCCCTGCCTTTTTTCGCTGATGATCCGCCGGATGTGTTCAGCGATTGTCTGCGCGTAGCTTTGGAAGCGTTCAGCGGCTGTTTCTCCCTCACCTTCTGTAATCAGCAGCTCGGCGTCTTTCAGGCCGGATGCCGCTTCATCTTTTATACGGCAGGCATCTTCACAAAGTATGATCAAATGCTCATCAGCATGGACAGAAGCTTTCTCGGATGCGGCGGCTTCTTTCCAAACCGGTGCAAACAAGACCTTTTCCGAGCCTGATGGCCGCTGAGCCGATTCTGCATCGCCTTCAAGCACTCTCGTAGAGAATCCTCTCACCTTCACGCAAAGCGCTCCTGTTTCGTCGAACAGGTCAATGTCGGCTTTCTGCACGGAATCACCGGTTTGATATCCTTCGCTGAAGCGTGCATGCGCCCGCATAGTCGGTGTGCATGGTTTGATGACTTCAAGGTATTCCAGCGCAAACGGCAGAATCAGCTTTTGTCCGGAAAACTCCTGCATAATGCAGATCGTCGCCGTCTGAATAGCCGAATCAATGATGCTCGGATGAAGCGTAAATTGTCCGTTCGTATGAGAAACAGAATCCGGAAGCTGTATATCCGAAAGCACTTCTTTCTCGCCGATAAAGGCGGACTTAATGCCTTGGAAGGCTTTTCCGTGGAACATCCCCCTGCTCCGGCCTTCCCGATAAAAGGCCGCCGGATCAAGAATGTCCGCTGTGCATCTGTTTTGTATGGCAGAAAGGTCGGCCTCAGGCTCTCGTTCAGCCTTTATGATTTCAGCCCGTCCTTGGCTGTGCAGCACTTCTTCATCGTCAGCGTTTACGCTGTAAATGTCATATGAGATGATGCCGTCCTCTTCAGGAAACAGCGCGATATGGACTTGGCGCTCTTGTTCGTGAACGACGATCGGTTTCATCCAGACGGTATGATGGAGCGTTATTCTGTCTTGGTCTTTTAATAAGCCGCCAAGCGCCCGTTTTACCGCTTCATAAGACATTTCCAAATATGCCGCTCCCGGCAGCACCGCTTTTTCCCTGACCACATGATCCTTCAGGAAAAATTCTGAGCCTGTAAACCGTGAGCTGAACCGCTGAACGGCCAAATCTGACGTATTTTGCTGCACAAGCGGGTGTAAAACTGAGACTCCGGTGTGTGCGGCAGATGTTTTCTTTTCTGCTTTTTTCGGCCAGTACGGCTCCTTTGCAAATGGGTAGACCGGCACGCTGATCCGTTTCGGATGCTTGTCTTTGTAAAGCTTGTGCCAATTGATGGCGACACCTTTACTCCACATTTCACAGAGCTTCGTTCCTTTTCCTTTCGCAAGCCATTTCTCAATGAGTTCAGCACTGTCATCATCATCAGAAAGCCAGGCAATATCTTTCGCCTGCTGTTTTTCTCCTCTGAAGCAGCCTGTTACAGCCGGCTTATCATTGATAAAATCGGCAAGCTGCCGCTTGAGCTCCGCAGTGCCGCTTGTGATAAAGGCCGCGCGCTCTTCCATCGCTTCCCTTCCGACTTGGAACGTGTAGGCAAGATCAGCGAGGCCGGCGTCCGTTTTTCTTTCCAGAAAAGCCAGCAGCTGTTTTGCGTACTCCTTCAGACGATCTTTTTTTTCTGGCAGACAACGGAATGATGAACGGACCGGCAGCGTCTGCTGCTTCGGATGCATCCGGATATTGTTCAAAAATCGCGTGAGTGTTTGTTCCGCCAAGACCGAAAGAGCTTAAAGCCATGCGGTGCGCTCTGTTCTCACGGGTTAACTCTTTCTTTTCTCCCGCTACGTAAAACGGAGAGTCTTCTAAATGAAGATTCGGGTTCGGCTCTTTGTAATTGATGCTCGGCGCGATTTCTTGATGATATAAGCTCATGACAACCTTGATACAGCCCGCCATTCCGGCCGCTGTATCCAAATGCCCGAGATTTGTTTTGACTGAACCGATGCCGCAGTATTGTTTTTTATCTGTATATCGGCCGTACACCGATTGAAGTGCGGACAGTTCGATCGGGTCGCCGAGTTTTGTTCCTGTGCCGTGAGCTTCGACGTACGCGATCGTTTCAGGATGGATGCCCGTCTGATCAATGACCTTCTGAATGACCTCAGCCTGTCCTTTGACGCTCGGCGCATAAAATCCGACCTTATCCGCTCCGTCGTTATTGACGCCGATTCCGCGCAGCAGAGCATAAATATGGTCGCCGTCCTTAACGGCATCCGACGCTTTTTTCAAGAGCACGGCGCCGGCTCCTTCACCGCCGATCATTCCGTCAGCAGCCGCGTCAAACGCTTTAATATGCCCGTCGCTTGAAAAATTCAGCCCCGGCTGATGAACATAGCCGGCACTTGATTCCGTATGAAGGGTCGCACCGCCGACAAGGGCGTACTTGGCTTCGCCGGACTGCAGGCTTTGAAAAGCCGAATGCAGGCCGATTAACGAAGATGAGCAGTTGGCATGGACAAAATAGCTCGGCCCTTTCAACCCGAGTTTATGAGAAATCATCGTCGGAATCGTGCCGCTTTGGGCAAGCACCCATGATACGTAGCCATCCGGCGTTTCCAGCTGTGCTGTCGTCTCCTCCGGCAGCAGGCTGCGGTAAGAGTTCGTGCTGGCAGACATATACACGCTTGTTTCCGGAATTTCTTTTGAGATATATCCCGCATCCTCGATTGCCTTCCATGAATGGAGCAAAAGCATTCTCAGCTGAGGGTCCATATACTCCGCATCTTTCGGCGAAAAGCCGAAGAAACCGGGATCAAACATTTCTTTCCCCTCTAAAACTGATTTAGCCGGAACGAAGCCGGGATGATCAGCCAGTTCTTCAGAAATACCGGATCGGCGGAGCTCCTCTTTTGAAAAGAAGGTGATGCTTTCTTTGCCTTCTTTGATGTTATTCCAAAATTCATAATGATCTTTCGCTCCCGGAAACTCACAGGATATACCGATAACCGCGACACTGTCCTCATAATAATCGGGAATTTCTCCCGCTGGGTGTTCCCGGTCTTCTGTATTCACTTTCTTTTGCGGCACAGGAGCCAAAACGGCTTCTTTCGGTTTTTGTTCTGTGATGTACCGGCTGATGTCTTTTACCGTCGCGTATTCAAACAGCTCCGTTACACTGAATTCACAATCCAGTTCCTGCGTCATCCGGTCAGTGACAGTCACGGCAAGAAGCGAATCTCCCCCCGCATCAAAAAAGCGGTCATCAAGCTCTATATCTTTGCTTTTCAATACATCCTGCCAAATCGCCAGCACCGCCTGCTGGATATGAGATGATGAAAATGTTTGTGTGTCCGGCTGCTTTTCCGTCAGATCACGGGCAGCAAGAAGCTTGCGGTCAACTTTTCCGTTCGGTGTGAGCGGCAGCTCTTCAAGACGGATAAACGAAGCTGGTGTCATATAGGCCGGCAGCGCTTGTTTCAAATGATTGCGCAATTCCTTTGCAGACGGAAGCGGCTCTCCGTTTTTCAGGATATAAAATGCGCAAAGCTTTTCATTTCCGGAGTGATTGTTCACAACCACTACGCTTTCCTGTACGGCCGGATAGGCATTCAGCCGGCTCTCAATATCTCCGGGTTCAATCCGGTAGCCGCGGATTTTGACTTGGGTGTCCATCCGTCCCATGTATTCAATGCGGCCGCCGGGAAGAAAACGCGCCATATCGCCTGTTTTATAAAGCTTTGATCCCAGTTCGAGCCGGTGGCTGACGAAAACTTTATCTGTCAGCTCAGGCTTGTTGAAATACCCTCTTGCCAATCCGTCTCCCGCAATACAAAGTTCTCCCGGCACCCCTTCTAAAACAGGGTTGAGACCGGAATCCATAATATACACACGGGTATTGGCGATCGGGCGCCCGATCGTAAGCGCGCTCTCATTTTCCGTTATACGCTGCACCGCGGACCAGATTGTCGTCTCTGTCGGCCCGAACATATTCCAAGCCTCACTTTTCGTATCGAGAAACTGCTGCTTCAATTGTTCGCTAAGCGCCTCTCCGCCGCAAAGGATTTTCACTTTTTCTTCATTTGACCATCCGGAATGAAAGAGCATTTTCCACGTAAACGGCGTCGCCTGCATGATCGTCGGTTTGTACTCTTGAATCAGCTCTTTCAGCTTCCGTGCGTCTTTTGTGACTTCTGTCTTACAGATGTTGCACTCTGCTCCTTTGATTAAAGGAAGGTAAAGCTCCAGTGCCGCGATATCAAAGCAATATGTCGTGACGGCAAGCAGTTTGTCTTCGGACGAAAGCCCCGGTTCATTCGCCATCGAGATTAAGAAATTGGTCAGCGCCCGGTGCGGAATCATCACGCCCTTCGGTTTGCCCGTGCTGCCCGACGTGTAAATGACGTACGCCAGATCGTCAGGTGTCACTAACCGCTTCAGCGACGTTCTTTCCGCGGCTGTACTTTCAATACGAGACCAATCGCGGTCAATGGCAGTTGTCTGCACGCCTCCCCAGTTCAAGGAGTGCTCTAAATCAGCTGTCGTCAGACACATTGAAATCCTGCTGTCGGCGACCATATATTCCAATCTGTCAGCGGGATAAGAAGGATCAAGCGGCACATACGCTCCCCCGGCTTTTAAAATGCCGAGAAGGCCGACAGCCATATGCAATGAACGGTCTGTATAAATGCCGATGAGATCATCAGGGTCTGCACCGTGCGCCTGCAAATAGAGCGCCAGCTTCGTGCTTTTTTCATCAAGCTCACGGTATGTCAGCTTTTGCTGTTCATACACGACCGCACAAGCGTCCGGCGTTTCTGCCGCCTGACGTTCGAATAATTCATGGAAGCAGGCATCCGGATATTCACGGCTTGTCTCATTCCAAGTCTTAAGAATCATGTGCTCCTCTCTTTTTGTCATGAGAGAAACGTTCTCAAGCGGCATATCCGGATTCGCCGTCAAAGCTTCAGCGGCCTGTACAAATTGGCTGAAAAGTCTGGCCGCCCCTGCTTCGTCGAATAATTTGGTGCTGTATTTAATCGTAAGATCCATACCTGATGCTTCTTCCCACATTTCAAATACAAGATCATATTCCCCCTCCTGATGAATGTCTTTTACAAACTCACAGGAGAATTCCTTGTATTCATCCAGCATCGATTGATAGCTTGAATGCTGCAGAAAGTTCTGATAGAAAAAGGCATTGCTGAAAACAGGCGAACCGTTCTGCAGGGGTTTCGCATGCACATCACGCACCATTTTCGGAAACGGATAAAAGGAGTGATCCAGTCCGTCCAGAACGGCATCCTGCACCTTTTGAACAAAGTCAGCAAATGTTTCTTTTCGTCCGGCTCTGCTCCGTATAGGAAGCATGTTGAGGAAATGGCCGACCACTCCTTCAAAGCGTTCTTCAGGTCTGACCATCGCAGGCATGCCTGTCACAATATCTTCCTTATCCGTATATTTGCTTAAAAGCACCATATAGCAGCTCAGCATAACGGTAGACAAATGAATCGAACGGGATGCGGCAAACGCCGTTAGATTATTCAGCAGCCGTTCGGGAAGACGGCGTGTCAGCGTATCTTCTGTAAACTCCGGAACGCTGCTGTCCGTGCGCATCGGCGGAAGCTGAAGGTCAGGCAGATCGCCCCCGAGCTGTTTCATCCAGTAAGCGCGGGCAGCTTTGCTTTCTTCACCCGCTAAATACCGCTTTTCCCAAGCCGCGAAATCGGAATGAATGCCGGGAGCGGCGGCCGTAAACCCTTCTTTTCCCTCCAGCAGCGCCTGATAGTGATCCAGCAGACTGTGAATAAATGTAATGGATGAAAAACCGTCAAACACGATGTGGTGAATGACCGTCAAAAGATAATGTTCCGAGGCGGATTTTGAAAGCAGCCGCACGCGCAGCAAAGGCCCGCCTTCTTTGACAAACGGCTCTTTCACTTTTTTCCGTATCAGAGCGGGTATTTGTGATTCATTGACGTCAGAAATATCTTCTTCCGAGAATACAAAAGGATCTGCCGCTTCTATGAAATAAAACCCGCCGTCTGTTTCATTCACGGCGCTTTTGAGCATCGGATGCTGCTTTAATACGAGCTGAAACGCCTGTTTCAGTTTCTCTTTGTCGATTCCGGTTGTGAATCGGAAACAGAGCGGGACATGGTATGCAGTCGTTTCAGGCGACATTTTCTGCAATGTCCACAGCCCTTTTTGGACTTCTGAAAGCGCTGGCGCCGTTTGCCGTCTCTCCCGTTCTGCCGGCGGTTCGGCTTTTTGGGAATGATGCTCCGCTGACATGTTTGCCGCTTTTTCAGCAGTATAAGCCGCTAAAGCGCCAATCGTCGGGTTTTTGTGCAGCTCTCTTGCCGTCAGCCGGATGTGATACGTTTTTTCAATTGATCTGGCGAGTTTCATCATCTTGATGGAGTTAACGCCAAGGCTTTGAAACGGTGTATTTGGATCAACAAGCTCATCCGCGATGGAAAGTTCCTCTTTCAGAAAACGGATAAAATCCCGTTCAATTTCTTTCTCTGCAGAAGCCGGGTCTGAATTGCCGCCTTCTTGTCTGTTATTATGTAATGAATCAAATTGCCCTTGTTCGAATGAATGTTTCAGCTGAGTGCGCTGGATTTTCCCGATTGCCGTCTTAGGAATGTCTTCTTTTGCGACCGGAAGCAGATAATCAGGGGTAACGCCGATTCTCTGTGTCACGTGCTGGTGAATGTGATGAAGAAGCTTCGTCATGCGGTTCTCATCCAATGGAACAGACGTCACAAAGAAAATCGCCAGCTCATCTGTCGTGCTTTGATTCGGCCGGACGGCGCATGCCGCTGTATATGACGTTTCAATTTCCGGCAATTCCTCAACGGCTGATTCAATGGCGTGGCTGTAATAATTCACACCGTTGATAATGATGGCATCTTTCGTGCGCCCCGTTATCGTCAGGCGGCCTTCACGCAGAAATCCGAGATCTCCCGTTTCAAACCAGCCGTCTTCTGTAAAGACACTCTCGTTTAAGTCCGGGCGCTCATAATATCCGCTCGTTACAGTCAGACCGGACACTTGAAAGCGGCCGATTTCTCCTTCTTCCACCACTTGATTGCGGTCATCCGTAATTCTCATATTAAACCCCGGGATCGGCAGACCGATCTCGACGAAACGATCGTCGTCACTCGTGTTTTCCAGTGTAAACTCATCTGAGAAAATAACGCCCGAAGACGTTTCGGACATTCCCCATGCGGGACGGATGGCATTAGCCGGCAGACCGTGCGGCTCTAAAAGCTCCATAATTCTGCGTCCGACTTTCGCCACCGCGGCCTCCCCGCCGTTCAGCATATAACGCATGGAAGATAAGTCCCATTTCCGTGTTTGAATCTCTTCTGCGAAATCGGCAAGCAGCCCAAAGGCAAAATTGGGGGCCCACGTGACCGAAGCGCGGTAATGATCAATCAGGTCGAGCCATTTTAAAGGATCCATCAAAATGGATTCGCTCGGTATGTTGATTTCCTCACATCCGAGATAAACATCACGCAGATGAAGCATTCCGATGCCGCCGACATGGTCAAAAGGCATCCAGTTAAACGTGACATCCTCACTTGTATAGCCCTGCATCTGAATATTTCCTTTGACCATGCAGACGATGTTTTCATGGCTGAGCATCACGGCTTTCGGCTTGCCCGTGCTTCCCGAGGTCAAAAGCAGCATCGCCAAATCTTCCGGACGGGGATGATGACAGTCCGTATCCATTTCATGCGCACTGAGATCTTCTGCCGCCAAAGCGCAAAACCCGGAAAGCTCCTGCTCCTCCGCCCATTCAGTCATCTCCGGCAGCACTTCACGGCTTGTGATGACATACGGCTGATTCAAAAGCGTCCAGGCGTCTTTCAGTTTTTGCGTCCCGCTGTTCATTTCTGTATAAGCCGGAGCGGCCGCAAGCGGAACCGGGATCGCTCCTAAAAAAACACAGCCCCAAAACGCAGGAATCAGCTGGGAATTGTCACTGAGCTGTAATATGACTTCATCCTGAGCCTTCACTCCTGATTGGCGGAGCCCTTTCACAATCGAAAGAGCGATCTTTTTCAGGCCGCTGTAAGTCTGGTACACTTTGGTGCCGTCAGGCTGTATATATGTGATGCCCTTTTGATCTCCCGCTGCCGCGGCGGTTTTGTGCAGGACTTCAGGAATCGTCATCGGCTGATCCGCTGAAAGCCGCAATGGTTTTCCGTAGCTGACAGATGGCTTGAGTAACCCGCTTGCCTTCATATCACTTTTCATAGAGCTGCCTCCATTTCATCTGTATGTAAGATGTATGTCTTATACTCCGTACATCGTCGTGATTCGTTTTTTCACTTCATCATCATGAAACGTCTCATCGTGCATGATTAACTCCTTCTCAATGACAGCCGGAAGCTGCTCGCGAAACGGCGTCACCAAGTGCCTTTTCAATGTAATTAAAGAGTTTCTCGGTTTTTCCGCAAGCTCACGGGCCAATTCCTGCGCATAGTCTAATACTTCCTGCCGCGGAAGCACCGGAAATGGCACCCCTCTTTTCTCCAGATCACCGCCGCGGTAGTGGCCGCCGTTTAACAGCATTTCATGGCCGAGGCTTGCCCCAAGCTTCTCCGGAACGATAAAAGTAGCCCCCATTCCGGGGGTGAAACCGTATTTCATAAAGTTTGCGGTATACACGCTTTCTTTGCTTAAAATGACAAAATCACTGAAAAGCCCCATGACAAATCCGCCTCCGATTCCGTGGCCCTGCATGGCGGAAATGACGGGGATATCACATTCCAGCGCCAAAGAGTACATGCGGTCTTCCGTAAACTTCGTGATGCCCTGCTGAATCCTGAGCAGACCTTCCTGTGTGCCTCCGGAAGCAAAGTAATGGCCGTATCCTGTTAAAATCACAGCTTTATAGACTGACGATTTTTTTATACGGGTGAATGCTTCCATCAATCCATCCGTCAGTTCTTTGGAGAAGGCGTTTTTATGGGCTTTATCCTGCATTGTCACTTGGATAATATCCGGTTCAATTTCGAGCAGTTCAACTGCGGCGTTCGGCATGATATCCTCCTAACTGTTCTCCGTTTCCCAAGGAAGCCGCCCCGTTTCTGCATAACGGAAAATGGCTGATTGGTTATCCGGATCTGAAAACATCGCTTGATTTTCGGCTAGAGCAATGGATTTCGAACGATGAACAAGGTCGTTTAAGGAATCCATGTATTTTTTATAGCGGATGACTGCTTTTTTCGACAGCGGGCGAAGGCGCAGCAAATGCTTTCTCAGCTCTGTTGCTGAGTCCGGGACGCATACGTCACAAAGTCCCCATTCAAGCGCCTGGCGCGCCGGCACGGGCTTTGTCATAATCGTCATATAATGCGCCTTTTGAAATCCGATTCTTTGAATTAAAAACGGCAGAACGCAGGCTGGATAAAGTCCGAATAACAGTTCAGATAAACTGAACGAAGCACTCTCCTCTGCAATGACGATATCGCACGCGGCGGCAAAACCGACACCTCCCGCATTTACTTTTCCGCGGACGCGGGCGATTGTGATGTACGGCCCGGATTTTAATGCCAGCCACAAACGGTAAAGCGGCTCCTGCGATTCCGCATGCTGCATTCCCTGCCTCATTTTTCGGTACATCTCATCAAAATCCGCCCCGAAACAAAATACCTCCGGCTGCCCTTCAAGCACTACGGAGGTCACGGAGTCCTCACATTCAGAAAGAACGTGCAGGCATTCCTCCACTAAACGCTCATTAATCGTATTGTTGGCTTCAGGCCGATCAAAGGTGATGAAGCAGACATTTTGCTGAAAACGGACGTTGATCGTCTCATAGGTCACGGGATCCACCTGTATTTCCGATGAAATTCCGTGATTTCTTCCAAATATAAACGAGGGCTCCCGGCATGATGGTCTAAAATGTTCGGAATCATATTCATATCCAATTTGACATTCCGGGTTCCGAACTTCACCAAACCGCTGCCTTTAAACAGTTCTTCATACTCTTCCATGGACAGCCTGTATCTGTTGTTCAGATGCTCTTCTATTTTGAAAGAATGCTGCCGCGTTTGTCCTTCAGGCGTCACAACGCCGCTGTAAAATTCTGAACAGCATCCGGAGCCGTACGAGAAACAGCCGATCCGCTTAGAAGTGTCGAATGCCCCTTGGTCAATCGTGCTTGCAAGAGCCAGTAAAGAGGCTGCCCCCATAATGTTTCCGACTCTTTGGCAGTAGCGGAGCCCCGGCTCTACCCTGGTTTGAAAATCCTGTTCGATCTCAGCGTTTTTCGCTTTTGCAAGCTTACGCATCATCGTCCGGTGAGCTCCTTTGACCATGCCGCCAAACGGTGTATGGAAGGCAAGATAGTGAAACGTCTCTTTATAGTCAGCGCCCGGCACACGGTTTTTGTACTCGCGAAATGTCTGTTCACAGCAATCGAGATAAGACATCAATGACAAGTCGGCGTCACCGGCTTCACTGTCCGGGATCGGACGGCATGTATCCATCACCTCATAGCCGTAATAGCCGTTGGCGCCCGCATCCGCCTGAAATACGATTGGGTTTTCACCGATCAATAAGGCGACGGCACCCGCTCCGGCGCTCGGTTCGGCGTAAGACCAATCCTCGCTTAACGCATCGCCGCCTTCGGCAATTAAAAACCGGGAAATATCCGTCGCGACGACAAGCGCCTTCGCTCCGGGGGATGTCTGCGACAAAATAAAGTTAAGCGCCATCTGCAAACCCGCCGTTCCTGAATAACAGGCCTGCTTCAGTTCAAATAAACGGCAGTTCCGGTTGAGGCCTAAATAATCATGAATATATGTACTGAGTGATTTTCCGAAGTCGATGCCGGACTCCGAGCAGGTAATCAGCAGCTCGATTCTGTCTTTTTCAGCCTCTGTCAATCGGTCGATAATCGGCTTTGCCGCGTTAACGCCGAATGTGACGGGGTCTTCGTACGGAAGCGCCACCGCTTTTTCTTTCATCAGTAAATTCTCAAATCTGGCAGGGTCTAAGTTTCTGTACTCCGCCAGCTGCATGACATCAAGGTATGCCGTCCCGCCAAACACATTTATCGCTTCTATTCCGGCAGCCGCCATGAACTTCGCCTCCAATATGAATTTTGAGTTTCCGATTGTTTCACCGTTTTATCAGACAGCCTGTACCTTTTCATAAAGCTTTGCCGCCAATTCGCCGATGTTTGACACTCCCGTCAGCTCAACACGCGGGATCTGCAGTGATAATTCTTCAAGCATCATCGTGATAATTTCGGCGCGGTCCACTGAGTCCGCCCCCAGATCAACTAACCGGTCTTCCTGTGAAAGCTGTTCGCCTTCTAAATCAGGCAAAACCTCGTAGATTGTGTTCTGTAGCAATTCAAAGATTCTTTCTTCACTCATTGTCAGTTCCTCCCTGTTTCATCTTTTATGAATATTCCATGTTTTCAATCTATCATTTCGTCTTGTCAACACGTTTGCAGAAATGAGCCTAACTTCTGATTCAAAAGCGAGGCCGTCTCTTCCATAAGACGAAGGCCGATACCATCGGCATGGCGGTTTTTCCAGGACTCCAGCTCCGTACCTTTCACCCATTGATTAAAGGCGCCTAATGCCGGGCCGCAATGAATCTGGAAGTCTACCTTGGCATCCGGGTCTCCTTTAATCGCCGAAGCAGAGCTTTGCCTGAAATACCATTTGAATATGAGCGCCATTTTCTGTTTCGGATTCCGTTCGGCTTTTGAAATGTCTTCATTCGAATAATGAGCCTTCACTTTGTCATAAATACTGCTTACACTTGCCTTAAAATACTTCTCTTCTATTTGTCTGAGTGTCTTTTCATCAATTTCTTCAATTGAGCGGTGACGCTGATACAGTTCATGCAGCTTAGAGGCCCGGGTCGGAAAGAACAGCCCTTTCTTTAATACCTGCACCTTGCTGCCTGATTCAAACATATCGCCGGCCGGCGCGTAGGCCGTGTCCTGTACATTCATCTGCTGCAGGAGATCCTTTACGAGGCCGCTCGTCGCTGCTTCAACGGTGCATTGGTTAATGGATCCGGTCACAATAAAATCAGCGCCGAGCATAAATGCGGCCATGGCAGCCTCAGGCGTCCCGATTCCCCCTGCGGCTCCGATGCGGACGGTTTTGCCGTATCGGTATTTTTTCATCATGTCATCTCGTAAACGGATGATCGCCGGCATGAGACTGTAAGCAACTCCGCCGTCAGTGTGGCCGCCTGAATCAGCCTCTACGCAGATGTCATGCGCAACGGGTATTTCTCTCATCAGACTTGCTTCTTCAGCGGTAATTTTGTTTTCGGCTGCAAGTTTCTGCAGAATGTGATCAGGCGCCGGGCTGAGAAACGCTTCCGCTACTTCCGGACGGGACAGCTTGGCGATAATCCGCTGACGCGCTATTATTTGTCCGCCGGCACCGCGTTTTAATCCCTTAGCGCGAAACCTTACTAAAGCGGGAGTAACCGTTAAAAATGCTGATGCTTCCAAGTTCTGAACCCCATGCTTCAGTAAAAGATCAATCATTTTTTCTTCTGAATCTGTATGCTTCATGTTATGTACAACATTAATACCGAAGGAACCGCCGTCACGAAGCTCATGCTGAATTGACAAAATGGCGTCCTCAACGTGCGCGATGTTCAAACCGCCCGTTCCGAAAAAGCCCATCATTCCTTTTTCGGCCAGTTTGACGACCATTTCCTTCGAAGAAATTCCGCGGTACATGCCGCCGGCCAAGTAGGCGTATTTCAATTGATAATCGCGCTTAAACTCTTCATTTCCTAAAGACTCCGCCGTAATTGAGCTTTTTCCAGCCTCAGCCGGGACTTTGATTTCATCTGTTATCGGCTCCGCTTCAGCCGTAATTCTTTGAATCAGCCCTGTCAGCACTTTTCCGGGACCGATTTCCTCAAAACTCATGTTCTTTCTTCCCATTAAGAAACGGATACTGTCTGTCCAGTTCACCGATCCCGTTATTTGTCCGGTGAGTGTCTCTTTCAGCTCGGTCTGCTCATATGGTCTTGCCGTCACATTTGAAATGACCGGGATGGACAGCGGCTTAAAATGGAAAGTTTCAATAAACCGTGAAAATTCCTCCTTCGCTTCCATCATATATCTGGAATGAAAGGCGCCGCTGACATTTAAGCGGTGAACCATTTTTACGCCGTTTACGGCTTCAAAAACGGATGCGGCTTTTTCAATATCTTCTTTATATCCGGAAATGACAATTTGCTGCGGTGTGTTCATGTTGGCGATATCAATCATATGCAAGTGATACTCTTTTAAAACATCCGTCACCTGCTCATGAGTCAGGCCGATCACCGCTGCCATGCCGCCTCCTTTTGCGCGGCTCATCAGTTCGCCCCTTTTTTTGACCAGCTGTAGGCCTTCTTCAAAATCAAAGGCGCCCGAGGCGTATAACGCGTTATATTCGCCTAAACTGTGTCCGGCGGTAAAATCCGGTTTCAAGCCGGTTTCTTCTGTTTTTTTCAAAAAACTGAGGGCATTGACGACATAGAGCGCCGGCTGAGTGAATTGAGTCTGATTGAGACGTTCTCCGTCCCGGCACAGCTCCTGAATGGAATATCCGAGAATGTGATCGGCCTTTGCGGTTAATTCAGGATAGCAGCCGAACAGGTCCTCTCCCATCCCTATTTTTTGCGAGCCTTGGCCTGGAAAAACAAAGCTGATCATCTTACAGTCTCCTTCCGGGCGGTGATAAAATACTGTCTTCTATTTGCTGCAAATGGGTTTGTTCTTTATGAAACGGCGTCATAATGGCACGGATGCGTTCAGCCGATCCTGCGGGAAGAATCTGTTTGGCAAATGCGGCCAACGTTCCGGAAGGCCCGGCATCGATATACAATCCTTTTTGGCGGCTGTCTGCGAATTGAAGCGCTTCGCGGAATCGAATCGGCTTTCTTACAATATCCCAGAAAAAGTCCGCTTGTATATCGGTCTCAGCCTCTCCGGTCGCACTGGAGATGTACGGTATAAACGGAGTCCGGATTGATTTCTGAGCTAAAAAACGCTTGTACGGCTGTTCCGCCTGATCAACCAGCGCTGAGTGAAACCCGTAAGATACCGGCAATAGCTGATGAGGAATCTGCTTCTCTCTCAGATCGTCCATGATCTTTTTGATATGTTCCCGCTCTCCCGAGATGACAAAGTGAGAATGATAGTTTACAGATGCCAATTCACTATGTTCGCCGAGCAGCGGATCATCTTGATATAAAGCCGGATCACCCAGTATCGCAAGCATGCTGCCGTTACGGCAAGTTTCCGTAATGATTCGGGCCTGTTCCAGCACGCAATCTAAAGCATCCTCGGCGCTCAGCACACCCGATACAGCGGCCGCTGCATACTCTCCGAGGCTTGCTCCGATCACATAATCGGGACGTATGCCTCTTTGCTCCAAAGCATATGCAAGTGCGTACTCAGCCATAAAAATGGCAGGATGGCTGAAAAGAAGGCGGTCAAATGGATCAGACAGACGATTGCCTGTATGATAAACCTCTTTCAGGACAGAGTAACCGAAACGGCTGACTGCAAAATCGTCCAAGTCAAGCATTTTCTGCCGAAAAGCGGCGTTATGTGCAAACAGCTCTTTCCCCATTTGATAGTATTGGGAACCCTGTCCAGAAAACATGAAAACAATTGGCTGGTTCATTTGTTCTCCTTTTTGCTCTTTATTTTTTTAAAATATTGATTTGTACGTTTTTCGTGATGTCGTGTGCAGGTGAAGTGGTCGTGATGTTGTATGGCTGGCACTATTATGTGAGATAAGAATTTTGACTTGCATTCCGCTACATGGCGGGTGAAGCTTCAGTTTCTTTTTTGATGCGGTGAATAAGCCCTGTCAGCACATGGCCCGGGCCGACTTCTTCAAATTCCATCCGCCCTTTGTCCAGCAGATAGCGCATGCTGTCGTTCCATCGCACTGAATGGTCGATCTGATCGGCCAGAACGGAGTGGATTCCGTCTTGCTCATAAGGTCTGGCATGCACATTAGAAATGACAGGAATTGATATAGCAGAAAAATGAAATGACTGTAAAAATTTTTCGAACTCTTGTTTTGCTTCGCTCATATATCTCGAGTGAAAAGCGCCGCTGACGTTTAACGGATGAAACATCGTAACGTCCTTTATTCCTTCGAATACGCTTTTGGCTCTTTCAATGTCTTCTTTGCGTCCGGATATGACAACTTGGTGAGGAGAATTCATATTGGCAATATCAATCGTATGTAATCCGTGCGTTTGAAGGGCGTCCGACACTTGAGCTGCGGTTAACCCCATAACGGCGGCCATTTTTCCGTCAGTGGCCATACTCATTAATTCGCCTCTTTTACGGACAAGCTGAAGGCCGGTAATAAAATCAAAAGCACCTGCTGCAAACAGCGCATTATATTCTCCCAAACTGTGGCCGGCCACATAATCCGGCTTTATGTCATTATCTTGGATTTTTTTCAAATAGCTTAACGCGTTTACAACATATAAAGCAGGCTGGGTGAACTGCGTCTTGTGAAGGTTGGAATACGGATTCTCAAGACAAAGCCGTTTCATGGAATATCCGAGTGTTTCATCAGCCTGCTCCGTTAAGTCTTTAAATTCATCAAACAATGAGCTCCCCATTCCCTGCTTTTGAGAACCTTGTCCGGGGAATAAGTATGTGATCATTTTCTCAGCCATCCTTTCTCGGATTCAGTTAAGAAGCATGTTCAAGTTGATAGTAACTTCACAAAAATACCATGTCAAGTTAATTTATCCTATGCGAACTCCTGAATAATGCCTATTTTTCCCTGCCAGAAGGCGGACTCAGGGCTTTTGGAACAGACGTAAGCAGAATGTCCCATTCGGCCTGCCCGGCGCTTTTATCCGCAAACTACCGTTACTCAGCCATTCATCACCAAAAAACGAGCAATAACTATCATTTCATTTCAGAAGTTCCGTACCCCAAAAGAAAAACTAGTTATATAGAACCAAATTATACGCTACTTAAAATGAAACAGCCCTTTTTGATTTTTTCTGTTGCGGAAATTCACGAAATGTTCTTTTTTTTCAATCTGAAAGTAAATATTGTTTTTCAAAAGACTCTCCATTTTTTGACCCGGCTTCTCCCCGAAGGAGTGCCCCGGATACACACGCACATGCGGCGGAATGGAGGCTTTGATCCTCTGTATACTGTGAAACATATCTTCAGCTGAGCTGCCCCTGTCCTCACATATACCGCACCCCTCTGTAAACACGGTGTCACCGGTAAAAAGGTGATCAGATAGCAAATAGCACATTCCCCCGGCCGTATGTCCCGGGGTCAGTATACTTCTGATGATAAACCCTCCGGCCGCAAAGGTTTGGCCGTCTTCAAGCGCTATTAAGTTTCTGCACCGGAATTGATAGAAATCGATTTCCGCCGACGACATGTATATATCAGAATGATAGATTTGCTGAAGCGGCTCCGCCAAGTTTACATGGTCATAATGCGAATGTGTTAATAAAATAGCTGATAAATCAACATCCAATTCATGCAGTTTATCGGTTATTTTATCGATTTCCCAGGACGGGTCCACCGCTATCGCAGATTTTTTTGAGCGGTCTGCGATGATATAACAATAGTTGGACCACATCTGGTGATAAGTTTTGATTTGATGCACTTCATATGTATGATCCATTGTCACCATTCCCATTTAAAAGATCCGGGCAGACTGCTGCCGCCGCCCAGCCGACTGTAACCACTTTACCAGATGGCACCACGTTTTTCCATGGATTTTCCGGTAAAGTTTAAAAAACTTTCTGCTCCCGCCAAAAGCACCAGTCTGGGCCATTTTTACAAATTGCTATGCTGATATATCAGGAAATCAGGATGTTCATTTAGATGAATTCTTTAGGTAATTTTATTCAGAAAATGAAGGATGGTATAATTTTCGGATAAAAATAAAACAAATTGAGCTTTTGTTTTGAAAAGCAATTGCGAAGCAGCCGGAGGAGATAATCAGTTTTTAGAAATGACCCGCAATTAAGATTATTATTTCAATCCTTTTCTTCAAGATAAACTAAATCACACGGGCTCTCGAAATATATCAGAATACCTTAGTTCTTACACCGAATTCAACGTTATGTTGACATTAACATAATTGAACTGAGAAAAGTACGGCGTAATTTACACTCTTTTCTTTTGCGAGAAAACCGTTCAAAAACCAGTCTAGCTGCAACAATTCACAAAAGCGTCGCGCATGAAAAAAGACGTCAGTTGAAGACGATTTATATGTGATTATTGACAAGGAGCTCAGATGTTTTGTTAGGGCTAAATAAAGTTATCTTTTTACTGTGTAAAAAGTAAATATTAAGATTTAGACAAATAGACTATGTGATATGGGTCGGAGTTTACTGTTCAAGGTGATTTGTCCTGAGCTATAAAAGCACTGAGAGCAGCTTGGGACGCAATACCTACTAAAGTTAAAGCTGCTATGGGTGGAATCGGCGGTTTTGAAATAATTCTTAATATCATTGACAATTTTACTGGTGCAGTTGAAGATGCGTGCTATGCGGATGCTCTAAAAGTAACTGGCAACCCGGCAGCAACTTTGTGGATTACTAAAACTCTTATGCTTTTCCTTTAAACGGGGCTATTGTTGGTGTTTAACAAATTTATCCTGTGTTAAGCTTTAAAGTGATTATTTTCTAAAGTGTTTAAGATCAGAGGTAACTATGGAAGATAAAAGTAATGCTGAACCGAGCCCAAAAGCTATAAGAATTCTAACTTATATCATTCCTATAATTTTAATAGGGCTTATCCTTGTCCTTAAGAATATTAACACCGCCGCAGCGGAAATTTCATTTTATATTGTTGCTGTCGGTGTAGTTCTCTTAGTGGTTTTCAGTTTAATCAAAAATAGAAAAAAATGCAGGAAGAACTAAATATAAGGGGGCTAATTACTAGTCCCCCTTGACTAACTTGCGGATAGTATAACCCGCCAAATTCCAATTTTATTTAAATTCTTCACAAATAGCATGAGATTTTTCAGGAATCGTTTTCTCCATTATTTCACTATTAATGCAGTCAATTGACGATATAGACGGTTCCACCAAACACAGGATACTACATCGCCAACCCCAATTACTACCCATAAACAATTTTTATATGACAGAAAAACAGCTGGATGTTAAACAAATTATCTTCATGATTTACGGTATACCATGCAACAATTATGCCAGAAATTAAAAAACTCAAAAGTTATCTCTGAAAGGCTGGGTCATTCAAACTAGTAAGGCTGCTTGCGGGTAAATAACGGTTTAGTCTCACATAAACGTTGTTATTACATCACACGCTTAAACATCTTCTCCATTTCATACGTACTGTGATGGATAATGATCGGCCGGCCGTGCGGGCATGTGAACGGGTCTGTCGTTCGGCGCAGGTCGTCCAAGAGCGCTTTGATTTCGTCGTTTCTCAAATGGCGGTTCGCTTTGATTGAGCCTTTGCAGCTCATCATAATGGCCGCTTCCTCCCGCAGTTTTTTAATATCGATCTGTTTGGCGTCAAGCACCTGCTGAATGATTTCTTCAATCAGTTCAGCTTCTTCCCCTTTTGGAAACCAGGCCGGATGGCAGCGGACGATGTAACTGTTCGTGCCGAATGCTTCTAAAAATACTCCGACGCTTTCAAGCTCATGCTGATGCTGGTCAATGATCAGCGCTTCATTTGCTGCATAATGAAAGGTGAGCGGCACGATCATATCCTGCACTTCAGGCTCAACCTGCCCGACTTTTTCCCGGAAATATTCGTATTTAATCCGTTCTTGTGCCGCATGCTGGTCAATGATATACAAGCCGTTTTCGTTTTGGGCTAAAATATATGTCCCGTGCATTTGGCCGATCGGATACATCACCGGAACTCTTTCTTCCCGTATTTCTTCAGAGTCAGCCTCCACTTCAGGCTCCGGAATATCGGAAACAGGCGCTTCCGTTACCGGCATGCCGATCTTCGGCGGCACTCCGTGACCTGCTTCATCCGTCAGGGACTCTTCTTCTATGACCGGCTCAGGCTCTTTTACGACCGAACTCAGCTTCATCGGTGAGTAAGACGGCTCAGGCGTTTTTTCAGGAAGTTTCCGCTCAGGCGCGCTTTCCTCGAATGTCATAAATTGCTGTTCGTTTTTGGCCGGTGCCGGCGCTGATTTTTTCGGTAGCTGGGCGCTCGGAATAAGCCGTTGCTTTTGAAACACTTCCTTTATCCCGTCACGGATCAGCTCATGCAGCTCCGTCTCTTTGCTGAGGCGGACTTCAAGCTTCGACGGATGGACATTGACATCGACCAAAATCGGGTCCATCGTAATTTCGATAAACGTAATCGGATGGCGGCCGATCGGGAGAAGTGTGTGATAGCCCTCATGCACCGCTTTTACAAGCGGGAAATTCTTAATGTATCTTCCGTTAATGACAGATGACATGTAGTTTCTGGATGCACGCGTGATTTCCGGAAGTGCAATGTAGCCCTTGACTTCAAAATCAAGCGAGCTGACATGGAGCGGTATCATTTTTTTCGCAACCGCCGTCCCGTAAATTGCGGCCAGCACATGGCGCACGTCCCCGTTACCGTTTGTCTGCAGCAGATTTTTCCCCTGATGGCGGAGACGGATGGATACTTCCGGATGCGCAAGAGCAATCCGGTTGACGACATCCGTAATATTGCCGAGCTCCGTATGCACGGTTTTCATATATTTCAATCTGGCGGGTGTATTGAAAAACAGGTTGGTAACGATAATCTCTGTTCCTTTTCTGCTGGAGGATTTCTGTTCAGAAATGATATTCCCGCCCTGAAGAATGAGATGGGTTCCCGCTCCCTCGCCGATGCTCGTTTTGATTTCCAGATGAGAAACAGACGCGATACTTGGCAAAGCTTCTCCGCGGAAACCGAGTGTTCTCACCCGGAACAGGTCGTTTTCATCTTTGATTTTGCTGGTCGCGTGGCGGCGGAAAGCCCGCTTGCAATCATCGGTTTCCATACCTTCGCCGTTATCGAGCACCCGAATCGACGAAAGCCCCGCTTCCTCTATGTCGATTTCAATGACTGTGCTGTTTGCGTCGATGGCGTTTTCCACCAATTCTTTAACGACTGAGGCAGGCCGTTCGACCACCTCACCGGCCGCAATTTTATTTGAGAGTTCATCTGACAGCTGGATGACTTTTGCCAAGTCCGTCACCTCTTTCTATTTTAATTTTTTTTGCAGCTTGTACATTTCATTCATCGCCTCAAGCGGCGTCATATCGAGAATATTGATTGACTTAAAAGCTTCAAGCACTTGTTTTTCTTTATTAGAAACAGCCGGTGTCTTCTGTTCTTTTTCACCGTCAGCAAAAAAGGACAGCTGTGCCGGTTCTTCTTTGACGGCGGGCTTTTTCTCAGGTGCCGCCGGAAGCTCCGGTTTATCTCCCGTCTGCTCAAGCTGTTTCAAAATCTCCTGCGCGCGGCTGATCAGATCGTCCGGGAGCTCCGCAAGCTGGGCGACATGAATGCCGTAACTTTTATCTGCGGCTCCTTCTTTGATTTGATGGAGAAACACGACCGTTCCGTTATATTCCTCTGCGCGCACATGAACGTTTTTCAGCTGAGGAAGCTTATCTTCTAGCACCGTCAGCTCATGATAATGCGTGCTGAACAGTGTTTTAGCGCCGATATGATCATGGACATATTCAATAATCGCCTGTGCCAGCGCCATTCCGTCGTACGTTGATGTCCCGCGGCCGATTTCATCAAACAGGATCAGGCTGTCTTTTGTGGCGTTCACAATCGCGTTTTTCGCTTCCAGCATTTCCACCATAAAGGTGCTTTGTCCGGAAATCAAATCATCCGCCGCCCCGATTCTCGTGAAGATTTGATCAAAAATCGGCAGAACCGCTTCTTTTGCGGGCACAAAACAGCCGATCTGAGCCATGATCGATAGAAGTGCGATCTGTCTCATGTACGTGCTTTTACCTGACATATTCGGACCCGTAATCAGGAGCATTTCCCGCGAATCGCCCATCAGGCAGTTGTTCGGCACGTATTCTTGACTGTCCATCACCTTTTCAACGACGGGGTGTCTCCCTTCAATGACTTTTACTTCATTATCAGAAAAGACGGGCTTTGTGTAATGCCTGTTTTCACTGATCGTAGCAAAGCATTGCAGCGCATCCAGCTCACTCATTTGTTTGGCAAGACGCTGCAGACGCGGAATAAATTGTTTCACCTTTTCACGCAGTCCGGCAAAAAGCTCATATTCCAGCTCGCAGATGTTGTTTTCCGCTTCTAAAATAAGCGCTTCTTTTTCCTTCAATTCCGGCGTAATGTACCGTTCGGCGTTTGTGAGGGTCTGCTTCCGCTCATACCGCCCGTCCTCAAGCAGATGAAGGTTTGCTTTTGTGACTTCAATATAATAGCCGAACACTTTATTGAAACCGACCTTTAATGAACGGATGCCCGTATAAGCGCGTTCCTGCTGCTCCAGTCTGGCAATCCAGTCTTTACCGTTTTTGCTGGCGTCACGGTACTCATCGAGCTTCTGATGATAGCCGTCTTTAATTAAGTTGCCTTCTTTTAACGATAACGGCGGGTTTTCATGGAGAGCTTCTTCTAACAGGTCAAGCAAATCTCCGCACGGATCAATCAAGCCGGCGCGTTCTTTTGCTTTTTTATGGTTAAGAGACCCTACAAGCTCTTTAATGCTCGGCACTTGTTTTAAAGATTCTTTCAGCTGGATTAAATCCCTTGCGTTGACGTTTCCGAATGCGACCCGGCCCGCCAGACGTTCTAAATCGTATACTTCCTTCAGGCGCTCGCGCAGATCTTCACGCTCAAACAGATGATTGATCAGCGTCTCGACCATTTCCTGGCGTTCTTCGATTTGGGATGCCCTGATCAGCGGACGGTCAATCCATTGTTTGAGAAGCCGGCCGCCCATCGCTGTTTTCGTCTCGTCTAAAAGCCAAAGCAATGACCCTTTTTTGCTTTTCGAACGGATCGTTTCCGTGAGCTCAAGATTCCGTTTTGAATACAGGTCAATTTTCATCGCTTCTTCCAATTCATATACTTGAACCGGCTGCAGATGATCCAGGCTCCGTTTTTGCGTTTTCTGCAAATACGTATATAAACGCATAAACGTCTCTGTCAGCTCTTCGCCCGGCAAGTGCTTTGCGATTTCAATGCGTTCTGTTATTTCCCCGTCTTCGATCGAAATCGTTGCGCTGCACCGTTCTTTCAGCTGAGCAGCTGTATGTTCGTTAAACTTGCTTGATACGACAATTTCCTTTGCGCCGACTGAGTAAATTTCTGACATGACATCTTCAATCCGCTCAATAAATACGGCCAGATTTTCTCCGGTCGTTAAGTCCGATAAAGCGAGACCGTATCCGTTACGAAATTCGGAAACGGAAGCGATAAAGTTGTTTTCGGACTCATGGATGCCTTTTCCATCCATCACGGTTCCCGGGGTGATCAGCTGGACGACTTCTCTTTTTACAACGCCTTTAGCCGCCTTCGGATCTTCCGTCTGCTCACAGATCGCCACTTTATAGCCCTTTTTAATCAGCTGTTCAATATAAGCCGCCGCAGAATGATACGGCACGCCGCACATCGGAATTTTATCAGCCGAACCTCCGTCTCTGCTTGTCAGTGTAATTTCAAGCTCTTGCGACGCTTTTTTTGCATCTTCAAAAAACATTTCATAAAAGTCACCAAGCCGAAAAAATAAAAAGGCATCTTGGTGCTCTGCCTTTATCTTCAAGTATTGCTGTATCATAGGCGTGTAACTAGCCATCATTTAATCCCTCACTATGTATCTTCTCTTATCCGAATCCCATTATAACATAAACAAAAGAGTGATATCTTTATATATAAAAAAGAGACTTGGGGTGTTAAACTCCCCTAGCCTCAACTTATTCTTCAGGATCTCCGACTAAAAATTCAGGGTTAATGTCCTCTAATTCTTCATCAAGATCGTCTTCCCAATCATCATCATCGTCTTCTTCCCAGTCAGGATTGACTTCGACGACGACTTTCGTTTCACCGACCACTTCTGCTAAAAATTCTCTCTCTGCCTGAACCACGATTTTATTTCCGTTAGGAGAAATGGTGACTTCAAGACAATTCGGCTGCTGCAGCACTTTGGCAATGACTTCGTGTTCGTCATCTAAGTAATTTGTGTCTCTGTATCTGAGTTTAATCACATCGACATACTTTACTCTCTCGGTTACAACTTCCGTTTTTGTATTATCGGCGTAAGAGTACCAGACGTTTATATCATAATACCCTTCAATTTCTACAGTCTTCCCGATCTTTTCGGCATCGTACTTGTGGTTGATAATCCAGCCGCCCAATATACTTGACGGTTTTTCTCCAGGCGAGATCGTGTTGGTGCATTGGGTGAATTTTCTTCCTTTCGCAACTACCGCTTTCGTAATAATTTCCCTGTATTCAGACATTCCGGCAGGCCTCCTTGTTCTTCTTCGTGTTATCTTATGCTGGGCATTTGTCTCATGTGCATTTTTATAATAAAAATATAAAAATACAAAGTTTCTGTTTCATTGTATGCAGCTCTGCCCAGAAACTTTACTTTTAAGTATGATAAAACTTTCCAGTAAAAATAGGACAAAACGTTGAGACAATGAAAATTTAGTACATATAACAATTAGTTCTCAAACAGCAAAAAAACACGGGCCGATGAAGGCCCCGTGTTTAAATAGAACAGCTGTTATTCGAATGTTTTACTTTTGAACCGGTTTCTCCTGTCAGCAGGTTGCCTCCGGTAGATGTAATGATTTCGTTTGTCACCTGATTTGAGATCGTATGTGCGACAAGCTGAAGAAGGTCATTGACCTCAATCTGGGAATCTCTGAATTCCTGAATGATCGGGATCCCTTCAAGCTCTTCCTGCAGGGCGTCAATTTTACTTTCCACTTGTTTCAGCGCTTCAAGCTTTTCGTAGTGCTTCAGGTTAACGGCTTGCTTTTGCAGGGTTTTAATCTGATTAATAATCGCAGAGACTTTTTCATTTTCGTTAATCTGCGCCTCAGCGCGTTTGAAAAAATCAACTTCTTCTGTTTCAGAAATCATTTTCGCAAGGTTCCTAGCCTGCTGTACAATGTCTTTCTTTGAGTAAAGCGTCATTATTATTTCACCTCGATTGCTTCTCCTGCCATCACACCGTCAAGCGACCATGTTTTCGCCTGTTCGATTTTGACGCGTACAATCTTGCCGATGGCGTCTTTCGGCCCTTTGAAGTTGACGAGCTTGCTTTTTTCCGTATAGCCGGCAAGAATGTCAGGGTTATTTTTGCTTTCTCCCTCAACTAATACTTCGACAGTCCTGCCTTCATATTCCTTCATTTTTTTGGCTGAAATTTCTTTCACCAAATCATTGAGGCGCTGAAGACGTTCTTTCTTGACCCTCATCGGAACATTGTCTTTCATCTTCGCTGCCGGCGTGCCTTCACGAGGAGAGTAAATAAACGTATATGCGCTGTCAAATTCCACTTCGCGATATAACGAAAGCGTTTCTTCAAATTGTTCATCCGTTTCATTCGGAAAACCGACAATAATATCGGTCGTCAGTGAAGCGTTCGGCATCGCCGCTTTAATTTTTCCGACAAGCTCCAGATAGCGTTCTCGGTCATATTTACGGGCCATCATTTTTAACATCGCTGAGCTTCCCGATTGAACCGGAAGATGGATATGGTCTAAAAGGTTGCCGCCTTTGGCTAGCACTTCGATCAGATGATCATCAAAGTCACGCGGATGACTCGTCGTGAACCGGATTCTCGGAATATCAATTTTACGCAGTTCGTCCATTAAATCACCGAGACCGTACGTCATATCCTCAAAATCTTTTCCATACGCATTCACGTTTTGACCGAGCAGCGTGATTTCTTTATAGCCTTCGCTTGCAAGTCTTCTGACTTCCTGGATAATTTCCTCAGGACGGCGGCTTCGTTCTTTTCCGCGGGTATACGGTACGATGCAGTATGTGCAGAACTTGTCGCAGCCGTACATAATGTTGACCCAGCCTTTAATTTTTCCGTTGCGGACTTTCGGAAGGTTCTCAATGACATCCCCTTCCTTCGACCACACTTCAATGACCATCTCTTTTGATAAATATGCCTCTGATAACAGTTCCGGCAGACGGTGAATGTTGTGCGTGCCGAAGATCATATCGACAAACGGGTGCTTCTTAAGGATGCGGTTTACGACTGATTCTTCCTGTGACATGCAGCCGCAGACGCCGAGAATCAAGTCCGGGTTGTTTTTTTTGAGCGCCTTTAAATGGCCGAGCTCTCCGAACACTTTGTTTTCAGCGTTTTCCCGGATGGCGCAAGTGTTTAATAAAATAACGTTCGCGTCATCAACCGAATTTGTCGCTTCATAACCAAGCGCCATAAAAATACCCGCCATGACTTCCGTATCATGCTCGTTCATTTGGCATCCGTACGTGCGGATATAAAATTTCCTGCCTTCACCGAGGCCTTTAAATTCTTCTGAGATTTTAAAATCGTTATGATATTGAACGGATTCTTTGCCCCGTTTTTTCGCATCTTTTAAAGAAGGCGGAATATATACGGCTTCAAAATACTTGCTGTAATCCTTTTCGGATTTTTTGTCCGCCGGATTCACTTGTCCGCTTTCCTGCTTTTGCTTTTCATTCATGTTCGAATGTCTCCTTTCAACCGAAACTTCCACCCTCAAGTATACTGGTTAAAAGCGTTTGGCACAACCGCCAGCCTATTATTGTACACCTTATTGAGAATAAGAATCAATAAGAAATAAAAAAGAGGGAATCATTTCCCCCTTACACAAGCTGAAGCTCTTTTGCGGCTGAACGGATTACTTCCAGGGCCCGGTCAAGCTCCTCTTTTGTATGCTCCGCCGTAATAATGGTGCGGATTCTCGCTTTTCCTTGGGCGACCGTCGGGTACACGATGCTTTGCGCAAACACGCCGCGGGTCAATAAAAGGTCTGATAATGCCTGGGCTTTTTCTTCCTCCCCTATTAATATCGGCACGATCGGTGTTTCGCTTTTTGTGAGGGTCAGCCCCATTTGAACCAGTTTGTCTTTGAAATACGCCGTGTTCTCCCATAGCTTTTCCATATGCTCCGGCTCTTCCAGCAGGACGTCAATGGCTTCTATGCATGCGGCCGTTACCGCAGGCGGATGAGAAGTGCTGAATAAGAAAGGGCGCCCTTTATGGCGCAGGTAATCGATCAGAACCTGCGACCCTGCGGCGTAACCGCCAAGCACTCCGATGGCTTTGCTTAATGTGCCCACTTGTATGTGGACTCTTCCGTCAAGCCCGAAGTGATTAACCGTTCCCCTTCCGTTTTTTCCGAGTACGCCGGAAGCATGCGCGTCGTCGACCATCACAAAGGCATCGTACGCCTCTGCAAGTTTGACGATGTCAGGCAAAGGAGCGATGTTGCCGTCCATTGAGAATACGCCGTCGGTGACGATCAGGCGCATGCGGTAATTCATTGATTTTTTCAGCACCCTTTCCAAATCGTCCATATCAACATGGCGGTACACCTTTTTATCTGCTTTCGTCAGCCTGATCCCGTCAATGATGGAAGCATGGTTCAGTTCGTCAGAGATCACGATATCTTCTTTTGTAAGAATGCTTGATAAGACGCCCTGATTCGTTGTGAACCCCGATTGAAAAACAAGTGCCGCTTCTGTTTTTTTAAAGTTTGCCAATTTTTTCTCCAGCTCATTGTGCATTGTGAATGTTCCGGCGATTGTACGGACGGACCCCGTACCCGCTCCGAATTCTTCCGCGGCGCGTTTGGCCGCTTCGACAAGTCTCGGATGCGACGTCAAACCGAGATAATTGTTCGATGAAAGCTGTATCACGTTTTCCCCTTTGACTTCCACCGACGGACCCTGCTTCGTTTCAATTTGTTTCATTTGCTGCCACGTTTTATTTTCTTTCATTTTATCAAGCTCTGCTTTTAGAAATTCAAATTCTTTCATTATAGAACCCTCCCCTTATGGAATCAAAATGACTTTGCCGCACTGTCCCTTTCTCATCAGGTCAAACCCTTTTTCAAAGTCTTCAAGCGGAAACTGATGCGTGATCACCGGCGTCAGATCAACAAGGCCGGATTCAAGCAGGTGCGATACCTGCCGCCATGTTTCAAACATTTTTCTGCCTGTGATGCCTTGGACGGTAAGTCCTTTAAACACCACGTCATTTGTCAGGTCAACCGTCACCGGACGTTCCGGCAGACTCAGCATGTGGAACCTTCCCCCGTTGGCCGCCATCTTTAATCCTTGTGTTATGGCTGCCGGGTGGCCTGACATTTCGCAGACAAGGTCGATCCCTTCTCCGCCTGTTAAGGTGTCGATCACCTCAAGCGGATCTTCCTCGTCAGCTGAAATGGTGATCGCAGCTCCCAATTTCTTCGCAAGTGCCAGCCTGTAATCATTTTTATCAATGGCCGCAATACGGGATGCACCGGCCGCTTTAGCCACCGCCACCGCCATCAGCCCGATCGGTCCGCAGCCGATAATTGCAGCGGAACCGCCCGCAAGCCGGCTGCTTTCCAGCACCGTATGCACCGCGTTGCCAAGCGGCTCCTGAACAGAGGCGACGGCGGGGTCCATATCAGCGGGGTTTTTCCAAACATTTCGGGCCGGCACTTTGACATATTCAGCGAAGGAGCCGGCTGTATCTACGCCGAGTATCTTTGTATGGGTGCACACATGATGTTTTCCTGTTAAACACGGGACACAAGTACCGCAGACGAAGTGGGTTTCAGCCGAAACGTAGTCACCTATTTTGACATTTGTGACGTGCTTGCCTGTTTCCGCTACGATACCGCTGAATTCATGTCCGAATACTTGAGGTGTTTTGATTCGTTTCTGCGCCCATTGATCCCAATTATAAATATGCACATCTGTACCGCATATAGATGCGGCCTGTACTTTAATGAGAACTTCATTCTCATTAATGGAAGGTATGGGAATTTCTTTCAGAGTTGCTCCGAAAGCGTTTTCATTTTTGACGATAGCTTTCATCTTTCCTCCCAACATGTACACTCCTCCTCGAAAAAACACTGTAATAACTGGATTGTAACATGAGTTAAAAAGGAGGTAAATACCAGTGTCCACTCCAAGAAAACAACTGCTTCCGTCCGGAAAAATGGGCGGGATTTTTTTTGAATATTATATGAATAAAGCCATTTATCATCTCTTCGTACTATTAATATAATATTGTGAGAAAATATGACAGCAATAAAAACAACCCGCTCGCCTTACGCAAGCAGGTTGAGAATGTACATGTTTTTGTTTTTAACGGGGTTCGACGATTAACTTAATCGCCGTTCTTTCTTCTCCGTCAATCTGTATATCTGTAAAAGCCGGAATACAAATCAAATCTACGCCGCTTGGCGCGACAAAGCCTCTGGCAATCGCAACCGCTTTAACAGCCTGGTTTAAGGCACCCGCCCCAATTGCTTGAATTTCGGCGGCTCCGCGTTCCCTCAATACGCCGGCAAGCGCGCCTGCTACTGAATTTGGACTTGATTTTGCTGAAACTTTTAAGATTTCCATTTCTGCTCCCCCTTAGTTTTACAATGGATAAGTGAGTGTTCATTAGAACAATCATTATTAGATGTTGCTATCCAAAAAGCCATCCCCACAATGCTTTTCAAAAATAGCGGGCTACCTTCCATTTCTACTATATTCACTAAGAAGTTGCTATATTCCTGCTTTTCCTTTTAATATTTTTATAAAATAAACACATGATCACCTATTCAAAGAACATATGGTCATCATTGATTAATATCCGTTCGATATTTACGGCCTTTTTCGTTTGATCGTCGATGTCAATGAGCACTCCGCTCAGCGTAGTTTTACCTTCCGCCACCGTAAACCGGACGGGAAGATTGGTTTTAAACCGCTTGATGACCGTTTCTCTGTCCATACCGAGAATTCCGTCGTACGGACCCGTCATGCCTACATCAGTAATATATGCCGTTCCTTTCGGCAAAATGCGGTTATCTGCCGTTTGCACGTGTGTATGGGTGCCTACCACGGCAGAGGCTCTTCCGTCTGTGTACCAGCCGATCGCAATTTTTTCGCTTGTCGCTTCGGCGTGAAAATCAATAAAAATGTACGGCGTGCGCTTTTTCGCTTCTTCTATTAATTCATCCGCTTTAGCAAACGGATCATCAAGCGGCGGAAGAAACGTCCGTCCCTGTAAATTAATGACGGCAAGCTCTTTTCCGTTCGATTTAATATAAGTAATGCCTTTGCCCGGCGTACCTTCCGGGAAATTCGCCGGCCGGACAAGATGCGGCACATCATCAATAAAGTCGAAGATCTCTCTTTTATCCCACGTATGGTTTCCCATTGTAATGGCATCTGCTCCCGCTTCCATCAGGCTGTGGTAGATCTTTTCCGTCAGTCCTTTTCCGTGTGCTGCATTTTCTCCGTTAATAATTGTAAAATGCGGTTTATGTTTCGCTTTCAGTTTCGGGACATATTCTTTTACCATGTCGCGGCCCGGGGAACCGACAACATCTCCGATAAATAAAATTCTCATACATTCCATTCCTTCCTTTTCAGGGACTCAAAAAAATAAAGTGATGCTTAGCGCATCACTTTATTTTGCATACTCTACGGCTCGAGTTTCTCTGATCACGGTCACTTTAATGTGTCCCGGATAATCAAGCTCGTCCTCAATTCGTTTACGGATATCACGCGCCAAACGATGGGCTTCTAAATCATTAATGGAGTCCGGTTTCACCATGATGCGAACTTCACGGCCGGCCTGAATCGCAAATGATTTTTCAACACCTTCGTAAGACTCGGAGATTTCTTCAAGCTTTTCAAGTCTGCGGATATAGTTTTCGAGCGTTTCACTTCTCGCGCCCGGTCTTGCGGCTGACAGTGCATCAGCGGCAGCGACCAGAACGGCGATAATGGAAGTCGGCTCTTCGTCTCCGTGGTGTGACGCAATACTGTTAATGACGACTGGATGCTCTTTATATTTGGTCGCAAGCTCCACTCCGATTTCCACGTGGCTTCCTTCCACTTCATGGTCAATTGCTTTACCGATGTCATGCAGAAGACCGGCCCGCTTGGCAAGCTTTGCATCTTCTCCAAGCTCGGAAGCCATTAAACCGGCTAAAAACGCAACTTCCATAGAATGTTTCAGTACGTTCTGCCCGTAGCTTGTACGGAATTTCAACCGGCCGAGGATCTTGATCAGATCCGGGTGGAGTCCGTGAACGCCGACTTCAAACGTCGTCTGCTCACCCATTTCCCGGATATAGTCATCAACCTCACGGCGGGATTTTTCAACCATTTCTTCAATGCGCGCCGGATGAATACGGCCATCCTGAACGAGTTTATCAAGAGCAATTCTTGCCGTCTCCCGTCTGATCGGATCAAATCCGGAAAGAATGACTGCTTCAGGTGTGTCATCAATAATCAGGTCGATACCTGTAAGCGTTTCAAGCGTACGAATGTTACGCCCTTCACGGCCGATGATACGTCCTTTCATCTCATCATTCGGAAGATTGACGACCGATACCGTCGTTTCGGCAACATGATCTGCTGCACAGCGCTGCAAAGCAAGCGACAGAATGTTTTTCGCCTTTTTATCTGCCTCTTCTTTCGCACGGTTTTCGGTTTCTTTTGTCATGATGGCGATGTCATGTGAAAGCTCATTTTCAACCCGGTCAAGAATGATTTGTTTCGCTTCATCCCGTGTCAGGCTCGAAATGCGTTCGAGTTCTGACTGCTGCATACGAATCATCTCATCCACTTTGCTTTCCATCTCTTCAATATGTTGTTGTCGTTCATTCAGAGAATGATCTTTCTTCTCCAACATCGCTTCCCGTTTATCAATTCCTTCGTGTTTACGGTCAAGATTTTCTTCTTTTTGAAGTAAACGGTTTTCTTGTTTTTGAAGCTCATTTCGTCTTTCACGAACTTCCTGTTCAGCATCTATTCGAAGTGTATGGATTTCGTCCTTTGCTTCAAGCAGAGCTTCTTTTTTCAGTGCTTCAGCATCACGCTTTGCATCTTCAAGGATTTGCTCGGCAGCACCGCGTGCGCCCGCAATCTTTGCTTCGGCAATGGTTTTACGAACATAGTAGCCAACAACTAAACCGAGCAGAGTCAGCAAAATGGAGATGAGAACCGTCATTGGGGTCATACTTTCACCTCCTCTTGCTATGAACTTGGTTTTTGCTTAAATAAGTGCCGGCATGTACATTGTCTGATTTTCTCAACATACAGAACCTTCACAGGGAATGAGTCTCTCATGCCCTTGTCAAGTTTAAATGGTTTAACAATCATGTTAAAAAAACAAATGTTACAACTTCATTGTAATTGTGTCGGAAATACTTGTCAAGCTTGCCAGCTTAACGATTCGCCTTCAGCTCGGATCGTCGCCCATGTATATATCATACCATACCTTCCTCCGCTTTTCGTGAATGACGGCTCTGTCAGTCCGCCTGGTTAAGCAATTGGTAAATTCTATTGTTTACCTGTCCTAATTTGGCGTTATTCTGAATGTTTGACAGTAATATGACATATTTGCTTGCCGAATGGCTGAAGCTGTTCAAAATGTTGTAACCGGGCATAACACCGTGATTGGAATAGCTTCCCGGATCAATGTAAAACCCCATCCCGTAAGCTGCACTGCTTCCTGCTGTAAACATTTTTGTGAAGCTTTCTTTTGAAAGGAGCGTGCCGTTTACGATCGCTTTATCAAATTTATAGAGATCTTCAGCGCTCATATACATATCGCCCGCCCCGTACAGCTGCGATAAATCCAAAAGGTGCGGCGTTACAAGACTGCCGCTCTCATCGACTTTGTAGCCGACGGCAGGATATTTAGCTTCAGCAAATGTTTTGTAAAATCCGGCATGCTTCATTCCGGCCGGTTTGAACACGTGTTCTTTTATATATTGTTCATAAGACTCCCCGCTGACCTGAGATACGATATAAGCAAGCACTGAATAGTTGGAATCCCTGTAATCCCAAACCCCGGGCTGCCGTTTAATTCCGCGGTATTCTATATCCTTGATTAAATCAATTGGAGAAATCGGTCCCCGACCCTCAATATGCCCGTTTATGCCGGACGTATGATTGAGCAGGTTTTTCAATGTAATGCGCGTGCCGTTAGGAAAATTCGGCAAGTATGTACTGACGGGGTCACTCGTCTGCAGCAGCCCTTTTTCTTCAAGCTGCAGGACAGCCGTCGCGATTAACGCTTTTTGTGAAGAACCGATATAATATGATGTCTCCGGATTGTTTTTAATTTTTTGTTTTCGGTCCGCATAGCCAAAGCCTTTTTTCAGCACAACTTTTCCATCTTTTACGATCATTGCTGTGCCGCTGAACCCGATCTGTTGCAAGTAATTGCTGATCTGTTTATTGTGATCGATTGATTTAGGTGTTTTCTCTTTTTGCGTCTTTTCTTTTTTCTGTTGAGTCTGGTCTTTTGAAGTATCAGATTGAGCGGCGGGAGCGTTTTTAACGGATTCTTTCTCCCGATGATGCGCTGTGACGGTCCAGATCATAATAAAAACAGTGACAAGCAGCAGAAAAAGAAACAGCCCTCCCGTTTTCATCAGCTTCTTCTTTCTTTTTTTATTTATTCTTGTGCGGCGGGGGCTCGTCATCTTTTTTCCTCCTCAGATATAATTTCAACTTTCGCCATGATGTTAGACGAGTGAAGGGTGAAAAAAGTTGTAACATTCCAGATAAAATTTTCCGAAACAGCCAGTGTTTTTTGAAACACACAAAAAAAGAGCGGAAATTGCTTACTCCGCTCTTTTGATCGTGTTTTTATTCTTCTAATTCCATCTCTTCCTGAACTTCTTCCGCTTTGTCCGTTACACCGTTATTGTCTAAACCGTAATATTCACGGATTTGTTCCTGAATCATCAGCATGATGTCTTTATTTTCTTTTAAGAACTGCTTGGCGTTTTCACGGCCCTGACCGAGGCGTTCTTCTTCATAAGAATACCACGAACCGCTTTTTTGCACGATATCCAGTTCAGTTCCAAGGTCGATGATTTCCCCTTCTTTGGAGATTCCTTCACCGTACATAATGTCCACTTCAGCCGTACGGAACGGAGGAGCGACTTTGTTTTTTACGACTTTAATTCTCGTTTTATTCCCCATGACGTCGTTGCCCTGCTTTAATTGCTCGGCACGGCGCACTTCAAGGCGCACGGAAGAATAGAATTTCAGCGCGCGGCCGCCCGGTGTCGTCTCCGGATTTCCAAACATAACGCCGACTTTTTCACGAATCTGGTTAATAAAGATTGCGATTGTTTTAGATTTATTGATGGCGCCGGAAAGCTTACGGAGCGCCTGAGACATAAGACGCGCCTGTAAACCGACGTGTGAATCACCCATGTCACCTTCAATTTCAGCTTTTGGAACAAGCGCCGCAACAGAGTCAACGACTACGATATCAACAGCTCCGCTTCGCACCAGCGCTTCAGCAATCTCAAGCGCCTGCTCTCCCGTATCCGGCTGAGAAAGCAGAAGCTCTTCGATATTGACACCGAGCTTTTGCGCGTAAACAGGATCAAGAGCATGCTCAGCATCAATAAATGCGGCCTGTCCGCCTTTTTCCTGAACCTCAGCGATTGCGTGAAGCGCTACAGTCGTTTTACCTGAACTTTCAGGTCCGTATACTTCAATAATCCGTCCGCGCGGGTATCCGCCTATTCCGAGAGCGGTATCAAGTGCAAGGGAGCCGCTTGGCACCGTTGAAATTCTTGTATCCGTTTTTTCTCCGAGCTTCATGATGGAACCTTTGCCGAATTGTTTTTCTATTTGCTTAAGAGCCATATCTAAGGCTGCCTGACGATCACTCATTTATTTTTTCCTCCTTTATCTTGCCACTACATATACTATACCTTGTTTACTGACATTTGCCAAGAAAAAAGCGAACGCATATTCGGATTTTTTCCGCGTTCGCTTTTCTGCAAAAGAGCATAATTTCCCTTATAAAACTTAAAAAATCAGAGAAAACGGCTCTTTAAAACTTTATTTTTGATCCAGCATTTTTAAAATGAGATGGCAGCCGTATTTAGCGGCGCGCTTTCTGATCCCGGTTCTTGAGCCGGCAAAGTGAAATTCGTGCACCTCTTCTTTTCCTTCCGCTGAAATGCCGATAAAGACGCGGCCCGGCGCATGCCCTTCCTGCGGGTCGGGACCCGCAACCCCGGTAAAGCTGATGCCGATATCGCTTCCGGTCAGCTTTCTCACACCGGCTGCAAGCTCTTTCGCACACTCTTTGCTGACCGCTCCGCTTTCTGCGAGCGTCTCAGCTTTCACGCCGAGCACATGCTGTTTCACGCTGTCGGAATAGCAGACAACGCCCCCTGCAAATAGTTGAGACGCACCGCTTAAATCAGTCACCCACTCTGAAAACAGGCCGCCTGTAAAGCTTTCGGCAGAAGAAATCGTGATTTTGTTTTGTCTGCATGCTTTTGAAAGCTCCTTCACCAGGGACGTATCATCATATCCGTAGAAAAATTCACCGACACGTTCTAAAATGGCGGCTTCCGTTTCTTTTAAAAGCCGTTCTGTTTCTTTTTCGTCAGCATGTTTCGCCGTTAAACGGAGCGTGACCTCGCCGTCAGCAGCAAGCGGCGCAATCGTCGGATTCGTCTGCGCGTCAATGATATCTTCTAAATCAGCTTCAAGCTGGGATTCACCGATTCCGAAAAACCGCAGCACGGTTGAAACGATTTTCTCATTAGAACCGAGCTTTTTAAGAAGCAGCGGTTTCGCTTCATTTTCAAACATCGGACGCAGCTCGCTCGGCGGTCCGGGAAGCAGCATATAAAGCCTTGAGCCGTGCTCTGCAAGCATTCCCGGCGCCATGCCGAAATGATTCGCCAAAACGTCCGAGCCCTCAATAACGAGCGCCTGTTTGCGGTTATTCGGCGACATGGTCCGTTTTGTTTTCACGAAATATTCTTCGATCGACCGGAATGCTTCGTCATTCAGAACGAGCGGGCGCCCCAGTGTGTTTGCAATGGTTTCTTTCGTTAAATCGTCCTTGGTCGGTCCGAGGCCGCCTGAAAAAATAATCAGATCTGAGCGCTCTTCGGCAATGCGGATGACTTGCTTAAGCCGCTCCGGATTGTCACCGACAGCGGTATGGTAAAACACGTTTACACCGATTTCCGCCAGCTCTTTACTGATAAACTGCGCGTTTGTATTGGCGATCTGGCCGAGCAGAAGCTCCGAGCCGACCGCAATGATTTCTGCTTTTTTTGCTATTTCCATCTTTAAGTCCTTCTTCCTTAGTTAGATGTTTTTAACGCATCCCAGTTCTTCGCAAAATAATCCCAGCCGGAAATGACTGTGAAGAGCACGGCCACCCATAAAGCGATATCGCCGAACGGGAAAGAAACGAGCTCAAACGGAAGATTATGCAGCAAAAGCGCGGCAACAGCGATGATCTGGGCCCATGTTTTAATTTTCCCCAGCATATTGGCGGCTACAACTTCCCCCGTTCCCGCCAGCACAAGTCTTAATCCCGTTACGGCAAATTCGCGGCTGATGATGATGATGACCATCCACGCCGGCGCAAGGTCAAATTGCACAAGCGTAATTAATGCCGCGGACACCAGCAGTTTGTCAGCCAGCGGATCTAAAAATTTCCCGAAGTTTGTCACGAGGTTCAGTTTTCTGGCGTAGTAGCCATCCACCCAGTCAGTCGTTGATGCGATAATGAATAAAACAGCTCCCGTAAGATGCGCGACCGGAATCGATTCATCCCCTATATGAACGCTGCCCCAATGAAAAGGAACAAGCATGATAATCATAAATACAGGAATTAAAGCGATTCTTGCCAGTGTGATTTTATTCGGTAAGTTAAACATAAAGCCCCTCCAATAATATGTACTCGGACGTGAAGAAAAAGTCATCTTAATCGTTCAGATGACTTTTCCCCTTTTATTTTTTCATCTTGATTGTGATGGTCTGCGCCATCACATCATGCGGATTGAGTTCATAGGACAGAACCTCTCCGTTGATTTTAATTTTCAGGTTAGGGGCATAGCCCGTGCGGATTTCAATCTGCTTTTGATCCGTGACGTCTTTTTTAAAGGTTTCGCCTTTTTGCAGCGTTCCTTCTTTTAAAGAACCGCCGCTGTCATCCCGGACGCGGATCCATGCGCTGTCAGAAGCAATCAGTTCAAGCTTATACTTATCTGCCCCGGAGACGTTGTATGAAGAAGCCGAGCCTTCCGTTCCGGCCGCTTTGATCTCCGTCTTATCGCTGCTTTTTTCTTTCTTTTTCTGCTCTGACGCTTTTGTGTCCTTTTTGTCTTTTTTGCTGTCAGATTGCGCTTCGTCGTTTGTATTGCCGTCGTTTTTCAGCGCAGAATCCTTAGGAATCTCATACTTGCTCTCACTTTGGGTCACGGCCTTATCTCCGTCTGTCTGCCCGGATTTGCTCATTCCGAACTGAATAATCGCATAAATGATCGCGATGACGAGAATGACACCGATGACGACAAGGACGGTCGGAAGCCATTCCGCCGCCTTTGAAGCGGACTTAGGAAGCTCCCTTTGCATGGCGAGACCGGAGATTTTTTCCGACACATCGTCATGGTACGTGTTAGGGATGTCTTTTTTATATTCTTCAAATAACTGATCTGAATCAAGCCCGACAGCTTCAGCGTATTGCTTGATAAACGCCCGCACATAAAAATTGCCGGGAATGACGTCATAATTGCCTTCTTCCAGAGCGGTTAAGTATCTTTTCTGAATTTTCGTCGCCGCCTGGAGTTCATCCAATGACATCCCTTTTTCCTCTCTGGCTTCTTTAAGCCGGATTGCTAATTCTGTCACAACAAACACCTTCCAATATTAAAAATCAAAGCTTGAAAAACCGGTCTGATCAAACATTTGCGGTTCTTCTGCATGTTCATATGTAATGACTTCGTCAGGATCATTTCTGAGTTCGATAATATAATCGAAATCATCGAGCGTATACTCCGAATTTTGAACAAAAATATCGGGGTGCTCCACGACCTTTGTCGCCGGAAGCCGCATAATTTCACTGACGAGCTGAAGATGGCGCTCAGATCCCCGTCTTGTCGAAACGATGCCGTCGAGGATAAACACGTTTTCCGTGCTGTATTCATCGGCAACCAGCTGGCTCCGGATCGTTTGTTTTAGCAGCGTTGATGATACGAAAAGCCATCTTTTGCTGGCACAAACGCTTGACGCAACGATGGACTCCGTTTTTCCGACCCTCGGCATTCCTCGGATTCCGATCAGTTTGTGCCCTTCTTTTTTAAACAGCTCGGCCATAAAGTCAACCAGAAGACCGAGCTCGTCCCTTTCAAAACGGAAGGTTTTTTTGTCATCGGCATCACGCTGAATGTATCTTCCGTGACGGACTGCGAGACGGTCGCGAAGCCTCGGTTCTCTCAGCTTCGTTACTTTAATGGTCTCCATTGTTTTTAAAATTGATTCCAATCGTTTAATTTGATCTATATGCCGGCATCTGAGCAGCATTCCCCTTCTGGAAAGGTCGACACCGTTAATTGTGACAATATTAATTGACAGCATCCCGAGAAGAGATGAAATATCCCCGAGCAGGCCGGGGCGGTTCACTTGAATTTCATATTCAAAATACCATTCGAGCTTTGCCAAATGATATACCCCCTCCATTGTGGCAAATTTTTACCTTCCTTTATCATAAAACATTTTTCTCTAATTAGAAAGAAGAATGTTGCTCTATAGAGGAAAACATAAAAAAAGAGAGGAGAAATCCCCCCTCTTAATGAGTGCTGTTATTTTCAACAAGCTTCACCATCATATTTGCGATGGCGCGCTGTTCATCTTCAGAAGCAACGCTCCAAAGATCAGCAAGCACTTTTTCCTGATGGTTTTTCGAGTCGACTTCGTTCGCAAGGTAACCGCCGATTTCTGTAGCGAGGTCAGTGATTGTTTCATCACTCATCCCTTTTTCCTGCGCATAGTTCAATCTGTCGCCAAGGAAATTCTTCCAATTATCCCAGTTTTCTAATACTGACATGTTGGGTTCCTCCATTTCATCTGTTGTTACAAAATTATTTTGTCCGTGCAGATGCAAACTATACACACATTTTTTTCAGCAGTGCCAGCCGCCGTTTACGGATAATATATGCCCCGTAATATAGGAAGCCTTGTCCGATAATAAAAAGGCCGCCGCTTCGGCGATTTCCTCCGGCTTCGCCAGCCGGCCCGCGGGAATTTCCTCTGCCAACGCTTCTTTTTCATCAGACGTGAACTGATCAAGCATATTTGTATCAACGGCACCCGGCGAGACTGCATTCACGCGGACGCCGCTCGGAGCGAGCTCTTTGGCAAGCGCTTTGACGAACGAATGCTGCGCTCCTTTGACCATGCTGTATAATACCTCGCACGATGCGCCTGTTTCTCCCCAGACGGAACCGATCGCGACGATGCCCCCGCTTTTTTTTCCGGATCATGCCGGGCACCAGATTACGCGCCAAAAGAAACGGACTCGCCACATGCAGCTGCACCATCTCCCGCGCCGTGTCATCCGTAACGTCCGTAATCAGGCCGAAATGACTTTTGCCGCTGTTTAATATCAAAGCGTCCACAGGCTGCTTAACGGAGCGGCTGAGTGTCTCCGCGCCATCCGGTGAGGACAGATCAGCCTGAATAGCGGAGGCTTTTACGCCGAATGATGCGCTCAGCCTTTCCGCAAGCCTGTGTGCGGCTTCCTTATTAGAATGATAATGCAAAAGGACGTCATATCCGTTTTTTGCGAGGACTTCACTTATACTTTGTCCGATTCCGCCGCTTGCTCCGGTTACGAGCGCTGTCTGTTTCATCAATCAATACTCCTTCTTTCCCCAGAAAAACATCCCTCAGGGCGTGAGGGATGTTTTGTTATGATTTTGGCACGACTTTGCAGACTGTCAGCCTGTCTTCTGATATTTCTTCTTTAATGACCCGCTTTACGTCTTCCAGGGTGATCTGCTCCAGTACGGTTACGACATCAAACAGACTCATATCTAAAAAGGCGTAGCGTGTGAATTGGTTGGCAATATATTCAGGTGAATTGAGCGCTTTTAAAAATGACCCGATTTTCTTTTTTCTCGCAAGGTCAAGTTTTTCCGCAGTCACGGCTGATTCTGCATCAAGCAGCATCTGTTTTAATTCGTCAGCGAGCTTATCCGGCTCCGGTGTATCTCCTCCGACAGAGGCAAAACCGAATCCGTATTCAGCCGTGTAATCAAAGCTGAAGGTTTCATCAATGTAGCCTTTATCGTACAAGTTGCCGTAATGCGGTGAGCTTTTTCCGAAGAGACATTCAAGCATGAGGTTCATGCTGAGCTCGTGCTTCAACAGCTCCCGCCCCGTTTTATAAGGGTCTTTCGCCTTTAAGCCGACAAGACATTTTGAGCCTTGCACGTTCATTTTTAATTCCTGCTCCCGGCGGAAAACCGCTTCCTGCTCCTGAACCTCTTTACGTTTGATTTCAGGCTGGTCTGTAAACGGCTTTTTCTCCTGGTTTTTCCGCACCTGACTGATGACCGCTTCAGGATCTGCGGGACCGACGATAAAGAGCAGCATATTGCTCGGGTGATAAAACGTTTCGTAGCACTCATACAGCAGATCTTTCGTAATATGAGAGATGCTCTCCACCGTTCCGGCAATGTCAATTTTCACGGGGTGGTCTTTATACATATTTTCAATAAGGCCGAAAAACAGCCGCCAATCCGGATTATCATCATACATATTGATTTCCTGGCCTATGATGCCTTTTTCTTTTTCAACTGATTTTTCCGTGAAATACGGGTCCTGAACAAAATCCACGAGTGTTTCCAGGTTTTTCTCTACATTAGAAGTGCTGGAGAACAGATAAGCGGTTCGTGTAAATGATGTAAAGGCATTTGCCGACGCCCCCTGCTTACTGAAGTCCTGAAACACGTCGCCGTCCGCTTTTTCAAACAGTTTATGCTCCAGAAAATGCGCGATTCCGTCAGGGACGTGTACCATTTCTTCCTTATTTAAAGGAACGAATTGATTGTCAATAGAACCGTACTTTGTCGTAAACACGGCGTATGTTTTATTAAAACCCTGTTTCGGCAGCACATAGACATCAAGGCCGTTTGCCATTTTTTCATGATACAGCGTTTCCTGAAGCTGTTCGAAGTTTATCGGTTTAGTCAAGATGCTCCCCCCGTCCCTTTTAAGAAATAAGTCGTATCCAGCTTAATGTTCTTTCCGACATTGATAATGTCCTCTTTTGTCACTTTCTCGATATTGTCGAGGAAAGTTTCGATCGGTATCTCCACTTGGGCTGAAGCCTGCTGATACAGAAATTCCGATAAGCCGTATGCCGTATCAATCGTTTCTAACACTTGGTTTTTAATAACGGCTTTCGTTTGGGCGATATCGTCCTCTGAAAAGTCACCGTTTTGCATAGCCTGAAATTGTTCTTCGATTATGGTGACGGCCTGCTTATAATTTTTCACCTCAATGCCCGACATGACCATCAAAAGCCCTTTGAAGCTTTCCACCCTTGAGGCTGCATAATAGGCGAGGCTCGCTTTTTCACGGACATTTATAAACAGCTTTGAATGAGAGAACCCCCCGAACAGCCCGTTAAACACCTGCAATGCCGGATAATCCGGGTCTGTATATGTCGTATTGGTCCGGAATCCGATATTCAGCTTGCCCTGCTTGACGTCCTCTTCATCAATGACTTCCTTCGGATCGGGCTGTTCATTCGCCGCGCTTCTTTCAAAAGGCTGCAGCTCCCGTTCTTCCGTTTTAAAATACGTATCAACGGCCGTTTTCACCTGATCTGAATCAACATCGCCGATGACATACAGGTCCAGCTGATCTTCGCGTATGGCTTTTTGATAGGCTTCATACAAATCTTGCGGTGTAATGTGTTCAACATCATCGAACTCGCCGTTGACGTGAAGGGCATACGGTTCGCTTTTGCACATTTCCTGAACGAGACGCAGATTAGAATATCTCATCTTATCATCATATACGGCTTGAATCCGCTGTTTCAGCGTCCGTTTTTCCTGCGTGACATAAAGGGGCAGGAAGGCGCCGTTTTCCAAAGCGGGCGAAAAGACAAGCTCTGATAAAAGCTGAAGGCCTTTTTCCAATAACGGTGTGCGGTCCTTCAGATACTTTTCATTAGGAATCTCAAGTCTGAACGTAATGACATGACGTTCTCCCTTTTTTGTCAGATCAGCTGAAACGGATGTGCCGTACAGCTCATCAAAATAAGAACGCAGATCAGCGGTTTTCGGGCGGCTTTCTGTTCCGCGCAGAAGCACATGCGGAAACAGCGCCCTTTTTGTTACAAGCTCTTTCGTTAAAGGAGCCAGCATTTTAAACGTCAGCGAAACGGTTTTAAATTTCTCAGTCTTTACGATATGGGCGGTGATCCCGCCGTGCTTTGACTTCATTTCATTTACATAAGTCATGTGAAACCTCCTTCGTTCATTCTTTAATAGTATGTATTATGACCAAATTTCAGCATTCGCAAAAAAGAGTGCGCAGATGTAATTATATCAACTGGAGGATTTATAAGGAAACAAAAAACCTCTGCCCGAAAACAGGCAGAGGCATTGAACGTTATTTTTTCAAATTGAAAGGCCACCAGTTGGCTCTTCCGAATATTTTCACCATGACCGGTACAAAAAACGGAAGGACGACAATTGCATACATGAGAAGGCCTGTTAATACCACGGTTGCAATCTGTAATAAGGAAAGAACGCCTGACGGCAGCATGGCCGCAAAGGTTCCCGCTAAAATAATCGCCGCAGAAATGATGACGGAACCCATATTTTTCATACTGCTGATCATTGCGGGCCCCGTTCCTTCTTTTTTCAGCTCATTAAAGCGGTCCATTAAAAAGATGGAATAATCCACACCAAGAGCCATCAAAATAACAAAGCCGAAGAACGGTACGGCCCAGTTTACGCCCGGATACCCGAAGAAGTGTGTAAAGATGTATTCCGTCACGCCGATGGATGCGAAATACGTCAGTACGAGCGACGCCACTAAATAAACAGGCATAATGAGAGAGCGCAGCATTATGATGAGAATCAGAAAAATTCCCGCCAGCATAAACATTGCCGTCCGTTTGAAGTCTGAATCCGATACTTCTTTCAGATCGGCATTCATGCTGGAGACTCCCGAAACGCCGAAAGAGGCATTCTTCAGATCCGTGTTCGGAATGGCTCTTTTTACGCTCGCTTTGATCGCTTGAATATCTTGAATGGCCGTATTTGAGTAAGGATTGTTATCAAGAACGACGGTCAATTCTGTCGTTTTTCTGTCATCTGACATGTACGTATTAAACACGCTTGTGAAATCACTGTTTGTCAACGCGTCTTTCGGCACAAACCAGCCTGTCATTTCTTTATCTGACGCCTTGTGAAGCTCACCCAGGTAATCATTCGCCCCCATCATGCCGCTTGATACTTTCTTAAGCCCTTTTACACTATCGTTAAGGCCTGAAGAAAGATCGCTGAGCCGGGAAGAAAAATCACCGAGACCGCTCTTCATTTTTTTCTGACCCTCCGCGAGCTGTCCTGCCGCCGATTCAAGGCGGGGCATTTGTCCTGCAAGAGCCCCCTGTCCGTCTGACACTTGCTGCAGACCGTTTTCAATACTGGTCAGTCCATTGATCATTGCGTTAATTTGAGTGTCAATCTTCTTCTGTGCGGCTGCCAGCCGGGCAAATTGTTTTTCCGCTTGCTGCAGATGATCCTTTTGACTGTCGACCTGTTTAGAAAACGCTTCTGCATCCGCGTTTGCCTTGGAAACGGCTGACTGTACACCCGTAAAGGCCGATTTGATTTCTTTGTAAGAGGGATCGGTTTTGACTGACGGTATTGACGCTTCCAATTTTGCAAACGGCAGCCGGGCAAGCTGCTTGTTCAAATCGGCAAGCTGTCTGCTGGCTTCATCTTTCATCGGCAGGACGGTTTTTACCAATTTTAAAGCGTTTTGCGTTTCTGAAGCGAGACCGCTGTTTTGTTTTAGCTGTGAAGTCAGCATTTGTTTTTGCTCTTCAATCTGATTTCTCATCTGGGCGACGCCGGCTTTATTCTCATTCACGCCAGCCTGCAGTTTATTCAGGTTTTCTCCTATATCAGATAGCCCGGATTTCAGAGACAATGTTCCGTTAATAAGCTGATTGACGCTTTTCCCCGACTCTTCGATCTGCGGCTGTGAATCAGCTAACGACTTTGCGGCATGCCCTAATCCGTCCGTGATTTTTTCAAGTCCTGTATTGCCTTTATCAAGCCCTTCTTGAAGCTGCTTTGCCTGATTTGTGACAAATAATTGATTCAATCCGTTTCCGGCAGGGCGCGTGGCGCTTCTGACCGTTTTTACACCCTCTGTTTTTTCAAGTTCTCTGCTGATTTTTTCGATATCAATCAGGTGTTTTTCGGTATTTAATGGCTCATCATTTTTGATGACGACTGTGGCCGGAAGAAGTTCTCCCGGGCCGAATGCGCCTGAAATCGTATTAAACGCGCGGACGGATTCATATTTGTCCCCGATTTCGTCAAGGCTGTTGTAAGATAGCGATCCTTTGTAAAGAAGGATAGGCGGGACGGTGAATACCGCAACGATTGCAAGACTGATGAGCGGCCTTTTAAATGAAAACCGCCCTGCCGTTTCCCAAGCTTTGCTTTGAGGATGGGAAATATCACCCTTAACAGGCCAAAACAGTCTTTTTCCTAAAACAGCCATAAAAAACGGCACGATCGTCATAAGCGCAAGCAGCAGCACCGCGACACCGACCGCAACGGCGGCTGCCGACTGATACAGCTTAAATGTCGCAAATCCGATGCAGGCAAATCCGATCAGCACCGCACCGCCGCTGTACAAAACCGTCTTTCCGGCCGTTTTGTAGGTGACGACGATCGCTTCTCTTATATCAGCGCCATGCGACAGTTCTTCTTTAAATCTGCTGAGAAGCAGAATGCAGTAGTCTGTACCGATTCCGAACATAATCGCAACCATGAAAATCTGCGTAAAAGTTGAGAGCGGAAAATTCAGCTGGCCGACTAAAAATGCGACAATCGACTGGCTGACTAAATAAGATATCAATACAGATAAAAGCGGCACAAACGGAGCGACCACTGACCGGAATACAAGGATCAGCACGATCAGAATAAAAGCGACCGTTATATATTCAGTCTTTTTCAAGCCGTCCTGTGAGCTTTTTAACACATCTTCGTCGATCAGCGACTGGCCTGTAATGCTGTATGATACGCCGTACGGTTTCAGCTCTTTATCAATTTTATTTTTTATTTCGAGGATATCGTTTTTGGATGTATCAAGCTGCAGCTGAACGAGCATCGTTTGTCTGTCTTTTGACAGCAGCTGTTTTTTGATGTCGTCATTTTTCTCCCCGAAGTATGAAGTCACCGTTTTAATCTGAAGCGCTTTTTTCTGTTCAGACAAAGTGCTGACGGCTTCTTCCAGACGATCTTTTTTGTCTGTCATTAAGCCTTTTTCGTGAAATACGATGACGGCAGAAGAAGACGGTGCATCTGAATCAGACATTTCATCAAGCAATTCATGGGCATAAGAAGAGGAATATCCGTCCGGTACGGAAATCTGCCCTTTCTCCCGTGTCAATTCAGCCATATCAGGCGCAGTAAGCATAAATATCACCGTTGCGGCGATCCATAACGCGGCGATGATCCAGCGGGCTCGGATAATGTTTTTCATTATGTCTGCTGATCCTCCTCTGTCATCATCAATCGATATAATTTTTCATATGTATTAACGAACATCTCCGCCTCGTCTTCATCAAAATACATAATATATGAACGGACGAGTTCCTCAATCCGCCGCTCCACACGGTGAAATACTTCCGTCCCCTTTTCCGTGACATTTAAAAGTATGCTCCGGCGGTCGCTTTGGCTGCGTTCTCTATTGATGTAGCCTTTTTCATACAGGCGGTTCGTCATCGATGTAATGGCGCTTTTGTTGACGTGGCACACCGCGGCCAGTTCAATTGATTTGCAATCCGGATTGAGCATAATATAGCGGAGTATGTAATATTGATCCAATGTCAGCTCTTTGTTCACTTTTTCAGCGATAATGCTGTCAATTTTTTTTAAGACGTGCAGGTATACATCGGAATAACGCTGAATCAGCTGCTTTACTTTTTCTTCATGCATCTTTTCCCCCTCCTTCCAATAGTTAAAATGTTTAACTATTAAAAAGGATAACGACTTGACGATATCATGTCAATCTTCAAAATAAAAAAAGACAGTGCAGATTACACCGTCTTTAATGATTCCTTTTTTTCTTTAGCTTGTGATGAGATATTTAACAGCGCTAAAAATACAGACACAATGCCGCAAAAAGCGGATAAAATAAAAATCAGCCAGCCTGCATTTGACATCAGGGCAGCAAAGATCGGCGGTCCCGCCGCTACTCCGATAAACCGCATGCTGTTATAAAATGAGGTGATGGTTCCCGATTCCTCGTTGTCTACGCCTTCTGTGATGACAGCGTCTAATGCCGGTAATGCTATTCCGATACCGATACCGCTGACACACAAAAAGATAAATAATAAATAAAAACTGTGATTCCACCATAGGCCGATAAACGACAGTGTCACGGCACTCATTCCGAAAACAATGCAAAACTTCATTTTGCCTTGGTCTTTCCCGATTTTTCTGCCTGATATATATGAACTGACGGATAGAAATAAAAGCGGGATTGCCAAAAGCGCTCCTTTAGCCACACCGTCAATTCCGTATTTCTTCTCCAGTGAGTCTGATAAATAAAAAAGAACCCCGAACAGCAAAAACATAATCACGCAGCCGATGATAAATACCGTAAAGAGCCAGCGTCCGTCACGCTTAAATATGCGGCCGACATTTTTCACAAATTCGGAAATAGAAGGCGCTTCTTTTTGTTTCTCCGGCTTTGCCACCAAAAACAATACGAGAAAAAAACTGATGAGCGAAAAAAACGGAATGAACCAAAACGGCATAAACCAAAACCATGCAGCCAAGAGCGAGCCGAGAATCGGGCTTAATACTTTCCCGGCCGTGTTTGACGTCTCAATGTCGCCGAGCCCCGCGGTAATCCGCTCATCATCCCCTTTGAATAAATCACCGATAAACGGCATCACTACAGGAGCCGCCCCTGCCGAACCGATTCCCTGCAGCACCCGCCCCGCCAAGATAATGGGATAAGGATGCTTGAACGCGGTGGAAGCTATCGCGGCAAGCGCTCCGCCCGCACCGGCTATGAGAAGACAAGGCAGAAGAACCTTTTTTCTTCCGAATTTATCGGACAAATATCCGGCAATCGGAATACAAATAATCGCCACAATCGAATAGACCGTTATAATTAACGATACTTGAAAAGACGATATGGACAGCTTCTTTTCAATCATCGGAAGCACAGGAATCAGCATGGAATTCCCGAGTGTCATCACGAGCGGTACAGAAGCCAGAGCAATGATATTTTTTGTTCCATTTTTCTTCTTACTCAACTTATTCACCCATTCACTATACTTGGTTGTTTCCTGTTTTATTGTGCCTTGCGGAAAACAAAGTATGTATTGAAGCGGCAAATAAAAAAACAGACACATGACGCGTCTGTCTTAAAAACGTTTTCTTACAACATGAAAACTGAACTTATCAGCCCGGAAATAATTTAATGAATACAGCACAGGTTCATCATTCTGATTATAGTGGGTTTGCTTCAGCAATAAAAGCGCCGTCTCCGGCTCGCATTCCAAAACCGGTGAAATCGTATCGTGATATCCGATCGGTTCGATATCAGCAACGGCATAGCTGATCACAGACCCGGAGTTTTTTTCCAAAAGATCAAAAATAGATTCCTGTTCATGACAGAAAGAATTCGGCAGAATGTGCATCGGAATCGTATCTAAACAGTAAACGACCGGAGTGCCGCTTGCCGTTCTCACGCGTTCCAAATAAAAAAGCTCCTGCTCAGGCTCAAGCCGGAATCTAGCGATATCTTCATCAGACGGCGTGATGACCTGAGACGACAAAAAAATCGTACCCGGCACCATGTTCGCCTGCTGAATCATTTTCGTCACGCTGTTGAGCTGTTCAATACCTGAAAGAAACAGCGGTTTTGTATGGACGAAAGTGCCCACACCGTGCCTTCTGATAATCACATGCTCCTCTTCAAGGATACGCAAAGCTTCACGCAGAGTTGCCCGGCTGACACCCATAGATTTTGAAAGCTCAAATTCAGAAGGAAGCTTTTCCTTTTCGGTGTAAATTCCGTTTTGTATATCCTCTTTGATTCGCTCAATCACTTTTAGGTACAAGTGACGATTGTCAGCTTTTGTAGACATGTTTCCCCTCCGTAAACCACTTTCATAAATTATTGAACAATTGGGACAACTATATCATGTTTTAATAAAAAAATAAATAGGAATGATTTTGGTGATATCATTTTCAGTGAAAACTCTCTCCTTTTTAAGAAGAGAGCTCATCATATTGTTCCTTAGATAATAGTACTTCCCTCGGTTTGCTTCCTTCATACGGCCCGACGACGCCCCGTTCCTCCATTGCGTCAATCAGACGGGCTGCTCTCGTATATCCGATTCTGAACCGCCTTTGAAGCATGGAGACTGATGCCGTCTGCATGCCGATAATCAAATCGACCGCTTCGTCATAGAGATCATCCGTTACTTCACTGTGTGTTTCCGACACTTCTTCCGGAATCATCTCTTCTTGATACTGCGCTTTTTGCTGAGTAATCACATGATCGACGACATGCTCAACCTCTTCATCCGATAAAAATGCTCCCTGGACCCGGACAGGCTTATTCGCGCCTACAGGCAGAAACAGCATGTCTCCGCGCCCCAGAAGCTTTTCAGCGCCGCCCATGTCTAAAATTGTCCGTGAATCGGTCTGAGATGAAACACTGAAGGCAATTCTTGACGGAATGTTGGCTTTAATAACACCGGTAATAACGTCAACTGAAGGCCGCTGAGTCGCGATAATCAAATGAATTCCCGCCGCCCGCGCCATCTGTGAAAGTCTCGTAATTGAATCTTCCACATCGGAAGAAGCGACCATCATCAGATCGGCAAGCTCGTCAACGATGACGACGATGTATGGCAGCTCAGGCTGCTTGACTTCTTCTTCGGCATTTGACCGCTTTATAAGGTCGTTATAGCCTTCTATATTTCTCGTACCCGTATGGGAGAACAGCTCATAGCGGCGCTCCATCTCATTGACGACCTTTTTCAAAGCCTGCGAGGCCTTTTTCGGATCTGTCACGACCGGCGCAAGCAGATGAGGAATGCCGTTATACACATTCAGCTCAACCATTTTCGGGTCAATCATCATCATCTTCACTTCATGCGGTTTGGCCCTCATCAGAATGCTCGTAATAATACCGTTGACACAGACGCTTTTTCCGCTTCCCGTTGCCCCCGCTACGAGCAGGTGGGGCATTTTGTTCAGTTCGGCAAGCACGGCTTCCCCGGAAATATTTCGTCCCAAGCCGATCAGAAGCTTCGCGTCCGGCTTGTCATTGAGCTTGGATTCAAGCACTTCTTTTAACGAAACCATCGCAACTTCAGCATTGGGCACCTCGATGCCGATTGCTGATTTACCCGGAATCGGCGCTTCTATCCGGATATCCTTGGCGGCAAGCGCGAGCGCAAGGTCATCGCTCAGATTCACGATTTTACTGACTTTGACCCCGACGTCCGGATACACCTCATATTTTGTGACCGCCGGGCCGAGATGAACTTGGGTCACTTTCGCCTTTACCCCGAAGCTTTGAAAAGTCCGTTCGAGTTTTCTTGCATTCTCGTAAATGTTTTTCTTATCGGTCTGCTGGCCGGTATGTTTCGGGTCAGCCAGAATGTCCAATGAAGGCATTTGATAATCTTTATTTTCAAGCTCTGTAAACGTCATCGGCGGAGCCGCAGCCGTTTCGTCACTGTCTTGAGCGCCGCCGGAAGGCTCATCTTTTGCCGTTTGCGCCGTCTCCTGCGTTTTTTCCGGAATCAGCGGTTCGACGCGTTCTTCCTGACGGTCTGAAAAGCTTGAAATAATCGGCTCTGAATGGATGATCGGCGAAATGATTTCCTCATCCTCTTCTTCGGGCTCAGGCATTTCTTTTTTCTTTTGAACCCGTTTTTGTTTTTTGCCCGATTTGGTTTTTGTTTTAGGCGAAGACATATTCGTTCTGACCGTCTTCATATCCTCAAGAAATGCCTGCCATTGACTGCGGATAAACCGGCCGACGGGGCTCGTCCACTTTTTGAGCGTTTCCTGCAGTGAACGCCCCGTTACAAGAATCAGCCCCATTAAGATCAGCACGATCGCCATGATCTGTGAACCCGTTGATGCAAATAAAAAGTGGGAAGCTGCAAACAGTACCGCGCCGATCATGCCGCCGCCCAAATCAGGGGAAGCAGCCTGCTGTTTCATGTCAATCATAAACAGCTCCCACGTGTTGCCGATGACACTTGCCGACCGAATCGACCCGTGATGAGACAGATTTTTAAAGAGCTGCACGTGAGACAGCAGCAAAATACTGGCGATAATACAGTACAACCCTGCCTTTCTTCTCGTTAAAAGGCTTGGACTCTTCTTTTTCCAAAACAGCGAAATTCCGAGAAGGAAGAGCGCAATTAAGCATAAAATAAACCACTCTCCGGCAAAAAAACGGAACAAGTACACAAATGTCTGTCCCACAACGCCGAGCTGCAAAACAGCAATAATCGAGATTGCAACACAGAGCAGTCCGCTTAGTTCGTATTTTAGATTGAGCTTACTCTCTTGTTTCTTTTTAGATTTCCGTTTTTTCTTTGCCACACTCATCACCTTACTGCGTTAAAAAATGTAAAATCATACATCATGAAGAAAAGCAGCCTTTTGCCGGCTGCATTTTTCTGTAGGATTCCCCTATTATAGCATATTTTGCCCCCGGGAAACGGACTGAATGCCGGTTAGATTTTCAGCTTGATTTTTTGTCCCGGAGCGATGTCCGGATTCAGAAAATCCATCGGGTTCGTACTTAAAATCTGTACGACTTCAGCTTCATTTCCCTTCATCTCAACTAGCAGCGGCACACCGGCGTAATCTACCTGTTCATGCACACTTTGCTCTATGTCCTGACCGTAAACCACTTCTTGGGGCATGACGGTATAAAGGATCATTGAATCATCCTTCCTTCCTCGCCCTTTCGTTCCTCAATCAGCTGATTCAGCTTTTTTATCGCCTGTCCGACGCCGCCCACGTCATCAATTAGTCCGTAATCAGCCGCATCTTTGCCGACTACGTTCGTTCCGATGTCCCTGGTTAAGTTTCCTTTTGAAAACATCAGCTCTTTGAATTTTTCTTCGGAAATATTTGAATGATGGGTCACAAAGTTGACAACCCGCTCCTGCATTTTATCCAGGTATTCAAACGTTTGCGGAACACCGATAACCAGACCTGTAAGCCGAACGGGGTGAATGGTCATTGTCGCTGTCTCCGCGATAAAACTATGATCACATGACACGGCGATCGGCACACCTATGGAGTGGCCCCCGCCGAGTACGATTGAGACGGTCGGTTTTGATAAGGATGCGAGCATTTCCGCAATCGCAAGCCCCGCTTCCACATCGCCTCCGACGGTGTTTAAGATGATCAGAAGTCCTTCGATTTTCGGATTTTGCTCAATGGCGACGATTTGCGGAATGACATGTTCATATTTGGTTGTTTTATTTTGCGGCGGGAGCTGGACGTGCCCCTCAATTTGGCCGATGATCGTCAGGCAGTGAATATTGGTATCTTGGGACATTTGCGGCAGAGATGTCTCTCCCAGCTGCTGAATTTTGCTCATAATGCTGTCTTTCGCATCTGATTTTTCGGGCTGCTGTTCCTCGGTGTTTTCCATACGATGATCCATTTTATCTTTCACCCTTTCCGAATGTCTCTTTGTATTATGAACAAAGATGATGATTTCCATCCGGGACATGAACAAAAACAAAGCCGGAGCATGATGCGCTCCGGCTTTGTATACATTATACTTCCATAATGATCGGAATGATCATCGGCTTGCGTTTTGTTTTTTCATAAAGGAATTGATTCAGCGCATCACGCATTGCTTGTTTCAGCGTGGACCATTCTACGGCAGATGTTTCCGTCGCTTCAGTCACGATAGAGCGGACGAGCTCAGTAGCTTGTACAATTAACCCCTCTGATTCTCTGACATACACGAAACCGCGCGTAATGATCTCAGGGCCTGAAACAAGGTTCTTCTTCTGCTTATCGAGTGAAATCACGACGATGAGAATGCCGTCTTGTGACAATAAGCGGCGGTCTCTCAGCACGATGTTGCCGATGTCGCCGACTCCGAGGCCGTCAATCAGAACGTTTCCGTATGTGACTTTATCCCCGATTTTCACATTCTGGCCGCGGAATTCAACGACGTCACCTTTTTCAATCAAGAAAATATCGCTGCGTTTCATGCCGATCTCTTCTGCGATTTTGGAATGCGCTTTTTGCATTCTGAATTCACCGTTAACCGGAATTAAATATTTCGGTTTCAGCAAATTAAGCATGAGTTTCAATTCTTCCTGCGAACCGTGACCGGACACATGCACTCGTTTTTGGGCGAAAATGACTTGAGCGCCGGCGCGGGCAAGCAGGTTGACGGTTTTGGAATATATCAATTCATGCCCCGGAATCGGTGTTGATGCAATGACAACGGTGTCTCCTTCTTCAATGTTAAGCTGCTTGTGCGCCTGCTTGGCCATCCGCGTAAGAGCGGCCAGCGGCTCACCATGGCTTCCGGCTGTAACAATTGCCACGTCCCGCTTCGGATATTTTTTCACATCCTGCACAGGAATAAACATTTCATCTTCGGCTTCAATATAGCCGAGTTTGCGCCCAAGCTGAAGCACGTTTTGCAGATTTTTTCCGGCGATTGCAAGTTTGCGGCCGTTCTGGACGGCAGCCTGTATCACTTGCTGGATCCGGTTGATATTAGACGCGAATACAGCAATGATGACACGGTTTTCTGAATTGTTCATCGCATCGGAAATTTCACCGCTTACATATGCTTCTGACGGAGTATACCCCGGGCGCTCCGCATTGGCGCTGTCAGAAAGCAGGGCGAGCACGCCGCTGTTTCCGATTTTGGCAATTTCGCCAATATCACATGATTGGTGATATGCAGGCGTCTGGTCAAATTTGAAGTCTCCCGTGCATACAATAGAGCCAAGTGATGTTTTGAAGCTGACTCCCACTGAATCCGGAATACTGTGAATCGTTTTAAAGAACGATACTTTCGTTGATTCAAATGTAATGACTGATTTAGAGTGAACTTCACGTAAATCAGCTTTTCGATTATGCCCGTACTGCTTGAGTTTTTCTCTCAGTAATGCAAGCGTAAGCTTCGTTCCGTATACCGGCACCGACAGCTTGTTCAATAAATAAAAGACGCCCCCGATGTTTTCATCGTGCCCGTGTGTCAGAAAGATGGCCTTCACGCGGTCAGCCCGTTCTACTAAGTAGGAAATATCCGGAATGACAACATCAATACCGAGCATTTCATTTTCAGGGTGCATCAGCCCTGCATCCACTACAAATATGTCTGAGTCAATTTCAATGACATATAGGTTCTTCCCAATTTCTCCGACGCCGCCAAGGGCGATAATTCTGACGTTTTCTGTATTTTTCTTTTTCAAAATCTGTATCCTCCTAGTCTCATACCCGTCCATCATCACTTGTTCCTATTATAACTGATATCAATTTTAGAAAACAAGAAGAAGCGGAAGGTTTAGGGAAAACCAATATGTATACAAAACGGTCAAACTCACGATAAAAATGAGAATGACCGCGTATTTCAACTGTATAAATTTTTTCTTACAGTTCGCTGATGACGCTGCTCAGGCTCAGACGTTCATCTTCATTCAGCGGGATAAGAGGAAGACGCACAGATCCGACATCAAGGCCTTTCAGCTGCAGCGCCGTTTTGACCGGAGCCGGATTAGGCGCTTTAAAGAGCTCCTTCATGATCGGCAGAAGCTTCTGATGAATCAGTGCCGCGGTTGCCGTCTGCCCGTTCGTATAGTTTTTAATCATCTGCTGCATGTCAGAACCCACGATATGGCTGGCCACTGACACGACTCCTCTTCCGCCGACTGCAAGAATAGGAAGCGTTAACCCGTCATCACCTGAATAGACGTAAAAATCTTCCGGTGTTTCGGCAATGATTTTCGTAATGGCATCAAGATCGCCGCTCGCTTCTTTAATCGCAGAGATATTCGGAATCTCCGCAAGTCTGATGGCCGTTTCCGGCGCAAGCGAAGCGACCGTTCTGCCCGGCACGTTGTAAAGCATCACAGGAAGAGACGTTTCTTCAGCTATGGCTTTAAAATGACGGTACATCCCCTCTTGGGAAGGCTTATTATAATACGGCGTGACAAGCATAACGCAATCGACGCCGGCTTCTTCAGCTTTTTTTGTCAGTTTAATGGAGTCTTTCGTATTGTTGCTTCCCGTACCCGCAATAACAGGCACGCGTCCGTTCACTTCTTTGACTGTAAATTCAAAGAGTGCAATTTTTTCTTCCGTTGAAAGTGTCGGAGATTCGCCGGTCGTGCCTGCGACGACTAAAGAATCCGTGCCGTTTTTCAACAAATAGTCGATTAATGTAGACAGTTTTTGAAAGTCTACATTCCCTTTACTGTCAAAGGGGGTAATCATCGCTGTAGATATATTTCCGACATTCATTTTTTTCACCTCATCATGATTCAATCACATTTACTTTGAAAGTTCAAACACTTCATGCAGCGCATTTACGGCCGTTACCATATCTTTTTCATGAACGAGCACCCAGATCGTCGTATGGCTGTCGGCAGATTGCAGAATCGGAATGCCTTTATCAGAAAGTGCGGAGACGATTTTTGACGTGACACCCGGAACACCCATTATTCCGGCGCCGACCGCTGACACTTTCGCACAGCTTTCCGTCACTGTCGGTTCATATCCTAATTCAGCCAAAATGCTGCGCGCGGCTTCCGTTTTACTGCCGGCTACGGTATATACGATTTCACTCGGCGTAATGTTAAAGAAATCTACACTGATTCCGGCATTTGCCATTGCTTTAAAGACTTCAGTCTGAACGTTGTATTGCCCCATTTTGGCGGGAACCTTAAATTGCGTCACATCTTTCACATGTGCGATCCCTGTGATCAGCCGTTCGAATACATCGCTGCCGACGTTGGACGAATGATGGGACGTCACCAAAGTGCCTTTGTCTTTTGAATAAGTGGAGCGCACGCGGATCGGCACCTTTGCCTGCATGGCGATTTCCACCGCGCGCGGATGAATGACTTTCGCGCCTTGATAAGCAAGGTTGCAGATTTCCGTATATGTTACATTCGGAAGCGGCTTAGCATTTTCCACGATTCTCGGATCGGCTGTCATAACGCCTTCCACGTCCGTAAAAATGTCGATAAACTCAGCATCAACCGCCGCGCCGAGCGCCGCCGCTGATGTATCGCTTCCTCCTCTGCCGATCGTCGTCGTGTCGCCTTTTTCAGTCGCTCCCTGAAACCCTGCGACAACGACGGCATCATGGCTGGCGAGTGCAGCGAAAAGCCGCTCTGTTTTCATTTCTATAATTTTGGCGTCAGTATGCTGGGCATTGGTTAAAAAGCCGGCCTGGGCTCCTGTTAAAGCTGCGGCTTTTATGCCGTTTTCCTTCAGCATGCTGGAAAAAACAACGGACGAAATCGTTTCTCCGCAAGACAGAAGCATATCCTGCTCTCTCGGAGAAATGTCGGACTGGCTGCCGTAAAGGAGCCCGATTAAAGAATCTGTCGCGTACGGGTCTCCTTTTCTTCCCATCGCCGATACGACAACGACAACCTTATAACCTTCACTTATGGCATCTTTAATGTGTGCTAGCGCAAGCTTGCGGCCTTTGTCATCTTTTACGGATGTTCCGCCGAATTTTTGAACTATGATCTTCACTATTTTCACTCCAAATTAGTCTGACGTAACAGAAGAGAGCAGGCAGAGCCTTACTCTCTTCTGTTCGCCTATAGAAAATACGTTTGTTTTATACGAGGTTCAGTTTTTGCAGGCTTTCCGCGATTTGAACTGAGTTCCAAGCGGCGCCTTTTAACAGGTTATCAGAAACAACCCACAAATGAAAACCGTTTGCTCTGTCCAAATCTTTCCGGATTCTTCCTACAAATACATCGCGTTTGCCGACGCAATCAGCAGGCATCGGGTAAAGCTGCTCCGCCGGATCATCCTGAAGCGTAACACCCGGAGCTTCTTTTAAAAGCTGTTTAATATCTTCAACGGTTGCGTCATCACGGTCAAGCTCAATGTAAACAGATTCTGAGTGCCCTGTTTCAATCGGCAGTCTGACACATGTCGCAGCCACTTCCAGCTTCGGCATATGCATAATTTTTTTCGTTTCATTAATCATTTTCATTTCCTCAAACGTATAGCCGTTGTCTTGGAATTTATCAATTTGCGGAATGGCGTTAAATGCGATTTGATAATGCTTTTTGTCGCCTTTAACCGGCATAATGGACGGTTCTGCGGGTTCATTGTTTAAAATCGCCTTTGTCTGGCTGTACAATTCTTTCGCCGCTTCATTGCCGGCTCCGGAAACAGCTTGGTAAGTAGATACAATGACTTTTTTCAAACCGTACGCTTTGCGGATCGGTTCAAGCGCAGCCACCATCTGAATCGTTGAACAGTTAGGGTTGGCGATAATGCCGTTATGTTTGTGCAGATCACCTTCGTTCACCTCAGGCACCACGAGCGGTGTATTTTCGTCCATACGGAATGCGCTCGTATTGTCAATCACGATGGCTCCCCGTTTTACAGCCTCAGGCGCCAAGCTTTGTGATACGCTTCCGCCAGCGCTGAATAACGCGATATGAACGCCTTCGAAGCTTTCAGGAACAGCTTCCTGCACTGTATATTCTTCGCCTTTAAACGTTACTTTCGTACCAGCAGAACGCTTTGAGGATAGTAGTGTGAGTGTTTCGATTTCAAAGTTTCTGTCTTCCAGTGTTTTCAGCATTTGCTGTCCTACGGCTCCCGTCGCTCCGACAACTGCTACGTGTAATCCTCTTCCCATCTGTAAAACTCCTTCCGCCAATTAAGCATCATTTGTTGAATTGACTTTGCATTTTACGTTTTATTTTACCATAGAATAGTCACGGATTGACCGAATTTTTTTATTCCGGAATGATTTTCTGTCATCATGATTTTTTATTCATGATGGTGTACGAGCACCGGCTGAACCTGCTGGTGCAAAAGAGCTTTTTCTACCGTAATCGGAAGGAGATCCATTCTGGCGACGAGCGATGTCGGTTTTTTCACGTGGTCATCCTGGCCGAACGGGATGAAATATATGTTTTTTGCGGACATCAGCCTCATTAAATTCGTTCCGTTTAAACCGAGTCCGTCATTTGTTGAAATTCCGAGCACGACCGGCCGGCCGTTGCGGATCGTGGCTTTCGCAGCCATAAGGACGGGGCTGTCAGTCATCGCATTTGCGAGTTTGCTCATTGAATTTCCGGTTAAAGGGGCGATGACCATGCAGTCGAGCGGAAGTTTCGGCCCGAGAGGCTCCGCTTTTACGATGGAATCAATCGCCTCAAAGCCTGTTGCTTCTTCAATTTTTCTGACCCAATCTCCCCCCTCCCCAAAGCGGGTATCGGTCGATTGAACGGTTGACGTCACGACCGGCCGGACTTCAGCTCCTTGACTGATAAGCGCCTCTATTTGCGGAAAAACTTCCTCATATGTGCAATGCGAGCCGGTTAATCCGAATCCGATTCTTTTCCCTTTCAGAGACATGGCTATTTCCCCTCTTTCTTTAAGTCTGCCAAAAGCTTGCTCAATACGTTCGCAATAATCTGTCCGGCTGTTTTCGGGGCCACAATTCCCGGAAGACCCGGAGCAAGCAGCGCTTTAATGCCTTGTTTTTCAGCATATTTGAAATCCGTTCCGCCCGGACGGGATGCTAAATCCAAAATCAAGGTCTTCGGCGTCATGCGCGATAAAACGCTTTGATTCAGAATCAAGCTCGGTACGGTGTTAATGCAGATATCAATATCATTTACATGTTCAGTAAGCTCTTCAAGTTGAAAAGGAGAAAGCCCCATTTCCGATATACGGGCTAAATGAGCCGAACTCCGCGCGCCCACTTTTACTTTCGCCCCTAACGCTGCAAACGTCCGGGCGATCGTCATACCGGTGCGCCCCATGCCGAGAACGGCGACATTTGATCCGTGAATGGTATAATCCGTATGCTGAATCGCCATCATGATTGTTCCTTCAACAGTGGGAATCGAGTTGAATATCGCGATGTCGTCCCGCTCAAATAATTTCACAAGCTTACGGCCGGCTTCGCTGGCGATCCCCTCAAGATACGCGTTGGAGATGCCTGAATAAATGACGCAATGCTCCGGTGTCCGCTCAAGATAGCTCTGCTTTAATACCACTTCTTCATTTGAAAAAACCGTGGAAACAACGCCTTCTCCGGTCGTTGCCGATACAGGCAGGATGATACTGTCTATTTTTTGAAAGGGAATCTCATCAATTTTGCATTTGACGGTTCCTGTAAAACCATCATCCAATTGGTCAAACCCTGCAAGATAAATATCGGCATGCTGTTCTGTCAGCTTTCTTATAATCTCAAGCTGTCTTGCGTCACCACCAATGATCGCAATTGTTAATCCGGTTAACATCTGAAACGTTCACCTTCTTTACAGTTACTGGATCTTTTAAGTGTCATCCTCCTCTTCATCGTATGTGCAAAGAGAAAGGGCGGTGAATGTACAGCGTCTTTTTCATAAAAAAAGCACCGGCTGTATGAGCCGGTGCTTGCAAAAAATGAATAAGATCTACTCTTCGGGAGGCGTGATCTCCCCCGGAACGTCTAAAATGATCATGTCTGACCCGATTTTTTGGATATGGTTCCAGGGGACGCGGATGTCGTGGCCTTGTTTTCGCAATCCGAACCATTTTACCGTCGGTATCAACAGCGCGGTAATTTGTCCGTCCTGTTCATTAATTTCCAAATCGGTCTGGCCGAGCACGCCGAGCCGCTCTGCCCGTTTAATGTCCACAATTTCTTTACCTGACAGTTCACTGAGCCTCATGATAGCCACCCCCTTGTACTATATGACCCGGAGCAAAAAAAAATGCCTGCCCCGTATAGAGGCAGACTGCTTTGCAGCTTAAGACGAGGCCGGTATATTGCCGGTCGGGCTGATGAGCGATAGTGCGTAATCATCCGTAAATAAGCGGCGGCTGAGGCCGTTGACGCTTTCCAGGCTGACCGCATTTAATTCAGCGATAATTTCATCCATGGTCTTATGCTTTCCGAGCAGGAGTTCGTTTTTCCCGTTCCGGCTCATTTTGCTGTTTGTGCTTTCTAAGCTGAGCATTAAGCTCCCCTTCATTTGCTCTTTGCTGTTTTCCAGCTCTTTTGGAGTGATACCGTCACGTTTTAGAACCGATAACGTTTCCTGAATGGTTTCAGACAGAAGTCCGAGCTGATTCGCGCCGGTGCCTCCGTAAATCGTCAGCATACCGCTGTCTTCATAGGAACTGTGATAGCTGTATACAGAATAGGCCAGTCCTTTATCTTCGCGCACATCCTGGAAAAGACGGCTGCTCATGCTTCCGCCAAGCACGTTGTTTAAGACGATCAAATCGTAAATGTCCGGATCTCCGACTTTCAGGCCTTTGAAACCGAGACAGAGATGCGCCTGTTCGGTGTCTTTTTTTCTGGTCAGCTTTTCATAATGAAACTCAGGCTCGCTGATGCCGCTTGCTTTGCCCTTCGCTTCGTATGTACCGAACCATTTCTCCACGTCTTTAATGAATTGTTCCGTTACATTTCCGGCGACAGAAATGACGACGCGGTCCGGCGTGTAAAAGTCATCCATATGCTGTCTGAGAGAATCGCCGTTAAACGACGAAAGCGTTTCCTCCGTCCCGAGAATCGGGTATCCGAGCGAATGATTGCCGTATGTCGCTTTGCTCAGCAGATCGTGGACAATGTCATCCGGCGCATCTTCATACATTTTGATTTCTTCATATACGACGTTCTTTTCTTTTTTGAGCTCATCTTCGTCAAAAGCAGAATGAAAGAACATATCAGCCAGCACATCAAGTGCGTAGTTTGCATGCTCATCCAGCACTTTGGCGTAATAGCACGTATATTCTTTTGAAGTGAAGGCATTCACTTGGCCGCCTATCCGATCGAAGGATTCTGCGATTTCACGTGCGGACCTGGTATTTGTTCCTTTAAAAAACATATGCTCAAGAAAGTGCGAAATACCGTTTGTCTCCGGCGTTTCATGACGTGATCCCGTCCCGATCCAGACGCCGATTGCCACAGACCGCACCGTTGGATTATTTTCAAGCACAACTCTTACACCGTTTTGGCATGTATAGCGTTTTATCAAGTCTGTTCCTCCTATTCAAAGACAGGCAACTGCCGCCTGCTACTTCATCAGCCTGTTTTCATCCATTAAGTCAGACACTGAGCCGAGCGCGTAGCCTTTTTCTTTGATTTTTGCAATCAGTGTATCCAGGCTTTTCGCAGTCGGATCAGTCGGATGCATTAAAATCATGGCTCCGTTATGTATTTTGCTCAACACCCTTGTTTGTAAAACAGCGGGAGACGGTTTTTGCCAGTCAATGGTGTCAACGGTCCACATGATGGTGCCCATTCCTTTTTCCGCCGCAAGGTCGACCACGGCTTTTCTGAAGCTGCCGCTTGGCGGCGCAAACCATTTCGGCTTCATGCCGAGCGTCTCGCTGATTTGTGCATTGGTTTTGTCAAGCTGTTCGGAAATGCTTCCTGAAGTCAGTTTGCTCATATCAGGGTGATTGTATGAATGATTTCCGATTTCATGTCCGTCTGCCGCTATTTTTTTCCCCAGTTCCTGATTGTTTTTCAGCCATTTCCCTTCAAGAAAGAAAGTTGCTTTGACCTGGTGCTGCTTCAGAATAGGCAGCATTTGCTCCACGTATTCATTTCCCCAGGCGACATTTATCAGGAAAGCGACCATCGGTTTGTCGGGATTTCCTTTATAAATGGGTTCGGGCGCGAGAGAATCAAGATGGACTTTCGGCTTTACCTGCTCATAGACAAGGTCGTTTTCGTGAAATTCTCCGTCCTTTTTCATTTGTTTATAGGATTTTTCCACATTGACTTTTAAACCGTTATATCCCGGTATACTCTTCCATATTTTATCAATCCGCGCGTCTTGCGGCTTCACTTCATACTCTGACGCTTTTTGCAGTAATTCTTCATAGAGCGGATCTTTTGATGCTGACACAGTTACCGCGTCTTTTTTCATTGCGTCTATGTAATCAACTGTATACGGGTTTTTTAACATTTCAAACGAAACAAAAAAAAGAAATAAAAAAACGGCAAACGGCACGAATTTTTTCAACATGTCCTTCCCCCCTCATCACACATTATGTATGAGGAGGACAAGGTAGAACCCGTCTGTTGTCTTTCTCAAAATAAAGAAGCCGGGTCTCCCAGGCTCCTTGTTAGGTTTTCATTTAAGATTGTTGTTGTTCCTGTTCTTTTTCTTTCTCTTCGCGCAGCACTGCTTTACGCGACAGATTTACTCGTCCCTGTTTGTCAATTTCAGTTACCTTCACAAGGATTTCGTCACCGATTTTCACAACATCCTCAACCTTGCCGACCCGTTCGAGCGCTAGTTCAGAGATGTGAACGAGACCGTCTTTTCCGCTGAAGATTTCAACGAAAGCGCCGAATTTCTCAATCCGTTTCACTTTACCGAGGTAAAGCTGGCCGACTTCGACTTCTCTGACAAGATCTTCGATGATTTTTTTCGCTTTTTGGTTGCTGCTTTCATCAGTAGAAGAAATAAAGATGGTGCCGTCTTGTTCAATGTCAATTTTAACACCGGTATCTTCAATGATTTTGTTGATTTGTTTACCGCTCGGTCCGATAACGTCACGGATTTTATCCGGATTAATGGTCATCGTTAAAATTTTCGGCGCATATTGAGAAAGTTCTTTTCTTGATTCACCAAGCGTGCTGAGCATGCTGTCCAAGATTTCCATTCTTCCTTTTTTCGCCTGCTGAAGCGCTTCTTCAAGAATTTCTCTTGAAAGGCCTTCAATTTTAATGTCCATTTGCAGCGCTGTCACGCCTTTTTCCGTGCCGGCTACTTTAAAGTCCATGTCACCGAGGGCGTCTTCCATCCCTTGAATATCGGTTAATACCGTATAGTACTCGCCTGATTTCACAAGTCCCATCGCGATACCTGCAACAGGGGCTTTAATCGGAACACCTGCGTCCATCATGGCAAGCGTACTTGCGCAGATGCTGGCCTGTGAAGTGGAACCGTTTGATTCAAGCACTTCAGATACGAGGCGGACCGTATACGGGAAGTCTTTTTCATTCGGAATGACCGGCTCAAGCGCACGCTCTCCAAGAGCACCGTGACCGATCTCACGGCGTCCCGGTCCGCGCATCGGGCCTGTCTCCCCTACGCTGAACTGCGGGAAGTTATAATGATGCATAAAGCGTTTTGACTCTTCCACGCCTAAACCGTCAAGAATCTGAACGTCTCCAAGGGCGCCTAATGTACAAACGCTGAGCGCCTGCGTCTGTCCTCTCGTAAACAGCCCGGATCCGTGCGTTCTCGGCAGAAGGCCGACTTCTGAAGAAAGCGGGCGGATTTGATCAACGCCACGGCCGTCCGGACGGACTTTTTCTTCTGTGATCAAACGGCGCACTTCGTTTTTCACGAGTTTAGACAGTGTCTGTTTCACTTTTTTAATTGTATCTTCATCATGCTCTTCTTCTTCGAATTTCGCGACAACTGCATTTTTCACTTCATTGATCGCGTCTTCGCGAGCATGTTTTTCGTGAACCTGAATGGCGCTGAGAAGATCCGGCTCCGCAAGGCTTTTTACTTTTTCGCTGAGCTCTTCGTCAATTTCATACAGTTCGATCTCTGTTTTCTCTTTGCCGACTGCTGCGACGATTTCTTCTTGGAATGCGATCAGGCGCTTGATTTCTTCGTGACCGAACATAATCGCCTCAAGCATGATTTCTTCAGGAACTTCATCCGCTCCGGCTTCCACCATGTTGATGGCATCTTTTGTGCCTGCAACGATGAGGTTGATATCACTTTTTTCAAGCTGATCAACCGTCGGATTGATGACGAATTTCCCGTCAATGCGGCCTACCGTCACACCCGCGATCGGGCCTTCAAACGGGATATCGGAAACGCAAAGAGCGAGTGATGAACCGAACATTGCAGCCATTTCAGATGAGCAGTCCTGATCAACACTCATGACAATGCTGATGACCTGTACTTCGTTACGGAATCCGTCTGCGAAAAGCGGGCGGATCGGACGGTCAATCAGACGGCTGGCTAAAACGGCCTTTTCACTTGGACGGCCTTCTCTTTTAATAAAACCGCCCGGAATTTTACCTACTGCGTATAGTCTTTCTTCATAGTTAACGGTAAGCGGGAAAAAATCTAGCGGTTTCGGTTCTTTTGATGCGGTTGCTGTACTGAGCACTGCAGTATCGCCGTAGCGGACCATGACAGCGCCGTTTGCCTGTTTGGCAAGCTGGCCGGCTTCTACTGTAAGCTGTCTGCCGGCCCAATCTATGGTAAAGACATGTTTCTCTTGTCCCATTCGATTACGAGCTCCTCTCTTAATGTGTGAAATAATCAATTACTCCTATTATGAACGAAATGAATTGAACATATCAATGTCAAAGTAGTATGTAAAAGGATTTCATTGTTTTTTTATTATTATTTTTTTCGCTTTAATACGATAAAAAAGCGGGAATCCTCCCGCTTTTTACGATTATCGACGTAAGCCTAGTTTGTTAATTAACTCACGGTAACGAGTTACGTCTTTATTACGCAGATACGTAAGAAGATTACGACGTTTACCTACCATTTTAAGAAGACCGCGACGTGAGTGGTGATCTTTCTTGTGAGTACGCAAATGCTCGTTCAAGTTGTTAATTGAGTCTGTTAGGATAGCGATCTGAACTTCTGGAGAACCAGTATCAGATTCGTGTGTTTTGAACTCGCTGATGAGTTGATTTTTACGCTCTTGAGTAATTGCCATCCTGTTTCACCTCCATATCATAATTAGCCCCAGTTACCTAGCAACCGTCGGTGACTTCGGATTGCCAAGCAATGGTTTTAAGACTACGAAACATATGATACTAAAAATCGCGCCCATATGCAAATCTTTTAGAATAAAATTTGTGTACTTTTGATGTTTTTTCCGTTATTTGCTGAAAAAACGGATCGCTTCTTGTTTGTCTTTCCCGATCTGAGCCGTCAGTTCATCGATGCCGTTAAACTTCCGTTCGCTTCGGATTCGTTTGTACCACTCGATTTTAACGTCTTCTCCGTATACATCCTGTTGAAAATTAAACAAATGAACTTCAATTGACGGCTGATCGGGACGCTTTTCATAAAAGGTCGGTTTGTAGCCGATGTTGCAGACGCCTTCATACACCTCGCCTTTTATTTCGGCTTTCACTGCATACACGCCTGTCGGCGGCACGATATAGCTGTTGTGCAGGCCGACATTCGCGGTCGGAAAACCGATGGTGCGGCCTCTTTTGTCTCCGTGAATCACAGTGCCCCGGATAAAATACGGCTGGCCGAGAAGAGTGTGCGCAAGTTCAACGTCACCATCCTGGAGCGCTGACCGGATATAAGTGGAGCTGATCTTTCTGTCCTGCTCGGTCTGTTTCTCGACAGTCGTGCATCCGGCCTTGCCGTTTAAATCGTCCGGCAGCGTCTCCATCGTGCCTTTTCCGTATTTTCCGTACGTAAAATCGAAGCCTCCCACAGCGTGCCGCGCGTTCAACCCTAAAATATACTCCTCGGCAAACTGTTTTGGAGACAGAGACGCAAACGCTTCATCAAACTTTACGACATACAGCACATCAGCGCCTAAACGCCCGATCTGGCTGATTTTATCTTCAAGCGGCGTAATCAGATCCTTTGGCTCTTTGTCCCTGCCCAACACATGGGAAGGGTGTGGATGAAACGTCATAACGGCCAGCGACAGGCCTTTTTCTTCGGCAATTTGTCTGGCTGTTCCGATTACTTTCCGGTGTCCCAAATGAACGCCGTCAAAGTAGCCGAGCGCCATGACAGACGCCGGCTGCTCTTCTTTTTGTAAATGATGCGGATGAGAAATATGTATCGTCTTCACAGAACGGTCACCTTTTTTCTTATTGTTCGCTTTTTTGCATGAGCACTTTAGCCGGTTTCAGCAGTCCTTTTTTTGAAGGATGCGGCATATAAATGGCCACACATTCTCCGTCTTCAGTACAGACCGCTATACGGGCGTCAGCTGTCATTGCAGAAAATTCCGCCGGGATGTCAAACACCGACCCGTTTTCAGCTTTCTTAGCTAATGTATCACTTATGACCCATTTCGGCAAATGATTGAGCGCTCTATCGATCGGCACGGCATGCTCTGCAACCGTTCCGTCCGAAACCTGCTGTTCAAGTTCCTCAAACGTGAAACATTCATCAAGGCTGAAATCGCCTGAAGCAGTGCGGATGAGATGCGACATATGCGCAGGATAGCCGAGTTTTTCACCGATTGTCACCGCCAACGTTCTGACGTAAGTGCCTTTTGAGCACGTGACTGTAAAGCGGAATGATGCTGTGTCTTCGTTATAAGTGACAGGGGAAGTGAGCGCGATATCTTCAATCGTGATATTCCGCTTCGGCCGCTCCACTTCAATACCCGCTCTGGCGTATTCATAGAGCTTTTTCCCATTGACCTTTACCGCGGAATACATCGGCGGCACTTGCTCCTGCGGTCCCTTCAATTCGTCTAAAACGGCTTTGATATCCGCTTCTTTCAGCGGCTCCCTGACAGGTTTTACGCTGACCGTTTCTCCCGTCTGGTCTTCGGTCGATGTGGAGAAACCGAGAGTGATCTCAGCATCGTACGTTTTTGACTTGTCGGTGACGTACTCAACGATCTTTGTAGCCCGTCCGACACAGATCGGCAGTACGCCTGACACTTCCGGATCAAGGGTTCCCGTATGCCCGACTTTCTTTGTTTTTAACAGTTTTCTTATTTTCATTACACAGTCGTGAGAAGTCATGCCGACCGGTTTATGTAAAAGGAGAACTCCGTTAACCATCTGTCTTTCGCTCCTTTGTTATCAATTGTATCCCGTAAAACGCAGAAAAGAGGACAGACGACACTCGCCCATCCTCTTTCCCATTATTCAGACGGTTTATCTGAATGCAGTTCGTGAATCAATGTTTCAATACGATTGCCGTACTCAATTGATTCATCAAATTCAAATTCAAGCTCAGGCGTTTTGCGGAGTCTGATTCGGCTGCCGATTTCGGAACGGATAAATCCTTTCGCTTTCTCAAGCCCTTTCAGCGCCTCCTCTTTCTTTTTCTCTCCGCCGAGGACGGAGATATACACCTTCGCTATTTGTAAATCACCTGAAACACGTACGTCTGTTACAGTGAGAAATCCGATTCTCGGGTCTTTCAGCTTTCGGCTGATAATATCCCCGAGCTCTTTTTTCATCTGCTCGCCGACACGGTTTGCTCTCATACTCAATTCAATCACCTCTAAGTTAAAACCACTCTGTTCTAGTGATCGTCCGTTCTATCTCGGGAAAGGAGTCAATAAACGCGAGTACACGCTGGATCTCCTTTTCCGCCTGAACGTGAGAGGAGGAGACGACGGCGATTCCGAAGCTGGTCCGCTGCCAAGTGTCCTGATAGCCGATTTCTGCGGCCGACACGTTGAACTTATTCTGAACCCTCGTTATAATCCGCTTCAGAACGGCTCGTTTCTCCTTTAATGATCCCGCATCATAAATGATGCATTCACATTCCGCAAATCCGATCACTTTCTTTCGATTTCCTGCATGACATACGCTTCAAGGACGTCGCCTTCGCGAATGTCATTGTATTTCTTAATCGTTATACCACATTCATATCCTTGTGAAACTTCTTTCACATCATCTTTGAAGCGTTTCAGAACGTCTACTTCCCCTTCGAAGATGACCACGCCGTCACGGATCAGGCGGAGTCCGCTGTCACGTGTAATGTGGCCGTCTGTTACATATCCGCCGGCAATCGTGCCGATTTTCGACACTTTGAATGTTTGGCGCACTTCAACCTGACCGATGACTTTTTCTTCGTACTCAGGATCAAGCATTCCTTTCATCGCCGCTTCAATTTCTTCGATGACTTTGTAAATGATACGGTGAAGACGGATATCTACATTTTCAGCTTCAGCCGTGCTCTTAGCATTTCCGTCTGGGCGCACATTAAACCCGATAACGATTGCATTTGAAGCAGATGCGAGAATGATGTCTGATTCCGTAATCGCACCGACGCCTGTGTGAATGATTTTCACTTTTACGCCTTCTACTTCAATTTTTTGAAGAGCGGCTGTTAACGCTTCGGCTGAACCTTGAACGTCAGCTTTTACGATTAAGTTGATGTCTTTGACATCGCCTTGTTTAATTTGTTCAAACAGATCATCGAGGCTCAGCTTCGCTTTGTCGCTGCGCTGTTCTTCCAGTTGCTTGGAAGCGCGTGCTTCACCGACAGAACGGGCTGTTTTTTCATCTTTAAAGACGAGGAATTGATCGCCAGCCTGCGGTACGTCGTTTAAGCCCGTGATTTCTACAGGTGTGGACGGTCCGGCTGTTTTCACGCGGCGGCCGAGATCATTGACCATGGCCCGCACGCGGCCGAATGTATTTCCGACAACGATCGGATCTCCGACATGCAATGTTCCCGTTTGAACGAGAAGTGTCGCGACAGATCCTCTTCCTTTATCGAGCTCAGCTTCAATAACCGTTCCTTTTGCCTGACGGTTCGGATTGGCTTTCAGCTCTTCCACTTCACTGACAAGCAGAATCATTTCGACAAGCTCGTCAATTCCCTTGCCTGTAAGAGCGGACAGAGGAACGAAAATCGTTTCTCCTCCCCATGCTTCAGGAACGAGTCCGTATTCAGTCAGCTCCTGCATGACACGGTCAGGGTTCGCGCTTTCTTTATCCACTTTATTCACGGCAACGATAATCGGAACCTCAGCCGCTTTCGCATGGTTGATGGCTTCGACTGTTTGCGGCATAACGCCGTCATCAGCCGCTACGACTAAAATGGTAATATCAGTTACTTCCGCACCGCGCGCACGCATTGTTGTGAACGCCGCGTGTCCCGGAGTATCTAAGAACGTGATTTTTTTGCCGTTTTCTTCGATCTGGTACGCCCCGATATGCTGGGTGATTCCGCCGGCTTCACCTTCAACAACCTTTGTTTTTCTGATGCTGTCAAGAAGGGTCGTTTTCCCGTGGTCAACGTGGCCCATGATCGTCACGACAGGCGGACGGATTTGAAGATCTTCTTCTTTGTCAGCCTCTTCATACTTTTCAAGCTCAGTTTCTTCGAGCACAATCACTTCTTCTGTTTCCACACCGTATTCAGATGCGATCAGTTCTATTGTGTCTTTGTCAAGCTCCTGGTTAATCGTAGCCATTACGCCCAGAAGCATCAGTTTTTTAATGAGTTCAGACGGTTCTTTGCCAAGTTCTTCGGCTAAGGCCCCGACTGTTAAAGAGCCGGAAAACGTAATTTTCTCAGGAAGCTCTTTTTTCGGTTTCAGCGGTTTTTGCTGATACTGATTTTTGTTGTTATGATTGCGTTTGTTTTTGTTTTTGTTGTTGTTATTCTTCTTGTTTTTGTTAAATTGATTATTCTGCACGTCATTCTTCTTTCCGTCTCGAATTTTGTTTGGTTGATTCCCAGCAGGCTGCTGATTAATCCCTTGCGGCTTGTTTTTGTTCGTTTCCGCAGGCTTCTGAGATGTAACGCCGGCGCCGCCTTTTTTAAATTTCGCATCAAGCTGCTTAATGGTCTTTTCTTCAAGCATTGCCATATGGTTATTTACTACTATATCCATGTTTTTCAGCGCAGTCAAAATTTCCTTGCTTGAAACATTGATGGCTTTTGCATATTCGTAAACTCTCATTTTAGCCATTCGTTCACCCCCAAAAATATTAATCGAGCAAGCTGATCAGCTTATTCGCAAAACCTTGGTCAGTGACGGCGACAACGACACGTGATTCCTTGCCGATAGAGCGGCCGAGATCCGCGCGGCTTTCGACTTTTTTATAAGGCACTTTATAATAATTGCATTTATCGGATACTTTTTTTGCAGTATTCGCAGATGCATCTTCTGTCAGCAGAACAAGTTTTGCACGCGCATTTCTAATTTCTTTTATAACCAAGTCCTCGCCCGACACGACCTTACGAGCTCGATTGGCCAGACCCAGCAAGGGAAACCATTCCATTCCAGACATGTTATTTTTTCACCTTTTCCGCCAGTTCCAGCAATTCTTCGAAAATCTGGTCATCGATTTGTGATTGAAATTGATTTTGCAATGTGTTTTTCTTTTTCGCAGCTAAGATGCATTCTTTCTCAAGGGTGATATAGGCACCCCGCCCGTTCTTCTTTCCGGTCGGATCGACTGAAATCTCTCCTTCTTTAGAACGGACAATTCGGATCAGTTCCTTTTTAGGCTTCATTTCCCCCGTTACCACGCATTTGCGCAGAGGAATTTTTTTTCGCTTATTCACCTAAAGTCACCTCTTATTCATCCGATTCGGCTGTTTCAGGCTCCATAAAGAGCGGCTCTAAATCGTCATCTTCTTCATGCTCTCTCGGATAGATGCCAAGGTCTCTTGCATCCGTTTCACTTTTGATATCGATTTTCCAGCCTGTCAGTTTCGCAGCTAAGCGGGCGTTTTGCCCTCTTTTTCCGATTGCCAGAGAAAGCTGGTAATCAGGAACGATGACAGTCGTGGCTTTTTCTTCTTCGCTGACGATGACATCCAGCACTTTAGACGGGCTGAGCGCATTGGCAACAAATTCAACCGGATCATCAGACCAGTTGACGATATCAATTTTTTCGCCTTTCAGTTCATTGACGATCGCCTGCACGCGCTGGCCTTTAGGACCGACGCATGAACCGACCGGATCAACGTCAGGATCATCAGTGCGGACGGAAATTTTAGAGCGGTCGCCCGCTTCTCTGGCAACGGATTTCAGTTCGACCGTTCCGTCATAAATTTCCGGCACTTCGATTTCAAAAAGACGCTTCAACAGACCGGGATGAGTTCTTGATACATAGATCTGCGGCCCTTTTGTCGTTTTTTCGACTTTTGTGATAAATACTTTAATCCGATCGTGCGGTTTATAGCTCTCATTCGGCATTTGTTCATTGACGGGCAGCAGCGCTTCAATCTTGCCGAGAGACACGTAAATAAACTTGCTGTCTAAGCGCTGTACAATTCCCGTCATAATGTCTTCTTCACGATCGATAAATTCTGAGTAAATCACGCCGCGCTCAGCTTCACGGACACGCTGCGTCACCACTTGTTTCGCCGTCTGCGCAGCAATGCGGCCGAAGTCTTTCGGCGTTACTTCTATTTCAACGACATCTCCGACAAGGTAGTTCGGATGGATGTGCTGGGCGTCGTCAAGCGAGATTTCAAGTCTTGAATCGTATACCTCGTCTACGACATCCTTTCTTGCGAACACGCGGATCGTGCCCGTCTCACGGTTCAGATCGACCCGTACGTTTTGCGCCTGGTTAAAATTTCGCTTATACGCGGAAATTAAGGCAGCTTCAATTGCTTCGATGATAATGTCTTTACTGATGCCTTTTTCTTTTTCAAGAATAGTGAGAGCATCTAATAGTTCACTGCTCATGTTAGCGGTCTCCCCCCTTAAACACTAATACTTCATTCATTAAAATGTTACAGCTAATCTTGCGTTAGCTATTTTTTCATACGGAATATTGACCCGTTTCTTTCTTGTTTTGACCGTCATCTCTATTGTAACAGTTTGTCCATCAAATTCAGCCAATTTGCCTTCAAACACTTTTAAACCGTCAATCGGTTCGTACGTTTTCATGTACACATTTTTGCCCAGTGATTTTTCGAAGTCGGCTTTTTTCTTTAATGGACGCTCGGCTCCAGGAGAAGATACTTCAAGAAAGTAGTTCTGGGTGATCGGATCGGCCTCATCCAGCTTTTCGCTTAACGCTTCGCTGACTTTGGCGCACTCCTCAATATCAACACCGTTCTCGGAATCAATAAACACGCGAAGGAACCAGTTTTGACCCTCTTTGACAAATTCAATGTCTACGAGTTCAAGCTGAAGGTCATCCAGTATGGGCTGAGCCATTTCTTGAACGGTATCAGTCACTTTTTTGCTCATGTTTTTCCTCCTTGTGCTGTCGATATCATATCAGCCGTTCCTCTGCATAAAAACCCTGCTTCAAAAGAGCAGGGGCATTGAGAAAACGATGGACATGTCGAGGCAAAATTGCCTGTTCAATACAAAAGAGCGGGTTTCCCCACTCTTTGCCTCGGTAATCGTTAGCATTTCCAATAAAACTATACCATAACCATATATTTAATGCAAATCAAACTCCGCTCGGAGGCTGTGCACAAAGCTTAAAACAGAGACAGCTGATTTTGGTCCGGAAGCGACTCAAGACAGCCGTGACGGTCTAAATACTCTAAAATGGTTTTTGACACTTTTCCTCGTTTTTGAAGATCCTCTTTTGAAAGGAACTCCCCTTCTTCCCGCGCTTTCACAATATTGAGAGCGGCGTTGGTTCCGAGTCCCGGAATTGAGTTGAACGGCGGGATGAGACTGTTGCCGTCAATGATAAATTCCGAAGCGCTTGAACGGTATAGATCGACCTTCTGGAAGGAATAGCCGCGCTCACACATTTCAAGTGCAAGCTCTAACACGGTAAGGAGGTTTTTCTCCTTCGGCGAAGCATCAAGCCCTTTAGAGCTGATATCATCCATCACCGCTCTGATGGCGGTCGAGCCTTTAATCATTGTATCAATGTCAAAGTCATCTGCGCGGACGGTAAAATACGCAGCATAATATAAAAGCGCGTGATGCACTTTAAAGTATGCAATCCGCACCGCCATTAATACGTATGCGGCGGCGTGGGCTTTCGGGAACATGTATTTGATTTTTTTGCATGAATCAATATACCAGTTCGGCACATTGTTCTTTTTCATTTCTTCTTCCCATTCCGGCGTCAGGCCTTTGCCTTTACGGACGAATTCCATGATTTTGAAGGCCAGTGAAGGCTCAAGGCCCTGATAGATCAAGTAAACCATAATGTCATCACGGCAGCCGATCACTTCGCTCAGTTCACACGTATTGTTGTGTATCAGTTCCTGCGCATTGCCGAGCCATACGTCCGTTCCGTGGGAAAGCCCGGAAATCTGGACAAGCTCGGAGAACGTCGTCGGCTTCGTATCCTCAAGCATCTGCCGCACAAATCGCGTCCCGAATTCAGGAATGCCGAGCGTCCCCGTTTTACAGCCGATCTGCTCTTCAGTGACGCCGAGCGATTCTGTGCCTTGGAAAATCTTCATAACCTCCGGATCATCTGTCGGAATCGTCTTCGGATCAATTCCGCTTAAATCCTGGAGCATCCGGATGACTGTCGGATCATCGTGCCCCAATATATCAAGCTTCAGCAGGTTGTCATGAATGGAGTGGAAGTCAAAATGAGTCGTTTTCCATTCAGACCCCGTCGCATCTGCCGGGAATTGTATCGGGGAAAAATCGTAAATATCCATGTAATCCGGGACAACGATAATCCCCCCCGGGTGCTGGCCGGTCGTTCTCTTAACGCCGGTGCAGCCCTGCACCAGACGGTCGATCTCCGCGCCGCGCATGTGTAGGTTGTGGTCGCCCGCATAGCCTTTCACATATCCGTAAGCCGTCTTTTCCGCAACTGTGCCGATCGTTCCCGCGCGATACACGTTATCTTCACCGAACAATACTTTCGTGTAGTTATGGGCATGCGGCTGATACTCACCTGAGAAGTTCAAGTCGATATCGGGTACTTTGTCACCTTTAAAGCCTAAGAACGTTTCAAACGGGATATCATGCCCGTCCTTTTTCAAAGGTGTGCCGCAAGACGGGCAGCTTTTATCCGGAAGGTCAAAACCGGAACCGACTGATCCGTCATTAAAGAATTCGGAATATCGGCAGCTCGGGCACACATAGTGCGGAGCGAGCGGATTCACTTCAGTGATTTCCGTTAAGGTCGCCACAAGCGATGAACCGACGGACCCCCGGGAGCCGACGAGATAACCGTCATCCAGAGACCGTTTTACAAGCTTATGAGAGATGAGATAAATAACGGCGAATCCATGACCGATGATGCTTTTTAATTCTTTTTCTATTCTCGCTTCCACAATTTCAGGAAGCTCTTCACCGTAAATACTTCTGGCGCGCTGATAGCTCATTTCACGGATTTCTTCATCGGCTCCGTCAATTTTCGGCGTGTACAGATCGTCTTTGATCGGTTTGATCTCATCGATCATCGAAGCGACTTTCTGCGTATTGTCAACCACGATTTCTTTCGCTTTTTCCGCACCGAGAAAGGAGAAAGCATCCAGCATTTCATCTGTCGTTCTGAAGTGCACTTTAGGCAGTTCGTGCCGGTTTAACGGGTTGGCGCCGCCTTGGGAAGATATTAAGATCTTCCGGTAAATTTTATCCTCATCGTTTAAATAGTGGACATTTCCGGTGGCAACGACCGGCTTATTCAATTTTTCCCCGAGCTTCGTGATGTTGGCGATGATTTCTTTCAGCGCTTTTTCATCCCGGACGAGCTCAAGCTGCAGAAGGTGTCTGTATACTTCCGGCGGCTGCACTTCAAGATAATCATAGAATGATGCGATATCTTCAACCTCTTCAGGTGATTTTTGCATCATGCCTTCAAAGACCTCTCCCCTGTCACAGGCAGAGCCGATTAACAGACCTTCTCTGTATTTATTAAGCTGCGACCTCGGAATGCGCGGCACTCTGTAGAAATATTGAATATGAGAAATGGACACGAGCTTAAACAGATTTTTAAGGCCGGTCTCATTTACGGCGAGCAATGTAGCGTGATAAGGCCTTGATCTTTGATAAGCATTGGATTGTCCCATATTCTCATTCAGCTGATCATGATAAAAAATGTCTTTTTCAGCGGCATCTTTGAGCATTTTCAACAGCAGGTAGCCCGTTGCTTCAGCGTCAAAGACCGCTCGGTGATGCTGGGTTAATTCGATATCAAACTTCTTACATAACGTATTTAAGCGGTGATTTTTAAACTCAGGATACAGGAAACGCGCGAGTTCCAGCGTATCAATAACCGGATTTTTCGCTTTTTCCGTTTTCAAAAGACGCTTGTACGCCACATTTAAAAATCCCATATCAAAGCTGGCGTTATGAGCCACAAGCACGTCATCGCCGATCCATTCTTTAAAATCCCGGACGACGTCAACGACATCGGGAGCGTCGCGGACCATGTCGTCCGTTATCCCGGTAAGCTCTATCGTCGTTGCTGACAGCGGATGGTGCGGATTGGCGAACGCTTCGAATTTATCGATGATTTCTCCGCCTCTTATTTTGACTGCGGCAAGCTCAATGATGGTGTCATACACTGCGGACAGACCTGTCGTTTCAACGTCAAAGACGACGTATGTGTCTTCTTCCAGGAGACGGTGAGCTGGATTGTATGCGATCGGAACGCCGTCATCTACGATATTGGCTTCCATTCCGTAAATCATTTTAATGCCGTGTTTTTTCGCGGCGGAATAGGCATCCGGGAAAGACTGCACAACGGCGTGATCAGTTAACGCAATCGCTTCATGTCCCCATTTTTTCGCCTGTTCGACAAGCTTTCCGATGCCCGTTACAGCATCCATTTGGCTCATCGGAGAATGCAGATGAAGTTCAACCCGTTTTTCGCCTTCAGGAGCGGTGTCTTCACGGGTTTTGGCTTTTATTTCATTCACGTCATTTGCAATCATGACGAGATCTCTGACGAATGTATCGTTTTGAATGCTTCCCCGCGCCTTCACCCACATGCCTTTTTTCAGCGTTTTCATCAAAGCGGCGTCTTCTTTTTCTCTGGCGAACATTTTTACTAAAATACTGTTTGTATAGTCCGTGATTTTGAAAATGCAGAGCGTGCGTCCGCTTTTCAGCTCGCGTGTTTCAGCATCAAACACAAACCCCTGCACCGTAATTCTTCTTTCTTCATCCATGATGCTGTCAAGCGTCCGGATTTCTTCGTTCTCTTTAATTTGATAGCCGATGACAAGCGGTCCGGACGGTGCCTGATCCTCATCGCCCTCTTTTTCCTTCTTCTCCATCTCGATAAGCGCCTGCATCGCCCGCTCCTGATCTTCAGCAAGCTTTTGCTCGCGGAATTTCTGGACTTCTTGGTCAGATACGAAAATTTCGGTATCCAGCTGCAGTTCCGGAAAGCCGAATTGGCGGTAGCTGTGCTGAATCAGTGCGCTGTATTTATTTTTGAGCGCAGATGCTTCTGTATCTGTTTTTGTTTTCACGATCAGTTTATTTCCCTTGAGCTTCGGTTTCTGCTGATTCAAAAGAGCCACCATCGGCGGCGAGGTTCCTTCAAGCTCTTCAATACAGCGTGTCCAATAATCCTGTACAAGCTCCTCTGTCACTGTAGGGTCGATGACCTGAACAGACGATGTGACACGGGCGATGTGAGCAAACGATTGTGTTAACCTCATCATGAATGAATCATATATTTGATACGGCAAAAGAGCCTTAAAGCGAAATTGGAAATGCCAGGCTTTTTCTGCTTTATGGATTGTCAGTTTATCAATCTCTCCGTCTTCAAAGTATGTCATGAAGGTATCATCTGTCATATTAAGCTGCTGCAGAAGAATCTGAAACTGTCTTCTGTTTACTGATAACTGTTCCATTCAGACAGTATCCCTCCCTTAAAACATCATAAGTGAAGGTACCTCCGCAGGTGATGAGGTACCTTCTTTTTTCTCTATTTTAACATGATTTTGTACGATTCGTTATGGTGATTACTTCGTCTTAATAAATTCAGAAAGCTCATCCACTGAAACTTCGGCAGATTCACCGGTTTTGCGGATTTTCACTTCTACGATGCCTTCGTCGGCACGTTTTCCGACAGTGATGCGGATCGGAAGGCCGATCAGATCAGAATCAGCAAACTTCACGCCTGCGCGTTCAGCGCGGTCATCGTATAATACCTCATAACCTTCCGCCTGGAATTTGCCGTAAAGCTGTTCAGCAAGCTCTTTTTGCGCTTCGTTTTTCATATTCAGCGCCAAAATATGAAGATCATACGGAGCAACGCTCTTCGGCCAGATCAAGCCTTTTTCGTCGTGATGCTGTTCAGCGATGGCAGAAAGCGTTCTGGACACGCCGATTCCGTAACATCCCATCAACATCGGCTGCGCACGCCCGTTTTCATCAAGGTATGTCGCATTCATCGCTTCAGAGTAACGCGTGCCGAGTTTAAAGACTTGTCCGACCTCAATCCCTTCAGCGAAACGGATCGTGCCTTTTCCGTCAGGTGACGGATCGCCTTCCTGAATGATTCGAAGATCGGCATACGCTTTTACAGACGCGTCACGTTCGATGTTTACGTTTCGGTAATGACGGTCTTTTTCATTCGCGCCGCAAACGGCGTTTACCATTACTTTCACGGCTTGGTCGGCATAAATCTCAATGTCGCCGGCAGCGCCGATCGGCCCCGCAAATCCCGGCTCCGTGCCAAGTTTCTCCGCTACTTCTTCATGAGACGCAAGCTCAACCACTTCCGCGTTCAGAAGGTTTTTCACTTTCACGTCATTGACCTCATGATCGCCTCTTACTAACACGAGAACAAATCGGTCATCCGCTTTAAACAGCATTGATTTGATGCAGGCGCTCGGCTCGATCTGCAAGAACGAAGCGAGCTCTTCAATGCTTTTGACATTCGGCGTATCAATTTTCTCCAATGCCTCGGGTGTTTCATCTGACGGCTCGCTGTTCATGACAACTTCCGCCATTTCCGTATTGGCTGCGTAAGAGGATCCATCGGAATAAGCGATGGTATCTTCCCCTATTTCAGAAAGAGCCATAAATTCATGCGTGTCTTTTCCGCCCATCGCGCCTGAGTCGGCAATAACGGGACGGACGTTTAATTCACAGCGTGCGAAAATGCTGCTGTATGCGCCGTACATGTTTTGGTACGTTTCCTCCAGACTTTCTTCAGAAGCATGGAAAGAATACGCATCTTTCATGATGAATTCGCGTCCGCGCAATAACCCGAAACGCGGGCGTTTTTCATCTCTGAATTTAGACTGGATCTGGTAAAGAGTGAGCGGCAGACGCTTATAAGATTTCACCTCATCGCGCACGAGAGAAGTAATGACTTCTTCATGTGTCGCGCCTAAAGCAAATTCACGGCCGTGGCGGTCTTTCAGACGCATTAATTCAGGCCCGTACGTATACCATCTGCCTGATTCCTGCCATGTTTCAGCCTGCTGAAGGGCCGGCATCAGCATTTCCACCGCGTTGATTTTTTCCATTTCTTCACGCACGATCTTCTGAATGTTTTGAATGACCCTGTAAGCCAGGGGCATGTAGCTGTAAACCCCGCTCGTATTTTGTCTGATAAATCCCGCTCTCAGCAGAAGCTTATGGCTTTTTGCTTCAGCATCAGCCGGCACTTCTCTCAGGGTCGGAATAAGCGTCAAACTTTGTCTCATGTCTTCGCACCTCTGATTTTTTACTAGTCAATTATAAGAATAAACGCTGGATATCGTTCCATGTGACAACCAGCATAAGAAGCATTAAGAAAGCTACGCCGATAAATACGACAAATGCTTCCTTGTCACGGTTTATCGGCTTGCCGCGGATTGCTTCAATGAATAAAAACAGCAGCCGTCCGCCGTCAAGCGCCGGTATCGGCAGCAGGTTGACGATTCCCAGGTTGATGCTTAAAAACGCCGCAAACTGGAATAAGTTGATAATACCGGTTTTTGCAACTTGATCGGTCATATCATAAATGCCGACAGGGCCCGAAAGCATATCAAGCTTAAACTGGCCTGTCACAAGTTTGCTCAGATTGGTCAGGATCGCTTTTGTGACATCAACGGTAGATGTCGCGCCGTAAGCAATCGCTGCAAGCGCGCCTTTTTCAGTCGGCGCATAAGAGCCGAAGCGGCCGATTGTTTTTTTATTTTCATCTTTTACAGCTTCAGGTGTAACCGAGATATGAAACGATTTGCCGTCCCGTTTGACGGCGACATCGATTTTTTTCCCGGGATTTTCTTTTACCGCTGTCACGATGTCGGTCCATGACCTCATTTTTTCACCGTTAATGCTCTGGATATAGTCGCCTTCTTTTAAACCTGCAGCCGCTGCGCGTCCATTGTCTGTCAGCTTCCCGAGCTCAGGCTGATTCGAAGGCACGCCTTGAATGAATCCGAGCATGACGAGAATGACATACGCTAAGATGAAGTTCATTATCGGACCGGCAGCAATCGCCTTAATCCGCTTCCATACGGGTTTAGACCCGAATTGTCGATTGTAAGGCGCAATCTGCACTTCTTCTCCGTCTACGATAAAAAAAGAGGTCTGACTGACAGTAAAGCCCGCCAGTTCATCTTCTTTCCCCTGCTCGTACCCGGTAATCTTCATTTCGTGCTCAAGATCAGCCGTCTCCACCTCGATAATTAAAGCGTCGGGATATTTTTCCTTTTGATTAATGATGACTTTTTCCACTTCGTCATCTTTATTAAAAAGAAGCCCGACGGTATAACCGGGTTTGACTTCAATCATCTCCGGGTCTTCACCGGCCATGCGGACGAACCCCCCGACCGGAAGGAGTCTGATCGTATACACGGTTTCATTCTTTTTAAATGAAAAGATTTTAGGGCCGAAGCCGATCGCAAATTCACGGCAAAGGATTCCCGCTCTTTGGGCGAGCAATAAATGCCCGAGCTCATGGAAAAAAACGAGCGTTCCGAAAATAATAATAAACGCGATAACTGTATTCACGAACATACCACCTTATGTGAGTATTGAATTAACGTATCCCCGGGTGTCTTTGTCCACTTCTTGGATATCCGCAAGACTCGGATCCTGAATTACGCTGTGGCGGTCCAATGCTTTTTCAATCAGGTCCTCAATCGATAAGAATGAAATCCGTCCGGCAAGAAAAGCGGCAACGGCTTCTTCGTTGGCCGCATTTAAAACCGTCGGCATCGTTCCCCCTATTTTACCTGATTCAAAGGCAAATTGTAAGCAGCGGAACCTTTCAAAGTCAGCTTTCGCAAAATGAAGGCTTCCGATCTCCCATAATTCAAGCCTTTTTGCTTCAGGCAGAGGCAGCCGGTCCGGATATGTCAGCGCGTATTGAATCGGCACCCTCATGTCCGGATTTCCGAGCTGGGCGATGACGCTTCTGTCGTGAAATTCAACCATCGAATGAATGATGCTCTCTTTATGTAATACAACGTCAATCTGTTCATACGGAATGTCAAACAGCCAATGCGCTTCAATGACTTCAAGCCCTTTATTCATCATTGTAGCCGAGTCAATCGTAATCTTTGCACCCATCGACCAGTTCGGATGATTAAGGGCGTCGGCAATCGTTACAGACTCAAGCTCCTGCCGCGTTTTATCTCTGAAACTGCCGCCGGATGCCGTAATGATCAGGCGCTCGATATTTTTGCTCTGTTCGCCTTGCAGCGCCTGAAAAATAGCGGAATGTTCGCTGTCGACCGGAAGAAGAGGAACACCGTATCGTTTTGCGTGTCCTTTCACTATATGCCCGGCAGTGACGAGAGTTTCCTTATTTGCAAGCGCAATTGTTTTTTTCTGTTCAATCGCTTTCAAAGTCGGGATTAAACCGACGCTTCCAAGCAGCGCATTGACCACGATATCCACTTCGTCCATGACTGCCGCTTCAATCAGGCCTTCTTCTCCGATGCCGATTTGACATTCATGAGAAAAAGACGCTTCTTTCACTTTTTGATATGTATCCATGTCGCCGACTGCTACATATTTCGGCTGAAACGTTCTGATCAACGGGATCGCTTTCTCGGCGTTTTTACCGAAAGTCATCGAGACGAGACGGAACTGATCTTGATGCATGCGCAATACGTCTAACGTCTGCTCCCCGATTGATCCTGTTGCTCCTAAAAGACAAATATTCTTCAAAATGCCACTCCCATTCTATGCGTCCAGATCGGTCTTATTTTCATATTAGCCTTTCTCATGAAAAAAGCACAAGCAGAAAGTATAAGAACGGCATGACAAACAAAAAGCTGTCAAATCGGTCTAAAATGCCGCCGTGCCCGGGAAGGATTTTCCCCGAATCTTTCACATCATAGTGCCGCTTAAGCGCTGATTCAACCAAATCCCCGATCTGTCCGAACACAGACAGAACAAGCGTGATGACCAAAAGAACCAGGTATGAAATCGGAAGGTGCGCAAACAGCTGAAAAACAGCCGTAAAAATAAGGGCGATGACAATACCGCCGAGAAACCCTTCCACCGTTTTGTTGGGACTGATTTCGGGCCACAGCTTCCGCTTCCCGAGCGACTTTCCGACGAAATATGCGCCTGAGTCCGTTGACCATATGACAACGCAGGCATAAAAGATATACAAAAGCCCGTTTGTTTCAATGTTTCTGATTTCGATAAAATAATGAAAACACAGTCCGATATATACCGTCGCTAGGACGATAAACCCGACTTCATCAAACGTAAAGGTGTTTTTCACAAGCACCGTATAGCTGAGCAATATCAAAACGGCGAAAATCGTTACTTCCATTTTCGCGTCAAAAAAATGATATTTGTCCGGCATCATATACAGCCATAATAACAGGAGGCTGATCAGACCCGGAAAAGAAAAAAACTTGAGCTTTTTCATCCGCAAAAGCTCAAAAAGCGCTATACTGCCCATCACATAAACAAATACGGTGAACGGCAATCCTCCGAAAATAACCAAAAATAAAAATAGTGCCGCTGCCAGAACACCCGTTAACAATCTTTGTTTCATTTCCACCATCCTCTAAATTCCGCCAAACCTCCGGCCCCGCTGCTGAAATTCTCCCACTGCCTGCAGAAAGTGATCTTCTTTAAAATCGGGCCACAGGACATCTGTAAAAACAAATTCACTGTAAGCCACCTGCCAAAGCATAAAGTTGCTCAATCTGATTTCTCCGCTCGTTCTGATGAGCAGCTCCGGGTCCTGGATTGATTCTGTCATTAAATGCCCGGAAAAGAGCGCTTCATCAATGTCTTCGATATTCAGCGTGCCGCTTTTCACCTGTTCGGCCAGTGCTTTTGCCGCATTGACGATTTCCGTGCGTCCGCCGTAGTTCAAAGCGAAATTGAGAATCATCCCGTCATTTTGTTCTGTATCTTTTACGGCTTTCTCAATCGCCCTGTACGTATGAGAAGGGAGCGCGGATTCATCTCCGATAATTTTCACCTGTACATTTTCCTCTATCAATTCAGGAAGATACGTATTCAGGAACTCTTCCGGAAGCTTCATCAAAAAGTCGACTTCCATCTTCGGGCGCTTCCAGTTCTCCGTTGAAAACGCATAAAGAGTCAGAACTTTAACGCCGAGCTGACTTGCGAGCTTTGTCACCCTTTTTACCACTTTCATTCCTTCATGATGTCCTGCAATCCGAGGGAGTGAGCGCTTCTTCGCCCAGCGTCCGTTTCCGTCCATAATAATGGCAATGTGTGCGGGAATTTCACCCTTCAGTATGTCTTCTTTTGTATACCGTTCTAAGTTGGAAGCCGCATTCTGCTGATTCTTCCAATTTTTGAGTATGTTGAGCATGAGATTCCTCCGTCACCCAAAAAGGTTGCGTTGCTGATGATCAATGTAATCAACAGTATTAACAAAAAAACCCCCTGTAAACATGAGAGGGTCTTTTCACATTATCTATTGTACATAGTTTTTCATTAAACTTCCATGATTTCTTTTTCTTTGTCCTTTGTGACACTGTCAATTTTTGACACATATTCGTCTGTCAGCTTTTGAACGTCTTCACTGGAAGCACGAAGCTCGTCTTCTGTAATGTCTCCGTTTTTCTCAAGTTTTTTGAGGTCATCGTTGCTGTCACGGCGGACATTACGGACTGCTACTTTCGCTTCTTCCGCGTATTTTTTCACGACTTTGACAAGTTCTTTACGTCTTTCTTCCGTCAAAGCCGGGATCGCGATACGGATAATTGTGCCGTCACTTGTCGGCGTTACGCCAAGATCAGCTTTCAGGATCGCTTTTTCAATATCGCCGATTGCCGTTTTGTCATACGGTGTGACAACAAGCATACGCGCTTCAGGCACATTGATGGAAGACAGCTGGTTTAAAGGTGTTTGGGCACCGTAGTATTCTACTGTCACTTTATCCAATAGAGATGGGTTGGCACGTCCTGCGCGGACTGACGCCAATTCGCGTGAATAAGCGGCAACCGCTTTTTCCATGCGTTCTTTTGTTTGTGTTAATACTTCGTTTGACAACGTTATTTCCCCCTTACGATCGTTCCGATTGATTCGCCGGTTACGGCACGCTTAATATTTCCTTCTTCCATAATAGAAAAGACGATCAGCGGAATATCATTATCCATACATAGTGAAGAAGCCGTAGAATCCATGACTTCCAGCCCGTCTTTTAACACATCGAGATAAGATAATTTTTCGTATTTAACGGCTGACTCATCTTTTCTCGGATCAGCATTATACACACCGTCGACATTATTTTTCGCCATTAAGATCACGTCCGCTTCGATTTCAGCGGCACGCAGCGCTGCGGTTGTGTCCGTAGAGAAATAAGGGTTTCCTGTTCCCGCGGCAAAAATAACAACGCGTTTTTTCTCCAGGTGGCGGATGGCTTTTCTTCTGATGTAAGGCTCAGCGACCTGACGCATTTCAATTGATGTCTGCACTCTGGACTGAATTCCGAGCGTTTCCAGGCTGTCCTGCAGGGCAAGTGAGTTCATGACAGTAGCAAGCATGCCCATATAATCGGCCGTCGCACGGTCCATTCCTAAGTCACTGCCTGTTTTTCCGCGCCATAAGTTGCCGCCGCCTACGACTACGGCCACTTCGACGTCAAGCTCAGCGATTTCTTTTACCTGTTTAGCGATGGATTGGATGACAGTCGGATTAATGCCATTTCCCTGCTCTCCTGCCAATGCTTCTCCGCTAAGCTTTAAAACGATACGATTGTATTTTGGTTTTTCCATAATAACCTCCAAGTGTAAACATTGCCGTTTCCTATTATGCAAGAGAAAAAAAGGTTTGTAAATATAGTTTTAAAAATAGGGAACACAAGTAGTGTCCCCTATACTGCCTGAAAAGCCGCGAAAGATTCGCCAAGGCTTTCCGCCATTATTTTTTCACTTGGTTCATAACTTCTTCAGCAAAGTTTTCTTGGCGTTTTTCAATACCTTCTCCAACTTCGTAGCGGACGTAAGTTTTAACAGATGCGTTTTTCGCAGCCACAACTTGTTTCACTTTTTCGTCTGGGTTTTTAACGAAAGCTTGGTCTAATAAGCAAATTTCTTCGAAGAATTTGTTCAGACGGCCTTCAACCATTTTAGCTACGATGTTTTCCGGTTTGCCTTCTTGAAGAGCTTGCTGAGTCAGGATCTGACGCTCATGGTTTGCTTCTTCTTCAGACACTTGGTCGCGGGAAATGTAACGAGGATTTACCGCTGCAACATGCATCGCGATGTCTTTTGCAAGATCTTCGTCAGTTGTTCCGCTAAGAACGGATAATACGCCGATGCGGCCTCCCATGTGAAGGTAAGCACCGAACGCTTCGCTGTCTTCTTTTGTAATAACAGCAAAACGGCGAAGAGTGATTTTCTCTCCGATTTTAGCAACGTTGCTAGTGATGTATTCTTCAACAGTAGAACCGTTTTCCATCTTTTGACCCATTGCTTCTTCAAGATCAGCAGGAGCGTTTGCAAGAAGGTGGTCAGCAAGCGTGTTCAGAAGCTCTTTGAAGCCTTCGTTTTTCGCAACGAAATCAGTTTCAGAGTTTACTTCTAAGATAACGCCTTTGTTGCCGTCAGTTTTAATAAGAGTAGAACCTTCAGCAGCGATACGGTCAGCTTTTTTAGCCGCTTTCGCAATTCCTTTTTCTCTCAGAAGGTCGATTGCTTTGTCCATATCTCCGTCAGTTTCAGTCAATGCTTTTTTACAGTCCATCATACCAGCGCCTGTTTTTTGACGCAGTTCTTTTACCTGCTGTGCAGTAATAGCCATTTGAATTCCTCCTTATATGTGTAAACAAGATATGTATAGATACATTTTTCTTGAAAAAAGGTGATAAAAGGCAGTCCCTTCTATCACCTTTTGATTAGGTTACGCAGTTGTCGTTTCTGTTTCAGGTGCAGTCTCTTCAGCAGCTTCCGCTTCTTCTTCGCCTTGCTTCGCTTCAAGAATAGCATCTGCCATTTTAGAAGTAAGAAGTTTGACAGCGCGGATTGCGTCATCGTTTGCAGGGATTACGACATCAATTTCATCAGGATCACAGTTTGTATCTACGATTCCGATGATAGGAATGTTCAATTTGCGAGCTTCCGCAACAGCGATGCGCTCTTTGCGAGGATCGATGATGAATAATGCATCAGGAAGATCCTTCATGTCTTTAATTCCGCCGAGGAATTTTTCAAGACGCTCTAATTCTTTTTTCAATTGAACAACTTCTTTTTTCGGAAGTACTTCAAATGTACCGTTTTCTTGCATTTTCTCGATGTCTTTCAGACGCTTAATGCGTTTTTGGATTGTTTCGAAGTTTGTCAGTGTACCGCCCAACCAGCGTTGGTTGACATAGTACATGCCAGAGCGTACAGCTTCTTCTTTAACAGAATCCTGAGCTTGTTTTTTTGTGCCGACGAAAAGGATTTTTCCGCCTTCAGCAGCAAGGTTTTTCGTGAAGTTGTAAGCTTCCTCTACTTTTTTCACTGTTTTTTGAAGGTCAATGATGTAGATTCCGTTACGCTCCGTGAAAATGTAACGCTTCATTTTTGGGTTCCAGCGGCGTGTTTGGTGGCCGAAGTGAACACCAGCTTCAAGCAATTGTTTCATAGAAATAACTGACATGTGATTTCCTCCTAATAAAATGGTTTTTTTCCTCCGCTTAGGTCATTTTTGTGCAGAACTGCCGTTTGCAGCACCCTCTGCATAAATCGTTAAGCGTGTGTATTTAACACCAAGACATAATATAACACAGCTTTATGCGACAATCAAGAATCCTTTACAGCTTTGCCGCGAAATTTTAAAAACAGCTCGATTTCTGTCTTTCCGCTCTGCACCCGTTTGGCGATTTCCGCGGGGGTGAGCCCTTGTTCATATAATTCTGAAACACGTTCTTCAAACGAATGCGCGCCGCTGTTTTCGTCACTTTCAGCCCGTTCTGTTGCACTGATGAGCTTTTCCATGTGGTCCGGAATATCAGGCTCTTTTTTCGGTTCCGGCCGGGGTTCGGCGTCTTCTGCGTCAGGTGCTTGATCATTCCGGCTTTTTGCGTCTTCGAGTCTTTCATTTTCTTCTTTCAGCTCAAGCAGAAACGCTGCAAGAGTGTTTTCCGTCTCTTCAAGAATCTTCTTCTGCTGGCGCTCCGTCTCCTTGAGGGCTGAAAACCTCGTGTACAGAATAATGACGGCATAAAGCAGTACGCCGTGAAGCACAAAGCTTAAAAGCCATAATAGTGTTGACATGTTTTTCACTCGCTAACCATGAGTTCATTATTGAATTACTTTTTCAAGCAGGTGCTTTAATTTAAACAGCGCCTTTGAATGAATCTGTGAAATCCGCGACGTCGAAAGGTTCAGGACTTGTCCGATTTCGGTCAAAGTCAGTTCTTCTTTATAGAATAAACTGACGACAAGCTGCTCTTTTTCAGAGAGCTCGTGAATTTTGCCCGCAAGCTGAGCGATCAGCTCGTCCTTCATGATTTTTTCTTCCGGCGGCACATTTTTGTCATCTCTGATCATCACTTGAATATTCTCACCGTCATCCTGGTCGTGAAGCTTTTCATCAATTGATAAGAGATTGGCAAAAAAACCTTCATTCATCGTTGATACTACGTCCTGTTCCGTCATGCCCAGCTCTTCTGCGATCTCTGAAGGCGTCACATTCCGAAGGTAGCGCTGTTCAAGTTTTTCGATTGCCGCTTCGACTTTTTTTGTCTTCTCCCGTGAAGTTCTGGGCAGCCAATCTTCTTTACGCAGCCCGTCGATGATTGCACCGCGAATTCTAAACGAGGCATAGGTATCAAATTTTAAATCCCGGCCGGGGTCAAATTTTTCCAGGGCATCATATAAACCAAGCATACCAAGGCTCATTAGATCGTCTTTATGCACCGATTTCGGCAGTCCGACGGAAATTCTGCCGACATGATATGTGACCAGCGGCATGTAACGGCGCATTAAATCATCACCGGCTTTAGGATCTTTCCACTCTTTCCAGCGCGACCAAAGCACCTGATCTTCATAATTCAAGGATTGCATTGTTATCCCCCTACCTCATACCTTTATTAAATCGTTGTTTCACCTTGTTTAACAGTTCGAATGTGCAGCATGCAGGACTTTGGCTCAAATTCAATCGTCCGGCCGCTTGAGCCGCCCGTATCTTCACTGATGACCGGAATGTTATACAATGAAAGCTGCTCTTTGATAGCCGCTACATTCCTCGGACCGATTTTCATCAGGTCGTTTGTCATTTTAAACTTAAACATCTCCGCTCCCCCGGCGAGTTTTGCCTTCAGGGCAAACTTGCGGCAGCCGGCTTTCAAAAGCATATCAATTGTCATCTTAACGGCGGTGTCCGCGTATTTTGCACGGTTGAGCTCCGCCGTTTTTGATAAACCGGAGTCCGGCAGCATGACGTGAACGAGTCCTGCCGTTTGTTTGTCTTTATCGTATAAAACCAGCCCCACGCATGAACCGAGTCCCGAGGTTCGGATTTTATCCGGGTAACGCGCGACTTGAACATCCGCAATCCCCACTTTAACGACTGCGGCTTCCGCACGGCTCATAAAGCCGCACCCAATGAGACGAAGAGCTTTTCAAAAGAATCATAGTCCGGGAGCATAAACATATGGGCTTTGAGCTCCTGCCGGCTGCCCTGGTCAAAAATAGAAGTATCCACGACAATGGCATGCTCTCCGACTTGGCTGAGCTCCATCAGTCCTTCACTGATAACCGCGCCGAACATATCAAGTGAGATTTCCGGCACGCTCGGGTAAATCTCAAGCTTTGTCAAATCAGCCAATGCCGTTAAATAGGAGCCTGCTAAAATATTGCCAAACTCATGTAAAGCAGAAGAACTCAAATGATCTTCACCCAACTGGTCAATATCAAAATCCGGATTTCCGATCAGCTCTCTGATAAACTGTTCCGCTTGATCAAAAGGCATGATGAGAAAGATAGAACCGGTCATGTCGCCTTCCATTCTTAAAAAGATACTGGCGACCGGCGTTTCAGCCCCGCCGAAAAAATCAGCGAGCTCATCAAATGTCAATAAAGTCGCAAACGGCACTTCCATGTCTATCTTTCTGTTCAGCAGCTGAGCCATGGCAGAAGCCGAGTGACCCGCCCCGATATTTCCGACTTCCCGCAAAATATCCATCTGCTCTTCTTTGATCGCTTCAAACTTACTCATGTTGTCTTTTCCCCTTTAAGCATTCGGCTCTCCGGACGCAGATGCCGAAGCACCTTTATCCAGCACCGCATGCGCATCGATAATATTGAGGAGCCTGTTATCTTGCTTGACGATCTGTTTAATCCACACATCCGTTTCCTTTGTCTGGCTTTCAGGCGCGGATTCAATTTCATTTTCATGCACGGTGATGACGTCATTGGCCTCATCCACGACCCATCCGACATCGGCGTCACGGTAAGAAATGATGATAATCCGTGTCTCTTCTGTGATGTCCTGTTCAGGCTGGTTCAGACGTTTTCTTAAATCAAGAACCGGGGTAATCACTCCGCGCAGATTGATAACGCCGCGGATATAAGATTCCACCCCCGGGACCCTCGTCGGTTTTTGCCACTTTTCAATTGATTTCACCTGGGAAACTGAGATAGCGTATTCTTTCCCGTTTATCATAAACACAATCATTTTTTCACCTGTTTTGATTTCAGCAGTCATGCGGGCACCTCCTCGTGTCGTTTTAGTAGATCAGCGCATTGCAATCAATAATCAGCGCCACTTCTCCGTTTCCGAGAATCGTAGCGCCGGAAATCGCAAAGACGTTCGTCAAATAGTCGCCGAGTGATTTCAGTACGACTTCCTGCTGTCCGATAAAAGAGTCCACGACAAAAGCAGTGGATTTATCGCCCTTTTTCACGACGATTACATGGAACTGATCGGCATCCTGTTTTGAATCCGTAATGCCGAATTCATTTTTCAGATAGACGATCGGAACGATTTGGCCTCTGAAATCAATCACTTCTCTGTCATGCGTCTGCAGGATATCTTTCTTATCAATAACAGCCGTCTCTATAATAGAAGAAATCGGTATCGCAAACGTCTCTTCTTCCAGTTTAATGAGAAGAACGGATATAATTGAAAGTGTCAGCGGAAGCTGGATACTGAAAAGAGAACCTTGACCTTCCGCGGATTTGACACTGACAGAGCCGCCGAGTGATTCGAGTTTATTTTTTACGACATCCAGACCGACGCCCCGACCTGAAATGTCAGAAATTTGATCGGCAGTCGAGAAGCCAGGAGCAAAAATAAGCTCGTAAATCTCATTATCTTCAAGCGTTTCAGCATCACGTTCGGTGATTACACTCCGCTCGAGCGCTTTTTCAAGAATTTTCTTTCTGTTCAGGCCGGCCCCGTCATCTTCAACCTCAATAAAGACATGATTGCCGCTGTGATATGCCTTAAGCACGACATGACCCGATTCCGGTTTTCCTTTATTCACCCGCACTTCAGGCGATTCAATGCCGTGATCGATGCTGTTTCTGATTAAATGCACAAGCGGATCGCCGATTTCATCAATCACCGTGCGGTCCAGCTCCGTTTCAGCTCCGATGATGGACAATTCGATTTTCTTGTTTAATTCCTTTTGAAGCTGGCGGATCATTCTCGGGAAACGGTTAAAGACGGTTTCTACCGGCACCATCCGCATATTAAGAATAATAGACTGAAGGTCGCCCGAAATTCTGGTCAGGCGTTCAACGGTTTCAGTCAGCTCATTGTGGTCAAGCTCTTTGGCGATCTGCTCAAGACGTCCGCGGTCAATGACAAGTTCTTCAAAAAGATTCATTGAAGAATCCAGTCTTTCAATGTTGACACGAATCGTTTTCGAGCCGCTGTGATGCTTCGGCTGTTCTTCCGTTTTCGCTTGCGGCTTCGGCGTTTTTTCAGCCTTTTTAACCGGAGTTTCCTTCACCGGTTCAGCCGCTTGCGGTTTTTCGGCCGTTTTTAACGGCGCACCGGCAGAAATTTCGACTTTCTCCACTTCTGAAATGCCGCTGATGAGTTCTTTAATTTCTTCAGCAGGCTGCTTTGTCAAGAAACACACCTGAAAATCCGTTCCGAAATCTTCCGTCTCAAGTACTTCCGCGGCGGGTATCGTTTTTGCGACTTCCCCGGCTTCATTCAGCTTTTCAAATATCATGTACACGCGCACGGCTTTGAGCATGCAGCTTTCATTCAGAGAAACCGTTATTTCATAGCGGCTGAATCCCTGCTCTTCCGCCTCTTCAATAACAGTCCGTTCGAACTCATCATAATTCCATTCAGTTGAAGTCTGTTGTTTTGAAGCCGGCGGTTCTGCTGTTTCGGCTGAAGCCGCAGTCTCATGCACCGCATTTACGTCGAGCTTCGCACTTACTTCAGAAATATCACGTTTGCCGTCTCCTCCGTCAATAATGGACTGCACCATCTCTTCAAGATGATCAAGCGCTTCAAACAGCACGTCCAGCCAATCCGATGTAACGGGCATTTCTCCGTTGCGGATGGCGTCCAGCACATTTTCCATCAGGTGGGTTAAATGCGCCAGATCTGTATATCCCATCGTTGCGCTCATGCCTTTCAGCGTATGGGCAGCTCTGAAGATGTCATGCACAAGCTGAAGGTCTGCCGGATCTTTTTCCAACAGCAGCAGCTTTTCGTTACATGTCTGTAAGTGCTCTTTACTTTCATCAATAAAGACATCTAAATATTGATTCATATCCAATTGATTCACACCCTCTCTTTTTTCACACATCCGGTGATGGATGCCGCGATATCTTCCACATGTTTAATCTCATGAATGAGGCCCGCCTTTATCGCTGACTTCGGCATTCCGAACACAACACAGGATTCGTCCGATTCCGCAATCGTTTTAACGCCGCCTGTTCTGAGCATTTCTTTTACGCCTTCGGTTCCGTCGCTGCCCATGCCTGTCATAATGACGGCTACCTTTTCGTAATCGGATAAGCGGCTTGCCGACCGAAACAAATAATCGGCTGACGGTTTATGCCGGCTTTCCGTATCATGAACGTCAAGAATGATGCGGAGCCTTCCGCCTTCCTCTGCAACCGTCATATTTTTTCCGCCGGGCGCGATGTACACCCATCCGTCTTTCGCTTCTTCACCGTTTTCCGCTTCTTTGACCTGAATATCTGACAAATGGTTGAGTCTGTCTGCAAGTGAAGCGGTGAAGCCTTCAGGCATGTGCTGAACGACAAATACAGGCGCCTTTAAATCCTTCGGCAGTTTCGGAATCACCTTTTGCAGGGCACGCGGTCCGCCTGTAGAGGTCGCGATGAATACGGCCTGCTTGGCGGATTTTGCTTTCGGTCTTTCAAATCCCGCCAAAGCCGGACGTTCCGGGATAGAAGGCTCTTTCACTGCCGCCTCAGGTTTTTGTGCGCGGGACAGCCCGGCTGCAATCACTCTCTCAATCAGCTGCTCTTTAATTTTATAAAGATCAAGTGAAATCGATCCGGAAGGCTTAGTGATAAAATCAAAAGCGCCCATTTCCAGGCAGTTGATCGTTCGGTCCTTCCCTTGCTGTGTCTGGCTCGATACCATGATGACGGGAAGTTTATATATGCTGATGATCTTCCGCAATGTATCCGTTCCGTTCATGACCGGCATTTCAATATCAAGCGTGACAACATCCGGTTTGAGAAGCTCTATTTTCTTCAGCGCCTCTTCCCCGTTTCTGGCTGTCCCGATGACTTCTATCTGCACTTCCGCAGCCAGAAAATCGGTAATCATCTTTCTCATAAAAGCTGAGTCATCAACGACAAGCACACGAATCACTGTAAAGTCCTCCTCAATAAAAAAGAAGATAGTCTCTCAATAAATGCCGGTTTCTCTTCTCTTGGTTTGTTTTCTTCCGTTTGAAACAAGACATCCGTCAGAAGACGGACGGACCTGCTGGCTTTTGCTTGAGGACTTTTTATTAAAAAAGGCACCTGGTCAATGACGGCTTGACTTACTAGCGGATCATCGGGTATGGAGCCGGCGAAACGCACCTCCGCGCCTAAAAACGTGTGAATCGCATGAGAAAGGCGGTTGTACGTGTCCAGCGCCTGTTTTTGGGCGCGGGCGCGATTGACAGCAATGTTTACGGTCAGCCGTTCATCCGCGAGCAAAAGATGTTTGATCGCGCTGTAGGCATCCATAATGGCCGTCGGCTCAGGCGTTGTCACGGCGAGAATGTCTTCCGCCGATAAAATAAACGGCAGCTGTTCTTTTGAAAGTCCCGCTCCCATATCAAACAGAACGTAATCAAAATCGCTTAATACAGCGGAAAGACCATTCATAAAAACCGACCACTTCTCTCTGTCTGCTTGATAGATCGCCTCAAGCCCCGTTCCTCCGGATATGTAGCGAAGGCCTTTCGGACCGGAGGAAAGTGATTGAGCCAATGCATGCTGATTCTCCATCACATCAATAATGGTGCGGGAAGAAGCAGCGCCGATCAGCACATCAATGTTGCCCATTCCGATGTCAAGATCAATGATGAGTGCTTTTTTTCCTTTTTCCTGCAGGGCAACTGCCATGTTTAATGTTAAATTAGATTTTCCGACGCCGCCTTTACCGCTGATGACGGCTAATGTCTTCGCTTTTTTCTCATAAAGCTCCGGCTTGATCATTTGCCGCTCTCTCATTTTCCTTCTTAATGACTCTGCCTGATCGGGTTTCATGCCAAAAGCATCCTTACAAACTCTTTTGGTGAAGCCGATAGGATATCTTCAGGCACATCCTGTCCATTTGTCAAATAGGCGGCGCCGATTCTTGATTCCGACAGCACTTGAAACACGGAACCGAGCGAGGCGGTTTCATCCGCTTTCGTAAAAATGAATTGATTGACCGGCACACCGGAAAACTGTTTCAGCACCTGTTTCATATCTTCATATTTTGCAGATGCCGATAATACGAGAAAGGATTGTAAACCTGAGTCAAACGGAATCATCTCTTGTAATTCCGTAATATACTGCTCTTCTTTGAAATTTCTTCCGGCTGTATCAATGAAAACATGGTCATATTCAGCGAATTTTTCCTGCGCCTTCAGACATTCTTCTTTTGAATAACATACTTCAAGAGGAGCCTGAAGCAGCTCAGCATACGTCTTCAGCTGTTCAACCGCGGCAATACGGTACGTATCCGTCGTCATAAATGCAATTTTTTTATGCTCTGTCAGCATTGATGAGGCTGCGAGTTTTGCAAGTGTAGTCGTTTTGCCGGCTCCGGTTGAACCGAAAAGCACGACATATTTTGATTGAATTCCTTCCTGCCACCTGTCTGCTGAAGGGAGTTTTTTCACTAACAAATCCTGCAGTTTCGAGTTGACATTTTCATCAGTTAAATCGCCGGAAGCAATTGAAGAACGGAGCAATTCACTCAGCACGGCGTTTTGCGTATGATCAGGAAGCCCGGCTTGCTTCAATAGTCTCTCGGCTTTTTTTAATGGTTCAGGGAGCACCTCTTTGTAATGTGCCAGATCGTCTGAAGTACTGTGATCAGAAAGACGCGGCGGCTGAACGGGCTCAGCTTTCTCCGCCTTTTCCGTCTTTTTCATTTCTTCACCGGCAGCAGGCGGAGTTTTTCTCGCTTCCCTGACGTCACGATCTAAAACGGCTATCACTTCAACGGCTTGCTGTGACCGCAGCCCCAGCCATTTTCGTTTCTTTACTTGTTTTGAATGTAAAATAACGGCATCGTTACCGAGTTCCTTTTTGATTTGCTTCGCGGCATCCTGCATTGAAGCGGCTGTAAATTTTTTTATCTTCATTAAATATCCACCACTCCAATGCTCTGTACTTCAACGTTTGCTTCCAGCTCATTATAAGAAAGAACCGGCAGATCAGGGAAATAGCGTTCTAACAGCTGTTTTACATACATTCTGACAGCGGGCGAGCAAAGAAGAATTGCCGTCTCCTGCCGGATGGAAAGCTGCTCGGCCTCTTTAGCGACAGAACGGATGATACTGTCTGAAACCTCGGGATCGAGCGACAAGTAATTGCCTTGTTCAGTCTGCTGAACCCCGTCTGCAATTGCTTTTTCCACCCGGCCTGAGCATGTCATGACTTTTAGCGTTTCATGCTCTCTCGCATATTGAGCCGTGATTTGTTTGGCAAGCGACTGTCTCGCGTATTCTGTCAAAAGGTCTGAATCTGTTGTTAATCTTCCGTAATCGGCAAGTGTTTCAAAAATGGTCACCAAGTTTCTGATTGAAACTTTTTCTCTCAGCAATTTGGCAAGCACCTTTTGAATATCGCCGACAGAAAGAGGGTTTGGCGTGACTTCCTCAACAAGCACAGGATAATTTTCCTTCAGATGATCGATCAGCTGCTTTGTTTCCTGTCTGCCGACCAGTTCATGGGCATGCTGCTTAATCTTTTCTGTAATATGCGTGGATACGACAGACGCCGGATCAACAACGGTATACCCCAGCATGTCCGCTTCATCCTTCGCTGCTTCACTGATCCATTTTGCGGGCAGTCCGAACGACGGCTCAATCGTTTCAATTCCTTCAATGACATCATCTTCAGGCGTAGGCGACATCGCTAAGTAATGATCAAGCAGAAGCTCTCCTTTAGCGACTTCGTTGCCTTTAATTTTCAATCTGTATTCATTCGGCTGAAGCGCGATGTTATCTCTGATGCGCACAACCGGAATGACAAGCCCCAATTCAAGCGCAAGCTGACGTCTGATCATGACGATGCGGTCAAGAAGATCACCGCCCTGCCCTGCGTCTGCAAGCGGCACAAGCCCGTATCCGAACTCAAATTCAATCGGATCAATATGTAGAAGCTGTACAACGCTTTCCGGGCTTTTCAGTTCATCCGCCTGAGCCTCTTCTTCAAGAATTTCTTCCTCTTCTTCGCTCGGCTTATCCGTTTTGGACAGCGTGTAGGCGCCGAATGCAAGCAGGCCGGCAATCGGCCCCGTCAGCAGAATGCCGATCGGTGTAAGAAGACCAAGCAAAAGAACAGTTCCCGCGGCTACATACAAGAGCTTCGGATAAGCGAACAGCTGGCCTGTAATATCATGACCGAGGTTTCCTTCAGATGCCGCTCTCGTCACGACAATCCCCGTAGCCGTAGAAATGAGCAAGGCCGGCATTTGAGAAACGATACCGTCACCGACCGTCAGCATTGTAAAGTGAGAAGCAGCTTCTTGTATGCTCATCCCCTGCTGCAGCATGCCGATTACGATCCCGAAAATAATATTGATCATCACGATGATGATACCCGCGATGGCATCCCCTTTGACGAATTTGCTCGCACCGTCCATGGCACCGTAAAAATCCGCTTCCCGGGCGACTTTTTCACGTCTGTGCTTTGCGTCCTGCTCCGTAATCATGCCGGCGTTTAAATCCGCGTCAATACTCATTTGTTTTCCGGGCATCGCATCGAGCGTAAATCTCGCCGCGACTTCCGATACCCTCTCGGCGCCTTTTGTAATGACGATAAACTGAATAATAATCAAGATAATGAAGACAACAAGCCCTACCAGCACATTTCCGCCGACAACGAAATTCCCGAATGTCTCAACAACCTTTCCCCCTTCTCCATGAGAAAGAATCGAACGTGTCGTCGACACATTGAGCGCAAGGCGAAAAAGCGTCAATAACAGCAGCAATGACGGGAAGATCGAGAATTGCAGCGGTTCTTGCATATTCATTGTGGTGAGAAGCACGATCAACGCAAGAGAGATATTAATGATGATCAAAATACTTAACAACCATGGAGGGAATGGAATCACCAGCATTGCCACAATGAGGACAACACTTATTAAAACCGATAAATCTCTTGTTGACATGCTGTTTTTCTCTCCTTTTGAATCTGAAATTCACTATACTTTTTGTTTCGTTTTATATACATAAGCCAAAATTTCCGCAATGACTTTGAAAAACTCTTCCGGCACGGCCTGGTCAATGTCAACCTGATCATATAACGCACGCGCGAGCGGCCTGTTTTCTATCGTCATGACATCGTGCTCTTTGGCGATCTGCCTGATTTTTAATGCGAGATGATCGACCCCTTTAGCAACAATGTAGGGGGCGTCCATTTTCTTTTCATCATATTTTAAAGCAATCGCATAGTGGGTCGGGTTGGTAATGATGACGTCGGCTTTCGGCACTTCCTGCATCATTCGCCTCATTGCCATTTCCCGCTGCTTCTGCTTAATTTTGGACTTGATAATCGGATCACCCTCCGATTTTTTATATTCATCTTTTATATCCTGCTTTGACATTCTGATATTTTTCTCATAGTCAAAACGCTGGTATAAGTAATCAAGCCCGGCCAGCAGCATTAAAGCCCCCGAGCCCGCAAGCCCCATCCAAAGAGTGAGTTTAGAAACGAAAGTGAGCACTTCCGCAGGCGTTAAAAGCGGAAGGCGGAGAATATCGCCATAATGCAGCCAGAGCACCATAAAAGCGGCAAAACCGACCACGGTAATCTTCAAAATCGATTTGACCAGTTCAACTATCGCCCTCATGCTGTAAATCCGCTTAAATCCTTTCAAGGGACTGAGCTTGTTCAGGTCAGGCTTGAGGACTTCCGCGGAAAACAGAAAACCGACCTGCATGTAATTGGACACGATTCCTGCCAAAAGTGCGACCAGCATAATCGGCGCAAGGATGAGGCTGATATCTTTCACTGTATCCACGAAAAGCTCATGCACGTTAGATTCAGACAATTCTAATGCTATCGATTTCGTATAAAACGTTTTAATAAAGGACAGCAGCCTGTCCCGCATATAAGGTCCGAGCGCGATCAGCGAAAGAAAGATAATCAGTAAAGAAACGGCTGTATTTACATCCGTACTTTTCGCGACCTGTCCTTTCTTTCTTGTATCCTTCCGTTTTTTCGGGGTGGCTTTTTCCGTTTTTTCACCGGCAAAGAATTGCAGATTCAGTCTGAGTCTCATCATGTCACACCGACCAATGCCAATAGATTCCGCATGGTTTCAACGGTAAGGCTGAAGATATTGCGGACGATGACAAACATCACCGCCATACAAACGATCAGCATAATAAAGCTCACAGCTATTTTCAGGGGAAGCCCGACCACGAAAACGTTCAGCTGCGGCACTGTTCGCGCCACAATGCCGAGCGCCAAATCAACTAAAAACAGACTGGCCACAACCGGCGCAGACATTTGAAAAGCGATAATGAACATGGCATTGAAGCTTTTTGCGATAAAAAGTCCAAAGCGATCATTTCCAAACGACGGAAATGCCTGATCAAGCGGGATATACTGAAAGCTGTAATAAATCCCGTCCAATAAAAGATAATGGGCGTTTACACTGAGCATAAATAACAGCGCCAGCGTATAAACGAATTGGCCGATCAGCGGGCTTTGCGTGCCTGATTGCGGATCAATGACATTGGCGATGGAAAAGCCCATTTGAAAATCAATAAAGGAACCCGCTATCTGGATCGCTGCCATCATCATGAAAGCAATCAGCCCAAGGCTCAAGCCCACAACGGCCTCTTTTATGACAAGCAGCATATACTGTTCCCCTATGTCAATTGCCGGCGCATGTTTCAGTGTGCTGAAGCAGATCACCGAAAGAAAAAAAGCAAAGCCGATTCGGTGAACCGCCGGCAGATTCCGGTGCCCGAACACCGGCACCGTTACAAAAAAAGCAGAAATTCTGATAAAAACCAATAAAAAAGCGGGAAATAAATCAATGATGGAATTCATTTGATTCTACCCTGCAAATCGGTTCAGATGAGAGAACAGATCAGTTGTAAACGAAAGAATCGTCGACAGCATCCAAGGACCGAAAAAGATCAGTCCGAGCATCACCGCCACGATTTTCGGAATGAACGCAAGCGTCTGTTCCTGGATTTGAGTTGTCGCTTGAAAGATACTGACGAGCAAACCGACGATCAGCGCGATCGCAAGTAACGGCCCGCAGATCATAAGTGTTACATATACGGCTTTTTCCGCCATGGAAATTACAAATTCTGAACTCACAATTAGCACCTACCCTAAAAGCTGTCAAGCAAAGATTTCACGATTAAATACCATCCATCGACCAAAACGAAAAGCAATATTTTAAAGGGCAGAGAGATCATAACCGGCGGAAGCATCATCATTCCCATTGACATTAAGACGCTCGCCACGACCATATCGATAATTAAAAACGGAATAAAAATCATAAAGCCCATTTGAAAAGCGGTTTTGAGTTCTGAGATCGCATAAGCGGGCACCATCGTCGTCAAAGGAATATCCTGAATCGATTCGGGTTTTTTCATTTTGGCATAGTTCATAAACAGCGCCAGATCCTTCTGCCTTGTATGCTTGCTCATATACTCTTTAATCGGTTTCTCGGCTTTTGTATATGCTTCATCGAGACTGATTTTGTTGTCCATCAACGGCGTTAAGGCATCCTTATTAATCTCTGAAAAAGTCGGAGCCATGATAAAAAACGTCAAGAACAGCGCAAGACCGATTAAAACCTGATTCGGAGGCATGTTCTGCGTCGCCAGTGAAGTTCTCACAAAGGACAGGACGATGACGATTCTCGTAAAGCAGGTCATCAAAATCAGAATCCCCGGCGCCACTGAAAAGACAGTCAAAAGCAGCAGTAATTTAACAGTGGAGCTGACTTCGGTCGGACTGCTTGAATTAAAAAGATTAATGAATTCATTCATGATGATACGGGCCTTTCTTCTTTCCTTCAGAACGGCTTTGTTTCAGCTCGTTCAGCTGTTCTTTCAGCGCTTTTGAAAACGACGGAAGCATCGTTTGCGGCTTCTTTTCTCCATCCTTACGCGGATTTACGAGTTTGGTCCATTCCACTTTTGAGGACATCGCCTCTTCGTATTGGCTCAGAATCGCCTCGCGCTCTTTTTCATCTTCAATTTCTTTTAAAAGCTGTATCGTCTCGCCGACACCGACTACGAGAACGCTGTTTCCCACTTTAATCAGCTGCACGGAGCGGTTTTGGCCGACTGACGTTCCGCCGATATTTTCTACGTATTGAAACGGCTTCAGAAGGCGGTTTCTTTTATTCATCAGTTTGACAACTCCGTAGATCAGCAGAATGACAAATAATAACGCCCCAATCATCTTTACAAAATCAAAAGCGGAGACAGAAGATGCAGAAGCATCCCCTATCTCTTGATCAGCCGTTTGTTTCGATGTATCGCTTTTTTTCTCTGTTTTGTTTGTTGATTGTTTGTCAAACCATTCGTTGACAGTGGAATTGTCAGACTCCGCTGCAAAAGCAGGGAACGGATGTACATTGAGTAAAACGAAACAACAAATCAAAGCTAGTAAACCATGACTCTTTTTCAACAGTCGTACACCCTTTAGCTTAATGTTTTATTAATGGCTTCAAGCACGCGGTCTGCTTGGAATGGCTTCACGATAAAGTCTTTTGCGCCGGCTTGAATCGCGTCAATAACCATTGACTGCTGCCCCATAGCCGAACACATGATGATTTTCGCCTGCGGATCGATTTGTTTAATTTCCTTTAATGCGGTAATCCCGTCCATTTCAGGCATTGTAATATCCATTGTCACAAGGTCGGGTGAATGCTCTTTGAATTTTTCGACTGCCTGTGCTCCGTCCGAAGCTTCAGCTACAACGTCAAAACCGTTCTTCACTAAAATATCCTTGATCATCATTCTCATAAATGCTGCATCGTCTACAATTAAAATTCTGTGTGCCATAATCTGTTTCTCTCCTCTATGTTCGCTTATTTTAAATTGTTAAGGCGGTCTGCCTGACTTAAAATATCAGTGACTCTCACGCCGAAGTTTTCTTCTATGACAACGACCTCGCCCTTTGCTACGATCCGCTGATTGACCAGAATGTCAACGGGTTCACCCGCCAGCTTATCAAGTTCAATAATGCTTCCCGCAGAAAGTTCCAGGATTTCTTTAACGCTTCTCTTCGTTCTGCCGAGCTCGACCGTAACGGAAAGCGGGATATCCATCAGCATATCAAGGTTATTCCTTGAACCGTGCCCATCCGCTGCGTTTTGATCAAACGCCTGGAACTCCACCGGAGCGACTTGAACAGGAGCGGCTTTTTTAGCAGTTCCCTGTCTCTTCGGAAGCTCGGGTTTTGCCTGCGGCTCCTGCTGAATGGCAGGTTCCGGCTGCGGCGTTTCGTATGTTTCCCGCGGTTCTGATACGGTTTCATCGGCCTCAGGCTGATCTGTATCCATCAGCTCTGCGATCAGATCTTTCGCAAATGTGATCGGATAAAGCTGCATGATGCTCGAATCGATGAGTTCACCGACTTTCAAACGGAATGAAACTTTTACAAGCAGGTCATCCTCAGGTATTCTGTCTGTCCCTTTTTCTTCCGTCACATCCAGAAGTTCAACCCTTGGCGGAGAAATGTCGATCTTTTTACTGAATACGGTCGACATTGACGTAGCAGCCGAGCCCATCATTTGATTCATTGCTTCCTGCACGGCGCTCAGGTGGATCTCACCGAGTGACGGATCGGCGCCTTGGCCGTCCCCCCCGATCATCAAATCCGCGATGATAGCCGCGTCGCTTTGTTCTACGACGAGCAAATTGCTGCCGTCAAATCCTTCTGTGTAGTTCACTTCAATGGCAACATACGGATGAGGAAATTCATCACTGATTTTGCTTTTTGAAATGACGGTCACACTCGGCGTCGTAATGTCCACTTTTTGATTTAAAAGAGTGGACAGCGCCGTAGCCGAGCTGCCGAACGAAATATTCCCGATTTCTCCGATCGCATCACGCTCAAGTTCAGACAAGTTCGCTTCTTGAGGCTGTTCTGTATCCTCTGAGTGACTGCCTGTGCCATTAAGAAGAGCATCGATTTCATCTTGAGATAATCTATTGTTCATCTTGTTCACCTCTTATGTCGTGATCTAAAATTTGCACTGCCTGTCTTCGATTCACCCGGCCGGCCTGCCCTAAAAACTTCGGTTTGTTTCCGACCAATACAGTAAGAGGATCAGTCACTGATTTGTCCAGAGTTATACAGTCCCCGACTTCCAAACTTAAAAATTCTTCTATTGTCAGTTCAGAAGCGCCCAAGAGAGCCACAACGGGAATTTGAGCCGTCATGATGCGCTTTTCAAGCGACTTCGTTTCTTCGGGCTTCGCTTCATTCCGGTCTGATTGCATCCAATAGTGTACGGAAAGCTTAGGGATAATCGGCTCAAGCACGACATGGGGAATACAAAGATTAATGACACCGCTGATTTCACCGATCTGCGTATTGAGAGAAATGACCACGACTGTTTCATTTGGCGAAACCATCTGTACAAACTGAGGATTCACTTCGAATTCAGTCATTTCAGGGTCAATATCAGCAATGGATTGCCAAGCTTCTTTGTAGTTGCCCAGTGCATTTTCAAATAAGTTAGAAATAATGTTTGTTTCAATTTCCGTAAGATTGTCAGCTTTGTTATGCGTGATGCCGATGCCTCCCATGACGCGGTCAAGCATGGCGTAGGCGATGGTGGGATTAACCTCCATCATGATTCTGCCTTCCATCGGATGAACATCGAATAAATTCAGGATCGTCATGTTCGGTATGGAGCGGATAAATTCTTCATACGGCACCTGGTCGACTGAGCTGACAGATATATGAATATACGTTCTGAGCTTGGCGGAAAAATGTGTTGTGAGAAGCCTCGCAAAGTTATCATGTATCCGGGTTAAACTTCGTATCTGATCTTTCGAAAACCTGAGCGCCCGTTTAAAATCATATACCTTTACTTTTTTCTCTTTAACTTCCTTTTTCAGCTCTTCCGCATCCGCCTCACCCGTCGAAATGGCGGAAAGCAGTGCGTCTATTTCATTTTGGGAGAGAACTTCTCCTGACATCTTCTTCACCTCCGTATTCTGTCAAATTTGTTTTTATTGCAGATTAAAGGAGGTAATGTACACTTTCTGAACTTTTCCTTCTTGGAGATAGCTGTTTACTTTTTCTTTTAATGATTGTTTAAACGCTTCTCTTCCTTTATCTCCCTCAATCTCTCCGGCGCTTGTGTCAGCTAAAATGGAAATGATGTTGTCTTTCACCTGAAAATCGCGTTTTTCAAGTTCTTCCTTCGCTTTAGCCGAGTCGGTTTCAAGCTTGATGCCGATACGGATGATGCTGTCAGACTTTAAGTTTGTCGTGATATCGTCGACAGACACAGTGGCTGCAACGACTTCGTCAATTGTCGGCTTTTTATCTTTGCCGGAATGTCCGCTGACGACAAAATATGCTGCCGTTCCGAGGCCGGCGATGACAACTAAAATAATCAGCAAAATGATGACTAATTTTTTCTTCATTCTTCTTCCTCTATTCCCTGATCCAGTGAAAATATTTGTATGCTATGGTAAAACGATATGACTTTTTTGAGAACTGCTTCTTCCGGTTCTTTCACTACGAACTTTTTGCCGTTGGACAGTGTAATCGTCGTGTCGGGGAAGCACTCAATCTGTTCGATAAACAGCGCGTTCAGCGTAAAAGGCTGGCCGTTTAAACGGGTGACTTGAATCATGCAATCCGGAGAAGCGGCCTAACCGCCTCTCCTCCCTCCTTACCGTTTCAGATTAACCAGCTCCTGAAGGATTTCATCTGAAGTCGTAATGATTTTTGAGTTTGATTGGAAACCGCGCTGAGCAACGATCATTTCGGTAAATTCATCTGTCAGATCTACGTTTGACATTTCAAGATAGCCTGCCAAAAGCTTACCCGTTCCGTTTTCGCCCGGAGTGGTGACTGCGCTCGCAGCTCCTGAACTTAATGATTCTCTGTAAAGATTGCCTCCGATTTTTTCCAGACCGGCGCTGTTAGGGAACGTGACCAGACCAATTTGTCCGGCATCATGAACCGCATCCCCTGCATCAGTGTATGTAACGGTTCCGTCTGCACCGATGCTGTAATCTTTCGCATCAGTCGGAATATTGATTTTGCCGCCGCCGATTTTTTCAAGGTAGTACCCGTCAGTCGTAACAAGGTTGCCTTGATTGTCCTTTCCGAAATTCCCCGCACGTGTGTAAACGATTCCCGAACCTGTATTAATCTGAAAGTATCCGTCTCCGTCAATGGCTAGGTCGGTTTTATTCTGTGTAGCCTGCGGGGCGCCGGTTGAATGAACGACATCAATGGAAGAAGTCGCGGCACCCAAGCCGATTTGTTTTGAATTGGTCACGTTTGAACCGCCGGCGACTGTCTGGCTGATCATATCTTTAAATGTAACGCGGCTTTTCTTAAATCCCACTGTGTTGACGTTGGCGATGTTATTGCCGATTACATCTAGTTTTGTCTGAAAGTTTTTCATGCCGCTGATACCGGAATATAATGAACGTAACATGTTAAATTCCCCCTGGGTTTCTTTTTATTTAGATGTTTCGCTGACGGCCGTGACATTCCACGGACTGACCTCTTTGCCATTTTCAAGCACGAGCACGTAATTGCCGTTTGAATGCTTGACTGAATTGACTGGGCTTGTCTGATCCTTCCCGTCGCTGTCGCTGAATGTGACATTTTTGCCGATCCAGTTCACATACATCGTAAACGGATCTTGATTTTCTACAAATTTAGTCATCGTCGTATTCATATTCATCATTTGCTCCAATGAAGAAAATGTCGCCATCTGGCTGATGAATTCTTTGTCATCAACCGGATTGAGCGGGTCCTGGTTTTGAACCTGTGTCATTAAGATCTTCAGAAATTCGTCTTTCCCTAAATTCGTACTGCTGTTTACTGCGGAGGTGCTCTTCGCGTTTGAAGTGGTTGAAGCGCCCGCCGCGGCATAATCCGAGTTTACTGATGTCAACTATTCTTCCTCCATTTCATTGAGAGAAAGCTCCTCCAGCATATCTCCGAAATCGCCTGACTGCTGCTGGTTCTTCTGCTCTCTCTGTCCCTGATGCTGCTGTTTATTGTGATCTGCCGTCTGCCCGTAAACAGGCTGCTGATCCCCGCTTTGAAGCGGGACTGTAAAACGGTCGACCTGGACCGACATATTCGGAAGCGACTGTTTCAGCTGAGGAAGATGCTGTTCCAGCAGCTCTTTCGCGGACTGGCTGGATGCGATTATTTTGCTTTGAAACATCCCGTTTTCGTTTGTCACCTTAATTGTGACAAATCCGAGGTTCTCGGGATTAAGACGAATCGTAAAGCTTCCGGTTGCTTTCCCGAAAGGCGTGTATTTCATCTGTTTCCAGCCGCTGATAACCTGATCCGTTAACGGTTTATTTTCTGCCGGCTGCTGTTCAGCTCCTGCGGACGCTTGCTGAATGCCGGCAAGGCTTCTCGTTCCCGAAAACAGTATATGTGCAGACAATTTGCTGTCAGGCGCCTTTGCGTGAGAAACCGTGCCTCCGTTTTGCTGTTCCGTTTTCCCGGCTGACTCTTGGGATGATTCAGATGATTGAGATAACACAAAAGCTTTCAGCTCAGTTTCAGCCATATCCCATTCCTTTGTTCCCTTTTGAGAAAGGCCCGCAAGCTGCTCCGCGACGCTTTGAAAGCTCTTCAGCTCAGCGGCTGTCATGGCGTAAAGTTTAGATGCAGATTCGTTTTTCGGAAAAAATGTCTGCCGCAGGTCTTGAATCACGCGGTCCGGAACACCTTGTTTTTTCAATGCCTCTAATAAACGGGCGCCTTCCCGGTAAACCGCCTTTGCCTGCGTGCTGTCAGGCAGTTCCTGCTGAGATGTGAAGAGCCGGGATACGGCTTCTTGAATGAAAAGCAGGCCCTTCTCAAGCGCATCCTTGACGGAATCCCCGTCTTTTTCGGAAGAATCCGGCTCATCCGTTTCAGGCTTCGTCTCATGCTGTTTTCCCGCTAACATGTCTTCAACGGATTCGGCAAGCTGTTTCAATAAAGGAAGAGCTGTTTCAGCCGTCTGCTTTCCTTCAAGAGCTTTTACCGCCTCAAGCAGCTGTTTAAGCTGCAATTCTTTATCTTCCGGGCCGGCTTTCAGCCAATCACCGATTTTCGATAGGGCGTCATTCAGCTCTGCGTCACTTGTTTTTGTTTCATCTCCGGGCTGCCGGGGAGAAGTGATTTCCGACAGGAGCCAGTTCTGAAATAGACCTAAGCTGTTTACATTCGTCTTCACATTGCTGTTTTGCGCAGTCTGCGTACGATTACCCGTTAATTCAAGCAGCTTCAACTTACATCACTCCTTATTTCCGTCAGCGGATAGTTTTTCTGTATATTTAGCCGCTTGTTCAGGAGTCATTTTCGTCAAGATTTCAGCAAGCTGCTTTTTACTTAATCCATTTAAAATATCGAGGGCTTCTTTTTCTTTCAGCTTTACGATAATGCTTGCCGCTTTACCGCTGTCCATACTTTTATAGATGTTGATCATTTTATCTTTTCCGGCTGAATCCGAAGCGTCTTTTTTTGTTTCATCCGTCTTCGTTTTCTGCTGCTGTTCAGCTTCCTGTTTCAGCGAACGGATTTTCTGATTCAGATTATCGATTTCGGACTTGCTTGTGTCTAAATCTTTATTCAAAATGTTAATTTCACTTTTTTGTTCCTTTATGGTCTTTTCAAGAGAAGCCGTTCTGTCTTCCTTCTGCTTTTCCGCCGCGCTTTTCATTTCTTTCGTTTCGGGAACCAATTCTTTTAAAACAGGCGTTTTAGCGGCTGTTTCCTGAATCGGCTTCATCACATCAACGCCGGCAGCCCAAAGGATGATGCTTGCGACGATGATCAGAAAAATCAGCGGGATCATGATAAAAAGCAGGATTGAACCGAACTTTCCAGATCTCTTTTCTTTATCGGCCATTTCATTCGCTCCTAATGCCCCTGAATCATAAACTGCTTGATTGAAATGTCGTCCATTTCCCTCATCTCTGCAGCTTTATCTTCAAGTGCGAACATATTAAATTGTTTTTCCCGCATTTTTTCAAATTTCTTTACTTCAATGTTTTTTTCGGTGAGCTGTTCCTGCTTCTCATTCATTTCATTTCGTTTCATAATGACAAGCTTTTGATAATGGTAGATGGTGTTCTCAAGGTTGGAAACGAATTGCTGATAATGTCTCATTTCCTGAACGCTCATCCCGCATTTCAGCTTTGATTCTTTGTCTTTTTCGAGCAATTCTTTTTTGCTCATATTTTCATATAGTTTTTCAGCCACTGTCTCAAATTCAGAAACCGATTGTCTGTATTCAGTCAATGTTTGGTCTTTTTCATTTTCTTTTAATTCCAGCAGCTTTTGAAATCTGAATTGGTAAGCCATGATGTTTATTCCTCATTTCCTGTCAGACTCGTCAATGCCGCAATGCTGTCTTCCAATTGAGCAGGTTCTTCCGTTCCTTGTTTTAAAAATTGAATAAGCTGCGGATAAAACTGAATCGCTTCATCAATTTCTCTTGATGACCCTCTTTTGTAAGCTCCGATATTAATGAGATCTTCAGAGTTTTGATAAGTTGACAGAAGATCGCGGAATTTGTTGGCCGCCTCTATGTGCGCTGTGTCTGAAATATTAGACATGACCCTGCTGATGCTTTTCAGGATGTTCACGGCCGGGAACTGCCCTTTGTTGGCAAGCGCCCGATCGAGAACGATATGCCCGTCTAATATTCCGCGCACCGTATCGGCAATCGGTTCGTTCATGTCATCTCCGTCAACGAGAACCGTATAAAAAGCGGTTATCGTTCCTTGTTCATTTGCGCCCGTTCTTTCCAGCAAACGAGGCAAAATAGCGAACACAGAAGGTGTATATCCCTTTGTTGTCGGCGGTTCTCCCGCTGCCAGGCCGATTTCCCGCTGAGCCATCGCGACCCTCGTGACGGAGTCCATCATGAACATCACATTCCGGCCTTTATCGCGGAAATACTCCGCAATGGCGGTGGCCGTATACGCCGCTTTCAATCGCATTAACGCAGGCTGATCAGAGGTCGCGACTACGACTATCGAGCGTTTCAGGCCTTCTTCGCCTAAATCCTTCTCGATGAATTCACGCACCTCGCGCCCCCGTTCACCGACAAGTGCGATAATGTTTAAATCAGCTTCAGTCTGCTTCGCAATCATTCCCATCAAGGTGCTTTTCCCGACTCCGCTTCCGGCAAAAATCCCGATTCTCTGCCCTTTTCCTACCGTCAGCAGACTGTCAATCGATCTGACGCCGACACCCATCTTTTCCCGTATCGGCGGGCGTTTCATCGGGTTTGGCGGCTGCTGTTCTGTCGAAACGGGGGACAAACCTTTCGGAAGCGCCCGGCCGTCAAGAGGTTCGCCGAACGCGTCGACAACTTGTCCGATTAACCCCGCCCCTACTTTGATGCGGAGCGACTCGCCAGTGGCCTCCACAATGCTGCCCGGCGCGATACTGGCTGCTTCCAGATAAGGCATTAACAGAATGTTTTCATCCTGGAAGCCTACAACCTCAGCTTTAATCGCTTTTTTTGCATGGCCTTTCGGATAAATGAGACAAACATCTCCGATTGAGCTTTCGGGCCCTTTTGATTCAATCATCAGCCCGATGACCCGTTTAACCTTGCCGTAGCGTTTGTACGGATCCGCTGTTTCAATTGATTCTATTAAATACTGTGTCTTCATTGCTCCGCTCCCGCCTCAAGCGCCGTTAAAAGTTTTTGCTTTAATTGCATCAGCTGGGTGTCTATGCCTGCATCAACACGTCCGAACGGAGTTTCTATCGAGCACGTTCCCTTCGCGGCTTTTTCATCGGCATATAAGCTTAATCTGCATTCTTTGTATAACAGCTGCTGAATTTCGTCCATATGCTGATGAACCGTCTCATAATATTCAGGGTCCACATAGATGGAGATGTCATCATAATCTTTTACTTCGGCTACTACCTGTTTGACCAGCAGAAGGAAAGCCTCTTTATCGTCACTTTTTTGCCGCCAGACTTTTTTAGCGAGCGCAACGGAAAGCTCAATAATTTCTTCTTCAGCGCTTTCCAGTTTTTCCTCGACTGACTGTCTCGCCATTTCCATAACGGCATTGGCCCGGCTGATGAGATTGGCATATTCAGCTTGAGCATCGGCTTTTCCCAATGCCATGCCTTCTTTATATCCTTCTGCCTTCGCTTCTTCCATCAATCTTTGTTTTTCTTCCGCCCAGCGGTTTTTCTCTTCTTCAATCTGCCGAAGAGTGTGATCCAATTGATTTTTCGCTTCTTCAGACACCCTGTCGGCTTCGGCCTTGGCAAAGGCCATGAGAGCCTCCGGATTTTCAAGTTCCTCCCGGTCTGGCTGGGAATGTGTTTTCCTGACTTCCTGCAAGGAAAGCTTACGCCGTTTTTGTTCAGGAGAAAATGATGATTGCTGTTTAATGATATTAGACAATAATATCGTCTCCTCCGCCTCGCGCGATTACAATTTCTCCGGCTTCTTCCAGCTTGCGGACGACGCCCACGATTCTTGATTGCGCCTCTTCCACATCACGCAAACGCACAGGCCCCATAATTTCCATTTCCTCTTTAAACGTTTCAACCATACGCTGTGACATATTGCTGAAGACGATCTCTTTGACTTCCTCGCTTGCAACCTTCAATGAAAGCAGGAGGTCGTCGTTTTCAACGTCTCTGATCACGCGCTGAATCGCACGGTTATCAAGAGTGACAATATCTTCAAAGACAAACATCCGTTTTTTGATTTCATCCGCCAATTCAGGATCTTGGATTTCTAATGAATCAAGGATCGTTTTTTCCGTTCCTCTGTCTACGCCGTTTAACACTTCAACAACGGCTTCTATGCCGCCGGTCTGCGTATAATCCTGCGTAAAGGAGGAGGACAGCTTTTGTTCAAGGACCCGCTCCACTTCATTTATGATTTCGGGAGACGTTCTGTCCATAACCGCAATCCTTCTTGCCACCTCAGCCTGAACGTCCGGGTTCAGCTCAGACAAAATCTGTCCGGCCTGCACCGGGTCAAGGTAGGATAAAATCAGTGCCATCGTTTGCGGATGTTCCTGCTGAATGAAATTTAAAATCTGTTCGGGCTCCGCTTTTCTTGCAAAATCAAACGGCTTTACCTGCAAAGAAGAGGTGAGCCTGTTTAAAATGCTTACCGCTTTATCTTCTCCGAGCGCTTTTTCAAGCACTTGGCGGGCGTAATTTAAACCGCCTTGTGAAATATAGTCCTGAGCGATTGCGATATTATGAAATTCTTCAATGATTTCATCTTTTCTTTGATGATCGACGCTTCTGACTCCCGAAATCTCGAGAGTCAATCTTTCAATTTCTTCTTCAGACAAATGCTTGTACACAGAAGCTGATACATCAAGGCCTAAGGAAATCATGAGGATGGCTGCTTTTTGTTTTCCTGTAAGCTTGTTCTGATCACGTTTCGCCATTTTCCATTCCCCCTAATCCTCGTCCAGCCAGCTTCGAAGCAATTTAGCAAAGTCTTCCGGTTTTTCTTTAGCCATTTTTTCAAGCTGTTTTCGTCTGACTGTTTCTTCCGTTTCAATTTTCTCTTCGTTGATATCAGGCAATCGAACCGGCTCCGGCGGTGTTTCATATTCATATTCTTCGTATTCATCCTCTTGTGAGCGTTTCTTTCTGATGAGGAGAATAATAAGCAGAATAATGGCCGCAAGCAGTACGCCGCCTGTAATGTATACCCAGATCGGAAGACCTGAAGATTGTGCCGAATCTGTGTTCAGGCTTGTTTTTCCGTCAAACGGCTGAACGGATACAACGATTTTATTGTTGATATCATTGTCTGTCAGGTTTTGATTTTGCGTTTCGTTTTTATCAAGAGACGTTCTGACGACCGTTCCTAAAATCTTCTGTATATCAGCCTGTCTCTGTGCTGATAAGGAAGCGGCATTTTTCGGATTAGGCGGCTCCACCATGACCTGAATGCCTAAATCACGCACTTTATACGGGCTTTCCGCGATTTCTTTATGAATGCGGTTGACTTCATAGTTGATTTTATTGCTGCTTTTTTCGTAGTCCCCGCTGTTTGAACCGCCGTTTGTCTCGGCATAGTTCGCGGTGTCATTGCTTCCCGTTCCGGCCGTGCCGCCGTTGGCTGCGCCGTCGCCTTTATACGTTTCCGCAACTTTTTCGGCGCTTACCGCTATGCCTTCCATGTTATCTTTATCGACAGGTTCGACAGTGTCTTCAGTGCGTTTTTCCTTCGTGAAGTCAATATCCGCCGTTACGGAAACAACGACCTTATCCTGCCCCATCATTGTGCCGAGCAGTGACTGAACATGTTTTTGAATGTCCTTTTCGACCTGCGACTTAATACCTTGCTGAGATGCATAACTGTCAGAAACGGACCCTGCACCGCTGTCACTTTTGTCATAATATGTAGAATTTTGATCCATTATGACGATATTATCTTCTTTTAAGTTCGGAACACTTTTAGAAACGAGATGGTACAGCCCGTTGATCTGATTTTGATCAAGCGAGTAGCCCGGTTTCATCTGCAAAACGATGGATGCGGACGCTGCCGGCTGATCTTCACCGACGAACACGGCTTCTTTCGGCATATTGATCATGACCTTCGAGTTTTTAATACCGTCCATTTCATTTATCAGGTTTGACAATTCGGTCTGAGTCGCCTCAACCTTTAAAACGTCAAACTCATTATCTGTCAGGCCGAAGCCCGCATTTTGTCCGAAAAACGAATAATCAATTGATCCCGTTTTCGGCAGGCCTTCCGCGGCAAGCTGGACTTTAAGCGAATCCACTTGGCTCTCAGGAACCTTAATGACCGTGCCGCCGTCAGCAAGTTCAGAAGACACCTTTTTCGTATCGAGCTCTTCTTTAATCTTCCCCGCTTCTTCCGCGGACAAATCTTTATAAAGAGGCACCATCTTTTCAGACGAAGTAAAAATAATAACGACGATGAGTAAAATAATGAATGCGGCCAAGCCGCTTACCATGAGTATCTTCTGTGTTTTTGATCTGTTGTTCCAAAACGCTGCCGTTTTGGTTTTCATTTGCATTAGAGTACGATTCATGTTAACCCCCGGTCATTCCAGTCATTCTCTTCAATCTGACCACTACATCTGCATTCTCATGATTTCCTGATAGGCTTCCACGGCTTTATTGCGGAATTCGGTAGCGGCCGTCAGAGAGATATTTGCTTTTTGGGCAGCGATCATGACCTCGTCAAGGTTTACATCCTTTCCTGCAGCCAGTTCGTTCGTTATTTGGTCAGATTTTACTTGTGACTCATTTAACGAATCAATAGAGTTTTTTAAAAGCTCCGAAAAGCTTGTTTGGTTTGAAGAATCAGTTTTTTGAGTTTGGTTTAATTGATTCGTTACGTTTTGAGTGTTTTGGGTTTGTTGAAGCTGAAAAGGAGTAATAGCGTTAACCACTTACATCACCTTACTTTCCGATTTCTAAAGCCTTCAAAAGCATGCCTTTGGAGGCGTTTAATGCAGTTACGTTTGCTTCATATGATCTCGTGCTGCTGACAAGATCAACCATTTCTTTTAATGGGTCTACATTTGGTTTTTGTACATATCCGTCTTTATTCGCATCAGGATTCTCCGGATCATAAACGAGATTAAAAGCGGACGGGTCTTCCGTAACGCCAGATACCTTTACGCCATTTCCAGCGCTTCCTGTTCCGTTCATCTTGGAATGTAAAAGGGACGAAAATGATTCGCCTCCCGATTGGAGAGATACCAGCTTTCTTCTGTAAGGCACCCATTCGCCATTTACCTGCTTCGCTCTCGTTGTATCCATATTGGCCAGGTTGGACGATACGACGTCCATCCGGACACGCTGTGCAGTTAAAGCGGAGCCCGAAATATTTAAGCTTTGAAAGCCACTCATTATTTTCCTCCTGTCAAGACGGTTTTCAGAGAATTGAATTTGCCGCTCATTCTTTCAACCAAAGCCTGATAATTAATTTGGTTTTCGGCTAAATCTGTCATTTCTTTGTCGATATCGACATTGTTTCCGTTTTGCTGGTACGATGTATCACTGCTGGACACGATAGAATAATCGTCCCCTGAACCCGTAAAGTCAACGTGCCGATAGTCGGTTTTTACCGCCTCGAAATTGGATGTTTCCTGATCTAACAAATTTCGGAAAGAGACTTTTTTTGCCTTATAGTTCGGTGTATCTATATTGGCGATGTTATTAGTTAAGACTTTTTGCTTAATGTCCGCTCTCCCCAAGGCATTCTCAAGATTTTGTATAGTTCCAGAAAATAAGTCCAAATCCACTTACCTCCATTTCAGATATTTTTCTCCTAAAAATCCTTGTCGAGAATTGTAAAACCATATGCTTATTGTAAGAAATAACAGGCTTAAAGTCTATGAAGTTAGGCTAAAAAAAAGTGCTCAATTATATCTATTTTGCATGTAGGTATTAAGTCCTAGAGTATTTGGACTACAAGCATTTGTTTAATATAAGACTGAAAATAGCAGAATTTCTGTATCTTCCTCCTTTTTTCACACAGCAAGATGGATTATCTCAGATCAGCTTCCAATAAGCAACTTTAAACTGCAACTTTTCACCTATTGTCCATAAAAAAAGCAGGACCCCCATTTTCAGGGATCCTGCTTTTGTCTTAATGAGATTTAAGGTTTTCCAATTCAATAAGGAATTTGTTGTTCAGAACTTTAATGTACGTCCCCTTCATTCCCAGTGATCTGGATTCAATGACGCCTGCGCTTTCCAGCTTTCTCAGCGCGTTAACGATGACTGAACGCGTAATGCCGACACGGTCCGCAATCTTACTTGCCACAAGCAAGCCTTCGTTTCCGTCAAGCTCTTCAAAGATATGCTCAATCGCTTCAAGTTCACTGTAAGACAGAGAACTGATCGCCATTTGAACAACCGCTTTGCTTCGCGCCTCTTCTTCGATTTCTTCCGCTTTTTCTCTTAAAATCTCCATTCCTACAACGGTTGCTCCGTATTCAGCAAGAATGAGATCATCATCTTCAAATTGATCCTGCAGACGGGACAGAATCAGCGTGCCCAGTCTCTCTCCTCCGCCGATGATCGGCACGATCGTTGTTAAGCCCGCTTGGAACAGGTCTCTGTTTTCCACAGGAAACGCCGTGTATTCGCTGTTGATATCAAGGTTTGAAGACGTCTCCGGAACATTGAACAGATTTCTCGTGTACTCTTCCGGGAACTGGCGGTCTTCAAGCATTTTTTTCATGCGGTCATTTTCAATCTGCTGATTAATAGAGTAGCCCAAAAGCTTTCCTCTGCGGCTGACGACGAAAATATTAGAATCAATGACGTCACGAAGCGTTTCAGCCATTTCTTTAAAGTTTACGGGTTTGCCTGCCGCAGCCTGCAGCATGCTGTTAATAATTCGTGTTTTTTGTAGTAAAGCCATGATAAATAATCCTCCTAGAATTCCTCTTATTAAATTTTCACAATATAAATTGACTTAGATCTTTGTTGTTTGCAATCGTTCCGAGCTTTTCTTCAACGTATTGCGGCGTGATGGCGACTTTTTCCATCGTCACGTCCGGCGCTTCAAACGACAGGTCTTCCAAGAGACGTTCCAATATCGTGTGAAGCCTTCTCGCTCCGATGTTGTCCGTGTCCTGATTCACATGATAAGCCACTTCGGCGATCTTACGAATAGCTTCGTCAGAAAATTCAAGAGATATACCTTCTGTCTGCAATAAAGCCTGATATTGTTTTAACAGCGCGTTATCGGGTTCGACGAGAATCTTCACAAAATCATCCACCGTCAGCTTGCTCAATTCTACACGAATCGGAAAGCGGCCCTGCAGCTCCGGTATCAGATCAGACGGTTTGGCCATATGGAATGCCCCGGCTGCGATAAACAGCACGTGATCTGTTTTGACGGAGCCGTATTTCGTGACGACGGTAGATCCTTCGACAATCGGAAGGATATCTCTTTGAACGCCTTCTCTCGATACATCTGCTGAGGAAGAAGCCCCTCCATTTTTTGCGATTTTATCTATTTCGTCAATAAAGATAATGCCGCCCTCTTCAGCTCTTAACACGGCCTCTTGGCCGACTTCATCCATATCGATTAATTTGCCTGCCTCTTCATTGGTCAGAACCTTCCTTGCTTCTCTGACCGTCATTTTGCGGCGTTTTTTCTTTTTCGGCATCAGATTGCTCAGCGCATCCTGCATATTCATGCCCATCTGCTCCATCCCGGAGCCTTGCAGCATGTCAAACATCGACGGCTGCTGCTCTTCCACCTCTACGGAGACGTAATGGTCTTCGAGCTCTCCCAATGCGAGCTGATGCGCCATGCGTTTTCTTTTTTCTTCAAGGCTTGCTTCTTCCTGCTGGTCGGCTTCATCATCATTTGCCGTCTGGCTTCCTCCGAAAAGCATTTCAAACGGATTTTTCACACCCGCTTGTTTTTTCTTTCCCGGAACGAGAAGCCGCACTATACGTTTGTTTGCATTTTCTTCAGCCTGTTCTTTCACTTCGCTGATTTTTTCTTCTTTAATGAGCCGCACGGATGTCTCAACAAGGTCTCTGACCATTGATTCGACATCTCTGCCTACATAGCCGACTTCTGTAAATTTTGTCGCTTCAATTTTTATAAATGGCGCACCGGTAAGCTTGGCGATCCGTCTGGCGATCTCTGTTTTCCCCACCCCGGTCGGGCCCATCATCAGGATGTTTTTGGGAACGATCTCGTCTCTCAGTTTTTCATCAAGAAGACTTCTGCGATAGCGGTTTCTTAATGCCACGGCGACAGCTTTTTTCGCATCCTGCTGTCCTACAATGTATTGATCCAACCGATCTACGATTTGTCTCGGTGTTAACGGTTTGTTTTCCATGCGCCTCAAGTCCTTTCTATTCAAGTTCTTCCAAAATGATCTGATCGTTTGTGTACACGCAGATCTCGCCTGCGATTTTCAAAGCGGCTTTTGCAATATCTTTGGCGGACAGATTCTCTCCGGCATAGGTTTTCAGCGCCCTTCCTGCTGACAGGGCGTAGTTTCCGCCGGAGCCGATTGCCAAAATGCCGTCATCCGGCTCAATCACTTCACCTGTTCCCGATACGAGAAGCAAGGTATCCTGGTTCATGACAATCAGCATGGCTTCCAGCTTGCGCAGCACTTTATCGCTGCGCCATTCTTTCGCAAGCTCAACCGACGCACGTTTTAAATTGCCGTTGTATTCTTCAAGCTTCGCCTCAAACATTTCAAAAAGTGTGAAAGCGTCTGCAACAGATCCCGCAAATCCGGCCAGAACCTTTCCGTTAAACAGCTTTCTCACTTTTCTCGCAGTATGTTTCATGACTACAGCCTGACCGAATGTGACCTGGCCGTCTCCTGACATAGCGCTTTTCCCGTTATGCTGGACGGCAAAAATCGTTGTCGCATGAAAAGATGACATGAGAAGGGCCTCCTTTTAATTTTCTTTAAAAGCTCTCGGGTGGTGGGACATATATGTGTTTCTCAGCATTTCCTTCGATACATGCGTGTATATCTGCGTAGAAGACAGATTGGAATGGCCCAAAAGCTCCTGGACGCTTCTTAAATCAGCCCCTTCATTCAGCAGATGAGTCGCAAACGTGTGCCGAAGCATATGCGGGTGTATATGTAAAGTGCCGGATGCTTTTTTTACAAGCCCGCTTAAAATATACCGGATTCCTCTGGCGGTCAGCGGGCCGCCTCTTTGATTGACAAACAGCACATCATGAGGCTCTTTTGCTTTTTCAAGCAGGCACTGCCTTCCGCTGTTGATATACAGCTCCAGCGCATCACGGGCATATGAGCCGAACGGGATATAGCGCTGCTTCTTGCCTTTCCCGTGAACGAGCACCGTATCCATGAACAGGTCAAGATCGCCGACAGTGAGCGTACAGCACTCACTGACCCTCATTCCGGTCGCATAAAGAAGCTCAAGCAGGGCCTGATCGCGCATCCCTGACGGCTGACTTCTGTCTGAGACAGCGAATAGCTCCTCAAGTTCTTTTTCATAAAGAAACTTCGGAATCCGTTTCTCTTGTTTCGGCAGATGAACAAGCTGAAACGGATTCTCTTCAACAAGCTTTTCCCTCATTAAAAATTTATAGAAGCTTCTCAAAGCTGAAATTTTCTTGCTGATTGTTTTTCTTGACAGGCCTTTTTCATAAGCCTCTGTCAAAAATATTCTCACATCATGATATGCAGCTTCTTTCATTCCATTTATATTTTGAGCATGCAGAAACATCCCAAATTCTTCAATCGAATTAACATAATTCACAATAGTATATTGTGAATAATTTTTTTCAATTTGTAAATATTCAACGAATAACTTTAAAAAAAAGTTAACATTCTCAGTCATTATGAAGACCTCCCTCTCCGAAGGGCTTTTAAATGGTATCATATAATGCATCGAAGTTGCAATGAAAAGCTATATCGTTTTCGAAATAGTTTGAATAGTCTCAATTGCGCGTTTAGCGTATTCTTCATTTCGTTCTTTTTTGTTTTTAATTTTTACAGGCAATTCTTTTAAGAGGCCGAAGTTTGCATTCATCGGCTGGAAGTTCTTCTGATTTGTCGTCGTAATGTAGTGAGCCATGCTTCCGATCGCCGTCTCCTGCGGGAATGTCACAAGATCCTGACCGAGCACAAGTTTGGCGGCATTGATTCCCGCTACAAGACCTGAAGCGGCAGATTCAACATAACCCTCTACACCGGTCATTTGGCCCGCGAAAAACAGATCGTTCCGCTGTTTAAATTGATATGTCGGGTTCAAAAGGCTCGGCGAGTTGATAAATGTGTTTCTGTGCATGACGCCGTATCTGACGATATCAACATTTTCAAGGCCGGGGATCAGTTTAAGCACTTCTTTTTGGTCTCCCCATTTTAAATGTGTCTGAAAACCTACAATATTATAAAGCGTTCCCGCCGCGTCATCCTGTCTGAGCTGAACGACTGCATAAGGGCGCTTGCCTGTTTTCGGATCTTCCAGTCCGACCGGTTTCATCGGTCCGAACAGCATCGTTTTCTTGCCTCTTTTCGCCATGACTTCAATCGGCATACAGCCTTCAAAGAAGATTTCTTTCTCGAATTCTTTTAAAGGAACCGTCTCAGCCGTCGTCAATGCTTCATAAAAACGGTCAAACTCTTCCTCTGTCATCGGGCAGTTTAAGTATGCCGCTTCTCCCTTGTCGTAACGGGATTTTAAGTACACTTTCTCCATATCAAGGCTGTCTTTTTCGACAATCGGCGCCGCCGCGTCATAAAAATACAGATACTCTTCTCCCGTGAGCTCTTTCAGCTGCTGTGAAAGCGATTCTGACGTAAGCGGTCCGGTCGCGATAACCGTCGGGCCTTCCGGAATCTCTGTTACTTCCTCAGTAAGAACCGTTACGTTCGGATGGTTTTTCACGAGATCCGTCACGCTTTGCGCAAATTCATGGCGGTCAACTGCAAGCGCTCCCCCTGCCGGAACCGAGCATTTATCAGCAGATTGAATGATTGCTGAGTCAAGCGCCCGCATTTCTTCTTTTAATACGCCTACCGCATTGGCGAGTGTATTTGAACGGAGGGAGTTGCTGCATACCAGTTCAGCGAATTTATCAGTATGATGGGCTGCCGTCTGCCTGACGGGCCGCATTTCGTATAGTTTTACTTGAATTCCTCGTTTTGCAAGCTGCCATGCCGCTTCACTTCCGGCAAGGCCTGCTCCGATTACATTAACTGTTTGCTGGTTCATTTCTTTTCATCTCCTGTTGTTTGTCCCTTCCACACAAAGAAGGTGAGCAAGGCTCTGCTCACCGCTACTTCTGTGGTTCTTCCTTATAATCGCATTCGACGCATTGGACTTGTATGCCTTTTTTAAGCTTTTTCTCTACGAGCATATTTTCACATTTCGGGCATTTTCGTTCAATCGGTTTGTCCCAAGATACGAAGTCGCATTCAGGATAACGGTCACAGCCGTAAAAGACGCGTTTCTTTTTTGATTTTCGTTCGACAATGTTTCCTTCATGGCACTTCGGACATTTTACGCCGATTTGTTTGACAATCGGTTTTGTATTCCGGCAGTCAGGGAAGTTGGAACACGCCATAAATTTACCGTATCGGCCCATTTTATAAACCATCCGGGAGCCGCATAATTCACAATCTTCATCTGCGTATTCAGGTTCAATTTCCACTTCTTTCATTTCAGCTTCCGCTTTTTTCACGCGTTTTTCGAAATCGGTATAGAAGCTGTCAATGATTTGAACCCATTCTGTCTGGCCATCTTCAACATGGTCAAGGTCTCTTTCCATTTTAGCCGTGAATTCAACGTTGATGATTTCCGGGAAAAACTCCATGATAAGATCCAGCACGATCTGCCCAAGCTCAGTCGGCACAAACCGTTTATTGTCTAATCCCACGTAACCGCGGCGCTGGATGGTATCAAGAGTCGGCGCATATGTCGAAGGACGGCCGATTCCCAGTTCTTCAAGCGTTTTAACCAGGCGCGCTTCTGTGTAACGCGGAGGCGGCTGAGTAAAGTGCTGCTCAGGCTCAATATCTTTCGATAAAACCGTGTCTCCCTCTTTAAGGTCCGGAAGCATGCGGTCTTTTTCTTCCAGCTGATCGTCTTTACCCTCTACATAGACTTTCATGAAGCCGGCGAATTTGACTTTACTTCCGTTTGCCCGGAATGTCAATCCGTTATTGCTGAGATCGACGCTCATCGTATCAAGGACGGCAGGCGCCATCTGGCTTGCAACAAAGCGCTCCCAAATCAGCTTGTATAATCTGAGCTGGTCTCTTCCAAGCACCGCTTTTAAGTCGGCTGGTTTTCTGAGTACTGAAGTCGGGCGGATCGCTTCGTGGGCATCTTGAGCGTTTTCATTTTTCTTTGCCGGTTTCCGTTTTCCCGCTAAGTACTCTTTTCCGTACGCCTGATCAATAAAAGCTGACGCCTCTTCAACGGCTGTATTGGAAATCCGCGTTGAGTCCGTTCTCATATACGTGATGAGCCCGACTGTCCCTTCTTTGCCGAGATCAATTCCTTCATATAATTGCTGAGCGATCATCATCGTTTTCTTCGCTCTGAAATTCAGCTTCCTGGCAGCCTCCTGCTGCAGAGTGGACGTTGTAAACGGCAGAGCGGGATTTCGTTTGCGCTCTTTTTTCGTCACCTTGTCAACTGTATACTTATTGCCTTTCAGCTGAGCAAGGACGGCTTTTACGTCTTCTTCGCTTTTTAAAGGAAGCTTTTTGCCGTTTTTCCCGAAAAATCCGGCTTCAAACGTCTCTTTTCCCTTTAAAAATGAGCCGGTAATCGTCCAGTACTCTTCAGGTTTAAAGTCATTGATTTCCTTTTCCCGGTCGATGATCAGCCGGAGCGCAACGGATTGCACACGGCCCGCACTGAGGCCTTTTTTTACTTTTTTCCAAAGAATCGGGCTGATTTTGTATCCGACGAGTCTGTCTAGTATGCGGCGCGCCTGCTGCGCATCGACAAGATCCATATTAATCATGCGCGGATGTTTAAATGATTCTTTAATGGCGTCTTTCGTTATTTCATTAAAGACGACCCGGCAGTCCGAGCTGAGATCCAGATCAAGGCTGTGTGCGAGATGCCATGCAATCGCTTCCCCTTCTCTGTCGGGGTCGGCCGCGAGATAGACTTTTTTTGCTTTCTTTGCCGCTGTTTTTAATTCTTTTAAAACAGGGCCTTTTCCGCGGATCGTAATATATTTCGGTTCAAAGTTCTGTTCGATGTCAACTCCCATTTGACTTTTCGGAAGATCCCGGACATGTCCCATTGAAGCTTTGACTTTATATTTCTTCCCTAAATAACGTTCAATCGTTTTCGCCTTTGCCGGCGATTCCACGATGACTAGATAATCAGACATTTTCATCCCCCTCAAGAGGTGTTCTCTCTCTTTTCAAGTATCAATTCATTTTAGAGCTGCCTTTTTATGGCTTTCAACATTTCATTCTTTATGATGAACGTCATTTTATACATGAAAATAATATGCAACTTTAAATCCTCACTATTATTAAATATTACAATACCGTTTGTCAAACGATATTTCAAAAGGGTTCCGTATACTGAACGCATCGGGCGGTCAGCTCTCCGTCAATATCCTCTGCGCATAATACAGCTTTCGCCCCTTCTTGAATGAGTTTTATAGGTCCTCCGGAATATGGATTAAATATGGAACCCGGAACGGCAAATACCTCTCTGCCTTGATCGAGGGCCTGGTAAGCTGTGATTAATGAACCGCTTTTTTCTTTTCCCTGCACGACCACAATTCCTTCACTTAGTCCGCTGATTATGCGGTTTCTCATCGGAAAATGCCATTTTTTCGGCTTTGTTTCAGGAGGATGTTCTGAGAGTAGGAGATGGTGTTCAGCCATGTATTCTGCTAACAGGAGATTTTCCCGGGGATAGATGTGATGGAATCCGCCGGCTATCACGCCGATCGTAAGCCCTTTTGCCCTGATGCTCGCCTTATGAGACAATCCGTCTATACCGGATGCAAGCCCGCTTACAATGACCCAGCCTTTTTTTGAGAGTTCGGCGGAAAGATGCCCAGCCGCTTTTATTCCGTCTTCCGTCGGTTTCCGCGTTCCTACAATCCCGATTTTTCTGCCTTTTTCAAGAAGCGGCGTGTTCCCTTTTGCATACAAGACAGCCGGCGGATCATAAATCGCTTTAAGCCATGTTGGGTAGCGGCTTGATGAAATCGGAATGACAGTAATGCCTTCGCGGCGGTAATCGGACAGAACTTCATCAAGTTCCGGATCCTTGCGCTCTATTTCCCGAAAAATTTCTTCCGGGGCTGTTTTCCCTTCTGATAAAACAGTTAATGGATGCGGATCCGGTAAAAAAGACAGAGAGTGATCAGCTTTCCACCATTTTAATAGAAGAGACGGGGAAATGATTTGATTAATACTGCAGACCATTAAACAGCGCGATGCTTGATCCAAATCGGGCAACCTCCTCTTTTGTACAGCAAAAACAGGAACAGCCGTTACGGCTGCCCCTGCTTCGATCAGTGCGTTTTGCACGTTTCAAATAAGCCTTTTTCTTTTAACACCTTAATCAGCGTTTCACCCATTACAGAAGGGGTTTCCGCGACTTCAATTCCGCAGGCGTTCATCGTTTTGACTTTTTCTTCTGCCGTGCCTTTTCCTCCGGAGATGATGGCGCCCGCATGGCCCATGCGTTTTCCCGGAGGCGCGGTTTTACCGCCGATAAAGCCGACAACAGGCTTCGTCATGTTCGCTTTCACCCACTCAGCCGCTTCTTCTTCAGCTGTGCCGCCGATTTCTCCGATCATGATGACGGCATGTGTTTCAGGATCTTCATTGAACGCTTTTAACACGTCAATAAAGTTCGTGCCGTTGACCGGATCGCCGCCGATCCCTACAGCGGTAGACTGGCCTACGCCGGCTTCTGAAAGCTGATGGACGGCCTCGTATGTCAATGTTCCTGAACGGGATACAACGCCTACATGACCCTTTTTATGAATGTATCCCGGCATAATGCCGATCTTGCATTCTTCAGGTGTAATAACACCCGGGCAGTTCGGCCCTATTAATCTCGTTTTCTTGCCTTCCATAAAGCGCTTCACTTTCACCATGTCCAAAACCGGAATGTGCTCAGTGATACAAATGACAAGATCAATTTCCGCGTCAACCGCTTCCATAATTGCGTCCGCCGCAAACGGAGCCGGCACGTAAATGACTGACGCATCAGCGCCCGTTGTGTGAACCGCTTCTGCGACCGTATTGAATACCGGTACGCCTTCCGCTTCCGTTCCGCCTTTTCCAGGTGTTACACCGCCAACGATATTCGTGCCGTATTCCAGCATCTGCTTTGTATGAAATAAAGCGGTAGAACCTGTAATCCCCTGTACAATAACTCTTGTATCTTTATTGATAAAAACACTCATTATCTGGTCCCCTGCCTTTCATTCTTTCCTAAACTAAGGATACGATTTTCTGTGCGCCGTCTGCCATTGATTCCGCAGATGTGATGTTTAAGCCTGATTCATTCAGGATTTTCTTTCCTAAATCTACGTTTGTCCCTTCAAGGCGCACGACCAGCGGCAATGTCAATCCGACTTGTCTCGTCGCTTCAACAACGCCCTCGGCGATGACATCACACTTCATGATGCCTCCGAAAATATTAACGAAAATTCCTTTTACGTTTTGATCGGAAAGAATGATTTTAAAAGCTTCCGTCACTTTTTCTGCGGTTGCGCCGCCCCCGACATCAAGGAAGTTTGCAGGTTCTCCGCCGTAGTGTTTAATGATATCCATTGTAGACATTGCAAGACCCGCGCCGTTTACCATACAGCCGATATTTCCATCAAGGGAAATGTAGCTTAAATCGTATTTTGACGCTTCGATTTCTTTCGGATCTTCTTCATCTAAATCTCTGTATTCCATAATGTCTTTTTGTCTGTATAACGCATTGCTGTCGAAGTTCAGCTTAGCATCCAGCGCCATGACGTTTCCGTCCCCCGTAACGACGAGAGGGTTGATCTCGGCGATGGAGCAGTCCTTCTCAACAAATGCTTTATATAAACCGAGCATAAATTTAGCGGCTTTGCCGACAAGCTCTTTCGGGATGTTAATTGCGAATGCAATTTCCCTTGCCTGATAGCCCTGAAGGCCGACAGCCGGATCAATTACCGCTTTTTTAATTTTTTCAGGTGTTTTTTCCGCTACTTCTTCAATCTCCGTTCCGCCTTCTTCAGACGCCATTAAAACGATTCTTGAAGTAGCGCGGTCAAGTACAAGCCCGACATAGTATTCCTTTTTAATATCGCAGCCTTCTTCAATAAGTAAGCGTTTTATTACTTGTCCGTCCGGACCCGTTTGATGTGTGACGAGCGTCTTGCCTAACAGTTCTTCGGCATACTCTTTCACTTCATCTTTTGTTTTTGCAATCTTTACCCCACCAGCTTTGCCGCGGCCGCCAGCATGGATTTGCGCCTTTACGACATAAACCGAGCTTGACAGGCTCTCTGCTTTTTCAACTGCTTCCTCTGCTGTAAAAGCCACTTTACCTTCAGGAACAGACACCCCGTATTTTCTGAGGACTTCTTTTCCCTGGTACTCATGGATATTCATTTCCCATCCTCCTAACTTATGTAGCAAAACTAAAAATAGACTGCGCTTTCATTCTATATAATACTGGAAGAATTGTCTAGGGTTCAAAACAAAATCTTTATATCCTTCCAAACATTCTAACTTTTATTTTATTGAAAATATAAATTTAAACGGAGTCCGGGAAATGAATGGTCCTTATTTTTCGTTTTTCAGGGTTTCGTCCAGTCTGTAAACAAATGAAAAAATTTCGGCAACGGTTTCATAGAGCGCCTCCGGTATCTGATCGTCAACCGTCAAATGGCGCATTAATTCGACAAGGGTTCTGTCTTCCTGAATGGGAACCCCAGCCTTCTCAGCTTCTTTTATAATATTTTCCGCCACATGCCCCCTGCCTGTTGCGACAACCTTCGGGGCTTGGTCTTTCTGCCGGTCGTAATGCAGGGCGACAGCTCTTCTTAACGGCGTTTGCTCTTTCATATTTTCACATCCACTTTTCTTCCGCCGTCTTTTTCTATAAACTCTTCCACAAGAGCGCTCTGGTCTTTCGGGCGCCGTTTTTTAGACGTGACGCCTGACAGGCTGAAGCCCGTTTCTTTTACGGCTTCTTTTAAAGCCGGTACGAGAGGGTCGATGGCCGCCTGAAGCTCAAAATCAGTCTCAACCGTAATGGTCATTACATTTTGCTGAATCATGCAGTCCACAACGGTTTCTTGCAGTGTTTCAAGATGCAGCAAAAACAGGAGCCTGCAATGTGACGGATCGAGTTTTCCGTCCGGCTTCTTCCGTCCTTTAAAGAGAACTGTGATGTCATTCTCATACGCGGACGCTCCCAGCGGAAATGACAGCACCATCTGCGTAAAAGAAGGGTTATGCTGCTCAATAAACAGCTGGCCGTTTAATTTATGAATAAGCGGTTCCGCCTCTTGTTTAACGGATTGGGGCGCTTCTTGAAGCGTCCGGACGGCTTGGAGGGCGGTTTTCAGCGCTTGTTTCTCCGGCTGCGGAGATACGCCTTTTTCAAGCGCTGTAATGAATGATAATTCATCACGCGTGCCCAATCCTTTTTTGATTTTCTGCAAAAGGCTTAATACATCATCTTTTTCCGCATATTTCAATTCGGTGAGCTGAACGGCTTTTTCGAAAACAGCCGCCTCCTGTTCTGTCAGATGTGCTTTTTGAAGAACAGGTGCTGTTTTAAATGTTTTTTCTTGAGAAATGAAAGCCTTAATGATCTCCGCCGTTACTTTTACGGGGCGGTTTTCAGTTTTTTCTGCCGATGTCATTAATTTCTCTATAATCTGTTTTGCCGTTTTTTCAGGAAGTTCCGGATCTGTCCGCGCACTCGGAGGAGAAGGTTGGCTTGAGACTGCCTTTCCGTTTTCACGAGTCTCTCGGACAAATGGTGATTGTTTTGATTCCGTCCGTTCTTCTTCATCCATCAGCCCGGTTTCTGGGATCGGCATGCGTGCAGCCTCGGCAAGCTTCTTCAAGAGACGTTCTGCATGAAGATCCGTTTCCGCGTTTAATACGTCAGAAACCGCCTCTTTGAGCACAGACAGCTCTTTTGCCGATTGCGGAGCCTGATTGATTGCCTGAAGCAGTCCTGAGAGGAGGCGACGGGTCGGAACCGGATATTTAACGGCATGAATGGCTGACAAGACTTCCGGATGTGCGGGCAGTTCCCGTTTCAGCGCAAATACGATTGTTTCCGCCGCTTTTTTCAATTCGGCGGCCGGAAGCGATTCAGCCCAGCGGATGCAGGCTTTGAGACTGTTTTCCGTCATCGGCAGCTTCTGCTGCATAAACGTTTCGGCAATCTGCAGAGACACAGGGCCCGGTTTGACGGAAAGTGCGTTTAACAGTCTACCCGCCGCTTCCTGAACGGTTTTCGGGCTTCCTTCGAATTGGTCGATGACATGAAGCCGGCCCGTTTTTTCCGCCGGCTGTTTGTCATAAGAAAACCAGTAATACGCCTGCGGTCGGAGGGCGGTTTCAAGCTTTCCCTGCATCGTCCGGCCGCCGATCTGGATAAGAGCGCTTTGATCGTCCAGCAAACGGAGAACCTTCCCTAACAGCAGCCTTTGAGCGCCGCTGTCTTTACCGCCGTCCTGCCGGTCCGGAGGGATTTCCGCCGTCAGCTGTCTGAAAGCCGCTTGGATTTCGCCGCTAATGTTCATGTCTTAAGCCTCTTTTCTAACAATAAGATTGAACGGGAGCGAACGTTTTTCGGTGAATAGTTGTCGGTCCGTATGCCTGAAGAGCTTCAAGATGTTCTTTCGTTCCGTAGCCTTTATTTTTTTCAAAGCCGTACATGGGGTAGGTTTTGGCGTACTCAGCCATGAGACGGTCCCGCGTTACTTTTGCTATGCAGGCTCCGGCGGCAATTGACACGCTTTTGGCATCCCCTTTTATAACTGATGACTGCGGAATGTCGAGCGGAAGGGTCATGGCATCAACAAGCAGATAATCAGGAGTTTCCGTTAAAGCATTGACGGCTTTTACCATCGCCAGTCTCGCGGCCTCATAAATGTTGATCCGGTCAATGACGTCCGCATGGACAATGCCGACTCCTACAGCCGCCGCTTCTTCCGTGATCCGGCTGTAATACTCCTCGAGCTTCTTTTCCGACAATTTCTTCGAGTCCGTGAGACCGAGAATCTCGCATTCTGCCGGCAAAATGACGGCGCCGGCGACAACCGGTCCGGCAAGCGGCCCTCTTCCGGCTTCGTCAACACCCGCAATCAGGCGGAAGCCCTTTTTGGATGACAGTCTTTCGTATGCCGTCATGTTCAGCCATTGCTCTTTAAGAGCTTTTTCCTTCGCGTGCTTTTTCAGCCATTGCTCTAAAAGCGTCTGTACGCTTTTTCTCGGGTCTTTCTCACATTGGGCAAGGAAGGGGTCGCTTTCGTCCCTGATCTCTTGCAGGCGTTCTTTTACGCTTTTTACGGTTAATGTATTCACGTTCTCTTCTCCCTTACATTATGTATATCGGTATTCTGCGGAAAAAATAAAGACCCGCATCGCTGCGCGTCTTTATTCTGATGGTGCTTCAAATGAAAGCCTGCCGAATTTTTCCGTACGGATGTCCCGAATGATGACTTCCGTTGTTTTATCATAGTCAACCATTCCGCCGCCCATCAAACAGCCGCGTTTTTCACCGATCGCGTCGAAAAGAGCGGCGATATCCTCAGGGATTTCCTGAAGTCCGTAGCGCTCCTTCAAACGGTCGGGATAATGCTCTTCCAGAAAGCGCAGCCCGAAAACAGCCACATCCTGCAGGTTGATAATCGTATCTTTAATCGCCCCGGTGATCGCCAGGCGCAAGCCGACAAGCTCATCTTCAAATTTAGGCCATAAAATTCCCGGTGTATCGAGCAGCTCTAATTCCTTGCCTACCTTTACCCACTGCTGTGAAGTGGTAATGCCGGGCCTGTCTCCCGTCTTGGCAATGTTTTTTTTGGCCAGCCGGTTAATGAGCGTAGACTTGCCGACATTCGGAATGCCGATGATTAATGCGCGGATTGCTCTCGGCCTAATGCCTTTTGCTTTCATTTTATCGAACTTATCCTTCAACAGCTCTTTCGAGGACGGCACGATTTGATGCAGTCCCTGCCCGTTAACGGAGTTTATTGAAAGAGAGGGAATGCCCTGTTCCTGAAAGTGGTCCTTCCACTGGGCAGTCACAGCCGCATCCGCCTTATCGGCTTTATTTAAAAGCATAATGCGCGGCTTATTTTTTAAAATCTCCTCAATCATCGGATTTCTCGATGACATCGGGATTCTCGCATCCACCAATTCGTATACGATATCAATTAATTTCAGTTTTTCTGTTACTTCCCGTCTCGCTTTAGCCATATGGCCCGGGAACCATTGAATGGTCATGTGACTTCGACACCTGCCTTATTTACCGGAACCGGATGTTCCGATGATCTCTTATGTATTTTACGTTGCTTGTTCCGCTTTTACAAATTTCATATAAAAAAAGAGCCTGTTACGGGTAACAAGCTCTTTTCGTTCGTTATCATTATCGTCTGATTTCTTTAATACGAGCCGCTTTTCCGCGAAGTTCACGCAGGTAGTAAAGCTTAGCGCGACGTACTTTACCGTAACGTACAACTTCGATTTTCGCGATTTTTGGTGTGTGTACAGGGAATGTACGTTCAACGCCAACACCGTAAGAAATCTTACGAACTGTGAACGTTTCGCTGATTCCACCACCACGACGCTTGATCACAACACCTTCGAAGATCTGGATACGCTCACGGTTACCCTCAACAACTTTTACGTGTACACGTAAAGTGTCACCAGGACGGAACGCAGGAAGATCAGTGCGAAGCTGTTCTTTTGTGATATCTTGAATTAGTTTTTGCATCGTTTTCAACTCCTTCCAACAGATGCTCTTGGCCACAACTGCAAGGCACAGCGGAACATCGTTTTCAAGCTTCTGAAGGATAAGCCTCCTTAAGCCACAAGTAGTATCTTATCATATCTTCATCACCTGCGCAATAGAATCTATTCGTTTTCCCACTCGGAAATCCATTTTCTTTGCTCATCAGTGAGAGGATAGTTTTCAAGAAGATCCGGACGTCTTAAAAAGGTTCTTCTGATTGATTCTTTATTGCGCCATTCTTGTATTTTGGCATGGTTGCCGGACAGAAGGGTCTCAGGCACTTTTAAGCCTTTATAATCTGCTGGCCTCGTATAGTGCGGATGCTCTAAAAGCCCCGTGCTGAAGGAATCCTCCACGTGGGATGCTTCTTTTCCGAGGACGCCCGGCAAAAGCCTGACAACGCTGTCGGCAATCATCATGGCAGGGAGCTCTCCCCCGGTCAGCACAAAATCCCCGATGGAGATTTCATCAGTGACAAGATGTTCCCGGATCCGTTCATCATACCCTTCATAATGTCCGCAAATAAACATGAGATGTTCCTCTTCCGCCAGCTCCTCGGCTTTCTTCTGCGTATAACGCTCACCTTGCGGGCAGACGAGAATAATGCGCGGCTTGGCGTCCGTACCGGCTGTCAGCTTTTCAACCGCATCAAATACGGGCTGCGGCTTTAACACCATCCCGGCTCCCCCGCCGTACGGGTAATCATCAACCGTTTGGTGTTTATTATCCGAAAAAGCCCGGAAATTGATGACGTCAAAACGGACAGCCTCTTTTTCCTGTGCTTTTTGCAGAATGGATGAGCCGAGCACCCCTTGAAACATTTCGGGAAACAGTGTTAAAAAGTCGATTTTCATTCGTCTATTAACCCTTCCATTACATGAATCTTAATTTTCTTCTCATTTATATTAATATCCTTTACCACAGAAGCAATATACGGAATGAGCGCATCTTTTTTGCCTTTTCTTGCAACCACCCATACGTCATTAGCCCCGGGCGTCAAGATTTCCTTCACTGTGCCGATCAGTTCCCCGTCTTCTGACACAACCTCGCAGCCGATGATTTCATGAAAATAAAATTCATCTTCTTCAAGCTCTCCCAAGTCTTCTTCAGGGACTTTGATCACCATGTTTCTTAAGTGTTCGACTTCATTGAGACTCGGCATTTCTTTGAATTGCAGCAGGTGAAACTGTTTGTGAAGCCTGTGGGCGCTGACCGTTACTTTGATTGGCTCCGCAGCCCCTTCCGCAAACAAATAGAGCGTATTGCCGGGCTTGTACCGTTCTTCGGCAAAGTCCGTTTTAGAAATGACCCGCACTTCGCCTTTAATGCCGTGGGTATTTACAATTTTGCCTACATTAAACCATCTGTTTGTCATATTATCACCTCGGGCGGATTTCAATTACTACCCCGTCTTTTATGACGATGGTATTTGCCGCTGTTTTTTCATGCCAGTTATCACCGACATTGATTGAAAGCAGCGCATCGATCTCCTTTTCCTTCACTTCGCTTCCAAGCGGGAGCGACTCTGTCTGGCTTATTTGGAAATCGATCATTTTGATTTTGTCTTGTCTTTTTTCAATGGCTTTTTTAAAAGATTCCGCTACATCGCGATTCTGCTGATCTTTTTCATGTTTTCTAAGCTGAAAATAGAGCTGGCTGCATTCTCGTTCAAGCGTTTGCTTTTTTTCTGCAAAAGAGGCCAAAAGCTTTTCCTTGCTTTGCTCGGTCAGAACCTGCATAACGGTTACCCTGTGAATAATCTGCATAGGACCAGACTCCCCACTCTTCCAACATATTTCTGTTCATTTGCCTTTTTTACGTGTAAAAAAAGGGGAGGTGCCGGCCCTCTCCCTTTTTCAGTCAAATATTTCAAATTGAACTTTCTTAGAAGACTGTGCGCCAGCTGCAAAAACGACGGTTCGAATCGCTCTTGCAGTCCGGCCTTGCTTTCCGATAATCTTACCGGTATCTGACTTATTGACAGATAAGCGCAGCGCAATCTTTTGATCAGTCTCTTCCTTTGTGACCGTTATGTCTTCCGGATGGTCGACAAGCGGAGCCACAATGCTGACAATCAAATCTTCCAAGTTCTGATCAGTCATTACTTGCCTTGTTTAGCGTTGTGGAATTTTTCCATAATTCCTTGGCTTGAGAACAAGTTGCGGACTGTATCAGAAGGTTTAGCTCCTGTTTGAAGCCATTTAAGAGCAAGCTCTTCGTTGATTTTCACTTCAGCCGGCTTTGCAACCGGGTTGTATGTGCCGACTGTTTCGATGAAACGGCCGTCACGCGGTGAACGAGAATCTGCTACAACAATACGATAGAAAGGAGATTTTTTTGCTCCCATACGTTTTAAACGAATTTTTACTGCCATTTTACTAGCACCTCCGAAAATATTTCAACAAGATAGTATATTAACAATGATAAAAGTGTTTGTAAAGTGTTTTTTCTTAACAACGGTTTTATCATGTATAACCGATTACATAAAAGGTAATTTAAAGCCTTTTTTCTTCCCTTTTGACATGTTGGTCATCTGCTTCATCATTTTTTTCATTTCCTCAAACTGCTTTAAAAGACGGTTGACTTCCTGAACGGATGTTCCGCTTCCTTTGGCAATCCGCTTCCGCCGGCTGGCGTTAATAATATCCGGCTGTTCTTTTTCAAGAACAGTCATTGATTTAATGATCGCTTCCACATGATTCAGCTGTTTTTCATCGACTTGGATGTTTTTTAAGCCTTTCATTTTGCCTGCGCCGGGCATCATTTGCAGCAGTTCGTCAAGAGGCCCCATGTTTCGGACCTGGCCGAGCTGCTCCAGAAAATCATCCAATGTGAAGCTCATCGTTCTCATTTTCTGCTCAAGCTCTTTGGCTTTGTCTTCATCAACGGTCGCCTGAGCTTTTTCAATCAGCGTCAGCACGTCACCCATTCCGAGAATCCGGGATGCCATCCGTTCAGGATGGAACGCTTCAAGAGCATCGAGCTTTTCTCCCATTCCGGCGAATTTAATCGGCGTTTCGGTGACCGCGCGGATAGAAAGCGCCGCACCTCCGCGGGTATCCCCGTCAAGCTTTGTTAAAATGACGCCCGTTAAACCGAGCTGGTCATTAAAGCTTTTGGCGACGTTTACCGCATCCTGACCGGTCATTGAGTCGACGACAAGGAAAATTTCCTCAGGATTTGCGACTTCCTTTACACCGGAGAGCTCATCCATCAGTTCATGATCGATGTGCAGCCGTCCGGCGGTATCTAAAATCACATAATCATGATGCTCTTCCTTCGCTTTTTCAATCGCCTGTCTGGCAATTTCCACCGGGCTGACCTGATCGCCAAGCGAAAAGACCGGCATATCAAGCTGTTTCCCCAGTGTTTCCAGCTGTTTAATCGCGGCGGGGCGGTAAATATCCGCAGCCACGAGCAGCGGTTTGCGGTTATGTTTTTTGCGCAGCAGGTTGGCAAGCTTCCCCGTGGTTGTCGTTTTACCGGCACCTTGGAGCCCGACCATCATAATAACGGTCGGCGGGCGTTTGGCGGCGGCAATTTTGCTTTCTTCGCCGCCCATCAGCTCGGTAAGCTCTTCTTTTACGACTTTAATAACCTGCTGACCGGGTGTCAGACTCTGCATGACGTCCTGCCCGACAGCCCGTTCACTTACTTTTTTCACAAAATCCTTTACGACTTTAAAGTTAACGTCAGCCTCAAGAAGCGCAAGACGGACTTCACGCATCATCTCTTTTACGTCTTGTTCGCTGACTTTTCCTTTTCCGCGGATTTTTGAAATCGTCTTTTGCAGTCGGTCGGCTAATCCTTCAAATGCCATTGTTTGCCGCCTCCTAATCTAATTTCTCAAGCGCTTCAATCAGAGCCGTCATTTTTTCCTCTTCCTGCAAGCCGGAAGCAAGCTCTTTCAGCTTTGTAAACATTTCTTTACGCTCCTGAAACTTTTTAAAAAGGAGCAGTTTTTCTTCATATTGTTCAAGCATCGCTTCAGTCCGTTTGATGTTATCGTAAACGGCTTGCCTTGAAACGTCATACTCTTCGGCTATTTCACCAAGGGAGAAATCGTCCAGATAATAAAGCGACATATAGCTCTTTTGTTTTGACGTCAGCAACGACTGATAGAAGTCAAACAAATAGTTCATTCTCGTCGTTTTTTCGAGCGACATTTGAGCTCTCCCCTTTGTTAAGTCAAATCCCTTTACAAAAACTTAGTTTACATGGTTTCAGAGCGTGTGTCAAGTTTTTATCTTGTCAAAGAATGATGCTCTTTTTACATAATAAGTTTTCAAAAAAATTCATACAGACCGTCGTTAAAATACTCGAATTCTTGTTTTGATACACGATAGCGGCAATAACCTTCGTAAAAAGCATTGAGGCATGCTTCATTTGTGACAAAACGACTGATCGCTAATGATTCATCATATCGCGGATCTCCCGCCGATATTCCCGCAGCATCGATAAACAGATAGACCTCTCCGTCTTTCACCAGCACATTATCAGTCGTGCAGTCACCGTGAATCATTGTCTGCTGAACAGGAACAGGCCTGTACCTGTCCAATTCCTTCAAAAGCTCTGCACTTCCTTCAGCCTGCCCTTTTTTGACATATTCCCCGGCTCGTTTGATTTGCAGATCGAGCCAGTCTGTTTCCGGCTGTAAACCAGAGACCATTTCGGTTTCATGCAGCCGTTGCAGAAACCGGCCGAAACTTTTGATCAGCTTTTTCTTTTCAGTATCCCCTTTTGCTTTTCTTAAAGCCGAAGTCAGGGTGATTCCATCCTCAAATGACATGATGATATGGCTGGCATGCTGTTCCTGTATCATCCCATAATAAACAGGAACAGGCAGACGACGAGTTTCCGTCAGTTTTTGTAAAACGAAGGCTTCTCTCATTAACCATTCCCGATACTTCTGTTGAAAAGAACTTTTCAGCAGAAATGCGTCTTGACCGGTCACTATTTTTCGAACGGTTGAAGTGCCTCCCTGTTCACCCAACAGCGACATATGGTTTATCGCGCCGATCTTACTTTCCAATTCAGCTTTCAGCCATTTGTCCAACAATTGCCCCCTCCATTCCGATCTATCAATGCGTATAAAAAAACGAGTATAAAACCGTCCATTTTATACTCGTTTTTTATTCATTAATCCTCGGCTTTTTCAACTAAATCAGAAAAGAGACCGTATACGTAAGATTCTGCATCAAATCGCTGGAGATCGTCAACCTTTTCTCCGAGGCCGACCAGTTTCACGGGGATGTGAAGCTCATTGCGGATCGCCAGGACGATACCGCCTTTTGCGGTGCCGTCAAGCTTCGTTAACGCGATACCCGTCACATTCGTCGCTTTGGAGAATTCTTTCGCCTGCGCCATCGCATTCTGGCCTGTCGTCGCGTCCAGCGCAAGGAGAACCTCATGCGGAGCCTCAGGCACTTCGCGTTCGATGACGCGTTTGACTTTTTCAAGCTCTTTCATTAAGTTTACTTTATTCTGAAGGCGGCCGGCCGTATCACAAATCAGCACATCCGCTCCTCTTGCTTTAGCCGCGTGTACGGCATCATAAATAACCGCCGCAGGGTCGCTTCCGGCAGCCTGCTTAATGACAGGCACGCCTGTACGCTCCCCCCACACTTCAAGCTGTTCAATCGCCCCGGCTCTGAAGGTGTCTCCGGCAGCGAGCACAACGGATTTGCCTTCATTCTTCAGCTTATGGGCAAGTTTTCCGATCGTTGTCGTTTTTCCGACGCCGTTTACCCCGACAAGCAGAATAACGTTCAGGCGCCCGTCCTGAATATTTAATTCAGAAATCTGTTCGTCGCCGCTGTTATAAATGTCGACAAGCTTTTCAGAAATGACGGACTGCACTTCCTGAGGATCCTGGATGTTTTTCAGCTTCACTTCTTTTTTGAGCTCATCAATCAGCTCCATGACGGTTGTAAAACCGACGTCAGCGCCAATCAGCACTTCCTCAAGCTCCTCGAAGAAATCCTCGTCGACTTTCCGGTAGCGGGAGACGAGTTCGTTCACTTTATTCGAGAAGGAATTTCTTGTTTTTTCAAGACCATCTTTAAATTTTTCAGAGACGGAGTCTGTCTGTTTCGTGATTTTCTCTTTTAATTTTTTAAAAAAGCTCATCTTTCAACCTCTTTCCTCGTTACTGAACGAATTCTTTTGTTTCTTCCAGTTTGACCGAAACCATTCGGGAAACGCCGGATTCCTGCATCGTTACACCGTAGAGGACATCCGCTTCTTCCATGGTGCCTTTTCTGTGGGTGATGACGATAAACTGGCTGTCGCTGCTGTATTTTTTTAAATATTGCGCAAACCTGAATACATTGGCTTCATCAAGCGCAGCTTCCACTTCATCAAGGACGCAGAACGGCACGGGCCTTACTTTCAGAATGGAGAATAAAAGGGCAATGGCAGTCAGCGCCCGTTCTCCCCCTGACAAAAGATTTAAGTTTTGCAGTTTTTTGCCCGGAGGCTGCGCGATAATGTCCACCCCGGAGTTAAGAAGATCATTCGGATCAGTCAGCTTCAGTTCAGCCCGCCCTCCTCCGAATAAAGAACGGAACACGTCGTTGAATTGAGAACGGATCTGGATAAACGTTTCATGGAAACGCTTCGTCATTTCAGAATCCATTTCTTCAATGACTTGAAACAGTGTGTTTTTCGCTTCCGTCAGGTCATTTTTCTGCTCTGTTAAAAACTGGTACCGTTCGTTTACTCTTTCAAATTCATCGATGCTGCCGAGATTGACCGTTCCGAGCTCTTCAATTGAGAGCTTGATCAGTTTGACCCGTTTTCTCGCCTCTTCAGGCTCGATTTCAAGCTGATATTGTTCTTTAGCCCCTTCAAAGGATAAGCTGTATTCCTCGCGTAAATACTGCAAGAGATTATCAAGCTCAACTTCCATCCGGCCGAGTTTTACCTCTTCATCTTTCAGAATTTCTGTTTTTTGCTTGTAGAGACGCTTCATCTCTTTCAGCTCAAGTTCGTTCGTATCAAGCGCCCTCTGAAGCTTCACACGCTGGTCGCGCCGGCTGGCGATCAATTCGATTGTTCTCGTTTTATCGTGAAGCTTATGATGGGCTGCTTCTTCAAGCTGCTCCTCACCGCTTGTGCTGGACGTCATTTCTGAGGTCAGGAGGCTTAAATCTTCCCGTGTTTCTTTCAGAGCGAGCTGCGTTTCCTCAAGCTCTTTTTTCAGCCTTTTGAGGTTGTCTTCTTCACTCGAGCACGCCTGTTCTTTTTTCGCAGCGGCCACTTTACATTCCGTCAGTTCATGAGAGAGCGTTTCTTTTGTTGAGGATAGGGTCTGCTTTTGTTTTGTCAGCCTTTCCATCTCTTCCTCAAGCTCTTTCAGCTGGCCGGATGCCTCACTCAGCTGTTCTTCCAGAGCTGATTTGCGCGTCTCTTTTTCCCGGCTGCTTTCCGTCAGTGATGCTTTCTCCTGATCGTAAAGCTCCAGATGGGTATTGATGTTCTTTTCAGCGACTTCAAGTTCATACAGCCTGCCTTTTACATCCTGCTGCTTTGTTCTGAAAGCTTCACCGTCTTCACGGAGACCGCTCAGCGTATGTTCAAGCTCTTGAATGGCCTGCTTCAGCGTTTTGACCTCTTTTTCGAGCAGAGCTGTTTTTTCTTCCATTTCGGCAAGCCGCGCAGTCACCGTCTCAAGCTCACGGCTTCTGCCGAGCAGAGAATTGTTTTTCTTTTTGACCGCGCCGCCTGTCATTGATCCGCCTGGATTGACGACATCGCCCTCAAGCGTCACGATGCGGTAGCGGTGCCCGAGAAGCTTGGCCAGTTCATTCGCGCCTTTTAAATCTTCAGTGATCAGCACGGTGCCGAGAAGGTTTTGAATAACATTCCGATATGCCGCATCATATGTGACAAGCCCGCTCGCTGTGCCGAGGAAAGACGGATGCTTTGAAGCCGTCTGTTCATCACGGGTTTGGAGCTGGCGCGGTTTCATAACCGTAAGCGGCAGGAACGTCGCGCGGCCGAAGGAATTCTGTTTTAAATATTGAATCGCTTTCCGCGCCGCCTGCTCATCGTCTGTGACAACGTGCTGCGCCGCTGCGCCGAGTGCAATCTCGATCGCCGTCTCATATTTTTGTTCGGTGGCAATCAGTTCGAGAACGGCGCCGCGGATGCCGCCGAGCTGCTCTTTCTGCTTCAGCACTTCTTTTACGCCTTGGTAAAATCCTGAAAAATCGCCTTGCATCGTTTCAAGCATATCTTTTTTGGATCTGGCCTGCTGGACGAATTGATATGCCTGATACAGCGCTGATTCTTTCTTTTCATACTGGCGTTTTTTCTGTTCATATGCTGTCTGGACTTCGCGAAAGCGGACGACCTGATTGTGAATATCCTCTTCAACGGCGGCCAATTCCTCTTCGCACGCCGCTTTGCGGACTGCAATATCGTTACGTTCTTCAAGATATTTTTCATTGTTTGCGGTCAGTCTCGCCTGCTGGACCGCAGATTGGGACATCTGGTCATCTAAAAGCTGCAGCTCGTTGCGAATCGACGCCTGACTGTTTAACAATTCAAAGTAATCGCTTTTTAATTGTTCGATTTTCTCTTCTACATTTTCATTATGCAGACTGAGAGCCTGCTGCTTTTCTTTCACCTGGGCGTTTAACCGCTTCACTTCCGCACGAAGTTTATCATAGACGGCAGACTGCTTTTCAATGTCCGCTTTCAGTTCGGCTTCTTTGTTCGTGTAATGTGTAACGGATTCCTCTAGCTGTTCCCGGTTTTGCGCGGCGTTTTTTTTTACGCTCTTTCAGCACTTCTTTCCGGCCTTCCAGCTTTTCCAGCTCTTCACTTGTCACGAGCAGAACCTGCTGCAGTTCGTTGATGGATTCATCAAGCGCGTGGATTTTATCTCTCGTCTCTTCTATCATCGCTTCTTTTGCGGACAGAGCCGATGATTCCGCCAATTCTTCTTCTTTAGCAGCCTGCACCTTGTCTTTTAAACCCGACCATCTGCCATGCAGTTGTTCGATGTCAAAGGCGGTAAGGGCGATTTCGACATGCTCAAGCTCTTTCTTTTTTTTCTAAGTAGTCTTTGGCGATTGATGCCTGGATTTTCAGCGGTTCGACCTGATCTTCAAGCTCGTGGAGAATATCTTCCACCCTGTTTAAGTTATCCTGCGTCTCAAACAGTTTATTTTCCGCTTTTTTCTTTCGTGTTTTATATTTCAGCACGCCGGCCGCTTCTTCAAAAATACTGCGGCGGTCTTCCGCTTTGCTGCTGAGAATCTCTTCGACTTTCCCCTGACTGATAATAGAGAATGCTTCTTTTCCAAGCCCGGAGTCCATAAATAAGTCAATGATGTCTTTCAGGCGGCACTGCTGATTGTTGATGAGAAATTCACTTTCTCCGGAACGGTACACCCGTCTCGTCACGCTGACTTCATGATAATCGATCGGGAGAAATTGATCTTCATTATCAAGCGTTAACGTGACTTCGGCAAGGTTCAGCCGCTTGCGCGAATCACTTCCCGCAAAAATGATATCTTCCATTTTTCCGCCCCGAAGCGAGCGGGCTGATTGTTCGCCGAGCACCCAGCGGATGGCTTCGGTAATGTTGCTCTTTCCGCTGCCGTTCGGACCGACAACGGCCGTGACGCCTTTTACAAAGTCAACGGATATCCGTTCTGCAAATGATTTAAATCCTATAACGTCTAAACGTTTGAGGAACATCCCAGATCCTCCTTATCGTATAAGTATCTCAATATTATCATAATCACCCGCTTATATCAGGCGCAGACATACTGAAATCCCCCTAGGGATACAGGGGGATTTTATTGTTTCGTATGATGTTTTTGCAATTTTGCAAGAGCTTCCTGTGCCGCATGCTGCTCGGCTTCTTTTTTGGAACGTCCGTTCCCGATACCGAGCGCCTCACCTTTAAGAGAGACCAGCGCCTCGAATTCCCGGTTGTGGGCAGGCCCTTTTTCATTGAGAATTTTGTACTCAAGCGATCCTTTTCCGTCCCGCTGTACAAATTCTTGAAGCTGGCTTTTGAAATCCATCACATGAGAAAAAGCACCATCGTTTATTTTAGGGAACACGTACTCTTTCAGGAATTGCTGAACCGGCTCAAGGCCCTGATCCAGATACAGTGCGCCGATAAACGCTTCAAACACATCCGCTAAAAGCGCAGGACGCTTTCTGCCGCCCGTCATTTCTTCTCCTTTTCCCAAGAGAACAAGATCGCCGAATGACAATTCGTGGGCAAGTGAGACGAGTGACGGCTCGCATACGATAGCGGCTCTCAGCTTCGTCAAATCTCCTTCACTCATGGCCGGATATTTGGCAAATAAGAATTGGGAGATCGTCAGTTCCAAAACAGCGTCACCTAAAAATTCAAGCCTTTCGTTGTCTTCATACGGCTTTTTCCGATGCTCATTCACATAAGATGAATGTGTAAATGCTTGATACAAAAGTTTCTCGTTTTGAAAATGAACCGAAATCCGTTCTTGGAACTCTTTAAATTGCTCTATTTTTTTATAGAACTTTTTTTTATCTTTAAAATGTGAGTGTTTTGACATAGTAACCTCCATAGGCACATCAGGTTCACCGCGCTCCCCGCCGTAAACGGAATCGGCAGCGCGTACAGCGTCAGACGCCGGTAACCGAACGATTAAAGGGCTAAAGCCCCGCTGTCAGGCGGGACTTTTAGCATCAGCTTATTGCTGGTTTTGTATGTAGTTCACAGCGTCGCCGACTGTTGCGATCTTTTCAGCATCTTCGTCAGAAATCTCCATATCAAACTCGTCTTCAAGTTCCATAACAAGCTCAACTACATCTAGGGAATCAGCACCTAAGTCTTCCTTGAAAGAAGCTTCAAGTTTGACGTCAGCTTCATCAACGCCAAGGCGGTCTACGATGATTTTCGTTACACGCTCTAATGTATCTGCCATAGCAATTCACCTCCCCTCAAGTATTATAGAGGATTCGTTTTTAAAAAACTAGAGAAACTAGGATGAAATTTTAAAAACAAATCTTTACATCACCATTCCGCCGTCAATATGAAGGGTTTGGCCCGTCATATAACGCGATCCTTCAGAAGCAAGGAACGTAACAACGCTGCTGATATCGGAAGGATCACCGAAACGCGCGAGCGGAATCTGCTTCAGCATTTCATCTTGGACTTCTTTAGAAAGCTTGTCCGTCATATCCGTGGAAATAAAGCCCGGAGCAATGGCATTGACCGTAATATTTCGGCTCGCAAGCTCTTTGGCTGATGACTTCGTTAAGCCGATCACACCGGCTTTTGCCGCCACATAGTTTGCCTGGCCGGGGTTTCCGCTGACGCCGACGATTGATGATACGTTGATAATCCGGCCGGAGCGCTGTTTCATCATCTGTCTTGTAACGGCTTTCGTGCAGTTGAATACACCTTTTAAGTTAATGTTAATGACATCATCCCATTCATTTTCTTTCATTCTCATCAGAAGATTGTCTTTTGTGATCCCCGCATTGTTCACGAGAATGTCGATTGAAGAAAATGCAGTGACAGCCTCTTTCATCATGTTTTGTACTTCTTCGGAATTTGATACATCGGCTTTTACGGCGATCGCGTTTCGGCCCAAAGATTTGATCTCATCTACGACTTCGTTCGCTTTCGCTTCATTCCCGGAGTAGTTGACTACTACATTACAGCCGTTTTTCGCAAGATCAAGCGCGATCGCCCGACCGATTCCGCGGGACGCTCCCGTTACCACTGCTGTTTTTTCATTAAGCATCCTGATTCTCCTCCTTCAGCGTTTGAATCGCCAGTTCGATGGTTTCATGGTCAGAAACCGAGATTGTTTTAAGGCGGCGGTTCACTTTTTTCACAAGGCCTGAAAGCACTTTTCCGGGCCCGATTTCAACAAACGTCGTGACGCCTTCGTCAATCAGTTTGTTAATGGTTTCTTCAAAGCGAACAGGCGAATACAGCTGTTCGATCAGTTTTTTCTTGATATCGTCTTTTTCTGTCATAACGTCAGCCGAAACGTTTGAAATCACGGGAACAGCCGCATTTTTCAACTCACAGGCGCTGAGCACCTCCTCGAGTTTTTGCGCTGCCGGCTTCATTAATTCAGAATGGAACGGTCCGCTTACTTCTAATGGGATCGCCCGTTTTGCTCCGTTGTTTTTCGCTTCCTCTGAAGCCAGCTCCACGCCTTTTGCCGTTCCGGAAATGACGATCTGGCCGGGGCAGTTCAGGTTTGCAAGCTGTACGAGATGACCGTTTTCCGTCACTTGATCCGTCACCTTTTTCAAGGACTCCGCATCCATTCCGAGAATAGCTGCCATGGCGCCTTCTCCGGCCGGCACGGCTTCATTCATGAATTCTCCCCGTTTTCTTACCGTGTAAACGGCATCTTTAAATGTCATCGCTCCCGCCGCAACAAGCGCCGAATATTCTCCGAGGCTGTGGCCGGCGGTGAAATCAGGGGTGATGCCTGATTCTTTAAACTTTTCCAATACGGCGATGCTCGTTGTCAACAGCGCGGGCTGCGCATTGTATGTAAGGGTCAATTCTTCAGCGTCACCTTCAAAAATGAGCGAGCTCAGCTTTGTTTCAAGCGTTTCATCCGCTTCATCAAAAATACGTTTTGACGCTTCTTCGCGTTCGTACAGGTCTTTTCCCATACCGATATATTGTGATCCCTGTCCGGGAAATAAAAATGCAATCTTACTCATGATGCGGTAACCTCCAGACTACTCATCTGTTTTTTCTTCTTTTACTTCTTCTTCTATAAATGCGGCCACGTTTTGGCTGACCATTTCTCTCGCCTGGCGCAGCGCATGGTAAACAGCGCGTGCGTCAGAAGAGCCGTGTGCTTTAACGACGGGCGCTTTCAAACCGAAAAGACTCGCCCCGCCGTACTCAGAATAGTCCATTTTCAGTTTCATTTCCATCAGCTTCGGCTTCAGCACTCCCGCTGCGAGCTTAGAAACAAAACTTGAAGTCAGTGTATCTTTCAGCATTTTGAAAATCGATAACGCTGAACCTTCCAATGTTTTCAACGTGACGTTGCCCGTAAAGCCGTCTGTGACGATGACGTCAGCAGCGCCTTCGAGCAAGTCTCTCGCCTCAACGTTTCCGACAAAATTCACGTTTGTTTCTTTTAATAATTCAAACGTCTTTTTTGTCAGGTCGTTTCCTTTCTTTTCTTCCGTGCCGACATTTAACAAGCCGACGCGGGGCGAGCTGATTCCGAGAACCTGCCGGGCATATACAGATCCCATAATTCCGTACTGGACGAGATGCTCCGGTTTGGCATCGACATTGGCTCCCACGTCCAAAAGAAGGAAACCGTCGCCTGAAACGGTCGGAAGCGTCGGCGCAAGCGCAGGCCGGTCGATTCCTTTAATTCTGCCGACAATAAACAGTCCCGCTGTCATGAGTGCGCCTGTATTCCCCGCTGAGATGCAGGCGTCCGCTCTGTTTTCAGCCACTTCCTGCGCCATCAGCACCATAGAAGAGTTTTTCTTTCTGCGTACGGCGCGGACCGGTTCATCCGTCGGTTCAATCACTTCATCGGCGTGCAACACAGTGATGCGGTCTGATGTTGTTGGCAAGTGTGATTCTATTGTTGTCTTGTCACCGACCAGCGTAATATGAAGATCGTCAAATGCCTCAATACTCTTCATTACTCCGTCAATAACAGCTTTGGGTGCGTTGTCGCCTCCCATTGCATCTACAGCTATTCTCATGCATGCTCCACCTTTATGATTGTTTTGAACGGTACATGTCAAAGCTGCCGGAGAACACGACTTCTTCTCCCACATAGCTGTTGACTTCAACTACCGTTCTGCCTTTTTCTTTTTCGACTGCCGTCACTTTGGCTTTCGCAACGACGCGCTCGCCTTCTTTCACCTGTCTTGTAAAGCGGATATTTGCGCTTGCGGTCAGCGCCAGCTCATCATCAATGACGGCTACGGCGAGTGAGTTCGCCTGCGCAAACAAATGATGCCCCCGCGCAATTTGATTGCGGCTGAAGACATGTTCGCGTCTTACTTCTAATATGGAAATGGCCTGGCCGTCAAGCTCCAGATCAATGATTTCACCGATCACTTCGTCTAAAGACAATGATTTCACTTCATCATCAAGCGTTTGTTCTGCCACGTTTTTAATTCTTTCCCTCAGCTCCGGTATTGAGAGCTCTAAGCGGTCTAAACGGATCGTCTGAATGCTGACGCCGAATTTCCCCGCTAATTCTTCATCTGTGATGAAGGGTGTCGATTTGATCGTCTGCTGCAATAATTTTTGGCGTTCTTTCTTGCTTCTTCTCATCTGTAAACACCATCCGGACAATTAAGACTAGGTACTAATAGTAGTATATAATCTCATAGATTGGAATGCAATGATTGTTTTTTGAAAGCCGCCGAATTTTACAGAATCAGCTTAATTTCTCCCCTTCTAGGACGCCGCTTGAAAGTAATTGACCGCGCAGCATGCGGTATTCGTCATCTTTCCAAAAAGCCTCTGAAGACACCAGGTTGGCCGCATCCTGGCGGGCCGTTTCCAAAGCTCTGTAGTCATGAACCATATCCGCTACCTTGAACTCGGGCATACCGCTCTGTTTTTTTCCGAAGAAATCACCGGGGCCGCGCAGTTCAAGGTCCTTTTCAGACAGCTCGAAGCCGTCGTTTGTCTCTGACATGATTCTCATCCGTTCCTTCCCGGTTTCGGATTTCGGATCGGCCATCAAGATGCAGAAAGATTGGTGGTCTCCCCGCCCGACCCGGCCGCGGAGCTGATGGAGCTGAGATAATCCGAAACGGTCGGCGTCATAGATGACCATAATCGTCGCATTCGGCACGTTCACCCCGACTTCTACGACGGTTGTTGACACAAGTACCTGACATTGATTGGCGCTGAATTCTCTCATCACCTGATCTTTTTCATCAGAATGGAGCTTCCCGTGCATCAGGCCGACATTCCATTTACCCCGGTATACGTCAGACAGCATGTTATATACGTCAATCGCATTCTGTACATCCAGTTTATCCGACTCTTCAATGAGCGGGCAGATAATATAGGCTTGCCTTCCCTGCTTCAGCTCTTTTTCTATAAAAGCCAAAATCCGCTCCAGCATGTCGTGTTTCACCCAATACGTTTCGATTTGTTTTCGCCCCGCGGGCATTTCATCTATCACGGAAACATCCATTTCTCCGAAGACGGTAATGGCCAACGTTCTCGGTATCGGGGTGGCTGTCATAAACAGCACATCCGGATCCTGACCTTTATTCTTGAGTTTTTTGCGCTGTTCGACCCCGAACCGGTGCTGCTCGTCCGTAATAACAAGACTCAGCGCTTTGAATTCCACTTCATCCTGGATTAAAGCATGGGTCCCTACTAAAATATCAATCTCTCCGAGAGCAAGCCGCTCCAAAAGCTCCCTGCGCCGCTTTCCTTTTACAGAACTCGTCAAAAGCGCGATATTTACATCTTCATTTGCAAACAACGATACGAGAGAATCGGCATGCTGTTCGGCCAGAATTTCAGTCGGCACCATTAATGCCCCCTGATACCCCGACAGAATCGCAGCGTACAAAGCGATGGCGGCGACGGCTGTTTTCCCTGAACCGACATCACCTTGCAGCAGACGGTTCATTCGGTAAGGGGATGTCATATCAGCGGTAATTTCCCGAAGCACGCGCGTCTGTGCGGTCGTGAGCGAAAACGGCAGGCTGTCTGTGAAAGCGGTGAGCTTTTCAGCAGGAAACACATGGCTGATGCCTTTTGACTGTTCCCTTTCCGCTTTACGGAACGCCTGCATTTTCAGCTGAAATAATAAGAATTCCTCATAAACAAACCGGCGTCTTGCCTGCTGTAACGATTCCCTCGTTTCAGGCTGATGCATCGTCTGCAGGGCATGTTTGTAATCAGGCAGCTTATAGCGGATTCTCAATTTTTCAGGAAGCGGATCGGCCGCACTGTCCAAATGATGCTGCAGCGCTTCCTTAATAAACCGTCTCATCATTTTTACGGTGACGTTTTCTTTAACGGAATAAACAGGCTCAATGCTTTTATCTTCTTGATGAGGACCAGTTTTTAATTCCTGCACGGAAACGGTCTGTCTGTGTTTATCCCATTTCCCGGATATCGTGACGACAGAACCTAATGTCAGTTTCTTTTTTAAGTAGGGACGGTTAAAGCAGACCGCGGTAATTAAATAATTGCCGACAAGCACCCTGAATGTCAGCCTGTTTCGTTTTTTGCCGTAATAGGTAAGAGAAGGTTCTGAATGAACCTTCCCTTCTACCGTCACTCTTTCTTCATGTTTTACTTCTTCTAAATCCCTCAGCTCATAGTCGTCATAACGGTAAGGGAAATAATTCAGAAGATCAGAAATGTCATAGATACCAAGTTCGTGCAATGTTTTTTCTGTTTCCGGCCCAATGCCCTTAATTTCCGCTATACTAGTTTGCTGATGGTGTGTCACTTGATTTCAGCGCTCCTCCGAAAATTTTTTTCTCTAATTCTCTTCCCGTCGGTGTCGCAGCTAAACCGCCTTGTCCCGTTTCACGCAGTGCTGTCGGCATCGTCTGGCCGATTTTGTACATCGCGTCAATCACCTCATCGCAAGGAATGCGGCTTGTAATCCCGGCCAGCGCCATATCCGCCGCGATCATCGCGTTGGATGCTCCCATTGCGTTTCGTTTGACACACGGCACTTCTACCAATCCGGCGACCGGGTCACATACGAGACCGAGCATATTTTTCAGTGTAATCGCCATTGCTTCCGCTGATTGCTGAGGCGTTCCGCCCGCCATTTCCACAATCGCAGCCGCTGCCATGCCTGATGCTGACCCGACTTCCGCCTGACAGCCTCCTGCCGCTCCTGAAATACTCGCATTATTTGCTACGACAAAACCGAACGCGCCGGCTGTAAACAGAAAACGGATCATTTGTTCTGTCGTAGGGTTCAGCTTATCCTTTACGGCGAATAACGTTCCCGGCACAACTCCGGCAGAGCCGGCGGTCGGTGTAGCGCAGATCGTTCCCATCGCCGCATTGACTTCATTTGTCGCCACAGCTTTAGAAACGGCGTCTAAAATCAGATTGCCCGACAGGCTTCTTCCCGATTGGATGTATGCCTGAAGTTTCACGGCATCTCCGCCTGTTAAACCGGTCTGACTCGTGACGCCCTTCAGCCCTTTTTCAACAGCTGCTTCCATGACGGAGAGATTGCGCTCCATTCCTTGAAAGATTTCTTCCCGTGTTTTTTGCGTCACTTCCATCTCTTGGGTGATCATCACTTCCGAAATCGGAATTTGTTTTTCTTGAGTGATTTCTATTAATTCTTTTACATTACGAAACATGTCATTTTCCTCCTGACTTTTTAGTCAGCTATCTTAGTAACCTGTATAATATTAGGAAGTGTTAAAAGTTCGTCAAGCACTTCTTCTTCAATATTCTGATCGACCTCAATCGTCATCAGCGCAAGCTGGCCGACGTCCTTACGCGCCACTTCCATATGTCCGACATTGATGGAGAATTTCGCAAGCACATTGGCAACGCCTGCAATCGTGCCGAATTTATCATTATGAACGACTAAAATAGCCGGGTGGTTTCCGGAAAGTCGCAGCTCAAAGCCATTGAGCTCCGTGATTTCTATTTTTCCGCCGCCGATGGAAATACCGGTAAGGGCTAGCTCTCCCTCATCATCAGAAATGACGATACGCGCCGTATTCGGATGAACGGGCACGGCATCCTCTGTACGGAACTCTACATATATGCCCTTCTCTTCCGCAATTTGAATCGCTGTTTTAATCCGTTCATCAAATGTATCAAAATCAAGCAGGCCGCCGATAATCGCGACATCAGTGCCGTGACCCTTATACGTTTCTGCAAATGATCCGTAAAAAGACACAACGATCCGGCGGGGCTCCCGCCTGAATAAGCTTCTGGCCACTCTGCCGATCCGGGCGGCGCCTGCGGTATGTGAACTGGACGGACCGATCATGACCGGGCCGATAATATCAAAAACGCTTCTATACTTCATGCTGGTTTGCTCCTCCTTAACATCACTTCATTCAGCGCTTTTCTTTAGACTAATTGAACATTTCTCAATTGGCAAGCAGGCACACTGCCGCACTGCCGCAGGTAAATAAAGGCATAAGAATAGAAGGGCCTGATAAGCCCTTCTATTCTGCCGCAAATATATATGGATACAGAGGCTGTCTGCCGTTATGGATTTCAACCTCGATATCTTCACAGACGCTAGCAATATACTCAGCGAGTTTCTCAGCTTCTTCTTCCGGCGCGTCCTCTCCGTACAGGATGGTGACGATTTCATCTTCTTCCCCGATCATTTCATCCAGCAGCAATTTCGCCGCACTTATCCGATCTTCGGCGCTGCCGATAATTGAACTGTTTAAAATGCCGATAAAATCACCTTTTTTAATATCTTTGCCGTCAATATGGGTGTCTCTGACTGAATATGTCACCTGGCCGCTTTTCACATTCCGGATGGCCTCAAGCATATTGGCTTCATTTACATCAGCCGGCTGGTCAGGGTTAAACGCAAGCAGGGCGGTCATGCCTTGAGGGACCGTTTTTGCCGGAATGACAATGACATTTTCTTCAGCCACGCTCGCCGCCTGATTGGCAGCCATCACAATATTGGAATTGTTCGGAAGAATGAAAACCGTCTCCGCATTGACAGACTGAACGGCTTCAACAATATCTTCCGTGCTCGGATTCATTGTCTGGCCGCCTTCGATTACGTGTGAAGCGCCGATGCTCGTAAACAATTCAGAAATGCCCTCTCCCATTGCCACAGTCACGATGCCAAAAGGCTTACGGGCTTCTTTCATAACGCCGGCCGGCTTTTTTTCATCATGTTCTTGGCTGATGATTGAAGTATGCTGTTCCCTCATGTTTTCAATTTTAATTTTAATCAAATCGCCGTAACGCTGTGCGAGATTGAGTACGTTCCCTGGTTCTTCGGCATGAATATGAACTTTCGCCAGCGTATCATCAGCCACGACCAGCAATGAATCGCCGAAACGGCTCAGTTCGTTTCTGAACGCCTCTTCCTTGAACGTCCGTTTATCTTGATCCAGCCTCACCATCACTTCCGTACAAAATCCGAATTCAATGTCTTCTGTACTCAGCATGCTCTGCGCGCTTTTATGATGCTCGGCATTCACCATATCATCGAGTGCCGGAAGAACCGCTTTTTTCGGTACGGCCTCTCCTTTTAAAGCAGCCAAAAAGCCTTCATATACACAAAGCAGACCTTTTCCGCCGCTGTCAACGACACCGACGTCCTTTAAAACAGGAAGCAGATCCGGCGTGCGGTTGAGCGACGCTTCCGCTTCTTCAATAACGGCCTCCATGACCGAAATAATATCGGTTTCTTCTTTGGCCGAGGCGACCGCTTTTTTAGCCGCATCCTTGGCCACGGTTAAAATCGTTCCTTCAACCGGTTTCATAACCGCCTTATATGCCATATCCACTCCCGCTTGGAGTGCTGCGGCAAACTCTCGGGCATCTATTTGGTTTTTGTTTTCAATGCTCTTTGTGAAACCTCTGAACAATTGGGACAAGATCACCCCTGAGTTTCCTCTCGCTCCCATAAGCAGGCCTTTTGACAGGGCGATGCCGACTTTGCCGATGTCGGGTGAGTCAATGTGCTCTACCTCTCTTGCACCGGATGACATCGATAAATTCATATTTGTTCCGGTATCGCCGTCAGGCACGGGAAACACGTTCAGCGCATCCACCGCGGATGCATTTTGAGACAATGTCTCAGCCCCCGCCAGAATCATTGCCGCAAAAGCTCTCCCATCTAAGTTTCGTCTAGACAATACTCATCCTCCTCACTACGGGTTCGTTACTCGTACGCCTTGGACATAAATATTTACAGAATCAACTGCAAGTCCGATTGTTTGATTTACTGTGTATTTTACCTTCGTCTGAACATTGTGGGCTACTTCGGATATTTTAGTGCCGTAGCTGACAATAATGTACATGTCGATATGTATTTGTTCGGCTTCCTGACGGACATGTACGCCTTTTGCGAAGTTCTCTCTCCGGAGGATTTCAGACAAACCGTCTTTAATCTGGTTTTTTGAGGCCATCCCCACTATTCCGTAACAGTCAATGGCAGCGCCTCCGGCAACCATTGCGATGACTTCGTTGGATATATCAATCTGTCCGTATTTTGTCTTCATTTCAATGGACACACAGGTTCCTCCTTCAGATGCATAGAGTTATCATTATTCTACTATATGTATCCCATTATGAAAAGAAAAGATACAGACAGCGGCCTTCAGCGCGGAAATGTGATTGGTTTTACATGTCAAGTGATTTTTCTTGAAAGTAAGGGAAACAATAGTTGCAAACGGTTTTTAGCTGTGGTAAATTATTTAAAGTATTGTATAACGAAAGCATCTGAGACACTATGTTTAAAAAGATGTTTCGCGCAGTTAGGAGGGAAACAAATGGCACGTAAATGTTTTATTACAGGTAAAAAAACAAAAGCCGGAAACAACCGTTCTCATGCAATGAACGCTTCTAAGCGTACTTGGGGCGCCAACCTTCAAAAGGTCCGCATCCTCGTTGACGGCAAACCTAAAAAAGTGTATGTATCTGCCCGGGCTTTAAAATCCGGTAAAGTTGAGCGTGTATAAGCAAAAATGAACGCCTGCCCTTTTATGCGGCAGGCGTTTTTTATGCGTTCAAAGAGGGCAATTTCAGCTTCTTGGGCTTACTCTTTTCTAAATGAGCCCAGCATCGCCCGGACAATTCCTCCTAAAAACTTCGGCAATTTAATGGTATAAAATTTCATTTTGTCCCCTCCTATAAGTCCCGTATCCGCTGCGTTCATCACTTTAGGATTCATGGTTTTTTCCGCATATGGCAGAAGCCGCTTTTCTAATCCGCGCTCCTTACCATTATTAATATGCCTTTTGCAAACGAAAAAGTACCTCGTGAATGAATGAGTTCGTTACTAATACATAGTGTGGAACCCAGAGGAATATGACAATTATCAAGGGGATATTTAAAACCGTCGAGTGTCAGGCCGTCTGCCGCTTCCGTAAACGGAATGAAAGAAATATAGCGTCTGCGCGCTTTTTCTTCAATTGTATAACGGCCGGGCCCGAACATCTGAATGTCATTCTGCCGGTCGATCAGCTTGACATCGGTATTCTTATGTAAGGCTTTATACAGCAGCTGGATGTTCCCTAAAAAGTGATCGGCTCTTCCGCCCGTCACACCGAATACCCGAATGTTTTCCGGTTCTTTTTGTAAAGCCCAGTCAAGGGCGAGTTCAAGATCGGTATAATCTTTTTCCGCCTGATACACATGGAGGGCCGGCGCCGCTTTTTGAATCTGCATGAGCTCCTCTTCCGTAATGCTGTCAAAATCACCGAAAGCTTCCTGCGGAATGATTCCGGCCTCCAAAAGAGCAACCGTCCCTTTATCAACTCCGACCCACGTCGTATCTCCGTCTGTGTATTCGGATAGATCGGGAATAAGCTCCCGCGGGCCGCCCGCAACGATATTGATTGTCTTCATATGCTATCCTCTCTCTTAGACGCGAAAAGAGCCGGCGGCTTTCACCGGGCTCTTTTTCAGCATGTTTATGATGCGTTTCGGATGTCAGCGATGGCTTTTTTCCGATCCGGCTGATTATATACGGCAGACCCGGCAACAAGCAGATTGGCGCCCGCTTCAGCGCATAAAGGGGCTGTTTCTTTATTAACGCCTCCGTCCACCTCGATTAAAAGCTCAGACAGGCCTTTCTCCTCAGCCAGCTGTTTGACCTGACGGATTTTCGGCAGAACCGAATGAATGAAGCGCTGTCCGCCAAAACCGGGGTTAACCGTCATTAACAGCACAAGGTCAAGCTCCTCGATCACATGTTCAATCATTTGGACGGGCGTATGCGGATTAAGCACAACTCCCGCTTTTACCCCCTGCTCTTTTATCAATTGAATGGTCCGGTGAAGATGCGGACACGCTTCAGCATGAACGGAAAGGATGTCCGCACCGGCTTTTGCGAATGCCGGGATGTAGCGGTCCGGGTTTTCAATCATAAGATGGACATCCAGCGGCAGATCAGTCACCGGACGGACGGCTTCAACGATAAGCGGCCCGATTGTAATGTTAGGGACGAAATGGCCATCCATGACATCAATATGGATATAGTCTGCCCCTCCTTTTTCCACGTCTTTAATTTCCTCGCCCAGTGAAGCAAAATCGGCGGAAAGAATTGATGGCGCAACCTTAATCATATTAATACCTCGGCTTTCTCTCTTTTATTTCCTGCATAAATTCTTTGTAATGCTCATAGCGGTACGGCTGAATCTCTCCTTCTTCCACCGCTTGCTTTACCGCGCATTTCGGTTCTTTAAGATGCAGACAGCCTCTGAATTTGCAAGAGGCGCTTATTTCTCTGATCTCAGGGAACGTGCTGCCCAGCTCTTCTTCCTCAATGCCGGTAAATTCAAGCGAACTGAACCCCGGAGTATCCGCAACCAGACCGCCTGATGTATGAATGAGCTCCACATGGCGCGTCGTATGTTTTCCGCGTCCCAAATGCGCGGAAATCTCGTTTGTTTTCAGCTCAAGCTCCGGGCTGATCGCATTTAAAAGCGAAGATTTTCCGACTCCCGACTGACCGGCAAACACCGTCGTTTTGTTCTCGAAGTGTTTCACAATGCCTGTTAAGCCGCTGTTTTCTTTTGATGACGTCACATATACGTCATAACCGATCGCCTGATAGTCTTTCACGTAAGAAAGTATCGCCTCTTTCGATTCCCCGTCTGCAGCTAAGTCCATTTTGGTTATGCAGATGATCGGGTGAATGCCGTTGGCTTCCACAAGGACGAGAAAACGGTCCAATAAAGACGTGCTGAACGCCGGCTGAACGGCAGAAAAGACGAGAACGGCCTGATCGACATTTGAAATCGGCGGCCTGATCAGCTCATTTGTTCGTTCTTTGATTTCCAGCAGGTAGCCTTCTTTATCATTTTCAGCCTGATAAACGGCATAATCGCCGACCAGGGGCGTTACTTTATTTTTTCTGAAAATGCCCCGGCCCCTGCATTGAATGATCTTGTCCTGTGATTCATCCAAGACATAATAGAATCCGCTTAACGCTTTTATAATTTTGCCCTCAGGCATAGGGTCCCTCCTTGTCAGTCATTATCTTTCGGGTATTCAATCGTTTTGTAGCTGACCACTTTATGATCGACCATCACTTGATAATACCCCTTCTGTCCCTGATCAATCTTCAGTTCAATTGTTTTTTCAGTCGGCTCTTTTATTTTAAATGAGTCATACGTATCAGAGATGCTGTGGTCCTTATCATCGATGGCGATTTGCACTTCAAGCTCGTCCCCTTCATGTTCAGGTTCGTAAGGAATGCTGATTTTTTCTTTTACCGTTTTCGCCGGTTTTTCTTCAGGTCCGAGCGAGAACGTCACTTCAACATTACTTCCCGGCTTAACCGCAGTGCCGGCTGACGGCTCTTGTTTCATGACTTGTCCTTCCGGCACGTCATCTGAATGGGCTTGTTTTTCAACAAGCTGCAGGCCGTTATCTTCAAGATACCCTGAAGCCGCTTCTTTGCTGTAAGTCTTTAAGTCCCTCAGCGTAACGTCCGCCGGGCCGAGGCTGACCGTTAGATTGACTTCATCGTCGCTTGCGACCATATCGGTGCCGGCTGACGGGTCCTGATCAATTACGGTGCCGGCCTCGCTGTCATCGTTTTCTTCTTTGACATTAACATGTTTGAAGCCTTTTTCCTTCAGCGCTTTTTTTGCGTCGCCGATCTGCCGTCCTTTCACGTCGATCAGCTGGGTTTTCGGTTTTCCGATGCTTTTGTACAGTTTTACAGAAGAACCTTCTTTAACGGTAGACCCCGCTTTTGGGTCCGTTTTGACCATTAATTCCTCTTCTATTTTTTCATCTTCAATGTCCGTTATATCAGGATCAGCCCGGAGCCCGTTCTTTTCAAGCAGGGCTTCCGCTTTTTCGTACTTCATGCCCCGTACGTCGGGGACGCTTACATCTTTAGGCATAAATAAAGACGGGAACACGGTGACCGCAAGAACAGCCGCCATAATGAAAATGAAACAGACGGCCAGCAAAACCCACGGCCATTTCCGTTTTTTCTTTTTGGCTGGCTGCTGTTCCTTATCATCCGTCTCCCCCGGCGTTTCCGCCTGAGGAGCGGCTTTTGCGCCGTCAGTAATAACGGGAATGGCTTTTGTCATTTCCTCATCATCCTGCACGGAAAATTTTTGTTCATTCAGCCTGCCGGCGTCAAAAGCCGTTCTGATGTCCGCCTCCATGTCTTCGGCGCTTTCATAGCGGTGAAACGGATCTTTAGCGGTTGCCTTTAAAATAATGTTTTCAACGCTCTGCGGAATGGAAGGGTTCCACTTTCTGGCGGAAGGCGTTTCTGTTTGCAGGTGCTTTAGCGCTATGCTGACGGCTGATTCTCCGTCAAAAGGGATTTTGCCTGTTAAAAGCTCAAACAGCACGATGCCGAGCGCGTAAATATCTGATTTTTTCGTTGCCAGGCCGCCTCTCGCCTGCTCCGGAGACAAATAATGAACCGAGCCCAGCACAGAATTCGTATGTGTGATTGTCGTAGATGTAAGCGCTGTGGCGATGCCGAAATCCGTCACCTTGATATGCCCTAAATGATCTATCAATATATTGTGCGGTTTAATATCCCGGTGCACGATATGGTTTTGATGGGCATGGGCGATGGCCGAGACGATCTGCTCCATAACGGACAGCGCTTCTTTCGGATGGAGCGGTCCGTGTGCGGTTATGTATTCCTTTAATGTCATGCCTTCCACATATTCCATGACAATGTAATAAATATCGCCTTCCTCCCCGATATCGTAAATACTGACGATATTCGGATGATCGAGGCTTGATGCCGACTGTGCTTCTCTTCTGAAACGCCTGATAAAATCAATGTCATTCACAAAGTCAAACCGCAGAATTTTAATTGCGACTTCACGTTCGAGAATGATGTCCTCAGCTAAAAAAACGTTTGCCATTCCGCCGCCGCCAATGGGCCGGAGGATATGATAACGCCCGCTGATCCGCTTGCCGGTTAGCACTTGTCTTCACCCTCTTTTTCATCTGCGGAAAACTCAATCAACACAGCCGTGATGTTATCTTCGCCGCCGTTTTGATTCGCTTTGCTGATGAGAAGGTCTACTTTTTCCTGAGGATCAGATTCGGCTTGAAGCATTTGTTTGATCTCGTGATCTTCTATTTTATTTGACAGTCCGTCAGAGCATAAAAGCAGCTGATCGCCGTCAGACAGTTCAAAAGAACGGGCGTCGGGGCTGATGGTTTCATCTGTCCCCAGCGCTCTCGTCAATACATTTTTCCGCGGATGGTGCTCGGCGTCCTCTTTCGAAATTTCCCCCGTCTTGACCAGCTCATTCACAAGCGAATGGTCCTCAGTCAGCTGAGTGAATTCCCCCTCTTGAAGCAGGTAGCACCGGCTGTCTCCGATATGAGCCACAGTGACAAACTTCCCCGTGAATAAGGCGCAGACAATGGTGGTGCCCATTCCCCGGCATTCTTCATTCGCTTTAGCGTGGTCATGTACTTTGACATTCGCCTCATGAATCCGGTCTTTCAGCCAATCCTCGCAAGCGGACGGCAGAGAAGGAACCGTTTCGGTCCGGTTCCACTGCTCTTCCATCGCCGCAACCGCCATCCTGCTCGCTACATCTCCGGCAAGATGACCGCCCATGCCGTCGGCGACAACCGCAAGCACCGCGTCTTCTTTTGTGAAAATGCCCGCCGCATCTTCATTATGCCGGCGGACTTTACCTGTATCTGTTTTCAAGGCTGTAATCAACCTCTTCACCTCGTCTCGTCTTGACGCTCCTTCGCGCGAAGCTGACCGCAGGCCGCGTCAATGTCATGGCCTTGCTCTCTTCTGATCGTGACATTTACACCGCGGGATTTTAACGTTTTTTCGAATGCGAAAATCTGATCTCTCGGTGTGCGGACGTAATCCCGTTCAGGCACATAGTTTACCGGAATTAAATTGACATGGCATTTCACGTCTTTTAACAGTTCTGCAAGCTCTTCTGCATGTTCGACCTGATCATTTACGCCGCCGAACAGCCCGTATTCAAAGCTGATCCGTCTGCCTGTTTTCTCGATGTAATATTTAACGGCCTCCATAAGGTCAGGAAGCTTATAGGCTTTGTTAATCGGCATCAGACGGCTTCTGATTTCCGTATTCGGAGCATGCAGAGAAATTGCGAAATTGATCTGCATTTTTTGATCGGCGAAATCGTAAATCTTCGGAATGATTCCGCTGGTGGAAACTGTGATATGACGCGCTCCGATGTTCAGCCCTTTATCGTGGTTAATGATTTTTAAGAAAGCGAGCATTTCATTGAAATTATCAAACGGCTCTCCGATTCCCATGATGACGACTGAGCTGACGCGTTCATCCGTTTCATCAAGCGCCTTTTGCACTTTCACGACTTGAGCGACGATTTCTCCCGCTTCAAGATTCCGTTTCAGTCCGCCGAGTGTTGACGCGCAAAATGTGCAGCCGATCCGGCAGCCGACCTGTGTCGTTACACATACAGAATTACCATACTCGTGTCTCATTAAAACCGTTTCGATCGTATAACCGTCATGAAGCTCAAATAAAAATTTCATCGTGCCATCTTGAGATGTCTGTTTTACAGCCGTTTTCAGCGTTGTCAGCACAAAATTGCTCTCGAGTTTTTCACGCAGGCTTTTTGAGAGGTTTGTCATTTCATCAAATGAAGAAACCCGCTTTTCATAGAGCCATTCAAAAATCTGTGCTGCGCGGAACGGCTTTTCGCCATTCTCGGTCAGCCATTGTTTGATTTCATCTAATTCAAAAGAGTAAATGGACGGCTGCTCAGTCCGCAGCTCTTTCCGTACGCTTGTCTTTTTTAATTGTGTCATTTTTTATCCCTTCTTTCTCATGCTGCTAATAAAGAAACCGTCTGTTCCGAAATAATGCGGAAGAATTTGAAGGCTTCCATCCTGAACAAAGGGTCTCGCCTTTTCAGGCAGCCGCTTTTCAAGAGACAAATCGGGTTCAAACTCAGGGTGTTCTTGTATAAACGCATGCATAACTTCTTCATTTTCTGTCCGATCCATTGTACACGTACTGTATACGAGTGTGCCACCTTTTTTTACTAATGGGGCGATTTCCCTTAAAATGCCGAGCTGGATTTCTGACAGCCGTCTGCTGTCCTCCGGCGTCTTCGTATATTTCATATCGGGTTTTCTTCTGATGACACCGAAACCTGAGCAAGGCGCATCAACGAGAATACGGTCAAACCGTTCTGCGCCAAAGGCCTCTCCCGCTTTTCGCGCATCCATCGTTTGCGCGTCGATGATCGTAAGTCCGAGCCGTTCTGCGCCCTCTTTAATCAGCTTCACTTTATGGCGGTGAAGATCAAGCGATGTGAGGCTCCCCTCGTTCTCCATCAGTTCCGCAATGTGAGCCGACTTTCCGCCCGGTGCGGCGCATGCATCTAAAACGGTTTCGCCCGGCTTCGGGTCCAGCGCCCGCGCGACAAGCATTGAGCTTTCATCCTGTATGGATACCCGGCCGTTTTGGAAAAATGCCGTGTTCGCGATGCTTCCTTTCAAAAGCTTAATCGCATCAGGAGAAAGGTCTCCGGCTTCCGCTTCCAGACCGGCATTCTCCATCTCATTCAGCACCGTTTCCCTGTCGCTCTTTATGTGATTGACACGGAGCGTCTGCTTCGGCGGAATGAGATGAATCCGGCAGATCTTTTCAGCCGCCTCAAAGCCGTACGCCTCGACCCACTCTTTTACGAGCCATTCGGGATGGCTTGTCTCTGTAGAAAGACGGAGAACCGGGTCTTCAATTTCAGCGAATGACGGCGCCCCCTCACGCTGCAGGGAGCGGAGGATGCCGTTGACAAAGGACGCAATGCCCTTATGCCCGCGTTTTTTGGCGATTTCAACCGCTTCATGGATGGCGGCGCGATCCGGAATTTTTTCTAAATACTCCATTTGATACGCGGACAGACGAAGCAGCTGAATCACCCACGGCTTCACCTTATTCGGCTTGCGGATAAAAGGCTTCAGCATATAGTCTAAGGCGATTTTATTTTGCAGCGTTCCGTAGACAAGCTCTGTCAGCAGTCCTCTGTCCTGATCGCTGAGCGTGTTCGTTTTGATAACCGATGTAAGAAGCAGGTTGCTGTATGCCTGATTTTGCTCAAGCTTCTCAAGCGCTTCAAGGGCGAGCTCCCGGACATTAATTTTCTTCATTTGCTGCTCCTAACACGTCACCGGGCTGCACATTTTTGCCTCTTACAAAATCTTCGCCCTTCATCCGTTTTTTTCCCGCCGGCTGCAGCTCAGTGATTAAAAGGGCGGTGCTGTTTCCTGATGCGACGACAATGCCGTTTTGCTCCGTACGGATGACTGTTCCGGGCGCAGCTTCAGTTTTTGCTGCAACTTTTTCAGAAGCCCATACTTTAATAGTTTGACCGTTCAAAGTTGTATAGGCGACAGGCCAAGGGTTTAAACCTCTGATCTGGTTGTAGATCTCTTCTCCGGGCTTTGCCCAATCAATCCGCTCCTGCTCACGCTTAATGTTAGGCGCGTAAGTCGCTTTTGATTCGTCCTGTTTGATCGGTTTAATATTTCCGGAAATGACGTTCGGGACGGTCTCTGACAAAAGCTTTGCCCCCGCTATGCTTAATTTGTCGTGCAACGTGCCGACGTTATCCGTTTCATCAATTTCCACTTCGATTTTAGAAATCATATCGCCCGCATCAAGCTTTTCAACCATATACATGATCGTCACGCCCGTTTTCTTCTTGCCTTGGAGAATCGAATAATGTATCGGCGCTCCGCCTCTTAATTCAGGCAATAGTGACGCGTGTACGTTGATACAGCCGTATGTCGGGCCGTCCAGCAGCTGCTTGGGCAGGATCTGTCCGAATGCCGCCGTAACAATCAGGTCCGGCTTCAGGCTGAGCACTTTTTCTATTTCTTCTTCGAGCCTTACTTTTTCGGGCTGAAGCACGGGAATGCCGTGACGTTCAGCTTCAGCCTTTACAGGAGGGGGCGTCATGATTTTTTTTCTGCCTTTCGGGCGGTCAGGCTGCGTAACGACACCAACCACTTCATATCCGTCTTCAATAAGCGTGCGCAGGACGGGAACTGAAAAGTCGGGCGTTCCCATAAAAACGATCCTTGTCATCCAATCATCCTTCCATTTCTGCCAGTTCTTCTTCAGTGTAGTAAGCCGTAATTTTTGATGTGAATAAAATGCCGTCTAAATGATCCATTTCATGCTGAACGGCTCTGGCCAAAAAACCCTCCGCTTCTAAAATAAACGGTTTTCCTTTACGGTCGTGGGCTTTTACCTTTACGTAATCCGGGCGGGTGACATCACCGAAAACCCCGGGAAAACTTAAGCAGCCCTCGACTCCGGTCTGTTCACCGCTCTTTTCAAGAATAACCGGATTTACAAGGTCGATACGGCCGCTTTCTTCACCGATGTCCACGACGGCCGCTCTTTTTAAAATGCCGATTTGCGGCGCGGCGAGACCGACGCCATCCATTTCGAGCATCGTATCGTACATATCGTCAAGCAGTTTTTTTAATTTTTTATCAAACACTGTCACTTCATCGGCGGGTGTTTCCAGAACCTCCGCCGGGTGTGTGACGATTTTTTTCACAGCCAAAATTTTGCCCTCCAAAAACTAATGTTACATCAGCATGTACGGATTCATATCGATTGAAATCATTACATGCTTTTGCGCAATGTCGCGTTTATAGTGCTCCAGTATCTTTTTCAACTGAATCTGCAACTCGTTTTCCTGTCTGTATTTTATCACGCATTGATAGCGATATCTATCTTTGATCCTGGCAATCGGGGAAGCCGCCGGCCCGAGAATTTTCGTATCAGGCCCGCATCCCGCTCTTAAATAGTTTGTAATCTTTTCTGCGGTGACCGCGGCTTTTGCCGCTTCTTCATGAGAAACGGTCACCAGCGCCACGTAATAATACGGCGGGTATGACTGGGCCCGTCTGTGCGCCATTTCCTGCTGAAAAAAAGTTTCATAGTCGTGCGTTTTCGTCAGCTGAATGCTGTAATGAGACGGTGTATACGTTTGAATGACCACCGTTCCCGGCTTTTCATGCCGCCCGGCCCGTCCGCTTACCTGCGTCAGCAGCTGGAATGTCTTCTCCGCGGCCCTGAAATCTGGGATGTGAAGCGTCGTATCTGCGCTTAATACTCCGACAAGCGTCACGTTCGGAAAATCAAGCCCTTTTGCGATCATCTGCGTACCGAGCAGGATATCCGCCTTCCCTTCACCGAACGCTGACAACAATTTTTCATGGGCGCCTTTTCTTGAAGTGGTATCCACATCCATCCTGATCACACGCGCCTGAGGCAGCACTTTGGTAAGCTCCTCCTCCACACGCTGCGTGCCCGTGCCGAAAAAGCGGATATGTTCGCTGCCGCATTCCGGGCATGTTCCCGGGACAGGTTCCTCATGGCCGCAGTAATGGCATTTCAGCCTTTGCCCGTAGCGGTGATAAGTCATGGAAATGTCGCAATGCGGACATTGCGGCACATAACCGCAATCCCGGCACATCACAAACGAGGAATACCCCCGTTTATTCAGAAAAAGGACGGCCTGCTCTTTTTTTGCAAGCTTCTCTTCCAGCTGTTCCATCAGCTCTCTTGAAAACATTGATCTGTTGCCGTTTCTCAGTTCTTCTCTCATATCAACGAGAGAAACGTCAGGCATGAGCTGGCGGTTTACGCGATGTTTTAATGGAAGCAGCTCATAAACGCCTTTTTTCGCCCGCGCAAATGACTCCAATGTCGGCGTGGCGCTCCCGAGGACGACCGGACAGCTGTGATGCTCGGCCCGGCGGATGGCTACGTCCTTTGCATGATACCGCGGCATTTCCTCCTGCTTATAGGAAGATTCGTGCTCTTCATCAATAATGATCATGCCGAGATTTTCAAACGGGGCAAAGATGGCCGATCTGGCTCCGACGACAAGCCGGACTTCCTTGCGCTGAATCTTCCGCCATTCATCGTATTTTTCACCTGTGGATAATCCGCTGTGCATGACCGCAACCTGTGAGCCGAAGCGGCCTTTAAAACGGTTGACCATTTGCGGTGTCAACGAGATTTCCGGAACGAGCACGATGGCTTCTTGTCCTTTTGCCAGCACTTTTTCAATGGATTGCAGGTAAATTTCCGTTTTGCCGCTTCCCGTGACGCCGTGAAGCAGAAAGACGTGGTGGACATGGTCGGCTACGGCTTGTTTAATCGGCTCAAAAGCGGCCTGCTGCTCTTCTGTAAGAGAGAGCGGCTCTGTTTTTTTGAACATTCTGTCCTGATAAGGATCGCGGTAAACCTCCTCGAAGCTTTCCGTAAGGAGCCCCTTTTTAAGAAGCGTTTTCAGCGTCGCAGAACTGGAATCGGTCTTTTTGCAAAGCTCGGCCGCGGAAATCTTTTCTCCCCCGCCGATAAAATAAGTAAGCACGGCGAGCTGTTTAGAAGCCTGCTTTGTCAATGAATCTGCGTGCCGGGCGAGTTCTTCTTTGTCTGCCCCCGCTTCGATCATGCGGATCATTTTTTTATTCGTTTTCTGGGCGACTTTATAGGTGACATCAATGCTTCCTTTGCGCACGAATTTTTGCAGTGCCGAAAGAATACGTTCATCGGTAATATCTGAGTACAGAAGGCTCTTCTGATTTCTGAAAAGCTGCCTGATGTCCGGTGTCAGCGCTTCTTCGTCAACGACTTTCAGCTCTTTCTCGTACTTCGCCTTCAGTGCGGCCGGCAGCATTGCCTGTAGTGCCGTGATTTTAAACGATAGCGTTTTGTCAGAAAGCCATGAAGACAGCTGCATCAGCTCTTCCGTCAGAACGGGTGTCAAATCAAGAAGCTTCTCGACTTCCTTCATTTGCCCGCCGTTTAATTCAGACGAATCTTTCAAACCGGTCACGAACCCTTGAAGCTTGCGCGGGCCGAACGGGACAATCACCCGCATGCCGACTTCGATCATCCCTCTTAAATGATCGGGAATTTTGTAATCAAAGGGCCTGTCAATGTTTTTGGAGCTGACATCGACAATGACTTCTGCCACATTCATACGGGTTTTTGGTCCTCTGCTTTCAAAGCGGTCATTTCCTTCAGCATTTCAAAGGAAACGTCAAGTTTAGACATAAGCGCAAGCTCCCGTTTTCTTCCGTCCCGGAAATAGAAGGTGACGACATTCGTATCTGTGCCAAACCCCGCTCCTTCGGCTTTCACATCATTCGCAACGATCATATCAAGGTTTTTCTGTTCGAGTTTTCTGCGCGCATAGCGTTCGACGTCTTGCGTTTCAGCCGCGAATCCGACCAGAAGCTGGTGTGTTTTCCGTTCGCCCAGTTCTTTCAGTATGTCTGCCGTACGGTTGAATTCGATCACGAGTGAACCGTCTTTCTTCTTCATTTTGTGATCAGAAACAGCCGCCGGCGTAAAATCGGCCACGGCCGCCGTCTTAATCACGATGTCGCATGAATCAAACACAGAAAGCACGGCTTCTCTCATATCTGCTGCTGATTGCACCGGAAGGAACTGATACAGCCCCCGAGGCGGCTCTAACGACACCGGGCCTGAAATCAGCGTCACCCGCGCACCGAGACGGACGGCAGCTTCGGCAGCGGCATAGCCCATTTTGCCGGTGGATTTATTTGTGAAAAAACGGACGGGGTCCACTGCTTCGCGCGTCGGGCCGGCTGTAATGACAATATGTTTTCCTTTCAGCGGCGCATCGTCTTCAGGTTTCTTAAAATGCTCTCTGACACGCTCAACAATAAGCTCCGGCTCCTCTAATCTTCCTTTGCCGACATATCCGCATGCCAAATAGCCTTCACTCGGCTCGATAAAGCGGACGCCGTCCTGATAAAGCACGGAGATGTTCCGCTTCACCGCCGGATGATCATACATATGGACATTCATCGCAGGCGCCACCCAGACCGGGGCCTCCGCTGCCAGCACCGTCGTTGTGAGCATATCGTCGGCAATTCCGTTGGCAAGCTTGCCGATGACGTTTGCCGTAGCGGGTGCGACAATGATTAAATCCGCCCAGTCAGCGGCATCTATATGCGAAATAACCTTCGGATTTTGTTCTTTAAATGTATCTGTATACACTTCATTCCGGCTCAGCGCCTGAAATGTCAGCGGAGAAACAAACTCACGCGCGGACTCAGTCATAATCACTTTTACGTTCGCACCGGCCTGAACCAGTTTGCTGGTAAGCGCAGAAGCTTTATAAACGGCAATCCCTCCGCTGACGCATAGCAGAATGTTTCGGTTTTTCATGAAGTCTTCTCCCCTTTATGAAAACATTGGACAAATCCTAAACGGAAAAAAATAACAACCTATGTAGAGATAGGTTGCTACGTGTGCTTGTTATTCGCTGTCTTCTCTTTCAAACGAAAGCAGGCCCGCGTCAATTTCTTCCAAAGCTTTGCCTACATATTTGTGAGAAATAGTATGTTCAATCTGCTGGTCTTTTTTGATCTGCATTTCGCGCGCGCGTCTTGCAGACACAGTGACCAGCGTATATTTAGAATCTAATTTATTCATTAAAGAGTCAATTGACGGATCTAACATAAGTTATTCTACCTCCAGCATTTTCTTATATCTCGGAGCAACGCGTTCACGCTTTAAGTGCTCGGCGAGAACAATTGCGTTAATCTTATCACAAGCCGTTTGGATATCATCGTTTTCCACGACATAATCATACGCGTCCATCATTTCGATTTCAGCTTTTGCGGCCTTCATTCTGTTTTCAATTAAATCGTCGGTTTCAGTTCCTCTTGTCACGATTCTGTTTTTCAGCTCAGAAAGACTCGGCGGCGCTAAGAAGATAAACAGGCCTTCCGGAAATGCATTCCGCACTTGGAGCGCGCCCTGCACTTCAATCTCTAAGAAGACGTCTTTTCCTTCTTGAAGCGTCTGTTCGACATAATCGACGGGCGTTCCGTAATAGTTGCCGACATATTCCGCCCACTCAAGCAGTTTGTTGTTTTCAATCATGCGTTCGAATTCATCTCTTGATTTAAAGAAATAATCGACGCCGTCGACCTCGCCCTCTCTCGGGTTTCTCGTCGTGACTGAAATTGAGTATTCAAATTTCGTGTCTTCTTGTGAAAATATTGCTTGCCGAACCGTTCCTTTTCCAACTCCTGAGGGACCTGAGAGAACGATTAATAACCCTCTTTCTTTCATGCGGCAATTACCCCTGCCCTTCATCCATAATTTCTTCTTTCACAGAAAGTCTGTGTGCAACTGTCTCAGGCTGGACGGCAGATAAGATAATGTGATCACTATCCATGACGACAACTGCACGGGTTCTTCGTCCGTATGTAGCGTCTATTAGCATTCCGCGGTCTCTTGCATCCTGAATCATTCGCTTTATTGGCGCAGACTCCGGGCTGACAATCGAAATCATCCGATTGGCGGAGATGATATTGCCAAATCCGATATTAATCAGTTTAATCGTCATCTTCTACGTTCCCCCTGTAAAATAGACGTCTCTAGTGTAACCCGAAGAGACCGTCTGTAAACAATACGCACAGTCGCTATTCTATATTTTGCACTTGTTCCTTCAATTTTTCAATAGAACTTTTCATTTCCACGACAAGCTTTGTGATTTGATGATCATTGGCTTTTGAGCCGATCGTGTTCGCTTCGCGGTTAAGCTCCTGCACGAGGAAATCAAGTTTGCGTCCGACTGCCCCGCCTTCTTTTAATATATCACGGAATTGAACAAAATGGCTCTTCAATCTGGTAATTTCTTCCGTAATATCAGAACGGTCGGCGAAAATGGCGCATTCCGTGACCAGCCTGCTTTCGTCGAGTGCGTCCTCCGTCCATTCCTTCATGCGGGCGTAAAGGCGCTCGCGGTAATGCATAACAACGGCCGAAGCGCGGTCTTTCACCTGTTCGGACAGCGTCTCAAGCCGCCCAATGTGCAGAAAACAGTCTTCCGCCAAAAGCCGGCCTTCTTTTTCCCTCATGTCACAAAGTTCCTTTACCGCAAGTTCAGCGGCTTCCCTGATGACTTCTTCAAGCTTGTCATCACGCATCTGCTCTTCGTGAATCTGCGCAATATGTTCAAAAGTAAAGAAATCCATTGCATCGGGTTCCGCGGCCAGACTGTAGCGCTCTTTCATGACACGTGCGGCGCTCACATATTCATCAAGGAGCTCCCAATCAATTTTCAGGCTTCTTTTTTATGAGCGCGTCACTGTTTACAGTGAGAAACAGCTCTACTCTTCCGCGCTGTATATGCTGCAATATCATTTGTTTCAGCTTATCCTCTACATATAGCAAAGGCCGTGGCAGACGGGCGTTCACTTCTTTGAACCGGTAATTGACGGATTTCAATTCAACGGTTGCCGAGAGATCGCCTTTTGTGCTGCTTGCGCTGCCGAAGCCTGTCATACTCCGTATCATATGAAACACCCAATTCTTTCCCGTTATCAAAATAAAAGGGCAATAGACATGCTATTACCCCTAAGATTATATCATATGGAATTATTTTTTTCTTGTCAAAAGTGAACCCGCCAGCAAAAAAGTAGGTATGCCCGACATACCGACAATAAGCATCCAATCGCCCGGCGTAATCGGCACTGTTTTGAAAATAGGCTGCAGCGGCGGATAATAGATGACGATGACCATCAGGAAAATAGAAGAAACGATGGCGCCGAGCAGATAGATATTTTCAAACGGATTCCGGGAAAAAACAGATGTTTCGCTCCGGCAGTCAAACACGTGTATAAGCTGAGCGAGGACAAGAGTCGCGAATGCGACGGTCTGTGCATACGGCAGATTTTCAGGGTTGCGGTGATAGACGATGATAAACGCTAAAATGGTTGCGGCCCCGATCAAAAACCCTCTTGAGACGACTTTCCAGCCCAGTTTTCTCGCAAATACCCCTTCTTTCGGATGCCGCGGCTTCCGCCTCATCAGGTCATCTTCCGGCTGATCCATACCGAGCGCCATCGCCGGCAGCCCGTCAGTCACTAAGTTCACCCACAAGATCTGAATCGGAACGAGCGGCAGCGGCAGAGCGAGAAGCATCGCAAACAGCATGACTAAAATTTCACCGACGTTGGAGGCGAGCAAATACCGGACGAATTTTCTTATATTTTCATAGATATTTCTCCCCTCTTTTATGGCTGATTTAATTGTGGCGAAGTTATCATCTACAAGAATGAGAGAGGAGGCTTCCTTCGCCACATCCGTTCCCGTCACGCCCATGGCAACGCCGATATCAGCCTGCTTTATGGCTGGTGCGTCATTTACCCCGTCACCCGTCATGGCGACGACGTGTCCGTTTTCCTGGAACGCTTTGACGATTTTTAATTTATGTTCAGGTGACACACGGGCGAATACGTAGATATCATCGACCGTCTCGATAAGCTCTTTCTCCGAAAGCTTATTCAGCGTCTTGCCGTCCATCACACGTCCCTTTTTCGGAAGAAGACGCAAATCTTTTGCGATGGCCTTTGCCGTTTCGACGTGATCACCTGTAATCATTACCGTTTTAATGCCTGCTTCACGGCATTCTTTAATGGCCTGTCTGACCTCCGGACGCGGCGGATCAATCATGCCTGACAAACCGAGCATCGTCAGATTTTTTTCCGCCTGCTCCATTGTCGGCTTTTCGCCGGACTTAAGCGGTTTATAAGCAATCGCGATCGTCCGGAGGGCTTGCGATGCCAGCTCTTTCAGGATCGTTTCTGTTTCTGTTTTCATTTCTCCTGAAAAAGGCGCGCTTCTGCCGCCGTGCATCATATGTGACGAACGGTCAATCAGCACATCGGGCGCTCCTTTGGTAATGACGAACTGCTTTTTTTCTTTATCTTCTACGATGACGGTCATCATTTTGCGGACGGAGTCAAACGGAAACTCGGCAACCACCCGGTATTGTTCACTGAGCCAGTCGTTTGAATAGCCGCCTTTTCTCGCAGCCGTCAGCAGCGCACCTTCTGTCGGATCGCCGTCAAGCACATAATGACCGTCTTTCAGTTCAATTTCTGACGTATTGCATAATGCGCCAAAAACCAGCATCTGTTCAAGAATCTTCTCATCTTTCGGCTTGATTTCCCGCTCATCACACGTGAACTCACCCGCTGGCTCATAGCCGATGCCTGACACTTTAAATGTTTTTCCGCCTGACCACATATGGGTGACGGTCATTTTGTTTTGTGTCAGCGTGCCGGTTTTGTCAGAACAAATGACAGAGGCGCAGCCCAATGTTTCAACTGCCGGGAGCTTTCTGACAATTGATTTTTGTTTAATCATGCGCTGGACGCCGATTGATAAAGCCACCGTGACAATAGCGGGAAGCCCTTCCGGAATCGCAGCGACCGCCAATGACACCCCGGCCAAAAACATACTGTAAAGCTCATGTCCCTGTAAGACGCCGACCGCAACGACCAATACCGTCAAAAGCAGCGCGATGATGATTAAAATTTTGCCGAGCTCTTCAAGTCTTCGCTGCAGCGGTGTTGAAAGGTTGCCTGCGGATTCCAGCATATCGGCGATTTTCCCCATTGCCGTATTCATTCCTGTACCGACGACGACGCCGACACCGCTGCCGCGCGTCACGATCGTACCCATAAACGCCATATTATTAATATCGCCTAAAGAAACATCCGGTTTTCTCAGCTTATCAGCTTGTTTGACAACCGGAATTGATTCCCCGGTCAGCGCCGATTCTTCAATTTCAAGGCTCTTCGCTTCAACGATCCTCACATCCGCGCCAATCCGGTCGCCGCTTGTAAATTTCACGATATCGCCGGGAACGAGCTCCTTGGACTGAATTTTCTTCCAGCTCCCGTCCCGTAATGCTGACACATACGGCGTTGACAATTCTTTTAATGCATGTAAAGATTTTTCCGCCCGCCTCTCTTGGAAAAAACCGAGCACCCCATTGACAAATACAATCGCCATAATAGCTATGGCATCTACATATTCGCCTAAAAACCCGGAAATTAAGGTTGCCACCAACAGCACGAGCACCATAAAATCCTTAAATTGGGCGAAAAACACGACGATCGCCGGTGTCCTCTTGCCCTCCTGAAGCTCGTTCGGTCCGTGCTTTTCAAGGCGTTTTTTCACCTCTTTTTCGGTCAATCCCTGTTTAATGGACGTATTTGTTGCTTTCAGTAAATCGGTTTGTCCCATTTCATGAAACTTCATTCTTCTCGTCCACTCCCCCTGCTCGCTTTAGAGATGTCACTCTACAAACAAGCTTATTCTGACTCGTCCCTTTTCATGCTATAATTATCGAATGCAGGAAGAAGGAAAGGGTGTTTTATATGTCTTTTGATGGCATGTTTACATACGGAATGACACATGAATTAAACAGCCGGATCGCCGGAGGCCGGATTACGAGAGTCCATCAGCCTTTTAAGCACGATGTGATATTCCATATCCGCGCTAACGGAAAAAACCATAAATTATTATTATCGGCGCATCCGAGCTATTCACGGGTGCACATGACGAATCAGGCCTATGAGAATCCGAGCGAGCCCCCGATGTTTTGTATGCTGCTCAGAAAGCATATAGAAGGCGGATTTATTGAGAAAATAGAACAGGCCGGATTAGACCGGATTATGATATTCCGCATAAAAAGCAGAAATGAAATCGGCGACGAGACCGTAAGAACGCTGTATGTTGAAATTATGGGACGGCACAGCAATATTATTCTGACTGACGGAGAAGGAGCCATCATCGACGGGCTGAAGCATTTATCTCCATCGATGAACAGCTACCGGACCGTTCTGCCGGGCTATGATTACAAGCTCCCTCCCGCTCAGGAAAAAATTTCACCGCTGGCCGCGGACGAAGAGGACATTTTGCGTTATCTCAGTTTTCAGGAAGGACGGCTTGACCAGCAGATTGTCAGACATTTCTCCGGGGTTTCTCCGCTGTTTGCAAAAGAAGCCGTTCACAGAGCGGGCCTCGCGAACAAAATAACGCTGCCAAAGACGCTGACAGACATGTTCCATGCCGTGAAGGATTGCAGGTTTACACCGAACATTACGACAGCAGCCGGAAAGGAATACTTTTATCTTCTGTCTCTCACGCATGTAAATGGAGAGGAGCGCACCTTTCACTCACTGAGTGAGCTGTTAGACCGGTTTTATTTCGGCAAAGCGGAGCGCGACCGCGTCAAACAGCAGGCTCAAGATCTCGAGCGGTTTGTCGCAAATGAACGGAAAAAGAACGCCAATAAGATTAAAAAGCTGGAAAAGACGCTGGACTACTCAGAGAACGCGAAAGAATTTCAGTTATACGGCGAGCTGCTGACGGCGAATTTGTATATGCTGAAAAAAGGTGACAAAGAAGCGAATGTCATCAATTATTATGATGAAGAGAGTCCGACGGTGGCCATCCCTTTAAATCCGAACAAAACACCGTCAGAAAACGCGCAGATGTATTTTACAAAGTATCAAAAAGCGAAAAATTCCGTTGAGGTTGTAAAAGAACAGATCCGTCTGGCCGAGGAGGAAATCGCTTATTTCGACCAGCTGATTCAGCAGCTTTCCTCCGCTTCCACAAAGGATATTCACGAAATAAGGGAGGAGCTTGTTGAAGGCAAATATCTGCGTCCGAAACAGCAGAGAGGACAGAAAAAACAGAAACAGCACGTTCCTGTTTTGGAGCAGTATGAATCTTCACAGGGATTGACGATCCTGGTCGGCAAAAACAATAAACAAAATGAGTATTTAACGACAAAAGCCGCCGCAAGGGATGATGTATGGTTCCACACGAAAGACATACCGGGATCCCACGTTGTGATTAAAAGCAGCGATCCCGATGAACAATCCATATTGGAAGCAGCTGCGATCGCCGCTTATTTTTCCAAGGCGAAAGATTCCGGCTCCGTGCCTGTTGATTATACAAAAATCAGACATGTGAAAAAGCCAAACGGCGCAAAACCCGGATTTGTCACCTATGACAGCCAGCATACCGTATTTGTCACACCTGATGCCGACCTTGTCATACGGCTGAAAAAATAAACGCACCTCCAAGCTGATACCCGCACTCAGCTTGGAGGTGTTTTTTTATTACCTTATTTCTGAACATAAATGGAGACGGACCCTCCGTTTACATGAAACTCTCCCCAGCCGTCAGATCCGATTTTTACAGTATCTGAACGGTTGCCCGTTATGTCATACCATGTCTCGCCGGCATTTTTCAGGCCGGCATACATCCGCTTTGATCCGCCGGGTCCGTCCGTGATTAAAGCGGCCAAACCTGATTTGGCGGCGGAGCTGTCACCTTCCCTCGTCCATCCGATCACATCCGGGTGGTCAATATAATCGTGCTGGGGCCCGTATGCGTACTCCTTACGCGCTTTTAAAATCGGCTCTATCTTATCTTTCAGTGAGGGAATTTCCTTTGGCGATGTCCCTTTTGTCCCGTACATATCCCCATAGAACACCTGAGGATAACCGGATTCTCTTGTCAAAATAAAGGCGTATGCAAGCGGTTTAAACCAAGTTTGGACTGTCGATTCCAATGACTGTCCCGGCTGTGTGTCATGATTTTCAACAAATGTAACCGCCTTTTCCGGATGCTCGGACACAACGGTACCGTCCAGCAAACGCCTCATATCATATCCGCCTCCTTGTGAGGAAGCCGCCTGTAAATTGAAATGAAGCGGAACATCAAACACGGATTGATTAAAGCTTGTTTTATTCAAGTAGTTTTCGAGTTTCCCGGCATTATTCTGCCAATACTCCGCAACCGTAAACATTTCTTTTCCCGTCGCCTGTCTGACCGCCTGAACCCAATCACGCAGAAATGAAAATTTAATATGTTTGGCGGCATCAATACGGAAGCCGTCTAATGACAGTTCATTCGCATACCAGATACCCCATTTTTTTGTCTCTGCCACGACATCAGGGTGGTCGTAGTCAACATCAGCATACATTAAATAGTCATAGTTGCCGTTTTCACTTGATACTTCCCAATCCCACGCTTTTCCTTCCCCACGAAACTTAAAGATGCGGCTGATCTTCCGGGATTCATCCCAGTCCGCTCCGTCGAAATGATACCAATGCCATTTAAAATCACTGTACGTGTTTCCACGGCCCGGAAAACGAAAATCCGTCCACGCTTTGATTTGATATTCCCCCGAAGTTTCCTGATTTCTATTGGCCGGATTGACTTCGACGGCAGTTACATCTTCTGTTGCATCAGCACCAGCCTTATGATTCAAAACCACATCTCCGTATACTTGGACGTTCCGGGAATGCAGTGAGCCGATCGCATCTTGAAGCTCTGATTTTGTGCCGTATTTCGTTCTGACCGTCCCTTTTTGCTGGAATTCTCCTAAATCATACAAATCATAAGGTCCGTATCCGTTATCGGATTGGCTCGTTCCTTTGTATGCGGGAGGAATCCAGACGGCAGTGATTCCGATATCCGATAAATGTTCCGCATCATTCTGCAATCGTTTCCAATGCTGGCCGTCGTTCGGCGTATACCATTCAAAATACTGCATCAGCGTGCCATTTACGGCTGATGTTTTTGTAATCGGCAAACTGACAAATAACAGCGTGCACATAAGCACAAGTCTGAACGAAACTGTCCGCTTTCGTTTTTGAATCATGTTTCCTCTCCCTCTCATTTTCTTATACAAATTATATTTTACATATCAGTAAAATAATAACAACCCCCCTTTATTCCTATTTTTTACACAGCGGACAGTCTGGACAGCATAAAAAATACCCTGTCTGATGACAGACAAGGTATTTTTATGGTCTTCTTCTTTTCTCAAACAATCGATCCACTTCTTCAGCCAAATCATCAGTCATCAAAGGCTCAATGTTTTCAGCCAGTCTTTTCGTATGTGCGGGGCTTGCCCCGCTTGTTGATACTGATACTTGAATGCGCCCTTTGCGGATGATCTTCGGCATATATACGCTGCCTTGTTCAGCCTTGCTTACACAGTTGACCAGCTGCGTTTCAGAAGCGTTTGCGGCTATCTCCTGATTCACGCCTCGGTCATTTGTCGCGGCAATAATGAAAAAAGCGGGCTTGAGATCTTTCATTTCAATTCTCCGGGGAATCCAGCGGATGCGTCCTTCATCCGCCAGCTTTTTAATTTCAGGCAGGGCCTCAGGACTGATCACGGTAATATCAGCGCCTTCCGGAAGCACCGTTTTCAGCCTTCTTAATGCAACATTGCCCCCGCCAGCAATGATGATTCTTTTTCCGCTGAGATTAATGTGAAGAGGCAGCATACTGTCCCCCCTTAAAATCAAACCGCCCGCCGGGGTTTCGAACAGCTTCTGTCACACGGTTCAAAAACGCCTGCTTAATATGCGGGTGAAAACCTAAGTATGAAGCGAGATGCACATTCCGATTGACCGCTTGAAGCTTTTGGACTTCCCGTTCAATCTCAGTCATCAAAAGCCCGGTAAACAAAAGATACGGGACGATAAAAACGGGTGCTCCGTCATCGACTCTAAGGCTGGTAAACACTTCTTTATAGTGCGGATCACAGGCTGTTAAAAAACAAGGAATGACTTCTTTAACAGATGTGATCGCCTCAAGTTTTCCGGCAATCTCACTGACGGCATGTTTAACCGCCGGATCTCTGCTTCCTCTTCCGATCAGCACCACTTTCGCCTGCTCAATCGGCACTCCGGTATCCTCAATGCGATGATGGACCGCTTTTACGACTTCATCATCCACTCCGATCGGAACGCCGTATGTCACTTTTATATCGGGATTCCGGGCCGCTGCGCGGGCGATTTCAGCCGGGATATCATGTTTTGCGTGGGCAGCGGTCAACAAGAGCAAAGGCACTGCGGCAATATGAGTGGCGCCTTGTTTGACACATGCTTCAAATCCCGCTTCAATAGACGGTTCCTGCAGTTCTAAAAAACAGATTTCCTGAATGGGAGCGTCTGCGTGCGGCCTGCACCCTTTTAAAAATGCCGCCGACTCTGTCTGCGCTTCTTTCAGCCGGCTTCCGTGCCCGATGTATAAAATCGCCTGCTTCATTTACAACGCCTCGCTCAGATCCAGATTTTTCAGTTCAGATTCAAACCAGTCCAGCTTACAGTGATAATTGACGACATCACCGATGACAATTAAGCTCGGGTTTTTGATCTCTTCTTTTATCACTGTGTCTGAAAGTGTGCTGACGGTGCAGACGACTGTTTTTTGCCTGTCCGTCGTCCCCCAGTGAATAAAGGCTGCCGGGGTGCCGCCGTCTCTGCCGTTTTCCAGCAGCATTCTTTCAATCTGCCGGATATTTTTAATTCCCATATAAATCACCAGCGTATCAATGCCCGTCGCCAGCGCTTTCCATTTTTCTTCAAAGTCGTCTTCTTGTTTATAATGTCCTGTAACGAAAGCGACATTGGAGCTCGCCTCCCTGTGCGTCACTGGTATGCCGGCGTAAGCAGCTGCCGCAATTCCTGATGTAATGCCGGGAACGATCTCAAACGGAATGGCGTTTTGCGCGAGAGCCTCCGCTTCTTCGCCCCCGCGGCCGAAAACAAACGGGTCGCCCCCCTTGAGCCTTACAACGGTTTTTCCCTTTTTCGCATACTTCACGAGGAAACGGTTGATCGTATCCTGCTTCATTATGTGAAAATCCGGGAGCTTGCCGCAGTAAATCAGGTCCGCTCCTTCTCTTGCATACTGTAAAATCTCTTTGTTTACCAATCTGTCATATAAAATAACGTCCGCTTTCTGTATGGCTTTCATTGCCTTCACCGTTAATAAGTCCGGATCTCCCGGACCGGCTCCAACGATAAATACTTTCCCCATAGCATGTCTCCCCGATCCGTTTTGACATCTTCTCAGAACAGCCGCGAGGCCGCACTTCAGCTATTTTACCATATCCCGCCATTCGCGGGGATATCCGGCTGATTGCGCGGCCTTTTTGGACTTATTATGCTAAGCTGTTTTTCACAAAATCAATCAGTCTGCCGGTGCATTCCTCACGTTCATATTTGCCTGAATCAAGTACCAGCTCAGGCGCTTTCGGCTCTTCATACGGTGAGTCGATCCCCGTAAAGAACGGGATTTCACCGTTTCTTGCTTTTTTATATAAACCTTTCGGATCGCGCTTTTCACATATATCGAGGTCGCATTTCACGTAAATTTCATTAAATTCGCCTTCTGCCACGAGCTCTCTCACCTGATCTCTGTCCTCACGGAACGGAGAAATAAAGGCTGTAATGACAATGGTGCCCTGCTGAACGAAAAGCTTTGCCACTTCCCCGATTCGGCGTATATTTTCCTTGCGGTCATCATCAGAAAAGCCTAAGTCCTTGTTTAAACCGTGGCGGATGTTATCGCCATCAAGCACAATGACCTGATAGCCTTGTTCAAACAGTTCGCGCGCTGCTGCGTTTGCAATCGTGGATTTCCCTGAGCCGCTCAAACCCGTCAGCCAGAGGATAGAGCTTTTATGCTTATTTTTCTGCTGGTATTCTTCTTTCGTTATTGAAGCTTCATGCCATACGATATCACGATTTGTCACTCTTTTTTCCTCCTTAAGAAACGCCTGCTTCTTCTTTCGTTTTCATCCCTTTAATTAACACCTCGACAACTTCGGGACGGCTGAATTCCGCCGGCGGCATGACGCCGCTTCTCAGCATTTCTCTGACCTTTGTTCCTGACAGAATGACGTGGTCTTCTCTGTCATGCGGACATGTTTTGGCCGTTCCCATGTTGCCGCATTTTTGGCAGAAGAAGCTGTGCTCGAATTTCATCGGTGTAATCCCGAGCTCCTCCGCTGTAAATTGATCAAACAGCTCTTGCGCTTCATATGTGCCGTAGTAATCACCGACGCCGGCGTGATCGCGGCCGACGATAAAATGCGTACAGCCGTAGTTTTTGCGGACAAGCGCGTGGAAAATGGCTTCTCTCGGTCCCGCATACCGCATGGCCGCCAAAAATACGCCGAGGAAAACGCGGTCTTTCGGATAATAATGATCGAGCAGCACCTGGTAGCTTTCCATTCTGACATCCGCCGGAATGTCATCTGATTTTGTTTCACCGACGAGCGGGTTCAAAAACAAGCCGTCAACCGTCTCAAGAGCGGTTTTCTGGATATATTCGTGAGCGCGGTGAACCGGATTTCTCGTTTGGAAACCGACGATGGTTTTCCAGCCTTTTTCTTCGAAGCTTCGTCTCGTTTCAGCAGGTTCAAACGTAAACTCCGGAAACTGCTTTGACGCTTTTTTAATTAATGTGATCGGCCCGCCGACATACGTATCGCCGCGTGAAAATAATTTTTTCACGCCCGGATGCGCGGCATCATCGGTTTTATATATGTGAACGGCTTCTTTTTGTTTATCCGGCGTATAAATATCTTCGATGTCCACGACGCCGTATGTTTCTCCGCCGTAAGTCAGTTTCACGGTGTCTCCGACGGCAAGCTCAGCCGCTTTTTCCGAATCGACCGGAAGCGTGATCGGCAAAGACCAGACGGCACCGGATGCCAATCGCATATTTTCTACGACTGACACGTAATCTTTTTCTGTGAAAAATCCTTCAATCGGGCTGTAGCCCCCGATTCCGATCAGTTCTAAATCAGCGAACGAAATCAAATCAAGCTCAATTTCTTTTTGAACGGATGTAAGATCATACTGCTCATTCACCCGATTAATTAATGTGCCTCCGTGCGGTGCTAAACTCATAATTCATTATTCCTCCCAGTTAACAGATAAATAAACTCAGATTAATAGTTAGATGCCCCCGCCTTGTTCATGGACAGAGCGTTTCTCTTTTCGGATGGCTTTCATCAGACTGGCGGCTCCGCCAAATGCCAAAAGCACGCTGGCCATCATAAAGATGGAATAGTAATCTCCTTTTAACAGCAGTGAGACAAGCAGATACGAAATCGACAGTGACAAGAACGGGGAAACGACCCATACTTTGAGCATCGTTTTTACGACTTCTTTATGAAAAACGTTCGGCCCGTTTTTGGCCATTCCGATACCGATAATTGATGATGATGTCACCTGCGCCAAAGGGACAGGCAGACCGAAGACGGAACTGATAATGACAAGCCCCGCGCCGGTTCCGGAAAGCAGGATGCCTTCGCCGGCTGAAAATCTCGTAATCTTTTTTCCGTTGGTTTCAAGCACTTTGCGTCCTAATAGCAGAGCGCCGAGAGCGACAAATACGCCTCCGTACAGCGTCCCTTTGGACACGCTGAGCACGCCGGCCGCAACCAACGGGCCTACCGCATTTGCGACGTTGTTCATTCCGGCTGAAAAAGCTTCCCAAAACCCCGCAACAAGCAGCACAATCCCCAAAATCTTCTGTTTCCGATTCGAAACGACCCGAATATTCAGATAACTGAATACCTTCGATACGAGAAACGTGAAACAGAATGCGACAAACGGAACAAGCACCCAAAAGATCACGATCACCAGAAGATGCTGTAAAAACAACACTTTGTATGCGACGCCGACACCGACAATCGCTCCGACAGTGACCTCACTCGTCGACAGCGGAATGCCGAGCACATTCGCCGTGAATAACGATAGCGCCGCCGCCCCGATAATAATGCAGACGATGGTGAGCGTAATTGTCTGTTCGGGAATGATTCCGCCGCTGATCGTCTTAACGACTTCTCCGCCGCCGATAACCGCCCCTGACAGGACGCCGGCTGCGCAGATGATCAGCGCATACGTTTTCTTTTTAACGGCGCCTGACCCGTAAGCGACTCCCATTGAAGCTGCGGCTCCGCTGGCTCCGATATTCATGGCAAAAAACAGGCTGAATAAAATAGCGGCTAATTCCATCTTGCAGCTCCTTTATTCATGCAGTCCGCATTCTGTTTTCGCCATGCCGTTCCATCTGCCGCTGCGCAAATCTTCTGCGGTAAACGCAGGTGAAGTGCACGGTTCACAGCCGATGCTCGGATAGCCCTGATCATGAAGGATATTGTAATCCAGCTCATGCTTGGATGTATATCTCCAGATGTCTTTCCATGTCCAATGGATCAGCGGGCAGACTTTAATTGATTGAAACTTGTCGTCTTTATTCAGGAAATTCGTATTCGCCCGGCTCGGCCCTTGATCGCGGCGAAGGCCTGACAGCCATGCCGGACGCCCGGCGAGCGCTTCTCTTAACGGCAGAATTTTTCTGATGAAGCAGCACTGGTTCGGTTCTCTTTCCCATAGTTTATCCCCGTGAGCCTCGGCCTGTTCCTCAAGCGTAAGGCCGGGCTGTTTCAGGATGATGTTAAGTCCCGGATAACGTTCTTTCACTTTTTCGATCGTTTCATAGGTTTCTTTAAAGTGAAGGCCCGTATCGAGAAACACGATTTCCGCGTCTTTTTTCACTTTAGAAATCAAATCGATCAGGACGATGCCCTCAATCCCGAAGCTGCACGCGTAAACAAGCTGGTCTCCGTAGTGGCCGTACGCCCATTTTAAAACGGATAGCGCGCCTTTATAGGAATCGTCTTCCGGAAATGTAATCGCCGGTTCTTCCCATGTGTCATACGTTAGCATTTTTTCTTTCCTCCTCCCGGAGACAATCAAACAGCTGTTGTTTTCTGCCGGTTGTCTTATCCCTCAATCTTTTTTTCATAAAAAAACTTTCAATCCAGCGGAATGAAAGACAGTGACCCGATATAGCCCTTATCTTCAAAATGCTGTGCATTTTTCTGGATGCGGCACCTTGCAATACATGCAGGTTGCCGGGCGTCATCGGTCCAGTCCCTCAGCCGCTCTTGATAAGCTTTTTAGATTTGTACTAAATTTTAGCACAATTCTAACAGAAGTCAACCCGAGTTTTTTGATAGGAATAATAAAAACAGGCCCTGAGGCCTGTTTTTATTATTATTATTTTTTAAACCAATCTTTTGACTCGGGATTCTGTTTCCATGATTTCAGTTTCTCAACGTCATCTGAATGAATCGTTCCGTTTTCTAGCGCCACTTCAATCAGCGTGTCATAATCCGTTAATGAGTAATACGGCAGACCCGCTTTTTTAAAGGCTTCTCTTGCTTTCGGCAGTCCGTATGTAAAAATGGAGATGACGCCGAGGACTTCCGCACCCTCTTTTTGAAGGGCCGCCGCAGCTTCGAGCACGCTGCCTCCGGTAGAAATCAAGTCTTCAATCACGACTGTTTTTTGCCCTTTTTTAACGGCGCCTTCTATTTGATTTCCTTTGCCGTGCGCTTTCGGCTTGCTTCTGACGTAGCACATCGGCGCGCCAGTACGGTCTGCGAGAAGCGCAGCGTGCGGAATGCCTGCCGTTGCAGTTCCGGCGATCATCTCCGCTTCGGGGAAATGCTCTTTCAGCAGTTTGCTGAGCCCGTCCGCCACGTCATTTCTCACTTCCGGATACGACAATGTCAGACGGTTGTCACAATAGATCGGTGATAAAATGCCGCTCGCCCAAGTAAATGGCTCATTCGGACGTAAAAAGACAGCTTCAATGTGTAATAGATGTTTTGCGATAGCTTGTTTCATCGGCGAACACCCTCCCATTCCAGTTTAATTGCTTCATATGCTTTAACGGGATTTTCCGCTTTTGTAATTGAGCGGCCCACGACAATGGCTGACGAGCCGTTTTCTTTCGCAAATGACGGAGTCGCCGTCCGGACTTGATCGTCAGATGCGTCACTAGCGGTGCGGATGCCGGGCGTGACTGTCAGAAATGACGGCCGGACCGCTTCATAAATGGCTTTTGTTTCATGAACCGAACATACCACTCCGTCCAGCCCGCACTCTTCCGCCATTTTTCCGTAATGAACAACCGTTTCTAAAAGCGGCTTTTGCAGCAGAAGCTCTTCCTTCGCCATCTGCTCTGAAGTGCTGGTCAGCTGGGTGACTGCAATTAAAGACGGGCGTTTTTTGCCTCTCGGCGTGCCCTCTTCAAGCCCTTCTAGAGCCGCGCGCATCATCCGTGCGCCTCCCGCTGCATGGACATTGACGAGATCAACGCCGAGGCCGGCAAGCCGTTTCATCGCTTTATTGACTGTAGTCGGAATATCGTGAAGCTTCAAATCTAAAAATATGTCACAATTCCGTTCTTTTAATTGGTGAATGATGGCCGGGCCTTCCTGATAAAAAAGTTCCATCCCCGTTTTGACAAACAGCCTTTCCTTTTCAAACAAATCTAAAAACGCTAAAGTCTCTTCCCCTGATGCAAAATCAAGCGCGATGATGGGCAGGTTGTTTTTCATGCTTCCAGCTCCTTCCGATGCATTCACTTACAGATTGAAAGCCGTATTGGCGCAGCACACGAGGGAGCTGTTCTATGATTTCCGGGCAGACAAACGGATTGACGAAGTTTGCCGTGCCGACTGCAACAGCACTCGCCCCGGCAAGAAGAAATTCCAGTGCATCCTCCGCGGTCTGGACGCCGCCCATCCCGATAATCGGAATTTGAACGGCCTGGCTGACTTCGTATACCATCCGGATGGCGACCGGTTTGATTGCCGGGCCTGACAGTCCGCCCGTTTTATTTGCTAAAATCGGCCGTCCTGTCTTAAGATCGAGCCTCATCCCGACGAGTGTATTAATCATCGTCAGGCCGTCAGCACCGGCTGCTTCAATCGCCTTGGCAATTTCGGTTATGTTGGCGACATTAGGCGAAAGCTTCACATATACAGGCACTGCGGAAACTTCTTTCACCGCTTTTGTCAGATCGGCCGCCATGGCGGGATCAGTGCCAAAAGCAATCCCGCCCGTTTTGACATTCGGACACGAAATGTTAAGTTCAAGCGCATGCACATTCGGCGCTTTGCTGATGTGCTCGGCCACTTCTTTATAGTCTTCCACCTGAGAACCGGCGACGTTTGCGATAATCGGCGTGTCAAACTGTTCAAGCCAAGGCAGCTCATGTTTGAGTACATGCTCAAGTCCGGGATTTTGCAGGCCGATGGCATTCAGCATTCCCGCGCTTGTCTCCGCCACTCTCGGTGTCGGATTTCCGAAACGCGCTTCGTTCGTAGTGGCTTTAATCATGATGCCTCCGAGGCATGATAAATCATAAAATCCGGCATATTCCTTTCCGAAACCGAAACATCCGGAAGCGGGGATGATCGGGTTTTTCAATCGGAGACCCGGCAAATTCACCTCTAACATTACAGCGCCACCTCCTCAGCTTTAAATACCGGCCCGTCAAGGCAGACTTTCACATATGATGTATCGCTTTCGCCCGTACGGCACACGCAGGCGAAGCAGGCCCCTATGCCGCAGCCCATCCGCTCCTCCATCGAGAGATAAACCTCTTTATGGCCGTACTGCTGCTTCAGTGCTTTCAGCATCGGTGTCGGACCGCAGCTGAGCAGGACATCGAATTCGAGCTGCTTTTCGCGGATGATGTCAGTGACAAATCCTTTTTCTCCATATGTCCCGTCAGCCGTTGCCACATAGGTGTCTCCGTACGCGAGACATTCCTGTTCATAAAAAACATCCTTTGCTGATTGAAACCCAAGCACGTGAATGACGTTTACGCCTTTTTCCGTCAGGCGCTTTGACAGTTCCTGCAAAGGCGGAACCCCGACTCCGCCTCCGACTAACAGCGCGGTTTTGCCGGGTTCAATCCGCCGGACGGGGAATCCGTTGCCGAGAGGGCCGAGAACGTCAATCATGCTGCCCTCTTTTTTCTCGGACAAAAGACGCGTTCCCTCACCGTCAGTTCTGTAGATAACGGATACTTCATTCACGGCGAAATCGACGTCCGCAATGCTGAGCGGCCTTCTTAAAAGCGGCGTGACCGCGTCACTCACCTTTAAATGAAGAAATTGTCCCGGCTCGGTAAAGTGCCGGACAAGTTCTCCTTTCAGCACCATCTTATAGATCTGGTCGGCAATTTCCGAATTGGATTGAACAGTCAAATGCGCTTTTTTCATATCGTGACAGCCGCCTTTTGATTGGTTTCAGATGCAGGCATATGATCCGCACAGAAAGTCATGCTTTCCAATACCCGCAAAATGGCTTCGGCCGTATCTAAAGATGTCAGGCAGGCGACTCCGTTCTCAACGGATTCGCGGCGGATTCTGAAGCCGTCTCTGGCCGGCTGTTTGCCTTTTGTCAGCGTATTGATGACAAATTGCGCTTCACCGTTTCTGATGACGTCGATGAGATTTTTTCCTTCTTCGCCGATTTTCCCGACGACCTGAGCCGGAATCCGGGCGTCTTTCAAATAAGCCGCCGTTCCTTCCGTCGCCAAGATGTTATAGCCGATTGCGTGGAACCGCTTCGCGATCATAAGTCCTTCTTCTTTATCTTTATCGGCAACGGTCAATAGCACTGAGCCGTAATTCGGGATTTGAATGCCAGAGGCAATCAGCGCTTTGTAGAGCGCTTTTTCCAGGGTTGAATCTTTGCCCATGACCTCTCCCGTCGATTTCATTTCAGGCCCTAATGTAATATCCACTCTTCTCAGCTTCGCGAATGAGAAGACAGGCGCTTTCACGAATACCCCCTGCTGTTCAGGCTGCAGCCCTTCTTTGTAGCCGAAATCAGCAAGCTTTTGGCCGAGAATGACCTTTGTCGCCAGATTCGCCATCGGAATCTTTGTGATTTTGCTTAAGAACGGCACGGTTCTGCTTGACCGCGGATTTACTTCGAGCACGTACACTTCACCTTGCGACAGTACGAACTGGATGTTCAGCAAGCCGATGATGTTGAGTCCTTTTGCCAAAGCTACAGTGTATTGTTCGATTTTTTTCTTAATGTCTTCGCTTAAAGACTGAGGCGGATAGACGGCAATTGAATCTCCTGAATGGACGCCGGCCCGCTCGATATGCTCCATAATTCCCGGGATGACGACTGTTTCGCCGTCAGATACGGCATCGACTTCGATTTCTTTTCCCGTCAGATAACGGTCGATTAACACCGGATGCTGCGGGTTGATTTTGACCGCGTTTTTCATATAGTGAAGCAGCTCTTCTTCATGATAGACGATTTCCATCGCCCGGCCGCCGAGCACGTATGAAGGGCGGACAAGAACCGGATAGCCGATGGATGCGGCAATTTTGACCGCTTCGCTCACCGATACAGCGGTTTTTCCGAGCGGCTGCGGCACATTCAGCGCCTCAAGCGCCTGCTCAAACTTATCCCTGTCTTCCGCACGGTCTAAATCCTCAAGTGATGTGCCGAGGATTTTGACGCCGCGGGCGCTTAATTCTTCCGCAAGGTTGATCGCCGTCTGGCCGCCGAATTGGACGACAACTCCTTCCGGCTGTTCCAAATCGATGATGTGCATGACATCTTCAACCGTCAGCGGTTCAAAATACAGCTTGTCTGATATGCTGAAATCAGTGGACACCGTCTCAGGGTTGTTGTTGATAATAATCGCTTCATAGCCTGCCTGCTTGATCGCCCAGACAGAATGAACGGTCGCATAGTCAAATTCGACGCCCTGTCCGATGCGGATCGGACCTGAGCCTAGGACGACGACACTTTTTCTTGGTGTAACCTCAGACTCATTTTCTTCCTCATATGTGCTGTAGAAGTACGGAGTTTCTGATTCGAATTCCGCCGCGCATGTGTCCACCATTTTATATACAGGCTTGATGGCTGCTTCTTTTCGCATTTGATACAGCTCTTGTTCCGGCATGTTCCATTCCCGGCTGATATATTTGTCGGAAAAGCCGAGTTCCTTCGCTGTCTGAAGGACGGCGAGGCTGCCTTTTTCCGCTTTCAGCTTTGTTTCAAAGGCGACCAGCTTATAGAGCTTGTGCAAAAAGAAAACGTCAATTGCGGAAAACTCATGAAGCTGCTCTACCGTGTAGCCTCTTCTGAAAGCTTCAGCGAGGTAAAACAGCCGTTCGTCTCCGGCCTTTCTGATCCGTTTTTCCAAAAGCCCGTCAGAAATCTCTTCCGCATCCTTCAGTTCGAGATGATAGACATCGGCTTCCAGTGAGCGGACTGCCTTTAACAGTGATTCTTCAAGGGTGCGTCCGATGGCCATGACCTCTCCGGTCGCTTTCATTTGTGTTCCGAGTCTGCGGTTTGCCGATTCAAATTTATCAAACGGCCAGCGCGGGATCTTAGAAACGACATAGTCAAGCGCGGGCTCAAAAGCCGCATATGTTTTTCCCGTTACGGGGTTCATCATTTCATCAAGAGAAAGCCCGACTGCGATTTTCGCCGCAAGTTTTGCGATCGGGTAACCCGTTGCTTTTGAAGCGAGGGCAGATGAGCGGCTCACCCGCGGATTCACTTCGATAATGTAGTATTGGAAGCTGTCGGGATCCAGCGCGAGCTGAACATTACAGCCGCCTTCTATGCCGAGTGCGCGGATCAGCTTTAATGAAACATTGCGCAAAAGCTGATATTCCCTGTCGCTCAACGTCTGACTCGGAGCAACGACGATGCTGTCGCCCGTATGGATGCCGACCGGATCGATATTTTCCATGTTACAGACGACGATCGCATGATCTCTGCTGTCTCTCATGACTTCATATTCGATCTCTTTGTAACCGGCGATGCTTTTTTCCAAAAGGCATTGATGAACGGGGCTTAGTTTTAATCCGTTTTCGACGATCTCCTTCAATTCCGCTTCATTTGAGCAGATGCCGCCGCCCGTTCCGCCTAATGTGTAAGCGGGGCGGACGATAACCGGAAACCCGATCCGGCTGACAAATTCCTCGGCTTCCTGCAAAGTGCGGATAATCTCACTTTCGGGCACCGGTTCATTCAGCTCATTCATCAGCGTACGGAACAAGTCGCGATCTTCCGCCTGCTGGATGGCTGACAGCTTTGTGCCGAGCACTTCCACTCCGCATTCTGCAAGAACTCCGAGATCAGACAGCTCGACCGCAAGATTCAGCCCTGTCTGTCCTCCCAAAGTCGGCAGGATGGCGTCCGGCCGTTCTTTTCTGATAATACGCGTGAGAAATTCCGGCGTCAGCGGTTCGATATATACCCGGTCGGCCATTTCCGTATCCGTCATAATCGTTGCCGGATTTGAATTGACGAGAATGACTTCATAACCTTCTTCTTTTAAAGCCAGACACGCTTGTGTGCCCGCATAATCAAATTCCGCCGCCTGTCCGATAATAATCGGGCCTGATCCGATCACTAATATCTTTTTAATGTCTACGCGTTTTGGCATGCCGCTTCCCCTTCTTTCTCAGTTGTTTCGATCAAGTCGATGAATCTGTCAAATAAATGATTGGCATCTTCCGGCCCCGGTGAAGCTTCAGGGTGGTACTGAACGGTAAATGCCGGCAATGTTTTATGTTTGAGTCCTTCGATCGTTTGATCATTGATCGCAATATGTGTCACTTCAAGCTCTGTTTCGTCTATAGAAGAGACTGTATATCCGTGGTTTTGGGCGGTTAAAGCGACTTTCCCGGTCGCAAGCTCTTTAACCGGATGGTTGGAGCCCCTGTGTCCGAATTTCATTTTTTCCGTATCCGCTCCTGATGCCAGTGCAAATAATTGGTGGCCGAGGCAGATTCCGAATAACGGCACCTTCCCGAGTATGCCTTTTATCATCTCAATGGCTTCCGGCACATCTTTCGGATCTCCGGGTCCGTTAGAAAGCATAATGCCGTCAGGCTTCAGCTGGAGCACTTCTTCCGCCGTTACATTGTACGGCACAACGATGACATCACATTTTCGTTTGTTTAATTCTCTTAAGATGCCATGCTTCATGCCGAAATCAACGAGTACGATGCGTTTTCCGCGGCCCGGACTCGGATATGCCGTTTTCGCTGATACTTGAGCGACTTGATTTCTCGGAAGTTCCGTTTCTTTCAGAAGTGCAAGAACCGCTTCGACATTCTCCTCACATGATGCAAACGTTCCTTTTAATGCACCTGCCGTGCGGATCATTCTTGTAAGCTTTCTCGTGTCAATCCCTTGTAAGCCGGGGATATTTTTCATCTTCAAATACTCATCAAGCGTGTAAGCCGATCTCCAGTTGGATGGCAGCTCGCACAATTCTTTTACGATCAGCCCTTTTACAAAAGGAGTAATGGATTCAAAGTCATCTCTGTTAATCCCGTAGTTGCCGATCAGAGGATACGTCAGCGTCACGATCTGCCCGCAGTAGGAAGGGTCTGATAAAATTTCCTGATAACCGGTCATTCCCGTATTGAATACGACTTCACCGGCGGTATGCTCAAGGCTCCCGAATGCTTCCCCCTCAAATACCGCTCCATTTTCCAGCACTAGTCTTCTTTTCATTTGACGAGTCTCCCTTCTTCGTATGCAAGCTTCCCGCCAGCCATCGTTGCGACAGGCCAGCCGAAGCACTTCATCTTGTTGAATGGCGTATTTTTTCCTTTAGATAAAAATGTATCTTTGTCAATTGCCGCTTCTTTTTCCAGGTCGATCAGGGTAATGTCAGCCGGCGCGCCCGGTGCAAGCGTTCCGTACGGAAGACCGAACGCCTCGCAAGGTTTTTTCGTCATGAAGTCAACCAGCTGCTTCAGCGTCCACGATCCGCTTTTCACAAAGTGTGTGTACAGAAGCGGGAAGGCTGTTTCTAAACCGACGATACCGAAAGGCGCAAGCTTCATGTCCGTGTTTTTCTCTTCTTCGGTATGCGGCGCATGGTCAGTGGCGATGAAATCAATCGTGCCTTCCAATAGCCCTTCAATCAGTGCCGCTCTGTCCTCTTTGCTGCGAAGCGGCGGATTCATTTTAAAATTGGTATCAAGCCCTGGGATATCTTCGTCACAAAGCAGCAGATGGTGCGGCGACACTTCGGCTGTCACGCGAATTCCCGCTTTTTTTGCGTCTCTTACGGCTCTGACGGATTCTTTCGTGCTGATATGACACACATGGTAATGGCAGCCCGCCGCTTCCGCCAGCAGCACGTCACGAGCGATATGTACCGCTTCACAAATGGAAGGTATGCCATTCAGGCCGTTCGCTTTTGAAAAAGCACCTTCATGTACGCTTCCGCCGTAAATCAGTGAGTTATCCTCACAATGAGCGACAATCGCTTTATTCATTGAAGCCGCCCGTTTCATTGCTTCATACATCATTCCGGCAGTCTGAACGCCGACGCCGTCATCGGTGAAAGCAAATGCGCCGGCTTCATGAAGCACCTCAAAATCTGTCATTTGTTCGCCGGTTTGTCTGATCGTGATCGAAGCGTAAGGAAGAACCCGGACAGATGAGGTTTCTTTGATCCGGTTTTGCAGCCATTCCATCTGCTCCTTCGTATCCGGCACGGGCCTTGTATTCGGCATGGCGGCGACAGTGGTAAAACCGCCCCGCGCCGCAGCTTTAGAGCCCGTTTCAATCGTTTCTTTTTTCTCACCGCCCGGTTCTCTGAAGTGTACATGAAGGTCTACGAGCCCCGGTGAGACGAACAGACCGGAAGCGTCGATCACGGTTTCCCCGTCTTTTGCCGTCAGTATGCCGGTTTCCGCAATGATTTCTCCTGTTACCCGGATATCCTGCGCCACTTTTTCTCCCTGTTCATTTAACATCCAGCCGTTTTTAATGAGATAAGACATAAGCCGCTTCTCCCCTTTTCGCATTGGTTTGCAGTGCTCTTTTTAAGACTGCCATTCTGATATACACACCATTTTCCATTTGTTTAAATATTCGTGATTTTCCAGATTCCACTAATATTGTGTCAATTTCGACCCCTCTGTTTACCGGTGCGGGATGCATGATGATGGCATGCCGCTTCATGCTTTCCGCACGCTTTGCGGTCAGCCCGTATGCTTCCAGGTAGCCTTTTTGGTCCGCTTCTGTCTGATGTCTTTCATTTTGAATGCGGAGCAGCATGACGACATCTGAAGCTTGTATGGCTTCATCCGTCTGAACACAGGTGCCGAAGGAGTTGTTCTCATCCTGCCATTGCGGCGGACCAGAAAACAGCACGCGTGCGCCGAGCCTTGTCAGCACCTCGGCATTTGACCTTGCCACCCTGCTGTGTTTGATATCGCCATGAATGGAAACGGTCAGACCCTGAAAATTCTCAAATTCCTCTTGAATCGTCATTAGATCGAGCAATGATTGGGTCGGATGCTGGCCGCAGCCGTCGCCCGCATTTAAGATCGGAATATTTACTTTGCCAGTCAGATCCTTGTAATATTCATCCGTGCTGTGCCTGATGACGCAGGCGTCCGCTCCGATTGCTTCCAGTGTTTTGATCGTGTCGTATAAAGACTCGCCTTTTTGAACGCTTGTACTCGTGCCGTCTAAATTGAGCACGTTCATACCGAGCTTTTTTTCCGCCACTTCAAAGCTGAACCGCGTTCTCGTGCTTGGTTCAAAAAACAGATTCGCAACGAATTTTCCCGAGAGATCGGGGCACTCTGTTCCCTCTTTTATCGCTTTTGCCTCACGCAGCAATTCTGTAATTTCAGCCGTGCTCAGTTCAGACATCGCCGTTAAATGATTCATGTTTTTTTCTCCTCCGTTTCCGATTGAAGGCCGTAAAAAAACACCCCGGCCTACAGACTCGGGGTGCGGTTAAAGAGAGAAGCAGCGTACAGCTTCTTCCCGTTATAACCCTTCCAAGCCTCTCTGGACTTTCTTTAAAAGGTTTACATATGATTTTGTTGTTCTGCTGCGTCCGCGTCTTCATCATTTGTGTGCGGCAGGATAAGGTTCAGGATGACTCCCACGATTGCCGCAAGCGCCATGCCGGATATTTGAAACCCGCCTTTTGATACTTGAATGAAAGCACCGCCGACGCCGATCACGAGGATGACGGATGTGATAATTAAATTTCTCTTGTTTTCATAATCAATGTTGTTGTCAATCAGCATTCTCAAGCCGCTGGAGGCGATGATTCCGAAGAGCAGGAAGGAAACGCCGCCCATAACTGCGGACGGAACAGAGCTGATCAGCGCTGAAACTTTGCCGATAAATCCGAAGCACAGCGCAATCACACCCGCGCCGCCGATGACAAAGACGCTGAAAACCCTTGTAATTGCCAGTACACCGATGTTTTCGCCGTACGTTGTCGTCGGCGGGCCGCCGATTAACGAAGCGATGATCGTCGCAACACTGTCCCCCATTATGGAGCGGTGCAGCCCCGGCTTTTTAATGAAATCCTGTCCGACAACTTTACTCAGCACCATTTGATGGCCGATATGCTCTGACATCGTCACGAAAGCGACCGGCACCATCGCAGCCGCAATGCCCAATGTCACTGACGGCGTATAGTCTTTGAAAGGTATGATAAATTCAGGAACGGCGAACCATTTTGCATCAATGACCGGCTGGAAATTGACGATTCCCTGTGTCAGCGCAAACAGATAGCCGCCTATAATGCCGATCAATACCGGGATCAGGCTTAAAAATCCCCGTAAAAAGATGGCGCAGATAATGGTGATTGCCAAGGTGACACCGGCTACACTGAAATGCCTCAGACTGTAGACGAGTTCTTTCGCATTCGGATCGGCATACATTGCCATATTGACGGCTGTGCTTGCCAGTCCGAGTCCGATGACGATGATGACCGGCCCTACGACCACCGGCGGCAGCAGCTTCATCAGCCACCCCGTTCCAAGCTGCCTGATAAGGAGCGCGATCAGCCCGTACACAATTCCCGCCAGGAAAGCGCCGACCATGGCAGCCCCCGGTCCCCCCGTCGCTTTCACCAAGATAATCGGTGAGATAAAAGCGAATGATGAGCCGAGATAAGCGGGAATCCGGCCTTTTGTCACCAAGAGGTAAGCGAGTGTTCCGATTCCGCTTGTGACAAGCGCGACTGCCGGGCTCATCCCGACCAGTTTCGGCACGAGAATGGTTGAGCCGAACATGGCGAATAAATGCTGCAGGCTGAATGACAGCCAAGACAATGGATTGGGGACGTCCCTGACTCCCAGGTTTACTTTTTTCTTACTCATGGCGTGTTTCCTCCCGGTTGACTTTCAAATGGTATAAAAAAACCTCTTTGCTTTTATTGCAAAGAGGCATACAAAACCCGGCCGCGTCGATCCGCCCGGCTTTGTGTTTTAAAATCCTCTTCGCAAACTCTCTGGAATGCATTTAAAAAGGGTGATTATTCATTTTCGTAAATGGCGACCATATCAGTCTGATCAACTTCGCTCAGCTGAACCATCACTTTTTCAGCTTTTGAGGTCGGAATGTTTTTCCCGATATAGTCCGCTCTGATCGGCAGCTCCCGGTGCCCTCTGTCGACAAGCACGGCAAGCTGTATCGATGACGGCCGCCCGACATCAACGAGTGCATCCATCGCCGCTCTCACCGTCCGGCCGGTATAAAGCACATCATCAACCACAATGACCTTTTGATCTGTAATATCGGCCGGAATGTCCGCACCTTTTACAAGCGGTTCTTCATTGCTCGTTTTTTTCGTCAGATCGTCACGGTAAAGGGTAATATCGATTTCTCCCACGGTGACCGGATTCCCTTCAATCTGCTCAATCCGTTCGGCCAGCCGCTTTGCTAAATAAATGCCTCTTGTTTTAATCCCTACAAGAATGCAGTCATTCATTCCTTTATTCCGTTCAATCATTTCATGGGCTATCCTTGTCAGCGCCCGTCTGATGGCCTGTTCGTCGAGAATAACAGCTTTTTGATTCACTCGTGACACCTCTCCATTCGTATATAAGAAGAAAAAACCCCTCCTGCCAGAGCATAGAGGGGTTCCTTTCCAGGACGAAGACACACACGTATCTCTTCTGTCCTATCCGTTATCCTTCTCAGCCTCTCTGGACTGTGTTAAAGAATCTATTCAGCTTGTTTTTATTATTTCAGAAAAGAAACTCGCTGTCAATGACTATTTCTCAAAAGTTCAATGAGTTTTTTCATATCTTCAGGAAGGGGCGCTTCAAACTCCATGTATTCGCCCGTCCGCGGATGATCAAAGCCTAATATTCCGGCATGCAGCGCCTGGCCGTTGAAATCAACCGTTTTTCTCGGCCCGTACTTCGGATCGCCCGCCAAAGGAAATCCGATATATTTCATATGGACGCGGATCTGATGCGTTCTCCCAGTCTCAAGACGGCACTCTACGAGCGTGAAATCTTGAAAACGCTCAAGCACGTGGAAATGCGTGACGGCGTTTTTGCTGCCTTCTCTTGTTACGGTCATGCTTTGACGGTCTTTTTTATCCCTTCCGATCGGAGCGTCAATCGTTCCGTCATCGTGTGAAATCACTCCGTGAACAACCGCTGTGTACTTTCTGGTCACGGTTTTATTGACGAGCTGGTTAACGAGTGACTCATGCGCCATATCGTTTTTGGCGACCATTAACAGGCCGGAAGTATCCTTATCAATCCGGTGGACGATTCCCGGGCGCATGACGCCGTTAATGCCTGAAAGATCATTGCAGTGAGCCATCAGTCCGTTTACGAGCGTCCCTGTCACATGGCCGGGCGCCGGGTGTACGACCATGCCCCGCGGTTTGTTCACAACCAAGACATCCTGGTCTTCATAGTAAATGTCCAAATCCATCGGCTCTGCAAGCACGTCCAATTCTTCCGGTTCAGGAATGGTGACGTTTACCTGATCGCCGGGCTGCATTTTATAATTCGCTTTTACGGATTTGCCGTTAACGGATACCAGTCCCTCTTTTACCCATTGCTGCACTTGAGTGCGTGACCAGTTTTCTCCCGTTGAAGCCAAAAATTTATCAATCCGTTCGCTCTTTTGTTCAGGCTGAACGGTTATCTCAAATTGATTCATGTTATTGCTCCTTCTTTTTCCCGCTGTCAAACAGCATATGAATAAATAAAAGTATTACACCGACGCACAGTGAGGAGTCCGCGATATTAAAAATCGGATAGTGATAATCCACGATGATGACATGAATAAAATCCACCACTTCCTGGCGCGCCGCCCGGTCAATAAAGTTTCCGGCCGCACCTCCCAGCATTAAGCCGAGAGAAATTCCGAGTAACATCTGCCCTTTTGCATAACGCTGTATGTAATAAACGATTCCGATAATCACGGCGATGGTAATGACGTAGAAAAACCACATTTGGCCGGCTAAAATCCCCCACGCCGCTCCCGTGTTGCGATGAGATGTGATATAAAGCACCTGGTCGATGACAGGTATGCTTTGTCCCAATTCCATATGGCTGACGACAAGCCATTTGGTCAATTGGTCGGCAATAATAATAAAAAGAGCGATAAGATAATAAAGCACACACGTTCCTCCAGTATACAGTTACTTTTATCCTTTATGAATTTTATCAGTAAAAGATGCCAGAGTAAAGGCAGATCATAAGCGTATACAAACAGACGCTGTCACTCATACAGCGCCTGATCATATGCATAATCTCCGGGTTCCCAATATGGAAGGGTTTTCTTTTCAAATTGAGCGGGATAATAAAAATCATCAGCGGTTCTGGCCGTCGGCAGCACCGCAAGTTTTTCAATCGGAATGGGGGCGCCTGTTTTTTCACAATAACCGTACGTATTGTTTTCAAACTTAGACAGGGCAAGAAGAACATCCTGAAGTTCTTCTTTTATATGATAGATCAGAGTTGCTTCTTGGTCGTTCATTGAAGGTTCAACAGATGCTGACATTTGAAAGCAAGAATATTCGAATAATCTTGATTGAAGTTCTTCTTTCATCATGAGAAGCTCCGTGTGGATTGCGGTCAGTTGATCATTCATTCATCACAACTCCTGCTCTTGATGTTATAGCTTTATTGTTGCCCTCAGAGCGCCATTTGAAGCCCATAAGAATTTTCCTGCCGTTCTAATCGATGACATTGCTGGCATGTAAAAAAGCGCCCGGCTGACACCGGGCGCTTTCTCATTTATTATTTTTGATAATATTTTTCAACGATTTCCGCATTGCGCAGTGATAATGTCGGATATTTCGGATTGGCTCCGACATCTTTAGAAATTACGCGGGAACGCTCACACATCTGGCCTTCCGCTTTTTCTACGGTCATTTTTCCTGTTGTGAAGCTTTGCGCGTTTTCCGGCGCTTCACTTTCGTCTTTTACTGTCAGTTCTGAGACGATAAACAGCTGCGCGATGTTTTCTTTAATGGATGACAAGAGGTCGCGGTTTTCTTTGTTCGGATACAAAGTCAGGCTCGCTTCCAATGATCTTCCGATAATTTTTTCGTTACGGGCTGTTTCCAAAGCTTTCAGCACGTCGTTTCGAAGCTCCATGAAGCGGTCGAATTTTTCTTCTGTCGCTTGACTGTCCGGAACAGCAATGGTTTCCGGCATATCTGTCAGCTGCACGCTCGCTTCTTCAACAAATGATAAGTGAGACCACATTTCATCCGCCGTGTGCGGGAGAATCGGCGCCGTCAGTTTCACTAACGCCAGCAGCGTTTCATAAAAGACGGTCTGCATGCTGCGGCGGTCCGGATGATCCGCATGCTCGATGTACACAACATCTTTTGCAAAATCAAGATAGAATGAGCTGAGCTCGATCGTACAGAAATTGTGAATGCTGTGATAAACAACCGCAAATTCGTATTCATCGTACGCTTTTTTCACCTTATCGATCAGCTTATTCAGCTTGATCAGCATATATTGATCCACTTCGCGGAGATCTTTTACATCCACGGCATTGACGCTTGGATCGAAATCGAACAGGTTGCCGTGAAGGAAGCGGAACGTGTTGCGGACTTTCCGGTATACTTCCGCGACCTGCTTCAGAATATCTTCAGAAACCGGGTGATCGGCCTGATAGTTTACGGAAGATACCCATAAACGCAGAATTTCAGCTCCAAGCTGTTTTGCGATTTTTGTCGGGTCAATCGTATTGCCGAGTGATTTACTCATTTTACGGCCGTTTGCATCAAGTGTAAATCCGTGGCTTAATACGCCTTTATACGGCGCTTTGCCGGTGACTGCAACAGCAGTGGAAAGAGATGAGTTAAACCAGCCGCGGTATTGGTCAGAGCCTTCAAGGTATAAATCAGCCGGACGGACAAGATCATCTCGTTCTTCAAGAACGGCCTGATGGGAAGAACCCGAATCAAACCATACATCCATAATGTCTTGCTCTTTCGTGAAGATTCCGTTCGGGCTTCCCGGATGTGTAAATCCTTCCGGCAGGAGGTCTTTTGCCTCTCTTTCAAACCAGACGTTTGAGCCGTGCTGTTTGAACAGCTCAGACACGTATTCAATCGTTTCGTCAGTGATGATCGGCTCACCGTTTTCTGCATAAAATACCGGGATCGGAACCCCCCACACGCGCTGCCTTGAGATACACCAGTCACCTCGGTCGCGCACCATGTTGTAAAGGCGCTGTTCGCCCCACTCCGGCACCCACTTCGTTTGTTTGATGGCATCAAGCAGATCGGATCTGAAATCTTTAATTGACGCAAACCATTGCGCTGTCGCTCTGAAGATGGTCGGTTTTTTCGTTCTCCAGTCATGCGGATAGGAGTGTGTAATAAACTCGAGTTTCAAGAGCGCGCCGTTTTCTTCAAGCTTCTCCGTGATCGGTTTATTGGCTTTATCGTAAAACATTCCTTCAAAGCCCGGCGCTTCGTCGGTCATGTTTCCTTTTTCATCAACGGGGCACAGTACTTCTAAGCCGTACTTTTGGCCGACGATAAAGTCATCTTCCCCGTGGCCCGGGGCAGTATGAACACAGCCTGTTCCGGCATCGGTTGTGACGTGGTCACCGAGCATGACGAGTGAATCTCTGCCGTACAGCGGATGTTCTGCAGTGATGTATTCTAATTCTCTGCCTTTATATGATGCGACAACTTCAGGATTTTCAAAGCCGCATGCCTCCGCTACGTTTTCGATCAGTTCAGCCGCCACTACATAACGCTTGTCTCCAACCTTGATGACATTGTATTCAAGATCAGGATGAACGGAAATTCCAAGGTTGGCAGGCATCGTCCACGGCGTCGTCGTCCAGATGATGAAGCTTTCTCCGTTTTCCAGAACGCCTTTACCGTCTTTCACCTTAAACGCAACATAAATAGACGCGGAACGTTTGTCCTGATATTCAATTTCCGCTTCTGCTAAGGCAGATTCACTTGAAGGCGACCAGTTGACCGGCTTCAGACCTTTATAAATATAGCCTCTTTTCGCCATCTCGCCGAAAACGCGGATCTGCTGCGCTTCAAATTCAGGCTGAAGCGTAACATACGGGTTTTCCCAATCGCCTCTGACGCCGAGACGCTTGAATTGTTCGCGCTGTCTTTCGATCTGCTGCCATGCATAATCTTCGCAAAGCTTGCGGAAATCAGCGACTGACATTTCTTTCCGGTTTACTTTTTTGTTTTTCGTCAGCGCCGTTTCAATCGGCAGTCCGTGCGTATCCCAGCCCGGCACGTACGGTGCGTTGTAGCCGCTCATTGATTTATAGCGGACGATGAAGTCTTTCAGGATTTTGTTCAGGGCATGGCCCATGTGGATGTCTCCGTTTGCATAAGGAGGTCCGTCATGCAGCACGAATTTCGGGCGGTCTTTCGTCCGTTCTTGAACAAGACGGTAAATATCCTGCTCCTCCCAGTCTTTTTGCATGTCCGGCTCACGATTCGGCAGATTTCCCCGCATCGGAAAATCTGTTTTCGGCATTAACAGCGTATCTTTGTAATCCATTTTCATTCCTCCACAACATTTTTCAGAAAATAAAAAAAGCCCTCTCATCCCATAAGGGACGAGAAAGCTTATCTCGCGGTACCACCCTTTTAGAAAAAACGGATCATCCGTCTTTTCCTCTCGAACATCGTAACGTGATGGAACGTCCTTTCCTACTCTCGGTTCAGAAAGGAAACTAAAGGGCTGATCTGCATGATTCCGGCCATCCCGGGCTTTCACCTTCCCCGGTTCGCTTTATAGCCTGTTTTGAGTCATGCCGGTCCCTTTCAATCGTCTTTTCATCTGAATTTATGAACGTATTATATTCGAACGGGCCGAAGAATGTCAAGAAAATCAGAAAATTATTCTTTTTCCTCAAATACCGCGTCGACTTCGTATTCCAGCAGATGATCCCAATCATCGTTCTTCAGCAGGTCGAGCTGCGCTTCAATCAGCATTTGGAAACGTGTTCTGAAGACTTTAGACTGTTTTTTCAGCTCTTCGATTTCCATTGCGATTTTTCTTGATTTGGAAAGCGACTCATTGATGATGCGATCGGCATTTTTTTCTGCTTCACGGACGATCAGCTTCGCTTCTTTCTGCGAGTTGCGCTTTACGTCTTCTGCGGCTTCCTGGGCTACGAGAATTGATTTATTCAGCGTTTCTTCGATATTGGCAAAGTGGCCGATTTTTTCGTCCAGCTCGTTCACTTTCGCCTCAAGCTCCGTTTTTTTACGGAGTGCGATTTCGTAATCTTTTCTGACCTGCATTAAAAATTCATTTACTTCATCTTCATCATATCCGCGAAAACCTTTTGTAAACGTTTTGTTATGGATATCATTCGGCGTTAATGGCATATTGCCACCTCCATTTTTACATTTCAGTACGGTTATCTAGTTCACATTATAAAACAAATACGGCACAGATGGAGAAAAAAACTGAAAAAACGACTCATTTTTGCCGTTCAAATGTAACTTTCCATTTGTCTTTTTTCGTTTTTCCGTCAACTTTTGCCAAACTGCATCGTCCGAAGCCGCGAATCGAGAGCATGTCCCCTTCAGCAACCTGATAAGACGGATCTTCAATAGCTTTCCAATTCACCTTAACGAGCCCGTTTTTCACAAGCGCCTGCGCTTTCTGCCGGGATTGCCTGCTCATTGAGGCGCAGACGGCGTCGAGACGCAATGAAGAAACCGTGTCATCCCTTATTTCGACATCTGAAGCGGGAATGTGAAGAGCGGAAAGCTCGATTCTCTCAAGCTTTACCGGCGCTTTGCCCGCCTTGGTCAGCTGAGTGCTGACAAAATCGGCGATTTCAGCGGAGACGATGAGCTGCACGGCTGCCTCTGAGAAAATCAGATCGCCGTATTTCTGCCGCTTTAAGCCGATCCCCATTAATGATCCGAGAAGAGAGCGGTGGTCAATGCTGACGAATTTTTCAGCGTATTGAACGTCAAAAGCCCGAAGCTCAAAATCATCCTGTTCAGGTTCCATATATTCAGGGTATAAAATCGCGCGTTTGCGCTCAGCTCTGTCATATCCTCCGAAAAACGCAAGACCGCAGGCGTCGCCGATAACGGCTTTTACAATCACCTGTTCCCTGGGATCTAAGAAATCAGTCAGCTTCATCCGATACTGGTCCAGGACAATCTGTTTCCATTCAAGCACCTGATCAATAAAAGGCCGCTCGTCTTGTCTGAAGTGCTGGTAAATATCGCTCATGTTCTTTCCTTTCTATGTAAAGAGGCTTGGCTGGTGCCAAGCCCGTATCAAACTGTCGCATTCAAGTATACATTGCGATCATGCGGTATAGGCCCCAAAGCCCCGTCGTGGCAAACCGAAGCACGATAATCGCTACAATCGGGGATATATCCAGCATGGCAATGGGCGGAATGATCCTTCTGAACGGCTCTAAATACGGTTCGCAAATCGCTGCGAGAAACCGTCCGACCGCCGTTTCTCTCGTACTCGGCACCCATGACATAAAGATATAGATGATCAGGGCAAACGAGTAGATGTAAATTAAATAACTCAGAACGGAAAAAATTTGATAAAGAATCATCCTGCTTTACCACCTCTGATGTTCGTCTTCATTTATAAGCTCCGAAATCGTGCCGGAAACGTCGACATTATCAGGCGTGCACAGAAAAATATCTGAACCGATTCTCTGAATGTCGCCGCCGATGGCGTAGACGGTACCGCTTAAAAAGTCGACGATTCTTTTCGCCTGATCATGCTGGATGCGCTGCAGATTGACGACAACCGCCCGCCTGTTCTTTAAATGATCGGCGATTTCCTGCGCTTCCGCATATACACGCGGTTCACTCAACACCACTTTAGAGGATTTCTGAACACTTTGCAAGCTTACTACGTTCTGCTTGCCCTGTGGCTTCTGAGCGTAAGCAGGCTGTTTATCTTTCTGCTGTTCATGCTCTTCCGGATGATCCTGCTCTGTTTCAATGTATTCGTACTCATACTCCTCCTCATCCATTGAGAAAAAGTTTTTCAGTTTATTTTTCATGCTCATTTGTTTACACCCCCCGGTTCATTTCCGACTAATGAAGAGCCGATTCTGATAAAAGTGGCGCCCTCTTCAACAGCGATTTCATAATCATTTGACATGCCCATTGACAGTTCCCGGCACGGTGCGTTTGTCTGATTCAGTTTTTGCACCTGATCCCTCAGATCACGCAATTGCCGGAAGCAGGCTCTGATCGTTTCTGTATCGTCTGTCAGGGGAGCCATCGTCATCAGGCCCTCTACAGAAATGTTTCTAAACTCAGAAAGCTCTCTGATAAAGGGGATGACCTCCTCTGCTTTCAAACCGTGCTTAGACGGCTCAAGCGAAGTATTCACCTGCACAAAACAGCGAACCGCATGCTGCGCCCGTTTTTCAATCTCTTTTGCCAATGACAGTCTGTCTAAGGAATGAATATAAGATACACGGTCAATGACGGCCTTCACCTTTCTGGACTGAAGACTGCCGATAAAGTGCCACTCCGGGCTTCCTTTGATGACTTCCTGCTTATGGATAAGCTCGGCATCCCGGTTTTCTCCCAGACTTGTAATACCGGCATCAACGGCCTCTTGAGCCCTTTCAGCTGATACGTATTTTGTAACCGCGATGACGGTAACATCTTCGGGGCTTCGGCCCGATCTGTTACATGCTTCGTTTATTCTTTCGTTTATATGTCGTAATTGATCAGCAACACGCAAGATCTTATGCCTCCTTCATTCCGATAAAGGACATCATGCGTCCCGTTTTCCCTTTGTCGCGGCGGTGTGAAAAGAATAGTTCATGCTCTCGTTCGGTGCATAGACCGCTGACTGAAATGTTTTCTTCCGGAATGCCGCAATGTATCAGAAGAAGACGGTTGACCTCTTTTAAATCAAGCTGATACTGGCCTTTTTCCGTTTCGCATATGGCGGATTCAGCCGTAAAGGGCAGCGCCCGCACTTCATTGATGACGCGGTCGTCGACTGTATAGCTTCCCGCGCTGATGGACGGACCGATGACAGCCTGAATATCTGTTAAACGGGAGCCTTCTTCGTTTACCCAGCGTTCCGTCATGATGCGTCCGATTTGTTTGACCGTCCCCTTCCATCCGGCATGGGCAGCGCCGATAATGGATTTCACCGGGTCATAAAAATACAAGGGCACACAGTCCGCAAAACAAAGGGCCAAAAAAAGATTCGCATCTTTCGTGTAGAGCCCGTCCGTCCCGCGGAATGCGGAAGAATAGTCTCTCGCTCCTTTTCCTTTATCCCCGGCTGTCACGCGCCGGACGCGGTTTTCATGTGTCTGGTCGGCGAACACCCAGGAATCCAGATCAGTACCGCATAAGGACGCTATGACTTCACGGTTTGTCACAACATCATGAGCTTCGTCCCGGACGTGCAATCCGGTATTTAATGACTCATACGGAGGATTGCTGACACCGCCGTTTTTCGTTGTGAATCCGGCGATGACCTTTGTGTTAAGCTGATTCACACAGTTCCAGTCTTCTATCATGAGTGCCGAGGGGGTGGTAAGACTAAACGGGTGATATGTATTCATGGAGATCCAACCTTTCGACAAACATTAAAAAAGCGTAATTTCCCACTCATTTTAACACAATTTTAAGCATACGTTTAGCGGCTGATTGAAAAATGAGATAAATAAATGTGCCGGAAACATTGAGATTTCCGGCTTTTTACAAGTAAAGGGAGGATTACGCTCCCCCCTTTGGTTCATTTACACGCACTAAGATGACATCTTCCCCAATTTTAACTATATTTCGCCAAGGAATGATCATTTCCTCTTCTTTTCCGAAAAAACCGAGAACTTTTCCGCTGCCGCCTAAAATAATCGCCTGAATTTTTCCCGTTGTCACGTTAATATCAATATCCCCGATGCTTCCGAGTTTTTTTCCGTTCGATACGTTTACCACATCTTTTATTTGAAATTCAGATATGCTGATCATCCGTATCACGCCCTTTGCCCGTTCTTTTTCCTATTATATGAACGGCCGGGCTGAACCTTGTCACATCGGGCAATCTTTTTTGCGGCTGCACCAGCCGAGAATAAATCTCAGCATGATTTTCGTATAGTCCATAAGCTCATCAACGGACACTTCCTCGTTTACGGAGTGGGCGTTTTTTAAATCGCCGGGGCCGTATATGACGCTCGGAATCCCGGCCTGATAAAGCCATCCTCCGTCTGTTACGGTTTGGGAAACATCAATGACGGGCTCCTGTTTTTTGACGGCAGAGTGTGATGCAGCCAAGACAGAAACTGCCGGATGATCCGGATCGATTTCCAGCGCCGGGAACACCTCTCCTCTGTCTTCAATCATCGAAGATCCGCCCCATTTGAACACCGGCCTGTTTTCTTTGAGCCACAGATCACTGTCAGCGACACGATTAATATAGTCTTCGATTTCTGCGGCTGCTTGTTCGTGCGTTTCGTTCGGATAAAAGTGGACGGTGATCCATAACCGGCATTCATCGGCGACAAACGCTGCGTGTCTTCCGCCTTCAATGACGGCGGGGTTGATCGTATTGGTGCCGGGCGCAATGCCGGGATAGCTTTTCGTTACCGCCCAGTGGCGCTCCAGCTCTCCCAAGGCAGTGATGATTTTCGCCATTTTTTCGATGGCGCTCGCTCCGAATGTGCCTCCGCCCGCATGAATCATATTGCGCCTCATGCCGTCATGAAATGTTTGTTTGCTTTTCAATTCTATCCAGCCGGTGATGACACCGCCCTGCCCTTGAATATGCAGGCTGCTCGTATCCGCGACAACCGCAAAATCGGCGTGATAGCCGCGTTTGCAGCATTCCAGCGTCCCCGCCTCGCCGACTTCTTCTCCGATTACAGACTGTACAATGAGGTCGCCCGGAAGCTTAATGCCGGCATCATGGATCAGCTTCAGAGAGAAAAGAACACACGCCAAACCCCCTTTCATATCAGCGGCGCCCCTTCCGATCAGCATGCCGTCTTTTACGAGCGGCTGAAACGGGTCAGAGTTCCAGTCTTCGCCCCCGGCTTCTGCCACATCAATGTGTCCGTTTAAAATCAGGCTTTGATGCCTGCTTGAATCTGTCCCTTTTAAAACACCGACTACATTCGGATCTTCCGGATACACATCCCACATATCGACCGAGCAGCCCGTTTCTTTTAAAAAGCCGGCCACCCACTTTTGGGCTTCTGCCGTATTTCTTGCTGGCGGGGCCGGAGTGGGAAAGGCGATCAACCTTTCAGCAATATGTATGAAGTCGTGCCTCCGTTTCTCCGCCTGGTGTAACAGCATATCAATCTGATGCATTGGAAATCTCCCCTTTGGCTGTATCAAAAAACCCGTTTCATTAAAATGAAACGGGTAAAAAACGGATCTTCCTCCGCTTTTTTCACCGCTTCCCTCCGCCGGCATGATCCGGATCAGGTCCGTTAAGGGTTGAGACAACGTCTCTCTCAGCCGCATGGCAGCACCCCCAGGGTGAATTGATGTTATTTGACGGATGATGCCTCTTTTGCACGTGTTAAAAACGGGCGGCCATTGTTCCATAAGACATTGACAGGCGTATCGAAAAACGCTGTAAGCCGCTCGTCAGAAAGCATGTCCCTGATTTTCCCGGAGGCGAACACCTCGCCTTGTTTTAAAAGCAGCGCCTGATCAAATACCGGCAGAATTTCTTCAGCGTGATGGGTGACATAAAGGATGGACGGCGCATTTTCTTTTTCGGCGATCGACGTAATCGTGTCCAGCAGCTGCTCCCTTGCCATAAAATCAAGACCCGTCACGGGTTCGTCCAAAATCAGCAGTTCCGGATCAGCCATAAGCGCCCGCGCAATCAGCGCTCTTTGTCTTTCCCCTTGTGATAATGTTTCATACCGTCTGTCGGCGTAACTGATGGCGCCCAAATCCTTCAGAAGACCGATCGCTTTTTCCCTTACCTGCTCACTCGGAGTTTCGTACAGCCCGATTGAGGCGTACGCGCCGCTGAGGGCGATTTCAAAAGCGGAGTCCGCGGCATATAATTTGTGCTGAAGACCTGCCGAAACAAGGCCGATTTTCCTTCTGAGCCTGTCACCGAGCTCTGTTTTGCCGAATTGATGGCCGAGCACCTGCATCTCTCCTGAAGTGGGGAAGTAATAAGAGCATAACATATTCAGCAAAGCCGTTTTTCCGGCTCCGTTTAATCCGTACAGCACCCAATTTTCGTTTTTCTCAACGCGCCAGTTGATATCTTTCAAAATCCATTTCCCGTTTCTTTTTAATGACACACTGTCCAGCTGTAAAATCATTGCAGTTTCCCCCGTTTACTTTATTTAAATTTTCTAAAAACTTTTACACATTAGAATACATCACTTTTTTGCAAACGTAAACCATCGCATGAAAAAAGCCTTTAAACAAAGTTTAAAGGCTTTTTCCGTTATTGATGGATATTCTTATTCATTTGTTTAATGGCTGCCTTTTCAAGCCTTGAGACCTGAGCTTGGGATATCCCGATTTCTTCAGCGACTTCCATTTGGGTTTTCCCTTGGAAAAAGCGCTTTCGCAAAATCATTTTTTCCCGTTCGTTCAGTCTTCTCATGCCTTCTTTCAGAGCGAGCTCCTCAATCCATTGTGTATCCTTGTTGCGCTCATCGCTGATCTGGTCCATCACGTAGATCGGATCGCCGCCGTCATTATAAATCGGCTCAAACAGTGAAACCGGATCCTGGATGGCGTCAAGGGCAAACACAATTTCTTCATGGGGCACTTCAAGAACTTTGGCGATTTCCTCTGCTGTCGGCTCCCTGCTTGTCTCACTGATTAACCGCTCTCTTACTTGAAGCGCTTTATATGCGATATCGCGAAGCGACCTCGAGACGCGGATCGGATTGTTATCCCGCAAATATCTGCGGATTTCTCCGATGATCATCGGTACAGCGTATGTTGAAAACTTAACATTATGGCTTAGGTCAAAATTATCAATGGATTTCATTAGTCCGATGCAGCCGACCTGAAATAAGTCATCAACATACTCTCCTCTGTTGTTAAACCTCTGAATGACGCTTAAGACAAGGCGCAGATTGCCGTTTACAAGCTTTTCCCTCGCTGAATCATCGCCCTCATCCTGCAATTGCCTAAACAGCTTTCTCATCTCTTCATTCTTGAGCACCGGTAATTTGGAGGTATCCACCCCGCAAATTTCGACTTTATTTCTTGACACGTTTTTCCCTCCCACTAGGAGCTGCTGTACAACGTTAAGTATCTCCTCGGGTGGGAAAAATATGCACCGCCATTTTACAGAAATAAACATCCGGCGCCGGCAATCCTTGCAGCAGTAAGGGCTGTCAGATGGAAAAAATTTTACACCATTTTGTTAAACTCTTTTCTCAGTCTTTTGATAATCCGCTTTTCGAGCCGGGAGATATAAGATTGTGAAATCCCCATCATGTCGGCTACATCTTTTTGTGTTTTTTCTTCTTCTCCGACAAGCCCGAAACGCAGTTCCATAATCTGCTTTTCTCTTTCGTTTAATTGCTCAAGCGCTTTTTTCAAAAGTTTTTTATCCACATTGGCTTCAATGTCTTTTGTAATAATATCATCATCTGTGCCGAGCACATCCGAAAGCAGCAGTTCGTTTCCGTCCCAATCAATGTTCAGCGGTTCATCAAAGGACACCTCTGAACGGATTTTATTGTTTCGGCGCAAGTACATTAAAATTTCGTTTTCAATACATCGCGATGCGTAGGTGGCGAGTTTGATTTTCTTTTCCGGATTAAACGTGTTTACCGCTTTGATCAAACCGATGGTGCCGATGCTGATTAAGTCCTCGATATTGATGCCGGTGTTTTCGAATTTGCGGGCAATGTAAACGACAAGACGTAAGTTTCTCTCAATCAGGATGGCCCGCGCCGCCTGATCCCCGCTCGGCAGCTTTAATAAGAGCACCTGCTCCTCTTCTTTAGACAAAGGCGGCGGCAGCGCCTCGCTTCCTCCTATGTAATACACTTCATCGCTTTTCAGTCCGAGTTTCATCAGCCATTTATACCACAAATATGTCAGACGCAGCTTAAGTTTTTTCATCTTCCTCCCCCTTCTAAATACCACGCGTTTTGAGTATGATGAATAACAGACTTTTCGTCAGGAAACATGTTTTACAGCCTTCCCTGTCAGCATCTTCGGATGAACGATTCCGTCAAATTCACCGTCAGCGGATAATGGCTTCGTGCTGATGCCGATCAGGCATTTTTCACATGCGATCATCTCGTCTTTTGTTAAAATCGTGACGTAATCCGGCTTTAAACAGAGTAAAAATTGATTGTCCTGGCCGACGCCCCTGTATGGAATCAGCCTCAGCTTATCCGCATGACGGAACGAATCATCAAGCTGCTCTATCACTTCAAGCGGACTGGCGGATTTGATGAGGTCCGTTTCCTTTTCGCTGAGAATCGGAGCGAATTTGTCAATGCGGAGAATCATGACCGGCGTTTTCGTCAGCGGATCATACAGCTGATTCCCGGAATCCACCAATCCTTTCGCGCGGATTGTCTGTCCGCTGAATTCCGCCTGCACCATGACAAGTTCATCGTACTGAATGGACTTCGTCTCAATGTCTTCAATTCTCTTTTTCGAAAAAAACCATATGGCCGGAAATCCGATAACTACAAACATCCAGCTGATCGGGTCGCCGAATCCGGTCTGGCTTGTGACCATTACGCCTTGCTGCACAATTGATTCTGTCTGCAGCAGGGAATGTACGCCGATCATTCCCCCGCCGACGAGAAAAGTCGCGAAATAAAAGGCGAACAAATTTTGAAAAAAGTATCGGAACCGTTTAAAGCCAAAAGCCGTAAGCACGATGACTACCGAAAACGCCATTTTTCCCGCCGGATGCTCCACAAAGGGAGAAACAGGCGTAAACATCAGAAGCACAATGGCTGACCCGATGAAACCGCCGGCGGCCACTCTTCTTTTTTTCACCTGGCGTTTTAAAATAAAGGCGGTCAATAAAAGCAAAAGAGAATCAAAACAAAAGTTCAACAGCCAAATGACATCCAAATAGATTTTCACATCTGACCCCTTTCCTCTTTTGTCTTACATATCTGTTTCTCTCTCTTGTTTCATAAGTATAAAGCAAGCTCTGTGGGAAAGTCTGTCAATTAATGTTGAGGGTAAAGTACAATTTTTAAGGGATAACCGTTTTATTTGTCGAGGGCCGAAAAGGTTGATTTTCTATTGTCCCCTTCAACTAAAAAAGCGCTGCCGTGATTTGGCAGCGCTCTGTTTTTACTCATTGATATAAAGTTTTCCTTTAGCCGTCTGTCTCGTTTCATTTCCGTAGTCATCTCTTGCGATAACGTCAATTTTTGCTCCGCTTGCTTTGATGGAAGAAGCCGCCGTCCAGTAACCCTCATATCGTCCCGGAGAAATTTCTCTCAGCGGAAGCTCTGTTGCGTTTTGGCTCCCTGCCCGGGCGTTTGTCAGAGGCAGACGGATCACGAAGGAAGCGTCTAATTTCTTTCCGCTTGAAAAAGCGATTTTCACTGATTCTCCGGCTTTTAATTCCTTATCCGCTCCGGGAACCAATCCGGAAATGACGGGAGCATTGTAATTGACATCGATTACCGTCTTTTTCGTTGTTTTGTTACCCGCTTCATCTGAGGCCGTGACCTTGATCTCATTGCTGCCGTTTTCCAGAAGGGTTCTCGCTTGATAAGAACCGTTATTTACTTCAGCTTTTTTTCCGTTCACCTTTACCCATTTTAAATGGGCGTCATAAGCTTTTCCTTTTACAGTAACTGCTTCTTTATTTGTTTTATCACCGTTTGACGGACTGTCAATCGTCACATCAGGCTTATCCTCATCCAGTATGACCGTGACAGGGCGTGACTCATCGGTTGACCCGCTGTCTGTCACAGATGCCGCCGTCAGCCGATTGGCATCTTTAGTGAGTGTGACACCGGCCTGGAAATTGCCGTCTGCATCTGCTTTCGTTTCTGCGGCGGTTTTACCGTTATTGGTAAGACGGACAGCGGTTTTTGGTGAAGCCGTTCCTTTCACCGTGATTGACTTCTTGTTTGTAAATGACCGGTCTTCAGGCGACGTTATCTCAGGCACAGAAGCTTCGTAGTCGACCAAAGCCCTGATCATAAAGTTTCCGTCTGATTTATCGGCTTTTGACCAGCGGCCGTCGAGGTATTGCCAGTTTCTGTTCGAGTACGGACTGCCGTCATCAGATGACAGGGCAGGTGTATAAGGATCGGGTTTCGTCTGACGGAACACCAGATAAAAATCCTTTCCGACCGCGATTCCTTTTGAGCTGAGATCCACATTGGTCCACTCGCCGTTTCGAAGCGCTTCAGCTTGGAACGGGCCGGCAATTTTGCTGCCAGGAGCTCCAGCAGGGCCGGATGCATCATATACTTCTGCTTGAAATTCGGTACCGCCCGGATCAGGCCAGTCGGCGCCCCAAAATTTAAAAAGGCCTCCCGTCAGCATACCGTGTTCTTTTCCATCTTTGAGGGTCATCTTAACGGCAGATTTGCTGCCGGCTTTAAAATATGACAGCGCGGCTTCTTCCGTCCCGTTATCATAGGCGATTTCCCCTTCATAACCGACATACGGCTTAAGCTTGACGTTTTTTTCAGCATCTCCTTTGATGTCGACAGAAAATTCGCTATTGTAAAAGCCTTTTGCCGCTACTTTGATTGTGTAGGAGCCTTCGTACGCCTTAAGCGAATATTCCCCTTTATCGTTTGTCACCGCCGGTTCAATTGCGGCATCCTCGGCCACATAAAGCGCAGCCCCTTTTACCGGTTCGCCTGTGGACTGATTGGTGATGGTTCCTTTTAGCGTGCCGGACGGCATTTGCTCTAGTGTAAAGTCTGCCTGTGCGGTTTTGTCTGATTGAATAGAAACTTGTTTCGAAGCGGACTTAAATCCGTAAGCCTCGGCTTTCAGCGTATAGCTTCCCGCCTTATGTGACAGGCTATAGCTTCCGCTTGCAGGGTCGGAATATACGGATTTCCCCGTCTCGGCGACACTGATTTGCGCTCTGAGCGGCAGGAGGTTTGTTTCACGTTTCACTCTTTTTCCGGGCGATTTCACTGCCGGTTTGGCCTGTTTCGGACTGATGGCTTTTTTCTTCAGGTGGCCGGGAGGTGTTTGTCTGTTGTGTTTACTTTTTTTAGCCGCCTTGCCGAGAGGGCTGCTTGAAAGCCGGACATCATCGATATACCATCCGTCTTCATTGAGTACTTCGTCAGACTGCATATTAAACATGAGCTTTATGTTTTGGCCTTTATACGCAGATAAATCTGCCTCTTCATCATTCCATCCTGCGGAATCACCATTGTAAACGGCCGCCTGCTCCCAATTTGATTTCCCTTCCGGCAGAACGAACACATACCCGTAATCAAAAAATTCTTCGAGCTTGTGCCAGCTTTTAAATTGTAAAAACAGCCGCCCTGTTTCCGGAACTTGAATCGGAGGCATCACGAGATTCATGTTGGCCGAATCGGCATAAGGGCCGGACAGATTCGTCGCATACACTTTTTCTCCGGAAAATGCGGCGCCGGGCCCTGAACCCGGGATACCCCATTCCCATTGATCATGTGTCCCGTAACTGGACCAGCCCGCCGGCTGTGATTCAAAATCCTCTTTGTATCCCGCCGTAATGCTCGGTTTCACGTCAGCCCGGTACGTATCAGATTCTACAGAATGACCTCCGAAATCTTTTATGGTCCATTTATAACTTATCTTGCTTCCCGTTATGTCCGGAATCGCCGCCTGGTATGTTCCCTTTTTTTCATCACCGCTTTTTTGAACGGCGGCTGTCGTTTTCCACTCTCCTTCATCAAACTGATAGGAGAGGATCACCTCAGTTATGCTTACATCATCTTCTGCTGTAACCGTTAACGGAAGGTTTGCCCCTTTGTAAGCCTCTGAGACCGGTTCATGATGAAAGCTGGGCGGATTGTGATCTTCGCCCGCAGAAGATACCTTGCCTTCTACGCTTCCGATTCCGTCCGTTACGGCAGAAACGGCATCAAAAGCGTTAACGAGGCCGTGGCCGTAACCGTTATTCGGTGATTCCGGAAAAACAGAATCTGTCAGCTTTTCGGCGGTGCGCGTCAAAACGTCTTCCATTTCATCGACCGTAATAGAGGCGTTCGCCTGCCTTAACAAAGCCGCCGTCGCCGCCACATGCGGCCCGGCCATTGAAGTTCCGTCCCAGCCGCCTTCGTATGTTCCTCCAGGAATAGAAGAACGGATATTCACGCCCGGAGCCGAAATGTCCGGTTTTGTTTCATGATACGGTGAGGGGCCTTGAAGTGAGAAATCAGCGAGTTTCTTGTCGATGTCAGTCGCACCTGTCGCAAATGCTTCAGGATAATTGGCCGGATTTGCGATTGAACCTGGTCCTCCCGGTGTAAATAAGTCTTCATTTCCCGCAGAGAATTCCGGAAAAATCCCTGCCGCTCTCCACGCATTCACCATATCGCGGTACCACTCGTCCATTCCCGAACCGCCCGCCCAGGAATTATTGACAACATCCGGCGCCATCTCGGGATGCGGCGTGCCGTTTTTATCTTTAGGCGCGAGCACCCATTCACCGGCATCCAAAATATCGGCATCGGTTCCTCCGTCATCTGAAAATGCTTTTACTGCGATCCATTTCGCCCCCGGAGCCACACCGATTTGATTTGAGCCGTCAGGTTCTGAACCCGTCATGGTCCCTGTTACATGAGTGCCGTGTTCAAGGTCATCGTAGGGAGCGTCTTTATGGGACACGGCATCATACCAGTTCATTTCATGATTCGGCGCTGCGGGATTTTCAGGATCGTAACCCCGGTATTTTTCCTTAAGCGCGGGATGATCCCACTGAACTCCCGTATCAATGGAGGCGACAACCGTGCCGGTTCCGTCGTATCCTGAGGCCCAGGCCTGCGGCGCATCAATTTGGCTGATATTCCATTCGATGCCTTCCTTTGCTTTGACCTCTTTTTGTTTTTTCTTCATTTGAAAAGGAGCTTTTGATTGCCGTTGAGTAAGCTGACGTTTTTCATTCGGAAGAACTTTTTCTACTTCAGGAAATGAGGCAACTTTTTCCATTACCTCTTTCGAAGCAGTAACTGCCATTCCGTTGACAATATAATAGGAATGGATGTGATCAGCCTTTCCTTTCTTTTTTTGTTTTTCCAAGTATGTTTTCAGATTCTGCTGCGCATCATGAGCCGCCAGTTTTAAAGAAGAAACGACGGCTGACCGCTTTTGATATTCGGTTTTTGCTGCGGAAAGCGATTGAGACTCGGCATTTTTTTCTGCTTGTTTGACCGCTTTTTTCGTATTGGCTTTCTCTTTAAATTTGATAAGAAACGTGACTTTATCATTTTTTTCAAAACGCTTCTTGACTGAATCGGAAATCTTATGCTGAATGCTCTTAGAGGAAGAAAGATCTTTGGTGAAAGAAACTGCCCCCGGTGTGCTGTTCGCTCCGGCTCCACCCGGAAACAACAGTGAACTGACGACAATCGCGCTTAAAACGGAGCCTGTCCATCTGTTTCTCGTTTTTTTCTTCAATCGTATCCCCCCCTTATTTGGTAACGACCTATAAAATGTGTATCCCTCCTTCTTAATTGGAATCGTTTGTCATTTCGATGCTGTACGTTAAATGTAGACAATCTTCCATTCAGATATTGTCACATTCTGTAGAAAGCCGTATGAAACTAAAAAACAATCAATTCGTCATAGGTCTAAAGTTTCTTTTTTCACTGTATAGATCATGGGGGATAGGAAGGAAGACTGTGCACAAAAAAGAAAAAGGACAAAACCATGTGGTCTTGTCCTTTTTTACATCAGCCGCGTTTGTTGCGGTTTCTTAAAAATGTAGGAATGTCGAGAGCATCATCCGCCGGCTGTGATGTATGGCGGTTCACCGTGTTTTGATGCTGTGTTTCTTCTCGTTTCGGCTCACGTTTCGCAGCGTTTTGGCTTTGAGACTTCAATCCTTGGTTTAAATTCGGACGCTGCGGTTTTGAGTCATCTTTTTCCTGTTCGATAAAACCGGTCGCAATAACGGTGACGACGATTTCATCTTTCAGATTTTCATTGATAACTGAACCGAAAATCATATTGACATCAGGGTCAGATGCAGAAGCGACGATGTCGGCTGCTTCCTGCACTTCGTAGAGGCTCAGGTTTGTACCTCCCGTAATGTTCATCAAAACACCTTGCGCTCCGTCGATTGCCGCTTCCAGTAACGGACTGGAGATCGCCTTTTTGGCGGCTTCAGCAGCACGGCTTTCGCCCGTAGCGATCCCGATACCCATCAATGCTGAACCTTTGTTGGACATGATGGTTTTGACATCGGCAAAGTCCAAGTTGATTAAACCAGGCGTCGCGATGAGGTCAGAGATACCTTGCACCCCTTGGCGAAGCACGTTATCAGCTTCACGGAATGCTTCAAGCATCGGTGTGTTTTTATCGACAATTTCAAGAATGCGGTCATTCGGAATAACGATCAGTGTGTCAACGGCTTCTTTCATTGCCGTGATACCGCCTGCAGCCTGCAGCTGACGTTTTCTTCCTTCAAATGTAAACGGTCTTGTTACGACACCGACAGTCAAAGCGCCTAAGTCCTTTGCGATTTGCGCGATAACCGGTGCGGCTCCCGTTCCGGTACCGCCTCCCATTCCGGCTGTAACGAACACCATGTCAGCGCCTTTTAGCGCTTCTTCGATTTGTTCCTTACTTTCTTCTGCGGCTTTTTTGCCGACTTCCGGATTCGCTCCCGCTCCGAGACCGCGGGTCAGCTTTTCCCCGATCTGCATTTTCACTTCCGCTTTTGATAGGTTAAGAGCTTGCGCGTCCGTGTTTACCGCAATGTACTCTACACCCTGCACTTCATTTTCAATCATTCGGTTGACCGCGTTATTACCGCCGCCTCCTACTCCGATTACTTTAATTGATGCTAAGCCGTCTATGTTTGTTTCGAAATCCAACATGCTAAATCCTCCTAATCTGCCGAATGACTATCAATCTATTCCCAAAACATGCTTAATAGTTTTTTCATTTTGCTCGGTTTGTTGTGTTCGGCTTGTGTTTTTTGTTTTGCTTTTGGACGCTGCTGCGCCTCAGGCCGCTGATGATGTTCTTCTTCGTGAGAGACCGCGATTTCCTGCACGGCTTCTTCCGGCATATGAAAGCCTATTTTTCTTCCCTGAATTCTGGCATTTCGGCAGGCAAATTGTATCAAGCCGACACCCGTCATATACTGAGGGTCTCTTACACCGATATAATTCGGGCTTGCGACCCTTACATTGTGCCTCAGCACTTCCTGTGCCAATGAAAGCACTCCGGGCATTGCGGCCTGTCCGCCGGTCAGCACAAAGCCGCCGGGCAGATCTGTAATTCCCATATGCTCAATTTCGGCTGCGGCAATCTCAAGAATCTCTTCCACTCTTGCTTCAATAATATTGGCAATTTCCTGCTGTGTAAAAGATTGCTTTTGATTCGTTCCTATGACGGTGACTTCAAATACTTCATCTTCTGAAGCCTCATCGTAGAATGCATGTCCGAATTGTTTTTTTACTCTTTCAGCCTCTTCGGTGGAAGTGCGCAATCCGATCGATACATCTTTCGTGATGTTTTCGCCTCCGAGCGGAATGACGGCTGTCTCCTTCAGGTGCCCCTGTTCAAATACCGCCACCGTCGTCGAGCCGCCGCCGATATCAATCATGGCGACTCCGAGGTTTTTTTCGTCTTTTGACAAAGCCGCCGAACCGGCCGCAAGCGGCTGCAGGCAGATATCAGTAATTTCAACGCCCGCTCTCTCCACACAGCGAAGTAAATTATGTAAGATCGTTTTGGAGCCGGTAATCAGCGTGCCTTCTACTTCCAGGCGCACACCGAGCATTTTTTTCGGATCGGTAATTTCGTCTCTTCCGTCAACGATAAACTGTTTCGGAATGACGTCAACGATCAGCTGCTCGTGCGGAACCGACACGACCTGTGCCGCTTCCATTACCCTGCGGACGTCTTCAACGTGAATTTCTTTGTTTTCACTGGAAACAGCGACAACGCCGTTCGTATCTTGAATATGAATATAATTTCCATTAACGCCGACAATGGCTTTTTTCAGCGGAAAACCTACCATTCTTTCAGCTTGGTCAAACGCTTTTCTTATAGAATGAACGGTTTCATCTATATCAACGATTGAGCCTTTTTTCAACCCTTCAGACGGTACATTTCCCACTCCGATAATGTTAAGGGAATCATCTGTCATTTCTCCGACGATCACTTTTGTATTGGACGTACCGATGTCAAGACTGACGTAAAGTTCATTGTTGTTCATTCTATGGCACCTCCTCACATTTCGATCAAATTCTATTCTATTATTTGCGGAACAACAATACAATGGATGTGGCTTTACAAGTGTGTAACAAAAACAACAGCATCAACAAATTTCTATCTGATTTCTCACAATTTATGTTTAATGAAACTATTCGTTATATTCTATGTATATCCTCTTTTATATCGCATTTTTTTTATTTTTTTTAGAGACGGACCACCTTACCGTAAGATTTCCTGTCACGGTGCCATAATGTGTAAACCAGATGCAAATATACCCGCTTTCCATTAGTCTACACTAAGATGAACCTCCAGAAAAGCTATAGATATTGCCAGAAACATCCGAAAAAAGAAGAAACAGGAGGAAAATTCCAAATGCAATGCTCATTAAAGAAGACACGCCCATTGCATTGAGAATTTTCCGCTTGTCCGGCAGCCTATCCCAGGCAAAAACAAACATAGTCATAATTATTCCGCTATCGGTTATATCGGCTGCCCCGCTGATTATAATAGATTCTTTTGAATCACCTCTAAATTAGTTCTTTAGAACTATTAATCATTTTCTTTTTTCTTGCCGGATTTACCTTTGTTAAATTCTTCAAAATACGTAGCGACTTCTAAGTGGATAATCCCCTTTTTCCCGCCGTCCAGCTGGGAAACGATAGAAGGATAGGTCTTCATCCGGTCGGCAAATGTTTTAATAGAAGCGGTAACTACATACCCGTCGTTCATATACAGCTTGATCCGGTCCTGATCCATTTTTACCGGTGTGTAATAGATTTCAGAAATCGACTGCTTTAGCGAACCGGAAAGCTTATCAAGCTGTTCCGCCATTTTGACCCGCTTTTTCGCGTTTGTCCAGTCAACCAAAATCGGGCCCGCGTCATCCGGCGTGACTTCGTTCGGCAGCACGGTGCCGTTCTCCAGCACTTCATAATACACATCATTCCGCTGCAGATACGCGATCGTCTTGTATTCTTCAATGTGAATGCTGACTTTATTAGGAAATACTTTTGAAAGATCCGCCTTTTTCACCAGTTTATTCTGCTCAATCTTTTCTTCTGTTTTTTTCTTGTTCAGACTCCAGAACTCGGTTTGTCCGTTATGTATATCAGAAAGCGCGTTGATCTCTTTTACAGACACGTTTTCGTTTCCGGAAACGGTGACAGAAGACACTTTGCTGATCGGCATCTGCAAGTACACGATGATCAGCACCATCATAAAAAAGAGCACAATGAATGAAATCAGCCGGCGGTTTGCTTTTTGTTTCCGCTGCTCTTTGATTTTCGGAATCCGCTCTTCAATATTTACGATTTTTTCTCTTTCATGATTTGGGTTCACTGCCTGTCCACCTCACTAAGAATGAAACAGCTTGACATTCGTCTGATTGAAAAACAAACGGCATGCTGTGATGCCGTTTGACATTTGTTAAAAGTATATCACATGAGCTCATGTAAATCAGAGAACCTTTTAACGATTCCCTCCGATGATTTCAACTTCTGTATGCATGTCAACATCATACTGCTCACGGATTGTCTTTTTCACATACTCAATCAGGTCGAGAACGTCCTTGGCAGTCGCTCCGCCGGCATTGACGATAAAATTTCCGTGCATTTCGGATACTTTCGCTCCGCCGATCTGATGTCCTTTTAATCCCGCTTTTTCAACGAGGTTTCCGGCATGATTCGGCAGCGGATTTCTGAATATGCTTCCGGCGCATGGGCTTGAATACGGCTGCGTATTTTTTCTGTAATCTTTGTTCTGCTGCATTTGCGCCGTAATGGCTTCCCGTTCCTTTTGCTCAAGCTGAAGAACTGCCTCGAGACAGACGCCGGGGCGTTTTTTCTGCAAAACAGACGTTCTGTAGCTGAAATCCATCTCTTCGTTTGTCAGCCATTCGATTGTGCCGTCTTCAAATAAGATACGGGCTTTCACAAGAATCTCACTCATATCAGATCCGTGCGCCCCGGCATTCATATAGACGGCCCCGCCGATTGATCCGGGGATGCCCGCTGCAAATTCGAGACCGGACATTCCTTTTTTACTCATGGAAGTCGCAAGCCGGACGACCGAATAGCCGCCTCCGACCGTCACCTGATCACCGTCAATCTCCAAATGATCCAGACCTGCGCCCAGTTTGATGACAACTCCTCTTATGCCTTCATCAAGCACGAGCAGATTTGAACCGCGGCCGATAACCGTCCATGGCAGATCATGTTTCTTCACAATATCCATAATATCTTTGACCGCTTCCACACGGTTGGGGATGATTAAAATGTCCGCCGGACCGCCGATTTTCATCGTTGTATGGTTCGCGAGCGGTTCTTGTTCCAGCACTTTGCCGACTTCGCGGTCTCTTAATTCCTGAATTACGTTCTCCATCATAAACCTCCGCATTCCATTTGCTCTATTTTTTTATGTCTTCCATGATACTGTACAGTCTGGCTGCCGCATCCGGAACACCGAGTGATTTTGTCCGCTCACTCATGTCTTTTAAGGTTTCTTCATTCATGACGATTTTGTCCAGCGCAGCGATCAGTTTTTCTCCGCTGAGCTCGGTTTCCTTCAGTACGATTGCAGCGTCATGCTGGCTGAGCGCCTTCGCATTGACTTCCTGGTGATTGGCTGTCACATACGGGCTCGGAATAAGCACGCTCGGAATGCCGAGAGCGGTGATCTCCGCAATCGTCGTCGCTCCGGCTCTTGCCACAATGACATCAATTGATTGTAAGTACTCCGGCATTTGGTGCAAAAACGGTTTTGTCACCATATTATCAGCGGCTTTTCCGCCTTTCAGCTCAGCCGTTACCTTCTCGTAATGCACTTCCCCGGTAATATAAAGCACTTGGTAAGGTCTCGTTTTCAATTCTTCCTGCATATCTATAACGGCACGGTTAATGGGAGCCGCGCCTCTGCTTCCGCCGAAAATGAGCACCGTTTTTTGATTGTCTTTCAGCCCGAACTCAGTTAATGAGCGGCCTGTCTTAATTGAGACGACTTCAGAGGCTCTCGGGTTTCCCGTAAACACAACTTTTTCAGCAGGAAAATGTGATTTTGCCTCTTCAAAGCAAATTGCCACCTTATTAACATATTTCGAGAGAAACTTATTTGTGATGCCTGGAAGGCTGTTTTGCTCATGAATGATCGTCGGAATTCCCATTTTTGCGGCCGCGTATACAACCGGACCGCATACATAGCCGCCTGTACCGATAACGGCATCCGGTTTAAACTCTTTTAAATATGATTTGCTTTTCTTCACGCCTTTTAAGAAACGCATGACGGTTTTTACATTTTCAAAAGAAAGTTTTCGTTTGAAACCTGTAATTTCAATGGCGCGGAACGGGATATTTTCCCGTTCAACAATTTTTTTCTCAAGACCGTTCTCTGTTCCGATATACAAAAATTCCACATCCGGATGCCGGCGCTGAACTTCTTTAATAAAGGCCAAAGCCGGATAAATATGTCCTCCGGTTCCGCCTCCGCTTACTGCAATACGCATTCGTATGTCCCCCTTAATCACATAGCGATAACCCTGTTTTTTAGGACAGGGTTATTGATGTTGTCTGTTTTTTTATAGATAACGAATAGATCATGAGTGATGAGGCAAGATACAGATCAATACCTCGAGTACCGGCTGACATTTAAAAGCACGCCGACCGCTGCGAGCATCAGCGTCAGTGATGAGCCTCCGTAGCTTAAAAACGGCAGCGTAATTCCTGTTACCGGGATCAGCCCCGTCACAACGCCGATATTAATCATGACTTGAATAGCTATCATAGAAATAATACCGATGGCGACAAAGCTTCCGTATAAATCCGGCGCGCCGAGGGCAATCCTGACGCCCCGCCATAATAAAATACTGAACAGCAGCAATATGAGCGAACCGCCGATAAAGCCGAGTTCCTCAGATAAAATAGCAAAAATGAAATCGGTTTGCGGCTCCGGCAGGTAAAAAAACTTTTGCCGGCTTTGGCCGAGCCCCATCCCGAACAGTCCGCCCGGACCTACGGCATAGAGCGACTGAATGATCTGAAATCCGCTTCCAAGCGGGTCCTCCCACGGGTTTAAGTAAGAGGTAATCCGTTTAATCCGATAAGGAGCGGACAGAACAAGCGCCGCAAATCCGCTTAAACCGATGAGTCCGAGAAACGCGAAATGAGCGATTCGCGCACCGGATACAAAAATCATCACGATGCACGTACCCACCATTACCGTCCCCGTTCCCAGGTCCGGCTGGCACATAATAATAATAAATGCAGAAAACACGATTCCGAGCGCGGGAACGAATCCGCGTCTGAATGACGTAATATTCTTCTGTTTTTCAGAAAGAAATTTAGCCAGAAACGCAATCATCGCGAGTTTCATAAACTCCGAAGGCTGAATGCTGAACGCTCCCACTCCGATCCAGCTTCTTGAACCGTTCCGCACCATTCCGACTCCCGGAATCAGCACAAGCACAAGCAGAAAAAAACAAATGATCAGAAGCAGCTTCGACCATGTGCGCCATGTCCAATAATCCACATTCATAATGAAAAACATGGCAATGACGCCGATCCCCGCAAACAGCAGCTGCCGTTTTGCGAAGAAAAACGAGTCGTCAAATTTATAATCCGCCCATACCGCACTTGCACTGTAGACCATAATTAATCCTATTGTTAAAAGCAATAACGTAATAATAACTAATAACAAATCAGGCGCTGTTTTTTTAGTAGTCAAAGCAATCGACACCCCAAGCATAAGTCATTTAGGGCTGCCGATGAACAGAGACAAGCCCTTACTTAAGCATATGCACGGCATCTATAAACATGTCACCGCGTTCTTCAAATGTTTTGAACTGATCCCAGCTTGCACACGCGGGTGACAAGAGGATGACGTCTCCTTCATTTGAGAGCGCAAACGCCGCAGATACTGCTTGTTCAACATTATCGACACGTTTGACATGTTGTATTCCCAGCTCATTGCCCAGTTTTTCTATCTTCGGCGCTGTCTGTCCGAACGTCAGGACCGCTTTGACATTGTCCATATACGGTTTCAGATCGTCAAAACCGTTGCCGCGGTCCAGTCCGCCTGCAAGAAGAATAACCGGTGCTTTGAACGCGGAGAGCGCTTTGCTTGTAGCCAAAATATTCGTCGCTTTGCTGTCATTATAAAATTTACGATTCCGGATTGCTGTTACATACTGCAGACGGTGTTTGACACCGGTAAAGCTTGTCAGCACCTTCTGAATCGCTTTATTAGACGCGCCCGCCGTTTTTGCCGCGGCTACAGCGGCCAATATATTTTCTAAATTGTGCGCGCCCGGCAGCACGATGTCATCAACAGGCAGAATCGCTTCATCGCCGAACATCAGCATTCCGTCTTTAATAAATGCGCCGCTTGACAGTTCCTGATGAACTGAAAACGGAACGGTGCCGGCTTTTCCGCTTTCGGCAAGCCGCACGACTGTTTCATCGCTTTGATTCACGATGGCCGTATCACTCTCAAGCTGATGAAGATACACGTTCTGCTTGGCTTTTTCATAGTTTTCACGGCTGTGATGGTAATCCAAATGAGCGTCGAACACATTTAAAATCAGGCCGATTTCAGGTCTGAACGCATGAGTCCCCATAAGCTGGAACGAAGAAAGCTCTGTAACGATCCATTCATCACCGTCAGCATGATAAGCCACTTCACTGGCGACAGTGCCGATATTCCCTGCGATCAGCGCCTTTATCGAGTCAGCTTTCAGCATTTCATAAATCAGGGTCGTCGTTGTTGTTTTCCCGTTTGAACCTGTAATGCCGATGAATTTTGCATTGGTGATATAATACGCAAGCTCGATTTCCGTCCAGACCGGGATGCCTCTTCTTTGCGCTTCCTCCACCATGATATTTTCATACGGGATTCCGGGATTTTTGATCAGAATGGTAATGTGATGCTGATCAAAAAGTGACGTCGGATGCTCACCGCAGATGACCTCGATCCCTCTTTCTGAAAGCCTTTGGGCAGGTTCGTTCTCTTCAAAGGCTTTTTGATCATTTACGACGACGTTAATGCCTTTTTCATGAAGAATCGACGCAGCCGCATATCCGCTTTTCGCCAGTCCGAGGACCAGAAAGTTTTGTTTTCGCAAAAAAAGTTCGTTTTCCACTTATAACCACACCTCGATGTAAATTCCTAAAACGGCAAGCAGCAGTCCCGCAGTCCAGAATGTGACGACAACTCTCCATTCAGACCATCCGACCAATTCGTAATGGTGGTGAAGCGGACTCATCTTAAAGATTCGTTTTCCTGTCGTTTTAAAGCTGATGACTTGTAAGATAACAGATAAGGTCTCAATAACAAAAACTCCGCCGATAATGACGAGCAGAATTTCAAGCTTCGTCAGAATGGCAACGGTCACGATCGCTCCTCCGAGCGCAAGCGAACCGGTATCCCCCATAAATACTTTGGCGGGATGGGCGTTGAATACAAGAAAACCGAGAACGGCGCCGACAACGGCAACCGAGAAAATCGCAACGTCATATTGTGACTGGTTCCACGCAAGGATGGCGAAAGCGCCGAATGCGATAGCCGCGGTACCGGACAAGAGACCGTCCAGACCGTCTGTCAGGTTGACGGCATTTGAACCTCCGACAAGCATAAAGAGAACGAGGATAAAGTATCCCCAGCCGAGATCGATTGACAGATGTGTGCCGGGCACCCTGATGCCGGTTGAAAAATGGCAATAATGATATACTCCGTAAAATACAATGGCAATAATGATCTGGCCGATCAATTTCTGCTTCGACGTCAATCCGAGATTCCGTTTCATTACTACTTTAATATAGTCATCCAGAAAGCCGAGCAGGCCGTATCCGATCGTAACAAACAGCAGAAGAAACATTTCCGCGCTCAGATGCGAAAATTTCTGCGTCATGACAATCGCCGTAATGGCGATGGATACGATAATCATGACCCCGCCCATCGTCGGCGTCCCTGATTTTTTCATATGTGATTTCGGCCCCTCTTCCCTGATACTTTGGCCGAATTTTAAACGTCTTAAAAACGGGATAAGAATCGGAGATATCAGAACACTGATTAAAAATCCCATTATTATTGTAAATAAAATCACTTGCTCAAGCATTGCTCTTTTCTCCTCCCGTTTCGTTCAAACGACATACGTATTTATCATATTCACATTGTGTCCCCGTAATTCTTTTCATTTCCCTCATTCTAACACTCTTTCCTGTTTTACTTTTTATTCAGCTCAACAATAGCTCTTCCCGCTACTTCGGCGTCATCAAAGTCGAATGTTTCATTGCCGATCTGCTGATAGGTTTCATGCCCTTTCCCGGCAATCAGAACCACATCTCCCTTTTTCGCGTTGGCAATGGCAAAAAAGATAGCCTGCTCGCGGTTTGCGATACTGTGATAGTAGGTGCCTTCTACCCCTCTTTCCATATCTCTTAATATGGCCAGAGGGTCTTCGCTTCTCGGGTTATCTGAAGTGAAAATCGGTTCGTCGGCAATCCGCACCGCAATTTCCGCCATTTTCGGGCGTTTCGTTTTATCCCGGTCTCCGCCGCAGCCGACGACGACGAAAAGCTTGCCCTCTGTCATGTCTTTGCATGTATTCAGAACGTTTTCCAGACTGTCAGGCGTGTGCGCGTAATCGACGATCACAGGAAACGGCTGATTATGATTCACCAGTTCAAACCGGCCTCTGACACCTTGCAGCTCTTCAAGAGCGCTTGTGATCGTATCAAACGGCAGACCCGCTGCGATCGCTGTCGCCGCTGCAGCCAGTACGTTATACACGTTGAAGCGGCCGACGAGTGAAACCGTGATCTGCTTTGTTCCTTTTGGCGTAACGAGTTCAAAACTTGTGCCTTGCGCAGAGATCTCGATTTGTTTCGCCATGACATCGGCATCGTTCTCGATTCCGTATGTAAGGATGTGCGCCGCCGTCACTTTTTCAAAGTAAGCACTGGCTTTGTCATCTGCGTTTAAAACGGCCCGCTTCGGCTTTTCATGGTTAAAGGAGCCGCCCAGCTGGGAAAACAGGAGGCTTTTAGCCTGTCTGTAGTCTTCCATCGTCTTGTGATAGTCTAAATGGTCCTGTGTCAGGTTCGTGAATACGGCAATATCATAATCGCAGCCGTGAACCCTGCCGAGTGACAGAGCGTGAGAAGACACTTCCATAATAGCTGTGTCAACATGCTCATCATTCATTTTCTTGAACGTTTTTTGCAGTGTGACGCTTTCGGGCGTTGTATTTTTGACCGGGAATGTCTCATCCCCGATTTTAATGTACATCGTTCCGATTAAACCGGTCTGTCTTCCCGCTTTTTTGAAAATCTCATCAACCATGTGCGTCGTTGATGTCTTGCCGTTTGTGCCGGTGATGCCGATAAGCTGAAGCTGCTTTGTCGGCTGCCCGTAAAACGCGTCAGAAAGAACGCTGAGCGCCCGCTGTGACCGGCGGACGATAATGACAGGGACATCGACGTCAAGCTCTTTCTCGGCAACGATGGCCGCTGCGCCGTTTTCTGCGGCTTTTTGGGCGAAATCATGTCCGTCTACCGTATACCCTTTTATACACACAAAAAGACTCCCTTTTCTCACTTCCCTGGAGTCCATCTCAATTGAAGTTATGTCAGGGTCATGAAAGTCATTTTGAACAGGTTCGGCCATTAAATATGTAAGCAGCTTTGTAAGTTTCATTGTATCAAACCTCTCAGAAATTCTATTCATTCTTTTATCATGATAACCGTTTATAAAAGTCAGAATGGCTTTTAAACATACAGTTCATATTTTAGCGTAAATAAAAGGATACATCCAGTTAATCTTAAAAGTTATCTTCTTTTTTTCTCTTTATGATAAAAGGCAGCCGAAAACAATCGGCTGCCTCAAAAAGACTCATTCTTCACTCAAGTAAACACGGATCTTTGAGCCTTCTTTTACTTTCGTTCCGGCTGCAGGTGATTGTTTCACAATTTTGCTTCCTTTTCCTGAGGAGTCAATATTCAAATTGACAAGCAGCGACTCAAGATCAGAGACAGACATCCCTACAACATTCGGAACCTCTATTGTTTTTGTGTCGTTCCATTGATATTTTTTCTCGATTTGATTTTTTCGCGGTTTCACGCCGAGCTCCGGCAGACTGTCTCTCATCATATTTCCGACAATCGGCGCGGCGACGGTTCCCCCGAATTGAATCGTGCCTTTCGGATTATCAACCGCGACATACACGACAAGGCTCGGGTCATCAGCCGGCGCAAAACCGATAAAGGAGACGATATGGTTGTTTTCGAGATATTTGCCGTCTTTGACCTTTTGTGCGGTACCTGTTTTTCCGCCGACGCGATATCCTTCCACAAAGGCATTCCGCCCCGTTCCCTGAGCGACGACGCTTTCTAAAGCATATCTGATCTGCTTTGACGTTTCCTGGGAAATAACTTGCCTTTTCGCAATCGGCGATTGTTTCTTAACGGTTTTTTTCGTAACGGGATCAACCCACTCTTTGGCGATAAACGGAGTATAAAGCGTTCCGCCGTTTATTGCTGCGGAAACGGCTGCCACCTGCTGAATCGGCGTGACGGAAACCCCTTGTCCGAAAGCGGTTGTCGCCTGTTCGACCGGGCCGACTCTGTCAAGCGGGAATAAGATCCCCGTTCCTTCCCCTTGCAGATCAATGCCTGTTTTCTTTCCAAAGCCGAAGTCCTTAATATATTGAAACAGCTTTTGTTTTCCGAGCCGTTCCCCCAGCTGTACAAACCCAGGGTTGCAGGAATTTTGAACGACTTCAAGATAAGATTGCGAACCGTGGCCGCCCTTTTTCCAGCATCGGAGGCGGGCGCCGTCAACCTCGGCAAATCCTTTGTCATAAAAGTGGTCTCTTTGCAAGTTTACTTTTTGCTCTTGGAGAGCCGCCGCAAGCGTAATAATCTTAAAGGTCGAACCCGGTTCATATGTGCTCCATACCGGCAGGTTCCGGTTGTAAACGGACGGATCTACGGATTGATAGTCAGCCGGATCAAAATCAGGACGGCTTGACATACCGAGCACTTCCCCGTTTTTCGGATTCATTGCGACCGCAATCATTCCGTCGGGATTATATTTCGCCGCAGCATTATCGAGCTCTCTTTCTATAATCGTCTGAACCTTGGCGTCAATCGTCAATTTCATATCAAGTCCGTCTTTCGGAGGGGTGTAATCATCCGCTTCATCAGGCATTTTCTTCCCCTTGGCATCCGTATAAAATTTCACTGATCCCTTTACACCTTTTAAGTCATCATCATAATAAGCCTCCAATCCGAGAAGGCCCTGGTTATCAATACCGGCAAAACCGAGAACATGGGACAAAAAGCTTCCGTACGGATAATGGCGGATGCTGTCTTCAGCCACATAAACCCCTTTTAAGTCGAGCGCTTTGATTTCTTTCGCTTTTTTATTGGAAATTTTCCGCCCCTCGGGTGAGATTTTTTCGATGGAGGTTTTCTTAGTAATGTGTTTGTAGACCTTCTCTTCCGACATATTTAAAACTGACGCGAGAAGCTTGCCCGTTTTTATGGGATTTTGAATCTGGCGCGGTACGACAAAGACGGTCGGCGCGCTTTTATTCGTAGCCAGCTTCACGCCGTTTCGGTCAAGGATCTCTCCCCGCTCAGGCTCAAACGGCAAATTCCGGCTCCAGGAATCCTTAGCCAAAGAAGTCAGCTTTTCCCCCATCACAAATTGGACATAGCCTAATCTGCTGTCAATGATCAAAAAAATGATTACGCCAAAAAGCAAAACCAGTAATAAACGTTTTCGAACCGTTACATTTGAAACGCGCAAGGGACCGTCCACTCCTTATTTAGGCTTGTTTCAATTTATGCCTCAGCTTGGACACATAGAACGGCCGCGCATAAAAAAGAAGCCCGCGGGCATCCGCGGACTTCTCTGTCCCGTTAATCAGGATTTTTAAATTTCACCTTAATCACGGTATTTTCTTTCAGTTCTTTGCCTTTTTTCACACTTTGGCTTGAAGCGTAACCTTCACCGCTCACATCGATGTGAATGCCTGATACTTTGCTGAATTGAAGCACTTCCCGTCTCGACCATCCGGACATATCCGGCATCGTCATCTTTCCGTCTGTTTTCAAGAAGATTTTCTGATTGGTGATCACATCTTCTCCGGCTGTCGGATACTGCTCTTTTACGGCAACATCGCTGCCGATGACAATCGGTGTGAGGTGTTCATTTTTCGCTTCCTTCTCAGCGCCCGTGACCGTTTTATCTGTCAGGTCAGGCATCTTTTGGCTTTTCGTTTCTTCCTGACCGGAATCTGTTTTTTCCGTCGGTTCGATATTCATGTAGTGGAGGCTGTTTTTCATCGTCGGGTTAAAGATTTCCGCGACAGGATCAGAGCTGCTTTGACCCGCTTTTAACTGCGGCTGCTGCACGGCTACATAGATGACGAGCTTAGGATCATTTTTCGGCGCCATGCCCATGAATGAAAACACATAGTTGCTCGTTCCCCTTAAATATCCGCCCGTCCCGGCGATTTGTGCGGTTCCCGTTTTACCCGCGACGTCAAAACCTTCAATTTTATAAGGTTTCCCCGTTCCGATGTCTGATGTCACGACTTCTCCGAGCAGGTTCCGGACTTTTTTCGCCGTATCGGCTGAAATCGGCGTGCCTACTTGCTCCGGTTTTGTCTGCTTGACGACTTTTTTCGTATCGGGGTCGACAATATGATCAATGACGTAAGGTTTCATCATTTTGCCGTTATTGGCAATCGCCGTGACGGCCTGAAGCTGCTGGATCGGTGTTATCGCCGATGCTTGGCCGTAAGCCGTAGACGCTTTGTCAAAATCATATTTGTAGTTAATTTTACTTGATACTTCACCGGGCAGATCAATCCCTGTTTTTTGATAGAGCCCGAATTTGTGCAGGTACTCATTAAACCGGTCAAACCCCAGTTTTTCGTTGGCCAGTTTGGCGAAAGCAACATTCGATGACCTCATGAGGCCGTCATGGAAGCTTGTCATACCCCATCCGGCGCCATCGTTCCAATCTTTAACAGGTTTGCCTCCCACTTTATATGTTCCTGATTTATATTTCTCGTTTGCGGAAAACACATTTTCCTGAATCGCCGCGGCAAGCGTAAAGATCTTCATCGTTGAACCCGGTTCATACGCGTACGACACTAAGTCGTTGTAATAATTGGTGACGTTTCTGATATTCGGGTCAAAACTCGGACGCTGCCCCATCGCAAGCACTTTGCCTGTTTTCGGTTCTACGACAGCCGCCATAATTTTTTTCGGTTTATATTTTTCCGCTACTTTCGTCATGCTGTCTTCTAGAAAGGTTTGAATTTTCTGATCAATGGTTAAATATACATTGTCACCGTTTTTAGGTGCCGTGATTTTTTCCTTGCTGTTCGGAAGTTTCCAGCCGGATTTATCACTTTCGTAAGTGACGGACCCGTCACGTTCCGTCAGATAGTTATTCAGTATTTTTTCAAGCCCTAAAGAGCCTTGTATCTCGTTTGTTTTTTCATTCACATCGGCATAGCCGAGAACATTTGACAAAAATATACCGTTCGGATAGTAGCGCTTCGTATCTCTTAAGAAAGAAATACCCGGAAGATCCATTTTTTCGATCTTTTGTTTTTTCGCATAAGAGATATCGCGGCCGGCTGAACCGAATTCCACCTGCTTCGCGCCATTCCTGTTTAAGATGTCCAGAATCTTACTTTTATCAAGATTGATAACGGTCGCCAGTTTTTCCGCCGTTTTCTCTTTGTCTTTGACATGCTGAGGATGCTTCGGATCACTCGTCATTTTTTTATCAAGCACGGCAATGAGCTTATATGTCGCCGTGTCCTCTGCAAGCACTTTGCCGTTCCGGTCAAGAATAGAGCCGCGGCTCGCTTCTATCGTCCGCTTTTTTTCGTGCTGCTCGGTCGCTTTTGTTGCAAGTTCTACACCGTTTGCTTTACCGGTTAATTGAATGTACGCCATTCTCCCGAGAATGACAAAGAAAAAGAGAGCGAAACAAATACTGAGTATCGCTGCTCCTCTGTTCATAAACTTATTTTTTTTCGGCATGGGTTATCATTCCTGTATGTTTTTCACTTTTTTATCTTTCAGATTCAAACCGTGCTTTTTAGCGATATCCATCAGGCGCTGCGGCTGGCTTAAGTCAGCCGCCGTCTTTTCGAGATCACCGATCTGCTTATTCTTCTCAGATACTTTCTCCTCCAGTTTTTGCACCTCAATATTGGATTGGTACGCCGCGTATGCCTTTGATACGATAAACATTGATGTGGAGAGAACGGCAATGGCAAACAGGACGAGCAGCACCTTTTCCCCGAGTGTAATGGAAGCCCTCTTTTTGACAATCACCTTTTTTTCGGGACTTATCACTGGCCGTTGTTGTTTTTCCTGCTGGTAAGCTAAGTTGCTCATAGGCTGATGACCTCCTTTAATGTTGTCATTTGCTGCCCGTTATTTTCGTTTCTCCGCAATGCGGAGCTTCGCTGACCGGGCGCGGTTATTTTCTTCAAGCTCCTCTTTTGATGCCGTAATGGGCTTTCTCGTAATCAGTTTTAATTCCGGTTCAAATTCTTCCGGTATCACGGGAAGACCCGGAGGCAGTTCGGGAAGTGATGATTTTTCCTTGAATGTCGTCTTGCACATTCTGTCTTCCAGCGAGTGAAAAGTGATCACAGACACCCTTCCGCCCGGCTTCAGCACCTCTATCGCTTGCAAGAGGGCCTCTTCAAATACTTGAAGCTCGTCGTTTACGGCGATTCGAATGGCTTGGAATACACGTTTGGCCGGATGACCTCCGCTTCTTCTTGCCGGAGCCGGTATCGCGTCCTTTATTAGATCGACCAGTTGGCCGGTTGTTTGAATAGGCGATTTTTCTCTTGCCTCTTCAATTTTCCGGGCGATCTGCTTGCTGAATTTTTCTTCTCCGTATTTAAAGAAAATCCTCACAAGGTCCTCATACCGCCATTCATTTACGACTTCTTTCGCCGTAAGGGCGGCCGACTGGTCCATCCTCATGTCCAGCGGTGCGTCATGATGATAACTGAATCCCCGTTCCGGTGTATCAAGCTGCGGAGAGGATACTCCTAAATCAAATAAAATTCCGTCGACACTCGTAATGCCGTGTTCATGTAAGCACTCTTTTAAATAACGAAAGTTGCTTTTTACCAGAATGAGCTGTCCTTTGTATTCGGACAATGTTTTCTTTGCGTTTTCAAGTGCCGTGTCATCTTGGTCAAAGGCGATCAAGCGTCCTTTTTCCGATAATTGCTGCAATAAATATGTACTGTGCCCGGCGCCGCCAAGGGTGCAGTCCACATAGGTTCCGTCCGGTTTGATATTTAAACCGTCGACGGTTTCACGAAGAAGTACTGTCTTATGCTGAAACATTTGTGTCGGTCCCACCTTTATCAGGAATGAATTGAATTGTCAGTTGTTGTTGTGATGCACGAAGATCCATTATATATCAAATCCAATCATGTTTTCAGCAATTTCAGCGAATGAATCTTCTTGCTCTTCTGTGTATTGTTCCCATATTACCTTACTCCACAATTCAATTCGATTGGAAACCCCGATGACAACACATTCTTTTTCCAGTTTTGCGTAATTCAGAAGAGATGACGCAATATTAACCCTTCCCTGCTTGTCCAGTTCGCATTCGGTCGCACCGGAAAAAAAGAATCGGGTAAATGCGCGGGCGTCTTTTTTGGTGAGCGGCAGAGCCTTCAGCTTTTCTTCAATCAGCTTCCATTCATTCATCGGATAGCCGAAAAGGCATTGGTCAAGTCCTCTTGTCAGCACAAACTGCTCACCGAGGCCTTCTCTGAATTTTGCGGGTACGATCATGCGGCCCTTTGCATCAATTGTATGCCGGTATTCACCCATAAACATGATAAGGACCCCCACTTTCTCCCCTAAACTCACCACTATCCGCCACTTCTCTCCACAACCTCATTTTACACTGTTTACACATAAAAAAAAACCCTGAACTATTCAGGGTTCTTTAAAACTTTATTTCAAAGTTTGACAATCTGATGTTGGTTTTGAAAAGAAAATGGCAGATGTTTGAAGGTTGTGAAGAATTTTGGACCGTAACGGTTCAAATAATACATTACATTCCAAATCCGTTCCTGCGGAGCGCCGAGCGGTCTGATGCTGTTTTGGATTCTTTCATAGTCACGCAGCACAAAACCTTCTTTTTCTTCAATTCTTTTCGTTACCGTCCGTTCTAAAAACAAGAGCTGATCCTGAATGAAGGCGGCATTCTTCTGTAAGAGCGGCTCAAGGCTTGAATCGACCTTCAGCGCTTCGTTCCTTGCACGTTTATGGACGGCTTCAATCTGTGACTTCGCCTGTTCCATTACAGAAGAAAACTCTTCCGGAATCTGCTCTTCAAAATAAGTGTCTTTCAGGTGTCCGGTGCCGTGTTCGATCGCTTCCTGAAGCGGGATATTCCGTTCTGAAAGCTTCTTTTCAATATGGCGCTCAAGAATCGTAATGTTCAGTCTCGGCACTACCGGAGTCATGCGAAAGCCCATTAATGAGAAAGCCTGCTTCAGCTCACCCCAATAATTGATCTCCCCCGGTCCCGCGATAAACGCCAGAGTCGGGATGAGAAACTCCTGCATAAGCGGCCTTGTCACAACGTTATTGCTGAAACATTCCGGTTTTTCTTCCATATGGGTATGAAGCTCGTCGTTCGTCCACTTCAGGTCAAGCTCCTTAATGACAAAAACGCCGTTTTCTTTTTCAATTAAGAAACGCTCTCCCTCGTGTTCGTAAAACAGATTGGCCTGATCTTTGTCCGATTCAATAATCGGGTGATAACCGGCTTCACGCATAAGAACCTGCTGGTCTGACACGGCTTTGGCAAGCTCGTGATTGTGTTTTAAAATCTGCTGAAACATACCCGTTTCCAGCTTTTTAATCCCCGGATCTCCCGAATTCATCAGAATAAGGCCTTCTTCTTGAAACAAGTCGGCGATCAACAGCTCAAAAAAGTCCGTGAACGTCTCTGATGAGCGTAAACATCGCTTCACGTTTTGAAGGAGTGTGTTTGTGTGATCCGTTTCCTCAAAAGCAGCGAACACTTCATCAATCCAAGCCGCGCATTTTTCCTGATCAAGCTCGGTTTTAGCCGCCGATGTTTTTTTCCAGTACGACTGCGGCAGTTTCCGCTTCACCGGACCTTTATTCTCTGTTGACGTATGCACATAATTAATTTCTTCCAGATCGTGATCTTCACCGGCCACCCAGAAGATCGGAGCGACAGGAATCTGCAACGCCTCTTCCTGCTGTCTGGCAAGTACGATAATGGAGATAATTTTATGTATGGTGTAAAGAGGCCCCGTTAAAAGACCGGCCTGCTGGCCGCCTACAACCGCTGCGCTTTTTGGATCTCTCAGTTTTTCGATGGAGGCCTGCATGGCGTCGGAATGAAATTTTTCGTGATAGGAGGATAAATAATCCGCTAATTCCTCTCTGGCAAACGGCCGCGAAGAGAGGTCATGAAGCCGCTTTTGCCATACGTCCTCTGAATGAATATCATAATCAAAAAATGAAGACATGTTTTCTCCATCTATATAGTGCTGCACAAACTTATTTTGACTTTTGATGGAAAGTTCAGTTAGCTGCATCTGTCTGGAACTTCCTTTCTCCAATAAATAGTTAGGTTTCCGAAATGAGTATAGCATGTTACCGGAAAACCTCAAAAGACTTTGTTTCAATTTCTTTCTAACGCTTTTATACTGCGGTGTAAAAACGTGAGATGAACGGCCGGCAATCCGCGGCTTTCCGCTTCTTTTACAAGATAGCCGATAATCGCATCGGCCTCTGTCCGCCTGCCTGCCATGATATCGACGAGCATGGAAGAATGATTTTTTTCCGTCAGTCTGCAAACTTCGCAAACCTTGTTCCACGCTTTTTCTCTATCGGCGAGGCCAAGTATTGTCTCCGCTTCTTCAAACACGTTTCTCATATATTTTTTGTAAGCGTCATTTCTTAACAGCTCTCCGTTTTTCACGCGCAGCAATGCAGTTAACGGGTTGATGCATACATTGATGATCAGTTTTCCCGTTAACAGCCGATACCAGTCGTTTTCATCATATACGGGAAAATCCCGGTGCATGCCGGAAAAGATGCTTTTGAGCGTTTCCGGCCGGGATGCGCTGAATACACTCCATCTTACGGCTCCCGCTCCCGTATGTTCAACGGCATGATCCGATATCTTTTTTGCTCCGTGCTCAACTGTGCCGGCATAAAGCGAATGATCCGTATGCCAATCTCTAATGTCGTGTATGTGTCCCATGCCGTTTTGCAAAAACAGCACATTCGTCCCTTTTACCGTCTCAAGATCCCGCAGCACAGCACTGAGCTGGTGCTGTTTAACGGCTGCGATTAAGAGGTCGAATCCGGAAGTGATGCCTGTTTGCGCTCTGCATGCCGCCGTACATTCTATTCCGTCTTTCAAAAGCCGTATACCGCCTGAGTTAATCGCATCAGCCTGCTCCGTCCGCCGCGTAATGACCGTTACCTGATGGCGGGACGATAAGTAGTAAGCACATAAAAGGCCTACCGCTCCGCCGCCGATAATTCCGATTTTCACACTGTCACACCCTATATCTGCATTTTTCCATATTATCATAGCAGAAGCCGCCGCAAATTACTTCAATTTCGTTTTGAGCAAAAAGACAGGCAAGCATATTATAGTTGGAATTTTCAATTAAAGCGTTTACAATAATGGTAGAACACAACAAAGGGGGAGTTTGTGTTGAAAATAGAGCGCCTGCTCATCAACTATAAGACACTCGAAGAATTTAAAAGGTTTAAGGAATACGGGATGCAGGAGCTGTCGATGCTTGAAGATCTTCAGGATAATATCATTGAAAATGACAGCACCTCGCCTTTTTACGGGATTTACTTCGGGGATAAACTAGTGGCGAGAATGAGTTTATATCAGGTAAACGGAGGCGCGAATCCGTATTTTGATCAGCGTCAGGACTTTTTGGAACTTTGGAAGCTTGAGGTTCTTCCGGGCTATCAAAACAACGGATACGGAAAAGCGCTTGTTGATTTTGCAAAATCTTTCAGAATGCCGATCAGGACAAATTCACGCATGAAATCAGCAGAATTCTGGGATAAGATGAATTTTGAGCCTGTTAAATATGATATGGCGCGTGATAAAGGAGAAAATCCTTACATCTGGCATCCCGATATGGACGGTGAAATGACATCCGGAGAAACGGCATAATAAAAAACCGGCCGGGCCGCCGCCCTCAGGCCGGTTCATTTTACAGGCTCTGCGCCGATTTCCTGTCGTCTTCTTTTGAATTGACCATCCTTCTCGCTCTGTCCATAATGTCAATTAACGCTTTATAATCTTCTTCCGTCATCTCCAGCTTGTTTCTCAAGCTTTCATTTTCCTCACGCAGATCCTCGACTTCTTTTTGCAGCGCGGTCAGCTGTTCTGTGAGTTTTTCTTTTTCATGACGCACATCCGCTGCGGCCGGCGACTCTTTAAATTGCTGAAGAAACAAAATGACATCATCAATGGACAGCTCTTTTTCTCCTTCCGCCCTGCGGATCGGAGGCTGTTTGACGGTTCCCGGCAGATTGGCGGAATGCACCCCGATCTGCTTTCTTAATTCCTTCCGCTGTTTTTTCGCCAGTTCTATCCCTGACTGATATTGTTTTCTGACATAAGAATTCCATCTGAACCCGCAGGCGGCAGCCGTTCTCGTCAGCGCTCTGCCGACTTCTTCAAAAGCGGAAAGCTGGGTCCCGCCTTCCCGAATATGCCTGAGCACCACTTCGGCCAGCAGCAAATCTTCATCTTGCGTCCACGCGTCTTGTCTCGTTATCGTCAATCGTATCTCCCTCCATATTTGCTCATTTACCTCATACATATGCCGCTGATAGATTAGATAGACTACTGGCGCTCACAATTTTTTCGGCGGAAGCAGGCCGGAGGGGCAAAAAAAAAGAAAAGCGCAGGAACCGAGATTCCCGCGCTTTTCTTCATACATTAATTGCTTTTAACATTTATGTCTTTGCCGTTGTATGATCCGCATGCTTTACATACACGGTGAGACAATTTCATCTCTCCGCATGACGGGCATTCTGTCATACCAGGTACATTTAGTTTGAAATGTGTACGGCGCAATCTTTTTTTCATTTTAGAAGTTCTTCTAAAAGGTACAGCCATTATTCCCACCTCCTTAAAGAGTTAAGATTCATCATCTTGTGTTAAGAGCTTTTTCAGATCCGCAAGTCTGGGGTCGATTTGATTTTTCTTGTCTTCCTCAGAAATCACTTGCCAATCCTTCCCCACTTGGGGAGCGGCTCCTTCTTTTTGTTCAGTTTCACAAAAGACTTGCATAGGAATTTCTAAAAGAATCTCTTCTTTTACGATCGGAGTTAAGTCGACGATATCGTCTTCAGCAATATGAACGTCCTCATCTTCTATATCATCCGACTTATGAAATCTAAACAGTTCTTTTGTCGCGATTGTAAATGGATACGGCACATCAACTAAAGTTCTTGAGCACGGCAAAACCATTTCGCCTGAAATCGTAAAGTCAAACGAAACTTGCTTGGATTCAATCTCCGCGCGGCCCTTCACCCGGACGGGAGAAATGCGGCGGATGTCAGAATTCAATTTTGTCAGCTCATTTAACTCAACTGTTTCATCAAATTCAAAGCTCTTTTTCGCCATTTGATGAAGCTGATAAATCGTCCATTTCATTTGTATCACCTCAGGAAAGCAACAAACATGATTATAGCTTTTCAGAATGTTTTTGTCAATATTTTTTCTTTACAGCATAATGCCGCCGTCATGCAATCGTTGACAGCCGGATAGGCTATGCATACACTAAACGAAACGGACTAAAATATGCACTTCATTTGCAAATGTACCACACGAAGCAAAACATAGCAAGAAAGGCGGGACAAATATGAAAGCAGTCGGCCTGGTTGTTGAATATAATCCCTTTCATAACGGACACCGCTATCATGCGGAACAAGCAAAAATCAAAACGGACAGCAGCGTCGCGGCGGCGGTGATGAGCGGCCCTTTTTTGCAGCGCGGGGAACCGGCCGCCGTCTCAAAGTGGGCCCGGACAAAAATGGCGCTGGAAAACGGCGTGGATATCGTCATTGAGCTCCCTTATATATATGCCGTACAAAAAGCGGAATTATTCGCGCGCGGCAGCGTTTCGCTTCTTCATCATTTAGGATGCAGCAGCTTGTTTTTCGGCAGCGAAAACGGACGGATCGAACCCTTTATTGAAGCGTCTGAAGCGTTCAGCCGAAAAGAAGACGACTGCAGCCTGATTCTGAAAGAGGAGCTGAAAAAGGGTCTCAGCTATCCGGCCGCCGCCTCAAAAGCTTTTTCACACATATTCAAAGGGCGGGACATGCTCGATTTGTCCAAGCCGAACAATATTCTCGGTTTTCACTACGTTAGAGCGATACACGCCTTCGGTTCCGCTATGAAGCCTTATACGACAGCCAGAATCGCTTCCCAGTATCATGACGACGAGCTTCCCGGAGATAACAGCCGGATAGCCAGCGCAACAAGCATCCGAAAAGCGCTGATAGAAAAAGGAACGGCGGCCGCAAGGAGCTTTCTCCCGGAAGCGTCTGCGCGTGAGCTGGAGGCATACAGAAATTCATACGGGATATGGCACAGCACGGAAGACTATTTTTCATATGTAAAATACAGCGTCAGCACTCTGTCCGCTGAAGAATTGAGCCGAATCTACGAAGTGGAAGAAGGCCTTGAGCACAGAATTTTGCGCACCGTCAGACAAGCCCGGTCCTATCGCGAAATGATGGAACGATTGAAAACAAAACGATACACGTGGACGAGGCTGCAGCGGATGAACACGCACATTCTGACACGGACGAAAAAGGAAGACATGCATCGGCTTTTACAGCCTTCAAGCGCTCCTTATATCCGTCTTCTCGGAATGACGAAAAAAGGACAGGCGTATCTGTCGGCAAAGAAAAAAGAGCTTACCGCACCTCTCGTCAGCAAGCTCTCTTCTTTCTCTCATCCCGCTCTGGATCTGGACATACTGGCGGGACGGGTTTACAGCCTGCCGATAAAAGAACCTGAACGCACATTGTTTGAGAAACAGGAATTTTCACAAGCGCCGATCCGCTATGATGAAGACGAAAAGCGTTTTTTGAATGCGTAAAAAAAGCACCTGCCTGTATCAGGTGCTTTTTACTTTCAGCTGATCCAAATAGTCAAGTGCGTCCTGCATGGTGTCGATAGGGACGATCTTCATATCGGACTTGATTGCTTTCGCCGTTTTTACCGCATTTTTGTAATCAGAATTTTCAGCTCCGTTTTGATTCGGCGCAAAGAAAATATCTTTTCCCGCTTTGTCTGCGGCGACGACTTTCTGATCGATTCCGCCGATCGGTCCGACCTTGCCGTCCACGTCGATTGTCCCCGTTCCGGCTATATTATAGCCTTTTGTTTCGTCAGGTTTTGTCAGCTGGTTGTAAATTTCTAAAGACATCATGAGACCCGCAGAAGGCCCGCCGATGTTTTCAATGCTGAAATGAAGATCCGGCTTTACTTTCACGTTCCGGTCCGTATATAACGCGACGCCGATTCCCGCTCTTTTCGGGTCTTCCGGGAATGATTTCAGCACAATGTCAACGGTCTTTTCTTTCGTGTCCCGTTCAACGTGAAACGTTACTTTTTCCCCCGCTTTTTTGCTGCTGATATAATCAATCAGCTTTTCAGCGGATTCATATGTTTTCCCGTCCGCGCTGATGATTTTATCACCGACCTCTATTTTTCCTTTTGCCGGCATGTCAGAGACGACTGAGCTGGCGAAAATCCCGTTAAATGAGTATTTCACCTGTTTCCCGGCTTTTTGATAAGCGGCAATGACCGCGTTTTCTTGGGAGCTTTTCATCATTTGCAGCTGGCGCTTCATATAATCCGAGTCCGATTCGCCCTCTTCTTTTATGCTTTCATCAGGGACGATTTCATCGTAAGGATGCACTTTCGCCCAAAGATATGTATACGGATTGGCGGGGCCTACTTTGACAGTCATCAAGGAAAGGCTTCCTTTTTCAGGATAGCCTCCGTCCACCTTAATCAGCGGTCTCAGCTCTGATGCTTCTCCCGGCTGTGTAATGTAATACGGAAGCTTAATAAATGTAACAGCAATTAATAAGATCAGGATGATAAACACCCAGCGAAAATGTTTTGCTTTCATATGAGTTAGCCCTCCCAGTTCTCTATTTCTTGTTTAATCCGGCCGATCATCCGGTCTGCGGCTTCTTCGCCCGCTGTGATCATATGATCAATGTTGGCAAAAGAACTTGAGCTGAATGATTCAAGAGAAGGGCGGATCATGACGTCTGCAGCAATGGTCTGGTGACGGACCAATTCATTTTGCAGTATATCCATACTTTGCATGATTACATCAAAAATATGTGCCGCTTTTTCCGTTTTTTTCACCCGGGATACGTCAGAGGCGATGACGATATCAGCACCCATATCTTTTACGGCGGAAACCGGGATTCTGTCAACCACCGCGCCGTCGACTAACATACGTCCGTTCATTTTTTGCGGGACGAAAACGCCCGGTATGCTGATGCTCGCGCGGACGGCTTCGGACACTGAACCTTTCGTAAAAACGAGTTTTTCGCCGGTCTGAAGGTCGCAGGCCACGATGCCGAGCGGGATCCGCAGTTCTTCTATCGGCTTGCCGTACGTATAGGCATGAACAAGCTGCCTGATGCGGTCTCCTTTTAAAAATCCGAGCCTCGGCATCGTATAATCCGCGTACAGCCGCCGCTTAAATGCTTTGGCGACTTTTTTCATCGTAGCCACGTCATGCCCGGCCGCATAAAAGCTTCCGACTAATGCTCCCATGCTGCTGCCGGCAATCATATCAATTGGAATCTGATGCTTATGTAAACTGGATAACACTCCGAGATGAGCGATGCCTCTTGCCCCTCCCGAACCTAACGCTAACCCGATTGTAGGTTTGGCCAACGCGACGAACCCCCTAATAGACATCCTATACATGAATTCTATGGTCTAAATTGAACCCCTATGCTCGTATATTAGTACAGGATGACAAATAGGTACTTGCCCGGCCGCCTTTAAGGTCTGTTCTATATTTTATCATGATATAAATGTCAGTGTGCAATTTTAGCATCGGGGAGGTAAGAATGAATTTGTCTAAGTTTCATACATTTTTGATTTCATTGTTTTTCATTTTTTTGACGGCGACGGTTATTTCACACCCTCAGGCCTCATTCGAAGCCTCCAAAACCGGTCTTTCCATGTGGTGGGAGGTCGTTTTTCCTTCATTGCTTCCGTTTTTTATTCTATCTGAGCTTTTAATCGGATTCGGCATTGTCAAATTTGTCGGCCTTTTACTCGAACCCTTTATGCGTCCCATTTTCAGAGTGCCGGGGGTCGGCGGATTTGTACTGGCTATGGGCATGGCTTCAGGCAATCCGGCCGGCGCGAAGCTGACTGCACGGCTGCGCCAGGATAAACAAATCTCCAGAGTAGAGGCTGAACGCCTCGTCTCTTTTACCAATTCATCCAATCCGTTATTTATATTCGCTGCCGTGGCGGTCGGCTTTTTTCATAACGCGTCTCTCGGCATTCTGCTGGCATCGGCTCACTATCTCGGAAACATCGCCGTCGGCCTGACGATGCGTTCATACGGACGGAAAGAAGAAGCGGCGTATACCGGTAAAAAGACGATCGCTCTCCCTTCTCTGAAGGAAGCATTTCTGGCCCTCCACAAGGCGCGGCTTTCGGAAAAGCGGCCGCTCGGAAAAATTTTGGGCGACGCCGTCACCTCTTCTGTACAAACCTTGCTGATGGTGGGCGGTTTTATTATATTGTTTTCGGTTTTCAGCCGGTTATTATCAATCGTACAAGTCATGGATGTGCTTTCTGTATTTACAAACGCGCTGCTTTCACTTTTTCATCTTCCGGCAAATCTGGACATCCCTCTTATCAGCGGAATGTTTGAAATTACACTTGGGAGCAAGCTGGTCAGTGAAGCTGATGCCGCCTTGCTGCCGAAAGCCATGATTGTGAGTTTTATTCTCGGGTTCAGCGGCCTTTCCGTACAGGCCCAGGTAGCCGGCATTTTATCGGAAACAGATATCCGCTTTAAACCGTTTTTCGCGGCGCGTATCCTTCAGGGCATTTATGCCGCACTCTTTATTCTCTTACTGTGGAAGCCGCTTTACCTTGCATTGGACGAACCTTACCAGTCCGTATTCCTCCCTTTCCGCGATCAGGACGCGGGATCAGCTGCCGTCAGCGGATGGAATACACTTGTTGAAACCGGGCCCGCCATCACGCTGACAGCTCTCGCCGTATACGCATTGATTTATTGTTACAGGCTGTCAGCACGGACAAAAAAAGGATGAGACGCCGATCAGCGCTTCTCATCCTTTAAATTTCTGCTTCAGCGCCTGTTCAACTTCCGGAGGAACAAACTCTGAAACAGGCCCGTTATATTTTGCGACTTCTTTTACGATGCTTGAACTTAAAAAAGAGTACTGATTGTTCGTCATCATAAAAAAAGTTTCTATTGATTCGTCAAGCACGCGGTTGACGGAAGTCCCCTGCATCTCATATTCGAAGTCAGAAACGGCTCTGAGCCCTCTGATAATCGCTTTCGCCCGCTTTTTTTTCGCATAGTCGATTAACAGTCCCTGTGACGTCTCGACCGTAATATTCGGAATGTCTTTTGTCACTTCTCTTAACAGCTCACAGCGTTCCTCGACTGTAAACAGCGGCTGCTTAGAAGAATTATTGAGCACGCATACGTACACATGCTCAAACACGTTTGCCCCCCGTCTGATAATATCCAGATGTCCGTAGGTGACGGGATCAAAACTTCCGGGACATACAGCTATACTTGCCACATCATTACCCCCTATTTCGGTATATCGTCACTCCTGTAAGCCCGTAGATTTCCCTTCTTGTTACAGAAAGCGCGCCGACGGCTTCCGGAAGCGCAACGGCTTTATCATGCTCGGCTACGACAAAACCGTCTTCATTCAGCATGTTCTGCTCATCAATCATTTCGATAAGCGCTTTCAGCTTTTGTTCCTTATACGGAGGATCTAAGAAAATTCCGTCAAAACCTTTTTCCCGTTTCGCCGCGGCATAGAGGGCCCGCTCTGCATCATTGCGGTATACTTCCGCTGAAGCCAGCAGATCGAGCGCTTTGATATTTGCTTTTACCGTTTGGATGGCTTTGAAATCACGGTCCACAAAGATACAGCGGTCAAATCCGCGCGACAGCGCTTCAATCCCGAGACCGCCGCTCCCCGCAAACAAATCCAGCCCCGTTCCTCCGTCAAAATACGGGCCGATCATATTAAAAATAGACTCTTTTACTTTATCCGTCGTCGGCCTTGTTGATGTGCCCGGCACCGCCTTTAAGGCTCGTCCTTTTCTTGAACCGGAAATCACTCTCATTATTCACACCACTTTTTCTGAAAACTTTGATGTTTCTCATCGGCTGAGCCGTTATGTATAAAAACAATCCCTATCTTATCATAAAGCATTCTTTCAAACAATGAACGTGAAAAACGTGTATACATATTCACATTCCTGTCAAGACTACGTGTAACAGCATCAAAGAATGATGTTGTTGCCAACCGCGGAGAAGACTTACGTTTCCCCATAAGTTCTTCCTCCGGTTTCTCCTCTCCCTTTTCCTTCTCCTTAACTTGTTAAGGAATAGAAGGACCCCGCAGGTATCTGCGGGGATTTTTTTATATACCGACTTTATAATCGTACTCTTTCGCTTTATCAAGCTTTGATTCAAATTCCAGCTTTAAAAAAGGTTTATAAGAAGGCTCTACCTTCTTCACATAAGAATAAGAAGAAATCTTTTCCATTGTTTTTTCGATCAGGTCCATATCGCAATACAGCACAACGTATTTCAGCCGCTTGGAAACATAATGAACGTTGCCGAATTTTCTCAGCATTTTGCTGTGTTTTAAGGAATGCAGATATACGATTATGCCTTGGCGCTTATTTTCCATCATGATCACCCGCCTGACTTTCTGTTCATTTTATGTAAAAGACGAGACGGCCGTCTCGTCAGGAAACTTTGCATCCGCAGCCGCCGCCGGAACCGCAGCCGCCGCCGCAGGATGACAGGCCGTCAAAATAAGGATTCCCCGTCGGCACTTTTACATGCTCCGAGACGGCCGTTCCGAGTTCAATGCTGATCTCGTCAAGCAGCGACTGAAGCTCAGTCTCCGCTTTTTTAAATTCGGCCACCTTATCGTTTAAATCGAGCTCCCGCTTCATTTCTCTCATTTTGCGGGAAATCTCTCTATAATCAGGATGGTATTTGCCAAAACGCTGCACATCCTCATACTGCTCTTTAACGCTCATAAAAGAACGAATGATCCGCCCTGCCTCTTCATCTTCACGGAGACGCTTGTAACAATCGCGGTAATTTTCAGCCGTCTCAGACTGCAGAATCATGCCGGCAAGCTGCTCCGCTTCACTTTGAAGCTTGACGGACTCAATTGTTGCATACATAAATACGCACCTCCAGTTGCTAGTTTACCATGAAACCACCCAATTGGAAAATGCGGCGTTTAAACGCTTTTTAATCCTGCGAACGCATGGCGTGTACCATCTGCATCATCATCTGCGCCATTTGAATCCCGTTTGAGAATTGACTTACCCGATGCGGTATCGTCTTTTCATAAAAATTCATCATGTCAAGCTGAAAGGAATTGAGATCGTCCGGTTTTCTCGCAAGTCTGCGGTACCAGACGGGACGCTGCCGTATAAACCGTTTCCGTTCCTCATCTGCGGATATGAATTCCTGAACCTCTTTTCGCATACATGATCCCCTTCTTTAATCCTTTCTGAATGAAAAAGGATGTTGTCCGGAGCCTTGCCGGGGCTGCTTCGTGCTGCTCCCCGAAAATTGGCTTAAAAGGCTTTGCAATGATGAAATGGACTGGCTCATTTTATTGATCTGCTCATTCATTTGGTTGATATCCATCTTTTTGACGGCAGTGACCATTTTTGAAACGAAATCGTTCTTTTCAGCTGGTTCCTGTTTGGTTTCCGCGTCGGAAGAAGGCTGAACGGCCTCGTCTTTATAAGGGTCCCACATCGGATCATCCTCGCCCAGGAGAACCCAGTTTTCATAGACTTCCTGCCAGCTTCTTTGTTCCTTGCGAACATTTTGGATCAGTTTGGGATGCTTTTTTACGAATTGTTTAAAATCATCGATTGATTGCCGTGATTGCTGATTCGCCACAATTCTCACCCCCTCCGAAAAGTTTTGCCTGCTATAATGTATCGGTTCATGCGCCTTAATGTTCGCCTAAATTGCGAAAAAAAGCAGGTATATTTTTTTCTGCAGGAGCGCCACTCGCGAAAAAACATAAAAAACCGCGGGGGACGCGTCCCACTGCGGTTTTTTACTGCCAAGGCTTAATGAAGTTTTGCGTATAATACTTCCGGTCCACGCCGACACCGAGGTGCGTATAATCCGGGCTTAACAGCGCCTTCCTGTGGCCTTCGCTGTTCAGCCAGCCCTCCACGGCTGCAGGACCGTCCACATAGTTGTAGGCAATATTTTCACCGGCCTCCCGGTATTTCACATCGCCTTTTTCCAAGCGGTCCTTCAGAGTCCCGTATTTCTTTGAGACGTGAGAGAAATACTTGTTATCCTTCATGTCCTTGCTGTGGCCGAATGCCACTTTCGCGGCGCCTTCGTCCCATTTCAGCCTTGCCAGTCCGTGTTTCACGCGGATGACATTTGTAATGTCGAGAATCTGCTGTTCACTCGCTCGTTCAATGTCGTTCCATTTTTTATCAGAAACTGGCTCGGGTTCTGTCAGCTTTCCTCTGTACATGACCTCATACGGCCTTTGTTTCACAAGCGTTTCCGCATCAAAAGCCCTGATGCTTGACAGATTCCCGTCAAATTTGTCCATGTACAGCTGAACATACATTCCGCCTATCTTGACGGTGGGACGGGTATTGATATCTTCTTCGGAAAACTCAAACCGATACGTGTTTCCCTTGTCAGTCACATTGACAAAAGGAGAAACCTGCGTCGTTTTAAAAACTTCGCCCGTCGATTCGCCGATCTTAAACGGTTTTGCGTTGATGCCGCTTCCCGAAGCGTATAAAGTCACGGCTTTATCATTCAAAATACCGACTTGTACGTATTGGTCTTTCCCCTGGTTGTACACCCACCACTCGTAATCGTAGGCAGAAGGATCTTTCCGAGACGGTTCCCCAAGTTTCTTTTTCACATCGGCGGCAGATTTCCCCATGAGAGAAAGCAGTCCGGATGACGGCATTTTCAGCCGTTTTCCGCTCTCTTCTTCATTGGAAACCTGAGGCTCCTCCTGATTGGTCTTTTTCTGAGGAGCCGATCCATATTGTATAAACAGAACATACGCTCCGTAAATAAGCAAAAGGATAACGAGAGCCCTTGCGATATTTTTCAACCTCTCACCCCCATATCATCAAACCGTTCTGTTTTTGTGTACTCTTATACAGTACAGCCTATTTGCATCGTCCGTGATTTATGTTTAATGGATAAACCCCTCCGGACCTCCGTCTTCAGAAATGTCAGACAGCGCCCGGCCTGCTTGCTCATTTGATTGCTCGGCCAACGAAAGATCGCCGAGCGTAACAATGCCGACCAGTTTTTTATCCCTTGTGACGGGAATTCTTCTGAGCTGATGTTCAGCCATCAAATGGAGCACCTCCTCCACAGAGGCGTCTTCTTCTGCACTGATAACCCGCTCTGTCATTGCGTCGGTTATTTTTTGAGAGTTCGGCTTTTTTGAAGCAATTCCCCGTAATACGAGATCTCTGTCTGTCACGATCCCGACAAGTGTGGCGCCGTCTTCATCCACTATCGGAATGGCGCCGACATCCGCGTCTTTCATCTTCACCGCAGCTTCATATACATTATCTAATACTGTACAATATTGCAAGTCTGACGTCATGAGCTTATTGATCTTTGTCATTGCGGAATTCCTCCTTTTTTCTGCTACTATTGTCGTCAAATTTTTGTTTTTGCATACTTTCACCGTATGAATCATTGAAAGTGTAACGCTTTCATACTATGATTGTCAGGAAAGGGCATTTTTAAAAGGAGGGGGAAGGTTTGAAGTTTGAAAACAGCGGTCTTGAAGGGGTAACAGCGGAGCTCAGCCGCTTGAATGATCTGATGGAAGGTAAAGGGCTCATTCTGGCTGGACAATGGGATTATGAAAGAGTGACTTACGACAAAAAGTTTTCAGTACCTGAGGGGACATTTTATCTGCGGATTCAAGGAACGGCAAAAGAGGGCGATGTCGGCGGCAGCCGGGCCGTGATTCAGCTGAAGGCCCCTCTTTTAGGAAAGCATTATTATCCGCACGGCGTAGAATACGGCAGCGCTGAAGAATTTCCGGAACATGTCGTCGCTGAAAGCAAAGCTTTACTGCTTGAATTGGAAGAGTCATTAAAAACAGTGCAAATGTAATAAAAAAGTACAGCATATTCTGCTGTACTTTTTTTATGAGACGGTATGCTCGATATACGGCGGCTCTGACAGCGTATCTTTTTCCCGTTCCGTTCTGACCCATTGAAAAAAGATGACAGCCAAATATATTCCGTAGACAGCCTCTTGAATGATTTTCATCAGTACTGCCCCAAGCTGCTGATCTTCCAGAGGAGGCAGCGTGTTAAACATCTCCGGTCCGGATAAAGGGATCTCCTCCAGCAAATCTAAAGGAACGCAAAGCTTCATTGCTTCGGCCCAAGCCGCCGGATCTGTATACGTGGCATACATGGGCGCCCCGCTGAACATAATGAGCGCGCAGGCCGGCGTTAACAAAATCCCGTCTGCCATAATATACCCCAGCTTCATTAAACCGCTGAGACGGGGCAGACCGTCCACCTTATGCACAAGCGGCCACCACATAAAAAACGCCGTTACAAAGATGAGTCCGTTCATCAGCGTGTGATACAGCGAATCTGTTTTGACGAAATCAAATATAAACGGGATGTGATACAGCGAAAAAATACCGTTAAACAGCACTAAAGCGATAAGCGGCATTGAAAAAAACGAAAACAGCGGCTTTACGACAGGACGGAAGATCAGTTTTTTCCATGCCCAGCCGGGAATTCCGGAGATCAACAGCGGCGGTACGACTAAAAACAGAACCGCCATCTGCGCCATATGGGCGCTGAACATCACATGGCCCAATAAATCAACCGGACTTCCCGCAGCCGCGTAAAAAAATAGCGCGGAAAGCACAAACAGCACCTTCTCCTTAACGGCCACACGTCCTTTATGCCGGCTGCACCAGTAAAAGTAAACACCTGTTATCACGGCAGTTATACAAAACAGATACGGGCTCCACATTGCGCGAAACCCGAACATTTCCAAATTAATCAAATCTCTCACTCCCCGCCGCCCCGATTACCACCAAATAATCGTGACAAATGCAAGCACGGTGATAAACGCGACAAATATTCCCGAATACAGAAATAATGACGGCGCTTCATGCCCCTTCTGGCTCATATGCATAAAGTAAAACAGCTGAAAGATGACCTGAATGACCGCAAGCAGGATCAGAAACGGCATCGTAAACCATCCGGCAATGCCGTCTGCAGCCACCGTCAAAAACGCGACAAGCGTAAGGCCGATCATCAAGCCGAAGGATATGACCTGATATTTCATTTCCTCGGCATTTTTCCTTCTCCGATATTCGAGATCCGTACTGACAGTCCCTCTGTTTTTGTTATCGTCCATCGTTATCCCACCATCCCCATCAAATATACAACGGTAAAGATAAAGACCCACACGACATCGATAAAATGCCAATATAAGCTGGCCACATAATATTTCGGCGCATTATAAAGGCTGAGCCCTCTTTTCGCATTCCGGATCATGAGCGCGCTGATCCACAACAGCCCGAACGCCACGTGTGCTCCGTGTGTGCCGACGAGCGTGTAAAACGCTGAGCCGAGCGCAGAGCTTGTAATGGTAAAGCCGAATTCGTGAGTGTAATGCATAAATTCATAGATTTCAACCCCTAAAAATCCCGCTCCCAATAATACGGTAACCAGAAGCCACACCTGCATTTTTTTAAAGGAGAAATTTTTCATATGATACATCGCATACACACTCGTTAAGCTGCTCGTTAAAAGAAGCATCGTCGCGATAAACACGATCGGCAGCTCAAACATCTCAGCCGTTGACGGCCCTCCGGCTTTTGATTCCCGTAAAGCAAGGAATGTCGCAAATAGCGAGGCGAACAGAACTGTTTCGCCGCCGAGAAACAGCCAAAATCCCAAAAACTTATTTTTCCCCTCCAGCGTTGCTTTTTCAGGAGAAGCCGGAAAGGTTTCAGCCGTCATTTTTTCCTGCAGCTGCATTACGCCTTCACCCCTTTATCATCATTCGGCAGATCTTCTTTGTGAATATGATAGCCGTAATCATCGACCACAGAGCGAAGCAGCATGGTAAAGAATGTGATGCCGAGCCCTATGAAGATAACCGGAAGCCCCCATGAATAATCGGAGTGGTATAAAAACCCGAACGCTGCGACAAACAGCCCGAAAGATATGATAAACGGCATGATGGAGCCGTTCGGCATATGAATGTCCTCTACAGGCTCTGCAGGCGCCATCCCTTCATTTCCGGCCTGCTTTTCAATCCACAGCGGGTCAAGTCCCCGGACAAACGGAAGCTGTTTAAAATTATATTCCGGCGGCGGCGAAGAGACCGCCCATTCAAGCGTACGACCGTCCAGCCACGGGTCGTTCCCGACGTATTTCCCCTTTATTGAGGTATAAATAATATTGACGACGAGTAAAGCAGCCGCGCCCGCCATGAAAAACGCGCCGATTGAACTGATCAGGTTGCCGGTATCAAGCCCCTGGCCGGGCAGATATGTGTAAACGCGCCGCGGCATTCCCATCAAGCCGAGAAAATGCTGAATGAAGAAGGTAAGATGAAACCCGATAAAAAATAAGACGAACGAAATTTTCCCCATCGTTTCATGAAGCACCTTCCCGAACATTTTCGGCCACCAGAAATGCACGCCCGCCAGGATGCCGAACACAACGCCGCCGATAATGACGTAGTGGAAATGCGCTACGACAAAATACGTATCGTGGAACTGATAATCTGCCGCTGCGGCCGCCAGCATGACACCTGTGACTCCTCCGAGTACGAAAGAGGGAATAAAGGCGACGGCATACAGCATAGGCGTCGTGAATTTGACGTTTCCTCCCCAGATGGTCAAAAGCCAGTTGAAAATTTTAATGCCGGTAGGCACCGCGATCGCCATCGTCGCAACCGCAAATATCGCATTAGCGATCGGTCCGAGTCCCGTCGTAAACATGTGGTGAACCCATACCATGAACCCGAGAAAGCCGATCAGCACGATCGCAAAGACCATAGACGAATAACCGAACAGACGTTTCCTCGCAAATACGGGAATGATTTCTGAAAAAATCCCAAAGGCGGGAAGAATTAAAATGTATACTTCCGGATGCCCGAAAATCCAAAACAGATGCTCCCAGATTATCGTATTGCCGCCCAATTCAGGATTAAAGAAATTCGTTCCGAACAAACGATCCAGCATCATCAGCGCCAAACCGACGGTGAGCGGAGGGAATGCGAATAAAATGAGTGCCGACGCCACAAATGTCGTCCACGTAAACAGCGGCAGTCTCATATACGTCAAACCCGGCGCCCTCATATTAATAATTGTGGCGAGAAAATTGATACCCGCAATGAGCGTCCCTAAGCCTGATATTTGCAGACCGAGCACGAAAAAGTCTATGCCGTGCCCTTTCGAATTCAGCGCAAGCGACGCGTACGACGTCCAGCCTGCATCAGGAGCGCCCCCTAAAAACCAGCTCAGATTCAAAAAGATGCCTCCGAAGAAAAACAGCCAAAATCCGAGCGCATTCAGAAATGGGAATGATACGTCACGCGCCCCGATCTGAAGCGGCACAACCGCGTTCATCAGCCCGAATAACAGCGGCATCGCTGCCAGGAAGATCATTGTCGTGCCGTGCATCGTCATAATTTCATTAAACTGCTGAGCACCCATAAAATCGTTCCCCGGCCTCAAGAGCTGAATCCTGATAAGCATGGCCTCAAGTCCGCCGACGACGAAGAAAAATCCCCCGGCGATCATATATAAAATCGCGATTTTCTTATGGTCAACCGTCGTCAAATAATCCCAAAGTAAAGAGCTTTTTCTTTGCTGTCCTGTAAGCGTATTCATCATTTGCGACCTCCCCCCTGATATCTCCCTGTCCTCACTTGTTCTCCGCTTTCAGCCCTTTTAAATATTCATACAGCGCATCCGTTTCAGCGTCCGAGAGCTTCGGATAAGTGCCTGTCATTTTATTGCCCGGTTTAATGCTGTCCGGATTTTTCAGCCAGGCTTTTATATTCTCTTTATTCGCATCCTTAATACCGGCCACTTTGACCCGTTCACCGAAGGTAGCGAGATTCGGAGCCGTTCTTGCCGCTTCAGCCCGTTTATCATTGGGCTCAACCGCATGACAGCTCAGGCAGTTTTTTTCCTTAAACAGCTCTTCTCCTTGCGCGGCTAAACCGGAATCTGTTGTATGCTTATAATTTTTCATCGCTTTCGTCCATTGTTTAAATTCTTTTGACGGCAGCGGTTTCACTTTGAAATCCATCAGCGCATGTGAAGGTCCGCACAGCTCTGCGCATTTCCCGAAGAAATATTCTCCCGCTTCTTTGCTGCGTTTAGAATCGAAGGTCAGAAAGAAAGTATTGTCATTATCCGTATTCGTATCGATTTTCCCCCCCGCTGACGGAATCCAGAAAGAGTGTTTCACATCTGAGGACTTCAGCTTGAAATAGACGCGTTCATCTGTGGGAACGATTAGCTCCTGACTTGTCACAAACCCGTAATCGGGATACTCGAATTCCCACCAGTATAAATTCGCCCTTACATTAATCACGAGCGCATCCTCTGCTTTACGGTTTTTCTTATCCATCGGCGACGTATCCGCCAGTGCCAATGTATCGATGACAACCGGAATGACAAGAATAATCAGAAGCAGGATCGGAATAACGGTCCAGGTGATTTCTAAAAAACGGTTCCCCTCCACCTGTTTCGGTATCGTGTCTTCCCCTATACGCGACCGTCTGAATCTCACAATGACGTAAAAGAAAATAACTGCTACGACCGCAACGACGACAACCATGATAAGTGTGCTGAGCACCGTCAGATCATATTGTTTATCAGCCACTTCGCCGGCAGGCTTGAGTGTGGACAGAAACGGTTTTCCACAGCCGCTCAATAAAAGCGGCACTAAGGCTAATAATGATAAAAGACGCCAACGCTTTAACATTTCACCCAACCCCTTTTTTGAATCAGTACGAGATGCACAAGCAGTAAATCTGCTTCCAGCCGAAATACTTCATTTCCTCATTTCTTAAAATATGAGATTTTTTACTTAAAATTCCATCTATGTATAAAAGCAAAGCCGCCTGATTAAACAAAAGGTCAAGGCGGCGTTTACTAGTTGTCATTGTTTGTTTTGGCGATCAAACAAGCTCATTATTCAATTAAAACAGCGTGAAGACCACCATCGCTACAAAATAAATGGTCATGTAGTTAAGCGAATAGACAAACATAAGGGTTGCCCACTTCATGATGTTTTTCATGCGGAATCCCATCAGTCCGAGAACAAGCCATCCGACATTAAGCAAAGTGCCGAGAATGACGATCGGAAGACCGAGACTGCCGAGGAAAAACGGAAGCGGCAGCAGGCATGCGACCCAGACGATAATCTGTCTTTTCGTCACTTCAAAGCCGTGCACTACCGGAAGCATCGGAATATTCGCTGCTCTGTAATCTTCCGTCTTTTTAATCGCAAGCGCTAAAAAGTGCGGAATCTGCCAGATGAATAAAATCATGAATAAAACCCACGCGACAACACCAATGTGCCCTTCAACCGCTGTCCAGCCGATTAACGGCGGCACGGCGCCTGATACACTTCCGACAACCGTATTAATCGTATAACGGCGTTTCGTCCACATTGTATAAAGAACAACGTACGTAAACACGCCGATAAAACCGATGACTGCTGCCATCACGGTGGTCATCAAAAGCATGATAAGTCCTAAAGCAATGAGTAAAATTCCTGACCACAGCGCTTGATTCGGCTGAATCTTTCCAGTTACCGTCGGTCTTACTTTCGTGCGTTCCATTAAATGATCAATATCACGGTCGTAATAGTTGTTAACCGCACAAGAACCGGCGATGATCAAAGAAGATCCTATTAATGTAAGAAGCACGGTGTTTAAATTGCCTAAAAAACTCAGACCGGATATATGTAACGCAAGCCACATGCCGGTAAAAGTCGTAATTAAATTCGAATTGACGATTCCTATTTTGATAAGCGAAAGGAAATCCTTCCATGCCGTCGTCTCTTCAATCTGTCCGTCTATAGCTGTATCGTTTAAAATTCTGGAATTAGCCATAACGTAAACCTCCCTTACAAACCTAAAGCAGGTTTTTTAAGACCTGCAACTCTATCATACAAGATAATGACCTGTAAAAAAACATCCTCTTAAATATTAAACGAGAAACAGGAATTTATTTGTGAACTTTTTATGAATTTTACCAAATCCGCCGGTTTCATAATAAAGCGGTTACTTTATTTCTATCAGACCCATCTGGAATAATCAACCCCATTATCTAAGAAGTCCTGATTCTATTATATTTTTGTGAACAAACAGAATTGAGAATTGCCACAAAACACATATTCGCTTACACTTGGTACGTATATCATTTTGTCCAGTTTGTTAAGAAGGTGAATGTAAAATGAATAAAGCTTTGAAAGTGCTCGGCGTGCTGACGACATTCGTTATGCTCGTCGTGCTGATCGGCGGCGCTCTTGTCACAAAAACAGGATCGGGTCTCGGATGCGGAAGGCAGTGGCCGCTTTGCCACGGCCGGTTTTTCCCGGAGCTTAACGCCGCTTCTATCATTGAATGGAGCCACAGACTCGCAAGCGGTGTCTCAATCGTTCTCGTGCTGAGTCTGGCTTTTTGGGCATGGAGAAAAGTCACGCCTGTTTTCCGTGAAACAACCTTTCTCGCCATTATGTCCATTATCTTTTTATTTTTACAGGCGCTTCTCGGCGCATTAGCGGTTGTTTTCGGATCAAATGCGCTCGTTATGGCGCTTCATTTCGGCATATCGCTAATTTCTTTCGCTTCTGTTCTGATTTTGACGCTGCTCATATTTGAAGCTGATAAATCAGACAAAAAGCTCGTCAAGCCGCTCAGAATCGGCAGGAAAATGCAGTTTCATATGATCGGCCTTTCGATTTACACGTATATCGTCGTTTATACGGGGGCTTATGTGCGCCATACGAAATCAAGCCTTGCCTGCCCTGACGTTCCGCTTTGCAGCAGGCTGAATCACGGGCTTCCGTCCCATTTTCAGGAATGGGTGCAGATGGGCCACAGAACGGCAGCGCTGCTTCTGTTCGTATGGATTCTTGTCGCTTTTGCGCATGCGGTGCGCTCCTACAAAGACCAAAAACAGATTCTTGGGGGCTGGATAGCGGCTCTTGCCTTTGTTGTATTACAGGCGCTGTCCGGAATCATGGTTGTTTATTCAGAAATGGCCACCGGCTTTGCACTTGCCCATTCGCTCTTTATTGCCGGCCTGTTCGGCGTCTTATGCTATTTCTTATTATTAATCGCCCGCTTCCGCTATGAATCAAAACAGCGGAACATCTGAGGCACACGAAAAGGCCGAAGCATCAGAGCTTCGGCCTTTTCACATATAAAAAACCTGATCGCACACGGGGCGGATCAGGTTTTTTATGTTCATTTTTTACGCTTTTTCAATTTCGATCAGTAAATCGCCTGTCTGAATCGGTTCACCGTTTTTCACATGAATCTGCTGTATCGTCCCGGAGAACGGCGCCTGTACCGTCGTCTCCATTTTCATCGCTTCATTAATCATCAGATGATCGCCTTTATTCACCTTTGCACCGGTTTCCGTTAACAATTTAATGACTGTTCCCGGCATAGATGCCGCAATGTGGCTTGGGTTTGTCCGATCTGCTTTTAATTTTTCCTGCACGGACGATTTAATGCTTTCATCTTTAATGACCACCTCGCGCGGCTGGCCGTTCAATTCGAAATAAACGACACGTGTTGCATCTGGCTGCGGTTCACCGATAGATACAAGCTTCACGATCAGCGTTTTTCCGCGCTCGATTTCCACTTCGATTTCTTCACCGAGTGTCATGCCGTAGAAGAAAGTCGGTGTGTCCAATACGGAAATATCACCGAAGCGTTCAGCCGTTTTAACATATTCAGTAAACACCTTCGGATAAAGAGCATACGCGATTGCGTCCTGATCACTCAATTCCATCTGATGCGTTTCTTTCCATTCTTCTTTAATGCCTTCAAAAGATACCGGTTCAAGCAGCTCACCCGGTCTTACCGTGATCGGCGTCTGTCCTTTCAGAACGAGCTTTTGCAGTTTTTCCGGAAATCCGCCGTGCGGCTGGCCGATCTGCCCTTTAAAGAGCTCAACGACTGAATCCGGAAAATCAAGCGTTTCGCCTTTATCATAAACATCTTGTTCTGTTAAATTGTTTTGCACCATGTAAAGCGCCATATCTCCGACGACTTTGGAAGAAGGTGTTACTTTCACGACGTCGCCGAACATGCGGTTGACGACGCTGTACATGTCTTTCACCTCATTCCAGCGATCGCCCAGGCCGACTCCTTTTGCCTGCTGCTGCAGATTGCTGTACTGGCCGCCCGGCATTTCATGATTATAAATCTCAGTATGCGGAGACTTCATCCCGCTTTCAAATTCACTGTAATACTGACGGACGGATTCCCAATATTGTGACAGTCTTTCCACCTGCCGGACATCCATTTCAGGACGGCGGCTGTTTCCTTCAAGCGCATGATAAAATCCGCTTGCGCTCGGCTGTGAAGTCAGACCCGCCATTGAGCTGACGGCGACATCCACGATGTCCACACCCGCTTCAACAGCTTTGGCATAGAGAAAGACGCCATTGCCGCTCGTATCATGCGTGTGAAGATGAACGGGAATATTAATCGTTTCCTTCAGCGCTGAGACAAGTTCGTATGCGGCTTGAGGTTTCAAAAGACCGGCCATGTCTTTAATGCCGAGAATGTGCGCCCCAGACGCCTCAAGCTCTTTCGCCATAGAAAGATAATATTGCAAATCATATTTCGTCCGGGTCTTATCAAGAATATCTCCCGTGTAACAAATCGCAGCCTCCGCCACTTTTCCGGTTTCACGGACGGCATCGATCGCCAGCGTCATCCCTTTTACCCAGTTCAGGCTGTCAAAGATCCGGAATACGTCAATACCGGACTCCGCTGACTGCCGGACAAATTTTTGGATGACATTGTCGGGATAGTTTGTATAACCGACGGCATTTGATGAACGAAGGAGCATCTGGAACAATGTGTTCGGCACTTCCTTGCGAAGATCTTCAAGGCGTTTCCAAGGGTCTTCTTTTAAGAAACGGTACGCTACATCAAATGTCGCGCCTCCCCACATTTCAAGGCTGAACAGTTCAGGCCACAGGGCAGCCGTAGGATTCGCGATTTTTTTCAAATCATTGGATCTGATCCGTGTTGCGAGCAGGGACTGATGGGCATCCCTGAACGTTGTATCGGTCAGGAGCACGGATTTTTGCTCTTTCACCCAGTCTGCAAGCCCCTCGGCGCCTCTTTCATCAAGGATCTGTTTCGTACCGCTTGCCGGCTTTTCCCCGATATCTAACGTAACGGTCTGAGGCTTATCAAATGCAGGTTTTTCTTTTTTCCCGATTCCCGGAAAACCGTTCACCGTGACATTGCCGATATAAGAAAGCATTTTTGTTCCGCGGTCCTTCTGTTTTGGGAAAACAAACAGCTCAGGCGTTGTGTCGATAAACGATGTGTCGTATTGGCCCGTCAAGAATTTTTCATGCTTTGCCACGTTTTCAAGAAACGGAATATTGGTCTTAATGCCCCTGATCCTGAATTCCTGCAGGTTGCGGACCATTTTCGCTGATGCCTGTTCAAACGTCAGCGCCCATGTCGACAGCTTGACGAGCAGTGAATCATAATAAGGCGTGATGACGGCGCCCTGGAAGCTGTTTCCCGTATCAAGGCGGACGCCGAAGCCGCCGCCTGAGCGGTAAGCCATAATTTTACCCGTGTCAGGCATAAAGTCATTCAGCGGATCTTCAGTGGTCACTCGTGATTGTATCGCATACCCGTTTGTAAAAATGTCTTTTTGCTCTGGGATATTGACGGCACGGCTGTGCAGTCCGTGGCCCTGCGCGACGAGGATCTGCGTCTGAACGATATCAACCCCCGTTATCATTTCCGTAATCGTATGCTCTACTTGTACGCGCGGGTTCACTTCAATAAAGTAAAATTCACCGCCCGCTACGAGAAATTCCACGGTCCCCGCGTTGATATAGCCGACATTTTTCGCAAGCGCCACAGCCGCTTCACAGATTTCGTCCCTTAATTCAGGCTGCAAAGATACACTCGGCGCCACCTCAATGACCTTTTGATGGCGTCTCTGAACGGAACAGTCCCGCTCATACAGATGGACGACATTGCCTTCTTTATCTCCGATCACCTGAACTTCAATATGCTTAGGATTTTCGATCAGTTTTTCAACATACACTTCATCGTTTCCGAATGCAGCTTTCGCTTCTGATTTGGCCCGCTCAAACGATTCTTTCAATTCGCTTTCGCTTCGGACGATTCTCATTCCGCGGCCTCCGCCTCCGAGCGATGCTTTAATAATAAACGGAAATCCGTGGACTTTTGCGAATTGTTCGACATCTTTTAATGTTTCAGCCGGTCCGTCACTCCCCGGAATAACGGGGATACCGGCTTTTTCTGCCTGCTCCCTCGCCTTTACCTTATCTCCGAACATATCCAAATGCGCTGACGTCGGTCCGATAAATACGATGCCCTCTTCTTCACAGCGTCTCGCAAATTGGATATTTTCAGAGAGAAATCCGTAGCCCGGATGAATGGCATCAACGCCGTTTCTTTTTGCGATCTCAATAATCCCTTCAATATCAAGATACGCGTCAATCGGTTTTTTGCCTTCCCCTACAAGATAAGCTTCATCCGCTTTATAGCGATGATAGGAGCCCGAATCTTCTTTTGAATAAACGGCTACCGTTCTGATGTTCAATTCTGTGCACGCCCGGAAAATCCGGATCGCAATTTCTCCCCTGTTTGCTACTAACACTTTTTGGATGGATTGTTGTGACAAACTTTTCTCCCCCTTGGCCTAATAAATATGTAGTTTATAATAAAGGAATATCCGCCCTGTGTATACACTTGTTTTTTAGAGATACACAGATTTTTCCGTCTGCCGTCTTTTTACCCCCTTAGACGGAACGGGCTCCCTCTTTTTCTTCTTTTCTGAGTACTTGACATGCATGCTGACATTCACCAATATACCGGCGCTCGTTAATAACAAAAACATTGATGATCCCCCGTAGCTGATAAACGGCAGCGGAACACCTGTGATCGGAATTAAACCGCTGACACCGCCGAGATTGATAAAGGTCTGAATCGCAATCATGCTGGATATCCCGATTGCCAAAAGGCTTCCGAACGGATCTTCACATTTTCTCGCAATATAAAAACCTTTTAACACGACAAAAGCCAGCAGCACAATGACAAACAGGACGCCGAAAATGCCGAGCTCCTCTGAAATAACCGCCATAATAAAGTCTGTATGCGATTCAGGCAGATAACCGTATTTTTGAATGCTTTCTCCAAGACCAAGACCGAAAAAACCGCCTGAGCCGATTGCATAATACGAATTTATAATCTGCAGGCCTGATGTGCTGGCGTATTTAAATGGATTTTCAAGGCTTTCAAACCGGCTCATACGCCCGGGTGTCAAAATATCGTCCCATTTCAGATAGATGATCGGGCTGACAAGGAGTAATACGATTCCCGCCATGAGAACCAGCCTGAGCAGGGTCCTTCCGCTGAATCCCGAACACATAATGACGCAAAACGCGATCAGACCGATAATCATCGCCGTTCCGAAGTCGGGCTGAATAGCGATAAGCGCACAAATGACTACGGTGACGATCACCGGCGGCGCAACCCCCGTCAAAAGCTGATCGATGTAGCTTTGTTTCTTTGCGTACACCGCGGCAAGATACAGTATCAGGGTCAGCTTGACAAATTCCCCCGGCTGAATGGCCATTCCGCCGATTTTAAACCAGCTTTGCGCATTTCCGGCAACATGTCCGAAAACAAACAGCGCGCAAAGCGCAGCCACTGACGCAAGCAGTATGATTTTCTGAATCTTTTGATGGGCGAACACTTTGTACGGAAAAACGGCGGCGATAATAAACAGCACAAACCCCGCGATGACGGCGAACAGCTGCCGTTTAAAGAAATAGTCGCTGCTCACGCCGTAACGCATAACGGCGGTAATCATGCTTGAGCTGTATACCATTACCAATCCGAAACTGCACAGCAGAATGATAGCGCATATCAATGAATAATCGTAAGATTTTAACATTCTTTTAAACATAACATCCTCTTTCCTGCTTAAAGCTTACGTTTAATACCTATTGCGTATTATATTTTACTATAATTCATAAACAATTTACGCAGTTTCTTTATAGTTTTTCGGATGAAATGCAGATTAAGAGACCGTCTTACGAAAAGAAGATGCAAAAAAACAGTTTACGGTTATAAAAAAACCCAAACCGTTGAATAGTTTGAGTTTGATCATTTATTTTCCTGTAAACGCGTCATGCAAAGCAGACAGTTCTCTTTCAAGTCTGTCCAGCAGCTCTTTGCCGTCGTTTTCGTCAACTAATCCCAGGCGGACAGCAAAATCGATTTCCCTCGACAGTCCGAACATCTGAGTATCCAAGACCTCTTCATACAGAGGACATTGAGGCATCGTTAAGTTATCCATTTGTACTCGGATCAGCTTCAAAATCTTCTCAGCATCTAACTTCAACAGCTCGAATGCTTTCTGCTGATGGTCAACTATAATCTCTGAAGCCAAAAGTATCCCTCCGTTCCCCAGGCGAGTACCTAATTCTTCTATTTATCATAAAGGGTATCAGATGAAATTGCAAGAGGATTTAAGCAGATGTTATGATAAAAAATGTTTCAAAAAATACTCAGCCTGTATTTCTCAGACATGATTTCCAAAAGCTTCACACCCGCGATGCTGTTGCCTTTTTCATCAAGCGCCGGGCCGAATATACCGATTCCGAAGTTGTACGGCGAAATGCCCATGATTCCTCCCGAAACGCCGCTTTTAGCGGGAATGCCGACCTTTATTGCGAATTCCCCGCTCGCATTGTACATGCCGCATGTCACCATAAACGTCTTGCAGATTCTCGCCACATCTTTTTTAATGACCTGCTCCCCGGTTTCCGGATGCTTCCCGTCAAGGGCGAATACACAGCCGATTTTGGCTAAATCCAGACTGCTCATCTTAATCGCGCACTGTTTTGTATACAAATCCATGACCTCTTCAACATCGCCTTTAAAAATGTCATACTGCTTCATGTAATAACACATGGCCCGATTAATCATGGAAGATTTGAATTCCGATTCCGCGACATGTCTGCAATATGTAATGTCCTGATTGTTCGCAAGTCTTCTGATGAATCCGAGCAGGTAATCCAGGCGGTCTTTCGGCGAATGCCCTTTAATTAAAGCCGTAACGATGAGAGCTCCCGCATTAATCATCGGATTTAAAGGCTTGCCCGGATTCACTGTTTCAAGCTTAATCATGGAGTTAAACGGGTCGCCGGTCGGCTCCTGACCCACGCAGCTGAACACCTTTTCCTTTCCGTAATCCATCAGTACGAGCGCCAGAGAAAGCACTTTCGAAATGCTCTGCAGCGTAAATGTCCGGTCGGCGTCTCCTGCCGTCAGACATGTATTTTCCGCATGATAAATCGTGACCGAAAGGCTGTCTTGTTCGGATTCAGCAAGAGCCGGAATATAGTCTGCCACTTTGCCTTCTTCGGTCCTTTTTTTCGCTTCCTGAACTAATGCGTCCAGCTCTTGGTAATGCCGGCATACCATGTCGATCATCCTCACTTCGCTGCCGTTGTATACATCTAAGTTTGCGACGCAAAGTGACAATTCATGCGAAAACTTTTATACTTTAAGTAAAGGGGGCTTCAACATGAGCGTTATTCAAGTAAAAGGCAATGTTACATACCCGATTACAATTGATCCGAGTGTCTGGATTTTCGATGACCGCAAGTTTCCGTTTGAAAACAATCAGCCCGTTCATCCGGACGGCTCTGCAGAAACCCAGGAGCATACGCTTGATCCGGAACGGGTGATCAGAGAAGGGCGCATTTCGCCGCCGACTTTAAAAAGCGAAAAACGTTATGAAAAAGAAAGACTGATGAACGGCAGCTTCGCCATGAAGCTCGGCGCTGTTTTAGCAAATGCCGAGCCGAAAGAAAGCGCTGTCCTGTGCGCATTTATTTCAAAATCAGAAAGAACCGAAGTGCCGCTCGAAAAGGCGATGGACGCAATCGCGCATTTCAGCGATGCGGGGAAACCGCTTCAAGACGGCGGCCCGGTCCATTTTTACGTGGACGGAGACTTTGAAAAACCGATAACGGGCGTCACAGAAATCGAAGTTTTATAACAAATCGGCGGCAAGCTGTGCAAGGCCGGATCTCTCACCTTTCACAAGCTTCACGCTGCCGGAGACGGTTTGTCCTTTAAACCGCTCTACAACATAAGCAAGTCCGTTGTTTAAACTGTCTAAGTATGGGTGATCTATTTGCTCCGGATCGCCCATCAGGACAATTTTGCTTCCCTCTCCCACCCTTGTCAAAAGCGTTTTGACCTCGTGCCTCGTCAGATTCTGAGCCTCATCAATAATAATAAACTGATCCGGAATGCTTCTTCCCCGAATGTATGTCAGCGCCTCCACCTGAATCGATCCGATTCCTGCCAAAATCGCTTCAAGTTCACCCGGCTTTTTCGCATTGAATAAAAATTCAAGATTATCAAAGATCGGCTGCATCCACGGCTTGAGCTTTTCCTCTTTTTCGCCCGGCAAATATCCGATATCCTTTCCCACCGGGACGATGGGACGCGCGACGATCAGCTTTTTATAAATACCGAGATCCTCAGTCTGCAGAAGCCCTGCCGCGAGAGCAAGCAAGGTTTTTCCCGTTCCCGCTTTTCCGATCAGGGTGACAAGCGGGATATCTTCCCTCAGCAGGAGTTCAAGCGCCATTGTCTGCTGGACGTTCTTCGGCCTGATACCCCATACGTGCTCATCATCGAAAACAAGTCTTTTTACGGTCTCTCCTTTCTTATCCGCCATGCCGACCGCAGACGAAGATCCTCCTAATTCATCTTTCATCAGCACAAATTGATTCGGATAAACCTGATGCTGCTGAAGCTCCTTGACTGGAATTTGTTTGTTTTTATAAAACGAGGCAAACCGCTCTTTATTCATAAATATATCTTTGTACCCGCTATATATTTCATCATGGTCAACGACTCTGTCGTTTAAAAAATCCTCCGCCAAAAGCCCGATGGCATCCGCCTTTACCCTGACAAGCACATCTTTGCTGACCAGGATGACGAGGCGGCCGTTTTCTTTCGTTTCCTCCTCAAGGCTTAAATTTTTTGCCACCGCCAAAATGCGGTTATCATTCGTTTTTTCGATAAAAATTTCTTGGAGCTGATGAAATGACCGGTGGTTCAGTTCAATTCTGAGCGTTCCTCCGCTTTCAAGCGGAACTTTCTCATGCAGCCTACCTTTCTCCCTGAGCCCGTCTATCAGCTTAGATACGTGCCTCGCATTTCTCCCGACCTCGTCCATATACCGCTTTTTTGAATCGACCTCTTCCAGCACGACGGCGGGGATGACAACTTCGTTTTCTTCAAAGGAAAAAATGGCGTTAGGATCCTGCAAAAGTACATTCGTATCTAACACATAAATTTTACTCAAGTCTCAGCCTCCTGAAATAAGGATCAAAGCCCATCGTGTGCTTCTCTTTCCGCGAAAAACGGGGATGCCTGCTAAAATATATGATTTGGTGAATAAAGATAGAAGGTTAATTCAACAATAAAATAAATGAAAGCATTCAAGGAGGGAATCTGACGTGCGAATTCTTTTCATTATCATACAAGCCTTGTTTATCCTGACCGGCTGCACTGCTGTCCAGGACGGCCGCGGCCGCAATATCCAGAACGAATCAACCGATCAGCGTGATGCAAAACCGATTCATGTGAAAAATACGGCTCCTGAGACAGCTGAAAATCCCGGCCGGACAGACATCGCTAAGCATCTCGTCGAAGTAACCGAAAAAATCCCCGGCATTTCAGATGCCACCGCGGTTGTACTCGGAAGATACTCCGTTGTCGGAATCGATGTGGATGACAATTTAGAAAGAAGCAAAGTGGAGAGCATTAAATACACCGTTGCCCAGGCGTTAAAAAACGATCCTTACGGCGCCAATGCCGTTGTCGTGGCTGATCCTGATACGGTTTCCCGTCTGAGAGGCATGGGCAGCGACATTAAAGCCGGCCGCCCCGTTTCAGGCATTTTGGACGAACTTGCCGCCATCGTCGGTCGTGTCATGCCGGAAGTCCCGAATGATGTGACCGACAATGAAAAAGAATCACCGACTCAATCGAATGATGATCAGCTGAACCAAAGAGACCAGAACAAGCTGCAGAACGAACAGAACGATCAATCGGATCATCATATGAAAAACCGCCAGTAAAAAGCAGCGCCCGCTCCAAAGGAAGGGCGCTGCTTTCTTTCCCTTTGGCAGGAGGGGCATCCATGATATAATGCTTGTCATAGTGAAAGAGGTGAAAATCAATGAGAGTAAAATGTTCCATTTGCGACAAAATCGAACAAATTGATGATGAAACACTGACAGCCAAACGCCTCCGCAATCGTCCGATTCATACATATATGTGCCGGGAATGCCATGACCGAATCAAAATCAAAACGGAGGCGCGGCTGAATACCGGACACTTTTCCTTTCATCCCGGACAAAAAGCGAAAAAAGATAAACTGAAAAAATAAACCGAATAAAAAATGACCCGCCGGAAGGCAAGGTCATTTTTTTATTGCGGTTTAGCTGACTGGCTTTTTTTGGACTGGTGCAGACGGATTTTGTAAATGATCAAAATCAAGGCGGCGACAACAAGCCCTTCTCCGACCGGCAGAAACACACCGAAAAAAGTCAGCACGGTGCAGCCGAGCACTAGAAAGAGATAAACTGCCGCAGCCTTCAACACCGGCAGCCGTTTGGCAAAGCCGAGTTTAAATACAATCACCGAAAGCACGACGATCGTTCCGTATAACAGCCACATTCCCGCCAGCGGATGCTCATCCACTTGGTAAAGAGCCGCAAAGAACGACAGCCGTTCACTTACTTCATTCAAAAAGATCCCCCTCCCCTTTTCCGTTCGGGTTCTACCTTTTCAAATTCTGCAAGTGATTAAGACATTCCTGCTGTTTTTTTCTTTTTCGCCGCTTTTTCACGTTCGTTTTTATTCAGGATTTTCTTTCTTAAACGGATGGATTCCGGCGTTACTTCGCAGTATTCATCCTCGTTTAAGTACTCGAGTGATTCTTCAAGCGACATAATGCGCGCTTTCTTAATCGTAGTCGTTTGATCCTTCGTAGCGGAACGGACGTTTGTCTGCTGTTTCATTTTGCTGACATTGACGACAAGGTCATTGTCACGGTTATGTTCGCCGACAATCATGCCTTCATATACTTCTGTTCCGGGCTCAACGAAGATGACGCCGCGGTCTTCAATACCTTGAATTCCGTAAGATGTCGCTTTTCCGTTTTCCATGGAAACGAGCACACCTTGACGTCGGCCTCCGACTTGGCCTTTTTGCATCGGCTGATAGCTGTCAAACGTGTGGTTCAGGATACCGAAACCGCGTGTCAGTGACAGAAACTCAGTAGAATAGCCGATGAGTCCGCGTGAAGGTACGGTAAAGATCAGGCGGACCTGGCCGTTTCCGTTATTAATCATATCAAGCATTTCGCCTTTTCTCGCACCCATTGATTCCATAACAGAACCGGTATGCTCTTCAGGCACGTCAATCTGCACGCGCTCAACAGGCTCGCAGCTGACGCCGTCGATTTCCTTAATGATAACTTCAGGTTTAGACACTTGAAGCTCATAGCCTTCACGGCGCATGTTTTCAATTAAAATGGACAGGTGAAGCTCACCGCGTCCTGAAACAACCCATGCGTCTGGTGATGCAGTCGGTTCGACACGAAGACTGACGTCTGTTTGAAGCTGCGCGTTCAGACGCTCTTCAATTTTGCGGGCTGTGACATATTTGCCTTCACGGCCTGCAAACGGGCTGTTGTTTACGACAAATGTCATTTGAAGCGTAGGCTCATCAATGCGCAGAACCGGCAGCGGCTCATGGTGGTCAGCCGGACAAACCGTTTCACCGACGTTGATGTCTTCCATGCCCGAAACGGCAACAAGGTCTCCCGCTCTCGCTTCTTCAATTTCCACGCGTTTCAATCCTTGGAAACCGAAGATTTTCGTTACGCGGAATGATTTAACCGTTCCGTCAAGTTTCATCAATGAAACCTGCTGACCCACTTTCATCGTGCCGCGGAAAACGCGTCCGATACCGATACGGCCGACATAATCATTGTAATCAAGCAGCGCCACTTGGAATTGAAGAGGCTCTTCGGCGTTATCTACCGGGGCAGGGACATGTTCAAGAATCGTTTCATACAGTGATTCCATATTTTCGTCCTGCTTTTTCGGATCCAGACTTGCCGTTCCGTTAATCGCAGAAGCGTAGACGACAGGGAACTCAAGCTGTTCTTCGTTTGCGTCAAGCTCGATGAACAAATCAAGCACTTCATCAATGACTTCTTCCGGGCGGGCGAAATCACGGTCGATTTTGTTTACGACGACAACCGGGTTTAAGTTCTGCTCAAGGGCTTTTTTCAGTACGAAACGGGTTTGCGGCATGCAGCCTTCATATGCGTCAACGACTAACAGAACGCCGTCAACCATTTTCATAATCCGTTCTACCTCTCCGCCGAAGTCGGCGTGTCCCGGAGTATCCAAAATATTAATGCGTGTATCTTTATAGTTAATCGCAGTATTTTTCGCAAGAATTGTAATACCGCGTTCACGTTCAAGATCGTTTGAATCCATTGCGCGTTCGGCAATATTTTCGTTGGCACGGAATGTTCCGGCTTGGTGAAGCAATTGGTCTACCAAAGTCGTTTTCCCATGGTCAACGTGGGCAATAATCGCGATGTTGCGAAGATCGTTTCGAAGTTTCACATTTTCATCTCCTAAAAAAATTAGATAACTTTCATATTATACCACACATCCTCTTTAAAAGCGTTACGTTTTTCTGTAAACTGAAAGTATGACGTTAAAGGGGATGGAAATATGAAAAAATTGAATTGGCTCTTATTATTATTTGCATTCGCAGCAGTCTTCAGCATGATGCTGATCGGCGTATCAATCGCTGAGAAAAGCGCATGGGGCATCATCGGAAGCATTGTTCTCGTTATCGCCATGATGGGAAGCGGTTTCACCGTAAAGAAAAAAATGCGCGAACAGGGACTGCTTGATTAAAAGCATGACCCTTTGCAAAATTCCGTAAACATGGAAAGACAATCTTATGAAGCCTGAATCAAAGATTCAGGCTTTTTTACATCCTCAAAAACAGGCTCCAGATGTAAGGCTTATCTCCCCCGCCGCCTAGTCAGGAAGCCGGAAATGACGGCCCCCATTCTAGTTACATCAGCAGATTCCCTCAGAATATACAGTCTGAAATAGTCCGGCATCGTTATGCAGAAAATACCATACCTCCTATATCAATTCCATCATTGTCTTTTTATACTTGTGACTGTAAGCAAATACACATGACAAGGAGAGAATGAAATGAAAACATCTTTTTTGAAGAAAACCGCTGTAACTGCCGCCGCAACCGCCTCAGCCGCCTTGCTTGCATTCAGTCCGCTTGATTCTGCCGGCGCAAAAACGATTCAGGCAAATGAACCGCATGCCCTGCAGGCTTCCGGAGAGAAAACACCGGAAGACGCGGCAAAACTCATTGACATCATCAGCCAATCCATTTACGAAAAAGACGGTGTCTATTATTTTGACGGTGAAAAAGCGGTTGAATTGGGATTAGATAAAGAAGCCGCACAGACCATTCAAAAGCTGTGGGACAGTTCAACCGAATTTTTAACCGTTCTTTCTCAATGTATTGAGAAAACGGACGGCGAATATACATTTAATAAAGAAAAAGCGGTGGAGCTCGGCTTTACGGAAAAAGAAGCTCTTATCGTTGATCAGCTGTTCACCGCTTTTTCCCAAAGTCTTCATATCCTTCAATCTGCGCTGATTGAAGAAGACGGTGTGTATACGTTTGATCAGGACCTCGCTGAAGAAGCAGGAGCAGGAAAAAAAGAAGCAAAGCTGTGTGCCGGATTCTTTAATTCACTGCCTCAGGACTTGCTTGAAGGCATTTATACAGCCATTCATCCGGCTGAGTAAACGGATAAAACGCCCGGTCATTCAGCCGGGCGTTTTTTTAAATCAGCATTTTAAGGATCAGCATGATAAAGAAAACAGCGCCGAACAAACCGGCTGCTTTTATCAGCAGCTTCCCGTAATAACGTTCCTTAAACCGCCTTTCTTCTTCTGCATAACAGGCTGGCGCCTTCATCTCAGGGCTGCCGAGGTCAAGCGGCTCCTTCATCATATGATATAAACTTTCGCACTTACCGCATGATTCAAGGTGGCGGGAAATAAACCGCTCCGTTTCTGTTTCACAATCGCCTTCAATATATAAAGGGAGTAAATCTCTCACTAAACAGCAAATCATATCTGTCCGTCCTTCCTTTTTTCCGCCAAGTGCTGTTTCAGCTGCATTCTCGCCCTGTACAGGGTGCTCTTCACCTTCGAAAGACTCCAGTCCAAAACATCAGCAATCTCTTCGTAAGACAGCTCTTGAAATTCCCTCAAAATTAAAACGGTCTGCTGATCGCTTTTCAGACGCTGAATCTGCCCGGTCAGCGCATTCTGAGTGTCTGTCCGGGCGACGTAATTCTCCGGCAGTTCATATGTTGTTTGCTGAAGCCCTTCATTCAGAGTGATATCTGAAAATTGATATTTTCTATCACGTCTGTACCAATTGATGAAGGTATGATGGGCAATTGCATAGAGCCACGTTCTGATAGACGAGTGGCCCTTAAATGAATCAAGCCCGTTAAATGCTTTCATAAATGTATCCTGAGCGAGGTCTTTAGCGGTTTCAGCATGTTGTGTGCGTCTGTAAAGGTAATACATAATATCTTGATAATGTTCACGATACAGCTGTTCAATTGACATCTTGTTTTTCATTTAAAAGTAAAACCACACTGTCATCCAGATTGAGAGCACAATGAAGAATCCGTACAATCCATACGTCAGGCATTTCATGTATTTAATCTGGCGGATATCGCCGGACGGCGCACTCAAGCCATGTTCATTCTGCCGTTTTCTGTTTTCCGCCTCTGCTCCGAATAAATGCTCATGTTCTTTCATCCACTGGAGCGTGCCGCCTTCAAGTTCTCCTTCTTTATAAAGGTCGTATAAATCGAAGAAGACAGCCTTTTTTTCTTTATTGTTCATAAAGGTTCACCGCCTCGTAAGTATCCGCGTTCACTACATATACGTCATGACGGTTTGAACCGAACGGCTGAATAATGACGAGCCATGCGTTATATGTTACGCCGGCTTTCACCGCTATGACAGGCTTCACCCGCTTTTTGTAAATGATGCCGTTATATGCCCCCGCCACTCTTTTGAAGGCTGTTTCCCCGTCTCTGTATGTATGCGGGAATGTTTTGGCGCTTACCTGTCCGTAGAATGAGACCTCTTTCATGCCTTCTTCATTCCGGAGCGTAACGAATGTGCCTTCAGAGTTTTCAAAAACGAGAGTGCCTTCCGATTTGTCAATTTGTCTAAGTTTTGAAGTATCCGCGCCCAGCAGCAATGAAAAGAGCTTCTTCTGAAGTTCTGTTTTTGTTAAAACGGTGCTGTCAGGTGAGACTCTGATTTTCATAAGACGTCCGGATGCTGCATCAAATATCAGCTCCGTTCCGTTAGTCGCAGTTACGGTCAAACTGCTGCCGATCAGGCTGTTTATAGCTGTATTTGTAATTTCAAATGTCTGATCAGGCATTTGCAGCGTACGAGAGGCGGCTTTTGTTGCTTTCACTATGTCTTTTTCCTTCATATGCACCTGCGGCAGGGACTCAAGCTGATAAATAGACGGATCTTCTGAAAAACCCATAATGGTGTCTTTTTCCCAGTAAAATACTGTGCCTGAATCTTCGTGTTTCGTCCCTTGTCTTTTCGGCGCAATCTCCACGATAAACTGTCCGTCTTCTTTTTTCACTGTTGTCTGAATGCCTTGTGTTTTTATTTTTCGGCCGTGCGCCGACAAGAAATCCAGCGACTTTTTCCGGTATTCCTCTTCTGTAAAAGTGCGGCCTTCCGGTTTTTTAAGATATTGATAATTTGTAATCAATCGGGAAACCTCGTCCACTTCCGCTTCATAATCTTCCGTTTTAAAACGGTAAAAGTAATGGAGGTCCTGATTGGTCTCTGTTAAATAAATCGGATTCTCAGCCGGAAAAAATGACGTAAGGATCCGTTCCGCTTGGTCTGAAGTGATATGTTCACCCACATTATCAACAGAATCTTCAGCTATCGGCTTTGAAACCGCAAAAGCTGCATCGCCCGCATTGTATACCGGGTTCAAAAAGACAATAAAACCAGCGGCCGTTGCCGCCGCAAGAAAGCTTTTCGTCCGCTGTCTGATCCTGTCTGACCGATGAAATAAATGATGGGTCATCAGAAAACCGACCATCGTTAAATACACCGTAAATGGGAGAAGTCTGCCGTAATCTTTTGTTACACCTGCCGAGGGCGCAGCGAGCACCCACACCAACAGCCCGATGACCCCGGCATAAAACACGCCGATAAAAACGGGTCTCGGTTTCCAATACATTTTAAAGAATAAAACATTCATAGAAATCAGAAGTAGTAAAACAACCGTAATAAAACATAGCATCGAAACTATATCCTCCCCCGCCATCGCATCGGGACTGTTATTCCAGAAAGTGAAAAAACTGAAGATCAGCTGAATGACGGGCAGTGTCACCACAGTGAGATCAAAGGTATAAAATATGCCCTTTCCCCTCTGCTTCTGCGGCATGAGCATATAGTGAAACGCGGTGAGCAGCACATACCCATACATTAAGAGATGAACGATCGGAAGAAGCTCTCTTTCTTCCGATATCAAATAGTTCGCGCTAAAGCGAGTACTCTGCACCTGATGAACCAATTCAACTGTTATGCCCGCCAATAATACGGCCCTGAGCAGAATTCCTGAATAAAACCAAACTCTCTCACGGCTGATTTTCGGATGAAAAGTCAGCGCGTATAAAACAGCAAGGCAGACGGCTGACCACTGAATGATCAACACGCTTTGTCTGCTTAAAATGAAATATCTGTCGAAATGCTGAATAAAATGACTGAAAATCTCTGACATCTGAAACAATCCTTTTCGTTTATTAAGGCCTCACCTGTTTAGACAAACGGCTATAAAAAAAGTTTTACAGATCGGAACATTTTTCCTCTATCATTTTTCCCGACTTCATTTGTCATTTTTTTCAGAATAAATCGCATCATTCGACTCATGTCTGATTCAACACGTGCCTCTCGGCTTATCCCCTGACGCTGCCCGCCGGAAGCCTTTACGGGACGATTCTATCAATTCATCAGCGGAGTCTAGTTTTATATTGCAGAATGAGAGAATGCTGGTTTATTATAACAATATAAGTTTTCATTATTTTCAAAAAGGGGGATTTATTGTGGGTTTAGGTAAGAAATTGTCTGTTGCTGTCGCCGCTTCCTTTATGAGTTTAACCATCAGTCTTCCGGGTGTTCAGGCCGCTGAGAATCCTCAGCTTAAAGAAAACCTGACGAACTTTGTGCCGAAGCATTCTTTGGTGCAATCTGAATTGCCTTCAGTCAGTGACAAAGCAATCAAGCAATACTTGAAACAAAACGGCAAAGTCTTCAAAGGCAACCCTTCTGAGAGACTGAAGCTGATTGACCACACGACCGATGATCTCGGCTACAAGCACTTCCGTTATGTGCCTGTCGTTAACGGTGTGCCTGTGAAGGACTCGCAAGTCATTATTCACGTCGATAAATCCAACAATGTCTATGCGATTAACGGCGAATTAAACAACGATGCTTCTGCCAAAACGGCAAACAGCAAAAAATTATCTGCAAATCAGGCGCTGGATCATGCTTTTAAAGCAATCGGCAAATCACCTGAAGCCGTCTCTAACGGCAACGTTGCAAACAAAAACAAAGCCGAGCTGAAAGCAGCGGCCACAAAAGACGGTAAATACCGCCTCGCCTATGATGTAACCATCCGCTACATCGAACCGGAACCAGCTAACTGGGAAGTAACCGTTGATGCGGAAACAGGGAAAATCCTGAAAAAGCAAAACAAAGTGGAGCATGCCGCTGCAACCGGAACAGGTACGACTCTTAAAGGAAAAACGGTCTCATTAAATATTTCTTCTGAAAACGGCAAATATGTAATGCGCGATCTTTCGAAGCCTACCGGAACACAAATTATTACGTACGATCTGCAAAACCGACAATATAACCTGCCGGGCACGCTCGTATCTAGCACTACAAACCAGTTCACAACTTCTTCTCAGCGCGCTGCGGTTGATGCGCATTACAATCTCGGCAAAGTGTATGATTATTTCTATCAGACGTTTAAACGCAACAGCTACGACAATAGAGGCGGCAAAATCGTATCTTCCGTTCATTACGGCAGCAAATACAATAACGCGGCCTGGATCGGCGACCAAATGATTTACGGTGACGGTGACGGCTCATTCTTCTCGCCTCTTTCCGGTTCAATGGACGTCACGGCCCATGAAATGACACACGGCGTTACACAGGAAACAGCCAACCTGAACTATGAAAATCAGCCGGGCGCTTTAAACGAATCCTTCTCTGATGTATTCGGGTACTTCACCGATACTGAGGACTGGGATATCGGTGAGGATATTACGGTCAGCCAGCCGGCTCTCCGCAGCTTATCCAATCCGACAAAATACGGACAGCCAGACCATTACAAAAATTATCAAAACCTTCCGAACACTGATGCCGGCGACTACGGCGGCGTGCATACAAACAGCGGAATTCCGAACAAAGCCGCTTACAACACGATTACAAAAATCGGCGTGAAAAAAGCGGAGCAGATTTACTATCGCGCACTGACGGTATATCTCACTCCGTCATCAAGCTTTAAAGATGCAAAAGCAGCTTTGATTCAATCAGCGCGGGACCTTTACGGCTCTCAAGACGCTGCAAGCGTAGAAGCGGCCTGGAATGCGGTCGGCTTGTAAACAAGAAAAGAGACCGGAGAAATCCGGTCTCTTTTTTATATCTGAACATTTCACAATGGCTTCACCATGATCATATATGTCTTTTCCCGATCGTCTTTTTCAAGCTTAAGCTGTTCAAAGCCGCATTGACTTAAAAACAAAACCCATTCCTGCCTGTCCAGGGGAACGGCTGAAAACATCGCTTTATGCTCTCCTCTCAGCCGGCCCGCAATCTCTTCAATGACCGCGCGTCCGATTCCTTTCTCTTTTGCCTCCGGAGCGACGGCCACGGTTCCGAGCCACGGTTTTCCGTTTGAAGGGGCCCATTCCAAATGAAAACTGACGGCGGCAGGAGCGCCGTCAATCTCCCATACGAGCCACGTTCCATTGTACATGGAGTATGCAAGCATAAACTCCGCCGCATTTTTTGTTCCGAACTCTTCGTTTTTCCACACCGGGTGGGATGCCGCCAGCTGCTCCAGAAACCCGAGATCTTCTTCTTCAAAATCTCTACCTGTCAGCATGTAAATAGTCGTCAAAGATAATTTTATGTATAGCCGGATTCCCCGCAAGCACGCTGTGGTTGTCTAAAAACGTGAACGGCTCGCCGTCTGTGGTCGTGTAAATGCCCCCGACTTCGTTCAGCAGCACGCAGCCGGCAGCGTAATCCCACGGCGCGAGCCTCATCGTAATATATGCGTCAATGCGGCCGGCCGCAACACTGGCCAGCTCAAGTGCCGCCGAACCGTAGGAACGCGTTCCTCTGACCCGTTTTACGAGCGGCGCCAAAATACTCGGGTCAATCCTTCTGTTTTCCGTCACCCATGTGGCATTGATTGCAATAATGGCTTCTTCAATGGAAGCTTCTTTTAAAGGAGCAAGCGGCGCATCGTTCAGATAAGCCCCTTTTCCGCTGAATGCGTGATACAGTTCGTCCTGCATCACATCATAAATTAAGCCGATTTTGCCTTTTCCGTCTTCAAAGATGCCGATGGAGATCGCGAAATGCCGCTTTTGATGGACAAAATTCATCGTCCCGTCAATCGGATCAATGATCCAGACGATTCCGTCAAGGGAGCGGAGTTTATCCCCCTGCCCTTCTTCTCCGAGAATCCGGTGTCCGGGAAAAGTTCCTTGTATACGGTCAATGAAAAAGCGCTCCGTCTCTTTATCAATATTTGTGACTAAATCATTCGGATTTGATTTTGTTTCAATCGTCAAGCTTTCCTGCATGGATTGTCTGATTCTCGTTCCGGCTTCTTTTACCCATTGTTTTGCGATATCATCAATTTCCGTCCAATTTGTCATACCGTGTACCTCTTTTCTATGTATAGCTTATTCTATAGCATACTGATAAAGGCGATGAAAAAGCAAGGAAAATGAAAAAAATGCCTTCTCACGTAAAAACGAACCATTTCCTGCGGTTCGTTTTTACTATTCTTTATCCGTTAAGCCGAATCCATTCTTTTCTGAGACGTTCCAGTTTTCTTTTGCTGAGATCGATTTGATCTTCATTCTCTTTTTGCATGGCCTCATACAGGGTTGCCAATTCATAATCAACCTCTAGTCTCCAGACAGCTACACGGTTATTTTTTTCCTCCCTGAATCCTTCCTTCACCACTTGCCTCATTGTCTTTCGCCCCTTCCAGAGATCATTTGTTAAAAAAGCATCCCATTTTTCCAATTCATTAATGATACTTCTTATATCGTATGGAAACTTATATTCGGCTGTAACAACATTCTTAAAATTGTGTGTTTACCTATTCGTTTTTTACCACCATTCCTCTCGGCTCAAACGTTCTCAATGTTTTTGCGGCCGGCGGCGGCTGTGGTAAAATATGAATACTTACGTTAAGGAGGAAAAAGATGACTCAGATGCGTTTTACAAAAGAAGACTTCGATACATTTACAATAGAAGGTTTAGATCCGCGCATGGAGGTGTTAAAAGAACAAGTCCGTCCGAAGCTGACCTTGTTAGGAGAGCATTTCGCACCGACATTGTCAGCATTGACAGGAGATGAAATGTTCCCGCATGTCGCCAAGCACGCGAGAAGATCTGTCAACCCGCCGGCTGACAGCTGGGTTGCCTTTGCCAACAGCAAACGCGGCTATAAGAAACTCCCTCACTTTCAGATCGGTTTATGGGACACCCATATGTTTGTATGGTTTGCCATCATTTATGAATCTCCGATAAAAGAGGAATACGGCAGATTGCTGGAAGCGAAGCAGGAGGAAATCACAAAACAGATTCCCGGTCATTTTGTATGGTCGCCGGATCATACGAAGCCAGGTGCGTACAAGCAGTCCGACATGGATCAGGAGCAGCTGAAAACATTATTTGAACGCCTGCAGACAGTGAAAAAAGCAGAGCTTTTATGCGGCATTCAGCTGCAAAAAGAAGACGTGATCAACATGAACAACAATGAATTCCTGCAAACCATTGAAGATGCTTTTAGGAAGCTTTCCTTTTTATACACACTGACTCAGAAAGTCTCATAACATAAAAAGCGGGCCGATTGCCGGCTCGCTTTTGTCTACATTTTGATAATCGCTTGATCTGATTGTTTCGCCTGTTTCACAGTCCGATACGGGGAATAGGTGCTGTCAGCTTCAAATTGGCTGCAGATTTTCTTTTCTTCCGCTTTCCCGGGAACGATTTCTTTAAAGCGGCGGTACGCATTCAGAAGTCTGTCTCGGTCAGCTCCTTTTTCATAGGCGTTTTCCACCTGCTGAAAAAAAGCAATGACGTCCACGGCCTCCTCTGTCGTCCAGTCCTCATTCATCGGATATTGATATTCCAAATGTCTTCACTCCTTTATCATCATGCTCAAAATAAGCATCTTCCATAGATCATAAATTGTTCTTTACTTTCTTTCAAGTTCATAATATAATTCATTTGTTTTACGTTTAAAAAACGGGTAATAAAACTGAATGTAATACAAACTAATCCGTAGGTATTATGATAAAGGTGGGAAAACAATTGCCGCAACATGAAACACCCCTGTACAGCGGACTGAAAAAGCACGCGGACAGACAGCCTGTCCAATTCCACATTCCGGGCCATAAAAAAGGCGCGGGAATGGACCCGGAATTCAGACAATTTATCGGAGAAAACGCGTTAAGCATAGATTTAATTAATATCGAACCTCTGGATGATTTACATGCGCCAAAGGGCATCATTAAAGAAGCCCAGGATCTGGCCGCGGAAGCATTCGGCGCAGACCACACCTTCTTTTCCGTACAAGGGACGAGCGGCGCCATTATGACGATGGTCATGGCCGTATGCGGACCCGGAGATAAAATCATCATCCCGAGAAACGTTCATAAATCCATTATGTCGGCCATTGTATTTTCCGGAGCGGTGCCGATTTTTATTCACCCGGAAATTGACGATGAGCTCGGAATTTCTCACGGCATTACGCTTGAGTCCGCCGAGCGGGCTTTGACGGAACACCCTGACGCAAAAGGCCTGCTTGTCATCAATCCGACATACTTCGGTGTGGCAGCTGACTTGAGCAGCATTGTAAAGCTCGCGCATTCTTTCGATGTGCCTGTTCTTGTCGATGAAGCGCACGGCGTGCATATTCATTTTCATGATAAGCTTCCTCTGTCCGCCATGCAGGCGGGCGCTGATATGGCAGCCACAAGCGTGCACAAATTGGGAGGCTCCCTGACGCAGAGCTCCATTTTAAATGTGAGAGAAGGCCTTGTTTCCAAAGAAAGAGTACAGTCGATTTTAAGCATGCTGACGACAACGTCAACATCCTATCTGCTTCTCGCTTCACTGGATGTCGCAAGAAAACGCCTCGCTACAGAAGGCCGCGATCTTCTTGAAGAAACGATTCTGCTGGCGGATCAGACACGGGAACGCCTCAATCAAATTGAAGGCATCCGCTGTGTCGGCGAAGAAATCACTGGGTCAAAAGCTGCCTTCAGTTATGATCCGACTAAATTAATCATTTCGGTCAAAAACCTCGGCCTGACGGGTCATGACGTTGAAAAATGGCTCCGCGAATCATTTAATATCGAAGTCGAGCTGTCCGATTTGTATAATATTTTATGTATTTTCACCCCCGGAGACAGAGCAGGAGATGCCGACCGTCTTGTAAGCGCGCTTACAGACATTTCAAAGCAGGCTTCTGCAAATGACTATGCTCATCAGCAAGCGGAAGTTCTGCTTCCTGAGATTCCTCTGTTAGCGATGACGCCAAGAGACGCTTTTTACGCAAATACGGAAGTCATTCCGTTAACAGAATCCGCGGGACGGATCATTGCAGAGTTTGTCATGGTGTACCCGCCGGGAATTCCGATCTTTATTCCGGGTGAGATCATTACTGAAGAAAATATCAGCTACATTTTTAAAAACTTGGACGCCGGCCTTCCTGTGCAGGGTCCCGAAGATGCCACGCTTGAAATGATCAGAGTCATCAAAGAGCAAAAAGCCATCCAATAAACATAAAGAAGCCCGAAACGAAATCGTTTCGGGCCTTTTTTTACGCTTTTTACTCTTCTTCAAGATGACACTGGCATTGTCCGCAGCATGTTCCGTATAACGTCGTGACCTTCTCATCCTCAAAGTAATGAATCGCTTCGTTACAGTCTTGGCAAACAATTGTACCCATCTGTCATTCCCCATTTCTCAGAATTTGAAAACGCTTAATTTTCACTTGTTGTTATTATATTATTATGTCACATTTAATATGTCAACTGATAAATTGTATAACACATTTATTTTTTACGGTCTTTTTATAGCTCTAGGGTCAATCACGGTATAACCTTTATGACGCAATCCTTTTACAATGTCCGGCATGGCTTCAGCCGTCCATTTCCGGTCATGCATCAATATGTTGGCGCCGTCCCGCAGGTAAGGACTGCTCAGGGTGATATCGGTAAGCGCTTTTTTGGATTGATATTTCTGATCCCAATCATACCCGAAGGTCCAGTTCATTTTCACCATACCTTCTTTTTTTATAAGTCTGTCACTGTAGTCCGTATTGCTTCCGAAAGGCGCCCTGAAAAATGCGGGTTTCTCTCCTATTACCTTTTCAACCGCTTTATTGACGCCAATGATTTCTTCCCGTTGTTTTTGTTCGGAAAGATCTTTTAAGTTTTGATGAGTCATTGTATGATTTCCGATCATAAAGCCTAACTCATGAATATGCTTAAGCGCTTTCTTATTTTCATCTTTTTTCAAAAAATGTCCGTTTACAAAAAAGATCGCTGACGCATTGAGATCATGCAGTTTGTCCGCAATCTCAGCGGCATGCTGATCAGGCGCGTCATCGATCGTTACCAATGCGATCGGTTTTTTTTCTTTCTGTTCATCCATTTTTTCCACAGAAAAGGTTTTCGGGTTGATATAGTAACGGGGCTCCGCCTTCTGTTTTTTCTCTTTTGTATGATGGTTTTCCCGTTTGGCATGATTGGCCGCGGCTTGAGAATGGGGTTTGTTTGTTTGCATCTTTTCATTTGATTGGCAGCCGGCGAGTAAGCACATACATATGACGGCTGCAGCGGCTTTATACATGACAATCCCTCCTGATATGGTTTTGCCCCCAGTATAACGAAAAAACAGCGCTCTCACGAAAAACAATGTGCCTTTTTTACACATCGGCTGTACAAGTTGTCACACGTATTATTTCTTCATTAAAAACGGTTTCAATTATATAACAATTCAGTAACAAGCCTTAGGTTTTTCACCTCTCGTGATACACTTAATATGGTCCTTATAAATGGATGAACCAATATATTATATAAAACAGAGGAGTAAGATAGATGCGCTACCGTACGGTGATTCCCTTTTTTTTGATGCTGTTCGTTCTGTCAAGCTGTTCGGTTTCTACTGTCATTCCATTCAAAAATAACCGGATCGACAGCATTCATCACACTCAAATCTTGTTTTTTTCCGATGAAAATCATATAGATAAAGAAGTTCCTTATTACGATGCGATTCTTGATTTAGAAAAGAAATATCCCCATCATGTCGATCAAATGAAGGTTTATGACAACAGAAAGGGATGGGAAGAGGAAATCAATACGTTCCCTGCGCTGATGGTGATCAATCATCGGCATGTGGTCATGAAGATTGAGGGATCCGTAAAGAAAAAAGAGGATATCATCAAACCTATGCAGCATGTGCTTGCACAATAAAAACAGCCCCCGCTTTTACAAACGGGGGCTGTTTCTTTGTTACATCATTATTTTACGATGTGGATCGGGCTTCCGATTGCTACTTCGGCAGCTTCCATAGTGATTTCGCCCAATGTCGGGTGAGCGTGAATTGTCATTGCGATATCTTCAGCAGTCATTCCGCCTTCGATCGCCAGGCTCAATTCAGAAATCATGTCAGAAGCGCTTGCGCCGGCAATTTGCGCACCGATTACAAGACCGTCTTCTTTACGGGTGATCAGCTTCATGAAGCCGTCAGTTTCGTTAAGAGACAGCGCACGTCCGTTTGCTGCAAACGGGAACTTAGCTGCAACGACTTCAATGCCTTCTTCTTTCGCCTGTGCTTCAGTGTAACCGACAGAAGCCAGTTCAGGCTCAGAGAATACAACCGCCGGAATACCGAGGTAATCGATTTCAGCCGGCTCTCCTGAAATAGCTTCCGCAGCGATTTTACCTTCGTAAGACGCTTTGTGAGCCAATGGAGGTCCGTCAATGATGTCACCGATTGCGTAAATGTTCGGTACGTTTGTGCGGCACTGCTTGTCTGTTTTAATGACACCGCGGTCAGTCATTTCGATACCGACTTGCTCAAGGCCGAGCTCATCAGTGTTCGGACGGCGTCCGACAGTGATTAATACGTAATCAGCATCAACCGTTTTTTCTTCGCCTTTTACTTCGAATGTAACTGTTACGCCGTCAGGTCTTTCCTCAACGCCTTTAGCCATGGCGCTTGTATGGATTTCAACGTTGCCTTTTTTCTTCAGTCTGCGGGTAACAAGGGAACTCATTTGTTTTTCGAAGCCAGGAAGAATTTCATCTCCGCCTTCTAAAATAACCAATTCAGTTCCGAAGTTCGCATACGCTGTTCCAAGCTCAGTACCGATATAACCGCCGCCGATAACAACGAGCTTTTTCGGAATTTCTTTAAGCGCAAGTGCGCCTGTAGAGTTCAGAACGCGTTCGCTATATTTGAAGTTTGGCAATTCGATAGGGCGAGAACCAGTAGCAATGATTGCGTTTTTAAATGTGTATGTTTGCGCAGAGTTCTCATCCATTACGCGGACAGAGTTGCTGTCTACGAAATAAGCTTCCCCTTTTACAACGTCCACTTTATTTCCTTTTAAAAGACCTGCAACACCGCCGGTAAGCTTATTTACAACAGAAGCTTTCCATTCTTGGACTTTTGTAAAGTCAACCGTTACGTTCTCAGCAGTGATTCCCATGTCATCTGAATGTTTTGCATTCTCGTAACGATGGCCTGCATTGATGAGCGCTTTTGAAGGAATACAGCCGACGTTCAGACAAACGCCTCCAAGCGTTGCTTTTTCAACGACTGTTACTTTTTGTCCAAGCTGAGCAGCGCGGATGGCAGCTACATAGCCGCCGGGTCCCGCACCAATCACAAGAGTATCTGTTTCAATAGGGAAATCTCCTACTACCATAACATTACGCCTCCATTAAAATAAGTTGTGGATCGTTCAGTAAACGCTTGATGTGGTTTAACGCATTTTGTGCAGTTGCTCCGTCAATCATACGGTGGTCAAAGCTGAGAGAAAGAGCTAAGACAGGAGCAGCTACAATTTCACCGTCACGGACGATCGCTTTTTCAGCAATACGGCCGATACCGAGAATCGCAACCTCTGGGTGGTTGATAACCGGTGTGAACCATTGGCCTCCGGCAGAACCGATATTTGTGATCGTGCAAGAAGCGCCTTTCATTTCCGCAGGTGCAAGCTTGCCTTCACGCGCTTTTGTAGCAAGGCTGTTGATTTCATCAGAGATTTCGAAAACGGCTTTACGGTCGGCATTTTTCACTACCGGCACAAGCAGGCCTTTTTCGGTATCCGCTGCAATTCCGATGTTGAAGTAATGTTTTTGGATCACTTCATCTGTTTTATCATCAATCGATGTGTTTAAAACAGGGAATTTTTTCAAAGCGGATGTTAATGCTTTGACGACGTAAGGCAGATAAGTCAGCTTGATGCCTTGATCAGCAGCAACTTGTTTGAACTGTTTGCGGTGAGCAACAAGATTTGTTACGTCAACTTCATCCATAAGAGTTACGTGCGGTGCAGTATGCTTAGAGTTCACCATTGCTTTCGCGATCGCTTTACGGATACCGCTCATTTTTTCGCGTGTTTCAGGGAATTCGCCTTCAGGAGCCTGAGCCGCTGCAGGTTTAGCTGTTTCCTGAGGTGCAGCTGTTTCTTGCGGTGCCGCTTCTTGAGCCGCTCCTCCATTTGCAAAGCTGTCGATATCTTCTTTTACAACACGTCCGTTATTGCCTGAACCTGTTACTTTACGGATATCCACGCCTTTTTCACGGGCATATTTGCGTACGGAAGGCATCGCGATCACGCGTTTGTTCGGATCAGCTTCCGCTTGGTCCTGCTGTCCAGCGCCGGTTTCTTTTGCAGGCTCTTTAGGAGTCTCTTCTTTAGAGATATCCTGCCCTGCTTCAGCAGACGACTGAACTTGAGCCTCAGTTTTCGCCTCTCCTGAATCATGGCTTCCTTTAAATTGAAGATCTTCGTAACCAGGTGCGTCAAACGTAATAATCGTTTGTCCAACAGTTGCAACTGTTCCCTCTTCAACTTTTAATTCTAATACTTTTCCTTTAACAGGTGAAGGAATTTCTACCACTGCTTTATCATTTTGCACTTCAGCCAGAACATCGTCTTCTTCTACCTCGTCGTTCGGCTTAACAAACCATTTTACGATTTCGCCTTCGTGGATACCTTCCCCGATATCCGGAAGTTTAAATTCAAATGCCACAGTTTTCGACCTCCTAGTTGATTAAGCAAATTTTAGTTATGCATACGCAAGCATTGAACCTAGTAAATAGACTCCTTCATCATAAGAGAAAAGGACTCTCTTTACCGTCTTTTATGATGCCTGATTAAAATTCAAGAACTTTTTTCGCAGTTTCAAGAACGTCTTTATGGTTTGGAAGCCATACGCTCTCAGCAAGCGAGAAAGGAAATACTGTATCAGGCGCCGCAACACGCAGAACCGGAGCTTCCAGGCTCAGAATCGCGCGGTCATTGATTTCAGCTACAACGTTGGCAGCGATGCCGGCTTGTTTTTGAGCTTCCTGCACGACAATTGCGCGGCCTGTTTTTTCAACAGAAGCAATAATCGTATCAATATCAAGCGGGCTTACAGTACGAAGGTCGATAACTTCAGCAGAAACGCCTTCTTTTTCAAGCTCTTCAGCAGCCTTAAGCGACTCATGAACCATCGCGCCGTATGTGATGATAGAAAGGTCAGTACCTTCGCGTTTCACATCAGCTTTGCCAAGCTCGATTGTGTATTCCTCCTCAGGAACTTCCTGACGGAAAGAACGGTAAAGTTTCATATGCTCTAAGAAAACAACCGGATCATTGTCTCTGATAGAGGCAATCAGCAGTCCTTTTGCATCGTAAGGAGTGGAAGGGATAACAACTTTAATACCCGGCTGCTGAGCGATAAGGCCTTCCAAACTGTCAGCGTGAAGTTCAGGTGTATGAACCCCTCCGCCGAATGGAGAACGGATTGTCACCGGAGAAGTCCAGCGTCCGCCGGAACGGTAGCGGAGACGAGCCATTTGTCCTGAGATTGAATCCATTACTTCATATACGAATCCGAAGAATTGGATTTCCATAACAGGACGGTAATCTTGCAGGCCTAAACCGAGAGCGAGACCGCCGATACCGGATTCAGCAAGCGGCGTGTCAAATACGCGGTCCTCACCGAATTCTTTTTGAAGGCCTTCAGTTGCACGGAATACGCCTCCGGCAACGCCTACATCTTCCCCGAAAAGCAGAACGTTTTCATTGTTTTTCAGTTCTGTGCGTAACGCATCAGTGATCGCTTGAATCATTGTCATTTGCGCCATGGCTTACTTCGACTCCTTCGCTTTGTAAATTTCAAGTTGTTCTTTCAAGTTGAACGTCGGCTCTTCAAACATATTCTCAATCAGCTCTGTTACTTTCGGTTTTGATTCGCCGTCAGCCTTTTTGATAGCTTGTTTGATTTCTTCTTTGGCCTGTTCAATCACTTTGTTCTCTTCTTCTTCAGACCATAGTCCTTTGTTTTCCAAGAACTTGCGGAAACGTACGAGCGGGTCTTTTTGCTCCCATTCATTTTCTATTTCTTTCGTACGGTATTTAGTCGGATCGTCACCGGACATAGTATGAGGTCCGTAACGGAATGTAAGAGTTTCAATCAGAGTCGGACCTTCACCGTTAATTGCGCGCTGGCGTGCTTCTGCAGTTGCAGCGTAAACGGCTAGTGCGTCCATTCCGTCTACTTGAACACCTGTAATACCGACGGCAACTGCTTTTTGGGCAATTGTCTGCGCGGATGATTGCTTTTCTACAGGAGTTGAAATCGCATAGCGGTTATTCTGAACAACGAAGATCGCTGGCGCTTTAAATGCTCCGGCAAAGTTCATTCCTTCATAGAAGTCACCTTGAGAAGCTCCGCCGTCACCAGTGTAAGTAATAGCAACCGCTTTTTTACCGCGCTTTTTAAGACCTAAAGCTACACCTGCGGTTTGAATAATTTGAGCACCGATAATAATTTGAGGTGATAAAGCATTTACTCCCTCAGGCATCTGATTACCTTTAAAATGGCCTCTTGAGAAAAGGAATGCCTGATGTAAAGGAAGCCCGTGCCAAATCAGCTGAGGAACGTCACGATAACCCGGAAGGATAAAGTCGTCCTGTTCAAGCGCGAAGTGTGATGCAATTTGAGAAGCTTCCTGGCCCGCTGTCGGTGCATAGAAACCTAAACGTCCTTGACGGGAAAGAGAAATTGAACGCTGGTCTAAAATGCGGATATACACCATTCTTCTCATTAATTCTTTTAACTGATCATCTGAAAGATCAGGCATTGCGTCTTTATTTACGACTTCTCCTTCAGCATTTAAAATTTGGAACGTTTCAAACTGCTTATTAATAGCATCAAATTGTTTTTTGCTATCAACAATTGAAGTTTTTGTCTTTGCAGCCATTTTTTAAACCACCTCTTCTTTTGATTTAACAGGGTTAGGATACCGTTTAGCCATCCGTATTAAAAACAGTCTTATCATGCTCTGCAATTCTAAAATTAATCATTCAGAAATTCACATAGCGCTTAAGCAAAGATAATGACGTTTAAACTGTACTAATAAAAAAAGATTTTTTATTAGTACAATATGATCAACAACCATAGTTTACAGTAATTAAACAAAGCCGTCAATTATTTATAACCTTATTTTGAAACCGCTTATAAAACTTAAGATCATACTGCGCCAAACTGTACTATAAAAGACTTTAAACTGTATTATAAAAAGGCTCTACTGTACTATAATTAAAAAAAATTACAAAGAGTAAATTAAGTTATTTAACTTCGAGGGCGGGCTTTGAGAAGATGCCGCGGGATAAAAACGGGCAGTTAGCAATCGTTCCGCCTGCCGGACAGGCGGGACGATGCTTTTGTCTAATTATTCAATACCCGCCCACACGATATTCAGCGGCGTCAGCACGGCATGAGGATGAAACTCGGAAATCGGAGTGAAAAATACATACGTAAAATCTTCGGCTGGATCAGAAAACATGCCGCACCAACCCATTCCAAGATGTGAGAAGGTGCCTTCTGTCATGAAATAATGGTCACCGGCCGGCCACAAATTAATGCCTAAACCAAAGCCGCCCTCCTCTCTGGGCGCTCCGAAGAAGTAAAATGGAAGACCGGGCTTTATTTGATTTCTCAGCATGGCCTCGACTGTTTTTCTTCCAAGCAGCTTCTTATCTTTCAATCTGCCTTTATTTCTAAACATTTCAGCTAACTTCCAAATATCTTCCAACGAAGAGTACAGACCGCTTGTCGCTTTATTCGGAAAATACGGGTGATGACTTTTTTCCAGCTGTACGCACTCGTGTTCATTGATCACACAAACTTCTTCTTTTAACGCATCAGGCACATAAAAAAACGTTCTTTCTAATCCGAGCGCTTCAATAATATGCTTTGTTACATACTGTTCGTAGGACACGCCTGTTACTTTTGAAATAATGATGCCAAGTATAACAAAGCCGGTTCTGGAATAGTTCCATGCTTCATCCACTCCGTACTCTAAAGGCGTACTGATCAGATAGTTTATCCATTCTTCCTCATTCGTTAAGTCAATGCCTTCAGCCTTTTGAATATCCAGCTCAAAACTTAATCCCGCCGTATGAGTCAAAAGGTGTAAAATTTTAATGTCTCCGAAACCCGGTTTATCAAACGCAGGCAAAATGAGCTTGACCGGCATTTTCAAATCGAGCAGACCTTTTTCGACGAGCTGCATGACGGCTACAGCGGTAAACACTTTTGTCAAAGAACCGATTTCTCTGATTGTATCAAGCTGAAATGTTTGCTTTTCTTTTTGTCCGCCGGTAAATTCCCCTAACGACTCAGCTGCAAAAACCTCGCCTCCTCTTGACATCATATAACTCGCACATTGCAGATCTCCATTGTCTATCATCGTCTGATAATGGCTGTTAAGAGCGTTAATTTGTTTCATATCAAATGCCGGATTGCTTATTGTTTGTTTCATTGTTTTCTCCCCCTGTACTGTATGTATCGTTTTCATCCCTTACTTACTGATTTCTTGATGAATTCTGACACCGCTTTATTAAATTCTTCCGGATGTGTGATGTTCGGAAGATGCCCCGCTCCCTTAATTTTCTTTAATTCTGCATTGCTCAGCAGTTTTTGCAGCCTTTTTGTTTCTTTCTGATCAACTACGCTTTCCTTCTCACCCGTAAGGATAAGCGTTCTTGTATGAATGTCTTTTAAAAAGCCGATCGTAGAATAGCCTTCTTGTTGATGTATCTTCATAAAACGTTCAATAGAAGCATTTAAGAATTGATTACTGTATAAACTTTCATATTCATGCGATTTTCCTATAGCTATAAAATCATTTTTCAGTTTTTCCTCGACACTGCTTTCAGGGTCTTCTTCGTATTCGGTGTAACTTCCGGAAAGAATGAGTGTTTTTACTTTTTCAGGGTATTCATAGGCTATCCTCTGCCCTATCATGCCTCCCCAAGAAGCTGCCGCAATGTGGATCGGCCAAGCAACCCCTATCTCGTTCAGCACTTCGATAAAAGTCTGAGCCAGCCCGCTCAATGTAAAATCGGCGCTCCCCTCACTCAGCCCGTAACCCGGTGTGTGGATGACAATTACATTAAATTGGTCTGCCCACTCCTTCATTTGTTCTTTCCACATGTAAGCAGTGGTAGCAAAACCGCAAATCAGTAAAATTGTTTCACCCTTACCGCTCATCAATATTTCCATATGCCGGGCATTTTCTGTGTTTGCCAGAAAATGAACGGTTTCCGTTTCTTCTGTCTGGTAAAAAGCGATGAGTTTTTTTGCGGCATCGCTTTGATCGTGCTGAAGGGCTCCTTTCTTCAGTCTGCTCCAATAATGCAAATAATCGTCGAGATGACGATTGGAAGCTGTGCCGAGTATTCGGAATGGACTTTCAGCTTCTTCTTCCGTAACGATTGACGAAGCATCAAAATCGGCTGCAATCGCTGAATCTCTTACTAGAGGCGGTGCTGAACGGGCGGATAACGGATTGAAATCATTTTGTATTTTTTCTTTTTCTCCGTATAACACGATCAGCTGGTGGCCTTGGCCGAGAAGCGAGTGTTCAAAAGCTTTGATTCCGGCAGTATTTTCTAATGGGTGAAGTCCGTACTCGGTTTTCATAATGTCTTGAATGCCGGGATCAACTGACATGCCTCCGTCCTTCCAGAAAGGCCAATTTACAGCGATGGTTTTTCCTGATCTCCCCCCCTCCTTTCTCATACATTCCCTCCACTCGGCAAAATGCTCCAGAAAACGATTGGCGTAGGCGTAATCGGCTTGACCCAGACTTCCGATTTCTGATGAGATGGAAGAAAACAAAACAAAAAAGTCCAAAGGCATATTTCTGAGCGCTTCATCCAAATGAATCACACCATTGACCTTTGATTGCAGCACCGCCTGAGCTTCTGCGTCTGTTTTATTCATAATGAAAGAGTCTTTCAACACGCCTGCACTGTAAATGACCCCGTTGATTTCGGAATAATCAGCATGAATTTTTTCCGCTAACTTGATGACCTGCTGTTTATCTGACATGTCAGCCTGGATGTAAGAAATGCTTGCCCCGTCATATCGGATGCTGTCTAATTTTTCTTCCATTTCTGCTGTCATTTTCGATCGTCCGGCAATGATAACGCTGGCTCCGTGATTTGCATAAATAAACGCTGAAATAATCCAGCCGATGCCGCTTAACCCTCCGATGATGAGATACACTCCGTTTTTTACAAACTTTGCGGCCTTTTGCCCTGGTTGCAGCGAAGCATCTTTGTATGCTGTCACCCGCCTTTTTTGATCGCCGTCATATTTCACAGTCTCATGATGTCCGGCACTTAATTCATTGAGAAGCAAAGGTGCTTTTTCAATGGTTTGTCTTGAAGAAATCTCAACCGTTTTACACTTTATATTCGGCTGCTCCGCATTCAGCGTTTTAAAAAAGCCTCCAATCGCGGCGTAAACCGGATTTGTATATTGATCCTTGTCATGTACGTACAAAATGTTGATGTTATCTTTTATTTTTTGACGGATCAACGCTTTGCTTAAATAAAGGATTGAATAAAAACTGTGAGTCAAATCTAACGCTGCCTCAGTATAAGCTTTTTTTGACAGGTAATGAATGATTGACACCGGAAACGCTCCGGACTTTTTCATATCATCTAACAGTCTGGTGTAATGAGCAGACTGCTCCGGATTAAATTTATAATGCTTTTCATTTACCATTTCATATTCAGCGGCGGCTTCCGCATAAATAACATTTTCACTGCCGATGTACTTTCGGATTTCATCACTCAATGAACTGTCGAAATCGAAAATCAATGTATTTTCCTTAGGCACTTCTCCGGATTTTAATGGCGATTCAATCCATTCTTTTTGTAAATACAAGGAATCAAGCTCCGGCTTTTCAGACGGCTCTTTCGTTTGCGTTTTTTCTTTAACAGCTGCGGCCGGCGTATTACGCACATCATATTTTTCTTCTAAATAAGCTGCTAAATCATGAATATTGTTATAATCAAAAAGCAATGTCGGATACAATTGTGTATCCAATCTTTCCTCGAGCATTTTCGATATATGCAGCAGCTGTTTTGAGTCAAGACCCAGTTCGTAAAAAGATTGGTGTTTGTCCGCGTTATTTGGCGGTGTGTTTGTAACATCTCCAATAATGGATGACAGCTCATCTGTCAATGTTTTATGACTGTCTTGGTGCTGAACTGTATCAGAGATAGAGTCTGTAACGCGAGCTCCGTATTTCTCCTGCAGATATTCCGTCAATTCACCGATTGTGGAGTAATCAAATAATAAAGTCGGGTACAGCTTTGTATCTAACATCAGTTCTAATTTTTTGGATAAGTCTAATAATTGTTTAGAATCCAAGCCCATCTCGTAAAAGGAAATATCATTCTTCACTGTTTCAGCAGGTTTTTCAATCATGCCGGCTATCTCTTGGATCAAATTATTTCTGATCATTTCTTTATTGTTCGTTACGCTGCCGACCTCTTTAGCTTTATGGGAATGCTCCAGCCTTTGTATTGATTTTTCATTTCTGACTCTTTTCACACCGAATCGCTCATAATAAAAAGCAAGCTCTCCATCAGGCCTGTATACTTCTATGTCCGCATATAAAATGTCTTTAGAAGGCGGCTGCGTTATACTGTTTTTATCAATATACACAAAACAAGATCCGGTTGTTTTATGCAGTGCCCGGAATGTCTCAATATATATAGGGATAAACGCATTTGTTCCTTCATCCGGCAAGTCTGATGTAAGGATTCCCAACAGGCTGAGAGATCCATCCAAAAATGCGGGATGCATGTAAAAGTCATCTGTATATTCTTTTGAAAGTCCGCTTAAACTGACCTCTCCCAGAATATAATTTTCACCTTCATATACCGTACCTTCCAATTTCATAAAATCTTTATGAATCAGGCCGCCCCTGCGCAAATTACGATAGGCGGCTTCAGCATCCGAAGTCCGGACGGCCCCTTTCTTTAATGCTTCGATTGAAATTGTCTTTTCGTTTATCGCATTTTTTCTTATGATTTCCGCCTGCAAGTTGACTGACGCTTCACCTTCCGCCTTTTCAGCGACCCATTTCCTGCTTGTTGTTTCAACAAGCCAGCCGTTTTCTTGTTCCGTAAACTGGAAGGTGACTTTTTTATCAAAATGGACTGACGTCGCAACAGGTTCACGGAATAAAACATGTTTGATTTCAAAACTTCGGGGTGATATCCCTTTCTCAGCTAAAAATCGTGTTATTAAATCCAGATACGTTACGCCGGGTATCGTACGCACTTGATGAAGGACATGGTCTGAAACAATATAATCGTCATGTTTGACTAATACGCTGAACCTCATGCAACTCGACAACCTTTCTTCTTTTACAAAGTAAAGAAACAGAGCAGGTGCTACTCTGTTTCATCAATAATTTCAAGAAGCCGTTTTTTATTCTGTTTGATTTGTTTTTTCCGATTTGAATCCGGCCAGTACTCTTTTCTGACAAACTCGGCAGGCGGCAGCGGAGTTCTGACGGAATGATATGAATCATCCAGGCCGCTTACCAAAAGGTGGGCGTTTGTTCCGCCAAAACCGAAAGCGCTGATGCCCGCCCTCCGTTTTCCATCCTTCCAGCTTCTCAGTTCTGTATTCGGATAAAAAGGCGACTTTTCAAATTCAAAGCGGGGATTTGGCGTTTCACAATTCAATGTAGGCGGAATTTCCTTATGCCATATTGATAAAATCACTTTAATGAAACTTGCCGCTCCGGCAGCGCTTAATAAGTGTCCGATATTGGTTTTTACACTTCCTACTCCGCAAAATTGCGTTTTGTTTGTGTCTCTTCGGAATACTTTTGTCAGAGCCTGAAGCTCAATCGGATCTCCAATCATCGTGCCTGTGCCGTGAGTTTCGACGTAGCTGACTGATCCGGGAGTGATATCGGCTTTTTCAAATGCATCTTGAATAACCTGCTCTTGAAGCTTAGGATTCGGAGTCGTAATTCCCATTGTCGCACCGTCGTTATTAATAGCTGATGCTTCAATGATACCGTATATCCGATCTCCGTCAGCTTTTGCTTTCTCCAGCGGTTTTAACAGAACAGCGCCAAAACCCTCTCCGGGTACAAAGCCGTTTGCCCTTTCATCAAAAGTAAAACACTGACCGTCCGGCGAAAGAGCTCCTCCTTCTGTTAACATCAGGTAAGGAATTTCATCCAAAAGCAGATCCGCCCCTCCTGCCAGCGCCATTTCTGAATCACCGTTTTTTATGCTTTGGCAGGCTAAATGAATGCTGACTAATGAAGAAGAACAAGCGGTATCAGAAACCATGCTTGGACCGTGAAAATTAAAGAAATGCGACACATGTGAAGCAATAAAGTTTTGACTAAGCCCGACGATGTGGCTGCTGCTTTCTTTCGGCAGTTTGTGACCGTAGCCGGCCATTCTGGAACCGACAAATACGCCGACTTTTTTTCCCGATAATTCTGTTTCTTCATAACCGGCATCCCGTACAGTCTGTACACTCGTTTCTAAGAAATGTCTTATCAGCGGATCCGTTTGGATGGCTTTCTCCTCTTCCATACGGAAATACTCCGGATCGAAGCTGCCGATTCCATTGATAAATCCTCCCCATTTGCTGATGCTTTTTCCCTTTTGCTGCACCGGAGAGTAATTTTCTTCTATATTCCACCGGGAATCAGGTACTTCTTTAATATGGTTCTTCCCTTTTCTCAGATTGTCCCAAAATTCCTCTTTATCAGCCGCGCCCGGAAACTTACATCCGATTCCGATAACAGCTATCTTTGCAGAGGAAGCCGTCTGCGGTTTTGTATTTCGGCTCGTCACAGACTGTATATCATGCTGATTGCGCTTTGAGAATCAGTCTGTTCGATTTGTTTTTTCAACGGCGGCGCCGTCTTACCGATATATTCCGCAAGACCATGAATCGTGTTGTGTTCAAGAAGCACAGTAGGGTCGATTTTTTTTCTGAATCATTGCTTCTATACGATGTATAATGCTGACAAGAAGTATAGAATCCACACCGTATTCCTGAAAATCCGTATTTGGGTTAAGCTTTTCAAGGGGTATGCTCAATTCCTCGGCAAATACGGCAGAAAGTTCACTGACAAGCCCTTCTGAACGATCAAAAGTGCCGGGAGTCTCCTGTCTTCGGGCTGGAAATGAAGTCTTGCCGGTTTTATTGATGTTCAGGAGACTGTCTGCATGAAACACTGTTCCTTTTTTCACGATAGGAATGATATTGGCCGATTTTTTCTCCAGTGCATGATACAAAATCGCCAGTCCTTCCCGCGTGGATAGAGAGTCCAATCCCAATTCATCATATAAAGGACTCGTCACAGTACCCATTCCGACTTCTTTCCAGCTCGGCCAATTGATGGACGTAAAATACGTTCTCCCCTTTTGAAAATGATAAGCCGCGAAATAGTCCATATATGCATTTGCAGACGCGTAATCAGTCATTCCTTTCGACAGTTTGGGTGACTGTGCTGCAATTGATGAAAACAGAATAAAGAAATCCAGCGGCCTATTATTAAAAATCCGCTCTAAGTTCTGAAGTCCAGTGACTTTCGGCCCGTACACCGTCTTAAATTCACTCATTCTTTTATGAATAAAGGCCGGATTTCCGCCGCTGTGCAGTCCTGCACAGTGTATGACACCGCTAATATCTTTAAATTCAAGACTTACTTGGTGAAAGAATGAACGAAGCTTCTCTTCATTTGTGAGAGAACCGCTGTAATACAGATAGTCGACACCTTTCTCTTCAAAACTTTGAAACAGTTTTATATTGCTGACTGTCTTTTCGTCCTGTCTGCCCTCTTTCAGCAAATGATCCCATTCACTTCGCAAAGGTAATGGACGCGTACCCGTCAGCACGAGTTTTTTCACTCCCCGTTTCACCAAATCTTCAGCTATTGCTCTGCCAATGCCCCCTGTCCCGCCGGTAATGACGATGGCTTTATCCGCAGGAAATGAAACAGGCCCGCCGCCGGTATGGATTCTTTCTTCTTCAAAATACGGAACATATCTGACGCCGCTGCGGTAGCATACTTCATTCTCTCCTGTACATTGCGCCCTTTCAATCTCAAAGATTTGTTTCAGCTCATGCGTTTCTTTCATGCTGTCTATATCTATTGTTTTCACATGAACAAAGCCGTATTCCGCAGAAAGGGCTTTCAGAAAAGCCGCTGATTCTGCACCCGTCAGCTTTGGTTTTTCCGCTTTAAATACCTGCAAGCCATTGGTGATTTGTAAAATGGATAATGGTGTTTCCTTTTTACTCCGCTTAATTATTTCTTGTATAAATAAGAATTTACCATATGGGATGCCGTTCTGATTGTCACTCTGGTTTCCGATATCTGAGAAATCAAATATATTTTCGACCTGCCGCTCACCGCCCGAGAAGATCTCACGGATAACGTCGTATGCGTGGTTTTCATCTAATAAAGAACACTCAAACATTTGATCAGAGTGTTTTATAAATGAAGAGTGATGTTTTATGACAATCAGATTCTCCTGATCTATATCCGAACAAATGGTGCGGGCAATTGATTCTGTGTCTTGATTCACAAATACAACTGTCAGTCCGTACTCTTTTGTTTCGGAAGGATTTACAAACGGATTCTCCCTCCATTTTTTTTGCAAGTGATGTTGAAAAGAATGCTGAGGGATCTCTGCCCTCTCAGTCCTGAACGGAACCCAATAACGTTCTTTTGCAAACGGATAAGTCGGAATTGAGATCCGTTTACCCGGCTGCTGTAAATGTTGATGAACGGATTTCCAGTCGATATCCGCCCCCCAAACCCATAATTGAGCCAGCTTTTCCGCTTCACCGTTCTCAATAATGGTTTTTACAAACAATTCACCTGCTCTGCCTTCCGTTAACGCCTTCATTTTTTCAGCAAATGCATCTGATTGCTGATTAACATATACGCCTGGAACTTGCTTGTCACCGCGGCAAAACTCAGATAATTTATCTTTCATTTCTTTAAGAGAGGTACCGGTAATCGCCGCTCTGGCCTCCATCGCTTCTCTGCCCGATTGTGTAGTGTATGCCAGATCCCGTAAAACGACGCTTTCCGATTGGCCGCCTTCCATCACTTCATTCGGGAACATGTTTCTTATCGCTCCGGCATATTCCTTCAGTAAGTATTCAGTAACCGCTTGAATAGAGGGGCAATCCGTTAATTCATACATCGTGAGTTCAATATGAAACATTTCGTTAATAAAATCCGCCATCCGGCTTAATTCCAAAGGCCCTACGCCAAATTCACTCAGGTGATCAGAAATATTAATTTCTTCCGGATGGATATGAAGCAATTCCGAAACAAACGGTTTGAGTACTTCATTCACCTTTTCTTTCATATCAGTCTGTTTATCCTTTACTTCAGGACTTAGTGAACGCTGAATAAAATCTTTCATGTTTTCGGCATACTCAAGAAGACGTTCATTGTCTTTAGCAGATAACAGGACAATATGCGGTTCGTTCTCAACATGTTCTGTTGAGACGTTTGTTTCTTCATATTCTTCTATAATGATATGAACATTCGTTCCTCCTGCTCCGAATGAGCTGATTCCCGCTCTTCTCGGAACAGTTACTGTTTTTCCGTTTTCCTGCAGTTTCGGTTTCTTCCAGTCTTGCAATGACCGCTGTACATAAAAGGGAGATGCTTTAAAATCAATATTTGGATTCAACGTCTCCGCATGTATGGAAGGAAACAGTTTTTTCAATTTCATTTGCAAAAGAACCTTTGTCAAACCGGCAATTCCCGCTGCGGCCTCAAGATGGCCGATATTTGATTTGACAGAACCGATTGAACAATATTGAGTGTGCTCCGTAAATTCCCGAAACGCTTTTGTTAATCCGGTGATCTCAATCGGGTCTCCCAGTGCGGTTCCCGTTCCGTGAGCTTCAATATAACTAATTGTACGAGGGTCAATACAAGCTTTCTGAAGCGCGTCCTGTATCAGTTCAGACTGACCATTTGGATTAGGAACCGTAAAACCGTTTGTTCTCCCTCCGTGATTGACCGCTGTCGCTTTAATCAGCGCATAAATATGATCTCCGTCCCTTACCGCTTCCGCCGCCGGCTTTAAAAGTACGGAGCCCACTCCTTCTCCCGGTACATAACCGTCACCGCCCTCGCCGAATGTACGGCATCGGCCATCACTTGCAAAGAAGCGGCTTTGATTTAATAATGTATATTTATTCGGATGAAGTGTAAGATTGACCCCGCCCGCAACAGCAAGTGTGCTTTCCCCTCTCCGTATACTTTCACAGGCTAAGTGAATGGCGTTAAGAGAGGATGAACACATTGTATCCACCGCCATACTCGGCCCCTTAAAATTAAAGAAATACGATATTCTGTTTGCTATTGCAGAAAATGGAGACCCGACGGCCAGTTCATTTCCTTTAAGTGATTCTTCAACGCCGAAAAATTGATAGCTTCCATATGTGACGCCTGCAAATACTCCGACCTTTTTGCGGGTCAGATCTGAAGGTTTATAACCCGCATCCTCTATGGTATTGTACACTGTCTCTAAAAAGAGACGTTCCTGAGGATCAAGAAAAGCCGCTTCTTTCGGTGATATCCGGAAAAATAAAGGATCAAACCGGTCTGGATTTTTCAGAAAACCTCCCCACTTATAGCAGCTTCCCTCGAGCATTTCCTTCCGGTCATCAGGAATTTCGCTTACGCAATCCCGTCCATTCATCAGCACATTCTGGAACTCCCTGATGTTTTCCGCACCCGGGTATCTGCCGCTGACACCGATAATGGCTATATCAGCAGAAAGGGGATCGGCCGCAATGTGCTCTTTTGAATCTTCTCCTTCAGAGCGTGCCGGCGCTTTTGTTTCCACTGGTTTTCTTTTTTGCTTTTTTTGATATGAAACAAGTTCAGATCTGCCGGCCGGGTTCAGCAGTTTCATCATTCGTTCGCTGTGATGACTCAGAAAATATTCGGCTAACTGCGATATTGAATGATATTCAAAAAATAATGTTTTCGACAATCTGCCGATACTTTGCTCCAGCTTTTTGGTCAGACGCATGATCATCACTGAATCAATGCCGTATTTCTCCAGGTATTGTTTTTCATCTATGAGTGAGGCCGGTAATTTCAATTCCTCTGACATTATATTTTTTAGATAACTGATGATATTTTGTCTTAATTCATCGCTTTGCAAATCGGCATCTTCCTGCTGGTCTGAATGTAAGCTGATTGTGCCGGCACGCTTCAGCACATCCTCAATCTTTTCTTTTCGGCCTTTCAGGGCAATCAGCTGTTCAGATGATTGACACAAGCTGTTCTCCAGAGCCTGTATTCCGTCACCGTCATCTAGCGGGTCAAGGCCGAGTTCCTGTTTCATGTAGGATATTCCTTCATCGTCAATATTCATCCCGCCGGAAGTCCATAGCGGCCAATTGACTGACACCACCCTTTCGGCAGACTCTTTTGCGGTCATAACTGCTGCATACTGATCCAAAAAGGCATTGGCGAAAGCATAGTCACATTGGCCGGCTGAGCCGAAGACTGCCGATGTGGATGAAAACAAGACAAGTAATTCAACTTTCATTTTTTTGATTTCTTCCGCCAGCCAGAGCGTGCCATAAACTTTCGAACCTGTGACTTGGTCCATTTCTTCTTTTGTCTTTCTTAAGATAAAAGAGTCACGGAGTACGCCGGCACTGTGAAATACTCCATGTAAGATGCCGAACTGCTCTTTTGCAAAAGCAAACATCCGTTCAGCATCACTTTGTTTTGAAACATCAGATCGGATATATTCAACTGTTGAACCTGAACTTCTTAAATATTCGATCTTTTTTTTCTGCTCTTCAGTTAAACCAGAGCGCCCTGTCAATATGAGATTCGCTTTCCATTTTTCCGACAGATGTTTTGCCAGTATATAACCGAGACCGCCCAGGCCTCCTGTAATCAGATAATTCCCATGATGTTTCAGCGGCTGGGTTAAATCGAATGAGCCGGCTTTATTATAGTTTTTCGTAAAACGTCTGCCGTTTTCATAGCGCACTTCAAAATGGATATCCCGTTTTTCGTCACACTCTCTCTGATATATATCAGCTATTGCTGGAAGAGCGGCTCCCGTACCCTCTGATTGAGTGATATTGATAATCTGGTAGTGAAAATTGGGGTGTTCCTGGTGAACGGTTTTCACCAATCCGCCGAGAGCATAATGCAGCGGCAGTTGTTCTTTATTCTCTGTTTGAAAAATATGCGTCAGTTTTATTATCTTTTTCCATTTTAGTTCAATCAGCGCCTGTGTAATATACAGAAGAGAAAACAATCCGTTTTCCAATTGTTTCTGTATACCTCCCTTACTCATGTCAGCCTGAGAATCAGACCACAAGTGAAGAATCTTTTCGGGCGGCTGATAATGATCATGAATGTATCGGAACAGCTTTAGATAATCGTCTTTTTTCACGTGGTTCATACAAATCGTATCATCATGTAAAACAGCAAATTCTTTTCCGCGGATGACAAACAAGAGAGTGCAGTCCTTAAACAAACCGCTCAATTCTTGTATTTGCCGTTCATTTTCTGCAAAAATCAGGAGCAATCCCGTCAAGGACACGCTCTTCTTACTCGGAATGAACGATTCAGTCCATTCCGGCTTGTAATATAAAAGCGGATGGTTCGATGCCCGTGATTTTTGATTCTGAATGGATGTCACACGGGCATAGCCTTCGTCAGCCGACATTTGTCCTGTTTGAATCAGATCAAGAATATCGCTGATTTGTTCACGTTTTCCGTTCATCATTCTTCCCCCATTAATTGTTTCAATACAGCCTTCTGATCAATATCATTGGTTTCTAATTGACGCAGGAGACGAATGAGTTCATCGTCCGTCTGAACAGTGTCTTTTTCATGACCATATCTGAATCTCACATCTCTGCACTCTGCCAGAATGCTTCCGTTTCCATCTGTAAATGTCATATGACACGTTACATCACGGCTGTTCTGCCGGTTCTCTTTTTGAGTATAGACGTAAAAATTTTGAGCGAGAGGCTGATAGACATCCGCCGCTCCCATTCCAATCAATTCCGGGAAGGTTTCTCCGCTGACAAAAAACGCACTGGCTTGAATCGCGGACTCAAGCGCTTCAGGTGAAATCGTAAAATTTTCTCTTTTTGCATAAAGCTCATCCGGCATTGAATGAAGCGACAGCATTCCGTAACTGTTTTTCACTGATTCTATGACAAAAGGCGCTTCAGCCGGATGTTCAGTCATTTCTGATTTGACTTCAGCAATATCTAGCGCTTCAGGAAGCATACCGCTTTCAGGCTTAACCATATGCGCATTTCCCCTGGCAAGACGTACTTTATTCTCATTTTTTGTGTTTGCATATATGTCAAACCGCGCAAAGTCACGCTCAGGCGTCAGCGTAATCATCAGTTCCCGTATATCAGTCATCCCGTTCATGCTTTCGGTCCACAATAAATCGGTCAATGTTTGAACTGGTTGTCCAAATGCCGCCGCTGCATTGACGATAGCCATTTCAGCCAAGGATGCGTAAGGGAAAAAGGACACGTTTCCTTCAGACAGACTTAGTGCGAACGGATGATTACGGCTGATTTTTTTTCGTGAAACTGAACTGATTAAAATCGGACGTGTTACTCCCCAAGAAAGGGTGACCCGTCTTACTCACATCCGCTGAAACAAGTGCTTCCCCTTTTTCCGCTATCCAATACCGCTGTTTGATCAGCGGTTGTCCCGGAATAGAAATCCTGCGGGCATTCCGATTCACCTCAAAAGTCTCCCAATCTATCTTTCTTCCGTTTACCCATTTGGATGCTGCTTCGGCGTAATCTGAACAAACGTGAGGCATTTCATTGTGAACTTCTGATTCGAATGTATTACCGGTATAACTTAAGCTGCTTTTTTCACCCCTGGTATAAGCTGAAAGCTCTTCAGCAATGACCTGCCCGGAATCTGCCACTATCGCCAGCCGTTCTTCCATATGATCGCGCCCCGTCTGAAGTGTATAAGCAATATCCTGAAGACGCAGTTTATGATTGTTATCCTTCGATTCATTTTCTGATAGAAAATCAGCCATAACCTTCGCATATTTTATCAGCCGTTGTTTGTCTTGAGCCGATAAAACAAAGATCACTCGGCCGCTTTGATGATCAAAAGCTTTTGGCGGCTCATACGCTTCCAATATAAGATGCGCGTTTGTCCCTCCTGCCCCAAAAGCGCTTACCCCGGCTCTTAAAGGATGAACAGCATGGCTGTTTTGCGGAATATTCCATTCAGCCGCTTTCCGCTGCACTTGAAAAGGAACCTGATCAAAATCTATAAACGGATTAACAATATCGGAATGCAGAGAGGGAACAAGCTGCTTATTCTTCATTTGGAGAAGCACTTTCGTTACCGCAGCGATTCCTGCCGCAGATTCTAAATGTCCGATATTTGATTTCACCGAACCGATGGCGCAAGGATGGTTCAATTGATAGGAATCTTTCAGTCCTTGAATTTCAATCGGATCGCCTAATGACGTCCCTGTTCCATGCGCTTCAATATAATTGACGGTGTTCGGATCAATGTCAGCTTTACGAAGCGCTTCTGAAATGACCTCCGCCTGTGCATCCGGATTCGGTATGGAATACCCGCTCGTCTTTCCTCCGTGGTTAACGGCGCTTCCCTTAATCACACCGTATATTTGATCTTGATCTTCTATTGCGTTTTTCAATGGTTTTAACAATACAGCTCCGACTCCCTCACCGGGAACATAACCGCTTCCGTCTTTTCCAAAACTCCGGCATCTGCCGTCACTTGATAGAAACTGTCCCATGCTGAGGAACTTATATTTATTCGGATGTATTGACAAATTCACTCCGCCGGCTAATGCCATATCGCTCTCTCCGCAATGTATGCTTTGGCATGCGTAATGAATAGAGGTCAGTGATGAAGAGCACATTGTATCCAGAGCCAAACTCGGACCTTTTAAATGAAAGTAATAAGACACCCGATTGGCAATTGAAGAATAGACGGAAGCCGGCGAGAAAGCCACTCCATTTTCTTCTCCTTCAAATAGTTGATATTGGCCCCACATGGCACCGACAAATACACCGACTTTCATCTTTTCCAGCATGTTTCTCGGGTACCCTGAGTCTTCAAAACAATTTTTGGCCGTTTCTAAAAAGAGCCTTTCCTGGGGATCCATAAGTTCTGCTTCCCGTGGGGAAATATGAAAGAAAAGCGGATCAAATTGATCGGCACCGCTGATAAAACCTCCCCACTTGCTGTAAGACTTCCCTTTCATATCTCTGTCTTCGCTGAAGAAATCAACCATATTCCAGCGGTCAGGCGGGATTTCTGTAATACAATCTTTTCCGATCTTTAAATTATCCCAAAATTCAGGTAAGTCTTCAGCCATCGGATACTTTCCGCTTAATCCGATAATGGCAATGTCTTGATGCCTTATATCAGCCGTTTCATTTATTTGGATCTCACGGCTTTCATCCTCCATTAAGGTATCTTGAAGTGCAGATTCCAATTTTTCTTTGTCACCTTCAAACACGATCAGCTGTGATGCGTTCAGAGAGAGTGAATCTTGAAAAGCTTTGATCCCATTGGTTTTACTAAGGGGAACCATACCGATTTTTTGTTTCATCCATTTTTCAGTTTGTTTATCCACTTTCATGCCGCCGTCTTCCCATAGGGGCCAGCCGATGGCTACTGAGACGCCAGAGCGTTCTTTTTTCCGCCTCATTCCTTCACGCCACTCAGCGAAAAGATCAATGAACCGGTTGGCCAATGCGTAATCCGTCTGTCCGATATTCCCGTACATCGAGCTGCTTGATGAAAACATCACAAAGAAGTCCAAAGGTTCGGTTTGCAGCAAGCTGTCCAATAAGACCGTCCCATTTATTTTCGGAGCGATCACTTCCTGAATTTCATCTTTTGATTTTTGAATCAATAAAGCGTCGTGCGTCACACCGGCACTGTGTATCACACCGTTGATTTCTCCGAATTGCCTTTTAATGGCTTTTATGATTTGCTCTGCATCGCGGCTATCTGAAAAATCTCCTCTTATATATTGAACCGAAGAACCGCCTGCTTTCATTCGGCTGATTTTGTTCTTTTTGTCTTCCGTCAGTTCAGAACGGCCCGCTAAAATAATATTGGCTTTCGTTTGCGCTGCGATATGTTCTGCAAATATAAGGCCTAAGCCGCCGGCCCCTCCTGTAATCATGTATACTCCGTTTTCTTTAAAGGAGAAACTTGAGTTTTGAGCCGGTTCTGCTTCCCGTAAGGCACGGACCCAGCGCACATTTCCTTCATAATAAAGATCGGTTTCTCCCGGATGCGCTTCAGTTGATTCGCATCTGATGATTTCAGCTGTAAGAGCCGGCAACGATGACATGTCTGAAACTGATATCCCGATTGTCTTAAGGGCCAGTTTCGGGTTCTCAAGCAAAATAGACTGCCCTGCGCCATGGACTGAAGCGTAAAGCGGCTGATCATTTTTATGATCCGCCGGATAAAGGAAAAGCGATACAACCTTTTTTTCCGCCTTGCTGCGCATCAATGCCCGGCTGAAAAAGAATAGCGGGTAAGCCCCTTTAGAAAGCTGTTCACTTATTTTTTCCGGGCCGGCAAATGATCCTTCCGGCCACCCGTAAACCACGGTGTCGGGCATTTGCCCCCTTTTTTTCAGATCAGCTGCAAGCCTGTCAAAGTGAGCTTCCTCCCTGTGGTCTATCTCATAAACACCGTCTCTATGATAGGAGAAACGATTCCCTGATAAAACGAGAATGATCTGTGTATTTTCGAATCCATTTTCAGCATTTTCCCGCATAAAGTGAAAAAGCTCTCTGTCATATTGAAACAGCAGACATGTTCTTTTCTTTTTATTTCCGCAATGCGGGTCCCAAGCGGCAGCCTTTTGTCTCCAATACGGCGTTAAATAGGTCAGAGCCGTATGATTCTCTCCATGATGAAGAGGGAGGTCTTTTTCAACGGAAGTCTTTTCGCCGCTCTCCGCAAAATAATTTGCAAGTTTTTGAATCGTCGGATACTCAAACAATAAAGTAGGATACAGTTCCCTGCCTGTTTTCTCCTCCAATGCTTTTACGGCTTGCATTAGTGTGACGGAATCCAGGCCTTGTTCATAAAAACCTTTTACCACAGAGAGTGTTTCAGGGGCAGTCCCTTTGATATCTGCGATCAGCTGCTGAATGTCTCCTTCTGTTATAAGAGCGGAAAGATTTTCGTTCTTACTTTCTTTCATGTCAGGCTTTTCAGCCGATTGATTTTGCGTTAAGAAATAACTGGACATTTTTTGATTTTCTTTAATATACGCGGCGAGTTCCCGGATCGTTTTCTGCTCAAACAGGAGTGTAGGATACAGCTGTTCCCCTGTTTTGTTTTCAAGTTCTTTGACAATGGCAAGCAAAGAAGCGGAATCCAGGCCTTGTTCATAAAAACCAATGTCTGTCCTTATGTCACGCAGGTCTATATTTGAAACCCCGGATATTAATTCTTTAAGGTGTGTCTCAATGCTTTCGCTTCGATCTATGATTGAATCTTTTCTGATCAGGCCGTCTTTTGGCTGAGAAGCCGCTTCAGTTTCTAAACGAGTCTGCTTCAGATTTTCAATTAAATCTTTTGAGCGAATATGTTTCACAGACAGCCGTGTAAAATAAGCGATCATCTCCCCGTGTGCATCGTACAAACCGTAACTTACTTGGATGACATCCCCTGAATCATGATGTTGGTCTTGCTTCTCTATGTACACATAACACCTGTCTTCCAGGCGCTTCGTCATACGGAAAGATTCAATATGAATGGGAATATACGTTTTCATCCGGCTTGCCGGAGATCCTTGTGTAAAATATTCGGGACATGCCTGATAAAGGATCGATATGATGGTAGACGCATCAAGAAAAGTGGGATGCAATTGAAAATAGCCGGTATATTGTTTGGCAATTTGGCTGAGCGACAACTCTGCAAGTACAGAATGATCAGACGCATAAACCTTCCCCAGACTCTTCATAAATTCAAAATGCTCTATATCAACCTTTTTTAAATAGTCATAACATATCTCCATATCGGCTTCACGGACGGAGGCATGTTTGATTTCATCGATATGAATTGAACTCATGTTTTCCGGGAATTTCTGCATGAGCCTGCAGTTCATATTCTCATCCCAGCTTTCATCCAGAATGCGGTCATCTTTTACCTTTCTGCTCTTCGCCTGAATTTCCCATCCCTGTTCCAATCCCTGAAAACGGATGCGGATTTCTCTGTCAAAGGTATCCGATGTTGCTACAGGTTCCAAATACAAAATATTCTGACACTCGAGTTCTTCAATAGGCAAACCTTTGCTCAGCGCCATACGGTATATCATATCTAAAAATGTGACACCGGGTATAATCCGGGTGCCATGCACCCGGTGATCCCTGACAATATAGTCCGTATGTTTAATTGTTAATGTGAACTGATAGTTTTGATTACTGGCCACCTGTCTCATTCCTTTTCTTTTCTTTATAATTCTTTGAAATCAAGTAAAGGAATCAGCAATTCTGACTCTTCCTTTTCTGGAGTTTCTCCATTGTCGATCCAGCATTGTTCCTTATTGAATATAACCGGAGAAAGCGGGTGTCTTTTTGTCTCTCCATATCCTAACGTGAGATGGCTGTCGCTCAATATCATATGTGCGTTCGTGCCCCCGAATCCAAAAGAACTGATTCCGGCTCTCAAAACCCCTTTTCTGGGACGCCATTCTTTTAAAGACGTGTTCGGAAAGAATGGCGACTGATCAAATTTAAAACGCGGATTTGGCGTTTTACAATGTAATGTCGGCGGGAGCATCTGATTTTTTATGGATAAGGCAACCTTTATAATACTCGCTATCCCCGCTGCGCTCATTAAATGTCCGAAATTCGTTTTTACGCTGCCTACTCCGCAAAATTGCGTTTCTTCCGTAACCTCCCGGAACACTTCAGTCAGCGCTTTTAATTCAATCGGATCTCCTATCATCGTACCGGTGCCATGCGTTTCGACATAACTGAGAGTATCTGCATCAATTCCGCCTTTTTTCAGGGCTTTTTTTATCACTGCGCTTTGCGCTTTCGGATTAGGTGTTGTCATCCCCATTGTCTGTCCGTCATTATTAACCGCGGAGGAGTCAATTACCGCGTAAATTCTGTCACCTTCGGCAAGGGCGTCATCAAGTCTTTTCAAAAGGACTGCGCCGCATCCTTCTCCCGGTACAAATCCATCTGCCTTTTCATCAAATGTATGACATTTTCCTTCGGGTGAAAGCGCCCGAGCCTCACTCAGCATGACGTAAGGCTTTTGATCCAGCAAAATGTCAACCCCGCCCGCAATCGCCATATCTGACTCTTTTGACATCAGGCTTTGACAAGCGAGATGGACGCTGACCAATGAGGAAGAACATGCCGTGTCTACAACCAGATTCGGTCCTTTCAGATTAAAAAAATGTGAGATATGCGCGCCTATGAAATTTTGTCCTATACCTACGATCGTATTTTTTGAAGGTGAACCTATTTTGGACATAAACGTCCCGGTCCGCGAACCGATAAAGACGCCGACTTCTTTGTTTGATACTTCTTCTTTTGTATAGCCGCCGTCTCTCAATGTCTGGACGCTGACCTCAAGGCATTTTTTGATTAACGGATCAAGCTCTGATGCTTCACTTTTGTTCATATTAAAAAACGCGGGATCGAAAGACTCAATATCTTGAAGAAATCCGCCCCACTTACTGATACTTTTTCCTTTCTCATAGGTGTCAGAGTAGTATGAAGAAATATCCCATCGCGACGCCGGGACTTCACGGACACTATTTTGTCCTTTCTTCAAATTTCTCCAGAACGTTTCTGTGTCCGGAGCATCCGGAAACTCACAGCCCATTCCGATAATAGCGATTTGGTTCAGACTGGTTTGTTGCATTTGAGATCCGCTGTCCCGTACTTCGGGAGCATTTTGATTTATATGTTGCTCTTTTTTCCGACCCTCAATGTTTTCTGAATCAATTTGAGGACTGATCCCCTCACTTGCAAATAATTCGTTTAAATAGACGCCCAGTTGTGAAAAACTCGGATACTCCAGAAAAGCCGAAGGTTCAATTTTTATTTGAAATGCATCTTCCGCTTTTTTGACAAGCTGAACGAGTAAGATTGAATCAACTCCGTAATCCGCAAAAGACGTATCCTGATCTAATTTCCCGTAAGGTATTTTCAGCTCTGCGGAAAAAATCTCCATTAACTTCCTGATCATAGCTTCATTGTCTCCATGACCAGAGATCACTTTTTCCTCAGCATCCGGGTTATTTTTAGCAGCTTGAATTCTTGTCTGAAGCAGCTGCTGCAGCTTGAATTTCTCCTGATGTGTCTTTGCCGGTATAAGGCATGGATATCCGTTTATCGTCATGATTTCATCCAGCATAGAAATACCTGTTTCTGTTGAGTGTGAAAGTAAACCGAGTGCCTGATATGATGGACTTGTCACCTCGCCCATTCCAATGTCCTTCCAGCTCGGCCAGTTAATTGATTGATAATATGTTCTGCCGGCTGCATGCTGATACGCCACAAAGTAATCCATAAAAGCGTTCGCCGCGGCATAGTCACTTGTTCCGGCGCCTAATAAAGGAAAAGCGCTCGCAACAGATGAAAACAAAATGAAGAAATCAAGTTCGTCATCAATAAAAATGTCATGAAGTACCTGCATCCCCTGCACCTTTGGCTCAAATACTTCTCTTATTTCTTTATCAGATTTATGGATAAAAGCCGGATTCGAATGATTGGCTGCACCAGCGCAATGAATCACCCCGCCGATTTTGCCGAACTTCATTCGCACCTCTGAAAAGAAGCGATGTAATTTTTCTTTTTCCGTGAGCGGCCCAGCATACACTTCCACCTGAACTCCCTTTTGATCCAACTCATGCAGCAGTTGTAATTTCGAATAAAGAGGTGACTTTTCATCGGTGTCTTCTAACATGTCGGCTATTTTATCAGATTCCGGAAGGTCGGTTACTCCCATCAGCACAAGTTTTTTGACTCCCTTGCCGGCATAATGTCTGGCAAGTTCTGCTCCGATCCCTCTTGTTCCCCCTGTAATAACCAAGGTTTGATCCGTACGGCATACCGGCAGACCGGATAGTTTCCGGTTTATTTCCGCCGCATGTAATTTCTCGACGTATGGAATATAACGTTCACCGTTCCGGTAGCAGATTTCACTATACAGCCCGTCAGCGCAAGCTTCATCTGTGATTACCTGTCTCAGTTCCGCCGCAGTCCCGACATGCCCGTCTACATCTATTGTTTTTGATTTTATCTTTTGATACTCCGCGCTCAGCATTTTATATAGTCCGGCTGTTTCGGCTCCGGCTAACGACGGCTTGTCATTCAGAAATGTCTGCAGCCCTCTTGTCACATGTAAAACGAAAAGCTGTTTACGTGTCTTTATGATTTCCTGCAGCAGTGTCAGCTTCCCGATTGTGCCGGTGCGTGCCCCGTTTTGATTACTCCGCAAATCTGACAGGTCAATCATGCCGATGATTTCCGGATTTTCTTCTATGACTGCTAGAGCCGTTTTTTTGGTTTCTCCATCCGAATGATCCCAGTTATCTGCGCAAATGACAGCGGATTCAATCAGAGGATCTGAATCAAACAATTCGAATGCAAGCCGCTCACTTTCACTATTAGCCAGGATCATCACCTGTCCTTTCGTAAAAGCGGAAGGCGCAGCCTTTTGTTTTTTCCACGATTTTTTTAATACATCAAATGATAAGTCAGTCGGTGCATGGGGCAGACTCTGCGGTACACCTGTTTTTTTCTGTTTCTCTGCTGCTTTTGCGGCAGGCACCCAATATCTGTTCCGTTCAAAAGGATATGCAGGAAGAGAGATAAGCTTCGGTAATTCCGCAGTGTACATCTCTTCCCATTCAACGTCTCCTCCGTTCACCCAGTGAATGGCCATTTCTCTTGCATTTTCAAAGTGAGCGGCTGACAGGGCATCCTTTTGACCAGAGCCTCGGCGGGCCTTTCCCCTATATAAACCGTTTAACTTATGATCTGACCGCAAATACGTCGTCAGCTTATTGCGAAGATCGTCAATGCTGCTAACCTCAACAGCGAGCCGCTCTTCCATAGCGTTTCTCCCGGTCTGCGAGGTGTACGCGGCATCAGCTAGTGACGTTTTTGGCTCCAGTTCTTTTATATATGCATCAATCAAGAGTCTGAGCCGTTCTTCATTTTTGGCAGAAAGCAGAATAATTTGCGTCTTGTTGCTCTGTACCGTTTCCATCTTTTCTTCATTCTTATACTCTTCGATGATAATGTGGGCATTAGATCCTCCAGCGCCGAACGAACTGATGCCCGACCTTCTGGCTTGATTTTGCGGCGTCTTCCAATCAGTCAGTTCAGACTGCACGTAAAACGGTGTTTCCTCAAAATCAATATTAGGATTTAAGTTATCGGAATGAAGAGAAGGAGCAAGTTGTTTATACTTCATTTGCATCAGCACTTTTGTGATAGAAGCAATTCCCGCCGCGGCCTCTAGGTGTCCGATATTTGACTTAACCGAACCAATTGCACAACGATAATCGCTTTTCGAGCTGTGCAAAGCTTTGGTTAAACCTGAAATTTCAATCGGGTCTCCCAAAGATGTCCCGGTGCCATGCGCTTCAATATAACTTATGCTGTCTGCATCAATCCCCGCCTTATCAAGAGTTTCACTGATGACGTTTGCCTGCTCGCCCGGATTTGGCACAGTGTATCCGTTTGTTTTTCCGCCGTGATTTACAGATGTTCCCTTAATCACACCGTAAATCCTGTCCCCGTCAGCCTTTGCGGCAGAAAGCGATTTCAAAAGAACGGCCCCGACTCCTTCTCCCGGCACATATCCGTCTCCTCCCGCTCCAAAGCTTCTGCAGCGCCCATCGCTTGAAACAAAATGATTTTGAGAAAGTAAAGTATATTTATCCGGGTGTAAGGATAAATTCACTCCTCCGGCTATGGCGAGGGTGGATTCTCCCCTTTTTATACTTTCACATGCAAAATGAACAGCAGAAAGTGAAGAAGAACACATTGTATCAATTGCAAGGCTGGGTCCGTGCAGGTCAAAGAAATATGACACCCGGTTTGCGATAGACGAATAAGAAGATAAGAGCGCCTGACGTCCCTCATCATCTGAAGCACCGGCTGCAAATAACTGATAGTGGCTGTAGGTGACGCCGACAAATACACCTGTCTTATGCCGTTTCAACTTTTTCTTTGTGTAACCCGCATCTTCAAACGTGTGCCATGCTGTCTCTAAAAATAACCGTTCCTGAGGATCAATTAACTCGGCATCACGAGGCGAAATTGAGAAGAACAGCGGATCGAATTTATCAGCGTCTTTTATAAAACCTCCCCATTTGCTGTCATGACGGGCATTGTCACCTGTGTGATAATATTTCCGAAAATCCCAGCGCTCTTTCGGTATTTCCGTTATACAATCTTTTCCGGAAGAAATATTTTCCCAAAACTGTTCCACATCCTTCGCCATCGGGTAGCGGCCGGCTATACCGATAATTGCAATATCTTCCTCGGAAGGTGCGGATGGTATGCGGGAAACGGAAAGCTTCTCCCGTTTCGCCGGCGCCGAATGATCAATTCGCTGTTCGGCTGCCGGTAAAAACGCCTTCTTCAACTCATGTTGATAGTGTTCAAGAAAATACTCTGACAGCTCTTCAACACTGCTGTATTCAAAGAAAAGAGTCTTAGACACTCTTCCAAAATACTTTTCCAGACGGGAGTTAAGACCTAAAATCGTTAGAGAATCAATTCCGTAACGGTCAAATGTATCCTCGGGTAAAATGCTGTCCGCCGGTCTTCCCGTTTCCGCACCGACAATCTCTGTCAATAGACGTATCGTTTGCTTTTTCAGATCTTTTTCATTTAATTGCGGCAGACTATTGTTTTCAGGCACAGTCTCTATCTTTTTATGGTCAGTTGAGAGTAATTCACTTATTCTATCTTTGTCTCCGCTGATAACAGCCAGCTGAGAAGCAGAACGGCTCATACTGTCCTGAAAAGCGGCAAGCCCTGCTTGGGCAGATAAAAGTTCCAGCCCCGTGTGTCTTAAAGCCTGCATCTCTGCCGGACCAACTGTCATATTCCCCGCATCCCATAAAGGCCAATTAATAGAAAGTGTTTTCCCGGGACGTCCCTTCGTGCTTCGATACTGGGTGAATCCGTCCATACATCCGTTAGCGAAGGCGTAGTCGCTCTGACCCGCATTAGGCAGAACGGCCGAAAGGGATGAAAACATAACGAAGAAATCAAGAGGCTCTTCTTCAGCTGCTTTATCCAGCCAAACGGTTCCGAATACTTTAGGCGCTATAACTTCTTCTATGCTTTCTTTCGCTTTTTTTATGATAAATGCATCCTTAACAAGTCCGGCACTGTGCAAAATTCCGTTTAATTCTCCGAATGTCTGCTTAATGTGCTTAATTAACGCGTCCGCCTCTTTTTCCTTTGAAATATCTGCCGGGACATATAAGGCTTCAGCGCCGAGATTTTCAAGAGCGCTCAATTTTTGCGCCGTTTCACGGGATGCCGGGGAACGCCCGGTTAATACCAGCTTGACTTCTGCCTGTTTCGCCATATATTCCGCAAACAGATACCCGAGACCGCCGGCTCCTCCCGTAATTAAATACACACCGTTCTTTTTTACACTGAAACTATGTTTCTCCCCATCTTCTTTTTTTACTCTTTTAAGCTGCCTTTTATAATAATGCCTCGGCTCATAACAGGTAAAGTGGTCCGTCTTGCATTGATTGTTCCATTCAAAAGAGATGACATCTGCAATATGCTGCTTTGTAAACGGCTCGTCAAACATTGATTTCAGCTCTGCAGCCTTACATGTGAAATTCGGGTTTTCGGCCTGTACGGTCTTAAGAAAACTTTCAACCGCGTTATAAATGGGCTGAACCTCGCCCTCGGTATTTTCATACAGATACAAAATTTCTGCTTTCGGACAAAGTTTGTTCGCCATGAAGGCCTGAAACATTTGAAACAAGGAAAACAGACTTTTATTGAGCTGCTTTCTCATTGCATCTTCTGTATTTTTGAAGAGCCCGGCAGCTAAAAAATGAATAATATGGCGGGGTCTTATATTTTGAGAACGCAGAACCCCGCATAGCGCATCATAATCCTCATCTTTTGCAAAGTTCATTTTAAAACGACCGTTCCGGCAATCTTCGAAACGCTCGCCGGAAGTCACGTAAATGAAAGGCGCCTCATAACCTTCAAGCTGTCTCTTCATTACGGTATACATGCTGTCGTCTTTGCAAAGAAATAAAATTGGCTCTTTCGTATTCGGGAATTTTTCACTGCCTTTAAATTCATGTCTATCCCATACCATTTCATATAGATGGGTTTTCCCCAAGCTCTTAATTAATTCCAGCCCTTCTTCACGCGTCAGGCTGCCTTCTTTCACCTTTTTCACGATTTGCTCAATTTGCATCGTTTTTTCATTCATGGAAAAGCAACTCCTCTATCAGCTCTGACGTCTCTTTCGTATTCATCTCACCTGTTTGTGCTTTTTCAAGAAGCGACATGATTTCTCCATCTGCTGTATCTTTATTTGAATTGTGAAGCTCAGTGTTCGAGAAAGCCTCAGCCTTCTGCGCTTCATCTTTATTTAAATGAATCCAATGTCTGTTCTTGCTGAAAGGATAAAGAGGAAGAGACAGTTTAACCGGTTTGAGTTCCTCCTCATACAAGTCTTCCCAGCTGATTTCACAACCGATCGTCCACAACTGAGCCAGTTTGGCCGGCTTGTTTTGCTGAATCAGTGATTGAACATATGCATGACCTTCGGGGCCGCCGAATAAAGGAGCGTACAGACTATCAAAATCCGTTACATTTCCTTCATAAACACCTTGCAGCCTGCTCCCCTGAATGTAACCGTTTAATTTTTCAAGAAGATCTCCGGTATTCGAGCAAGTGATCGCAAGGCGGCATTCAAATGGTTCCCTTCCGGTTTGCAGCGTATATGCTATTTCTTCAAGACCGATTCCGGACTTTTCTCTAAAATTGCCATTATACGGTTTATCAGCTGATCGATTCCGGACGCTGCTGATATAGCGGCACAGCTCGCTCAGGGTCATTAATTCCTGAAATATGTCTAGTGATATTTCTGTGCCGTACATTTGGTTTATATAAGAGATTAATTCGGAATAAGCCAACGGATCAAATCCGAATTCCGAAAGAGGTGTCTTTGCATCTATATTTGCGGTATCTAAACGCAGGATACCCGCTGCCGCTTCCCGAATCGCCTCTTGCACATCACGTTCCTGCACCTCTTGCTGACTGAATTGAACTGATAGTTCTTCATGTAAAAACGTTGTTAACTCTTTGGCTTTAACCATCAGCCTTTCCTTTGTTTTGGCCGATAGAACAATGATTTGATCCCGCTCGGCAGTTACTGCTTTATCTTGTCCGTATTCAAATTCTTCCACGATGACATGAGCATTTGCCCCGCCGAATCCAAAGGAACTGACTCCGGCACGGCGCGGAATTTCATTTCCTTTTCGATCTTTTAATCTGGCCCACTTCATAGTTTTATTGACAATATGAAACGGTGTTCCGCTTAATTGAATGTAAGGGTTCAGCTCCTTGACATGAAGTGTGGCAGGCAATGTTTTATACTTCATGGATAGTAATACTTTAATCAGCCCCGGCATTCCAGAGGCGGGCTCTAAATGACCGATATTCGTTTTTACTGAACCGATGCCGCAATATTGGACATGATTCTTTCCTGGATGCGGCTCAAAAGATCCAAACGCTTTTTTCAAGCCTTCAATCTCAATCGGATCTCCCAGTTCTGTTCCGGTTCCGTGTGCTTCAATATAAGATATCGTATCAACAGGAATATCGGCATTTTTGTAAACAGACGTTATTAGTTCAGCCTGAGCTTCCGGGTTCGGAGCGGTCAATGAAGCAGATCTTCCTCCGTGATTTTCTCCGGTTCCTCTCAGGACTCCGTAAATATTGTCTCTGTCATTCATTGCCGCTTGCAATGGTTTCAATAACAGAACAGCTGCACCTTCACCGCGGACATAACCGTCGGCAAGTTTATCAAACGTCTTACATCGGCCGTCCCTAGACAAAATACCGAGTTTATCGGTATACATATGAGTGACTGGATCTAAGAGCAGCGAAACCCCGCCTGCTACCGCCAGCTCACTTTCACCATTTTGAATCGAGCGCACAGCTCTGTGGATTGCTACAAGACTGCTTGAGCAGGCTGTATCAATGGACTCACTCGGACCTCTGAAATTAAAATAGTGGGATACACGATTGCTGATGAGCGCCTGGCTGTTTCCGGTTCCCGCAAACGCATGCGCCCCGTCCGAATGCCTCATCAGCAGCTGGCGGTAATCATTAAATTGAATGCCCGTAAACACCCCGATATGTTTGCCTGACAGCTTTGAAGCTTTGTAACCCGCATCTTCTATCGCTTTCCAGGTTTCCTGCAAATAAATTCTGTGCTGAGGATCCATGAGTTCTGCTTCCCGCGGATTAATATTGAAAAACGCCTCATCAAATTTATCAGCATCTGTGATAAAGCCGCCCCATTTCGAATGTACTTCGCTGCTTCCTTTGCCTTCGGCGTATTTTTTCCAATCCCAGCGATCCGGGGGAATTTCCTGAATTGAATCTTTTTCATTGATTAAATTGATCCAAAACTCATCTGCATTTTTTGCTCCCGGAAAAACACAACTCATCCCGATAATGGCAACTGGCTGCTTCTCTGGATGATGGTCAGCCTGTCTTGCTGTCTTTTTTTCAAACGGAAAACTTCGCGGCGGCTTCACTGTTTTCCCGGTGGTTTTCCCGGCGTGCACTACTTTCCTTTTTTCAGAAATGGTTTTTTCTGCATCTGTATTCCCTTTTGCAACAGTACGCAGTTCACTGTTTAGAAATTCCGAAAGAGACTTTATATGGCTGTAAGTAAAGAAAACGGCAGGTGTCAGCTTAAGCTTGTATTTTTTATTCAGTCGGACAGCTAATGTTTTCAAACTGATAGAATCAAAGCCGAGATTGCCGAAATTCTCTGCCGTATCCAGCTGTTCAATGTTTATTTTCAATAATTCCGACACCATTTGCTTCAGTTCTTCAAGGACATTGTCTGCAGAATCCGGTGCTGGATAAGAACTTTCCTCTTGACGAACCGGAAGTGTATTTACTTTTTGATGCGGCAGCTCTTTTTTTGCTGGTGTAGTTCCCGCATCCCCGGTAACAACCGAAATTTGCGGACAGTCACTTGCCAAAATTGTCTCAAAAGCCGCTATCCCTTCTTCCGTTTCCAAATAATCAAACCCGGATGCGGAAAGATATGCGTCTTCAGCTTCTTTGTTTAAATGCATTCCGCCTTTACGCCACAACGGCCAGTTAATCGAAATGCTCTTGCCTTGTCTCTCTTGCCGGCGGCTCTGTTCGGATCTCCAATTTATATATTGATCTTGAAAATAATTGCCCAACGCATAGTTAACCTGTCCAAAATCTCCGAAGACCGAAGAAATAGAAGAAAATACGATAAAGAAATCAAGCGGCTCATCTTTCGTTAATTCATCTAAGCATACCGTTCCTTCAATTTTAGCAGTCATGCCTTCCGTAAAATCAGTCAGATTCATCTCTGTAAATAACCGATCATCGGCATGACCAGCTGAATGAATAACGCCTTGAAGGGAGCCCCAAGTCCGTTTCGTTTCTTCTATGACCCGTCCCATCGTCTTTTGATCTGCGGCATCAGCTTGATAATATACCGCATCCCCTCCAAGCGCCTGCAGCCGGTCAATGTTATGGCGTTTATCAGCTGTTAACGGTGACCTTCCCGTCAATACCAATTTTGCTTGATACTGAGAGGCTAAATATTTTGCGAAAATCAGGCCCAGACCGCCCAAACCGCCCGTTATGAGGTAAATCCCTTTCTGTTTCAGCTGATGAGAGTGCTCTGTATGATTGAATACATACTCCTTTAATGTCTTAACATACCTCTTGTCATTTATATATTTAACTTCTTCCGCCTGCCGTTCCACGCCTGAAACCATTTCGTTAAGACAAAATTCAGCCATTTTTTCAATTGATATACGTTCTGAAAAACCGATTGACTTCACATTCTCTGCGGATGGCACCAACATATTTGCCGTTTTTAAACAGCCTGCAAGAGCGCCCGTATACGGATCATTCACGCCTTTTTTAAAAGAGTGAACAAGAAGCAGAGAATGAAGATAAAGAGAGGCGTCACTGCGGGCGCTCAGGGCTTTTAATAAATAAAAAATTGATTCCAGGCCGCTGAGAAGGCGGTCACCCGCGTAAAATGTTTCTCCCGTGTGCAAGATGACATCAGGAGAAAACCCTTTTTTCTCCAATTCTTCGAATAAACGAATATAATCTGACGTCACTTCCGGGTTTATACAGAATGTCAGCAGATTTTGATCGGTCTGCCGCTGATCCGGCGTGACGAGAATGACACGGCTGTCTGATTGATTTTTCAGAGCTCCAGCCAATGCTTCATCTTTTGCAAAAACCAGAATTGTTTTTGGCTCCCTATCTTTCATTTCAATCAGAGGGTTTTTTTGATCCCACTTATGCTCATAAAAACGTACATTTTTATTAGGCTTTTCGCCAAAAACCAGCCCGCTCAGTTCCATCAAAATCCCGCCGGCATTGTCTAATACATACACATCATAAGCCGAATCGCTTTCTTCAGTTTGTTCTGCATATACATAAACGGGTTCAGTCTCATGATCAAAAATCGTACATTCTTTAATATTTTCCGGGGTCTCTCCGGCATTTTCCCCCGCAAGGTATACGACGGCTTGATATGCGCTCTCAATCACTTCCGGTTTGATTATGCACCCTTTCGGCCCGGCCTTTGCTTTTATCTTTAAAAGCACCTGTCCGTTCCTGCTGACGCAGTGCTCTGCGGCTTTCAGACTGTCACTGCAGCTGTATCCGAATTCGGCAAGCCGCTGATAAAACGCTTCGTACGGTATACGGTCTGCGCCCTGAGACAGGAACGGCTCAAGATGAATATTTCCGTTCTCGTACGCCCCGCCTTCTAATTCGAGCCGCCCTGAGGAATAAATGGATAAGTCGCTCTGTTTTTCTATAGAATACGATGCACCCTGATTATCCGGGGTTAATACAATCCGGATCTGCTCATTGCTTCCGCTTTGTAACATCGGTTCTCTAAAGGAGAGCTCAGTTAATTTAATAATCGGATTCCCTGAAGCCATCGCTCCGGCAGCTCTCGCCATTTCAATCTGGCTGAGAAACGGAAACATTTCCTTGTCTTGATACTTTGTTTTTATATACAAATCGGTATTGCTTACATTGATAAGAAACTTCTGGGCTTTAAAATCAGATATATTGCATGAAATGTAAGGATGCAGATCGTTATTTACGTTCATCCGGCGGCTTCCCGTATTTTGCGCATCTATTCTGCATAGCTCTTTGGCAAATGGATATCCCGGTGCTGATACCCGTCTCAAAGTGACATCTTTATAAAGTGACGGCCAATCTACTCCGTTACCGCCAACCCAGTATTCAGCAATCTTCACAAGATCCCTGTTTGCGGCTGCTTCTTCAATTTCAGCTTTGTTCATCCTTTGAGCTTCTGTTGTGTCTTTGCCGCTTGTAAAAATATGATCCCTCGCATTTCCGAGAGTATAGTCTGTCAGCCCTTTAAGCAATTCATCTCTTGTGGAGGCGATAACAGCCAATCTGTGCGGCATTTCTTCTCTCCCGGTTTGTAAAGTAAATGCTGTATTTCTAAGTGTTTCTAATGGATAATCTCTGGCTGCTATATGTTTTTTTGCGCGTTTTGCATATTCTGCCAGCCTTTCGGCATTTTTTGCAGAAAAAACAAATAAAAGCTGTTCAGGTTCTTCAGCCGCGAGAGGAGAGGTAGCTTCATCCGCAAATTCTTCTAAAATAACATGGGCATTAGCTCCTCCTGCCCCGAAAGAACTGATTCCGGCACGCCTGGGAACGGATGACTCCCATTTTTCTGCACTGTCCGGTACATAAAAAGGTGTTTTTTGAAACGGTATATTCTCATTCAATTCAGCAGAATGAGTCAGTGACGGAACAATCGTTTTATGCTTCATTTGAAGAATAACTTTCGTAATGCCCGCTATGCCTGCAGCAGCCTCAAGATGTCCGATATTTGATTTAATCGACCCGATCGCGCATGTCTTCTTATCGCGTTCGGCACCTGAAAATGCTTTGGTCAGACCGGTGATTTCAATCGGATCTCCTAACGCGGTGCCTGTTCCGTGAGCCTCTATATAGCTGATGCTTTTTGGATCAATACATCCTTTTTTTAAGGCTCTCGTAATGACCTCACTTTGAGCTTTTGGATTCGGCACAGTATATCCATTCGTCTTAGCACCGTGGTTGATCGCTGTTGCCTTAATAACTGAATAAATCTGATCACCGTCGGCAATAGCCTTTTTTACAGGTTTCAGCAGCACGGCACCTGTCCCTTCTCCCGGCACATAGCCGTCTCCTCCTGAACCGAAGCTTCTGCACCGGCCATCACTGGATAAAAATCCACCTTGAGTCAGGAGTTCATATTTATGAGGATGAATGGATAAATTGACGCCTCCTGCAATTGCAAATTCACATTCATTCCTGATTAAACTTTCACAGGCAAAATGAACAGCCGTTAATGATGAGGAACACATCGTGTCCAAAGCAATACTTGGCCCGCTGAAATTAAAGAAGTAGGATACCCGGTTTGCGATTGATGCATATGAGGAAGAAACGGCCGCTTCGTGACCAACGCTGTACAGCTGATATTGGCCGTACATAACCCCTGCAAAAACACCGACGTTTTTTCTTTCAAGCGTTTTCTTTGCGTACCCGGCATCTTCTATGGTGTGCCAAACCGTCTCTAAAAACAGTCTCTCCTGCGGATCAATTAATTCAGCTTCGGCAGGAGAAATATTAAAGAACAACGGATCAAAATGATACACATCGTCAATAAATCCCCCCCATTTGCTTTGGTTTTTTACTTCGTCGCCCGCCGCAGGCTGATAGTGCAGCCCCGAATCCCACCGATCCTCAGGTATCTCAGTTATACAGTCTTTACCGTTCAATAAGTTTTCCCACAGAGTATCAAGATCATTTGCCATCGGGTAACGTCCGCTGATACCGATAATAGCGATATCATTGTCATGATACTTCTCCTGCTGGACCTGTTTTTTCATCTGGATTTTCTGTTTCCCGTTAACATCGGCTGTCTGTTTATTATCTTTTTTCTTCTGAGATGGGGTGCCGCTCCCGTTTTCTCCTAACCGGAGTTTATGAAGAAGAGTATCCCTGTGCTCCTCAACGAAATACTGTGACAATTCTGCTGCAGTCTGATATTCGAATAACAGCGTTTTTGAGAGCGCGCCGAAATGTTTTTCAAGCTCATTCGTCATATTGATAATCATAACGGAATCAAGTCCGTATTTTTCCAATGCCTCTTCTGCATCTATTTTGTCCGCAGGCATCCTGAATTCTGCAGCAATTATTTTTATGATAAAATCAGATGTTTCAGCTGTCAGTTTCTCTGAATCAAATGATTCGATATTTCTCCCTGTTCCTTCATCTGCCTGAATGCTGTCTTTTCGTTCATATAATTGAGTAACATGGTTGTCAATTTGCTCATCTCCGTAAAATACAGTAAATTGCGAAAAACCGGAGGACATTGCGACTGCAAACGCTTTTTTACCTTCTTCTTTTTCTAAAGGATAAAAACCCGCCTTTTTCATTGTCTCTACCGTGCGCTCATCCACTTGCATGCCGACTTCTTTCCACAGCGGCCAGTTCAGAGAGAGAGAAATCGTATCAGAATGCTGGGCAGAACGCATATTCATGAAATGATCCATATAGCTGTTTCCAAACGCGTAATCAGATTGCCCGACATTTCCCAACACTGCGGAAGTAGAGGAGAAGCAAATGAAAAAGTCAGGATTTTCTTTCTCAACAGCATCATTCAGCCACATCGTACCCAATACTTTCGGTCTGATTACCTGATCGAATTCCTCTCGTGACTTGTTAAGAAGGAAAGAGTCCCGGATGATTCCCGCGCCCTGAATGACCCCGTTTACTTTTCCATAAGAAGTTTTGGCTTTTTTGACTACATATTCGGCTTCTTCCTTATTGGTAATATCAGCCTGAACATAAACAGCTGAAGAACCGGCATCCTCCAATCGCCTCAGCTGTTTTCTTATATGGTCTGAAAGCGGAGATCTTCCTGTTAAAACAAGGCAGCATTTTGTTTGAAAAGCCAAATATTCTGCAAAGGTAAATCCTAATCCGCCCGCGCCGCCCGCGATAATATATACTCCATTTTCTCTCAGCGGCACATCTCCGCTTCCGGAATTTTTTTCGGGTTCATACGTTTTGAGCTGTTTGACATAACGCTGCATGTCTTTATAACGGATCTCTACATCTGAAGGCTGGAAATCACTCAGCTCATTGCGTATGATATCAGCTGCGTGAACGGCTGCTATTGACTGCTCCATTTCAATGCTTTTTGCTGAGATTAACGGATTTTCCAGCTGCAATGTCCGCAAAAATCCGCTTGCCGCCGCGTAAAGAGGCTGTTCTCCGGAAAGATGCGAAAAATATCCATATAACAGCTTGATCGGTTTGCGGCAGTTATTTTTGAAGAGCGCCTGTTGTAATAAAAACAAAGAATTGACTCCGCTGTCGCATTGTTCACGAATCGCTCTCTCTGTTTTTTCAAACGGCATGTCTGACCATAAATGCACCGCTTCCCGTATATCTGACTTTTCTTCTTCTATAAGCCATCCTAACAGGTCTATGTAATCTTTTTCAGAGCGGGGGTCGATTTCAAATACACCGTCCCCGGTTTTTCGAAACTCTTTCCCCGGCTTAACCAAAATAACCCTTGTATCATGCAATGCAGCAAGTTCTTTACTCACATCTTCATTTTTATCAAATAATAAAAGGCTGCCCTCACGCCGGCCGCCTTTTACATGAATGCTGAGATCTGTCCGCTGCCAGACCGTCTGATAATATATCGCCTGTCCGTTAACCCCTGCGGAATGAAAACCAAGCTGCTGTATCCGCTTTACTCCTTCTTCCAAAGAAATGTTGCCGCTTTCTATGTCAGAAAGTACTTTTTTTCTAATATGACGGGCTTCTTTCATAAAAATCTTCATCCCCTTTACAAATGGCACTTCCGCAAAATGATAAACTAATCCTGCATGCGCTCCAGCACATAATCAGCTTCCTCCGCAGTCAGTTCGCCCGCTTTTAATTGTCTGAGGAGCTCTTTTACTCTCTCGTTCTTTCCATTGGAATCCGCTGTTGCACGAGTCTGTGCCTCCGCGGAAAACGTTTCTTTTTTACGAATGGTTACATCCTTCAAACCTGCAAGTCTTTCTCCTTGTTCATTAAGCAGCTGAATATCGTAAATAAGCTCGGATTGACCTTTTTGGCCTGTTTTACGCGCATAAGCCCAGCATTCTGCTGAAACTTTTTTCCGAATCGTAATCTCACCTATTGAAAAAGGAACATAAACAGATGCCTCTTCTCTTCCGTCCGTAATCCCGAACAAAGATTGCAGAGCCCCATCAATTAAAGACGGATGCATTGTATAATTTTCAAGTGCATATGCGGCTTCTTTTGGCAGCAATAAGTGTGCAACCGCTTCTGTTTTTCCGCCCCATAAACGTTGAATCGGCTGAAAAGCGCGCCCATACAGGAACCCGTTTTCCTGAAAATACTTGTAACATTCATCTTGTTCACGGACAAAAGCACTTCTGTTTATCATCTCTTGTCTGTCGATATTCTCTATATCACCGTAATGATGATCAAAATCTAATTCCCCCGTCACAAATCCAGTCCTTACAGCAGCATCCTCGTCAGATGACATATTAAATAATATTTTGCCGTCTTTTACGGAAACGTGAGTGTAAATGGTCAGGCTCTCTTGCAAAAGCATGGCCGGTCTTGCAAATATCACGTTTTTTAAACGAGTGACCTCTTTCTTTCGATATGACCGCGTTCCCGCTGCGCATGCCATTTCAAGAAAAGCAGCGGCCGGGAGAATGCTCTTGTTTTTTACGATGTGGTCTTTTAACCAAATCTCTTTTTCTCTTAATGTCGTTTTAAAAAACTGCTGTTCCAGAGTAGATTCATTCGAATCCAGAAGCGGGTGCAGTGAAGACTGCCGCGGCAATATTTCCGGAAATATTGCACTTTGATTTCGAGGCACCCAGTAAGACTCCTCAGCAAATGGATATAAAGGAAGCTTGACCTTTTGCGGGGTATACTCTTCATATAACTCTCTCCATTGAATATCAGCCCCGAAAGACCATAATTTTGCTAGAAGATTCAAGTCCTTTGTCTCCATCATCACCTCGAGGAATTTATCTTTCATCTTTTGATCATGAAAGATAAAGACTTTATCAAAATCTTTCGTAACATTGCCTTTGTATACGCCCTCTCCAATTGTTCCTTCAGTACAGAAAGTTCTCAGCTTCTGCTTAAGTTCCGGCAAATCGGAAGCTACAACAGCAAGTCTGTCTTCCATCGGCTCCCTGCATGTCTGCAATGTAAAAGCGATATCAGCTGCCGAGGCCTTTGTCTCCCGCTCTGTGAATTGCAGAAGGCGCCGGGCGTATTCTTTCAGTCTGTCTTCATTTTTGGCAGAGAGAACTGCGGCAAACGGACCGCTTATTGTTTGTGTGTCCGCATGGTTTTGATATTCCTCCACAATGACATGGGCATTTGCTCCTCCCGCTCCGAACGAACTGATTGCTGCTCTCCTGTTAGAGGCGCCTGATTCTTTCCGCCACTCTTCTTCTTTCTGCTGAACGTAAAAAGGCGTCTTTTCAAATCGGATATTTTGGTTCAGCTGTTCCGAGTGAATGGATGGCGCCAATTTCTGATGCTTAAATTGTAAAAGAACTTTTGTAAGGGCTGCTATACCTGCGGCAGACTCCAAATGTCCGATATTAGACTTCACTGAACCTATGGCACAAAATTGTTTATCATCCGTAAATTTCTCAAAAGCTTTTGTCAATCCTGCGATCTCAATCGGATCTCCGAGCGAGGTACCCGTTCCGTGTGCTTCCAAGTAGCTGACGGATCGCGGACTGATGCCCGATTTCTTGAAATTTTCAGCAATCAGCTCAGCTTGTGCATTCGGATTCGGAACCGTAAACCCATTGGTTTTTCCGCCATGATTTACAGATGTTCCTTTAATCACTCCGTATATATGATCCTGATCAGCCATTGCTTTTTCCAGAGGTTTCAGCAGGACGGCTCCCGAACCTTCTCCCGGGACATAGCCGTCTCCGCCCTCTCCGAAACTTCTGCACAATCCTTCGGTGGAAACAAAATTACCTTGACTCAGCCAAAGGTATTTGCTGGGGTGTATGGACACATTAACGCCGCCCGCAAGCGCAATTTCACTTTCCCCTCTTTTAATGCTCTCACATGCCAAGTGAATGGCCGTCAGCGATGATGAACACATCGTATCCAGTGCAATGCTCGGGCCGGAGAGATTAAAAAAGTATGAAACCCTGTTCGCAATAGATGAAAAGAAGGAACTGAGCGCAATCGGATTGCCCCGCGCAGTTTCTTCTGCGCCGAATAATTGATATTGTCCGTACATGGCTCCGACAAACACACCGGCTTTCATACCGTTAAGCTTCTCTTTTGTATATCCTGAATCTTCAAACGTATGCCAGGAGGTTTCGAGAAAAATTCGCTCCTGAGGGTCCATCAGCTCAGCTTCTTTATGAGAAATATGGAAAAACAGCGGATCGAATTGATCAATACCGCTGATAAAACCGCCCCACTTACTGTTGATTTTCCCCTTCTCCATTCTGTCGGGACTGTAATTCGATCTGAAATCCCAACGTTCCTCGGGGATTTCAATAATACAGTTTTTCCCTCCGGCAATGTTTTCCCAGAACTCCTCAAGAGTATCGGAATTCGGATATCTTCCGCTCACACCGATAATGGCAATATCCTCACCCGGCTGAACCATGCTCGGTGCAGGTGTATCCTTCTGCTGCCGGTGCTGTTTTTTACTCGGATTTTCTCTTTTCTTTTGCACTCTTGTTACCGGAGCTGCCCCCGCGGCCTTAAGCACTTTTTCTTTAAAAGATGTTAGGAAGAAGTTTGAAAGCTCTTCAATGTTCTGATATTCAAAAAAGATTGTTTTTGGAAGATCCCCGAAAGTATCTTCAAGCTTTGAAATAAGTGACATGATCATAAGTGAGTTGATTCCAAACTTCTCAAAAGAGTCTTTCGCATTTATTTTATGAGCTTGGATTTTCAAGACACCGCTGATGATCTTGATTAAATAGTCATTGACTTTTTCTTTCGCAGCATATTCCTCTTCTTCATCGTATTCCGCCGTGAGTGTATCTTGATCTGCTGCAACTGTATTTCTTTGAATCGAAAGCGCTTTTATCATTTTATCCCGCTCTCCTTCTGCAGGCATTAAGCTGGTAAATGAAGACCCCAGCATTTTCAGAAACGCTTTCAGAACAGAGGAAGTGCGCATCGGAGTCATCCCGTATTTTTCTTTTATTTGAACGATTCCACTGCTGTCGAGACTCATTCCGCCATCTTTCAATAACGGCCAATTGATTGATAGTGTTTTTCCGTTTCGGGAGAGCTGGGATCGAAGCATTGCAAAACTGTCCATAAAATGATTTGCGTAGGCATAGTCACTTTGGCCGGCATTTCCGTAAGCGGCAAAAGAAGAAAAGAGAACAAAAAAATCAAGATCTTCGTCTTTTGTCAGCTCATCCAGCCAGATTGTCCCGTAAACTTTCGGTTTCAGTACGTCCGTAAAATCACTGAGACTTTTATTTACAAGAAATGAGTCACGAAGGATGCCGGCAGCATGGATGATCCCGTTTATGCTGCCGTACCGCTGTTTAACGCCGAAAATGAATTGCTCTGCCTCTGTTCGATCTGTTATGTCCGTCCGCTGATATTCAACAATAGAGCCGCTCTCATTAAGCTTACTGATCCGTTCTTTTTGATCAGCTGTTAAAAAAGAACGGCCTGTAAGTATAATCACGGCTTGGTTTTCATTAGCGATGTGTTCCGCAAACAGCAGCCCGAGTTTTCCGGCTCCTCCGGTAATGATATATATGCCGCCTTTTTGATACGTTACAGATCCGTGATCGTGTTCCGGAATATCAATAGGCTGCAGCCCTTTCACATAACGGGTATATGAGTCTATTAAAACCTCACATTCATCCGTTTGAAAGCGCTGCATTTCACTGATTGCAGCATCCCACATCTCGGAAACCGGAGGATTTATGTCAGAATGCTCATGGCGAATCTGTATGGTTTTCGCTTTAAGCTTGGAGCTTTCCATGTTTACCGTTTTCATGAAACCTCCGACAGCTTCATGAAACGGCTGATTCAGACCCCTTGTCCAATAAATATGCAATAACGTAACAGGTTCGTTTCTTCGCATTAAAGCTTTTGATAATAAAAAGAGCGAGTTTATCCCTCTGCGAAGAGTTTCATTAACGGATTCTTCAGTGATTTCTCTGATTTCTCCGTTCCATAAATAAAGCACGACATCAGGTGTAAATCCGTTTTCAGCCAAATCAGACAGCAGCATTTCGACATGATTTTCATCAGAAGGATTGATTGTGCATCTATTCCGTTCAATTCTGTAATCAGAATCGGGCGTTACGAGAATGACACGGTTATGTTCTCCATTCATCATCTCGGCATGCTGAAAGAGACGGTTATCCTGATCAAAAATCAGCATATTCCCCGGTGCCTGCTGATTCGGCATATCAATGTGATTTGTCCTGACCCAATCGGTCTTAAAAAAAATGGTTGGGGACGGAGCTTGTGATCCCGGCTCCGCCTTTTTTTTCATTTGTTGTTTTCTGTAAGTACGAATTAGCTCCAGTCCTGCATCAGGAGACATTTGCTGTTCTTCAATTAAGGAAAGTATTTGTTTGATCTGCACTATTTTCCCTCCAGCAGCTGATAAACTTGGTCAGCAGAAAGTTCACCGTTTTTCAATTGTTCCAATAAGAAGAGAATTTCCTGATCTTCATTTTTATGACCTGCGGTTAATTCTCCCCCGGTCACTTTTCTGACAGAGAAGTCTTTCATGCTCACGGCTATTTCGCCGCTCTCGTTAATAAAATCAATGTTATACGTATAAAAACCGGTTTCTCTCACCGAAACATGGCATCGGGCAGTAAGCGCCCTCTTAATGTGAAGCTCTCTAAGTGAATAAGGAACAAATAATCCGTCTTTCTCATTTTCTCTTAACAAAAATGCCGCCGCTTGAAAACCGCCGTCAATTAATGAAGGATGGAGTGTAAAATGTGAAAACCCGTTCGCTAAATGATCCGGAAGCTCCAATTCTGCCATTAACTCCACATCACCGCGATATACGGCTTTCAACGTTTGAAAACCGCTCTGATATGTCAGGCCCATACGACTGAAGCGGTGATAACACTCTTTCCGGCTTATGACCGTTTTACTGCGGCGTATGAACTTATCAATATCGACATACTCAGGATTGCTGTTTATGTCTCCGAATACTGTTTCACATTGTGTGCAGATTTGCTGCACGCCATCCGGGCCCTCTTTACATATCGTTACGTTCAACTTATCTTGTTTCATTTCCAAGCCGGTATAAATGTGCAGCGTTTTTCCTTTATATAATATAGGTCTGTTCCACATCACGTCTTTTATTTTATATACTTTACTTTCTCCGCTTATTTCCGCACAAACAAGAGCCATTTCAAGCGAAGCGGCTCCCGGCAACACACAGTCTCCTGAAACAAGGTGATCAGTGACGAAAAATTCAGTTCCGGAAATAACAGTTTTAAATGCTTGTTTCTTTAATGTTGAGACATTCTCGCTGATTAATGGGTGAAGACTTTTGCTATTAACCTCGCTTTTGTTCTTTTTCGGAGTAAACCAATAACTCTCTTTTGCAAACGGATAAGACGGCAGCGGCACTCTATTCAATTTCTTATTGCCGATTGTCTTCCATTCAAACTCGGCTCCATTGGCCCACCATTGCGCGAGAAGCTCCTCTTTTCCGCTTTGAAGAGCCTCCTGAATCATATATTCAGAGACAGCTGCGCGCTCTACAGTGTTTTCGCTTATAAATACGCCATTTTGCACCTTGCTTTTATCAAGAAAGCTGACGTATTTATCTCTCAGCTCAGTCAGACTCACTGCACATACGGCAATTCTCTCGTTCATTGCTTCCCGGCCGTTTTGCAATGTAAATTCCATGTCACTGGCATTAACGGTCATGTCACCGGCAATCACGCGATCCAAGTACTGAACCATAAGCCGGATATACTCAAGTAATTGATCTTTGGTTTTCGCAGATAAAACAAAAATGTGTGTTTTACCGTTGTTTTCCGGCACTTCTTTGTGAGGTTTCCTATATTCCTCTAAAACAATATGCGCGTTCACACCGCCGAATCCGAATGAGCTGACACCTGCTCTCCTCGGCAGATCGTTGTTCTCTTCATCTTTTATCGGTTTCCACTTTTGAGTGGTTTCTGTGATATAAAATGGCGTATTTTCCAGTTTAATGTATGGATTGAGTTCTGAAAAATGGGCGAGTCCCGGAAGTTTGCGATATTTAAAAGCCAGTAACACTTTCAGCACTCCGGCTATTCCGGCAGCGGTTTCGAGATGGCCGATGTTTGTTTTCACAGACCCGATTCCGCAGCTTTTCTGTTTCTCAAAAGGAATGTCCCATTCTTGATATAACGTTTTAAATGCCTTTATGATGCTGTTTACTTCAATCGGATCGCCAAGACTTGTCCCTGTGCCATGCGCTTCTATATATCCCGCAGTGGCGGGACTGACCCCCGCCTTCCGCCAAGCTTCGGTTAATAAGTCCGCCTGTGCGTTCGGATTCGGAGCTGTCAAAGAATTGGCGCGGCCGCCGTGATTTACAGCTGACCCTTTAATCAAACCATAAATATGATCACCGTCTGCCTGTGCTTTGCTGAGCGGCTTAAGCAATACTGCAGCAGCCCCTTCACTCCTTACATAGCCGTCAGCGCTTTTATCAAACGTTTTGCACTTTCCGTCTTTGGAAAGCATACCTGCTTTATCAAAAGCTATAAACAGAGTAGGGCTTGTCATAATATGCACTCCGCCTGCAATCGCCATTTCAAAATCGCCTCTTTGAATCCCCTCAGCCGCACGATGGAGTGCAACTAACGAACTTGAACAGGCAGTATCAATCGGTTCACTCGGACCCGTCAGGTTCAGCTGGTAAGAAATACGATTAGCCAATATACAATGATTTAAACCGGTTGCGGTCTGCGCCTGAACAGAGACGCCATTTTCATTGAGACGTTCCGCATAGTCCGTTGTGGCGACCCCTGCAAACACCGCGGTTTTCGTCCCTGCCAAATCAGACGGCTTATAGCCCGCATCTTCTATTGTTTTCCATACAGTCTCCATAAAAATTCTTTGCTGGGGATCCATTAATTCTGCTTCGGCGGGAGAAATCCCGAAAAACAACGGATCAAAACTGTCCGCGCCTTTGATAAACCCGCCTTTTTTTATTTTTGTTCTATTGACGTCCCTGATCGGATCGCCGTCAAACTCTTTCCAGTCCCAACGGTCTTCAGGAATGTCTGTAATCATATCCCGCCCTTTTTCAATTCCTTCCCAAAAGTCTTCCAGCGTATCTGTTTGGGGGAAACGGCCGCTTATTCCCACTATTGCAACCGGCTCATTCATATGTCTTTCCTCTTGCCTGGTTTTGTTTTCAGGCTCAGGGGAATGTTCATAGGATTCGGGCGGAGGCGTGCTGTACAATGTTTTTTCGTCTGCTGCAGAAAAAGGTTCTGTCTCAGCAAAAAGGATTTCTCCGTATTGCTCGATTACATAATCAGTCAGTTCAGCCAGTGAATTACATTCAAAGAAAATGGACGGCAATAATTCCGTACCATATTGTTGATTGATTTCATTTCCGAGTCTGGTAAACGTAATAGAATCAAATCCGTACTCGCCGAATGAAGTCTCTTCTTCTATTTCCTTTCTGTCAATCTTTAAAATACTTGACATCATCTTTGCGATGCCCTCAATCAGATTTTCTCTTCTGTCTTTCGCCGCAGATTCATCTGAAGAAAAAGATCCGCAGAGATGAAGCTCTTCGGAATACTCACTCTTTAAAAACTCAAGAAGTTCATTAAAATCAGTAAGACCGAAAAAATCTGACGGCATCATTGACATTCCTAATGTTTCGTTTAATTCGTTGCCCAGCATTGTAAACATAATTGAATCAAATCCGTATTCACTTATCGGCAGTTCAAAATCAAATTCCCGTTCTTCAATTTTTAATACGCCGGTGATGATGCGCGTCAAAGTGCTTTTTAAAGATTCAGTTATTGACAGCTCTTTCGGTTCGTGATTTTCGTCGGCGATTGCCGGGTCACTTTTTCCGCTGTCAATCGTTATCATTCGTTCCAGCTTTAATTCATTACCGCTAAATACCATTATTTGATGTTCACACCCTGTCATTGCTTGATCAAATGCTGCAAGGCCTTCCCGTTTTTCCAGAGGCAGCATTCCGAAACGGTCATAAAGGAACTTCTCTGAATGAATGTCAATTTGCATACCGCCTTCTTTCCATAAAGGCCAATTAATCGAGACTGTTTTTCCAGGTTTATTTTCCGCCGCTCTCATTTCCGCAAAATAATCCATAAACCGGTTTGCATAAGCATAATCAGTTTGTCCGGCATTCCCGATTATTGCGCTGATAGATGAAAACATAACAAAAAAGTCCAGAGGTTCTCTGTCTGTATACCGGTCAAGCCATATCGTTCCGTAAACCTTGCTGGCCAAGACTGAATCGAGATCCTCTTCACGCTTATTGATGAGTAATGAATCTTTTATCACACCGGCGCTGTGAATAATTCCTTTAACAGGACCTAATTTGTTTTTGACGAGTTTTATCAGGTTGTTGACATTTTCCTTATCAGAAATATCGGTTCTTACATAAAAAACCTCTGATCCGTTTTTTTCGAGCTCTTTTACATTGCTTACGGCTTCCTCAGAAAGCTCTGACCTGCCGATAAGCACAAGTTTTATTCTCCCTTTTCGCACAAGATGTCTGGCGAAAATCAGTCCCAGACCGCCTGTTCCTCCTGTAATGAGGTAAACTCCCCCTTCTTTTACTTCCATCTTTTTGAGGGGCTCTGCACTTTCAATTTCTGCAGAGTGTTTCACCTGCCTGATTCCATCTCTATATCTGATTTCTGAAGAAGTATCATCGCTGATGACTGTTTCTTTCACAAGTTTTTTTAATTCAGGCAGACCGGTGTTCAGCTGTAACTGAATATCGTCGCTGTGTATTTCAATATTTTTACCGGACAACATAGGATGTTCTATATGAAGCGACCTAAAAAAGCCGCTGATTGCCATTTGATAAGGTAAGATTTGATTGTTCCTTGTGAAAAATACATGTGATATCAGGATTTTATGTCTTGGGATTGTTGCTAACAGAGCTTTCGTTACATTGAAAACCGGCAAAACAGCCTTTTCCAGCTTTTCATGAATGTTATGCTCAATTCCCGTTTCAGGGCTCATCCCGATTAAAATGACGCGGTCAATTGTCACTTGTCTTTCTTTAAGAATCGCCAGCAATTTCTTATAGCCTTCAAGTTTGACGCTGTTCAATTCAAAGGAATCAGCTTCTTTTTCTTGAAAACTGCCGCCATGGCGGACAAAGATCATGTTCAGGCCGATATCTTTATATGCCTTGCGGATCAGCGGTTCTGATACATCCCGACGGAGTGAAATCACAAGGCAGCTGTTTAAACCGCTGGCTTCAGGCTGATGAAGCATAGGGGCCCGCTTCCACATATCAGTGTAATACTTAGCTGAATGCCGCTCATTTTGAGTCTGCGGTGTAACCCTTAATGCCTTCAACGCTAAGTTTTTTATTTTAAGACTTACAGATCCGTTTTCATCCATAAATAGTATATGGAACCTTTTGACATCATCATGTTGTCTTTCATCTGCAGCAGTAATGTAAGCATAGCCGCTTGCCGAAGGTGGTTGAAGAATTTCCAGCTCACCTAATTCAAAAGGCAAATATGCGGTGTGATCGTCTTCCTGAGTGGACGTAAACCCGATTGTGGATTGAAAAATGCCATCCAATAAACACGGTTCCAGCAGCGCGCCGGATTTTTTATGAATGCTCTCAGGAAGTGATATTCGTGCAAGAACAGCTTTTTCATGGATAAACAGCTGTTTTATTACCTGAAAGCCGGCTCCATAGTCCAAACCGCTCTGCCGGAAGTTCCTATAACACTCAGCGCCGCTGATTAATCTTTTCTGTCCGGTTAACCAGCTGTCCAATTTAAAATGCTCTGTATGAGAGGCGTCTTTATCTCCGCATGTGATAATGTTTCCTTGGCAATGAACTGCCGCTTCAGGCTGCATATCGGTTTTCACCACAAATCTGCCGTCTTTTTGATTCGGCAGCAGATCTATCATTATCGTCTTTTCTTTTTCAACGGTTATCGGAACCGCCCATACAACCTGACTCAGTTTTATGACTGATTTTCCGTACAGCCTCTCTCCCGCTTCTCTGGCCGCTTCGATGATTGCCGCTCCGGGCAGAACCGTTTTCCCATGCACAACATGGTCTTTTAAATAATATTCAGAATCTGAAAGCGTTTTATAAAATCGGCACTCACCTGCAGAAAAATCAAATAAAGGAGCTGTACCGGCTGCTGATGTTGTTTGCGCCTTATTTGACACCCACAGTCTGTTTTTTAAGAAAGGGTAAGTCGGCAACGCAATTTTTGCCGGTTTTCTGCCGGTGCGGAAATCTTCCCAGCTTAAATTCCCTCCCGATACCCAGAATTCAGCCATTTCGGCTAATGTGGTTCTGCCGGATTTGAGCGGAAGATCTGATTGCCGCTGTCCGCGTTTATGATTCGGTTTTTTCCCTCTGAATATTTCGTGATCGTCAATTCCATTATAAAAGTGATTTAATTTCAACATCAGATCATCGATATTATTTGAAATGACAGCAAGCCTTTCCGGCATGGCTTCACGCCCTTCAAGAAGGGTATACGCAATATCAGAAAGGTGAAGCGGCTTATTTGTTCCCGCCGGCTGTAAACACTCGCCCTGCTTATGACGAGCCTTTTGCAGATATTCCTCCAGCTGTTTTGCTGATTCCCGTAAACTCAGTGAATGCTTGGCTGAGAGTACGATAAGTTCCTCACTTTCCTCACAATCCGTTTGACAGTCAGCAGCAGACTCATACTCTTCCACAAGGATGTGTGCATTTGCCCCGCCCGCTCCGAAAGAACTTAATCCCGCACGCCGCGGATATTTGCTGTCAGAATGTTTTTCATTCACGGGTTTTATCCAGTCGGCGGTTTCCTGCTGGAGACAAAAAGGTGTCTCTTCCAGATAAAGATCCGGATGCACCCGTTCAGCATGCAGTGTTGCGGCTATTTTTTTATACTTCATTTGTAAAATAATCTTTGTCAGGCCGGCAATACCCGCGGCCGCTTCGAGATGACCGATGTTAGATTTAATCGATCCGAGAGAGCAATATGAAACATCTTCGGTATAAGCTCTGAACGCCTTGGTCAGGCCTCGGACTTCAATCGGGTCACCCAGCGGCGTTCCCGTGCCGTGGGCTTCAATAAAGCTGACACTTCTGGCGCTCCAACCGGCCGCTTTAAGAGCTCCTTGGATTAAATCCGCCTGTGCGGCAGGATTAGGCACCGTATAGCCATTCGTCTTTCCGCCATGATTAATTGCCGTTCCTTTTATGACGGCGTACACAGTATCATTATCACGTATGGCATCTTTAAGCGGTTTAAGAATAACGGCCCCGACACCTTCCCCGGGCACGAAACCGTCGCCGCCTTCTCCAAAACTTCTGCATTTTCCCGATTTTGAAAGCATTCCCATCTGACACCGGTATAAATAGTCAGAAGGATGAAGATACAAATTTACTCCTCCCGCAACCGCAACAGAGCACTCACCTTTTTTTAAACTTTGGCAAGCCATGTGAATTGCCGTTAAGGATGAAGAGCAAGCCGTATCTACAGGGATACTGGGACCCGTAAAATCAAATGTGTAAGACACTCTGTTCGCGAGAGACCATGGGAACGAATTTGGAAGTACATCGTTTTTGTCCGTCGGTATTCTTTCGCCGAGCAGCTTGTAAGAATTGGTTGTAACTCCCGCAAATACACCGACATGTTTTTCGGTCTGCTTTCTCAACCCGTCAATGGTATATCCCGAATCTTCAAATGCTTTCCATACGGTTTCGAGAAATATTCGTTCCTGAGGATCCATCGCTTCTGCTTCTCTCGGCGATATTTGGAAAAACAAAGAATCAAATGATTCAGCATTCTTTAAAAATCCGCCCCATTTGCAATAAATTTTCCCCTCATGCGCTTTAGCGGGGTCTGGATCATAGTAGGTCTCATAATTCCATCGTTCTTTCGGAATTTCTGTGATTGCGGTTCTCTCTTTTGATAGAAGATCCCACAATTCTTCGATATTTTCAGCCCCGGGATAACGGCCGCTGATACCGATTACCGCTATCCCGTCAAGATGTTCTTTTTCCTCCGCCGCAGGTGCAGTGATGTTTTGTTCCGGCCTGGCGGGGGTAATGCTCTGAATCTGTTTTCCTTTTTCCTCCCGTGAAAATAAACGTCCCAGCCGATCCGGGTATTCCTTTACAAGATGATCTGCTAAATCTCTGATTGTATGAAATTCAAATAAAAGCGTTTTCGAAATTGCTCCCAGTGACTGCTCCAGCTTTGTGTTGCATTGATGAATCATAACCGAATCCATTCCATATTCAGCCAGATGCACATCTTGATCGATCTCTTCCCGTTCTGCACCGACCTCAGAGGAGATGATATTGGTTAAAAACAAAACTGTCTGATCCAAAATATCGCCTTGAGCCAAAGGAACGGCACTGCCTGTCTCTGTTTCGTCCGTCAAAAATCTCTGCTGCATAAATTGTTCAAAGCGTTCGTGATCACCGCAGACTGCAATATTATGCAGCTGACTCGAAGTTACAATCCGCGAAAACCATTGCGTTCCGTCTTCAGCAGGAAGTTCTTCGAGCCCGGAACCATGAAAAAGAGACGTCCGCCCTTGACCTGACAGGTTCGCCCCCATTCCGATGTCTTGCCATAAAGGCCAATTGATTGTCAGGGTGCGGCCGCTGCGCAGAAACTTTTGCCGTTTCTGTTCCCGATATTCGGCGAAATGATCTAAAAAGCCGTTTGCATATGCATAATCACACTGTCCTTCGTTCCCTGCAATAGAGACGACTGAAGAAAAAACGGCGAAAAAATCCAATTCGAGCGACTTCGTTGCATGATCAAGATTCAATGCGCCATGAACTTTCGGAGCAATCACCTCTGAAAGTTCCTGCTTTGTTTTTCGAAAAAGCAGCGAGTCTCTGATAACTCCTGCACAATGAATGACGCCATGAAGACCTGCATGCTGATCGGTAATATCGTCAATCATTTTTTTTACCGCTTCTTTATCGGATATATTCACCTGTATATAATAAACCTTTGCTTTAAAGCTGTTCAGGTATTCTAAATGTTTCTGCTTATCTCCGTTTAAAACAGATCGCCCCGATAGGATAATAGTGGATCTTTCAGTTTTCGCGCAATATTCAGCGATTTTACTGCCAATCCCCCCGAATCCCCCTGTAATTAAATATACTTTATCTTTTTCAGGGTATTGAATGGTCTTTCTGTTTGTTTCTCTCTGCTTCTCTAACATCCGTGCATATCTTACGCAGCCTCTGTAAGTGATATGAATATGCCGATCAGGCGCTGTGTTTATTTCTTTATAAAGAATGTCAGCCTTCTCTGAACATGAAACGGATGCAGAATCATGTTCAAAGCAAACCGTCTTACAATGCAGCTGCGGGTACTCTTGTTTTACCGATTTTAAAAAACCGTTCACACCTTCAAAATACGGCAATTTTTCTTTTTGATCTGCGCTGAATGTATAAATGAACGTTACTTTGTTTATAAGGTTCTCGCTGATTAAAGCCTTAGTCAGATAAAACACAGAATAAATTCCTGATGCGAGTGTTTCTTCCAGTTCAGGCTGTTTTTCAGACCAAGTATGCAAAATTGCATCGGGCGCTGCGCCTTTTTCCTTTAACAGACGAATGACACCTTGATAATCTTCGGGACACTGCCTGTTGATGGTGAAAACACTGTCGCTTATCTGCTCTAAACGGTCACCGGGCATAATAAGATATGCGGACGTATTCTCTCTTTTTTTCAGCTCTTCAAAATAGTCTTTATTCCCGGAGAACAACAAAATAGTACAGGCTTGTCCGCTGCCCGCTTCATTCTCAAGTGCGGTTTCTTTCCATACCGGCGTATAAAGTGCCTGATTCTTCTTTTCTGAAAAAGCCGCGTCTGATTTTACCGGCTGAGGGTTTAAAGAAAATTGAGAGCGCTCAAACGGATAAGGCGGAAGCGGGGCTTTTCTTTTATGATAATCACCTAGTTTCGCCCATTCAATCTCTTCTCCTGAAAGCCACATTTGCATAAATGAATGATAAAGAGCCTCATCGGCTGGTTTGTCCGCTTCAAAAGCAGCCGCTTTGTTTAGTTTTGCTGATGGAGGGAGCGATCCGAATTGAAAAACTGAAAAATCAGAGATATTCACATCCGGCTCCGTTCCCTTTTCTTCCGTGCGAAGCGGCATATGGTCAGCTATCTCCTGAGACACGGCATCCATTTGATTGTATTCTGTCATCAGCGGAAAACGGGCCTTATCATAAAAACCTGCCGGCTGCTCATTCATACAAGCAACAGCCTGTTTAATTCCGTCTTGCTTTTTCAATAACATGCTCAGAAAAAGTTCTTTAGACAAGATTCCCTCATCCAGTAAATTTAATATTTCCAGAACATAATCATTATCAAAAAATCCATCATAATCTGTTAAATCCCATCTCTTATACAGTCTTCTCATAGAGGCAAGGATAGCCATGATCGCCGCTTCCTCATCAGCCGGCAATGCGTTTCTTTTATCCGCCGTGCGATTCACAATATAAGATAAAATCTCGATTTCCTGAGTCTTTCCCGCTTTATCCCACTCTTCTAAAAACCCTTTAAACGTATATTGGTGCTCAAGAAGCAGCCGTGTTTTCCCGTACAGGCGGTCTGTAAAATCAGCCGGGAAGCTCAGACCGTTCAGCAGCATCCTTACATATTCTTCATTTAATCGAACCGGCGGGTACGTTTTTGCAGTGTACGGATTGACAAATGGAATGGTCGGCGGCTCACAGGATAAGTGCGAAGGTTTTTCAGCGCCTGTGATGACAGAAATGGCCTTTTCAATTTTGATGATATCCGCTGCTGCAAGAGCGACGTAATATCCGTCTCCGGCGCCTGTAATGAGGCTTGGCTTAAAACCGGATGCCAGGATACTTTTTATGATTTCCGTATTGATAACTAAAGAATACAAGCGGATTTTCTCAGGCGTCCATTTTCTTTTAAATGAACTGTGCAATGTTGGTATACCCTTCAGCACCGACCTTACGTTCTTTTCTAAATCAGGGAACACGCGTTTCAAAACGGCAAATTGTTTATAACTTTCCCATTTGAAGTCACCGATGGCAAGCGCCCATTCAGAATCTTGTTTCCTCCGAAAACTTAATCCCTCTTTAAGCTGATTTTTAAATTCCTCCTTGCTGCCTGCCAATAAACCAGCCCTGTAATCAAACGATGCCCTTGTTAAAAGGGTGCTGCTGATCACTTCATTTGATATTTTGCAAAATTCCTCAGAATCGTCAGAAAAGGTTCTCCAATGATGTATCATTTGTTTCATGCTTTCTTCACTTTTAGCGGAAAAAAGGAAGGGAACCCTTCCCTTTCTGTCAGATTCGTCTTTTGTATGTATAAATTCTTCGATGATGACGTGAGAGTTAACACCTCCAAAACCGAAGGAGCTGATTCCCGCCCTGAGCGGAGCCCCGTCTGCCGCCTTCCAATCACTTGAATCAAGCGCCGGCCTAAACGGTGTTTTTTCAAACTGTATAATTGGATTTACCGTATGTACATTCAGGCTTTTCGGCACCCTCCGATGTTTCATCATCATCAGAACTTTTATCAATCCGGCCATTCCCGCCGCTGCTTCTGTATGACCGATATTTGTTTTCACACTTCCGATCCTGCAATATTGAGTATCCTCAGTATATTGCCGATACGCTTTTGTCAATGCTTCTATTTCTATCGGATCGCCCAGAGATGTACCTGTGCCATGTGCTTCTACATAAGAAACCGTCGCAGCATCAACAGCAGCGTTGTGTAAAGCTTCTGAGATGACCCGGCACTGCGCTTCTGCTCTGGGAGCGGTTATGGAACGGGATTTACCGCCATGATTAACAGCTGTCCCTTTTATGACCCCGTATATATGGTGACCGGCTTTTACTGCATCACCAAGGCGCTGCAGCAATACAACGCCTGCCCCTTCTCCGGGAACATACCCGTTCGCCGCTGCGTCAAAGGTTTTACATTTGCCGTCAGGACTCAGCATTCTGGCTTTAGAAAAAGAAATATATTTTCCGGGTTGGAAATTCAAGTTTACTCCCGATGCGATTGCATAATCGCTTTCTTTTGTCCGCAATGACTTAACCGCTTCATGTAAAGCAACAAGCGACGATGCACAAGCGGCATTTACAGACATGCTTTTTCCGGTCAAACCGAATGTGTATGAAAGCCGGTTGGAGATCATAGCTTCGAAACTTCCTAAACAGGCGTAACTGTCGATTTCCGATTCAGCATGACCTGTCTGCCGGTAGTCAGAATTCATAATACCCGCAAAAACAGAAGTGGTTTTACGCTGGAGATCCCGCAAAGAGACCCCGGAATCTTCGATGCACCGCCAAGTTTCTTCTAAAAGGATTCTTTGCTCAGGATCCATGTTTTTCGCTTCCCGGGGAGAGATATTAAAAAACTTATGGTCGAAATGGTCAGCTTTATGAATAAAACCTCCCCACTTGCTGATTGTTTTGTTCGGTATACTGATATCAGCTGAATAATAAAGATCGGGATCCCACCGTTCAATCGGCACTTCCCGGATGGAATCTTTGCCGCTATTTATGTTTTCCCAGAATTCATGATAATGATCTGCATCGGGGAATCTGCAAGCAACCCCGATTATCGCGATATCCGCACTCTGTTTATTCAAATGAACCATTGGCCTCCACCCGCCCCTTCTTTAGTGTAGAAATAACGTATCCAATCTGCGCCTTAGCAGACTTTCGGTCTCATTCATCATTTTTTCACCAATGTCATCAACATGTCTGTTTCTCCATGATTCCAAATCCGTGCCCTTTACCCAATGATTAAAAGCGCCTAAAGACGGGCCGCAATGAACTTGGAAATTCACCTTTTGTTCTTCCTGCCCTTCCAAAGCAAGCAGACATCCTCTCTGCAAATACCACTTAAATAGTAACAGCATCTTATATTTTTGATTGCGCTCAGCTTTTTGGGCCAGGTTCGGCTGTTTATCTATTATGCTTTCGTAGATTTCATCAAAAGTCTTGTTAAAATAGTCATTTTCGAGCTGAATCTTTGTCTTTTCATCTATCTCACTCAAAGACTCATATTGTTGGTAGATTTGAAATAATTTATTTGCCCTGACCGGAAACAGCGTGCCCTTTTTCAGCACCTGCACCTTTGTTCCGAACTCAAACAGAGTCTCCGAAGGCGCATAAGCAGTATCGCATATTCCTGTCTCACTCAGCATTTCTTTAACAAAACCGCTTGTTTCTGCTTCAACTGTACATTGATTAATGGATCCCGTCATAATAAAATCAGCGCCCATTAAAAAAGCAGACGCCGCAGACTCGGGAGTCCCGATTCCTCCCGCGGCCCCGACTCTGATCTTCCTTGCGTATTTGTGTGTTTCCATCATTTCATCCCGCAGGTTAACAAAAAACGGCAGCATCGCCGTCAATGAGCCCTGTTCGGTATTACTGCCGCAATCTGCTTCAATAATGATATCGTCTGCTGCCGGAACACGGCTGAGCCACTCCGCCTGCTCTTCCGTCAGCATACCCTGCTGACACATTCTCTTTACGATACTTTGAGGAGGCGGACTCAGAAATGCGGCCGCAACTTCCGGCCGTGAAACTTTGGCAATGATCCGATTATGAGGTATGACCCTGCCGCTTTTGTCCATCTTCAACTGATGCGCTTTGTAATAAATTAATGGCGCGCTGACGGAAAGATACGAAGACGCTTCTATTACCCGTACGTCATGCTTGATATATAAATCTATCAATTCCTTTTCTCTATCTTGATGATCCGGCTCAAATCGCAGATTCATTCCGTAGGGCTGGCCACTTTTGAGTGTCTTCTTAATAGTAATAAGAGCCTGTTCAATTTCCCTTATAGTTAAACCCGCTGTGCCAAAGAACCCCAGCATTCCTTTCTTCCCGAGGCGGATCAGCATTTCAGCGGAAGAGATCCCTCTATGCATCGCACCTGCCAAATACGCGTATGTCAAACCGTAATCTTCTTTGAAAGATTGATCACCCAATCGGGACACCGGTGAAGCCGCACTGCTTTCTATATTTTCGGCCAAGAGGCCCTTCTCTTTCCCGCTTTCCGAATTGTCCTTGTTCCCTTCAGAAAACAAGAGACTGTCTTCCGGCGCACTAATATTAAGCGGTTCCTCATCTCTTTGTATGGTTTGAATTAATTTAGTCAGAATGTTTCCGGGACCGATCTCTTCAAACACAGTGACGCCTTGTCCCATTAAGTACCTGATGCTTTCAGTCCATTTGACCGAGTTTGTTATTTGTTCAATTAAATTCCGTTTGATATCTTCTTGTTTATAAGGTCTTGCCGTATAGTTAGAGATGACCGGGAAATTAAATTCAGAAAAATGAAACTCCTCGATAAATTCCGCAAATTCACGCTGTGCACTTTCCATGAAACGAGAATGAAAAGCTCCGCCGACTTGCAATACGATATAAGCTTTCGCCCCTTCTTTTTCAAAAAAAGAGGCTGCCCGCTTTATCTCTTCTGCAGCCCCTGCTATCACAATTTGTGAAGATGTATTGTAATTGGCGATATCTATTTGGCCGAATTCATACTTTTGAAGTATTTTTTTTATGTGATGCTCATCCAGTCCGATCACGGCAGCCATTCCGCCCTCGGAAGCCTCACTCATTAACTCGCCTCTTTTAGCAACCAGCCGGAGACCTGTTTCAAAATTAAAAACGCCGGCCGCAAAAAGCGCAGTATATTCACCCAGACTATGTCCTGCAACAGCATCAGGGCGTGTATGACCTTCTTTTAAACCCTTTAAATATTGCAGTGCGCTCACTGTATAAATTGCAGGTTGTGTATACTTCGTATCAGTGAGCCTCTCTTTTTCATCTGTAAGGCATAAATCCTTTATGGAGTATCCTAAAATATGATCTGCCTTTTTAATGAGCTCACTGAATTCATCGAATAAGTCTCTGCCCATTCCTTTAAACTGCGCTCCCTGTCCGGGAAAGACGTAAGCAAGCATTTGTTTTCCTCCTTGTTCCGTATTTCTGCCGTTTCTTTTCGTTCCGATTGTTATTTGATTAACATTTTTCACTTCAATTTTAAAATTGTCATTTACTTAATAAGCAATACGAAGCAAATTAAAAAAACCTTTATGCCGGATAAAGGTTTAAAAGCAAAAAGCATGTGCAAAGATCATATTGCTCAAATCTAAATAGAAAGAATTTTCTGATAATTAAAACCGCATTTTCATTCCGTTTTTTATATATCAATATAATAAAAACATTCCAACGTGCCGAAACAACGATTGGTTTTATGTGAATATTTCCCTAAATAAATACTATACCATGATTTACATGTTGTCAATGGGAAACACACGTATATACCAATTCTTCAGCCGCCATTTTACAGGCGGCTGAACTCGGTTGTTATCAGTTCATCAGCCCATGCCGATATGCCTTCACTATACTATTCGCGGAATAATAGTTCTTTCTCTTTGTTGTAGTCTTTAGTAAATTGATTGAACTCATCTGCTTGTTTATGCACCTTTTCGTAAACTGAGTTTACTTTGCTGATCTGCTCTTCCAGCTGCGCTAATGTGAGCTTTTTATCTTTAATCAGTTTATAAAGGTCCTTATCAAGTGAAATGGCTTTTTCGTACTTTTTGTACAAAAGATCATAAGATGCATATCTTTTCTCCATTAAAGCGACAGCATGCCCGGCTTTTTCTTTTACTTTCTTATCTTTTATTTCTTGAGAAGTTTTTTTTGCGGATTCAAATGCTTTTTTTGAATCATCAATACTGTCTTTTTCTGCTTTCAGATGTTTTTTTCGCTGATTTGCATTGCTCAGAGCCTGATCAGACAGTGTGACGATTTTCTGATAATCATCCATATTCAGTTTAACCGCGCTGTCGTAAAGCTTGTGCTCTTTTTTCTCCAATTTTTCCAATGTTTTCTGCTCTTTTTGAAACGGTTTTTCCGCTTGAACGGCTTTTTCCATCGAGTCATGAAGCGATTCAACCGGATCTTTTCCCCCGCAGCCCGCAAGCAGCATACTTGCGGCGCCGAGCGCTCCGATTCCTGCTAATACCTTTTTTTGAATCATATTCACTTAAAATCCCCCAATCTTGACAATTTCCACTATAGAAGCCCGAACGCTTTTTGACAATAGCTGAGCTGTAATTGGCATGACCGGGTAAAAAGACGCTTACGGTGCTGTCAAAGAATACTGGCGTAAAAAATTGAGAAAACAGGGCGGATGACCATACATCTTTTTGGCTTTTACATAGTTTATAGTAGACGCCGGCCCTGCTGACAAAGGGTCAGCGTAATTAAAAGAGGAGGTTTTTTTATGTACGGATATGGATTTGGCGGCGGATTTGGCGGCGGTTGCTGCGGCGGCGGATACGGTTATGGCGGTTACGGTTATGGCTGCGGCGGCGGATATGGCCGCACATTCGCATTAATCGTCGTATTGTTTATCTTATTAATCATCGTCGGTGCCGCTTATTTAGGCTGCGGCTGCTGACCTTATACACCATGAAAATCGGCCGGCCTGCTATGGCCGGCCAATTGTTTCGTTGCGCCGCGATAAAGAAATTCGCTATAATTTACATATTAAGCTTTAGGAGTGAAGTTTCTTGATTACTATGGAAAATATTGTACGCGACGGACATCCCGCGCTCAGAGAGATCGCTGAAGAGGTTCAGCTTCCCGCTTCTGACGAAGAAAAACAGCATCTTGCTGATATGATTGAGTTTGTGAAAAACAGCCAAAATCCTGAATTAGCCGAGAAATACAACCTTCGTCCGGGCGTCGGTCTTGCCGCTCCGCAAACAGACGTAAAAAAACGGATGATCGCCGTCCATGCAGAAGATGCGAAAGGCACTTTATACAGCTATGCTCTTTTTAACCCTAAAATCGTCAGCCACTCAGTGGAAAAAAGCTACTTGACGAGCGGAGAAGGCTGCCTGTCGGTAGACGAACCCATTCCCGGCTATGTGCCGCGCTACGCCCGCATCCGCGTGAAGGCGGTGACGCTTGAAGGAGAACAGATTGACATCCGCCTCAAAGGTTTTCCGGCCATCGTGTTTCAGCACGAAATCGATCATCTGAACGGCGTGATGTTTTACGACCATATCGATAAAGAAGATCCGTTCAAAGAACCTGAAAACGCCATTGCCATTGACCGTTAAAAAAAACCGGCACTTCCCAAAGTGCCGGTTTTCTTTATTTCAAAAGGCCCAGTTCTTTGACGGCCCAGCTGATTCCCTCTTCATCCACCGGCTTTGTGACGAAATCGGCGGCAGCTTTTAATTCCGGAACCGCATTTCCCATCGCCACCCCGGTGCCGGCAAAACGGATCATCTCAAGGTCATTTAGTCCGTCGCCGAATGCATAAGTGTCACTTACGCCGTACGGAAGCCGCTCAAGCACTCTTTTAATGCCTTCCGCTTTTGAACCGCCTTTCGGAAGCACATCCGTGGACAATTCATGCCAGCGGACGTAATCAAACTCCGGAAAAGCGGCATATGCTTTTTCTTCATGTCCGCGGCAGAATAAAAGCAGCTGATAAATTTCTTTTCCTTTATAAAATGTTTCATCAACTTCGGGATAAGGCGCTTTCAGACTGCCGATTCCTTCCGAGACGTGCGGATGTCCGGGGACGGTCGTTTTCATCGTGTCTTCCGCCATAAATACGACGGGGTGCTCCCCTTCTGCCGCCTGCTTTAATAAACGCGCAACCGCATCTTCAGGAAGAGGATTTTTATAAATGACCTCACCTTCAAATACGACATACTGGCCGTTGTATGAAATAAATGATTCAATCTCAAGCTCTTCCAGAATCGGTTTTACCATAAACGGGGACCTTCCGCTGGCGATAAAAACGTGATGGCCAGCCTCTTTAAGCGCCGTCACGGCGTTTCTTGCGCTATCGGGAATATGTTTATCATGGTCATAGATCGTGCCGTCAATATCAAAAAAGATCAGTTTTGGTTTCATGTCAATTTCTCCTTTTTCCCGTTTATCAGTCGTGTCTTTTTCAATATCATCATACAGAAAGTTTTTCTTCCGGAAAACCGCCTTGATCAAATTCCAGTTTTACCCACGAAAACAAATTCATTTTTTCCGCATACTACTGCTATAAAGGGCTTTAAAGGAGGTATACGATGCTGCGCCGATTACGGAAGAAACTCAGAAGACAGTGGGGCGGAATGCTCCGGAAAAAAGTCATCGCGTAGAAGGGATCTTTCGGTTTTTGAAAGTCCCTTTTTTGCTCGAGACTTTCCTTATAATCCGTTTTCGAATATAATAGAATAAGCGAGTCTAACATACGGCATTTAAGGAGAGATTTGGATGATTTATAAGGTATTTTATCAAGAGAAGGCTGACGAAGTACCTGTTCGGGAAAAAACAGATTCACTTTACATTGAGGGCGTTTCAGAACGGGACGTCAGAACGAAACTGAAAGATCAGAAATACAACATTGAATTTGTTCAGCCTGTGGACGGTGCTTTTTTAGAATATGAGAAGCAGAGCGAAAATTTTAAAGTATTGGAGTTATGAGCGGAATGAAATTTGTAAAAAATGACCAGACTGCCGTTTTCGCCCTCGGCGGATTGGGCGAGATCGGGAAAAATACGTACGGGGTGCAGTTTCAGGATGAAATTGTACTGATTGATGCGGGAATCAAGTTCCCGGAGGATGAACTTCTCGGCATTGATTACGTAATCCCCGATTACACGTATTTAGTAAAAAATGAAGATAAAATTAAAGGTCTGTTTATCACCCACGGTCATGAAGACCATATCGGCGGTATTCCGTACCTGCTCAGACAAGTAAATATTCCCGTTTACGGCGGTAAACTCGCGATCGGCTTACTTCGGAATAAACTTGAAGAGCACGGGCTGTTAAGACAGACCAAATTAAACATCATCGGTGAAGACGACATCGTGAAGTTCCGCAAGACGTCTGTATCCTTCTTCAGAACGACACACAGCATTCCGGATTCATACGGAATCGTCGTCAAAACACCGCCGGGCAATATCGTACATACCGGGGACTTTAAGTTCGATTTCACACCGGTAGGCGAACCGGCCAACTTGACAAAGATGGCTGAAATCGGGAAAGAAGGCGTTTTGTGCCTGCTTTCTGACAGTACAAACAGTGAGGTGCCTGATTTCACCATGTCAGAACGCCGCGTAGGCGAAAGCATTCACGATATTTTCCGAAAAGTGGACGGCAGAATTATATTTGCGACATTCGCTTCGAATATACACCGTCTTCAGCAGGTGATTGAAGCAGCCGTTTTAAACGGCAGAAAAGTTGCCGTATTCGGACGCAGTATGGAATCGGCTATTGAAATCGGACAAAATCTCGGTTACATTACCTGTCCTAAAAATACGTTTATTGAGCATAACGAAATCAATCGTTTGCCTGCCAATAAGGTAACGATTTTATGTACGGGGAGCCAAGGTGAACCGATGGCGGCGTTATCACGCATCGCTAACGGGACGCACCGGCAGATTTCCATTAATCCCGGAGATACAGTCGTCTTTTCTTCCTCTCCGATACCCGGAAACACAATCAGCGTAAGCCGCACCATCAACCAGCTGTACCGTGCGGGCGCAGAAGTCATTCACGGTTCATTGAATGACATTCATACATCCGGACACGGCGGACAGGAAGAGCAGAAATTAATGCTCCGCCTGATCAAACCGAAGTTCTTTATGCCGATTCACGGTGAGTACAGAATGCAGAAAATGCACGTCAAACTCGCGACTGATTGCGGCATACCTGAAGAAAACTGCTTTATCATGGATAATGGCGAAGTGCTGGCCCTCAAAGGCGAAGAAGCCGCTGTGGCAGGCAAAATTCCGTCCGGCTCCGTTTACATTGACGGAAGCGGAATCGGTGATATCGGCAATATCGTGCTCCGCGACCGCCGCATTCTTTCAGAAGAAGGCCTTGTTATCGTTGTTGTCAGCATCAATATGGACGACTTTAAGGTTTCGGCGGGACCTGATTTAATCTCAAGAGGTTTTGTATACATGAGAGAATCCGGTGATTTGATCAATGACGCGCAGCAGCTCATTTCGAACCATCTGGAGAAAGTAATGGATCGGAAAACAACGCAGTGGTCCGAAATTAAAAACGAAATTACCGATACGCTTGCTCCGTTCCTATACGAAAAAACAAAACGCCGCCCGATGATCCTTCCGATCATTATGGAGGTCTAAAAAAACTGCACTCATTACGAGTGCAGTTTTTTTATTGCAGCGGAATATGCTGAAAGGCTTTGACATCAAACAGACCGGCCGCCGTCATTTTAATATCCGGAATCACCGGAAGGGCTAAAAACGATAAGGTGAGAAACGGATTGAAATCACCGGTGAATCCGAGCAAAGGAAGCTTTTCATGAAGCACGCCCAAGCTGTCATTAACCCATTCCGCCGACTTATCAGACAAAAGCCCGGCGATCGGAAGCGGAACGGAGTGAAGCAATTCTCCGTTTTTCACGGCTGTTAATCCGCCCCCGGTGTCACGGAGCCTGTTGATTGCTTTTGCCAAATCGGCATCGTTTGTACCGACGGCGATGATATTATGGGAATCGTGAGAAATGGTTGTGGCGATGGCGCCTTCTTTTAACCCGAACCCTTGTACAATCCCGAGTCCTATCATTTTTTCGCCGCTGTGCCGCTCTGCGACGGCGATTTTTAATAAATCATTATCTGTATCAGAACGAAACGCGTCAGCAGACGGTGCAGGCACTTCTTTCTTTCTCGTCTCCAAATGATTCGGTATCATTTCGATTACTTTCATTTTCCTGCCCTCTTGAATCGGTATATGAAAATCGGATTCAGTCAGCGGCGCTTTCAGCCGCACTGTATCCAACAGTGCCTGGTCCGGCGAATAGGAACCGGCAGACTGTTCATAAACCGTGCGCCCGTTCTCGGCAACGGTCCGGCCGGCGACCATGGTTTTCGTGACGGCAGCCTCCCGTACATCTGAAATAAACAGCAGATCTGCGTCAAAACCCGGCGCTACCGCCCCTTTTGTTTCAAGGCCGTAGCACTCAGCCGCATTTAAGCTGGCGAGCTGATACGCAAGGAATGGATCAAGTCCGGCCTTTATCGCCATTTTGACTTGGTGGTTCACACTTCCTTCTGAAAGCAGATCATCTACATGCTTATCATCCGTACAAAAGAAAAAGCGGCGCGCGTTTTTTTCATTCACCGCCGGCAGCACATTGAGCGTATTTTTTGCCACCGATCCTTCGCGCAGCATGACGTACATTCCCCGTCTGATTCTGTCCAGCGCTTCTTCTTTTGTCGTCACTTCATGATCATTTGACACCATTGCGGTTCTGTATATATTGATGATATCTGAAGACAGTCCGGCTAAATGCCCGTCGATCCGTTTTCCGTGACGCTTGGCATCAAGCAGTTTCTGAAGCATATCCTCTTCACCTTCCGCAACAGACACATAATCCATTACTTCCGCAAGCCCGAGCACCTCTTTCTCCTGATAAAAAGGCTTTAAATCCTCGGCTTTTAATACAGCTCCTGAGCGTTCAAAGCTAGCGGCGGGAACACAGGAAGGAAGCATGAAACGGATGTTCAGCGGCGCCTTTTTCGCCTGCTCTATCATAAATGAAATGCCTTTTGCTCCGGAAACATTCGCAATTTCGTGAGGATCAGTAATGACAGTAGTCACTCCGTGAGGGAGGACGGCTTTAGCAAATTCAATCGGAGTAACCATAGAGGACTCGATATGAACATGTCCGTCAATAAAGCCCGGAACGATCATTTGGCCTTCTGCATCAATGACTTCTTCCCCTTCATATTCGCCCAGCCCGACGATCACTCCGTCCGTAATGGCGATATCTGCAGAGATCCATTCCTGGTTAAATACATCCATGATTTTTCCGTTTTTAATGACGGTATCGGCTTTTTGTCTGCCGGCTGATGCATTCAGCCGTTCAGCCAGTGTTTCTTTGTTCAAAATGAGGCCTCCTCTTTTTCTTTATATGGTACAATATGCTATCGGATCGCCTGATCATAGTCAATAAAAATTGCAGAATATACCGCTTACATGATAAATGTCTTTCTATTCTGACATAATAAAAGACCGTCCTTTTACGGACGGCTTTTCACTTTGTATGAAGCACTCTTTTTTCAAATCGGGAAATGTCCGTAAGAGAGCCGATAACGATGAGAATATCTTCTTTTTGAATCATTTCAGTCGCCAGCGGAGATACGATCACTTCTTTTTCTCTCTTGATCGCCACGATATTAATGCCGTACTTCGCCCGGATGTCCAGATCAAGCAGTGTGTTGCCCGCAAGCCTGCTGTTGGCCACGATCTCCACAATGCTGTGTTCGTCGGACAGCTCCAAATAATCAAGCACATTATTTGATACGATGTTGTGGGCGATGCGTTTTGCCATGTCACGTTCAGGGTGGACGATGTGATCGGCCCCGATTTTCGCAAGCACTTTCTCATGATAATCGTTCTGCGCTTTAACCGTGATCGTGTTCACGCCGAGTTCCTTTAAGATCAGCGTCGTTAAAATGCTCGCCTGTATATTTTCGCCGATTGCCACAATGACGTGATCAAAGTTGCGCAGCCCTAAGTTTTTCAGCACCGATTCATCGGTTGAATCGCCGATGACCGCGTGTGATGCGATTTTGGCGTATTCATTTACTTTATCTTCATCAATATCCATCGCCATGACCTCAAGGCCTTCTTCACTTAATGCTTTGCAAATACTTCCGCCGAAGCGTCCGAGACCGATAACGGCAAACTCTTTTCTCATAACAGTACTCCTTTAAACAATATCTCTAATAGGAATAGTATCACATTTTCGGCAATGAGTTCATATAGCGTTTAAGCTTTTCTGAAAAGGCGGGTGATAAATACAGGTCCGCTCCGCGTTCGATTTCTTCCTGATAGTGACCCGGAGGCGCAATTTCCTCAGCTTTATCAAGAACCAGAAACGTCAGGACGCCTCTGTATACACGGCCGCCGGCACACACTTCTATGAACGCGGGACGGTATGTGTGGTTATCAACACCTTCTCTTTTGTACAGATAGGTTGCCGCTTCAAACGGGAGCTTGTACAGCACGCCTTCAGTTCGTCCCCCGTCTTCAACAAGATCGGCTCTGGAACCGTCAGGACGCCTTAACGTGAATCTCGTCGAATATCCTTCAACAACCGCCCCTCCGACCGGCTCGGCAAAAAAGTGGTCGACTCCCGCCTGTTTAAACCGGGCATTGTCCATACAGGAGCCGTAAGCAAAATAATAAACCGGACTGTCATCCTCCCGTTTCATAAAACGGTATTCTTTCCAGTCTCCGCTTTTGATACGGCTGAATGAGGCACACTGGTCGGGCTTTACGACATATGCGAAGGCGGTTTTATTCCCGGCATCCGTCGTCACGGCAACCTCTTTCCGGTCAAAATCAGCATAATACATATCCAGCTTACGGATCATCTGATGATCTGTTTCATACAATTCCCCGTACACAAAAGCTGTTTCTGCTAAAGACGCCGCAGGCTGACCTTTATCCGTTTCGTACAGCACACCGTTTATCGCGGCCTGCTCGCACACACACGGAGCGCCTTTCAGCAGTTCATGGTTTTCTTCACGCTTCCGTAACAAACCGTATACAAAAAGAAGCAAGTTATTTTTCCTCCTTTTGGACAGCAGCCGCTTCTAACGGCAGAATCACCTGAAACGTACTGCCTTCTCCATTTTTGCTCTTAATGTTAAGTTTACCATTATGCTCCTTCAGAATTCGTAAACAAATCGGAAGCCCGAGACCCGTTCCCTGATCTTTTGTTGAGAAAAACGGTTTGCCGATGTTTTCAAGCTTTTCTTTCGACATGCCGTTTCCTTCATCCTGTATGCTGATCACCGCGTATTCTTCATCCCGTTCTGTATAAATATGAATATTCCCGCCGTCAGGCATCGCTTCAATCGCATTTTTAATAATATTGATAAATACCTGTTTCAGCTGGTTTTCGTCACCGTTGACCATACAGGACTCAGTCTGCCTGAAATCCTTCTCAATCACAGTGTTTGACAGCACCGCGTTCGTGTCAAGAAGCGTCGCCACCTGCCTTAAAATATGGTTGAGATGATGAGCGGTAAACGTCACGGTCTGCGGCTTGGCGAGCAGAAGCAGCTCCCCCAGCACGAGATCAATCCTTTTAATCTCCGAAAAAATAATATCGAAATAATCCGTTCTTTCCGGATACTGGGCTTTCATCAGCTGGAGAAAGCCGCTGACTGACGTTAAAGGATTTCTTACTTCATGGGCGATTCCTGCCGCAAGCTCTCCGGCAATGGCCAGCTTTTGAGATTGCATGGCAAGGCGTTCGTTCGTTTCCAGAAGCTCGTCGACCGCTTTTTTCCGTTCACTGATATCAGACATCGTCCCCAGGCTCCCGACAAATTTCTGTCTGCGGTCATAATACAGCTTATAATGGACTTCCCCCCAAAAAATCGTGCCGTCTCTTTTAATATATTTGGCCGTAAACATTCCTGACGGGGACTGCTGCTTGATTTGGGAGATAATATAATCAATGATATGTTTTTCTTTTATAAAATAATCATTATACATCGTGCCCATACATTCGCTGATGGAGTGGCCCGTAATCGTCGTCCAGGCCTGATTCAAATATGTAATATTCCCTTGTGAATCCGTCTGAAAAACGATTTCCTGCAAATTGTCCATGATCCGGTTTTTCTCATCTGAAAGCGCCTTTGCTTTCTGCTCGCTGTCCTTCAGCTCCGCCAGCAGCTGCTTTTTATTGTCCACATAATAAGCCAGCAGCCAGACGCTGATTAATGTGACGGCGGTAAAGGTGATGTCAACGGGCCAGTTAATCGGATTCCGTTCAATCATATAAAATAAATAATCCCAAAACATAATAAAAATCATTGCCAAGATTAAGGAAATGATACGCGCTTGATATTTTCCCATAGTCCCACCTGCCGCTAGCATTTCTACATATATTGTAACATTGTTGACTGCATTATTGACTAAAAAATGATAACTATTCCCAATTAATTGAGCAGGTTCGCTTACTTTTCCCGTGAGTTTTTGCACAAGTTCATAATAAAAGGACGGAATAATGCCCCGCCCTTTTTGCTGATTATGATCTATCTTTTAACGCTTCCTCGATTTCCTCAAGCAGCATTTTCGCTCCTTCAGGACTTAAAATAATTTTGCCGTTGCCGTACTCCTGATTTTCGGAGGTAATTTCCCCGGTCATTAAGCAAATGCCGTGCGGCTTGTATTTTTTTAAGACAATTTTGTCTCCGTCAACGAAAAATTCAATACTATCTTTAATAGCGATATCCAATGCTCTTCTCAATTCAATCGGCATGACAATACGCCCGAGTTCGTCTACTTTTCTTACTACACCAATTGATTTCATAGAAATCCCCTACTTCCTTTAATGTCTCTTCTTTATGTCCAAGGAAAATCCTTCATAAACGTAGACGAAAGGAACGGAGCAAAAGTTTCTCAGCATCCGGAAATGAATGTTTTTTACAGAAAAAAAGCCTTTTGAAATACGGGATACAGACTTTCCCTCCTTTTTTACAAAAACATTTCATTCCCGGCGGAAACCCCCAAAAATCGTGGTTTTTCTCAGAAACTTTAAATGTAGAATCAATTAAATCAGGATAGGGATTGGGTGAAAACATGTTTCAATCAACTGAGATCGGAATCGACTTAGGAACCGCTAATATACTTGTTTACAGTAAAAATAAAGGTATTATTTTAAACGAGCCTTCCGTTGTCGCTGTAGATACAACAACGAAAGCGGTGCTTGCCATCGGAACGGATGCCAAAAGCATGATCGGAAAGACGCCGGGGAAAATCGTCGCCGTACGGCCGATGAAAGACGGTGTCATTGCTGATTATGATATGACAACTGACTTATTAAAACACATTATGAAAAAAGCCGGAAAAAAAATCGGAATGACCTTCCGCAAACCGAATGTCGTCGTCTGCACGCCTTCAGGCTCAACAGCCGTTGAACGCCGCGCCATCAGTGACGCTGTCAAAAACTGCGGAGCGAAAAACGTTCACTTGATTGAAGAACCTGTAGCCGCTGCAATCGGGGCCGACCTCCCTGTTGACGAGCCGGTCGCAAACGTCGTCGTAGATATCGGCGGCGGTACGACTGAAGTCGCCATCATCTCATTCGGTGGAGTCGTATCCTGCCATTCGATCAGAATCGGCGGCGACCAGCTTGATGAAGATATCGCCTCGTTCGTCAGAAAAAAATACAACCTGCTGATCGGGGAACGCACGGCAGAACAAGTGAAAATGGAAATCGGATTTGCATTGATCGAACATGTGCCGGAAACGATGGAAATCCGCGGGCGTGACCTTGTAACCGGTCTGCCGAAGACAATCAGACTGCAGTCTAATGAAATTCAGCACGCGATGCGTGAGTCGCTCCTGCATATTCTTGAAGCGATCAGAGCGACGCTTGAAGATTGTCCGCCGGAGCTCAGCGGTGATATCGTTGACCGCGGCGTCGTGTTAACCGGCGGAGGCTCCCTTTTAAACGGGATGAAAGAATGGCTGACAGATGAAATCGTCGTTCCCGTTCATTTGGCGGCAAATCCGCTTGAATCAGTGGCTATCGGCACTGGGCGTTCATTAGACGTCATCGACAAGCTGCAAAAAGCGATTAAATAATAAGATTGTGCTTCTTTTTTCTCCGGCCGGCTCATATTGTGAGAACTGGAGAAACATTAAGGAGGAAGCATATGCTTAGAGATGTGGGAAGACGCGTAGCAGTAGCCGTCATTTTAAGCGGAATTATTTTGGGGGGTATGAGCATTTCACTGGCCAATATGCCCCATTCTCCGGCCGGCGGCGCCGTAAAACTGAATCACCCGTAAAGACGCAGCAAAAGCTGTGTCTTTTTCGTTTGTGCTCCTTTCTTTCCTTTATGAGGCGTTATTTGATATGATGAGAAAAACCGATGAGGAGGAATGAACGATGAGTTCGTTTACTGAAAAGTTAAATACATATGCTCAGCTGGCGGTAGAAGTCGGCGTCAATGTCCAAAGAGGACAGCATGTCGTAATCAATGCCTCAACTGATGTCCGGGAACTTGTCAGACTGCTTGCCAAACATTCTTATGAAAAAGGCGCAAAAAACGTCACCGTAAATTGGCAGGACGATGAACTGTCCAGATTAAAATACGAGATGGCACCTTTTGAAGCGTTTGAAGAGTATCCTGAATGGGAAGCAAAAGGAAAAGAAGAGCTCGCGAAAAAAGGGGCTGCGTTTATTTCTGTCGTCTCATCCGACCCCGACCTGTTAAAAGGCACTGACGGCAAACGGATTGCAGCGTTCCAAAAAGCCGCCGGAAAAGCATTGCATACATACAGACAATATATTCAATCAGATAAGGTCAGCTGGACGGTGATCGGAGCTGCTTCAACAGGCTGGGCGAAAAAAGTGTTCCCGGATCAGCCGGAAGAAACAGCCGTTCAGCTTTTATGGGAAGAAATTTTCAAAACGACCCGCGTAAATGAAGAAAACCCTGTGGAAGCATGGAAAAAACATGATCAAAATCTTCATGAAAAAGTGGAACACCTGAACAAAAAACATTACAGCGCCCTGCATTATCAGGCTGAAGGAACAGACTTAACCATTGAACTGCCGAAAAAACATGTATGGGCAGGCGCGGGAAGCGTGAATGAAAGCGGTCACGAATTCATGGCCAACATGCCGACAGAAGAGGTTTTCACCCTTCCGCAGCGTGACGGGGTGAACGGCACGGTTTCCAGCACGAAACCGCTGAGCTACGGCGGCAACATTATTGATAACTTCACTCTTACCTTTGAAAACGGCCGCATTGTCGATGTGAAAGCTGAAAAAGGCGAGGAGATTTTAAAAGGCATCGTCGAAACCGATGAAGGCTCACACTATCTCGGTGAAGTGGCCTTAGTGCCGTACGATTCACCGATTTCACAATCAAATATTTTATTTTACAACACACTGTACGATGAAAACGCCTCTAACCACTTGGCGATCGGCAGTGCGTATGCCTTTAATATTGAGGGCGGCAAACAAATGACACGGGAAGAGCTTGTTAAAGAGGGCTTAAATGAAAGCATTACACACGTAGATTTTATGGTCGGTTCCAAAGACATGAATATCGACGGTATTACCGCGGACGGGAAAAGAGAACCGATCTTCAGAAACGGAAACTGGGCATTTTAATAAAAAAAGGAGGCGATCAGGCCTCCTTTTTTATTTCGCTTCATACATTTGCAAGTTGGCGCAGACGGTTTCCAAAACAGGTGTATCAATTGACAAGCCTTTCGCTTTCTCAAGCAAAAAGCCGTGTAAATGATCACCTTCCGTCACCCTGCCCTTTTCCATATCTCTCAGCATCGACGATTTCATATGGTAAGACATGCTTGTCAATGTGCGATAACTCTCTTCTTCCAGACCAGGATCTTTCGGGATGCCGGCAGCCTTGAAAATGGCTCCGATTTCGGCAAAGAGGCGCTTTGCCGTGCTGCGGCCGCCTTCTGTTTCTAAAATCGGTCCGACCGGCTGTTGAAACAGAGTGGTCACTCCCGCCTGCGCGGCAATAAACATATATTTTTTCCAAATGTCCTTTTCAATATCCCCGCTGATGATGACATCCGCTTTCACGCCTGCAAATGCGTTTTCCAGCTCGTTCATACGTTCTGTGCGCTCCCCGTTCCATTCACCGAAAACAAAGCGGTGGGCAGCGCTCGTATGAAGAATTTCCCCTTTGTCGTTAAGGGCGCTCTCAATAAAGCAGAGGCCGCCCAGCACCTGCCGTTTTGAAAAAGCTTCAAACAGCTGGTTATAGTGCCTGTATCCGTTTAAAAAAGGAAGAATGACCGACGAAGGTTTGACAAACGGTTTGACATCCCGAATGACGTCCTCCAAAGAATACGCTTTTGAAGCGATGATAACGGCGTCAAATGCTCCTTCTTCGCCCGCCATCATTAATTTCGGCTTGATTGAAACATCACCATTTGCACTTTTGACGGTCAATCCCATCTCTTTTAATTGTTCCGCCCGCTTCTGACGGACGAGAAACGTAACGTCATTTCCCTTTTCTGCAAGACGCGCGCCAATATATCCGCCCACTCCCCCAGCTCCGACAACTAAAAACTTCATGATGCATTCCTCCGTCTCTTTTCAATTTATGTATTCCTTTATTGTAACGGGAAGTCAGAAGATTGAAAACTTTTTTCATAAATAAAAAAGCAGAGTCTCCCCTGCTTCTTTATTACGCGTATAGCTCTTCAAGCTTTTTCTGCACATCCGCGTTTTCAAGAAATTCGTCATAAGACATTTGTTTGTCAACAATGCCTTTAGGCGTTAATTCAATGATACGGTTGGCAATTGTCTGTACAAACTGATGGTCATGAGATGAAAACAGCATAGCGCCTTTAAAGCTGATTAAGCCGTTGTTAAGCGCCGTAATGGATTCCAAATCTAAGTGGTTTGTCGGTTCATCCAGAATTAAGATATTCGCGCCGGAAAGCATCGCTTTTGAAAGCATGCAGCGTACTTTTTCTCCTCCGGAAAGGACGTTTGATTTTTTGTTGACTTCTTCTCCTGAGAACAGCATGCGTCCTAAGAAACCGCGCAGAAAGCTTTCGCTTTGGTCATGCGGCGAGTATTGGCGGAGCCAGTCGACAAGGTTCGCATCGCTGCCGTCAAAATATTCGCTGTTGTCTTTAGGGAAGTACGCCTGAGAAGTGGTCACGCCCCATTTAAATGTGCCGCTGTCTGCTTCCATTTCCCCGGAAATGATTTTAAACAATGTCGTAACGGCAAGTTCGTTGCGGCCCGTAAATGCGATTTTGTCTTCTCTATTCATAATAAAGCTGACGTTATCAAGCACCTTAACCCCGTCAATCGTTTTTGTTAAGCCTTCAACCCGCAGCACGTCATTTCCGATCTCGCGTTCCGGCGTGAAATTGACATAAGGATAACGGCGTGATGACGGTTTAATATCATCAAGCGTGATTTTATCAAGGAGTTTCTTTCTTGATGTCGCCTGCTTTGATTTAGAGGCGTTGGCGCTGAATCTGGCCACGAACTCCTGAAGCTGTTTAATCTGCTCTTCTTTTTTCTTGTTGGCTTCCTGAGAAAGCTTTAAAGCAAGCTGGCTTGATTCATACCAGAAATCATAGTTGCCGACGTACACTTGAATTTTATTAAAATCAAGATCGGCGATGTGCGTGCACACTTTATTTAAAAAGTGACGGTCATGGGATACGACGATGACTGTGTTCTCAAAGTTGATTAAAAACTCTTCCAGCCACTGAATCGCTTTCAGATCCAAGTGGTTGGTCGGTTCATCAAGCAGCAGAACGTCCGGCTTGCCGAACAGCGCCTGTGCCAAAAGCACTTTCACCTTTTCTGAACCGCCTAAGTCGGCCATTTTCTTCGTATGCAGGTCTTCAGAGATGCCCAGCCCCTTTAACAAAATAGCGGCTTCACTTTCAGCTTCCCATCCGTTTAATTCCGCAAACTCTCCTTCAAGTTCAGCGGCGCGGATGCCGTCTTCATCTGAAAAATCAGGCTTCATATAAATCGCGTCTTTTTCCTGCATGACTTCGTATAAACGTTTATGCCCCATGATGACGACTTTCAGCACTTCACAGTCTTCATATTCAAAGTGGTTCTGCTTCAGAATGGCAAGACGTTCGCCCGGGCTCATATGGACATCGCCGGTCTGCGGCTCCAGCTCACCGGATAAAATTTTCAAAAATGTTGATTTTCCGGCACCGTTTGCGCCTATTAATCCGTAGCAGTTGCCCGGCGTAAATTTAATATTGACATCTTCAAATAACTTGCGATCCGCAAAACGCAAGCTCACATTATTTACAGCAATCATTTAGAATCCTCCATCGTGTCTATCATCATTAAAAGTATACCATGAATAAAGGGGAAGAGAAATGTTTCCCTGCGAATATACGGGTTTGAAAAGATGCAGGCGTCAAACCCGGAGCGCTGTGATACAATAGATATATATACATATTCATCACGGAGGAACAAGTTGAAGCTTTTAACACTCACAGAATACTGTCTTATGATTTTCTTCACCGGGGTTTTTCTGGCCGTCACAGGCTTTACGGCACGTGACATCGGCTTGTACGTCGGAATCGCCCTCATTTATACGTTTTCGCATCTCTTTTCAAAACGGATGCTTGAAAAACGCGGCAAAGAGAAGAAGCAGGTGAATCTTTTTTTCAGCGTTCTGGCCATTGTCGGATCAGTGCTGGCCACGGTATTGTTCATCGCCGTCGCGGCCTCGTTTGCCAAATAAAAAACGCCTGCTGTCCGAATCGGGCAGCGCGGCGTTTTTATTTTGTCTGACGCATATCATGAAACGGGAAGAACACAAACTTCGAGGTGCCGACGATCCGGTTTTCGGCTATTAAGCCGAGGCCATTCCGGCTGTCCATTGAATTCAGCCGATTGTCGCCCATGACGAAGTATTTGCCTTTCGGAACCTTTACGGGGCCGAAATCTCCCGTCAGGTTGACTCCCAGTTTTTTCGCTTCTTTTTTATTGCTCGCGAGGTACGGTTCTGCGATTTTTTTGCCGTTTATATAAAGCGTGTCATTTTTCATTTCCACCGTTTCTCCAGGTTTTCCGATGAGCCGCTTTACATAATGGACTTTCGACGTATCGCCGTTAATAATGACGATGTCCCCCCGCTCGATTTCTCCGATATAATTGACGCTTTTGTTGACAAACAGTCTTTCACCGTCATGTAATGTCGGGTACATTGATGATCCTTCCACTAAGTACGGTTCAAACAGGAAATGGCGGATTAACAGCGCAAGTGCAACCGCTATAATGATGGCCTTTCCCCATTCCCAATACGTGTTGGATTTTCTTTTTACCGATTTTTCAGAAGTAGGTTTTTGTTCTTCAGTCAACGTGGTTCCTCCTAGACGATCACTGTTTCGGTTCATGTACCATCTTTACTTTATCACAACTCATCACAAAATACATAACGCTTCTATGCGCATATGATTGAAAAAAGCGCCCGTAAAGGACGCTTTTCGCTTATTTCTCTACTACCGGTTTTTTGATGATTCCCAAGATAACCGCCGTTACAATCGCTCCGATCACGATGCTCATTAAGTAAAGCAGCGGATGGTTCGTAATGAATGCAACGAATATTCCTCCGTGCGGTGCAGGAAGCGTTACCCTGAAAAACTCTGTCAGTCCGCCCGCTACCGCAGAACCGACAACGGCTGCAGGGATGACGCGAAGCGGATCAGCCGCTGCAAACGGGATGGCGCCTTCTGTAACGAAAGCTGCTCCCATGAAGTAGCACGTAATACCGGCTTCACGGTCACGTTTAGAGAATTTGTGTTTAAAGAATGTTGTCGCCAGTGCGATTCCAAGCGGCGGAGCCATTCCGCCCGCCATGATGGCCGCATGCGGCGCATAGTTTCCGGCATCGATCATCGCGATACCGAAAGTGAACGCCGCTTTATTGAGCGGGCCGCCCATGTCGATAGCCATCATACCGCCTAAAATAATACCCATTAAGACAAGGTTTCCAGTTCCAAGGCTTTCAAGCCAATTTGTTAAGAAATTCATAAACGCTGCTACAGGTGTATTAATGACAAACTGCATCAGGACACCGGTGATAAAAATACCGAGCAGCGGATAAATCAATACAGGTTTTAATCCGTCAAGGGTCTGAGGAATAAAGACAAACAGCTTTTTCAAAAGGACTACGACATAACCGGCTAAAAATCCGGCAATCAGTCCGCCCAAGAATCCGGCATTCGCCTGCGTAGCCATAAATCCGCCGACCATACCCGGCGCAAATCCCGGACGGTCCGCAATACTCATTGCGATGAATCCGGCAAGTACTGCAACAATCAGCTTTAACGCATTATCGCCGCCGATAAAGTTCAGCGCTGCAGCAAACGTGTTGTATGTCGGGTCTTTCGGATCAGCTGAATGAATTCCCCAGAAGAATGAAATCGCAACGAGAATTCCGCCGCCGACGACAAATGGCAGCATGTTGCTGACACCGCTCATTAAGTGTTTATAGAAAGTACTTCCGATGCTTGTGCCTGATTTCTGTTTCGGGCCGTCTTCATTTGAAGCGGAAGATCCTCCGCCGCTGCCCTCGTAAATCGGCGCATCTTGGTTAACGGCTTTTTCAATCAGTTCCTGTGGACGTCTGATACCGGCCGTCACAGGCACTTGAAGAACATGTTTGCCTTTAAAGCGCTCCATTTCAACCTGTTTATCAGCCGCCACGATAATCGCAGGCGCGTCTTCAATTTCTTGAGCCGTCAGCTTATGTTTAATACCGCTTGAGCCGTTTGTCTCGACTTTAATGTCAACGCCGAGCTCTTTCGCTTTTTCTTTCAGTGCGTCAGCTGCCATGAACGTATGAGCGATACCTGTCGGGCATGCCGTAACCGCAAGGATTTTCCCTTTTCCTGACGGCACTGCCTGTTCTTCCTGCTCTTCTTCTTCCTCATCGTCATCTTTGTCATGCTGATTGATGATGTCAATGATCGCATCTTCTGATTCAGCTTCAAGAAGCTGTTTGCGGATTTCCTCACGCATAAGAAGCGTTGAAAGTCTTGATAATGCTTCAAGATGCGTATTATTTGCTCCTTCGGTTGCCGCAATCATAAAGACCAGGTGTGCCGGCTGACCGTCTAATGATTCATAATCCACACCTTCTTTTGAACGGCCGAATGCGATGGCCGGGTTAATGACGCTCGCCGTCTTCGCGTGAGGAATGGCAATGCCTTCGCCGATTCCCGTCGAGCTTTGGCTTTCACGATTTAAAATGGCTGCTTTGTAAGCCTCTCTGTCATTTAATCTGCCGGCTTTGTCAAGCACTGTCACCATTTCATCGATAACGTTTTCTTTCTCTTTGCTTTCTATATTGAGATGAATTGTATCTCTTGTTAACAGCTCAGTTATCTTCACTTTTCTTTCCTCCTCTATAGACGTGTGACTTTAACTTCAGGAAGAAGCTGCTGTACAAACTCTTCAGTTCCGAGTTCTTCAGAAAATGCCGTCGCGCTTCCGGAAGCAACTCCTAAACGGAACGCATCTTCCAAAGGCAGCTGTTTTGAAATTCCCGCAAGGAATCCCGCGACGACGGAATCACCCGCGCCTACCGAATTGACAAGCTTTCCTTTAGGAACATTGGCGAGGAAAACCGCCTCTTTCGTAAATAAAAGCGCACCGTCGCCAGCCATCGAAACAATCGCGTGTTCGGCGCCTTGTTCAATTAATTTTTTACCGTAAGGAACGGCAGCTTCGGCTGAATCAATGACCGTATTGAACATTTCCCCAAGCTCATGATGATTCGGCTTCATCAAAAACGGTTTCATTTCTGTCGCTTTCATCAGCGCTTCACCGGAGATGTCCACCACTACCCGGGCATTCTGCTTTCTGCATGCCTCAGCAATTTTTTCATACGTGTTATGCGGCAGGGAAGAAGGGATGCTTCCCGCTAAAACGACGATGTCTCCCTCTTCCAGAGCGGAGAACTGTTCTAAAAAGGCATTGAACACTTCGTCTGAAATCGTCGGGCCCTGTCCGTTAATTTCCGTTTCATCGCCCGTTTTCAGTTTTACATTTATACGCGTGTCTTCATCCACCTCAGAAAAAGCCGTTTCCAGACCTTCCTGCTGCAAAAATGACGTGATATAATTTCCGGTAAATCCGCCGACAAACCCCAATGCTTTTGACGGCACATGGTGTCTTTTCAGTAATCTCGAAACGTTGATGCCTTTTCCGCCGGGATACTTCGTGTCATAGCTGGAACGGTTTAAACCGCCTACGGCAAAATCTTCAACGTGAACGATATAGTCAACAGACGGATTGAGAGTTACAGTGTAAATCATGGTTTCACTACCTTTACGACAGTTTTTTCTTGGTAATCATCGAATGCAAGTTCTTCAGCTTCAGTGGTAATGATAGCTGCATCGCCCAAGGCGGCGAACGCTGCGAAAGAAATCTCGCCGAATTTAGAAGGATCGGCTAAAACATACGCATTTTTCGCCTGTCTCACAGCCTTTGTCTTCAGAAGAGCCTCATCCGGATCGGGTGTTGTAAAGCCGGCTTCAATGTGCACGCCGTTCACCCCGAGAAAGCTTTTGTCAAAACGGTACTGGCTGACCGCCGTTAATGAGGCGCCGCCGATCATCGCACCTGTTCTATGCTTCACATATCCTCCGAGAAGATAAAAAGGAATCCCCTTCCTTATTAAAGCGTCGATATGCATAACCCCGTTTGTGACAACCACAATGTCCTTTGTATGATCTATAAAATCAATCATGTGCAATGTAGTTGTTCCCGCATCAAGGTAAATACAGTCACCTTCTTCTAATAAAGATGCCGCTTCTTCAGCGATCTTCAGTTTATCCTGAAGGTTTTTGGAGGATTTTTCAAGCATATCGGGTTCTTGCCTGCTGTTGGAAAGTTTAGACGCCCCGCCGTGAACGCGCTTTAAAAACCCGCGCTCTTCAAGTGTTGATAAATCTCTTCTGATCGTTGATTCAGAAGCGTTTGTCATGCTTATCAGCTCTTGAATCTTCACCACATCTCGCTTTTCAATCTGATCCATAATCAGCTGATACCTTTCAGGAGTGAGCATATTCCGCCTCCTTTGAAAACGTATTCATTTCGGCTGCAAGATAATTGTAAACGCTTTTTTTACTTCAAGCAACTAAAATCACTCAAATTCATTCAATAACTATCAAAATCTTTCACATTTGTTCATATTAACGTATGTACATAGGGTTTGTAAACTGTAAATTCGACAAAAAGGGGGACAATTGTATGACATTTTCTTTTTATCATAAATGAAAAAAGTCTATTATATTCATTCAATCATTAAAACACAAAAAACCCCATGCAGACTGCATGGGGCGCCGGTTATTCATACCGTAACGCTTCAATCGGATCTAAGCGTGATGCTTTGTTGGCGGGCAGCATGCCGAAAATGACACCGATCAGCATACTGAACAGCACGCCGATACAAACCACCTGCCAGGAAACGAGCGACGGCCAGCCTGCGATAAGGGAAACGAGTGTTGCTCCCCCGTAGCCGAGACCGATTCCGATTAAGCCGCCGATTAATGTAAGCACAACAGATTCAATTAAGAATTGTGTCAGAATCTGTCCTCTCGTGGCACCGAGCGATTTGCGGATGCCGATTTCTCTTGTCCGTTCCGTCACTGATACGAGCATAATATTCATGACCCCGATCCCGCCGACAACGAGAGAAATACCGGCGATCGAACCGATGATCGTCGTCATAACGGTCGTGACCTGACCGATTCCCGCCGCGATTTCTTCCATATTCATGACTTGATAGGCCTCTTTTGTACCGTGATTGTCATTTAAGAGACGGGCCGCTTCTTTTCCTGTTGTTTTGATTTGATCAGCGGACTCCGTCTGAACGGAAACGTTGCTGTAGTCGTTAGTACCGAAAGACGTTTTCAGCATGTTGAACGGCACATACATTTCACTGAGTCCTAACGATAAAAAGCCGCTCTCTTCTTTCAGTACGCCGATTACTTCTACGGGCTGTCCGCCGGCCCAGACGATTTTTCCGAGCGGAGACGTTTTCCCGAACAGCTTTTCAGCCATTTTTTTCGAGATGATTCCCGCTCTTTTCCCGGAAAGAAAATCATTGTCCGTAAATGTCCGTCCATCTTGAACGTCCAGCTTTTTTACGTCCAAGTAGCCGCTGTTAATGCCGTTCAGCGTAATATCCGTGTCTTCTTCATGGTAACGGGCCGTCATGGATTTTACCGCGGAAGCGACAACCTGCTTTACGCCGTCCACTCCTTTTAATCCATTAATATCTTCTTCTGTAAAACTCGCTTGCTGTAAGGCGTTCGGATTGGCTGTTAATTCTTCATCACTCGGCAGGTAAAACAATTCAATCGTATTGCCCGGCCCGCTGATGGATTGCTTCAGCATTTGCTCTCCGCCCTGGCCGACAGCCACAACAACGATTACTGAACCGACGCCGATAATGATTCCGAGCATTGTCAGAATCGATCTCAGCTTGTGAGCTCTTACGGAACTGAGGGCCATCCGGAGATTTTCTGACAGGCTCATTCCCCCACTCTCCTCTGCTCAGAATCGCGGGAAACGATCATGCCGTCACGGACGAAAATCACTCTGTTTGTACAGTCCGCCACTTCAGGCTCATGAGTGACAAGCACTACGGTCACGCCCTCTGCATTAAGCTCTGTGAACTGCTCCATAATGGAAATGCTTGTTTTCGTATCCAGCGCGCCGGTCGGTTCATCAGCTAAAATGAGCTTCGGTTCGTTCACGATGGCTCTTGCAATCGCGACACGCTGCTTCTGGCCGCCGGACAGCTCATTCGGCATGTGACGCATCCGATCCGCCAAACCGACTTTTTCCAGCGCGTGCTCAGCCCGTTCCTCACGCTCTTTTTTGCCGATACCGGCATAGATCATGGGGAGTTCGACATTTTTTCTTGCATTCAATCGCGGCAGCAGCTGAAACTGCTGAAAGACAAATCCGATTGATTTGTTCCGGACCGCCGCAAGCTCTTTTTCGGTGCATGAAGAAACATCTTCGCCCGCAAGCCTGTAACTGCCGGACGTCGGTCTGTCCAGACAGCCGATGATATTCATAATCGTAGATTTTCCCGATCCCGACGGTCCCATAATTGACACATATTCTCCTTCTTCAATCGTCAGGTCGATTGAACGGAGAACATCAAACGTCTCCTTGCCGATCTGATAGCTTTTTTTCACCTTTGAAAGCTGAATCATCTATGCTTTCACATCCGTTCCGTCAGTCAAACCGTCAGCCGGATTCAGAATGACTTTATCATCCTTTGAAAGCCCCTCTTTTATCTCCGTAAGCTGATTTGCGGTATCGCCGACTTTAACTTTCACGCGTTTGGCCTTCCCGTCTTTTACCGTAAAGACCCAGTGCTCATCTCCGTCTTTTTTGACTGCGGAGGACGGCAGCGTATCGGCTTTCCGTTTGTCGGTTTCAATGTTCATAATTAATTTAAATCCCGGCTTGCCTTCCGGAAGGTTTCCGATCAGCTTAACCTGAAACGGATACTGGACGGCTTGTTCCGTGCTTTCCCCCGAAGCAGCGCTTGACTTTTGATCCGGAACGAGGCCGACAGCCGCCACTCTCCCTTTCCACGTTTTGCCGGGGATGGCGTCTGAGGTGATTGTAACGCTTTGGCCCTTTTTCACTTTCAGCGTGTCGTATTCGGACAAATTGCCGGCAACGACCAGGTGTTCCGGGTCTCCTATATGTATAACCGGTTCTTGAATATCCGATTTTTTAGAAGCCGCTTCTTGATTTACCGAGATAACCGTCCCGTCCATCTCACTCTTAACATTGAGATTCGACACTTGATTTTCAAGAGACTGCTTTTGCAAATCAGATTGCTTTAATTCGATTTCCGCCGTTTTTTGCTGAAGCTGCAGATCAGTCCGTTCGGATTCAATTTGTTTTTTGGCTTCCGCTTCTCCCACTTGTTTTGCCAGATCTTGTTCCTTGCTGTTTAATGCTCTGAGTTTTTTTTCAACTTGTTCGATTTGCATCCGTTTTGATTGTTCTGTCAACTCATTTTGTTCTTTATCAAGGTTGAGCTGCTCATTTGTATAAGTGACTAACGACGACCCTTTTTTTACTTTGTCGCCTTCTTTTACTTTCACTTTATCAAGAGTTCCTTTATCTGCTTCATAAAAAACATACTGTTCTTTAGAGAATTTAAGTGTTCCCGGAACCATAACCGTAGATGAGATTTCTCTGTTTTCCATGGTTCCGGTTTCGATTTTTTTTCCGGCGCTGCCGCCCGCGGGAGCGGCAGACTTATAAATATTGATACCGATGAATACTGCAACAATTACGGCGATGCCGATTCCGATCCAAATTTTTTTCATGTTATACACCTGCTGTCACTGAACTTAACAGTCCTCCGACTGCCGAAACCAAAAGCATAATAACAAACAGGACAATCGCGGAAGTCCAGGCCGCTTTCTTCGAAATACCGCCTGTATAGCGAAGTCCCAAAGCGAGCAGAATATAGCTCCAGATGCTGAAAATGTCGAACGCGCTTAAAAAGACCGCGACGCCGTCTCCGGCCGGTATGACACTCGCCAAAGATGTAACGGCGTACAATGAGCCCGCACCGGTAAAATAAGTGACAAGACCGTTAATAACTAAGCCGATATTGGTAATGAATGCCGTAAACAGGCTGAGTGAGAGCATTTTTTTGTAAGTTGTCACGCCGCCTGAAATTTTGACGCACAGCCAGTAAATGAGCGGAACGATAAACAGAGCGATAATGCCCCCGAAGATTCCTCCGAACATCGTACCGAATTTAGCGAAGGTTTTGGTCATTTCAATCTGATCATCCGTCAAACCGTCAAGAGATGAGCTGTTCAGCACTTCTTCATAATTCATCCCCAGTCCGCGCAAAATACTGCCGGCCGCGATGAGAATGATGACAATCAGGAGAGGAATGCCGATGACCGGCTTTTCTTTTAATCTTTTAAACTGCACAACAGGACTTGTAATGACGCCGAAAATTGACGGCTTTTCCGTTACTGCCGCATTGCTTTTTTCCAGGTTTGGTTCCATATTGCTGATGCCTCCTATGTATTATTCTGTTTATACGTACGCTTTAGGCTGAGAGAAGTTTCAATTTTTTTGCCGTTTGCGTATTTATGCTAAATTGTAACACAAATTCTCAGCTTTACGTTCCATAATTATGTAAAAAAAAGCATCGTCAGATCGGTATGACGGGTGGCTCAAAACCTCGTAAAGGCACTGTTATCAGCCTATTCATGCAGTGAAAACCGCCTCAATTGCAAAACCCTTTAAATCCCATTTAAATATTCTCTGAAATTCAGCGCCTATATACAAAAAGAGCCGGATGGCAATGATGCACACCCGGCTCTTTTTTCACCCTCCGCTTACAGGAGGGATAAAGGCAATGGTATCACCTTCTGTTACGGTGCTGTTGTCTTTTACATATGTTTCATTGATTGCGATCATGGCATTGTCAATCGTCTGAAGGCCGTACCGTTCCTTTAACAGCGTTTTTACAGCAGACGCCGCCGTCTCTTTTTCGTCAAGTTCAATGACCGGTGTTCCCGCCTGCTCCGCAAGCCCGGCAAATAATAATACTTTAATCATCGCGATTCCCCTTTATCCAAATCCGGTTTTCCGTTCGGATAGGGCGTCGTTTCCAGCTGATCGCCTATCCATTCTTCCCCGTCTTCCCAGATTTCTTTTTTCCATATCGGCACAATCTGTTTTATCCGTTCAATTGCATATTCATTCGCCTCATATGCCGCCTTTCTGTGCGGAGAAGACACGGCGATTACGACCGCTGCTTCACCGATATCAAGGACGCCGACACGGTGAGTGATTGCAGCTTCGGCTCCTTCCCATTTCGCGCTGATTTCACTGCCGATTTGAGAAAGCATTTGAACAGCCATCGGTTCATACGCTTCATATTCGAGACGCACCGTCCGCCGTCCTGCAGTCCACTCTCTGACCGTGCCGATAAACGTTGTGATGGCGCCGGCTTCACGCTTTTCAACTTTTTTTACGATATTTTCCGCAATGATAGGTTCCCTTGTAATTTGAAAACGTTCCATTTAAGCAGTTTCCCCTTTCAGCTGCGAAAGCACAAACATAATGGCAGCCGGATCGTCCGCATGGAATACGGGCTTGCCCGCATCTGCCGGCATATGCTCCGTATTTCTGCTGACAACCGCGATCACGCGCTCCAAATGCTTCAGCTTTTGCCAATCTTCGCTGTTTTTGATCATAATGATTTTCGGATGCGGCGCATGTTTAAATCCCTCTATGAGAAGACCGTCAATTCCCAGACATTCATACAGACTGATCAAACCCGCCAGATCCCATTTTTTTCGCGCCGTAAGCTGCAGGACGCCGTCCCCTTCTACTGCCGTAACCGCCGCTCCGGCTTTTGAAAAACGCTCCGAGTCTTTTCCGTCAGAAAAAGGTTCCGGTTCTCCGCCATGTCCGTGATGTTTTAAACATCCAATATCGCACTCTTTCGGCGCAGCTTTCAGCACACGTTCAATAAACGTTGTTTTACCGCTGTTTTGAAAACCTACGATCTGGACGATCGGGAAAGAATTGACCACGGCCATTCACTTCCATTCTCATCACGGATGAGGAGCGCGTGAACCGTCCGGCCCGCTTCATATCCCCTCGTTCCTCCCGGCAGAAGGATAAACGCGTTTGCTTCGGCAAGAGATGTGACTGAGCTTGATTTGTCGAGACCGACCGGTGACGCCATCATTTTTCCGTCCTTATGATAAACAAACGCCCTCACAAATCTCGTAAATGGATTCGGCTTCGGAAAGTCGTTTGTTAACACGGCTTCCGCCCATCCTGAATGAGGTTTTTCATTCAGAAGCCACGTCTGAATCATCGGTTTGACAAACAGGGTGAATCCGACATAACATGCGGACGGATTGCCTGAAAGGCCGAACAGCAGCATGTCATCGGCCCGGGCGACAGTTGTCACGCTCCCCGGGCGCATTGCCACTTTGTTAAAAAGAACTTCCGCTCCGAGCTTATTATAAATGTCCGGAAGAAAATCAAAATCGCCGACTGACACGCCGCCGGTCGTGATCAGAAAATCAACTTTTTTCATAGCTTCCTTCACCGCAGCATAGCTGTCATCAAAATCATCGGAAATTTTCCCTAAGTTCAGCGGTACCGCACCCGCTTCAATGACCTGGGCATACACCATGGCAGCGTTGCTGTTGCGGATTTTCCCCGGCTCAAGCGGATCGCTGACATGAAGAAGCTCGGTTCCCGTTGCGATAATGCCGACAACCGGCTTTCTGACCACGGGAACGGAAGCATAGCCGAAGGTTGCTAAAAGAGCGGTTACGCCCGGCGTGATTTTCGTCCCTTTTTTTAATAGCGAGCTGCCTTTTTTCGCATCTTCTCCTTGATATGAAATATTATCCCCCGCATGAAAAGGGCGTTTCACTGACATGTAATCCGTGCCGTTTTCAGAAAACGTTTTTGTCAGCTCAAGCATCACTACAGCATCCGCGCCTTTGGGAATCTGCGCCCCCGTCATAATGCGGACCGCTTCATAAGGCCCGAGTTCTTTTTCTGACACGGCGCCGGCTCCGATATGGTCAATGACTTCAAAGGTGACGGCATTGTCACGGGAAGCCGTTTTTGAATCGCTCGCCCTGATGGCAAACCCGTCATACGGAGAACGGTTAAAAGCCGGCACATCATGATCCGCCTTAACATCCTCCGCCAAATAGCGGTGGAGACTGTCCTCAAGCGCCACCCATTCGGTATCCCCCTTTTTTTTATACCGGTTCACCCGGCGGACTGCTTCGTCCACCTGAATCGGCGTTCTTTTTTCAAGCATAGCAATACATCCCCTTCCTACAGTCCGATCACTCTGGCCAGAACTGAATTCGCTTCTTTTATATCGTTTGTACCGTGAATCAGAGCCCGTCCGTCCTGAAAAATAACGATTCTGAAGCGCTCGTACGCCATGTGCAGCAAAAATTCATTTGCTTCCACTTTACCGATCTGCTTCAGACGTTTGACAAGCTCTTCTTTATCCAGCCTCTTTAAGGCTTCCGATCTGATTTGAACGGTGTCTCTTCCGCACAGCACGCTTGCTTTCGGCCTGTTTTCAGGCTGCAGATACGGATATACGGGCTCCGCGCCGCAGGAAGGGCAATGATCCCGTTTGATCTGATCCACATTTATGCTCATATTGGTGTTATTCCACACGTCAAACGTGAAAAAGCGCCGATTTACCGCCGCATGATTTCCTGTCAGCAATTTCAGCGCCTCAGCCTGCTGATAGGCGGAGACGATATGAACCGCCGGAGGTATGATGCCTGCTGTATCACATGTCGCTCCGCCCACGGGCATTTGCTCAAACAGGCAGGATAAACACGGCGTAACCCCCGGAATAATCGTCATGCACATTCCCTGACTGCTGACACAGGCACCGTAAATCCAAGGTGTTTTCGTTTTCAGCGCCAGATCATTGATGACCATTCTCGTTTCAAAATTATCTGTCGCATCCACAATGCAATCCGCTTGTTCGATCAGCGGTTCGAGCGTTTCCGCCGTACCTTCCGCCGCGTAAGCATCGATATGTATATTACTGTTTACCGCTAAAAGACGCGCCTTGGCCGCCATTGCTTTCGGCAGGCGCTGTCTCGCGTCTTCTTCTGTATACAGCTGCTGTCTTTGTAAATTGCTCCATTCCACATAATCCCGGTCAATAATCGCCATACGGCCCGCTCCGGCTCTTGCAAGGCCCTCTGCCGCGGCTGTTCCGAGGGCTCCGGCTCCGACAATCAGGACACTGCTGTCAGCCAGCGCCTGCTGCCCTTTTTCCCCTATCGGCTTAAATCTTGTCTGCCGTGAATAGCGCTCTTCCATCTGTGTTGTCCCCTTGCATTTTTATTTCCATCATACCATGTTTCTTACCGATCAGTCCTGATTTGAAGACTCGACATGCGCCAAAAGTCTGGTGTAATCGTCCCGTGTGTTGATATTAGCGAACTCCTCCGGCCCGGCGCCGATGTCTTCAGCCTGCACATAACAGACAGACAGCCGTTTCAGCGTGTCTGTCATTTTCAGTTTGTTTTGTGTCAGCTGATCAAAAAGCACATCCTGCACCCGTTTATGGTAAACCGCCAAGAGGGGCTGCTCTCTGTTTTCACAAACCGGTATGACAGCGTCCAGATTTCCCGTCAGCTTCATTTCAAGCGCAGCCATCGTTTTTCTTGTCACGAGCGGCGTGTCACAGGATATGACCGTATATGTTTCGCCTTCCGTTTGTTTCATTGCCGTATATATGCCGGCAAGCGGGCCCATTCCCCGAAACCGCGGCTCATCGGCAAAAACATGCCGCTCCCTGTTTGATAAGAACTTTTTTATATGCTCAGGGCGGCTGATAATTACCGTTTCTCCGCCGCCGAAGGCTTTTTTCGCCTGTTCATAAAACATGCCGCCCTTCCACTTTGCAAAAGCTTTCGGTTCTCCGAATCTTCGGGAAGCTCCCCCCGCTAATATTACATTCACCCGTTTCATGTCATCGCTCTCCCATTCTATATAAAAGCATAGCAAACGCCTCAGCCGAAATACAATATTACGGTGCTTGTCTGTTTAATTAAGAGGAATAGCCGTTGTTCCTTTCCCATATTGTAGTGTTAACATCAAGAGGGAGATGGTTCTTATGAAAATATCAGGTCCGTTTTTCCACGACACTTCTCAAGAGAACCTTTACTTGAAATCCGAACTTTCCAGATGCAGAAAAATAATTTCGGAATTTGAAGCAAGCTACTTCCATCAAAAAAACAATAAGCTTCAGGAGGAAAACGCCAATATTAAAGAGCGGCTTCACAAGCTTTCTGACGAATTGGAAGCCATGGCTCAAAAACACAAACAGACAAGTGACACGGAACGTTCTTTGCATGAAATCAGGGCCGGGCTGCTCGATAAAATCGTCATTCTGCAAGAACTGCTTCAGCAGGAAACGTTTCGGCGGAAAAATGAGATGGAAGAAAAACATCGTCTGCATCTTACAAATGTAAAATTTGAAGAAGAAAATAAAAACTTACATACCCGCATCCGCTCACTTGAGACCGCCATTCAAACCGAACGGACTTCTCACGAAGATATGAAACAGCGTTATCATGCCGCTGCAGACGAAAATACCCGGCTCCAAACACAAATGATAGAAAAAGAATACCAGCTCAAACATATTAAAATAGAAATTAATCATATGAGAGATCGAATACTAGAAACAAAAGAACGGCTTGTAGAAATAGAAAAAACGAAAGAAAAGTTATTTCAAGAAACCATTCTTTCATATAAACGGCAGCTTGACGAAAGTGATGCTTGGATTGCCGGCCATTTTGCTGATATTGACAGCCGCACGGCGGAACCGGCGGAACAAACTCTGGAAATCCCTTCCGTTTCCAAAGAGACTGTTCAGGCAGAAGACTTGCTTACAGCCGTTACCGAACAAGTCATCTCCCTTCAAAAACAATTTGTAGAATCAGAGTCCCGCGATCAGTCGTTTGATGAAAAACTGGATGCGTTGAAAGAACGAGCTGACGGCGAAAAGCCTTTCCAAAAATATGTTGTCAAGCTTGAAAAAAAGCCTGGAAAAGATGCGTCACTTCCGCAGAATAAACGGGAAAACGCAAAAAAACTGCTTGAGTAACGCAAGCAGTTTTTACTGTTTTATTCAGCAGCCGTATCATTTGCCGTTTCTGCTGTTTCCTGAGAAATTTCTCCCTCAAGAATATATTGGCCGCGGTATGGTTTTTTCACTTCCGGATACATTTTAATTAAGCTTTGCATAAATGTTGTCATATTAGGAATTTCAAGGCCGCTTTCCTTTTCAATTTCCTTTTGCAGTTCGGAACTTTTGATCGCTGCATTGTGGCGTTTCAATGTTTTAATCGCTGCTTCGCGCAGTTTTGCCGCTTTTGATCCCGGTCTCGCCGTCCCTCTTCTTCTTCTTGTAGAACCGTCTGGAATGCCGGCGGGAAGAGACGTAATAGACTGCATCTGCGGCTGGGAGGATTGCGGCTGTGTCTGCGGCTTTTGATAGCTTCTCATTTCCTGTGCTGCAAGCTCTGCAAGCACCGGGAGAGAGTCACTTTTTTTCTCCGGACGAAACTCTTTTTTTGTATCGGACAGGCTGCCCGTATTGTCTAATTCTCTCAGTTTTGCATATATTTTATCACGTTCTATTTGATATTCACGAATGACTTTTACCTCTGCTTCGTTCAATTGTTCTAAACGTAAGCGCAGCGCTTCTCTTTCATTAAACATGTGTAAAACCCCCTGTCAAAAATTTAAACGCTTTTATTAAGATATTAGATTACAAAAGTAATTTTATCAACTATTATTTTATCATTTTACTATTTTATTTACTCTATGAAAAATTGCTTATTTTCTGAAAATGGTACTTTATATACAAAAATCCCTTATCATATAGGGGATTCTGGACAAAGTTCCAATTTATTCAACCATTTCAAAATATAACTTGAAATTACTTGTTTAATGAAAATTAGCGTGATATCTACAATTTTCGACTATAATATGTAAAAGATAATGATATGGATAAAACAAGCGGTACAGCGTGTTTACGGCTGTTTCTCTTATTTTTAAGCCAAACATGCCATATTGGAATTTTTTATCCAATAGACACAAAAAAACCCTGTTACCTAACGGCAAAGGGTTTGCAGAACCGAGACAATAGTCCGACGGAGATTGTCCCGATTACTCAGAAGCCTGCTCCGTTTCTGAAAGTACCCGGCTGATGCGTTTTTCAAGCATTTTCATCCCGCTCTCTCCCGCTTGAAAATGGCGGAGCTGTCCGTTTTTATCAAAAACGTAATAAGCCGGCACATATTCATTTTCAAATACGTCAGTCAGCGTATGATCGCTGTCGACGCAAATCGGCTGAGAGATATCGTGTTCAGCCGCTGTTTTCTTGATTTTCTCAAGATCAAGATCGTCTTCGGAACGGGGCATGTGAACGGCCACCACATTCAGCTGATCTTTATATTTATCACGAAACCCGTTCACCTCAGGCATCGCTTCTTTACACATGCGGCAGCTGGCGGACCAGAAGTGAATCAGTGCCGGCTTTCCGCCGACCAGCTGTTCCTTCGTGACTTCTCTGTTAATCCATGCTTTAGCGCCGGGCAATTCAGGCATTTGCTGATGTAATTTCATCTCATTTCCCTCCTTATGAAAAAGTTTTTTGCCGGGGCTTTCAGTCCGCCGGGCAACGTCCTCCTGTTTTCTCTCCAAAGGATATGATTTGGCTGAATCACCATGTTAAAATGAGTGTGGAGATTCTTTAGTACATATCTTCACAAAAATGAAGATATTGAAACCGGGCAATATGAACAAATCATAAATGTAATAACTGGTTTCTATGAAAAGGTTTATCTTATTTAAAAAACGGGTATATCACTTTTAGCTTTTTCTGCAATAGACTTGAAAGGAAGACATCACTATGATTGATTTAAAACACTTTGATTGGGCCGGGCTTCTCACATCTGCCGGGATTTTCATCATAAAGCTGGCTCTCATTATTTTAGCGTACTTTATTTTCCGGACGGCAGGAAAAAAGCTGATCAAGCATCTGTTTCAGAAATTCGAGCAACAAAACAACCTCTCCACGGGCCGCGCTTATACTTTGCGAAGCCTCGCGCTCAATGTGTATGGATACATCCTGATATTCGTTTTTATTGTGATGATTTTGGATTTATTTCACTACAATCCGAGCGCTCTCATTGCCGGCGCCGGCGTGGTCGGTCTCGCAGTCGGCTTCGGGGCTCAGGGGCTTGTCAGTGACATCGTCACCGGATTTTTTATCCTTTTGGAAAAACAGATTGACGTCGGTGATTATATTACGGTTGCCGGCTACAGCGGCATTGTCGAGCAGGTCGGTCTCCGTACGACGCAAATCCGGAGCTTTGACGGCACGCTTCACTATCTTCCCAACCGGGGCATCACGAATGTGAGCAACCATTCCCGCGGAACGATGCAGGCGCTTGTCGATATTAAAGTGCCGCTTGAAAAAAATCTTGATGAAACCATTCAAATCCTGCAAACCGCGTGTGACAAAGCAGCCGCTGAGCTCCCGCAGATTAAGGAAGGGCCGGACGTCATCGGAGTTCAAGATTTAAGCACGTCAGAAATGGTGATCAGAATCATTGCCAAAACAGAAAATATGGAGCAATGGCGGGTTGAACGCGTACTGCGGAGAGAAATAAAAATCGCGCTCGACCGTTTTAAAAACGCCGCTTCCGCCGAATAGAAAAACCGAAGCGTAAGCTTCGGTTTTTTCTTTTTAATGAAATTTTTTTTCCACTTCGCTGCAGATTTCGTCGGCGGTCATTCCGGAAGCCGTAATGACGGGAGCCTGAGTTGACGTATCAGCAATTCCTTGAACATTGCTGTCAAGTCCGGTTACGACACAGCAGTCACAATTCTTCGCATCCTCAGGAGTCTTCATCATCACTACGTCATATCCTTTTTGTTTTAACGCCTGTTCTACATCCGATAAAGATTGTTCAATTCCAATTTTTTTCGTCATATTGAACACCTCCGTTATGTAGAATGCTCAATTTTTGTTAGATTATTCTTCTTTTCGGATTTAATTGGCATACTTCGAAAAATATCCGACCATGACATTTACCGCGGTTTCCATCGCATCTTCATCCGGGTTCAGCTTTGCGTGATGAAGCCCGTGGGATGAATCGGCCCCCAGCCAGAACATAAAGCCGGGATATTTTTTCAGCATATATCCGAAATCTTCTCCGGTCATCGCTTCTTTCGCCGTTTTCACGTCAGCAAGCTGATGATCGCTGACAAATTGCATAAATTCTTCGGTCAGGCCGCTTGTATTATAAACTTGATGATAAACGGACGGATACGTGACTTTTCCTTTGCATCGGAAGCCGATTTCAATTCCTTTGACAAGCTCTTCAATCCGCTTTTTCACCATACGCATTGATTCCTCGGAAAGCGTCCGGATGGTTCCCTCCAGATGAGCATGCTCTGCGATGATATTTTGCGCCGTGCCCCCGGTAATCGTTCCGACAGTTATCACAGCGCTGTCAAGCGGATCCGTATTTCTGGATATGACGGTTTGCAGCTGCGTGACAAGCGTGCTCGCGGCAACGACCATGTCATCTGCTGTATGCGGATATGCCGCATGTCCGCCTTTCCCCTCAAGATCGATGACGAGCTCGCTCGTATTGGCAAACAGCAATCCGCTTTTGGTGGAAATGGTGCCGACCGGCAGCTCTGGTGCTATATGTAGGGCGGTGATCAAATCCGGCGTCCATTTTTTCAGCACATCGCTTTCAAGCATCGGTGCCGCCCCGCCCGGTCCTTCTTCAGCCGGCTGGAATAAAAAGAGCAGATCCTGTTTGACGGGATGATGAACAAAATGATCAATAATGCCGAGCGCGATGGTCATGTGCATATCGTGGCCGCATGCGTGCATAAAACCGGGGTGCTCAGATGCAAACGGAAGCCCCGTCTGCTCTTCAATCGACAGAGCGTCTATATCCGCTCTGTAGGCGAGCATTTTTTCCGGAGCCGTGCCGTTGACTTTGACAAAGATGCCGGTTCTCCAAGTTTCGATTTCAATTCTTTCTTCCGGATATTGGTTTAATAGATTCAGCAGGTACTGCTGGGTTTTATATTCCTGAAAGCCGATCTCCGGAATGCGGTGCAGATCTCTTCGGATGGCAATGAGCCGCTCTTTTTCCATATGTATTCCTCCTTGAGATAAGAATAAGGCGTGGATTTTATCATCCACGCCCATTCTATCAAACCATTCCTTACAGCTGGCGTAATTCCTGTTTGATTTCTGTTTTTCCTTTTGTTTTTTCATCGATATCTTTGATTTTTTTCGCTGGTGTTCCCGCTACAACGGTATACGGCTCGACGTCATTTACAACGATGGCTCCGGCGGCGACAACCGCGCCTTTACCGATTGTTACGCCTTCAAGCACAACCGCATTTGCGCCGATCACAACGTCGTCTTCTACGACAACAGGCTTAGCGCTAGGCGGCTCAATAACGCCCGCTAATACAGAACCCGCTCCGATGTGGCAGTTTTTTCCGACAGTCGCGCGTCCTCCGAGAACAACGTTCATATCAATCATCGTACCTTCGCCGATGACTGAACCGATATTAATAGATGCACCCATCATGATAACGGCATTGTCGCCGATTTCGACTTGGTCGCGGATAATAGCGCCGGGCTCGATTCTCGCTTTAACATCTTTTAAATCAAGCATCGGGATCGCAGAGTTGCGGCGGTCATTCTCAATGACGTAATCCTCAATTTTGTCTTTGTTTTCTTCGATTGCACTTTTAATTTCAGCCCACTCGCCAAAAACGACGCCGGATTGGCCGTTCAGGAATGTTTTAGCGGAATCGCCAAAGCTGATTCCTTCGAGATCGCCTTTTACATACACTTTTACAGGCGTTGATTTTGTACTATTTTGAATAAATGAAATAATTTCATTTGCATCCATCATTTTCATATGTATTGTCCTCCTCTGATTTTCTACCTCATTACTGTAACAAAGGAAGGATACAAAGACAAGAAAAAAAGGAACAAGCCTTTATTCTGCCGGCTGGCTGCACAGCGCAGCAAACTGTCTTCCGAATTCCCGGAGCTCTTCTTCCTCACTGCCCTCAGGATTGTTTTCAATTTTGACCGACGGCAGCACCACCCGCCCGCCGCGGGCCGTGATTACTTTTTCCAATTCGTCAACCGCTCCGCAAAAAAACTCATAGGACGTATCTCCGGAACCGAACAAAGCAAATGTTTTTCCCGTAAGCTCCAGGTTTTCCATATCTTCAGCAATATCGAGCATTTCATCAGGAAGATCCCCGTCTCCCCACGTATATGTGCCTAATAAAATATACTCGTAATCATTAAAAAGTTCGGCATGAATATCCATCGCTTCATATCTGTCTACGGATGCTTGTGCTTCGATCAGCCCTTTTTCAATTAAATCCGCCATCGCCTCGGTGTTTCCTGACATTGTAGCGTAAACAAGCAATACATTCCCCATCTTCGTCTCTCCTTTATGCATAAAAACTAATGTGCGAGCCGAACCGCCTCATACGGTCTGACAAACTTACTTTCGTAAAGGCCCGCGCAAAAAAAGTTTTCTTCCCGGTTGGCCACCCGCCATCCGTGACCGCGGATCGTATCAAACCACTTTAATTCACCGGCAGCAAGATCAGCTTGATAAATACGCGAAAATCCGCTTTCGCCCTGTGACGATGTGACATAAATAGTCCCGTTATCCTCAGAAACGTCGAGAAATGACTTTTCCCTTACAGCGTCCCCGGCTGTAAGGGGAAACTCCTCTTGCGTCCGCACGTTTCGGACGGCAAGCTCCCCCCGTTCTCCCTTTGCCGCGCCCTTTGCTGCAATGAGCCAGTCATTCTGATACATCATCATTGAAGCCGTCATGCGCTGCCTTTCGCGGCTTATACGCCGGACGCGGCCTTCCGTCAGATCATACGCCCAAATGCCGCCATGATTCATATGAATCCGGGTGCCGATATAAATCGTCTGACCGTGTAAACAAAGCGAACGGATGACAGGCGGCTCCTTTAATTGTGAAAAGGGCTTAGCCACATGCCAAGTGACGCCGAAATCATCAGATAAGTAGAGGCAGTATGTGCCGTGCGCACAGACAAATCCGTCATTCCGTCCGGCAACGGCCCATACGGAGGCGCCGGTCGGAAATCGGGAGGCCGTCCAAGTCTTTCCTTGATCGGCCGATCTGAGGACGGCGCCTTTTTCTCCAGCTGCGAATATGTAGGGCCCTATATAAGTCAGCACATGAATCCTGCTTTTCACTCGGAATAGTCTTTTCCAGCCTTCTTCCGCCGAAAAATGAAAAATACCTTCGTCTTTCACAGCGACAAAAAATCCCGAAGATACTGATGCCATGACAGCCGTCGCGCCTTTATGAAACATGGCACCGGTCTCCGTGGTGAGCGGCCCATGCAAGAAAACCGCGGACAAATTCTTTGCAGCATTCTTGATCTTCAGCCGTCTCGGGCGCCAGCTCAATTTTCAGCGTTTCCGGGTATAAATTGGCTCCGGCCTGTTCAAACGCATCGCAAAACAGCGTGACCGCTTCACAAAACTTCGGGTAGGCGTGATCGCCTGAACCGAAACAGGCCGTTTTCAGTCCGTTGAGCTGGCTGTGCAGAATATCTTCGTAAAAATCTTCCCCTTCGTAAGGAAGATCACCATCCCCCCATGTGTATGTGCCGACAAAAACATAATCATATGCTTTGAGAGAATCCGCATCTGCTTCGTCCATATCAAGACAGTCAACCGCTATCTGATGCCCGCTCAGTGTTTCTTTTATAATGCCGGCAATATCCTCTGTATTCCCCGACATGCTTGCGTATATCATTAATGCTTTCTGCATATGATCACCTCGTAATTGATAATGATTTTCATTAACATATATAACACTTTAAATGATAATGATTTTCATTGTCAATAAAAAATAAAAAAAAGACAGCATGATTGCTGTCTTTCTAAAATGGGCGTTCCTGTTTCAGCATATCTTTAATGACAGAAACAAAAGCCTGCACCTGTTTTAATTCAAATGCCGGCTCATAACCGAGCAGCCATGTGTCACGGCCGATGGGATGATCCTTTGTATCAAGCAGGGGCATTTTATTTACTTTGTCTTCCTCTTCTAAGGTGACTGACGGCAGAATGGCATAACCGATCCCGTGCAGCGCCATCTGCTTGCACGTTTCAATCTGATCGACAAGGATGGTCTGTTTCGGCGAAGTTTTGAATTTTTGATGCCACCAATGCTGAATTTCCTGAAAATATGTACTGTCACTTTTGAATTGAATAAACGGCCGATCGGTATGGGCAATATCATCAATACAGGAAATTTCCGTATCGACCAAATATAAATGATCGGTCATTAAATAATCTTTCCGGCCTTTCCATTCCGGATTTCCCCGGATAATGCCGATATGTACCTGATCTTCATACAGACTTTTCAGCATTTCGCTGCTCCACCCTGTAATGAGAGAGACCTTTGCATTCGGATATCGTTCCACATATGTTTTTAACACTTTCGGAAGCCAGTGCTGCCCGATAATCGAGGCGACGGCAAGCTTTAATGTGCCGTGAATCTCACCCTCAAGTTCATCAATGTTTTCTCTGATTCTTTCTTGCCGATCCGTGACGTCATTTGCAAATTGTATGATTTTTTCTCCTGCCGGCGTTACCGTAAGTCCTTTTTGAGACCTAAGAAAGATCTTTGTTCCCCAGGCTTTTTCAATGGTCTGCAATCGCTGGGACAGAGCCGGCTGTGACACGAATAACCGTTCGGCAGCCTTCCTCATGTTTAATTCCTCAGCTAAAACTACGAGCATATGAAGCTCTTGAAGCTGCATGTCGTCCTCCTTTTCAATGCCTTTTCATATTTCTTATCTACCATTCTAATCAAATAAAGGCTGCCGAGGCAAGCGCCACTCATATGTATGCGTTTTCTTTTTCTGGCATGCGAAAGAACAAATAGGCTGATCGTGCGAGCCTACTTATTCAATGATCTGATATGACTGCTCAACTGCTTTAATACGACTCTTCTCGTGAAAATGCCTTCAAAGACGCCTTCATCATTTTCAACGCAGACAAAGCCGTTGTTAATGACCATGCTGAACCCTTTGATAATCGGATCATTGATGTGGAGACGGGGAATGTCTTTCAGCATGACTTCCTCAACCGTAATTTGATCCAGCTTCTCAAACTCGATCCGTTCAAGTCCGAAAATGCTGTTCATAATCATATTTGTCCCGATCAAACCGTGCAGACGGTACGAAGCGTCAAGGACGGGAATGGCGGTATAGCCGGTTTTCGTCAGCACTAATAGAGCATGCTCAAGGTTGTTTCCGACTTGAACGTGCGCCACTTTATCCGCCTCGATCATAAATTGTCCGACTGTTGCATCAAGAAGCTGATCTGATTGTAAGCTAATCATGTCACTTCGACCCCTTTACATTTTTCATCAAAGCATGTATTCCCTATATTGCAATAATATAAACATTATCATTTTTTGTCGAAAAGTTTCCGTCAATAAAAAAGATACTCTTTGCAATCGAGTATCAATTTATAGGCCGCTGATTAATTTTCGTTCCGAAAACGGTCATAGAGCGTTACGAGTTTTTTATAAGTGGTTCCATCAACGCTTTTTGACCCTGCTTCTATATCGTTGATTTCGCTGGTCAAAAGCTCAATGGCATATTCTTGATTGATCAGGATATTCAGCAGAAGTTTCTGTTCTTCTTCCGTAAATCGTTCACCGATAAGACTCATACGTAATCAGGCCCCCTATTTTTAACTGAATACCTCCGAAAGCAAGGTGAAATTTGCTTTCAGCTCTACCGCTAGAATAAGTAAACAGAAAAAAATCGTCAACCGCATAATTCGACATTTTGCGGATTCTGTATGAAATATTATTTTGTGTAACGATTGGCATAACTGAATGCTGTGCAGGAATCGGGCTTGATTTTCGCTTCAATGCCCATCGAGGTAATGCGGCCGGTCATTTCTTGTATCAATTCTTTTGTCAGCCCTTTTTGACCGATATCCAGATGCACTTCAAATGAAAGATCCGCCCCTTCATCCGCAAAAGGCAAGAGCAAATCTGTCAGTTCCATAAGACGGCCGTCGAGGATATGTGCAGCCATCTCCTGGCTGAACGCGGTTTCCAGCGAAATTTTTTCGCGAAGGCTATGTATCGGTCTTGCAAGATCGTGATTTTTCAAACAGCCCCAAGCTCCCTTGCCTGTACGGTGCAAGTGTATAGCCGTAATAAACTTTGTGAAGTCGCGGTAAACTTGTGAATCCGTCCCTACAGACAGCACGTATGCTGAACGGGGGTCTTTATTGACAAAGCGTTTCAGCCGCTCCGTCACGTCTTGAAAGGTCATCTGTGCCTCAGAAAGATTATAAAACAGAAAAGAATCAGCCATGTACGGACACTCCTCTTTCCAGAGTCTACAACCAAACGAACAAGCACGTTCCTTTGCATGATTTAATAAAGCTCCGCTTGCGGAAGACCGGAAGCTTGGTCAGCCTGAAAAATCAAATCACATTACTGAAGGAGCTCAAAAATTTCAATAGAAATCATGTCAATGTTATCAAACGGATATGTGTTAGGTTTTTCACCTTTTTGGAAAACCGTCAGTTCAAACGTTTGATTTTTTTCGAAATATTTAACACTGCAAATTTTTTCGCCGTTAACTTCAAAATAACGCTGCATCGGCTCGTTAGCCGCTTCCGCTGTTTCTTGCAGACTTTGCAGCCGCGTGATGATACCCATTAATTGTGACATTCTAAAAAAAGACTCCTTTCAAAAAACAACTTCAAATCAACAAGTATTTATTATAATACAAGTCCTACAGAGCATCATACCATAAAGTAGACCGGGATGGCATTTTCCCGCTGGATTTTCAATAAGAAAATAAACGGGAAAACTGTGTTTTCGAATAGTTTGAAGCTTTTTTCGGAATGTCATACACCTTTCAAAAATAATTTTTCGCTTTTTGAGCCGCCATTGTCAGATGTATGTGAGGAGAAGCCTTTTTATGAGGAGACAGCATAAAAAAACTTGGCGGGGGTAGCGCCAAGCTTTTTCGGATCTTGATCTGATAGAGGGGTTGGGGAACAGAGAGTAACTTCTCTCTATAACTAAATGATAATGATTATCACTATCATTGTCAATCGTTTTTTAAAACTTTTTCACATTTATAAAAAAAAGCGGCATACAGCAGCCGCTTTAAAGTAACCCGTCCTGTTCATATAAATAAGAGTAAGGCAGATCGATAAATAAATACATATTGTCATCCATCGGGTATGAAAAGGTTCTGATCATCTCACCCGTCTCAATATCACTGTACAGGTCACTGAAAAAGCCTTTTCTTGAATTCCGCATCTTCATAATGTTTTCTAAAAAGTACGGACGCCAGCTCCAGTTTTTCTCCACGTATTCAGGCTGATAAAGCCATTCGCCGGACTGCTTGAACACATTTCCCGTCAGCTGATAGCCTTCTTCATCACACATATAAATTCTGAAACAGCAGTCGGTCAGGTTTTCCGCCAGTTTTTTAATAAACTCATCGTCCGCCTGATGGGTTTTCTTCAGCTCGGAAACTGCCTGATTTACCCGCTTATAAAAATTCTCAGAGTGTTCGTATACTGTCTCCAGCTTCTTTTTTTCTCTCGTGATAAATTGCTGAAACTCCGTTTTCAAGCGTGCTTTTAACAGGCTCCGGTCTATAAAATCGCCGCTCGGCGCCTGCAGATAATAGCCTTGAAAAAATCGGCCTCCGTTTCTCCATGCGTACTGGAGCTGAAAATCAGCTTCTATATCTTCATACAGCAGCGCGGCGCCGATTTTTCTCGCCAGCAATGAAATGCTGTACAGCACATGCTCATATGATGGTGACGGCTGAGATACCTTCAGCGCCTGCAAATCTATTTTCAGAAGGTCCGGTGAAAGGAGCGCGATTCTGTCCAGGTTGCTGCTCTCCTTACCTATATTGTCCACCGCGATTTTAATGCCGTATGTACGATAGTAGGCAAGCATATGGTACAGCTGTTCAATGTCGCCTTCGAAATTGTGCTCGGTGATCTCAAGTACAATACGGTTCAATTCAATGCCCTGCTCTTCGTATTCTTTCAAAAGCTCAAGAAAGCTTTCTCCGTGGTCAAGCATCAATACATTCGCATCCTGATTGATAAAAATCAACAGATCGCGATCAGCTTCTTTAAACCTCTCCAGCGCCTGCCTGATGACTCTGTCATCGACCTCAAGCTTATATTCTTCCGGAATGCCGGAATCTAAGAAAAACGGCCCGAGGCTCTCAATCTCCGCATCTGCCAAAATCCGCCCAAGCACTTCGTAGCCTACGACTCTTTGTTCCTCAGCGTTAAAAATCGCTTGGTAATACGGAATGACATCATCAATATTCGTCAGTATATCAAGTGGGTCCAACATGTTATCACCTGCTTCTCTATCTTTGTCTGATTATACACAATTATATCAGCACCACAAATGTTTAGATTAGGGGGAAAAAGGAGGCAGTATGGCAGCAGTTTAAAATAAAAGGGGAAAACTTTTTAAGATCACTCTTCAGACCGGTTAATTAAGGACGTTATTCATTTGTTTCACAATCACAAATAAAAGGATAAATATAAGAGCATGATAACCGGCGGCTGTCCAAAAATAATGGCTCCAATCAGTGCTGTTAAATATCCAATCATCATCATGTTTCAACTGAAAGAAAGTTCCTTTTTTATCTAAAGTGCCAAATGTAAGAGTTGTTAACCCGCCAGCACTCTTGGAAACGTCAACTCCATACATTGAACCGGCATGTTCAGTATGATTTATTGGCATATACGTATAATCAGATAAAATTGTTTCCGCCAGCTTGGTTGGCAGAGACACATATAATACAGCCGATGTATCGCCTCCGAGCCCACTCAAATACTCCCTGGCTTTAATAAATTTCGTTTCATCAGGAAAATCTATATGATATAGCTTTTCAAATCTGATTATTTCATCAGATGTAAGATTGGTATTTTGATAATACTCCGGAGTAAAAGCGCAAATGATAAAGTGCCAAATATTAAAGATGATAACGCAACTGCTTACAAATAGTACAACGAACCATTTTAATAATTTCTTCACTTATTCACCTCTTAATCTTTAAAAATTATATCATAATTTTGAATAGAAAAATAAAACAAGCGAACGTTCACCTTTAACGTTCGCTTGCTTCGCAAAATATGTCATGTAAATTAAAACGGGTAAGGATTCAGCCATTGCCCCCCGTCCATTGTGATACAATCCCCGTTTATATAGGATGCTTCATCGGATAGCAAAAACGCTGCCAAAGCGGCGATTTCCTCCGGTGTCCCCAGACGGCCGAGCGGCACACTGTTCATAGTGCGGGACACCGCTTTTTCCGATTCAAACAGCTTCTCCGCACCGCCTGTCCGTTCAATCGGGCCGGGGGCTATCGCGTTTGTCCGGATGCCGTATTTGCTCCCCCATTCAACGGCCAGCGTTCTTGTCAGTGACAATACCCCCGCTTTGGCTGCAGCGGAATGAACGACACCCGCTCCCGCTCCCCATGCGTATGTAGCGGCCATATTTAAGATGACGCCCTTCTGCTCCTGCTCGATCCAATGCCTTGCCGCGGCTTGGCTGCAGAAAAATGTGCCGTTTAAAACAATCTCAATAACAGCTTTCCATCCATTGGGCGTCAGCTTCTCTGCCGGGCAAATAAAATTGCCGGCCGCATTGTTAATCAGCGCATCGAGCCGGCCAAAGACTTTTTTCGCTTCTGTAATCATGTCTGAAGCGGCGGAATCAGAACGGACATCCATTTGAAAACAGGCGACCTGCCCCTCAAAGGTCTCAATTTCTTTTTTTGTTTCCTCAAGTGCTTCATGGTTCCTCCCTGTCACCATGACATGCCATCCTAATTCAGCCTGTTTTTTCGCCATTGCTTTTCCCATGCCGCTTGAACCGCCTGTAATGATTACCGCTTTCTTATCCATAACAAACCCACCCCTTTTATTGAATGAATAATCATTCATAATTTTATCATAGATGTCTTTCCGCGTCATTACATGCTGAGAAGGGATTTTTCAGCCAGGCTGATGATATAATAGAACAACTCTGACAAAGGTTGGTTTTACATATGGAGAAAATGACGAGAAGAACATTTTTAAAAAGAGGATTCGGCATTTTGGGTGCAACTCTCGCAACGGCTTGCGGAGGTTACGGCTATGCCCGGTATATTGAACCGCGCATGATTGAGATCACCCGTCATACAATCACCAGCCGCCTGATCCCCCGCGGCTTTGACAATTTTAAAATCGTTCAATTCAGCGATACGCATCTCAGTGATGTGTTTACATCCGGTGACTTGAATAAAGCAGCGGAAAAGATCAATCAGCTGAAACCCGATCTGCTCATCTTTACGGGAGATTTAATTGATAAGCCGCATTTATTTAATGATCACCAGCAAGCACTCGCCGTGCTGCAAAATCTGGAAGCTCCCTTCGGCAAACTTTGTGTTTACGGAAACCATGACCACGGAGGCTACGGTACGAACACGTACAAGGCTCTGATGGAAGCGGCTGATTTTCAAGTGCTTCGAAATGGCTGCCGTCAGGTGCAGCTGACAGACGGAAGCCGGATTGAACTCGCGTTTTTGGATGATGTAATGCTCGGAAAACCCGATTATGAAGGCACCCTGTCCCGCCTTTCCGAAGATGCGTTTTCCATTTTAATCGTCCACGAGCCTGATGCCGCTCTCAAGATCGGCGGATATCCCGTAAACCTCCAGCTGTCGGGACACACTCACGGCGGCCAGGTCCAGCTCCCGTTTTTCGGCCCTCTCATTACGCCTCCATACGGAAAAACGTATACCGACGGCATGTATACGCTGCATGACACAGCCGTTTACGTCAATCGCGGGCTCGGTACGACAAGACTGCCGTATCGATTTTTAGCCAGACCGGAAATCACGTTGTTCACATTGAAAACCGTACAAAAATAAGACTTTTATCCCGATGCACAGACACCCCCTCCGTAATATGTATATGGAAAAGAGCAAAAAGGAGGGTGATGAAACTGCTGACATATCAAGTGAAACAAGGAGAAACCATCTCAAGCATTGCGCAAGACTTCAGAATAAGCACTGCTGCTCTCCTTCAGGCAAATCCCTCAATCCAATCGGTCATATACGCGGGACAGCACATTATCATACCGAATCTTCCCGACCCATCCACCATTCCCTATTCCATTGTCGTGTATATCGGAGCGAAGAAACTGGAGTTATACCGCCTCGGCAGGCTCATCCGTACGTACCCCATCGCAGTCGGAAAAATATTGACGACCACGCCGACCGGAGAATTTTACATTGTGAACCGCCAGCCCAAGCCCGGCGGCCCGTTCGGCGCTTATTGGCTCAGCCTCTCTAAAATTCATTACGGCATTCACGGAACAAATAACCCTTCCTCCATCGGCAAAGCGGTATCAAAAGGATGCATCCGGATGTATAATCAGGACGTCACTGAACTTGCCGCTACCGTGCCTAATGGAACAAGGGTGACGATTATAAGATAGAAAGATCTTATTTGTTAATGGAACGAGCTGATGATAATATATTACAGTGGGACCTTTAGGGTAAGGAGCGTGTTTATGGATATATTTAAAAATCGCAATTTTGTCCGTCTCTTTTTCGCAGCACTCGCTTCTCAAATGGGAACGACTGTAGGTAATATGGCTTTCGCTTTTTACTTGCTGGACCATTTTTCAAACCAGCCGGCATACACAACTTTGGCTGAGCTGATGTATTCACTGCCGACAGTTTTCGTATTTCTGATTGTCGGTGTCGCAGCTGACCGGCTTGACAGGAAAAAGGTCGCAGAGAATTGTGACTGGATCAGAGCCGGACTGACGATCATATTGTTTGCCGCATTATACACCGGGAGCATCCCTCTCGTGTTCTGTATTTTGTTCATCAGAAGCGCCGTGACCAAGTTCTTTTTCCCGGCGGAAGCCAGCCTTGTACAAGCTATTCTGCCTAAGGAGCATTATGCGAAAGCGGCGGGACTTAACCAGATCCTGTTCAGCATCTTTATGGTATTCGGCGTCGGTATGGGCGCGTTTATGTATAAAACGATCGGTATTCACGGAGCCATTATCCTTGATTTTGTCAGCTTTATTGTATCAGGCTTTCTGATCCGCGCCTGCCGCATTCCGAAAGAAGCCCGTCAGCCGAACGGCCCTTTTAAATGGGGAGATTCGTTTCTGAAAGACTCGGTCGCTGATTTTAAGGAAGGGATCGTATATATTGTTAAAAACAAATTGCTTGCTTCCCTTATTTTCGGCTTTTTTATCTTTGGTTTTGTCAACGGCGGCTTTGCCGTACTGCCGATGTTTACGATGAAATACGGACTTGCGCCTGATCATTACGAATCACATACTTCCATCTTCACCGTCGCACTCGGCTTCGGCCTGCTTGCAGGAAGTGTGATCGGAACAATGATCGCAAAAAAAGTCAAACCGCATCATTTGATGTCGATTCCTATTTTGGCAGCCGGACTGCTCATTTTTGTCCTCGGCTATACGGATAAGCTGTGGATTTATTATGCGGCGGCTTTCATCCTCGGCATGTGCATCGGCCCTGTCAATATCGCCATCGGCGGCTGGATGCCGAAAATCGTTCATCCGAAAATAATGGGCCGGGTCAGCGGCTGGCAGGATCCTTTTATGATGTTTGCCCAATCGATTACACTCGGACTGGTTGCCCTGTTATTTCCGAAATTCGTTTCCAATATTGATTACCTTTATTACGGCATGGGAATCGTGATTTTAGCGGTATTTGTGTTCTATTTTATCGCTCTTCCGAAATACAGCGCCGAGGCAGCAGAGGTCGATGTGCAGCAATCATTAAAGGCTGATTCCGAAAAACATGCGAAACCTGTCTAATAAAGGAAAAAAATGCGCCCTTTTCATCAGAAAAAGGCGTATTTTTATAATCAATATTTGCATTTCAACGCTAAAAAAGTATAATCTATATATGAACTTGATCAATGCAAAGGAGAGAAATAATGGACGACCACGCTTATTCGAAAGAGCTGCAGCCAACCATCGAGAATCTTTCAAAAGCTGTTTATACTGTGAACCGCCATGCAAAAACCGCCCCCAACCCTAAATACCTTTATCTGCTGAAAAAACGGGCATTACAAAAGCTTGTGAAAGAAGGCAAAGGGAAAAAAATAGGGCTTCACTTTTCAAATAATCCCAGGTTTAGCCAACAGCAGTCAGACGTACTTATCTCTATCGGAGACTACTATTTTCACATGCCTCCAACAAAAGAAGACTTCCAGCATCTTCCGCATTTAGGTACGTTAAATCAATCGTACCGCAATCCTAAAGCACAAATGTCTTTGACAAAAGCGAAAAACGTATTGCAAAAATATGTGGGCTTAAAGGAAAAACCGCTTGCCGCCAACAGGCAGCAGCCCGCTTATCATAAACCCGTATTTAAAAAACTTGGTGAGAGTTATTTTTAATTCCGCCGCAAAAAAGCCGATGCGTCATGCATCGGCTTTTTTCTATTCAATCACGTACGTATCCACTTTTTTAATGAGCTCGCTGATTTCAGGCTTGCTGATCTGTTCATCCGCTCCGACTACTTCGCCCCGGTGGCGCAGGTCGTCCGTAATGAGGGACGAGAAAATCATAATCGGCACATCAGAGCTTTGCGGGTTATCCTTAAGGAGCTTCGTCAAACGATGCCCGTCCATTTTCGGCATCTCAATGTCACTGATAATCATGTCAATATGATCTGACAGGTTTGCTCCGTTATCCGTCAGTTCCACGACGTAATCATACGCTTCTTTTCCGTTTTCAAATGTAACGATTTCACTGTACCCCGCCTCAGTCAGCTCATCCGTCAAAAGACGCATCAGAAGCGGCGAATCTTCAACGATGATCAGTTTTTTACCCGCCCGTCTTTCATCAAATCCTTCCTGATGGACATGATAAGTCTCAACACCGGATGCTGATTCAATATCGTAAATGATCTTTTCATAATCAGGCAGAAAGATCATCGTGTCTTCCAGTTTGATGATTCCCGTTAAATGCCGCTCCATGCCCTGGTTCAGGGAAGTCGGCTTTTCAATCGCCTCCCAGGACACCCTGTGGATTTGTGAAACGGAACCGACGTGAAAGACGATTTTCCGTTTGTTGAATTCCGTTACGATATATTTATCGTCTTTTGCTCCTTCGGCATCAACGCCGAAAAAGGAATACAGACTGATGACGGGAAGAATTTCGCCTCTCAGCTTAATCATCCCTTCTACGTCTTTATGAGACTGAGGCACAGATGTGACATCTACCGGCTGAATGATTTCCCGGACTTTCATCACATTTATGCCAAATGTATTGACGCCTACTTCAAATTTGACGATTTCTAATTCGTTTGTGCCTGAATCCAATAAAATATCGTATTGTTGTAAAGACAATTCAATCCCTCGCTATCCGCATTCAGTATTGTACTGTATATATCGGCTGTAAACGGAAAAAGTGAATGTATTCGGGCCAACTGGCCATGAACTCTTTATAAAAAGATGCTTTTTTCTGATATCCCATTGACTTTTTGACATCGAGTGGTAAAATAGTCAAGGATTTTTCAGGAAGAAGGGTGTAATAAATGGGTACAGTAGTCATATTCGACCAAGATCAAATGACGGTGTTAGAAGATATCAGCAAAACGGCTTACCTGCAAATGAAAAAAGAGGCGAAAGAGCGTCCCGACAAGCCCGCTCCATACATCTTATGGCGGGAAGACGTCAGCTTTGAATACGGGTATTAATGACATTCGCCACATATCACAATAGATAGATCATGATACAATGAAGACAATCATTTCAGCTGGTTGTCTTATTTTTTTCTGAAAGAAGGTATGTTTTCACATATCGGACATATACTCGGGATAGTTCAATAAAAAGATGACAAATGCTCAGCTAGTGGTAAAATAGGATAAACTCAATATATAGTATAAGGTGATGAATTATGGAACATTTGCTTAATCCGAATGTAAAAGAAATTGAAATTTCAGGAATTCGCAAATTCTCAAATCTTGTAGCTCAGCACGATAATGTCATTTCGCTTACGATCGGCCAGCCGGATTTCTTCACGCCGCACCATGTCAAAGCGGCTGCCAAAAAGGCAATCGACGAGAACGCAACGGCATATACTCCGAACGCGGGCGGCCTTGAGCTGAGACAGGCCGTACAGCTTTATATGAAGAAAAAAGCTGATTTGAATTATGAGGCTGAAACTGAAATCATCGTCACAACCGGGGCAAGCCAAGCGATTGACGCGTCTTTGCGGACGATTTTATCTCCAGGTGATGAAGTTATTCTCCCCGGACCGATATATCCGGGCTACGAACCGATCATCCGCATGTCGGGCGCCGTTCCGGTTCATGTGGATACGACGACACACGGATTTAAGCTGACTGCGCGGCTTATTGAAGAATCGCTGACACCAAAAACAAAATGCGTCATTCTTCCTTATCCGTCAAATCCGACCGGTGTGACATTGTCTGAGGAAGAGCTGCAAAACATCGCAGCCGTCCTGAAGGGCAGAAATGTTTTTGTCCTGTCTGATGAGATTTACAGCGAATTAACCTATGACAGACCGCATTATTCGATCGCGTCTTATTTGAGAGACCAGACGATCGTCATCAACGGCCTGTCAAAATCACACAGCATGACGGGCTGGAGAATCGGTTTCATTTTCGCACCGAAAGAAATTGCCAAGCACATCTTAAAAGTTCACCAATACAGTGTGACATGCGCGTCTTCAATCTCTCAGAAAGCGGCTCTTGAAGCGGTGACAAACGGTGTTGATGATGCGCTTATTATGAGAGAACAGTATAAAAAGCGGCTTGACTATGTATATGACCGTCTTGTTTCAATGGGGCTTGACGTCGTAAAGCCGTCAGGCGCATTTTATATCTTCCCTTCCATTAAGTCATTCGGAATGTCATCGTTTGATTTTAGTATGGCTCTTTTAGAGGATGCAGGTGTGGCTCTTGTGCCCGGCAGCTCGTTTTCAAAGTTGGGTGAAGGGTATGTGAGGCTGTCATTCGCATATTCACTGGATACATTGAGAGAAGGCTTGGACCGGCTGGAAGCATTTATTTTAAAAACGAGAGAATCCATGCAGACTATTTAAACAACGGCATAACGCCGTTGTTTTTTTATTGTTTCGGGAATGTAATGTGAAAGGCCGTGCCTCTGTCCGGTTTGCTGTCTACTTGGATGGCTCCCTGATGGTTTTTAATAAGGTTGAATGTGACCATCAGCCCCAGGCCGGTTCCCTTTTCTTTCGTTGTCAGAAACGGTTCGCCTATTCGTTTCAGCACGTTTTCCGGTATCCCGTCACCCTCGTCTTTCACCGTCACATTAACGGAATACTCATCTTCTGTCATGATGATGTGAACCGTTCCCCCATCCGGCATCGACTCAACGGCATTTTTAATCAGATTGATAAACACCTGTTTCAGCTGATTTTGATCACCGTTAATATACATGCTGTCATGTTCGTAATCCGTTTTGATAAAAATCCCTTTAAGATTCGCCTGCGTCTCTAAAAGAGCGGTCACTTCACTTATAATTTTCTTTAAGTTTACACGCTCTTTCACGGCGTTTTGCTGAGGTTTGGCAAGCATTAAAAGCTCACTTAAAATTAATTCGATTCTGCTCAGTTCAGAAAACACAATTTCAAAGTAATGTTCGTTTTCCTCCATCGTCGGCTTCATGAGCTGTAAAAATCCTTTGATCGCCGTCAGCGGATTGCGGATTTCGTGAGCGATCCCCGCTGCCAGCTGCCCTGCGATAGACAGCTTTTCCGACTTCAGCATTAATTCCTCCGTCTGCTTCCGCTCAGAAATGTCACGCAGAATGACCTGCACGGCCGTTTCTCCGAAAAACGTCGTCGGAATGCAGACCATTTCCGTGTAGATCAGCCGGTTTTTAAAGGTAAACCACGATTGCTTAATAATTTCTGACTCGGTCTTTCGGTTGATAATATTTTGGATCCGCTGTTTCACTCCGTCATGATCACAGGGATGAAGCTGATCATAGACGTTTTTCCCGATTAAATCTTCATATGTTTCAGCCTCAAACAGCGAAATGCCCGATTCATTCATGAATACCCACTTATCATTGTGAATCACGGCGATCGTGTCAATTGAATTCTGAATGAGGAGCTGATAACGTTCTCTGCTTTTTTGCAGAATCGTTTGGAATTTTTTCCGTGAAGAAATATCAATCAGAAGCAGCAATTCCGCCCGCTGATTTTTATATGTCGTCGGTGCCGCCTTCACTTCTAAATGAACGGGCGTGCCGTCGAGCCTTCTCCACGTCTGTTCGATCATTCCGACTTCCATTCCTTTTTGCATCCGCACAATTCGGTTTTTCACAATGTCGTGATACTCTTCTTCAATAAACTCATAAGAGCGCCTGCCGATTACCTCGTCTTTGCTTTCGGCTCCCAGCATGGCAAGCATCGCGTTGTTGGCGTAGGCGATTGTGCCGTTGATGCTGACATATAAAGGATTCGGCAGCATTTCGACAAGACGCTCGAATTCGCCGTTTCCAGCCGCATCTTCAGACTGTTGTTCTGCCTTTTGCTTCTTTTGTTCATACATATAAGGCCGGCGGGGCGTCTTCTCCTCAAGCACCTTGATTTTGAGGATGATTTCCCGATCCGTCCCCTCCATTTGCGGTGTGACAATTTCCACACCCGCTTCAAGCCATACGATGGTATGATCTTTTTTAATAAGACGAAAGGTGCAAGGCATCAAATGATGCTCATTATAGAAGTAACTTTCAACCAAAAATTGATCTTCTTCATGCAGGAACGTTTTGAGAAATGACCCGATCATCTCTTCCTGAGAATAACTGAAATACGATTTGCAGTTTGCAGAAATATACATAATACGCCCGTTAGACGTCAAAACGGCATGAAGATCGGTTTTCGATTGAAACTGTTTGACATGCTGAGTATCCTGTTCCACAGAATCCCTCCTTTGCATTATACTCGCACTGCAGGCTGGACACGGACTGATATAAAAAGAAATTCCACTAGATTGATTCGCTAAAAAATAAGCATTCTCCTTCTATTCTTATTGTGAACGTCAATTTTCCTGAATGAAAGAAAGGGCGCACGAGATGTTCGGCCGCCCTTTCATTTGTTATTTTTTATTGTATTTCTTTTCAAGTTCTTTGTAAGCGTCAATTGCTCCCTTAGCAATGTTTTTGCTTACATGATCTTTATCATTTCCAACAGACGGAACGACGACGCTGAATGCCACTCTTGGATGCTCTGACGGATAATAGCCGACAAAGGTCAGGTTATACGTGTACTTCCCCCACCAGTTTTTGTTCGTGCCGTAATAGTGCGTCTCCGCGGTTCCCGTTTTTCCGGAAACATCAGCGCCGGAACCTTGGAATGTTGAATAAGCCGTTCCTTGAGGTGAGCTTGTGACCAATTTCATTCCTTTATGAACTTGGTCAAAATCGCTCGGACTGTTATTTACTTTGTTCAAAATTTTAATATCCCGCTGTTCAATCGCTTTTCCAATCTTATTTTTGCTGTCCGGTTCATGAATGCTTGTGACGATCCGCGGCTGGACGCGATACCCGCCGTTTGCGATGGCTGAAATATATTGAGCCATTTGAAGCGGCGTATACGTATCAAACTGTCCGATCGCAAAGTCAAGCAGCAATCCCCCGACCATTTGCGGATTTGACTGCATGCCCGCTGATTCCTGCGGAAGATCAATCCCGGTCTTCACACCCAAACCGAATTGGGCGTAGTAGTTGCGCATTTTTTTAATATCGTCTAATCCGGCAGGCAGCGTGCCGTACGGCCTGTAGGTAATGCCGGCGATATGCATGGCCACATGAAACATATACACGTTTGAACTTCTTTGCAGCGCGGTCAGCTCAGTAATGGCTCCCATTTGTGTCCACGATTGTTTTCTCGTTTTGCCTTTAAATACAAGCGGTGCATCGACAAACGTTTTATAATGCGGGAGGCCGCTTTGGTAACCCGCGAGAACAGTCGCTCCTTTAACAGAAGAGCCCATCTCATATTGGGTCGTAAATGCTCCGATCGCAAAATCCTGTGTTTTATTTGTTTCGAGATCGATGCGTTTCCCCGCCATTGAGAGAATATCCCCGTTGTTCGGGTCCATCATGACGGCAAATCCTCTGTCAACCATATAGTTGCCTGCGGCGCGGCTTCTTCTCAGCTCTTTTTCAATGACTTTTTCGACTTTCGACTGTAATTCCATATCGAGCGAGAGTTGCAGATCGTAGCCTCTGCTGCCTTCATCGACGGGCTTTTGGCTGACGACCTCACCTTTGCTGTTTTCCACATACTCTACTTTTTCTTTATGCGCGTTTAAATAGTCCTCATACTGATATTCGATGTAGCTTTTTCCCACCCGGTCATTCAGTGAGTAGCCTCTTGTGACATAGTAATCTTTCCGTTCGCCCAACAATCCCTGTTCCGGTGTCGTCACACCGCCGAACAGAGAGTACAGCGTTTTGTCGTATGGATATTTTCGCGTCCAGTCATTGATCACGTCAATGCCGGGGAGCTCTTTCAGGTGCTCGGATACGACGGAAACTTCTTCATATGTCAGATCGCTTTTTGGTTTTTGCTTGTTGTTTTCATGCTCGTCAAGCAATGAACCGCTGTTTCCGTTTCCGTTCAGCTTATTCGGGTCCATTGATTTGACGACTTGTGGCTGATAGGCGTTGCCGCTTGAAAAACGCGTATAAATCGCCGCAATTTGCAGCTCTTTTTTATCTTGTTTGATCGCATCAATCTCCTGCTTCGGAACGCGTTCAATCTGGCGTTTGTACACTTCTTGGGATTTCAGGCTGTTTTCTGAATCCTTCATAAGCTTTTCCGCCTTCTTCGGATGTGCCGCAAGCCAGTAATCAATGATATTTCGATCCTTCATAAATTCAGTATCAATATGAATCAGTGCGGCGAGATTTTTTGCCGTTTTCAATTTGTCCTTTGCCGAGGTTTTTGAGGTAGAAACGTATACAATTTCAGGCACAGCCTGGTTATCAACCGCCACCCTGTTCCGCTTGTCATACATTTTTCCCCGCGGTGTCGGATAATAGGCGGTTTTTGCATTTGCCTTCTCTGCATCCTGGCGGTGTTTATCCCCTTCGACAATCTGGACGATGCCGAGTTTAAAAATCAGTGCCGTAAAGAGAAGAAAAACAATCAAAAAATAGAGATTCATTCTCAGCGCTCTGTAACGTTTCGTTTTTTTCTTTGGTTCGCGCGCGACTTCAGCCACTTTCTGTTACACCTCTCAAATCATTGAATATATTTACATAAACAGATTTTAATTGTAACATTTTTGTAAAAGTTGTTACAGCGAAAACGGGTAAAAAAAACTGTCAAGATCAAATTATCTTAAAATATATCTAACACTTCAAATAATTTGAAGAGATGTAACGGATTTTAAAAAATAAATACAGATCGTTTTTACTGATATAAAGCCATTTTTCTGTGCTCAATTACAATTATGACAAACGTTTGTTGTCAAAGGAAATGGCTGCCTGCATTATGACAAAAAAGCTGTGATAAGATTTTTCATGTAGAAAAAAACAACTTCTCTGGGAGGCTATAAACTTATGAAAAAAGCATTTCTCTTATCTGCCGCCGCGGCAGTCAGTTTGATTACATTCGGAGGCATTCAGCAGGCATCTGCAAAAGAGCTGTCATGCCAGCACGTCGTTACTGTGAAAAAAGGAAACACCGTACAGCATCTGACTCTTCAAGAGGCTGTTGAAAAACTACATATGAAAACGAGCGTGAAAAAGCTGAACGTTAAAAATGAGAAAGAACTGACTCAGCTGCTGCAAAAACACGCAAAGCATTCTGATATGACAGTTAAAGACGTTCAAAAAGAAACACCGGAAAAAACGGCCCCGACAGCTGCCGAAAAACCGAAAGCCGATCAAAACCAGACGGCTGACAATGCAAAGCAGACAGATAACACAAACAACAGCAGCGAGAAAACTCCTTCATCAGTCAGTGCGTATGAAAAGAAAGTCGTTGAATTGACAAATGCAGAGAGACAAAAGCAAGGCTTAAAACCTCTGCAGATTGATGAAAAATTAAGCAAATCAGCTCACGCAAAATCACAAGATATGAAAGACAAAAACTATTTCGATCACCAAAGTCCGACTTACGGCTCACCTTTCGATATGATGAAGTCTTTCGGAATCACTTATAAAACCGCCGGTGAAAATATCGCCAAAGGACAGCCGACTCCTGAAGCCGTCGTTAAAGCTTGGATGAACAGTGAAGGACACAGAAAGAACATCATGAATCCTGAGTTCACTCAAATCGGTGTCGGTTACGTAGAATCAGGAAACATCTGGACACAGCAATTCATCGGAAAATAAATAATAAAAAAGATTGCCCCTGCGGGCAATCTTTTGCCTGTCGAAAAAGTGACTGAGACGGCGCAAAAAGTGCTCAAAATCCGTGAACCCGGTGACGGCAAAATCTTAATTTTCGAAGTTCCCAATACAATCAACATCCGTACGGGCGAAGAAGGGCCTGACACTTTATAAATTTATAAATTTTGAAGCTCCCGGCATATAAGTGCTGGGAGCTTTTTTGTAAAATCTTAAACGTGATGATTAAATTGGTTTTGTTAGCCTTTGCTTCTTTAGTAATACTTTATTTAATAAAAAGTAGAATTTACCTATTTTCTGTTGAATATTTTTTCAAAATTTAGTAATATATTGAATGAGTTTCTAAATGAATGGAGAGAGGAAGTTTAAATTGGAAAAAATTGTAATGACACTATTCACAGTTGCTCTATTGACATTCGGGATTTTCTCAAACAGTTCAGAAGCGTTAGCCATGACTTCAAAAGGAGCAATTAAATTCCAAACAGATGCTAATACTTACTCAAAACACGCTACTTCTATTGTCGTAACAGGTACTATGTCTAATCATGAGCTAAACGAGGGTGTTGTAGTTGATCTTTTAAATAAAAAAGGAGATTCAGTCAAATATATAGTTGTTGATGGCCGTAATATTCGCAGTTTTAAAGTAAGCTTTTTGACGAAAAATATTCCAGCAGGCAAGTATGATGTAATGGTGGCAACGACTTGGGGAAATCAAACCCATAGAGGAGTACTGAAACACTATATTACTGTACAGCATTAAAATTCATATTATTAACAAATGGGTTTAACGTTGATTTCATCTGGAATTCTCAAAAAACATCATGTAATGATGAAATCTCTGAATCGAGGATGTTTTCGTAAATCTCTTGGATTTTTTACGATACATCCTCTTTTATTTTTCAGTTTTGCGAAGGCTAATCTGTAGAGTTTCAATTTCGGATGCCAAATTATTTGGTTTTAATTGCGGGAATACGAACTCGATTAATTGCTATGTACATTTGGGTTACTCGAATTCATAGTTGAATCAGTCATTATACATCCTACTTTTGGAAAGTTGTATTAATCCTAATCATTATTCGGAAATCCCCCTTTTGATTTATAATAGACAGTCTGCATCAAACAAACGAGGGGGATTCCAAACAGTAGAATATTATAAACGGATACACATTAATACATTATCCTGCCAAGTTCCTGTCTTCATTAAGACCCTAAGAATACAAGATTTGCAGATCATTGTTTATAAAACACTACCAACAATACCGTAAACCTTCTCTTCCTCAGCATCCATAAAATAGTCGCGTTCGGGCAATCTTTTTTATTTCACCCAAAGCTTATAAATGCTTTGAGTTCCGCTGTTTTCTTCACCTTGCGCGGAAAGCTTGTCGTACAATGATTTGGCCAGCGCCAATCCGGGCATTTCTTCTCCCATGAGCTCCGCTTCTTCAAGGGCAATGCCCATGTCTTTAATAAAGTGTTTCACGTAAAATCCGGGCGCAAAATCGCCTTTCAGCATACGGGGAGCGAGGTTTGACAATGACCAGCTGCCAGCCGCTCCGGTTGTAATGCTTTTCAGCACTTGTTCCGGGTTCAGACCGGATTTTTCCGCGTAAGCCATCGCTTCAGCCACTCCGACCATCCCCGCTGCAATCGCGATCTGATTGCACATTTTCGTATGCTGGCCGCTGCCAGCCAACCCTTGATACTGAATATTTTCCCCCATAACGGAGAAAAGCGGCAGGCATGCTTCAAACGCTTCTTTTTCTCCTCCGGCCATAATGGCAAGCGTTCCGTTCCTCGCGCCGATGTCTCCGCCGGAAACGGGTGCATCCAGGGCGTGAATGGACTTTTCTTTGGCTTTCTCCGCTATTTTCTTCGCCAGAGATGGTTTTGATGTCGTCATATCAATGACAAACGCCCCTTCTTTTGCATGACGGAGAATGCCGCTTTCACCGAGATAGATTTCCTCGACATCACTCGGATAGCCGACCATGGTAATAATGATGTCTGCTTTTTCCGAAAGGTCTTTGACCGTCTCCTGCCAGACCGCTCCCTTATTCAGAACCTCTTCCGCTTTGTGTTTCGTACGCGTGTAGACTAAAACAGGATAGCCCGCTTCTAAAATGTGCGATGCCATACTGTTTCCCATGACGCCCAAACCGATAAATCCTACCGTTTTGTTCACTGCGCTTTCCTCCCCTGATGCGATTCATATATCACTCTTTCATGTCTATATTACCATATTATAGGCTGATAGAGACCGCGTCACAAGGTGAATTTAGAAATGGCGCTGATCAGATCTTCGCTTGCGCTCTTTAACATATCAGTCGATTGCTTCACTTTTTCAAGCGTAACGAGCTGTTCATCAGTAGAAGCATTCACTTCTTCCGCCGCTGCCGCAGATTCTTGAGAAATGGCGGAGATGCTTTGAATCGCTTCTTGAATCGCGGCTTGTTCTTCACTCATTTTTTGAATGTCATTGTAAATATGATCTATACCTTGAACGAGAGACTGCATTTCCGTCGTAATCAGATTGAGAACCTCACCCGTTTCATGAATGGCGCTGTTTTGTTCATCATTCATTCTGCTTGCCTCAATCATCGCGTGTGACGCTTCTTTTGTCTCAGATTGAATCAGACGGACCGTCTCACTGATATGGCCGGAAGAAAGAGCTGATTGTTCAGCAAGCTTGCGGACTTCTTCCGCGACGACGGCAAAGCCCCGTCCGCTTTCTCCCGCTCTTGCGGCTTCTATGCTCGCATTCAGCGCCAAGAGATTCGTCTGGTCTGAAATAGCGGATATTGCCGTCACGACTTCTTCTATGTTTTTCGTTTGTTCTTCCAGGTCATTCAGCATTGCCTCTACTTTTTTCGTTTCTGAATTGGCTTCGTTTGACTTCATCAGCAGCTGCCCGAGCGCGTCCAATCCTTTGTAGCTGGCATCCTCTGAAGATTTTGAGAGTTGTTTTATGCTGCCTGCGCGATCTGCGATTCCTTTTATTTTGACTGAGAGATTTTCTGATTTTTCGTTGATCGTCTCAACCTCTGACGCTTGCTCTGTCGCTCCGGCGGCGACTTCCTCTATCGCTTTTGCGATTTGTCCGCTCGTTTCATTTGTTTCTTGTGAAATGACGGTTAGCTGGTCAGATGTATCAGACACATTTTCTGAGGAGGCCTTGACCTGTTCGACCATCTCTTTCATATTTTCAACCATTTGGTTAAAGTCTTTTGTTAACTCGCCTACTTCATCTTTTGATTTCGTCTGGGCGCGGACGGTTAAATCTCCCGCTGAGACTGAATTTGTTTTTGCGATCAGCTGCTGAATCGGCCCGGTTATCGTTTTTGCGAGGAAATAGCTGAGTCCGATCGTAATCACAAGGGCGATCAGTGACATAAAAATGCTCACCGTGTTCATTTTGTCGGCTACTCCCATCAGCTGATCTTTTTCAAACTGCGTTCCGACTTTCCACCCTGTTTCTTTTACCGTTTGGTAGACGACCATGTTCCCCTGCAGCTCTTTGATGCCTTCTTTGTCCGCAGTGATGTCTTTTAACGTCTGATCTTCCGAAATATTTTTTCCCTGTTTTGCCGGATGGGCCAGAAGAGAGCCGTTTTCATCCGCCAAAAACGCAAATCCTTTATACGGAACCTTTTGCTCGTTGACCATGCTCTGAATGGAGGACAGCTTCAAATCTAAGCTCGCCACTCCGACGACGGTTCCGCTGTTTTGAATGGCTTTTGACGCCGTCACGATCATGTCTCCCGTCACTGCATCTTTATAAGGGTCAGTCCAGACAACCTTATCGGGTTTTTCAGCCGCCATCTTATACCACGTTCGATTTGTCGGATCATAGTCTTTGGCAAAATCGGCCTTTGGATATGTAAACATTTGTTTGTTTGCGGTTCCGACGTACGCAAGCGCGACATATTTGTCATTCTGTCCGATCTGTTTTAACTCATCGTTAAAAAGCCGCGCGGTTTCTTTCTTCCCATCTGATAGAAAAGACCGGGACAATTCACCGTCTGCTAATCTCATTAATACGGTCTCATCATTTTTCAGCTGAAGCTCAATGTTCTGACCGAGTGAATTGGTGACATTCTCTGTCGTACGTTTTGCTTCCTCCGTCATCATCGGCTTTAATGTCAAATATGAAGAAACCGTTAAAAAAACAACCGTTACAATAAGCATTGCCGAGACAAACACAGCAATTTTGATATGCATTTTTTTAAACATAACCATCCCCTCCTGAGAGTTATATCGGTCTTTCGGCCAAGAAAATGAATAAATCTTGAAATAAATATCAAACATTTCCGTCATTTGGCGCAGCAAAAAAAAGAGCCGTCATGCCGACAGCTCCGCCTTACGTAAAATATTCGATTTTTGCTTTCGGAAAATAGGTTTCGATATAAGATTCGAGTGTTTCCCTTAAGGCATGTTCTTCGTCTTTTTGGTATATATATTTGCCGATTCCATAGCGTCCCCATTTGTACCTGCGCTTTTCTTCATCAAGCTCAAGCTTTGTTTTCGGATAGTTCTTCTCAATCACCCGTTTGGCCGGTTTTGTAAAACGATGCTGGATCAGTTCAAATGTGATGTCATGCCGAACGTCTTCACCAAGCGCCGCATCCAGTTTCTCAAACAGCTCCTTATAGCCTTCCTCCCAGCCATCGTGAATATAAATAGGCGCCACGATGAAACCGAGCGGATAGCCCGCTTTAGCGACTTTGACGGCGGCTTCGATCCGTTTGTCGAGCGGAGAAGTTCCCGGTTCAAAGTTCTTAATGACATAATCCGCATTGATGCTGAATCTGAACCTAGTCTTTCCGTTATGTTTTGCATCGAGCAAATGATCGACGTGGTGAAATTTAGTCACGAATCTGAGCTGTCCCAATTCGCTTTGTCCGAAATGTTCAATGGCTCTTTTTAATGTATGTGTCAGATGATCGATTCCTACAATATCAGACGTACAAGAGGCTTCAAATCTTGTAAATTCCGGCGCCCGTTCTTTCATATACTCATCAGCCTGATCCAGAATCTCTTCCACATTGACATATGTCCGGATGTAAGGCTTTGATCCCATCGTCGTCTGCAGGTAGCAATAGTGGCAATGCCCCATACAGCCTGTCGCAAATGGAATGGCATATTCGGCGGACGGCTTTGAAGAATCGAATTTCAGTGTTTTCCGGACGCCGATTACCAATGTTGATTTCGCGTTCCGGTATTGCTGCAAGTGATTTTTCCCCGGAATATTCCGGACTTGATTATGCGATGTTGTTTCTCTGATCTCAAGCCCCATGTTTTCAAACTTATTCTTCAGCTCTTGTCCTAACGGGTATTCGAGCGCTCTCGGTTCTATATAAACAAGCTGGGGCACAAACGGCTTCAGCATGAACTGACACTCCCTTTTTACATTTTCTCATGTTGTTACTTTCCGTTTAAAAGAGAGTGAATATGCGTTGTAAACATTTCCTTTGATCAATGGTACCAGTCTTCTTCAAAAAGCTCGCTGTAAAGCGCTTCCGCTTCCTCATATGTCGAAAAGACCGCGTCATCTTCGGCCAGCGGATGATAGGTTTCGTATAAAAACAGAGACAGTTCTCCCTCATGATACGGGTGATGGACGATCTCCGCCTCTTTAATATGGGCAACATTGGCGGCATGCGGATTGCGGTAAATCACATAGACCGTATCCCCCGCTGCAAATGATTTTGTCATGATAATCCCTCCTGTTGATCGTTATTGTTCCCCCCTTTTTTCCGAATATGAAAAAAACCAGACGGCTTACACCGTCTGGCTGTTGTATTACTTATTGAATGTTTCTTTAACGAATGCGACAACCTCTTCTGTCGTACTCATAGACAAGATTGTTTCTTTGAATGATTCAGCTTCTTTTTTAGAAAGCTTGCTGATCTGCGTTCTTGCCGGAAGGATGGATGTAGCGCTCATTGAGAACTCATCTAAGCCTAAGCCGAGAAGAATCGGAATCGCAATTTCGTCTCCCGCCATTTCTCCGCACATGCCGACCCATTTGCCCTCTTTGTGAGCGGCTTCAATAACAAGGGTGATCAGACGGAGAATCGCCGGATTGTATGGCTGATACAGATAAGCTACGCGCTCGTTCATACGGTCAGCAGCCATCGTGTATTGGATCAAGTCATTTGTTCCGATACTGAAGAAGTCAACTTCTGTAGCAAACTGATCTGCGATAACGGCTGTAGACGGAATCTCTACCATCATACCGACTTCAATATCGTCAGAAACCGCTACGCCGGCTTCGACGAGTTTTTCTTTTTCTTCGAGAAGAATCGCTTTCGCCTGTTTAAACTCGTTTACTGTCGCAATCATCGGGAACATGATTTTTAAGTTTCCGTATGTACTTGCACGAAGCAGCGCTCGAAGCTGAGTTCTGAAGATTTCTTGCTCTTCAAGGCAAAGACGGATGGCTCTGTAGCCTAAGAACGGGTTCATTTCTTTAGGGAGCTGCAGGTAAGGAAGCTCTTTGTCGCCGCCGATATCCAATGTCCGCACGACAACTGATTTTCCTTCCATACGCTCAAGAACCGTTTTATAAGCGTCAAACTGCTCGTCTTCTGTCGGAAGCTGGTCGCGTCCCATGTAAAGGAATTCCGTACGGTAAAGCCCTACAGCTTCTCCTCCGTTTTCAAGAACGCCTTTTACATCGTCAGGTGTGCCGATGTTTGCGGCAAGCTCTACATGATGGCCGTCTTTTGAAACAGTCGGTTCATTGACGAGCTTCGCCCACTCAGCTTTTTGCGCCAGGTAAGCACTGTGCTTTTCTTCATATTTCTTTAACGTTTCACTGGAAGGATCGATGATCACATCACCATCGATGCCGTCTACGATTACCGTAACACCGTTTTCAATTGTCCCTGTAGCCGCTTTTGTGCCGACAACAGCCGGAATTTCAAGCGAACGGGCCATGATCGCGGAGTGTGAAGTGCGTCCGCCGATATCAGTTGTAAAACCTTTTACAAACTGGCGGTTTAATTGCGCCGTATCAGACGGTGTCAAATCTTCAGCCACGATAACAACCTCTTCTGAGATCATGCTCGGGTTCGGAATTTCCACGCCCAGCAGGTGCCCCGTCACACGTTTTGTTACGTCACGGATATCCGCCGCACGCTCTTTCATGTATTCGTTATCCATTGATTCAAACATAGTAACGAACATGGAAGCTGTTTCTTTCAAAGCGAATTCAGCATTGACTGAATCTGTGCTGATTTTCTCCTTTACCGGGTTCAACAGCTCAGGATCACTCAGAACTAAAAGGTGCGCGGAGAAAATGTCAGCTTTGTCTTGTCCCAGTTCTTTTAAAGCATGCTCTTTAATTTTTTCAAGCTCTTCTTTAGAACGTACAATCGCTTCATCAAAACGGCTTACTTCAGCCGCAGCATCAGCAATGTTTTTCTTTTCAACCGTTAAGTCCGGCTCTTCAAGCCGGTATGCTTTCGCAATCGCAATTCCGGCTGAAGCGCCTATTCCTTTTAATTCTTGCATTACTCGCCGAGTCCTTCGCTTTTCATTGTTTCTTCTAAAGCGTTAAGAGCATCGTTTTCGTCAGCGCCTGAAGCGGAAATTGTGATTTCAGCGCCTTTAGCGATACCTAGAGACATAACGCCCATGATTGACTTAAGGTTTACTGTTTTGCCGTTATATTCTAAGTTTACGTCAGCATCGTATTTGCTTGCAGTCTGTACAAGAACTGTCGCAGGACGAGCGTGGATTCCGGAATCTGCTGTTACTTTAAATGTTTTTTGTGCCATGATTATCATTCTCCTTTAAATTAAAGCTATTTTACTACACAATATTATATCATACAGCCGTACTTGTCATCTGACAAGCACGGCGTATTTATATGCTTATTTTCCGATTTTCACAATATCTTTTTGTTCCCGTTTTACGGTACCTTCGGCCGAAAGGGAAATCGCTTCACCCTCGGCAAGATTTGTAAAGACAATCGGTGTCATTAATGAAGGAACATGAGGTTTAACCGCTTCAAGATCAACTTCAAGCAGCTTTTGCCCCGGTTCAACCCGGTCACCCTCTGAAACAAAAGAAGTGAATCCTTCGCCTTTCAGGCTGACTGTGTCGATTCCGAAATGAATCAGGATCTCTCTTCCGCCGTCAGACTGAAGACCGATCGCATGTTTTGTCGGGAAAACATTCAGCACTTTTCCGCGGACAGGCGATACGACGATTCCTTCTTCAGGAAGAATCGCAAAACCGTCACCCATCATTTTTCCTGAGAACACCTGGTCAGGCACATCGGTAATCGGATGGATTTCGCCGGTGATCGGAGAAGCGAACACTTCTTCACCCTGCTCGTTTCGGAGCGGATCTGCGATAACCTCTTCAACCTGCTGGCTGACTTCTTCTTGCGCGGATACTTTCGGTTCAGGTCGCGGCGTGCGTCCGGCGATAATATCCTGCATCTGTGTTTTTAAACCGTCAGAACGCGGGCCGAAAATGGCCTGAATGTTGTTTCCGACTTCAAGAACGCCTGAGGCGCCAAGCTGTTTCAAACGAGTCTTATCCACTTTCTTCTGGTCGTTGACCGTAACGCGGAGTCTCGTGATACAAGCGTCAAGGTGCTTAATGTTTTCCTGGTCACCCATTGCCTGCAGGATTTCATAAGGAAGGTCGCCGGCTTCGCCTGAGGCGCCCGCACCTTCATCCGCAGCCTCTTCTTCACGGCCCGGCGTTTTCAGATTGAACTTTCTGATCGCAAACCGGAAACCGAAGTAGTAAATGAGTGCTAGTCCTAAGCCGACCGGAATGACAAGCCACCAAGCCGTCCGGTTAGGCAGAATTCCGAACAGGAAGTAGTCAATCAGACCGCCTGAGAACGTCATACCGATTTTTACATGCAGCAGCTGCATAACCATAAAGGAAAGTCCCGCGAATACGCAATGAATCGCAAACAGGATAGGAGCCACAAATAAGAATGAGAATTCAAGCGGCTCGGTAATTCCCGTTAAGAAACTTGTCAGAGCGGCAGAACCCATGATTCCGGCTACAAGTTTTTTCTTTTCAGGCTTCGCTTCATGATAGATTGCAAGCGCTGCCGCCGGAAGACCGAACATCATAAACGGATATTTCCCCGTCATAAATGTTCCCGCCGTCAGCTGTACGCCGTCTTTGATCTGAGCCATGAAAATCCGCTGATCTCCGCGGATGATGTCTCCGGCCGCATCTTTATAGCTGAAAAATTCATACCAGAACGGCGAGTAGAAAATGTGATGAAGACCGAACGGAATCAACGACCGCTCAATCATCCCGAAAATAAAGGCCGCCAAGGTTGGATTCGCTTCCACAAGACCCGTGGAGAAGGAATTCAGACCGTGCTGGATCGGAGGCCAGATCACTAACATAATAAGTCCGAGAATTAATGCGGAAATTGATGTGATAATCGGGACGAACCGCTTACCCGCAAAGAATCCGAGGTACTGCGGAAGTTCAATTTTATAAAACTTGTTGAACAATAACGCGGCCAGAACCCCGACGATAATACCGCCGAACACGCCCGTCGCCAAAGTGGGTATCCCCAGCATGTTAATATAGGCCGGATGGTTTTCCGCAAAAAACTTTGCCCGTTCAATTTTGTCAGACGGAATACTGCCGTTCGCCATAAGCACGGCGCTCATGGATACGTTCATGACCAGGTATCCGATAATGGCCGCGATTCCGGCAACACCGTCTCCGTTGGCAAGACCGATCGCAACCCCTACTGCAAAAAGAAGCGGCAGGTTGTCAAATACGATTTGGCCGGCGCTTTCCATGACGTTCGCCACAAGCTGAACGTTATCATTGCTTAAGAAATGCATGACTTGAATCATATCTTTGTTCTGCATGGCATTCCCTAACGCAAGCAAGATCCCCGCAGCCGGTAAAATCGCAACCGGAAGCATAAGAGCACGGCCGATTTTCTGGAGAACGCCGAATAATGCTTTAAACATAAAAGATGTACCTCCTCTGTTAGCTAGTGTGACCTTACAGCGAAAATTCATGACAACGAATTCACTGGCGCAAGTCTTCAGTTTAACCGTTTACATTTGCCCTTTTACACAACAAAAAAGGCATGAGTAAAAAGGGTGTGCAAAATAACGGGATCGTTCTTCCCGTTTTTTACCCTCAATCACTCATGCCTGATCGAATCAGTGACACGTTTTTAAGGTTTCAACTGAAATTATGAAATTTTATTGGTTAATCGGTACAAATGAAGCGTGAGATAAACCGCTTCCGCCTCATGAACTGGTTTTTTCAGTATTTGCTGCAAGATTTTTATCAGTTTCCAAGCAGTATTGTAGCATAGCGGGTATTCATTTTTCAATAATAACATTAACTTTTCTGGTTCTTTTGTCTGCTCTTCCCGATTAATCCTGTCTATGGTAAATCTGATATGCCGGATCAGCCGCAAATAGTGGACGCTTTCTTTATTCACTTTCATCTGGAAAGATTCCTCAATCACCTGAACGAGGCGGGACATCAGCTGTGAATGCTGATTGACCTCTGAAAGGGGCCGATTCGTCAGGGCGGAATGGATATGCAGAGCGATAAAGCCGATCTCTCCTTCAGGAAGGCAGATTCCCGTCTTTTCATTAATCATGCCGACGACTTCACGGGCAATTTGGAATTCTTCCGGATAAAGCGTTTCGGTTTCCATGAGAAACGGGTTTTTAATGTCAAACCCCTGCTGCAGCCGCTTTACCGCAAAGGCGATATGGTCAGTCAGCGCAATATGGATATGCTCATTTAACGGTTGGCTTGTCCGCTTCTTGATATGATAAATGACGTCATTGGAGATGTCGACAAGTGTCTCGTCCACATAACCGAGGAGCTTTTTAAATTGTTTTTGTTCTTTTTCATCCTTTAAGATGAACATCTTGTCATACCCTTTATCTTCAATGACATCCGCTTGTTTTTTTCCAAAGCCGATCCCTTTTCCGATTAAGACGACCTCACTGTATCTATCATGTGTTGCGATGAGCACATTGTTATTTAATACCTTTTCAACTGTAAAGGACCCCTTCATGATCCTCAGCTCCTTTGTCATTCAATACCTCATATCGTACAAAACGAACGGAAAGCGCGTCAATTCTTTTTTTAGACGGTTGATCGTTCAATAAGGCGGTAATCAAGAACTTTCCTTCCCGGAGGCCCGCCGCTGATCCGGTTCTCAAGCATGTGAAAAGCCTGCTTTCCCATTTCTTTCGTTTGTATATCTATTGTGGAAATACCTAACATCTTGCTGATATCATGATTGTCGATGCTCAAAATCGCAAGCTCTTCCGGGATGCGCGTCCCGTTTGCCTTGGCTTCAAGGTAAAGACCTGCGGATACTTGATCATTCGCCGCAAACAGCGCAGTCGGTTTGTCATCCCAGCTCTTCCATCTATGAAAAAGGGCTTTCCCGTCAAGCAGCGTCAGCACCTTTTCCACAACCAGCTCTTCCCTGTAAGGCTGCCCGATCTTCTTCAGCGCCTCTTTGTATGCGGCGATGCGGACTTGACTGTTTTTTCCCTTTTTTCTGGCCAGGCTGATCGCTATTTTCCGGTGTCCCTTTTCTATCAGATAATCCAGACCGTGCCGAAATGCTTCCCGATGCGGATTACTGATGGAGGAAAGCCCCGCCGCATCAGTGTACTGGCAGAGGATGAGCGGTTCTTTCACGGCAAGCAGATGCTCATCAGGAATTGCTTTGGAGCAGATAATCAGGCCGTCCACTTGGCGCTCCTGTAATTGTGATAAGGCAAAACGTTCTTTTTGCTGCTCATAATCTGTCTGGTATAAACAAAGATGCACGCCTGACGCTTCGGCAGCCTCGGCAATACCCGCAACAAGGTCTGCAAAATACGGAAGGTTCACCGACGGAAGCACAACGCCGATCATATCGGAAAAACCTTTGGATAAATGAACAGCATGAATGTTGCGCGTGTATCCGAGCGATTGCATCGCTTTTTTCACTCTTTCTCTTTTGTCCTTACTTACATAAGGATGATCGTTTAAAACTCTTGATACCGTTGTAACGGAAACCCCGGCAGCGCCGGCAATGTCTCTGATCGTAGCCATGGCGTCCCCCCTTTCTTTTTTTCCCTTGATCTGGAATGCGTTTCATACAGTAAGCTAGAAACAGATACATCCTATTCGTTTGAAAGGAGAAGAACAGCGATGGGGATTCTTTGCTTAATCGGTTTGTGTCTGGCCATACTCGGCGGCAGTTACCTTGCCCTGCGGCCCCTGAATGAAAAGCATGACATCAAACCATTTCAGCATTTTGATGATTTTTTCATTTAAAAGGTGATAAAAAAGGACGCTGCGTTCCAGAACCGTCCTTTTTTATCACAAAGCTTTCTATTTCAGAATCGTTAATTCTTTCGGATACTGCGTTAATGCTTCGGCGCCGTCTTTTGTGACAAACACATCGTCTTCTATGCGCACGCCGCCGACATCCGGCACGTAAATCCCCGGTTCTATCGTGTACACCATGCCTTCTTTGAGGAGTGTGTCGTTCGCGCTGCTCATTGATGGATATTCGTGAACCGAAATCCCGAGTCCGTGGCCGAGGCGGTGCGGGAAATAGTCTCCGTATCCGGCTTTTTCAATAATGCCGCGGGCTTTTAAATCAAGATCGCCGATTCTGACGCCGGGTTTGCTTAATTGAAGCGCCGCCTGTTCAGCTTTAAGCACCGTTTCGTAAATCTCTTCCTGTTTCGGGCTGATTGATTGGTATGCGAATGTTCTCGTAATGTCTGAACAGTAGCCGTCAAGAATAACGCCCAGATCAAACAGAACAAAATCCCCTTTTTTCAACCGGTCTGCACCCGGATTCCCATGGGGCTGGCCTGATTTTTCCCCGAACAGCACCATCGTTGAAAATGACATGCCCTGCACACCTTTTTTCTTCAGCTCAAACTCAATCTGCGCGAGTACTTCGGTTTCACTCACACCCTCTTTAAGCGCCGCGACACCGACTTCAACTCCGTAATCCGCGAGTTTTGCCGCTTCCCTGAGAATGCTGATTTCCTTCTCATCTTTCACGAGACGGAATTGGTTGAGCGTTTCTTCTGCCGAAACAAATGCCGCGCCCCCTGAAGCTTGTTTGAGCTGTTCTGAGCGGGAAAGAGAGATCGAATCCTTTTCAACCGCGATGGAATCAAGCGGCACATTTCGTTTTGTGAGCTCGGCTTTGATCAGCTCCCACGGATCTTCGTGATCGCCGTAGCCGATAATACCATGCTCCCATCCGGCGCTGCGGGCTTGTCCGGCTTCCATTCCCGGACAAACGAAAAACGGCTCCTGTTCCTGAAACAGGAACAATCCCATTAACCGCTCATGCGGATCCGTGTAAAAATCAGTTAAATAAAATACGTTTTCCTTTGTATGTATAAACGCCGCATCATGTCCTTCTTTTTTCAGCCAAGATGAAACACGTTCTAATCTGTTCATTTTTTGCTTTTCCTCCTTACCAAAGTGACTCTTTATTCATTCTATCAGTTTTCCGGCGTTTATGCTGTGAACGAACATTAAAAAAAACAGCCGCCCGTGATGTGCGGCTGTCATGTTTATTTTAATAATCTCAGTCCGTTCAGTATGACCAGAATCGTGCTCCCCTCATGCCCGATTACGCCAAACGGCAGTTCCATCACCTGCAGAAAGTTAGCGCAGATCAAAAGGCAGATGACTGAGAGCGAGAAAACAATGTTCTGCTTAATAATCCGGTTCATTTTCCTTGAGAGTCTGCACATTTTCACAAGCTTGTGAAGATCATTTTTCATAAGGACTAAGTCAGCCGTTTCTAGAGCCACGTCCGTGCCCCCGCCCATCGCAATACCGACGTCAGCGGTTTTCAGAGCGGGCGCGTCATTAATGCCGTCTCCGACCATGGCGATTGTGCCGTACGTTTCTTTCAGCTTCTTCACTTCTTTTGCCTTTTGGTCCGGCAGACAATCGGCAACAACCGTCGTCATGCCCGCCTCTTTCGCGATGGCAGCCGCAGTTTCAGACTGATCACCGGTGAGCATGGCTGTTTGAATGCCCAGTGATTCAAGCTCAGCCATCACGGCTTTGGCTTCAGGGCGGATTTGATCCTTTAAGGCGAAGCAGCCTGCAATCCGGTCATCTTTTTTAACAAAGACCAGTGTAAAGCCTTTATCCTTTAATTCTTTTCCCGATGTCTGCAAAAAAGCATCTGCCGCATGTTCACCTGCAAATCCCGCTTTTCCGACCATCCATTTGACGCCTTCTATTTCAGCCTGAACACCGAATCCGGACGTCTCGTCAATCGATAGATGGCCTGCGGGCGCGGCGCCCCGGCTTTCGGCAAATTCAGCTATCGCTTTTGCAAGCGGGTGGCTTGATTGCTTTTCTATCGCATACACCGCCTGCATGATCTCATCTTCACTCACATTTTCCGCTGCTTGAAATGCCGCGACTGCCGGCTGTCCCTTTGTGACCGTGCCGGTTTTGTCAAATGCGATCATCCGTACGCTTCCCAGCTGCTCTAAAAACACACTTCCTTTAACCAATAATCCGTTGCGGGCCCCATTTGAGATAAGGGAAAGCGCAGCGGGCATAATAGAAGCAACAAGCGCGCACGGGGAGGCGACCACCATAAACACCATCGCCCGGTAAAAGGTTTCACTCCAGCTCCAGCCTAAAGCGAAATGAGGAACGAATAAAAGCACAGCCACGGCTAACAGCACGCCTTTGACATAGACACTTTCGAATCGCTCAATAAATGCCTGAGCCGGTGACACGCTGTTTTGGGCTGATTCCACCAGCCGGATGATTTTTCTGAATAAAGACTGTTCATTTGTTTTCGTCACACGGACCGTTAAGGAGCCGTTTCCGTTTACCGTTCCTGTAAACACAGAATCTCCTGCTGTTTTTTCCGCCGGCATCGCTTCACCCGTCAGCGCCGATTCATCGAGGCTCGTCACGCCAGACTCAATAATCCCGTCTGCCGCTACGCGTTCGCCCGGCTTAATGACGATCATGTCACCGATCTTAAGTTCAGCAGCCGGCACCCGCTTTTCCCGTCCGTCCGCAAGCAGGGTCGCTTCCTCCGGTTCCAGTTTCATCAAGGATGTTAAATCACGGCTGCTTTTATTCATCGTATATGTTTCGAGCGCGCCGCTTAACGAAAAAATAAAGATAAGAACTGCGCCTTCCGCCCAATAACCGATCAGGGCGGAGCCGACAGCCGCAAATATCATCAGCAGTTCCACATTTAACGCCTTCGTCTCAATGGTATCCTCAATTCCCTCTTTTGCTTTTGCAAATCCCCCGATCAGGAAGGCAAGGATATACAAAGTGACGGACAGGCCTTTTGTTTCGGTAAAAAACCAGGCCGCAAGAATAAGGACGCCGGATACGAGCGCCGCAATGAGTTCTGCATGCTGGAGCCACCTTTTTCCGGCCCGCTCTTCTTGTATCTGCTGTTGTGAATGGGTTTGTGTCATCACTTGTTCATTCATTATGAATTCTCCTCTCTAATTGAGAACGCAAATCATCTTCAATTCCCCGATAAAAGTAAAACAGCCGCCTGACAGGCAGCATTTTCACAGTGTTATCGCAGTGTTTTCTTTATTATAGCATGCCGGCGGAAGATTTCAATTATAATTGTTTTAATTTCTTTTTGATAATAATTATCATTAGCGTTTCTTCAGCTGTTCATTATATGCAAAAAAGGTGCGGGAGGAATTCCTCCCGCACCTTTTTATTTCTCTGACCATTCTTTTAATTGTGAGACGGTCATCGGACCGACGATCTTTTTTTCGATTTCTCCTTTTTCATTCAGCAGAAATGACGTGGGAATCGTCATGACATCGTATTCCTCCATAAGCTCGCCTTTCGTGTCAAGAACAATCGGGAATGTGAGATGGTGCTGAGTGACAAAGTTTTGAACGGTATTTTTATTTTGCTCGGCATTCATCAAATTTACCGTTACAAGGCTTACATCATCGGACTGATGCTGTTCAAAATAGGTTTGGAATTGCGGCAGTTCTTTTTTGCACGGCGGACACCACGATGTCCAAAAATGCAAAATCGTTTTCTGCCCTTTATTCGGAATCGATATTTCGTCTCCTTCAATCGTCTTCATCAGAAACACGGCGGGAACTGCCTGTTTTTCTGATGAGGCTTTTGCTTCAGGCATCCAGACGGCGGCAGCTATCAAAAGGACTGCACATACAATTAGACGGTTTTTATGCATATGATCTTCCTTTCACGCGTTTCGGATAGCTTGCCCTTCCTTATTGAAATGTATCAGCCTTTTCAGCTTTCGATCCGGGGAGCTGTTCTTCCGCCGCCCGTCAAAAACACGGAGACACCGAGGTCTTTGCAGATCGTCACGTAATGTAAACTTGTCAGAAGAATCATGCCGGTATTCATACCGAGTATAATGCCGAGCATTTGCAATTCCGGCATAGAACCGAGCACATACATCATTGAAAGACCTACAATGCTGCTCCATACGTTATGATAAAACGCCGTTTTCACGTGGCCGATGCCGATCAGACAGGCCTGAAGCGGCATCACAAACAGATGAAAAAGAAAAAACGGCCACAAAAGCTGCAAATAATACTGCGCTTCCGGAGACTGAAAAAACAAATGGGTCAGCGGGCCCGCGAACTGAAACATGACCCAGACCGCCGGAATGCCGTAGCCGAATGTAATAAAAATCGCTTGTCTCAGCCGTTTCAGCACAATATCATATTGGGACAGCGCATACGCTTCTGAAATGCTGGGAATCATGACGACCATCAGCGAATGGGCGATAAATGCGGGAAACGAACCGATTGTCATCGCTACACCGGCAAGCATTCCGTATTGATCAATCGCGGCGGTCCCGGCTGCCCCGGACGCCAGCAGCGCTCCTTTAACCAAGAAGGGTTCAATTGCGTTTGTCACCGCATGAAATATACGAAGTCCCGTTGTCGGGATGGATACGGCCAGGAGGCGTTTCCGCACGTCTTTCCCGCGAAGATGAATGTGCTGATGGCCGGAAAGCGCCCTCCGCGCCAAAATAAACTGCGTATACAAGTAAACGAACACCACAACATCGCTTGCGACCAGCACAAATAACGAAATAAGCACGGCCATATCAATTTCAAAAGAGTACCATTGAAAAAAGATAAACAGACAAAGCACTTGAATGATTTTTTTCAAGACATTCGCAACCGCGATTTTCCCCATTTGCTGCACACCCATAAAATAACCTCTGGCGATGGATGTAAAAGCGACGACTGGAATCAGCCCGATGACAATCCCTTTAATAAACGGGTGATACGTATCGAATACAGGAATGAACGGCAGCGCGATGCTTGCGGCCGCGGTTGAAAACGCGGTAAAAACGGCGGTCATTCTGAAGGCATGCCGAAGCATGCTTTCATGCAGCTTCTGATTGGATTCCGCGATGAATTTTGAAATAGAGATCGGAAGCTCCAGACTGGCGATCACGATAATTAAAAAAATGGTGGGCAGAATGCTCATGTAAAGCCCCATCCCATGCTCGCCAAGCTCCCGCGCCAGTATCATATTCACGACAAATTCCAGACATTCCGCGAAAAAGGCGGCGATGGATAAAAGAATGATCCCTTTCACAAATCGATTCATGGTGTCTCTCCTTGTCTCACGTTCTTCCATCATCATATGAGACAAGTTCTGAAAATATTTTCGATTTCTCAAAATTGAAAAAAGCATAGCGGGGATATTTTTGATCCCGCTATGCTTACATCGCAAATACGTGTCTGCCGATCCGTTCGATAATTTTTCGGGAACGGATCCAGTGGTCAGATGCCGTTTTCGGATTGTAGAAAAACAACGCGTTCGTTTCTCTGCCCGGATGGTCTAGCGCCTCATTTGCGGCGGCGATGGAATCCTTATCCGGCTTTTGATTAATGCTTCCGTTTGCTACCGGTTCAAATGCATTCCTTTGATAGATCACGCCCCGAATGGTATCCGGGAAACCGTTTTTTTCAGTACGGTTCAGCACTACGCTGGCTACCGCAACCTTCCCTTTATAAGATTCACCTTTCGCTTCTGCGTGAACGAGACGTGACAGGAGCTGTCTGTCAGCGCGGGAATACGTTTTTTTCGGCGGCTGATAAGCCGTCTCGTCCGGTTTTGCTTTCTTCTCTTGGTGAGATGACAGCTTTATCGGTTGGATAGAGTGCTTATGATCCGTTTCTGAGAGCTTCGGAACCGGGCTTTTTTTATTTAAATCAGCAACCAGTGTGCTGGGTTCTTGCTTTGGCTTCTTCGCAAAAGTAAACAGAGCTTCTGTATGTTCAATTTTTGATGCAGGCATAAAACATAGAAAAAAGACAGCCAAGGCAGCAAATTTTGTCGTCATACGATTTCCTCCTTAAATACTTCACTACCTTAACAAGAGCTGTACGCAAATTCACGGTTAAAGATTTTCCAATGCTCCCAATCAGCTTTTATGATGGAAGAAGTTTGTTAACAGCCTTGTTATTGGCAGGAAAACAGCCGTCATTTTCACAACATTAACCAAATAGCAGTAAAAGTATCCATCGGAGGGATTTTACATTTTGTTTACATCTGTTACAGCCAGATGAAATAAGCAGCGAAAACAAAAAAAGACTCCTCAAGTGCGAGGAGCCGTCAGCTTCTTGGCTGTTCTAAATACTGGAAGATAACATCTCCGCCCTGCTGGGCAATACCGCGGAAATGCTTAAAATCTTCCTGCTTCGACAAAACTGCTCGAAATGCAAGAAAATGTTCTTTCTGCACCCTGAATTCTTTGATTTCACCGATGCGCATTTGGTTGATACGTTCTGAAATTTCCTCAGGCAGCAACGAATACAGCCTCCTTTTCTCGGCTTTTTCCCGAAAAACAATATACCATCTTTCCCCCGCCGGGACAATGATTGAGCGGGCTGATACCCATATCGCTTTACTTCTTAAAGAAAATACTGCAAAATATTTTCAAACAGGATTTATGATAAAGGAGAGGAAGCTCGTGAAAATTGCTAAGGTTGGAAACGTCATTGAATTTAAAAACGGATTAACCGGTATTGTTGAAAAAGTAAATGAAAACTCCGTCATCGTTGATGTAACCATCATGGATAATTATCGTGACCTTGAATTAGATTCCCTCACTGTCGTCAACCATAAGAATTATAAAATCATCAGAGACTCCTATTAAACCCCCCGAACAATCCGAACCATTTACATATCCCGCACAAAAGCTGCCGCCCGGCAGCTTTTTCAAATGAATTCAGATCTCGGTCATTTCTACAAAAAAATCACTGGTCTCATCTTTATTGTAAAGATTTGTGACGGATGTATAGTAGTTGGTTATTTTACCGCGGAATTCAAGCCCACGCTCGGGCGCCTTGATGTCAAATGTTTTTTCATACAAAAGGACGGCAATATCATGATACGTTTCAGAGGTCACCTTCAATACGAATGAAATCATACGGCCGTTTTTGCCCGCACTTTCTTTACAATCATACATTTTCAGCCTTACACCGTTTAACTCTAACGGCTCCATAACGAACACTCCTTCTTTTTACAGGACATGCTACCATGCTGGCCATTCCTTTACAATTGATCCGCTCCGAATGAGAAAAAACAGCGCAGGCCTTTACAAACATACGTTCCCTATTTTATAATGAAACAGACGAGCTGCCATCCAGCACCCGTCACGTATTGAAGCGGCGAGTACACTCCCCCCGGGTTTACTCGTCTTTTTCTTTTCTCCAAATGATCTCTCTTTTCCTTATAGAAGTTCTGTGCGAATATCATGCACCTTTTTGGCTGCGTGGCAGAGACGAAAAATACCCCCGCTTAAAAGGCGGGGTTTAGGTTGTAGAGTTTGTAGAAGAGAATTCGACAAACCGTTAAACAAAACCATTGAAATAGCTTTTATACTGTAAGGAGAGGTGAACGGGATGGAGAAACAAATATTCAAAGGATATTGCTGAAGTTAAACAGGATGTAAAGGAAATCAAGGATACAGTTTCCCATATAGAGGAAAATGAACCTGCAGAAGTTATGTCGATGCTCAAATTGATCAACAAGAACATCGAACTTGATCGTAGTTATAACGATAAGAAATTCTCTAGTTTAGAAAGACGTATTCATGAATTAGAAGAGAGATTGAATAACTGAGCATTTTCGCAGACGTCTGCGAATTTTGCTACATCATAAGTTAAAAAGACCCCCTCACATCTAAAGTGAAGAGGTTGTTTTAATTATTTAGTCCTTATACTCCTCAGAAAAGCACTTCTGTTCTCTGTAGCATTTGTCAGCATAGTCGCATTTTCATTAAGCCTTTGGACTAATGCTTCTTTAGCTTTACCTTCAAATGAAGAGAGTAAAGCAACATACACTTCAGCTATAACCTGTTGTGCTGAAGAAAAGTCTGATGCGTTTTTTGTGTCTTCTTTTAGATTCTGGCAATGAGTTTTTAAACTTGAGCCCACAATTTTTTTTAATTCCTCATTCTGTTGTAACCGTCTGTAAAACTCATCTGCATCCATATTAACTCCATATGGCAATTTAAATCCCCCCTTACAACCGTAACCAGCTTGCTAATTCATTATCCTTATCTTTTAAATCCTCAGCCATTTTAACAATAAACTCACTAATATCCTCTAAATCTCTAATCAAATAATGAAAAGAAGCCTCAGTTTGATACTGTTCTTCTGAGTCATAAAATGCTGCCCCATCTTTCACATAAGGTGCGTGAAACAATACAGCTTTATCAACATCGCTTGGATCTAGATCCTTGAATTCTCCTAACCTCTTCCCGCAAATAGATTTTACGTCATAAACCATTTTGCTGTGATCATGAGGGAATCGTTCAATTGCTTGTTTCTTTGTTTTTAAGTCTTCGATAGCTGCCTGTAATCGTTTAGCTAATTCTTTTGCATACTTTGCATCTACTTTAATTGTCTGACCATTCATGCCTGAGAAAGATGAGAATGATTCGATATTCTGGTTATAAACACCTTTGCTGCCATCAACACTCTGGATATTACCATTCTTATCAAATGTAAAGTTCGAATCATTTAAACTATGAGTATCTGGATTTTTTGCAAATGCTTGGCCATAGAAAGAAGTAATAAGACTCCCTAAAACACCAGGAATACCTAGAGACGGATTAAGCCGGTTTGCACGATCTTGACGTGCGATGCTTGGATCTTTCGTATATATGGTTGTTCCGTTGTGTCTGTCGTATTCTAAAAACCAACCTGAGCCCACCATATCATCAGGATTAATAATTGCTTTATGATACAAATCAAATTCGCCATTTCTGATTTTCTTCTGTGTTTCTTCAGCGTGCAGCTTAACAATGGAAGGGTTATTAAAAGCTACACTGTAAACGTTATTGTTTACACCAGCGTATTCTGCATCTGCCCCTCCAAGTGAATGACCTGTTGTCGAAATCACTGTGTTAGTGCCAGCATACTTTTTCACTTCATTGGCAACGAGCTTATCACCTTGATCGAATTGAGATGTCTTAGTGACAATTTTGTATTCTCCGCTCTTAATCATCATTGCTTGTTCCATACTGCCGTTATACTTGGCAATAGCTTTAGAGTTTTCAGATGCATCTTTTTTCATTATGTATTGGACTTTCTTTTTCGGGTCTTTACCCATGACTACGTTGCCGCCATCTGCACTTATAACATCAGCTTTGATTTGTTCCTGGTTTGTTCCTTGAAAACCTATAACGACATTTTCTGGTTCTTTTGGTTTTACCCATTTGCCTTCTTTTTTCTTCGCTTGAACAAATACATAAACATCTAGGCCTGTGTCTGGGTCTTTTTTGATTTTATCTATGAAATATTGTTTACCTGAATTAATCTTCACGGGTATGTTTTTCGAGAAATGTTTTTTTAAATATTCATCTCGATAAGTTAGTTGACTAATACTATAGTAATCTTGGTCAGTTATATTAGGAACCTTAGCCTTCTTGCTCATGTACAATGACACGCTCCTCATGTAAAATAAGCACTGAAAGGATGGTTTTATGAAAAAATACATTATTATCCTGTTGTCAGCAATCATCATTATAACACTTGGGGGAATATACATGAAACACCAATATAATGAAAATCAAGAAAAAGTTAAGACTGCAGAACTAGAGTTATTTGATAAAGCTAAAAAACGAATGACTGATTACATAAATGCCAACTATGAAGGTATAGATAAAATTGATTTCTCGGACAAATATGAAATAGATCCAATGGGAGGGATTAATGCAGAGGGTTATTTGAACGGCAACAAAGAAAAAGAGTTTTGGGGGATTTATGACAAGTCAAATGACACTATAACTTCATCGTATGTTGATGCTAAAGAAAAGACAGAGTGCGAAGATAAACCATGTGAATATTAAACAAAAATCCCCTTACTTATTGTGAGGGGATAATTTTGTTATTGGATCAGTGTATTTCCTTCAAAACAACATATTAAATTTCCGAAATGTGGTAAAATAAAATCAAAAACCTATTTTTAACTAAGGAAGGGGGAAAATGACTGAATTGTATGATTTTAAGACACTTGCATTGGAGTACCGCTCTATATTAGACAACTTATAGGCAATGGATTTTCAATTGAATTTTTTGATAGCTTTAAGTATGGCGGACTATATGATTATCTAGTAAAAAAGCAATTATTAGCCGGACAAGAACTAGACTTATTCCAAGCGTTTGATACGACTAATTTTGAGTTAGTTTTAAACTCACTTCTCACCGCACAAAAAGTTAATCAAACATTGATGAAAGTCACCGACTATTTAGATGAAAGATATAACACAATTAAAGATCTACTCATTAAAGCAGTTAAAGATATACATCCTTTATACTCGCAATTACACATTAGTAAGTTAGCCTGGAGCCTCAATGTATTCAAAAAGAATATTTTCACCACTAACTATGACTTATTATCATATTGGGCTTTATTAAGATTAAAACGTAAGCCCTTTGAAAGGAATATACAAGACGGCTTTTCCTACAGAAATTCAAGCGATGAGACATTGAGTTTTCAACCTACTACCTTTAACCATATAAAACTACTTCATCTGCATGGCGCACTTCATTTTTATGAAGACCAAGGAGAAATCATAAAGATTAACTCTAAAAGTGAAGATTTATTAACAGAGATAAAACAAATGTATGAAGAGAAATTCTTTCCTATTTATGTCTCAGAAGGCGCTTCAGAAAAAAAGCATTCTCAAATCAAAAATAATTATTATCTAAGGTATTGTTTTAACAGTCTTTTCAAAGCTGACGGCGGCATAACAATTTTAGGACAAGGGTTAAATCCAATGTACGATAAGCACTTGATAGATACAATAAAACGTTCAAAAGTGAATTATATAGCTTTTGGAGTTCATTCTATTGAAACTGATTCTAGTCGATTTATTATAGAGAGTATTAAAAATCACTTCGGCAAGTTAGAAGGTAAAGAGCTCATTTTTTATGATTCAAGGACTTTTTATGAGTTTACAAGGAGAAAATCTTGGGAGCAGTCCCCCTTCCCAGCACCAAATACAAATGAGTACTTCCCAATATTTAATGAACAATAGTAGCTCTATCCATTTAAGGATAGAGCTTTATTTAATCCTGTATTGTTGTTAGTTCCCCGTCATCGAAATATAACTATCTGTTGCCGCTATATATCCATTGTTCATTAGTTCCATAAGCTGTTGTTGTTTTTTTTACATCTAAAGGTTTCCCCCAGTCATCCAATAACACATCTGATTTAGACATTCCAATATAAATTATTTTTTCATTATGGTCAGTCTCACCTTGGCTTAGTTTCACTTCTGTTGTATTAATAAGGGTTGAATCTCTATCATCATTTTGATACCTATAAACATGTAATACATTATCTTCAGGTTTTGCAACTGGATCATATTTTATTGTATAACTGTGTGCCTTATCATTTTTGTTTGGCAACACAAATACTTCATTTATTGAGCATGATTTATTCCTTCCACATTCAATTGAATTTAACCTTGAATTCTCTTGGATTGTATCAGTAACATTCCCCAACAATATTAACTTTTCCTCATCAGATAAGTCTTTGAAATTGGATTTTGCTGATAACGATATATCATATACATGACCTGGCATTTTTTCCACTTCATTCATCCATACATCATCAAAATACTCACTTACTTTTTTATTATCTTTAGTTTTTTGTGCAATTTCATCTAGCTTTGTGGTGTCTAATTTGTTTATGTGCATAGGGATGACTACGGCTAACCCTAATATAACTATAAGGAGAGACACAAGCCCAATAACCTTCTTTTTTTTCATGCAGACGCCCTCCTATAAAAGACTCCTATTGGAATCCTTAAAATAAAAATCACTTATTTGTATAAGGGGACTGCCCCCATAAGATGAGACAAATAAAAAAACACCTTCAAGTTTGGAAACGGATGGTTGTTAGCCGAAATTAGACTTGGAGGTGTTTTTTCTATGGGGACAAGAGTGAGTTATCCGGTTGAAGTGAAACAGAAGGCTGTAGAAATGAGATTGGCAGGCGTGCCTATGAAAGAGATAATGCAGGAATTGAATATTAAGAATAAGACACAGGTTCAGACATGGGTTAGATGGCATAAGACTGGAGATACACATCGATTCGAACAGCCTTTCGGAAAGCAATATACTTATGGAAAAGGCCCGGAGTATTCTTCCGAATTAGAGAAACTGCAGGCAGAAAATCGTTATCTGAGACAACAGAATGAAGTGTTAAAAAAGTACAACGAATTGGAAAGGAAGTTGATAGGGAAACGACAATCAAACTGGTAGAAGAATTGCGTTCTGTTTATACATCTTATGAGTATGAGAAAGCTGTTAAAACAAAAGGCATTACCATGAGCATATCCCGCAAAGGGGCGCCAGCTGATAATGCCTCCATCGAATCGTTTCATTCCTCACTAAAGTCTGAAACGTTCTATCTTAACAGCATTGATCGAACTACGACGGCCATCGTAGAACGTACTGCCATAGAATACATTCATTATTATAACAATATTCGTATTCAAACGAAACTAAACAGCCAATCACCGATACAATATCGGCAATTGGCTGTATGAAGGTGTTTTGATCCCTGTCTCAAAAACGGGGGTCAGTCCCTATTGGGTCACACTTTTTGACGCAGTTCCCACGAGTAGAGCCATTTTCATGTGTGACTTTTCCCGCTTTTACTGTGACCCCACTTCGTCTCGCACTCCGTATCACACAATGGAATGATTAACGGTTGTCAATCGTCTCCGGATACATATCATGATTCATCATCCGATGTTCGGCCATTTTTTCATATTTTGTTCCCGGTCTGCCGTAGTTTGTATACGGGTCAATGGAGATTCCGCCTCTTGGCGTGAATTTGCCCCATACTTCAATGTAGCGGGGGTCCATTAATTCGATCAAATCATTCATGATGATGTTCATGCAGTCCTCGTGGAAATCTCCGTGGTTGCGGAAGCTGAAAAGATACAGCTTCAGCGATTTGCTTTCCACCATTTTTTCGTCCGGAATATAGCTGATGTAGATGGTTGCAAAATCCGGCTGTCCCGTTTTCGGGCAAAGCGACGTAAATTCCGGGCAGTTGAATTTAACGAAATAATCACGGTTCACGTGTTTATTCGGAAATGATTCCAAAACCTCCGGCGCATATTCAAATAAATAGTTTGTCCCTTGATTCCCCAGGAGCGTAACTCCTTCTAATTCTGATTCTTTTCTTGTCATATAAATCTCCCTTTCTATTAAACTCCCCGTTTATTGCCCCAAAGCAATGTATGCAGCTGAGGCAGGACTCTGACGAGATTCAGATCCGAATCGGCAGAAACCTTATCAACAAGTGTTTCGTATTTTCCGAGCAGATGTGCGATCAATGCCCGGTCGTCCGTCGTATGGACGTTATCGTTTCCGACCTGAAGGTAAAACGGAATATTCGGATACCGCTTGTGCACGGTTTTCGCGAATTGCAGATCTTCATCATTAAAAATGACGACCTTTAAGCTGACCGCGTTAAGCCTTTCTGCCGCATCAAGCGAAGACACAATGTGATCGAGCTTTGCAAAATCGGTTGTCATCCCCGAACTTGGCGGCTTCGGTGAAATCGTCAGATCGTTAATCATTGTAAACCAATCCTGATAGACCGTTCCCTGCGTTTCTAAAGCGGCGCGCACCCCGTGCTCTTTCAGCAGCAGAATCAGCGCGTCAAGCTGCTTTAACAGCGCCGGGTTTCCTCCTGAGATGGTGACATGGGAAAAGGCGTCTCCGCCGATTTCTCTCAGCTCGCGGTAAATGTCTTCCGCCGTCATCCAGCGGATATCTTTTTTGGCTGAGCCGTCCCATGTAAAAGCGGAGTCGCACCAGCTGCAGGAGTAGTCGCAGCCCGCCGTGCGGACGAACATGGTTTTCTGGCCGATAACCATGCCCTCCCCTTGTATCGTCGGTCCGAAAATTTCTAATACCGGAATTCCTTTAGCCATTCCTATCACCTTTTTTCGGACGGTATACGCAATAGCTTGTCGGGGTTTCCCTGACAAAAACCTGCACGCAGACCGGCTGATTCTCCAGTGTTTCGAGGTAGGACTGCACCTTATCATAAATCGTTTTGGCCACGACCTCGGTCGTCGGCAGTGAATATCTGTCATCATCAGAAAATTCCTCATGGTCATTCAGCAATGTATGGTCATAAGCGCCGTGCACCAATTTCTTCAGCACGCTGAAATTCACGAGAAAGCCTGAATCGTCCAGTTCATCCCCCGCAACTGTAATATTTACTGTATACGTGTGCCCGTGGACTCTGCTGCACGCTCCGGCGCTTTCGCGGGGAATAAAGTGCGCGGCTGAAATGTGCATGTCCTTATTCAACTCAAACGAATAAGGATGCTGAACCTGCGGGTAAATTTGAGAAAGCAATTAGTTCCGCTCTCCTTTCATTTTCATATATTCATCATATCCTTTATTGCGGAGCAGGCATGCCGGGCATTCGCCGCATCCGTCCGCAATGATGCCGTTATAGCAAGTCAGTGTGTTATTCTTTACAAAATCAAGCGCGCCGAGCTCATCCGCAAGTTTCCACGTTTCTGCTTTGTTCAGCCACATAAGGGGCGTATGAATGACGAACGGCTTTTCCATCGCCAAGTTGACGGTGACGTTGCAGGATTTGACAAACTCGTCACGGCAGTCCGGGTAGCCGCTGAAATCAGTCTCGCAAACACCGGTAATAATGTGGCGCGCGCCGATTTGATATGCAAGAATCGATGCAAAGGATAAAAATACAAGGTTGCGTCCCGGTACAAAGGTTGTCGGCAATTCCCCGTCCTTCGCTTCAATTTCGATATCATCTCTTGTCAGCGCATTCGGCGCAAGCTGATTTAAAAGAGACATATCAAGCAAGTGGTTTTTGACACCGAGCTTTTCGGCAATCGATTTTGCCACATCGATTTCTTCTTGGTGACGCTGATTATAATGGAATGTAACGGTTTCCACTTCTTCAAAGTTTTGCAAAGCCCATAATAAACAAGTCGTGCTGTCTTGGCCTCCGCTGAACACCACAACTGCTTTTTCTTTTTTCATGTCTTTCTCTCCCTTATCTATCATTCCATAAAAAAAGCGCCTTTTTCGGAGAAGGCGCCCTAAAAAACATAAAAAAACCGTATCCAAGGATACAGCTCGTCCTTAGTTTTTTATAGAGGGTGTAGCTAGAACCTCTCCCGCATCAATACGGATTTTCTTCTTTTTTCACTTTTGCTATCATACCATAATGTTGTTTCCCGTGACAATAAAAAAACAGCCTGAACCCTGTGTCAGGCTGCAAAAGCGGGTTTAAGCTCTGCGTTTCTTCCCCGGAAATACCATCAGCGCAATCCCGATCAGAACAAATAAAGCAGGCCAGAAAACAGAAACCGGAATGATCGGCTGATACGTCATCATAAAGCAAAGTGCTGTCAAGGTCAGCACCGCAACCGGGATGAGCAGCGCCTTCTGTTTCCCGCCGAACAGCCACAGCTCAAATAAACCGAATGCCGTTGCCAACAGGTAAACAGGCCATGTCACATCGGAGTAAGACCAATTAGTTGCCGTTTCAAAGACAAACAAGATCCCCGTAATCAATAAGATGCCGCCCGGTACGAGAAGCCCCGCGTTTTTGACAGGTTTCGGGCCGAAAATCGGAATGTGAAAAGCGGCGCCCAGCAACAGAATGAGAGCGGGCCAGCCGCGTTCGCTGATGACTTCATTTGCATTGGTGAATATGCCGAAAATGCCCGCGGCGCACAGAACCGCCGCAGCAGTCAAAAGCCCTCTTTGCCTTCTGCCGAACAGCCAGGCTTCAAACAGCCCGAATGCAACGGCAAAGAGGTAAACAGGCGATGTCATCGTTGCGTATGTCCAATCCGTCAGCGTTTCAAACCATAACAAGCCGCCCGTCACAAGCAAAATGCCGCCCGGAATAAGAAGGCCCGATCTTTTTTTCGGCTGCATAAAGGCAGCGGCGTGAAACAAAAGCGCGGCTGCGATGATCAAAAGCGGCCACAGCCTCGTCATCAGCATACCGGCAAAGCATAGTGCTCCCGCGGCTGTCAGGATTAAAGCAGGAATCAATACGCCGATCTTTCTCCCGCCGAAATACCACAGCTCAAACAGACCGAGAGCAGGCGCCCATATATAAACAGGCCACGTCATGCCTGAATACGTCCATCCCGTTGCGGTCTCAAAACAAAACAGGCAGCCCAGCACAAGAAACATACCGCCGGGAACGAGCAGCCCCGCCTGTTCAGGCGTTTTTTTCGCAAAAATAAATCCGGCGTGAAATCCTGCGGACATTATAATGAAAAGAAACGGCCACGCCGAACCTGCGGATATATGTATAACTCCCGCCTTCTGTAAAAAAAACGCAATGCCGATACAAATAAAAATAAATCCCAATAATACACGTCGATCCTTCATCTCTTACTCCTCCCCATCATTTCCCAATTCATTATACAGAAATGGCAGGGAAAAAGAAGGGGAATTCCCAAAAAATACAGACATTTTCCTTATATCCTTATTTTTCTTTCGGGATTTTTTTGCAAATCAATGCGCCGATGAAAGCGAGACTCACATACCCAAACACCGGATAAACGGTGGAAATCAGCTGTCCGTAACCGATTTGGCTGATAATGAAAGCAAACGCCAAAATGCCGCCGTAAATATATGTACTTTTTATATGAAGAAAACTGTTTAATTGTTTTTCCAATCCGTATAAATTGCCGATAACCGACGTAAACACTTCCCCGAAAATAATAAACAAATAAATGATATGAAGCGAACGCGAATACGAATAGACAACTTGAGCCATCGGAATGTCAAACTCCAGCACATCCGGCAGCACCGATAATGATAAAAAGCTCGCGGCAAGCACCAGTGTCAACAGAACGCCGCCTATATAAGCTCCCCTTCTGATCACCTTCTCTGAAGACATTTCGTTCGCAAGCGGCACAAGGACGGCTTGGGCGAGCGATAAATTTAACGCGCCGTAAGAGACGGCGGACAAAAGCCAGTTCCACTTGTCAGGCCATACCCATTCGTCCGCGTTTCTCGTGCTTGTAAATACAAATGAATCAGCTGTCACGATAAAAGAGAAAGAAATTAAAAGCGGCACCACCAATATATTGACGCCGAACACACCTTTAACACCGCTTGTCATGACGGCAAGGCTCAGTACGATCGTCAGAAGGATCCCCGCTTGTGCGGGCCAGCCAAGCTGTTCATGAAATAGCGCTCCAGCTCCGGACAGCATGACAGAGGTCACTCCCAGCAATATAAACATCATAAACATGTTCACGGCGCGGCCGATGGACTGGCCGAATAAATATGTGTTCAATTCCTGATAAGATGCTGCATGAATCCGTTTGGAAATAATCATGATTTTGGCGCCTAAATATGTAAACATCAGACCGCTTACCACGATACCGAACAGACCGAGCCAGCCAAACTTCAGAAAAAACTCAACGATTTCCCGTCCCGTGGCAAAACCGGCTCCTACAACCGTGCCTACGTATACAAATGCAAGCTGACTTGCAGAACCTTTTGTTTGTCCCATTTCACCCTCCGGCTAAGCGCAGATTTGTCCAGGCCTTTATATATGCTTATGAGACAAGTCTCCCGAAAAGACGAACAAATCGTCCTTCCCCGGAAAAAACAGATTCAGCTCTCTCCTCTAAGCAAAAATATTGAAAGAAAAAAAGGGCCGGCGTATACTCTTCATCAAGAAAGGTCAAAGCATTTCATTTCCTTTCCGACTATATTGGTCAAAAATAATCAAACCTCACGAATATCACTTATCATGCTGTAAACATTTATTTTTCGGGGTTTGAAACAAAATACTTGAAAGTCAAAGAAGGTCAGAGTATACTAATAATCAAAGAAGGTCAAAGTTTCGGCCTTATTTTCTAACCCATTTGGTCAAAGATGATCAAACATTTTTCGAGGAGGTTTTGGCAAATGCGTTGTCAACATTGTCAGAAAAACGAGGCGACGATTCGCCTGAACATGCAAGTCAATTCCATTCAAAAACAATTCGTTTTATGTGAAACATGTTATACAGAATTAACCCGAAAACCGTCTATGAGCATGGGGCCGCAATCATTCGGATTCCCGTTTGAGCAAGGTTTCGCTCCCAATCAAAATAAACAGCAGGCCGGCCCTGAAAAAGGCCTGCTCGACGAGCTCGCTCAAAACGTCACAAACGGCGCAAAAGCAGGTCTGATTGACCCTGTGATCGGCCGCGATAATGAAGTGGCGCGCGTAATTGAAATTTTGAACCGCCGGAATAAAAACAATCCGGTGCTGATCGGTGAACCGGGCGTCGGTAAAACGGCTATTGCAGAAGGCCTCGCGCTTAAAATCGCTGAAGGCGATGTGCCGAACAAATTGAAAAACAAAGAGCTTTACCTGCTTGACGTCGCTTCTCTCGTCGCCAATACAGGGATCAGAGGCCAGTTTGAAGAAAGAATGAAACAATTAATGAACGAATTAAAAGAACGGAAAAATGTCATCTTGTTCATTGATGAGATTCACCTTCTCGTAGGCGCCGGCTCTGCCGAGGGATCAATGGATGCCGGGAACATCCTGAAACCGGCGCTTGCCAGAGGCGAGCTGCAGGTCATCGGGGCGACAACGCTTAAAGAGTACCGCCAGATTGAAAAAGATGCGGCGCTTGAAAGACGCTTCCAGCCTGTCATGGTTCACGAGCCTACAATAGAACAAGCCATCAGCATTCTGGAAGGCATTAAAGATAAATACGAGAAATATCACGGCGTCACATTCAGCAATGAAGCGATAAACGCCTGTGTTACGCTTTCATCCCGTTACATTCAGGACCGCCACCTGCCGGATAAGGCGATCGACTTATTAGATGAAGCCGGCTCTAAGGCGAACCTGGAGCTTGATACCGTAAATGAAGAAGATGCGGCTGAGAGACTCAAAGCAATTGACGCGGAGAAAACAAAAGCGCTTCATGAAGAAAATTATGAGCTTGCCGCGAAACTGCGTGATGAAGAAGCGGCATTGGAAAAGCAGCTGGCGCATGAAACACCGACCTCTTCACCTGAAATCGGGGCGGAGCATATTCAAGCCATCATTGAACAGAAAACAGGCATTCCGGTCGGAAAACTCCAGGCTGATGAACAAGTCAAAATGAAGGAACTTGAAGAGCATCTTCATCAGCGTGTCATCGGTCAGGAAAAAGCCGTGAAAAAAGTGGCGAAAGCGGTCAGACGAAGCCGCGCCGGCTTAAAATCCAAAAACAGACCTGTCGGCTCCTTCCTCTTTGTCGGACCGACCGGAGTCGGAAAAACCGAGTTATCAAAGACACTCGCAGATGAACTGTTCGGTACAAAAGATTCCATTATCCGTCTCGATATGAGTGAATACATGGAAAAACACGCCGTATCAAAAATTATCGGTTCACCGCCGGGATATGTCGGACACGATGAAGCCGGTCAATTAACGGAAAAAGTGCGCCGCAATCCGTACAGCATCGTGCTGCTCGATGAGATTGAAAAAGCCCACCCTGATGTCCAGCATATGTTTCTGCAGATTATGGAGGACGGACGTCTGACAGACAGCCAGGGCAGAACGGTCAGCTTCAAAGATACCGTTTTGATTATGACTAGCAACGCTGGAACCGGCGAAAAACAGGTGAAAGTCGGATTCCAATCTGAAGAGAGCGTCATGGAAGAACAAACGCTGATTGATTCACTGAGCGCGTTCTTCAAACCGGAGTTTTTAAACCGGTTTGACAGCATTATTGAATTCCAATCCCTAAAAAAAGAACATCTCGTGAAAATCGTCAGCCTGCTTCTCACAGAGCTTGAAGACACATTAAAAGAGCGCGGCATCAGCCTGAGCGTCACCGATGATGCGAAAGAAAAAATCGCTGAAATCGGCTACCACCCCGCTTTCGGAGCACGCCCGCTCAGAAGAACCATCCAAGAATTGATCGAGGACGAAATGACAGATCTTCTATTGGATGACAACGAAATCAAAGCCTTCCATGTCGTAATGGAAGAGGACGGCATCAAAGTCCGGGCACAATAACAAAAAAGCGGCTCCCTCCTCGCGGGGAGCCGCTTTTTTGTTTCTTTCTCCATGCCGGAAGGGAGAAACTGTGAAGAATTCGGGAACAATTTTTCAATCACCCTAAAGTTCCATGCACTGCCACCGATATTAACCATAGAAAGCTAGTATAAAGGATTTGGTGAAAACTATGGATAAAACATCGATTATCGGTATCATCCTCGCAGTGATTGCTTTAAGCGTGGGCATGGTGCTGAAAGGGGTCAGCTTAAGCGCACTCGCTAACCCGGCAGCTATTCTGATTATTTTGTTCGGTACGATTTCTGCGGTGATCATCGCATTCCCCGGAAAAGAAATCAAAAAAGTGCCTGCCCTTTTTAAAGTGCTGTTTAAAGAAAACAAACAGCTGACAATTGCGCAATTAATTCCTATGTTCTCTCAATGGGCGCAAATCGCCAGACGTGAAGGTCTGCTCGCATTGGAAGCAAGCATTGAAGACGTGGATGACGCATTTTTAAAAAACGGCCTGAGCATGGCGGTTGACGGACAGAGCGCAGAATTTATCAGAGATATTATGACTGAAGAAGTTGAAGCGATGGAAGACAGACACCAGGCCGGCGCAGCGATCTTTACACAAGCCGGCACATATGCGCCGACACTCGGCGTTTTGGGTGCGGTCATCGGCCTTATCGCCGCTCTTTCCAACATGAACAATACCGAGGCGCTCGGACATGCCATCAGTGCGGCGTTTGTCGCCACCCTTCTCGGGATTTTCACAGGGTATGTACTTTGGCATCCCTTCGCCAACAAACTGAAACGCAAATCAAAGCAGGAAGTTAAACTGCGTGAAATCATGATCGAAGGCGTTCTGTCAGTGCTTGAAGGACAGGCCCCGAAAGTGATCGAACAAAAACTTCTCATGTATCTTCCTGCGAATGAACGCGCAAAAGTCGCTGAACAAGAAGGAGAGGCAAACAATGGCGAGAAAAAAGAAGAAGAAGCATGATGACGAGCATGTGGATGAGTCTTGGCTGATCCCGTACGCGGATTTGCTCACCCTTCTTTTGGCTCTGTTCATTGTATTGTTCGCCATGAGCTCGGTCGATGCGGCGAAATTCCAAATGCTGTCTAAATCATTTAACGCCGTGTTTACCGGAGGCACGGGTGTTCTTGAATATTCAAGCGTCACCCCTCCTGAAAACGAAAAAGACGGCGTTGATCAGTTAAAAAAAGACAAGGAAAAAGATAAAGAACAGAAAAAGAAAGAAAGAGAAGCAGCCGACCGCGAAGAACTTGAAGGCGTGCAAAAGCAAGTCAATCAATTTATAAAAAACAAAAAGCTTGAAACTCAGCTGGAAACAAAGCTGACTAAAGAAGGACTCTTAATTACCATTAAAGACAGTATCTTTTTTGATTCCGGACGGGCGGATATCCGTCAGGAAGATATTCCGCTTGCCAAGGAAATCTCGAATCTCCTTGTGCTGAATCCGCCGAGGAATATTATCATCAGCGGACATACGGACAATGTGCCGATTAAAAACTCACAATATCAATCTAACTGGCATTTAAGCGTCATGCGGGCCGTCAACTTCATGGCTATTCTCACGGAAAACCCGAAACTTGACGCAAAAGTATTCAGCGCCAAAGGTTTCGGAGAGTATAAACCGGCCGTGTCGAACAAAACCGCTGAAGGGCGCAGCAAAAACAGGCGCGTCGAGGTATTGATACAACCTAGAAACGCCGCGACTGACCAAAATCAGTAATATAAAAAAGGAAGCCTTTCAAACGGCTTCCTTTTTTATTTCTGATGAAAATGTTTAGCGTTTAACCCCACTCTTTTCAGCATTTCCGTACACATTTCTATCTCTTCATCACTCAGCACACTGATCATTTCTTTAATTTCTTCAGCATGATCAGGGAAAATATCGTCCAAAAGACGGATTCCCTTTTCGGAAATTTGTGCGAAAGTCACTCTTCTGTCAGTCGGCGAGGCTTTTCTGATGAGAAGTTCTTTTTTCTCTAATTTGTCAACAACGTATGTAATACTTCCGCTCGCTAATAAAATTTTGTCGCCGATCTGCTGAAGCGGCTGGTTGCCTTTGTGGTACAGCAGCTCAAGCACCGCAAATTCCGTCGGGTTCAGACCGTGCTTATGAATATGTTTATTCATATGGTCGTTAATAGATCGGTACGCACGTGACAGTACAATAAATAATTTCAATGAGTTTTCTGTTTTATCCGTCATACATTCAATCATCCTTTTACAAAAGAAACCGTTACAGAGAAACATTAATAAACAAAATGAAAAATGTCAACAAAAATGTTTCCAAAATTTCTCTTCTTTTTGTCTGGCCTTAATAAAATAATTTGTTTTTCTATCATTTTGGTTATTTTTTCTTATTAAAGAAGTATAAAAATGATATAATACCTCTATTCAAGTGTAATGTTGGAGCGATGCAGAGTGAATACATTTAAAGGTGCCCGGGGAAAGATCAAACTTTATCTCATATTGGTGATCATCCCGGCACTTATTATCAGCTTTTTCATTTATGAAAAAGAAAAGCAGAAAATAGCCGATAAACACATACAGGAAGCCAGTATGATGCTCAACCTTCACCGCAATAAGCTCAATTATTTAATCGGTGAAACAAAAGCCCGGATGACAACACTTGCGATCGCTGTCGATAAGCCTGTCAATGAAGAAAAGATCATTGATATTCTCGATCAGGCTTTTGAGGATGAACCCAGATTCAGCGGTCTGTATATGCTGAATTCCAAAGGTGATGTCATCGCAAGCACGACTGATCTGAAATCAAAGGTGAATTTGGCCGACCGACCGTATTTTACGAAGGGGAAAAAGACGAAAAAAACGGTTATCACAAATGACTACTCCAGCAGAATTACAGGCCAGCGCATCTTCACGATCTGCGTGCCGGTGTTAGACGCAAAACAGGAAGTCACGGATTATTTAGTAGCCGCCATCCAAGTCGATTATTTGAGAAATATGATCAATATGCTGAGCCCTGACGTTTATGTCAAGGCAACCAATCAGAATAAAGTGATATTTGCCAGCGGACGGGCTGATCAATCAGAAGGGGTGCAACCGGTCAGCGGCTATCTGGATGATATTAATTGGAATATCAATGTTTATCCGAAACCGGTTGAGCTGAACGAGCTGACCAAAAGCGTGCTGCTGCCGATGTCCAGTATTGCCGTGCTGCTGAATATTCTGTTCATCCTCGTTCAATATTATCTGCTTAAGCGCAAGACCCAGCTGGAGCGCGCTCAAAATGAAGCGCAGAAATTGGAGCTGATCGGAACGCTTGCCGCCAGCACCGCCCATGAAATCCGCAACCCGCTTACAGGGATCAGCGGCTTCATTCAGCTTTTGCAGAAAAAATACAAATCGGAGGAAGATCAGCTGTATTTCTCAATTATTGAGCAGGAGATTAAGCGGATCAATCAGATTGTCAGTGAGTTTTTAGTGCTTGGAAAACCTACTGCTGAACGGTTGGAAGTGAACTCGCTGCAGGATATTCTTGATGAGATTATGCCGATTATTTATTCTGAAGGGAATCTGTATAATGTGGAAGTGAATGTGGAGATTCTCGTCAATCGGCCGCTCAAGGTCAACTGTACGAAAGACCATATTAAACAGGTGATTTTAAATGTCGCAAAAAACGCACTGGAATCCATGCAGGAAGGCGGCCGGCTGTCCATCTATTTAGAAGCCCGCGACCATAAAGCAGTCATTAAGGTGGCCGACAACGGAATGGGCATTTCTGAAGATATGCTTGAACACATTTTTCTTCCGTTTGTAACGTCAAAGGAAAAAGGCACCGGCCTCGGCCTTGTCGTATGTAAACGAATCATGCTGATGTACGGCGGTTCGATTGACATTCAAAGCGAAGTCGATAAGGGGACAGAGGTCACCATTACCCTCCCTGCCGCTTCACGATGAAAAAAACACCCTGGATCGGGGTGTTTTTTATTTAAAGAAGAATATGTGTAAGAGGATATACCAGAGGAACGGCATCATAGCCGGCAGATAGTACGAGGCGCTTCGTGAGCCGTGCCAGCGGAAAAATCTGCTGACTGTACGCGGTCATCTTTCGGATGCGGCGCTTGATCAGGAAGCGCATTCAGTCTTCGTTATCTGTTTTATCATCAATCATTTGTTTGCTTCATATGCAGGCATGACGTCACCGCGGGAGAACAAGCCTATTTTCTTCACAAGGCCCTGTATTCCTTGGTGATGTGTGCGATCACGGTTTACCAGCTGCTGATACGCGTTCATCAGACAGTCCAGTTCCTGGCTGTGCCTGATCGTGTCATATCCTGTAAACCCTTGTCTGTTAGCCGCATCTATCATCATTTTTCTTTTTTTATCAATAGATACAAGCAATTTTTCTTGTTCAGAATAACTGCCCATTCACTTCACCCCTCACCGCTAAAAGAATAGGAAACAAGTTTGATTGGGTTATTGAGCATTATTACAGATTATACTTTATTTGTAAACATTTTTTTACTAAATAACTTATTTTTTCATTTCATATTGGAATCTTTAGCATGAATACGAGAATAATACCCATTCAGGTAATGATATAAACAGAATGCGGCATATTCAAGATTTAAAAAACAGCCACAGCTGACTTTATATTACAATAAAAAACCTCTCATGCCGGCGGGGGCATGAGAGGTTCGGGCGTCTATCAGTTTTGCACACTTTCATTTTCGTAAATCGGCACCCAGCCCTCAGTCGTCACGAAAATTCGGATTGCGACGACCCGGCGGTCTTCCTGAAGCGTAAAGTAGTGGCGGATGTTCTCCGGAACTGAAATCAAATCTCCCGGATTTAAACGGACGTCGAAAAATGTGCCGTCTTTGCCTTGAATGACGAAGATGCCGTGTCCGCTGACGATAAAGCGGACTTCATCATCTGTGTGGTGATGTTCTCTTTGGAAATTTTTTAATAATTCATCAAGATTCGGCGTGGTATCTGATAAAGAAATGACATCCTGAGACTGATATCCGCGCCGGGCTGAAATATCCTGAATCTCCTTGTCAAACACTGCGAGAATCCTTTCTTTTTCATCTTCTGTCAGATTGTATTTCTCCGAAAGCTCAGACGGAAGTTTTTCAATGTTCCACTGCTCATAGATCACCTCTTGTTCGTCTAAGAAGCGCGCTACTTCTTCCTGTTTTTCAATGAGCGTATTCTTTTCGTCATGAATTCTGATGGTCGCCATTTTCTATTCCTCCTTTTATTTTACAAGCTGCGGCCGCAGTGACAGAAGCTTGAGGTGGCAGCTGAATAAAAATTCATAGGCTTCCAGCACCCTTTTCGCTTCAAATGCGGTCCGCCCCCATGCCGTAATGCCGTGATTGCGGATTAACACCGCGCCTGAGCCGGCGTCCGCATGGTGCGCGAAGCTTTCGGCCAATGCCGGGATGTGCGCCGGGTTGTCAATGATCGGAACGGTCACGGACGCGTTTTCCTCCCATAATCCGAGCGCCTTAATCATCTCCTGCCCCTGAAAAGTGATTTGTTTTTCATCCCCGTAAAGCTCTGAGATGACATTATTATTAACTGTATGGACATGCAGACAGCAGCCCGCGTCTGTCTTTTGGTATAAGTACGTATGGAGAAGCGTCTCTGCCGAGGGTTTTAAGGAATGGCCGGTCTCAGCGGGCTCCCCGTTCTCATCGACCAAGAGAAAATCTTCGTCTGTTTCTTTTCGTTTGTCTTTTCCGCTTGCCGTAACGAGAAAAGTCAGCGGCCCGTCGGATACTTTGATGGAAAGATTCCCGCTCGTTGCCGGGAACCAGTCTCTTTCGGCCAGCTCGCGCTTTACCTCGGCAAGTTCGCGCCAGCGTTCTTCTTTTGCAGCCATGCCTGCACCTCCCCGATGTTTTCAATGCCTGTTTTCACCTCATGAAAATCTTGAAAAGGCAGATGCCGGAGGCCGAGTTCTTTGCATTCAGTCAAAAGATAATCTCTCGCAAAACACATATCGGATAACTTTGCAGCCTCGACATCCGTGACCGAATCACCGATCATAATGAGAAATTTCTGCTGATCGGACAGCTTCCGGATGACTGACGGTTTGCAGCAGCCGCATTGATTGGTGCAGCCTCCGTCACAGGCGTGCGGCCAGTCTATATGAATATATTCATTGTCAAAGGATGCATGATTGCAGAAAATCCGCTCCTTTTCTACGATCCCTTCCAAAAGCGGATGCACAAAAAAGTCCATTCCTCCGCTTACGATATAAAACGGGAGGCCGTTTGACCGGACAAACGAGACAAAATCCAAAAAGCCGTCCCGTATTTTCGCATCCTTCAGAATAAAGCCGGTCAGTTCTTCTTTTAAGCTGCTCGGCAGCAGTCCGAACATCCGGCCGACCCCTTCTTGGATTGATATGCTTTTAGACAGAACACCGTCTTTTAATTCAAGCCACTCAGGAGGCGCGAATTCTTTCATCATGCTGACAATGTTGTCGTTCATGGTGACCGTGCCGTCGAAATCACAAATAATCAGCGGTGTGCGGGTCATACGGCTTCCACCCTTCCCCATTTGTCTAATGCGAGCTGAAGATCTTTGCACGACGCGGCTTTTTCTTCAATCGGCTGCGCTTCAAGCACCGCATCAATGATGGCGCGGAACGCTTTTCCGCCGCCCTCGGCTCCTTTCGGATGGCCGTGAATGCCTCCGCCGGCATTGATGATGTGATCGATGCCGAAATCGCGCATCAACAATGGCACCATACCGGGGTGAATGCCTGCTGACGGGACGGCAAACGACGGATGAAAGACATCGTCTTTTACACATTCATCATGGATTGCAAGCGCGGACTCCTTCGGAAGAGCAACGGATCCGTAAGGTGACGGAAATAAGCTGAAATCAGCGCCGCAATAGCGGTTCAGCTTGCCGAGCAAAAGCGCATGCGACAAGCCGTAAACGGGAGATGATGTGAACGCGCCGCTGACTGCCGGATGCGCCATGATCGGAAGCGGGATTTCCCTGTCTTCGGCAAGGCTCTGCATCACATCTAAACCGTAAGCGAACACATTCAATAAAAGCGCGTCCGCCCCGAGTTCTGCCGCGCGCCTCGCTTTATCCCGCAGTTCAGCAGTCCTTCCCGTAAGGTTTACGGCATACAGCGTTTTATGCCCCATCTCCTCCCGGGTTTCCTTCAGGACTTGTTTTCCTTCGATAATGCGGGTTTCAAACGGAGCCAGTTCATTTTCAAAGAAAATTTCGTCATCTTTAATCAGATCCACGCCGCCGAGCGCCTGCTGTCTGAGCTGTTCTTTAATGTCGGCGAGATCCCGTCCGATCACGCCTTTAAATATGCTCATCAGAAGCGGTCTTTCAAATTCGCCCAGCAGTTTGCGGATGCCGTATATACCGAATTTCGGCCCGGGAAGGGAGCGTTTAAACCCTTCGGAAAATTCAAGATCAGTCAATTTTATTTTTCCGTCCAGTGACAGCTTTCCGAATACCGTCGTCAGGACGGCCGGAATATCTCTTGAAAAGTTCGCCTCGGGATAGGCGATAGTGATAACGGATTGTGTTTCGTTTTCTGAGGTTCCTTCTTTCTCCTCAACTTTTACGACCCGGCCTTTATGTTTTCTGAGCTGTTCCTGCTTCACCAGGGGCAGGTCAGTCCAGGAGCCTACCGTCAGTCCCGCCGCAATCTGTTCCGCCCGCTTTTCACTGTCCGTTGTGTCTGTCAGAAGATATGTTGCCAATACTTCGCTCATGCGTGAACGCCTCTCTTTCTTTCACAAAACATAAAAAAACCTCTTCCGTATGAGCAGAAAGAGGCTTCGTGTTATGTCCGAATCTTATCTCTCAGCTCCTGCTGCAAGAATTAGCACCGTGCTTTATCAGTCGGTTGCCGGGCTTCATCGGGCTCGTCCCTCTGCCTGCTCTTGATAAGAATAATGATTTTATAAAGTATTTTGAATTATCGCATTGTTATCCTGATATGTCAATGCTTTTTCAGGTGAAAAGATTCAGTTTCCCGATCCGTTCCGCAGCTTCTTTAAGTCTTTCTTCACTTGTCAGAAGACCGACTCTTATATAGCCTTCCCCCCCATTTTCCGAACCCGTTTCCGGCAGCGACGGCGACATCCGCTTTCTCGAGCAGCAGATCTGAAAACGACTGTGACGTATAACCGTCGGGCACAGGGAGCCATGCAAAAAAGGAGCCCGCCGGAGCCGTCACATCCCAGCCGATACCGCGGCAGGCTTTAATCCATGCATTGCGTCTTGATTCATATCTGTCATTTTGCGCTGCGACGCATGCCTGATCCGCTAAAAGAGCGGCTGCGGCCGCCTGCTGCGCCGCGGGAAACAGGCTGACAAACATATGATCCTGATAAAGATTGATCGCTTCGATAACAGAAGCGTTTCCGACGGCAAATCCGACCCGCCAGCCCGCCATATTATACGTTTTGGACAAGGTATAGATTTCGATTCCCGTCTCTTTTGCGCCTTCCGTCTGCAAAAAGCTCAGCGGTTTATGCCCGTCAAAACCGACGGCTCCGTACGCGAAATCATGAACGACACAAATGCCGTTTTGTTCCGCAAAACCGACCGTCTCCTCAAAAAACGCCTCAGTCGCCACAGCACCGGTCGGATTATTCGGATAATTGAGATACAGCATCTTCGCCTCGCTCCGCACCTTTTCAGGAATTACGCTGTAATCAGGGAGAAACCCTCTTTCTTCCGTCAGCGGCATCATTTCCATTTTCGCTTTCGCAAGGGCGACGCCCGACCAGTAATCAGGATATCCGGGATCAGGCACCAGAATGGTATCTCCCGGGTTTAAAAGACATTGCGGAAGCTCAACAAGTCCCGCCTTGCCTCCGAACAGCACGGCGACTTCCGTTTCCGGATCAAGCGTGACCCCGTACTCTCTTTCATAAAATGCAGCGGCTGCTTTTTTGAAGCTGTAAGCGCCCCGGAATGAGGAGTATTTATGATTTTCCGGCCTTTCGACGGCACGCTTCATTTCTTCAACGATATGCTGAGGCGTCGGCTGATCAGGGTTTCCCTGCCCTAAATTGATGACGTCTCTGCCTTCTTTCAGCTTTTGATTCACTTTTTGCACCAATGATGCGAAAAATTGTTCCGGCAGCTGTTTGAGTACATCTGAGATTTCAAAGTTCATATTTTTCACCTTCTAAAAATGTCTTGAAATGATAGTCCATCATCATATATGGTTAAATAAAAAAAGTAAAGAGAAACTTGAGGTGTTAAAAAATGAAATGGACCGTTTCCTGTTTGCAATTTGATATTTCATACGGAAATCCTTCAGAAAATTTCAAAAAAGCAGAATCTTTGATTGAGCAAGAAAGCCGCCATGCGGATGTAATCGTGCTTCCTGAGTTGTGGACGACCGGCTATGATCTCACACGGCTAGACCAGCTGGCGGATGAAAACGGCAAAGTTTCGGAACAGTGGCTTAAAGAAACGGCAAAAACATACAACGTACACCTCGTTGCCGGATCTTTTGCGGTCAAAGAAGGCGAAGATGTCTATAACACCATGTACATCGCCGATAACAGTGGACAGATCGTGAAGCGGTATCAGAAAGCCCATCTGTTTCAGCTGATGGATGAACACCTTTACTTGTCAGCAGGAAACAGCGACGGTTCCTTTGAGCTTGACGGTGTCAAGTGCGCCGGGCTGATCTGCTATGATATCCGTTTCCCCGAATGGATCAGAAAGCATACGTCCCAGGGCGCGAATGTCCTGTTTATCTCTGCGGAATGGCCTCTGCCCCGCCTTGATCATTGGCGAAGCCTGCTTATCGCCAGAGCAATTGAAAACCAATGTTTTGTCGCAGCCTCTAACTGCACGGGGTCCAATCCCGATAATGAATTTGCCGGCCACAGCCTGATTATTGACCCGTGGGGCCGGATTTTAGCCGAAGGAGACCGGACGGAAGGCTCAGTCCGGGCGGAAATTGATGTGTCAGAAAGCGCGGCCGTCCGCGGAACCATTCCGGTTTTCCAAGACTTGCGGCGTGATTTATATTAATTTTCAAAAAAACGTTGACAAGAATATCCGGCACCTGCTAATATTTTCATCAACTGATTAATCCGAATTGTGATACAAATCAATATATTTTCTCTTATCGAGAGTTGGGCGAGGGAATTGGCCTTTTGACCCCAACAGCAACCGACCGTAATTCCATTGTGAAATGGGGCGCGTACATTTTGCGCCGAGACGATTGTCTCATAAGGCACGGTGCTAATTCCATCAGATGTTATCTGAGAGATAAGAGGCGGACTGCACTGTTTCAGCCTCCTTCTCTTTCAGAGAAGGAGGCTTTTTTTCGGGCGTATTCTCCGTCACGATCTCTTACTGCCACTACATAATTGGAGGGTAAATCCATGTCAGCAACTAAAACAAGTCTTTATGAACAATTAACAGAAAGCTCCGCCGCCGCGTTAGCCGTCAAGCTCGGCTTATTCCAAAGCAAAAGCACTCTGACATGCCGTGAAATCGGCGACGGCAATTTAAATTACGTCTTTCATGTTTACGATAAAGAAAACCAAAAAGGACTGATTATCAAACAGGCGATTCCTTACGCGAAAGTCGTCGGTGAAAGCTGGCCGCTTACAATTGATCGGGCGAGAATCGAAAGCAGCGCCCTCATCCGCCAGGGCGAACACGTGCCGCACCTCGTTCCGGCCGTTTACTATTCCGATACTGAAATGGCCGTCACGGTAATGGAAGACCTCTCACATTTGCAGATTTCAAGAAAAGGGCTGCTGGAAGGGCAGCATTATCCGAACTTAGCGGTTCATATCGGTGAATTTTTAGGGAAAACGCTTTTTTACTCATCCGATTATGCGCTCGATGCGAAAGTAAAGCAGCAGCTCGCAAAGCAGTTTACAAATCCTGAGCTTTGCAATATTACAGAAAGGCTTGTGTTTACAGAACCGTTTCTCGACCATGAGACAAACGATTTTGAAGAGGAGCTGCGCCCATACGCAGAAAAAGTTTGGAACAATTCCCGGCTGAAAGAAGGCGCTGACGAATTGAAAGCCATCTTTCTGAATTCCGCGGAAACATTGGTTCACGGCGATCTGCACACGGGAAGCATCTTCGCCGATGAACATGAAACAAAGGTGATTGATCCCGAGTTTGCTTTCTTCGGACCGATCGGGTTTGACATCGGCCAATTTATCGCCAATCTGCTGTTAAACGCCCTCAGCCGCGACGGTGACGACAGACAGCCGTTATATGACCATACTGCCGCCGTATGGGATACATTTGTGAAAACATTCAGTGAAGCATGGGAGAAAGACTGCCTGCCTTCCCGCAGACACCTGCTGGAAGACACACTGAAAAACGCGTTTGAAGAAGCGGTCGGTTTTGCGGGATGCGAATTGATCCGGCGCACGATCGGACTCGCCCATGTGGCTGACTTAGATGAAATCACTCCGTTTGACAAACGAATCGAACGGAAGAAGCTGGCGCTTGAGATCGGCGCCTATTATATCGAAAACAGAAAAGAACTGAAGCATATCACCGAAGTTCTGGCCCAATTTAAGCTCCGTGTAAAGGAATGATGCAGCATGACCAATGAATTTGCCATCCCCCGTTCTGTGGAATGGAAAGAAACCTACATCCGCATTTTAAATCAGCAAAAGCTTCCCGACGTCACTGAATATGTGGAACTTGAAACAAAGGAAGATGTATTCGACGCGATTGTCACGCTGAAAGTAAGGGGCGCCCCGGCCATCGGTATAACCGCGGCATTCGGACTCGCGCTCTCCGCCAAGTCGTTTGAAGCCCGCGACCTTTCAGATTTCCGACGTCAGTTCGCGGATGTCAAAGCGTATTTAAACAGTTCGAGGCCCACTGCCGTCAACCTCGCGTGGGCGCTTGACAGACTGACGGATTCCATCAGGGATGCAATCTCAATCAATGAAGCGAAAACAACGCTCGTTCATGAAGCTATTCAAATTCAGATTGAGGATGAAGAAACCTGCCGAATGATCGGCCAAAATGCGCTGCACCTTTTTAAAAAAGGCGACCAGATCATGACCATCTGCAATGCGGGCTCGATTGCTACAAGCCGGTACGGTACGGCGCTTGCTCCCTTTTACTTAGCGAAACAAAAAGACCTCGGCCTTCATATCTACGCATGTGAAACAAGACCCGTTCTCCAGGGATCCCGGCTGACGGCGTGGGAGCTGATGCAGGGCGGAATTGATGTCACACTCATTACGGACAGCATGGCCGCCCATACAATGAAGGAAAAACATATTTCAGCAGTCATTGTCGGCGCTGACAGAATTGCTAAAAACGGAGATACGGCCAACAAAATCGGAACGTACGGCCTCGCTATTTTGGCAAACGCCTTTCAGATTCCGTTTTTTGTGGCCGCACCGCTTTCGACCTTTGACTTGCAGATTGAAAACGGCGATCAGATTCCGATTGAAGAAAGAGATCCGGATGAAGTCAGACAGATCTCAGGCATACGCACCGCTCCCGAAGATGTGCCGGTCTTCAATCCGGCCTTTGACATCACACCGGGCAGCCTGATTTCAGGCATTATCACCGAGAAAGGAATTGTGACCGGTTCTTACACGGAAGAAATTGAACAATTATTCGCTGACTGCCAGCTGAGCTGAAAAACCGCTGATGATGTTGCCTCAGGCAATGTCAGCGGTTTTTTTGTCTGCACAATGTAATCACTTCATCTTTTTGGGCGGCTGTAATGAGATGCATTTTAAAAAACAGCTCTGCATAACCGGCTATCTTTTGCGGACGGCTCATTTTCATCAGGCTTCGTCCTCCTTTTTCGCCAGACCAACTTTTTTCACTTAATAAAATGATATGTCGGACGCGAAAAAACGGAACGTGCCATATGTTTTATTTTTCTTTATAGGATATTTGTTCGATGTTCAGCAGCACCGCTTTTACATCCGTCTTCGTGCCCGCGTATCCCGTTAAGGCGCTGTTTTTGCCGATTACCCGATGGCACGGGACAAAAATCGGCAGCCGGTTTCGTTTATTGGCTTGTCCGATGGCGCGCACCGCTTTCGGTTTTCCGATCGCTTCAGCCATATCGCCGTAGCTTCGGGATTCCCCGTAAGGAATCATCGTCAGCGCGTTCCACACCCTTTCCTGAAAGGGTGTGCCTTTTTGTCTCAAAGGCAGAGAGAATTGCTTTCTTTCTCCTGAAAAATATGATGCCAGCTGCTGTTTCGCCTCCGACAGCAAAGCGGTTTCGCACGGCTTTACGCCGGGCGCGTCTTTTTGCCATTCCTCAAAATCTTCCCCGGTGAGAAACAGGCCGGTAATAAAGCTCTCTTCCTCTGTTACGATAACGGTTCCAAACGGCGCTTTTACACTTGTAAAACAGATCATTCCCCGCTCCTTCTTTCTTCGGTATTCTGCCGGATCGGAAGCGTCAAATGAAAAACCGTGCCCTTCCCTTCTTCACTTTCCACATGAATGCGTCCCTGATGTTCTTCGATGATTTTATAGCTGACCATCAGACCGAGGCCCGTTCCCCTGTCTTTTGTCGTGTAAAATGGCTCGCCCAGACGTTTTAATTTGTCTTCGGAAATGCCTGTTCCTTCATCTTGAAAAGAAATCAAAATGTGGTCTTGATCAGAAGGCTGGATGGTCACATAGATATTGCCGCCGCCCGGCATGACTTCAATGGCGTTTTTTAAAATATTGATAAACACCTGTTTTAATTGATTCGGTTCACAGTAAATCGGCGGGATGTTTCCGGTCAGGTTCAGATGAATCTGCACATTGACAAGATTGGCCTGGGCATTCAAAAGATCAGCCGTGTCTTTCATAATCTGCGTCACGTCTTTTTCTTCATATAATATCGCCTGAGGTTTCGCTAAAATTAAAAATTCAGTGATGATAGACTCGATGCGTTTTAATTCTGAGGTAATGACGTTAAAGTACAGAGAATATTCGCCTTCAATGCTTCCTTGAAGAAGCTGAATGAACCCTTTCAGCGCCGTCATCGGGTTTCTGATTTCGTGGGCGATGCCCGCCGCCAGCTCCCCTACAACATGAAGAGTGTCGGATTTCCGCAGCCTCTCTTCAAGTTCTTTGGCCTCTGTGACATCTTTAAAGATGGCCAGATTCATATTTTGAATGATATTTCTTTTGAAGGAGAATTCCAGTTTGCGGCTGTCGCTGCTGCTTAACAGGAAGGGGATTTCATTATCCATTCCTTCTAAATCAATCTTTCTGGCGGGAACACCCGCGTTTTCAATATCAAATAAAGAAAGAATATCCGGAACGGTGTACGCTCTCAGCTCCTCATCCGGCATGCCCAGTATACGGCTTGCGAGAGGATTCGCGTCAATAATGCGGAATTGGTTGTCAAATAAGACCTTGCCGTCCATTGAGCCGTTGAATACTTTTCTGAATTTCAGCTCGCTTTCCCGCAATTCTTTTTCCATCCGCTTACGATCGCTGACATTTCTTAAAATGGTTAAATGCTGACCTTCAAGTATGGTTCGTTTTGATGTGAACTCAAGCTCTTTGTATTGGCCGTTTGCCATCTGAAACAGCATTTCTTCACGGATTTCCCCGTATTTTTCATATTTCTTCTTAATCTGCTTGTATTTTTTCTGCGGATCAACGATAAACGTACATAAATTCGTCTCCAGCAGCTTATCCATCGGCAGTTCGAAAATGCGGCACGCCGATTCGTTTGCTTTGGCAATCTTTCCGTCATCAGACCAAATGACAATCGCGTCCATCGCGTTTTCAAAAATTTCGCGGAATCGCTCTTCGCTTTTAAAGAGTTTCAATTCCATCAACCGTTTCTCTGTTATATCTCTCATAATGGACATGTAGAACCCGCTGATTAAGTTGGACGTAATCGTAAATTCAAACAGCTTCTCTTCGCCGGACCGAAGCTTGACGGGCAGTTCTCCTTTGGCATTTCCTTTTCTGCGGAGGGTTTCCCAGATTTCTTTCAGATGCTTTTTGTTTTCGCCGTCGGTAAAATGGCGGAGCGACAGATGGGACAATTCATTCTGGCCGATCTCAAAGCTTTTGCAAAAAGAGAGGTTCGCATCAATAAACCCGCCGTCCTTATCAAACAGCACGATGCCGTCGACAGCCCTGTCAAACAAATCTTTAAACAGCTGCTCGTTCATGGAGAATTCGCGCTCTAATATTTTTTTAGAGGAGATGTCCCTCATCACCACAAAAAAATAATCCTCCCCAATTCCGTCTCTGGCGAGGAATTCAATGTATTTCGTCGCGCCGCTGTCAAGCTTAATCGGCACCTCTTTCCACAGATGGCCTTTTTTTAAAAACTTTTTCACGGCCTTATTCAGTTCTTCCTGAGGCACGGAATATAAAAAGTCCAGGACGGAGCGGTTAATAAGGCTCTCTGCCTCAATCTGCATCATCCGGGCCGCAGCCTCGTTCGCCTGGACGATTTTCATTTCCTTACGGCATATAAAAATGGCATCAAGCGTGTTATTCATAATCACATGATACCGGTTCAAATCACTCTTCAGGCGGTCATTTTCCTCTTTCATCCGCTTCAGCTGCTCTTTCAGCGACTCGTTTGTTTGCAAATCCAGAGTTTCAGCCATTCAGTACACTCCTTCTTCAAAAACCTATCCTTCAATATTTCTACAAAATACCTCATCTTCCTTCATTCGCCCTATACATTTCAGAAAATTTCAATGATATGACAAGTTAAAGTCTTTTTCTACGATCCTTACCTCCCCGTTACATCATCCTAACAATCCCTTTTGTCCTCCTTCAATTTTTTGTTTTTTATTTTAAAATGAACACCAACAGGAAATAATCATGCAGTGGATGATTTTTGAAGAGAAGGTGATGCTATGACAAAATCGCGAGACAGTTACTTTGACAACGCCAAGTTTATCTTGATTTTTCTGGTGGTGTTCGGCCATATCCTCCGGTCATTTATTAACGGAAATGAGTTTATGCTCCATCTCTACAAATTCATTTATACTTTTCATATGCCGGCCTTTATCCTGGTTTCCGGCTATTTCGCAAAAAACTTTAAGCGGAAAGGTTATGTGAAGAAGCTGGCTGTGAAGCTGATTATTCCGTACCTGATTTTTCAGGGCATTTACTCGGTTTTTTACTATTTGATTCAGGATGAAAGCATGGCAAGCGTCAATCCGATTGATCCGCAGTGGTCTCTCTGGTTTTTAGTCAGCTTATTCTTTTGGAATCTGCTGCTTTATCCCTTTACGAAGCTGCCGAAAATGTGGGCGCTTGGGGCGAGCTGCGGGCTTGCCGTCATGATCGGGTATCTCGATTTCATCAGCAGCACGCTGAGTCTTTCACGGACGTTTGTCTTTCTTCCGATGTTTCTCGTCGGGTTTTATTTAAAGAAACGGCACTTTGATTTGCTTCGGGCTAAAAGAGGCAGGCAGATTGCCGCGGGCGTACTGGGGATTGTTTTCCTCTTATGCTGGTGCATTGATTTTGATTACTCGTGGCTGTTCGGATCAGAGCCTTATTCTACATTCGGCACAGTATCACTGTTGAGCGGTCTGTCACGCATCGGCTGGTATGTTTTGGCCTTTGCCGCCACTTTCAGCTTTTTGGCGCTCGTTCCGCAAAAGCGTTATTTCTTTACGAAATGGGGTACGAGAACGTTTTACGTGTATCTGCTGCATGGATTCATTATAAAAACGCTGCGGCAGATCGGGCTTGAAGATCACTTGTCTGATTATCAGAATTTAGTCATGCTCTTAATGTTAACGGCCGCTCTTACGTCCATTCTCTCCAGCAATGCGGTGAAAACGGCCGCACAGCCGTTTATTGAGCTGCGGATAACCGGCTTGCTTCAAGCGGTGAAAGGAACAAGAAACGGTGCTTATTCGAAATAATGCAAAATACCTCTTAAGCGTTGCCGCTTAAGAGGTATTTTTTATTTTTTGCCGTCTTCTTTTTTCTTCGGCTTCGTCTGTTCAAGCGTTTCAATCCATTTTCCGGCGTTATAATCACCGAGCTCGCTTGAAAACTCTTCTTCAAGCAATTTAGGGTCCATCGGCTTTTTATGGTTTTGCATGTCTTTGCTGTGGCGGTTTTTTTTCGTCATATTACTCGCCTCCTTGTTTGCCGTGTTTTGATTTGCGGTTTGCGCCTCTCAGTCCGGGATCACCGTCATATTGTGTTTTGTATGCATCTTTGTCCATGCTCTCAGTCGGTGTATTGTTGTTGGTTAAAGCTTCATTCTTTGCTGCTTTGCGTTTCATTTGATTTCCTCCTTCTGTAAGCAAATCTGTTTTGAATTCATTAAGCATTTTTTTTAAGTCGCGCACTGTCACGTTTTTGGCCTCATCAATGAGTTCATAGCCGATCTGTCCGTTCGGCTCAAGCAGCACATATTTAAAATCTTGAATGTCTCCGAGGCCTTCCTGCCTGATCCTCATTGACAGCTGGTCTTCGGTAAAACGCATTTTTTTTAAGTTTTCCGGGATGATTTTTCCGTTTCTGACAACGGCGACGGTTTTTCCTGAAAATAAAAACTCAAAAAAGCTTGATTTGATTTCTAAATATTCCATCAGAATCAGTACCGCAATAAAAATCGCCGCCGCGAAAATGGTTTCCCATAAATTATGTTCAATAAACGGCTGAATAATAATCGAGCCGATCGAAATCATGATGACTGTCTGGGTCACCGACAGCTGGCTGATGGATTTCCGTCCGGCAATCCGCAATAAAAAGGTACCGACCGCTATCATAACTACCGACTTCCAAAATACGGCAAACAATGACGTCACCTCTTTACAAGTAGAATCTCCAAAGAAACTGTTTCCACTCATCCATTTTACGGCAATAAAAAAACACCGCTTTCTGAAAAGCGGTGTCAGCCGATAATCATCCTTTCCTTCGGATAATGATAATTTGCTTCGATTTCTTTTCGGCCGATCAAATAAAGGAAAGTCAAAATGCCGATCCGGCCGATAAACATCACAATCATGATCACACATTTTCCGATATCGCTTAAATGCGGAGTAATCCCGAGCGACAGGCCGGTCGTTCCGAAAGCGGAACACACTTCAAAAAGCAGTCCGAGGAGCGTCTGATTTGTCTCCGTCACGGAAAGAATCAGCGTCGACCCGAACACGAGCAGAATTGCCATCATCGTAACGACCAGCGACTTCATGACATCAGCCTGATGAAGCTCGCGTTTAAAGACCTTGACCGCTTTATTCCCTCTGGCAAAATGAAACAGGGCAAGAAGGTTAAGCGCAAACGTCGTCGTACGGATTCCGCCGCCGACCGAGCTCGGTGATGCGCCGATAAACATGAGGGCGCAGATGAAAAATAATGTCGGCGCCGACAGCTGGCTGATATCAATTGTCGCAAGCCCGCCGCTTCGCGTAGCAGTTGATTGAAAGAGACATAAAAATAAAACATCATGCCAGCTTTTCCCCTTCATAACATGGCTTGCTTCAAGCGCGTAAATGCCCACGGCTCCGAACAAAACGAGCATTCCGAACGTAACGGTCGTAATTTTCGTAAACAGCGTGAATGAGTATCTGCGCTGTTTTGAAAACAAAAAGTCTTTTACTTCTACGAGCACCGGAAAACCGATCGCGCCGAAAATAATCAGAAGCATCGTAATAAACTGCACGAAATAGTCATGTCTGAACGGGACGAGTGAATTTCCCGTAATATCAAAGCCGCCGTTTGTCGTGGCGCTGACGCTCGCAAAGAATCCGTGCAAGTACGCCTGTTCAAACGAATCATAGTACGTTAAAAAATATGTTCCTAAGATGATGCCGCCTAAAAACTCGATTAATAAAATCAAAAACAGCACTTGCTTCATCAGGTTGACGATACCGGAAAACTGCGATTGATTCTGATCCACCATAATGAGCTTCCGTTCCCGCAGACCGATCCGTTTGCCCATAATGAGCCAGACGAATGTTCCGAGCGTCATAATGCCGATTCCGCCGAATTGAAGCACGAAAGCCAAAATGACAATCCCGGCCGTGCTGAATGTATCAGCCGTGTTGACGACCGTTAAACCGGTGACACTGACTGAGCTGACAGCCGTAAACAGCGCGTCTATAAACGACCAGCTGGCCCCTTGTTTGTGGGCGGCCGGCAGACTTAGCAAAATAAATGCCACCGTCACAGCAAGAAAATAATATAATGCAATCAGCTGTGCAGGCGACAAGATCTGTATGAATTTCTTCAGTTTTAATTTCATAAGATAGTTCCTTCTGCCTCTCAAATGTAGTACGTAATTATTCTAATGATATTGGGAGAATTTTTAAAGGCCTTTTTAGAAAGATTTTTCATTACCTTATGTAATTTGCCGATCTTTAAACAAAAAACCTCTGAAACGATTGTCAGAGGTTTTGTTTATTATTTTGCTTCCAGCCTGCGGATGCGCTCATCGAGATCAGGGTGTGTGGAGAACAGTGACGAATGCTTTTTGCCGTTAATTTTTAACGTCTGCACCGCCGTCTGGTCTTCTTCATTCACATGTCCTGTATAAGACTTCAGCGTACGCAGGGCGTGAATCATTTTATCCTTGCCGGCAAGGTCTGCACCGCCGCGGTCAGCGTGAAACTCTCTGTGGCGCGAGTAGGCGAAGACGACAAGACTGCCGAGAATGGAAAAGATAATCTGAAACACGATCATCGCGATAAAATGCACGACCGGTGCGAGGTCTTCTTTGACAAAGCGGCTTGCAACCCATGCCGCGATTCGGGAAAGGAATACGACGAACGTATTGACGATTCCCTGCAGCAGCGTCATCGTGACCATATCACCGTTTGTGATGTGTGCGACTTCATGGGCAAGAACCCCTTCCACCGCAGCATCATCCATCTGCTGCAATAAACCTGAAGAAACCGCGACAAGCGAACGGCGCTTAGAAGGTCCGGTCGCAAAAGCATTGACCTCCGGGGACTGATAAATGCCGACTTCAGGCATTTTCGTCATCCCTGCAGCACGGGACAATCTGTGCACACGGTCAACCAATTGCTGTTCTTCATAGCTGAGTGACTGTTTCTTCGGATTTAACACCCGGACGCCCATCATCGTTTTGGCCATCCATCTGGACATTCCGAGAGAAATAAAAGAACCGACAAAACCGACGACAAGACTGAACACGAGCAATGCCATCAGATCAATGCGGCCATTTTGTATATACGAGCCGACACCGGTAACGCTTGTAATAATCGTAAGCACAATTCCGATTGTCGTAATGACCAAAAGGTTCGTTAAAATAAACAGAAATATTCTTTTCGCCATAATTACCTCCGTCTTTTTTAAGATCAAAAGAACTTATTTAATTAAATTATAAATGATCTGTTTGAAAATGCAACAATTTCGACGTATGATGTAAATGTAATTCTCAGTGATATCAGAAAGTGAACACGTAATCAATCAGAGGTGAACCATGAACACGTTTAAACTGACCCGAACTGATATGGTCCGGCTTCTTTACGCGTTAAAAGGCCAAGGAGACGCAACTCCTCTCCAAATCTTATTGCAATCAGCGGAAATGACATTGGATGAAGCGGAAAGCCGTCTGCATATCCCTGAATTTCTGACGAGATTCGAACGAAAAAAAGAGAAAAAGGAATACGGGCTTTCAACTAACGAGATTGTCGAGCTGGGAAATCTGTGCGAGCTGACGTCTTTAAAATCAACCGCCGTCCAAAACTGGGTGAAGCGCGATATTAAAGATTTAATCGGCCACCCCTTACTCGGCAAAAAATATACAATTGAACAAGCTGTCATCCTTCTCATTGTACGTGATTTAAAATCAATTTATGACTTCGAACATATACGCGGCATATTAAAAATCGCTTTTAACACGATCACAGACAGATCAGACGACGTCATCAGCCCGATCAGCTACTATGAAAGCTGCGCCCAAGTGATTGATTATCTTCATCATAAAGCAAACCCGCCGATGAAGGAAACGAGCCTGCAGGAGCTCGTTGAAGAGCAGACGGACAAGCTCAAAGGCTGCTTTAAAGAACTCGGAAGCGGACAATGGAACGATATCAGATCCATCATCGCCGTCACGGTGCTCTCCGTTTTGACTTTCCATATTCAAGCCTCAGCCTACAAAATGACCAGCCATTTATTATAATTCATAACGCATCTTCGCCCCGGTGTCTGCGCCGGGGTTTTTTGCTGTACAACAATTGCCAGCATAATCAATACCGTTCCGTTTGAAACTAAAATGCGTAAACACATCTTGCCAGAGAAAAGGAGATGAAAAAGATGGCGAGCAGAAATAAACTCTTAGTTCCAGGGGCTGAGCAGGCACTTGACCAATTTAAATACGAAGTGGCTCAAGAATTCGGCGTGAACCTTAGCTCTGATACAGCAGCACGCGCAAACGGCTCTGTAGGCGGGGAAATGACAAAACGTCTTGTACAGCAGGCTCAATCACAATTAAACGGGAAAAATCAATAATGCAGCTTATTCGCCGGGACTTCTCGGCGAATTTTGATATTTATCGGCATTCTCCTTTCCGTGCCGGTAGCCGTTCGGATTCCTGCGGTCTGACGAATCTTCATGATGCCGATAGGAGTCCCAATGTTCATTGCGATCATGATTCCGCTGATTCCAGTAATGATTGTAATACTTTTGCTTAGGCTCTTTGTCATTTCCGTTTTCCTGAGGATTTTGTGTTGGGGGCTGCTCTGTTTCCCCATCTTGTTCCTTCTGTGTGTTTTCTTCTGATCCGGAAGCTGCATTTTTGTCGGTTTGCTGACTGCCGTCCTGACTGTCCGGCTTCGCTTCTTCCGTGCCGGGCGTTGTTTCATTGTTTTCCGGCTTCTCTGCTGCCTTTTCTTCATCAGGAGCTGTCTTTTCATCAGCCGCCGGCTTTTCTGTGTCCGGCTGTTTGCTTTGATCAGCGTCTGTTTCGGTATCTTTTTGATCTGTTTCATTGCCGTCGGTTTGCTTTTCAGACTGTTTTTCTTCTGTTTTCTTTTCGTTTCTTCTTATGTAGCTGCCTGTTGACATCCCTTCCTGTTTTGCTTTTTCTCTTGTTTCCATATCAGATTCAAGAGATTGGACCTGGTAGGTGCCCTTATATTTTTCAGTCATGTCAGCCAGCTGTTTTTTAACGCCTTTTTTATATGTATTGTCATCTGTATTTTCATAAACCGTGGAAATTAAAATCTCTTTTGATTCCTTTACATATCCATGCTTGCTGCAATCGGTAATAATATTACTGATGACTTCCTTAAAATCGCTGCTTTTCCAATCTCCGATGTCACTAATGACCTGTTTGGCGTCATGGTTCAGCGGTGTCAGTTCAATGACTTCATATTTGCTGTTTAAAGCCATTTCAATGCTGGGATTAATGTCAAGCGTCATATACGCGTAAGCTTTGTTATCAGAAAAAACCGGGAGCAAAATTAAAATAAACAAAATAATAGCAGTCATCGTGAACACTCCCAATTTAAAAGGGCGCAGTTTCAGAAAATCAAAAAAGCTGGCCCTTCTTCCCATACGTGTTTCGCCTTCGAACGTAATTTCCTCTCCGATTTCACAAGTGCGGTGATCATTTTTTGTTTTTAAAAATTGTCCGTCAGGGGTTAGCAACGTGACGAATTTTTTATTTTTCTCTACTATGATCCCTCTTCTCATGAGTGCAACACCCCTTTAAGATAATCTTTTAAATAAATATAATCACCGGTAATAATAATACTCATGGCGATGATATATTTTCGGTTCCGTTCGATCGTTTTTCTGCTGACCGATACGAGCTGCTCCAGCTGTTTGACAGGAAGCTGTTTTTTCTGGTGCAAAATGGACGCCAGCTCTTCATTTTCAACAAGCGTGTAGGCTACCTTAATCGCATTCTGCCTCGCATCTGTATGCTTCGGCGATTGTTCCAGCAGCTCTTTAAAAGACAGGCCGTATTCTTTCAGCTGCTTCTGAAAAAAAAGAATTTCTTCCCGGCGCTGTTCCTGCTCTATCTGTTTGCGGTATTCATCAATGGAAAGCTCCGCTTCGATAAGGCTCTGCGAAGATTCCTGGTCGTCGCCTTCCTGCACATCCATATTGATATGCTGAGCGGTTCTTGCTTCTTTTCTGATATAGTCTATCACTTTTCTTTTTATAATCAGCTCTGCAAATGCAAGCAGCGAATTACCTTTTTCAGCCGAATACTTTTCAATGGCTTCGTTAAACGCGATCAGCCCGATGCTGAATTCGTCGTCTTTTTCATCTATATATCGTTTACAAACGGATGAAACCGTCTTCGCGATAAAAGGCTTATATTGCTGTATTAAATCGTTCTGCAGATCTTTGTCGCCTTTTTGTATTTTTTCAACAGATGTTTCAAGCGTTTGCTTCTTTTTTCCCAATTTAAACAAAAGGCTAAGCACTGGTTTCACCTCAGTTCCTCCCTATAACTACTCATAATCATAGCTAATTTAGTAGGGATTCGCAAAGGAAGAAAAAGAGAAATCGATTTCATTTGTCTCAATTATGACAAGCCAATAAGACGTACTATACATGATTTCGTGCCCCCATGCAGAATTAAGGGGGTTTTCTCTGTGTTTTTTGTAACAATGCTGTTATAAAATTGTTATCATATGTCTTAAATGTAAGCGTTTCAAACAAAAAAGGGAACCTGCTTTTTAAAAAGCCAGACTCCCTTTTTGATCATTTTACGCGTGTTCTCTTTTTTCCGATGCCGCGCCGGACTCTGTTTGTTTTGCTCCTGACATAAACCATCCGCAAACCGCAATGGCAGCCAGAACCGCCCAGAAAATGATTTTCCAGGCCGCCGAATGGATGACATCTGCCGGAATTATACCGAGTTCCTCATGGGCCAACGTATAAAGAGCGAGCTTCACGCCTACCCATCCGACAATCACAAATGCCGCCGTTTCAAGGCCCGGCCTGGTTTTCAGTAAGGATACGAACATTGATGCCGCAAAACGCATAATGATTAAACCGATTACGCCGCCGGCTAAAATAACGAGAAACTGACCGCCGTCCAAGCCGCCGATGGCGGGAAGCCGTGTCCCCGGAAGCGTTACGGCAAGCGCGACCGCCGCTAAAATGGAGTCAACGGCAAAAGCGATGTCTGCGAGCTCCACTTTCAAGACAGTCTGCCAAAACCCGCTTTCTTTCTGCTTTTTCTGACCGGCGTTATCTTTGAATACATACCGCTTCAGCAAATGGCTGACCGCAATGTAAAACAGATATAAAGCGCCGACGGCCTGGACCTGCCAAACATTCACCAGAAAAGAAATGGCGAACAGCGACCCGAAACGCAAAATAAATGCGCCCGCCAATCCGTAAAATAAAGCCTTTTTCCTTTGTTTTTCTGGAAGATGCTTCACCATCACAGCCATCACCAGCGCGTTATCCGCCGCCAAAATCCCTTCCAGCCCGATTAAAACAAGAAGAACCCATCCATACTCCAATAATAATGCAAAGTCCAATCCATTCCCTCCGTTTCTTTTTTCTATCATCCGAGCTTATACCGGCGGTTTTTTTACGCAAAAAAGACCTTTGCCGATATAAGGCAAAGGTCTTGCTAGACATGAATGATTGGCATGCCAACAAAGCCGATGGATATGATCCATGAATTGACGACTTTGTTTCCGGAATATCCGGACGCTACTCCCCTTTGGGATTTCAAGAAATATTTGTTTATACGCTCATAATAAAGCCTGTTTCATCATTTGTCAACGCTTAACTTTTTTAACAAATTGAGAAATTTTTTCTGTTTTGATCCGCTGTTTTCTTCTCTTCAAAAACATCCAAAGAACGAGAAGCAACACAATGAATATACCTAGCGGAAGCATATATTGATCGAGAATGGAACCGACGCTTTTCCAATTTTCCCCGAGTTTCATTCCGAGGTATACGTAAGCAAATGTAATCGGCAGCATCGCTGCATATGTATATAGAGAGAACACCCAGATATTCATCTTTGCAATGCCGCACGGCAAAGAAATCAGCGTCCTGACCCCCGGTATAAAACGGCCGATGAACGCTACCAAACCTCCGTGCTTCTGAAAGAAATCATCTGATTTCTGCAGGGATTCGGGTTTTATCCATATATACTTTCCATATTTCAGCAAAAACGGCCGACCGCCCAGCCTGCCGATCCCATATAAGACAAGCGGACCTGAAACACCGCCGAGCGAACCGGCAAACACGGCTCCGGCAAGCGTCATATCCCCTTTTGAAACCCAATAGCCCGCAAGCGGAAGAACAATTTCCGCCGGGATGAATTCTATACTGAGCGCCAAAAAAATTCCGGCGTAAGATAAGCTTTTAAACGCTTCAATTATTGATATGATGAAATCTTCGATGATCTATCACTCCCGGCTTACGTCTATATTCTGAAACTTAAGAATGATTTTAACACAAAACCTTGAGGCTGAAATATCTTTTAGACATGCCCTTTATAAATGTGAGTCGTTTCGGATCGGTATAGCAAGGAGGGAATGACATGCGCAATACAACATCCCGCCTTTCTCCTGATTGCTCCTGGCGGCGGTTACATCACTTAAGATCTCCGGAAAAGTTACCCTTCGCGGTAAGCGGCGGCTGACCGGAATTCAGTTCATATGGGCAGTGCGTTTTGCCGGGATCTTTGCCATCACCGAATCTGTTTTATGGGAGCGGGAAATTCTCTCAGTCACTACATGGAAATGCGTGGGCATTTCCCGGGGAATGATTCTGTATAATCTTTTTGATCAACCATTGATGATTTTCGGGGACTTCAGCGATTTAAAGAACTTACCGATTCACATGCGATTTCCTTTTTAGCCGGCCATTACCGCATGAGGAAATGGAACAGCCGCTCCATGAACGCCGCATCACCCATAAGTTGCTACACATGGAACGGACCCGTTTATCCACAATAAAGACAAAAAGGAGTTTTTATTCATGCACACGATGTGGAAGGGTTCGATCAGTTTCGGCCTCGTCAATATCCCGGTCAAGCTCTTTGCGGCCACTGAAGATAAAGATATAAAATTCCGCAGTCTTCATAAAGAAGACCATGCGCCGATTAAATACGAAAAAATCTGCACCGGATGTGAAAAGAGTCTGGAGCCTGATGAAATCGTGAAAGGCTATGAGTATGTAAAAGGGAAATACGTCATTATGACAGACGAAGACTTGAAAGACGTAAAACAGGAACATGAAGAAAAAGCGGTTGAGATTGTTGACTTTGTCCAGCTGCAGGAAATCGATCCGATTTATTTTAACCGGTCATATTATGTCGGTCCGGGAGATAACGGCACAAAAGCCTATACACTTCTGCGGGAAGCGCTGAGGACGACGGGTAAAATCGGGATTGCCTCCATTACGATCCGCTCTAAACAGCAGCTTGCGATTCTTCGCGTGTATGACAACTGCATCGTGATGGAATCCATTCATTATCCGGATGAAGTCAGAAATGCCGGACATGTGCCGGGCGTTCCTGAGCAGACAGCCGTTAATGAAAAAGAGCTGCAGACGGCGATCACGTTAATTAATGAGCTGACAACCGAGTTTGACCCGGAACAATACGAAGACACATACCGGAAAGCCCTTCTCGCCAAAATTAACGATAAGCTCGAACATGAAGAAGCGGGCGTGACACCTGCTCCTGCCGGCCCGCGAGAAGATGTCATTGATCTTGTCAGCGCGCTTCAGGCAAGCATTGACCGGACGAAGCGGCCGAATCGCGAACAGGCTGCACCGGCACGGACAAAAGACACAGCGTCAACTGGCGGCGGAGGCAAAAAGCAGAAGACGACCAGACAAAAAGCCGGAACGTCTTAATCATGGTGCTGACGATGCAGCCGATTTTGACCTCTGTACCGCCTGAAGGCAGTGAGTGGCGCTATGAGGTAAAATATGACGGATTCCGCTGTCTTCTCCGCATAGACGAAAACGGCGTTACATTAACCAGCAGAAACGGACAGACGCTGACGAATCAATTTCCGGAAATCACGGCTTTTGCGGCCCGGTGTTTTCAGCACATGAAAGACAGGTTCCCCATTACGCTTGACGGAGAGCTTGTCTATTTAATCAATCCGTACAGGGCGGACTTTGAGCATCTTCAAATCCGCGGACGTTTAAAACGGACCGAAGCAATTAAAAGCACTGCTGATAGACGGCCGTGCCGCTTTCTGGCATTTGATCTCCTCGTTCTGGAAGGCGCCGGCACCGTCTCATTACCGTATGTGAAACGGAAGCGCGCCCTTTCCAATCTGCTTAAAGAAGCAAATCTTCCCGCCTGCCCTCATCACTTAGCGGAAGAAGCAATTCAATACATTCCGGAGCACACTGACTTTGATGCGCTTTGGGACAAGGTCGTCCGCCATGACGGAGAAGGTATCGTAGCCAAAAGGGCTTCCAGCGGATGGGCGGAAAATAAACGCTCTCCCGACTGGCAGAAGTATAAACATATGAAAACGGCTCACGTGCTATTAACCGGATTCAATCCGAAGAACGGGTATGTGACGGCCTCTGTTTTAAAAGACGGCATCGTCGTCCCGATCGCTTCCGTTTCCCACGGCATGCAGGCGGAAGAAAAAAACGCCGTCAGAACCATTATGGAGACCTACGGAAAAAAACAAAAAAGCGGCGAGTATACACTTGAGCCTTCTATCTGCATGACCGTGCAGTATTTAACCATATTGCAGGACACGCTGCGTGAAGTATCTTTTGTGTCCTTTCAGTTTGAAATGGATTGGATGGAATGCACGTATCAGCAGCTTATCCTCCGCTCTAAAACGCTGCCGCCGAAGCTGCAGTTCACAAGCCTGGATAAGATCGTTTTTAAAAAACGTGAAAAAACGAAAGCAGATTTCCTTAGTTATATGGTGAAAATGAGCGATTTTCTGATGCCCTTTCTTAAAGATCGGGCCGTCACGGTGATCCGTTATCCGCACGGCGCGCCTGGCGAATCTTTTTTTCAAAAAAACAAACCGGACTACACGCCGGACTTTGTCTCAAGCGTGTTTGACGGGAGCCACGAGCACATCGTATGCAGCAGCATACCGTCACTTCTATGGCTGGCTAATCAGCTGGCGCTTGAATTTCACGTTCCGTTTCAGACAGTGCATTCTGAAAGGCCCGCAGAAATCGTCATTGATCTTGATCCTCCGTCAAGGAATGATTTTCCTATGGCAGTGGAGGCTGCGCATGTGCTGAAACAGCTGTTTGACTCATTCAGCATGACGTCATTCCCGAAGCTCTCCGGAAATAAAGGCATTCAGCTCTACATCCCGCTTTCACCGGAAGCATTCACCTATGAAGAAACCCGTGCGTTCACAATGCTCATCGCCGATTATTGCGTCAGGACGCGCCCGGATCTTTTTACGACAGAGCGGTTTATCAAAAACCGAAACGGCAGGCTCTACCTAGATTATTTGCAGCATGCCGAAGGGAAAACCATTATCGCCCCCTATTCGACCCGGGGCAACGAATTGGGAACGGTTGCGGCTCCCCTTTATTGGAGCGAAGTCAACTCCTCTTTAACACCTGATGATTATACGATCGATACAGTAGTGAACCGCGTCAGGACAGAGGGAGATCCGTTTTATGATTTTTACCGGAATCCGCAGGACGGCCCGCTTTCAATCGTGCTTGAGCAAATCAAGAGAAAGAGCTGACGCTTTTGGTCAGCTCTTTTCAGTCTGATACGTGCACATCAATTTTTCTTTGGAAATAAATAAATAGCAGGAGTAAGGAATGTTTTTGAGGGTGAGCTGTTTTGCAGTAAAGTATAAAATGGGAATATGGGCCGCTTTCTTAAACAGCCTGTAGCAGCCGCTGGACGGTTTTATCACATCAAAACCGAGTCTCGCCGCTCCTTTATGAAGCATTGTAATGCCGACGACTCCCTTAATCTCGTCTTTCCGTTTATGCTGGTTAATATAATCCGCTAAATGAGGCATGGATTGATATACCTTCTGATATAGCATAATCCCCCTTCTGACCGCGCTTTCAATAGGCTGCAGCTCTTTCAGGAGTTTGACATTATGAAGATGAATCTTAACTAACACGTCGTTTTTTTTAATCCTGGTTCCGTCGCTCAGGATGACTTCTTTTCCTTTATATCTAGTCAAACGGACGCGGAATACATTCGATTGCCGTTTATCAATCAGCGTCAGCCGGGTAAAGAAGAAATAAAGCGGATCAAGTAAGTACCATATAGACAGCAGACAGCTTCTCACATGTTCACCTTCTTTATATTCAAAGCACCCTCATATTTTGGCATGGGGCATGTCACATTATGATTGGTAAATAATGATGCCGCCCTGTATCAGCTTATGCAAAAACCGCGTCAGGCTCTACTGTCCGGAACAGAAAAAAACACTCTTCGTGAAGAAGAGTGTCTGTATCCGCTTTCTTTTAACGGAAAAGCAAATGCTGGCTGTGAATTCCCGCTTTTTTCAGTAAGGCTATCAGCTGTTCCTGTTCCTCAGGCATAAGTCCTGAAAACGCTCTCGCAATTCTCAATGAATGAATCGGATAAATTTTATCCAAATACTCGTTTCCTTTATCAGTTAAATGGGCGTAAACAGACCGTTTGTCCTTCGGGTCTTGTTCTCTGACCAAAAACCCGTTTCTTTCAAGCTTGTCGATGACATAGGTGACATTCCCGCTGACAAGCAAAAGACGCGACCCGATTTGCTGAAGCTTTTGCGGTCCTCTCGTATAGAGCAGCTCCAAAACGGCAAATTCAGTCGGATTAAAACCGTGTTCTTTACTGTCGCGGATACTGTGTTCAGACACACTCTTGAAAGCCCTTGCAAAAACTTTGTACAAATTCATCGAACGCATCACTTCTTCTTCGTTAAATGATAATCTCATCATATCTACCCCGTATTTAAGATTTTTATAAAAAAATAATGTAAACCCTTACAATTCATAAGAGTCGTTCTTTGTTTTATATTCTATTCGTGCCGTTTTTCAGAATTCCTTCTTTTTTATATAAAAAAATACCCTTATACATCATTTAATTTGTATAAGGGTTCCGTTCTTTATAGGGAATGTTCCGAAAAAAATACGCGTATTCCTTTCTCAGCTCCGTAATTGTCATGGAATTAAGTATTTCTTTCGTATAGACTCCGATCTGCAGAAGCTTTTTGGAATAATGGTTTCTCTCTTTATCCAATGCATTTTGAAGCAAACGACTCATGACGGCCTCCTTTGTTTTCCGTTATTCTATGATCAGAATAACGCTTTTATATCAAAGATGTATAAAGCCATTGTAAAACTTCTGTAGATTATGATGTTTTTCGGTAAAGTCCGTTCTGGACGGCTCTGAACAGCGGAAAAGCGTGTTCCCCGGCAAGCTGCATGAACGCCTCCAGCATTTCATCGCGTTTCATATCTAATTCAATGATTTCTTTTGCCAGCGAAACCGCTTTTTCTTTCTCCATTCCTATCCTTCCTCCTCATTGTATCTGTACAATAAGCATAAAACGGGGGCACAGAACCATGCATTAACCTTGTCAATTTTTCTGCCGCTTTTTTTCTAAAATTTTCTATTCCGCGTCAGAAAACCTGACAAGCGTCAGGTTTTTTCTCTTTTTTTCTTATATAATATGAGTAAAAGACATCCAGGGGTGGAAAAATGACGACAGACGAACAATCTTACAAAGATAAAAAAGTAATCTCGATCGGCATTGTAAGCGAATTAACCGGATTGTCAGTCAGACAGATCAGATACTATGAAGAACGGAAATTAATCTACCCGCAGCGATCATCACGGGGAACGAGAAAGTATTCCTTCGCGGACGTTGAGCGGCTGATGGATATTGCCAACAAGCGGGAAGACGGCGTGCAGACGGCCGAGATTTTAAAAGACATGCGGAAAAAAGAACAGGCTCTCAAAAACGACCCGCAGCTCCGCAAAAAAATGCTGGAAGGACAGCTTAATGCTCATTTTAAGTATAAAAACCGCTGATCAAAAAAGTCCGCCTCCTGTGAGACGGACTTTTTTTATAAAGCATGAAGAAATGCAGTTGCAATGCCGAAATAAATTAATAAGGACAAAATATCGTTCAGTGTCGTAATCAGCGGGCCTGACGCAATCGCCGGGTCAATGTTCAGTTTATGAAGAATAATAGGGACGATCGTTCCGGCCATCGTACCGATAATCAACGTTGCAAGCAGCGATGAACCGACGACAAAACCGAGCGTTAAGTCTTTCTGCCAGACGGTTGCGACAATCGTTATCGCGATCGCACAGACGATGCCGATGTAGATACCGGTTCTTAATTCACGGAAAATCAGTTTAAAGATGGTTTTTTTATTCATTTCTTCTTTAGCCAGTCCTCTGATGACGACGGCGAGTGACTGTGTGCCTGTATTACCCGTCGTTCCCGCGATCATCGGCATGAAAAACGCGAGGGCGACTACTTTTTGCAATGTATCTTCAAAATAATTCAGAATGCTTCCGGAAATCAATCCGATAAACAAAAGCAGAATGAGCCAAGGCAAACGTCGGTACGCCGCCACGTATGCTTTCGTATCAAATGTAATCGCCTTACCGGAGGCTGCGAATTTTTCGTAATCTTCATCGGCTTCTTTAATCACGACGTCAATAATATCATCGACAGTGACAATACCGACAAGCACATTATTTTCTTCCACGATGGGAATGGCTAAAAAGTCATACCGCTGGATCAGCCGGGCGACTTCTTCCTGGTCTTGGAGCACCCCGGCCGAGATGACACGCGTAAACATGAGATCCTGCACTTTATCGTCAGGCTCGCCGAGAATTAAATCTCTGTAAGAGAGCACTCCGACAAGCTGCTTGCTGTCATTAATCACGTACAAGTAGTTAATTGATTCTGCGATTTCCGCAAAGCTTTTCAGCTTCACGACCGCATCTTTTACTGTATAATGCTGCGGAATCCAGACGAAGCGGTTCGTCATCATCCGGCCCGCCGATTCTTGCGGATAGTTCATCAAAAGCTGTACGGCCTTTGATTCCTCAGCCTCCATGCTGGATAAAAGCTGTTCTTTCAGTTCTTCATCCATCTCTTCCAGCAAAGCGGCGAGATCGTCGTTATCCATTTTATTCATTGCGAGAGTGGCTTTCGTTTTACCGACTTTATGCAAAACGGCAAGCTGAAATTCCCGCTCCAGTTCTCCGATCATGTCGGTGATGTCATCAACCGTCATATATGACAGATAGCGGGCCCGGTGCTTTTCCGGCATTTCTTTAAATAAAAATGCCATGTCATAGGGCTGAAGCTCATCTATCATGTTTCGGAATTCTTTTATTTTTCCGTCCCGCAATAAAATGATAATGCGTAATATGAGTTCGTCATAGGTCATGTTTTGGACCATCGGGACTCGTACCTCCTTTACGGAGACGCGCCGTCCGTCAAGGGAAGTGCGGCGGTTTGTCTCCTCATCATGTCGTCACTGGTTATCTGGCTGTATATGGGTACTTCTTCTGACATACTCGAATGGGGAGAATCCATACTCCGCACCTCCTTATCATGCTCAGTCGTGTACGTTTTGAGGCATAAAAAAAAACCTTCCGATATGAAGGCGAAAACAAGCACGGCAAATAAACGTGCGGGGCCTCCAATCGTAGAGCTTTAGCACTGTATGGCATAGGACAGCCATCCAGCTGCGTTAAGAATCACCTTATGTCGATGATTCCTGTTGACCCATTGGCGTCTTTGGACATTTTTGGGCAGCAGCGTATCTCCATACAGGAGCCTCACCTAACGAAGTTCTTATTTGAATTGACACACTGAGATTACAGAAAAAAAAGGAATGTGTCAACCTTAAATTTGTGATTTCAGCACATGCCTATAAAATAAACGGAATAAAGGCATAAAACCCTTATTCCGGCAAATCGCTTTCATCCTCTTCTGAAAGGAAATGATAGGATTCATGCAGCATGAGCGCGTATTCCCCTTCTTTCGTCGGGTGCGGTACATACTCAGCCTCGTTGATATACTGCTCTTCCCTTTTCTTCATATGACAGACCTCCTTTTCAATTTTAGATTGTCCAAAAGAAGCTCCGTTATCATAGGAAAGAAAAAATCACTTACGGAGAGGGACATGCAGCTATATTTTTCGGATCGTGAAAAAGTTCCTAAGCAGCCACGGGCCCGGTTTGAAACCGAGCGTTAATTGCCACGCGCCGATCGCCTGCAGTCCGAACTCCCGAACGAGAACCATTTTTTCACTCATGCTCCGTACATCCTCAAACCACACTTCATGCGTTCTTCCATTTTCATCAGTATACCGGAAGTAAGGGGAACGCTCCTGCTGGGAATAACGGATCATTGATTGATGCTTCATCGCCGTTTCCATGGCGCGCTGATTGGAGATGGCGGATCCGATCGTTCCCGGACGGTACGGAATCACCCAATCATACCCGTACAGCGGAACACCGAGAATCACTTTTCTTCTCGGCACCCTGCTGATGGCAAAATTGATCGTTTGCCTGACCTCTGTTAAAGGCGCCACGGGTCCCGGCTCACTGCCGGCGTGGTGCCAGTCGTACGCCATAATGAACATATAATCGACGACGGCTCCGATTCCGCCGTAATCATATCCCCTCAGCCACGGCACTGCATCACTTGTTTTCGCCGGAACCGATATCGTTAACGCGAGCTGATGCTCTGAAAGCCGGGTTTTTAACTGCCGGAGAAATCCTGTGAAGAGATCCCTGTCAGCTTCTCTGACCCGTTCAAAATCGATATTTACACCGCCGTATCCCTTTCTTACGGTTAAGGAGACGATATTGTTGACGAGATTCGTTCTTGCCGCCGGATTTTGCAGCACTTGATGGGCTAATTCCGGACTGAATCCCCCTTCTGTCAGATTCGTAATGACGGCAAGCGGGCGCACTCTGTTCTGCCATGTGGTTTCTATTGCGGTTCTGTCGTTTAAATCGTTCATGATATCTCCGTTCGGGCCGAAATGATATTCAAACAAAGAAATCGCCGAAGAATACGGCGCAAAATCATTAATGAGCTCTCTATCCGCTTCAGGCGTCCGAATGACATAAAATTGCAGGGTTCCCGCAAGATAGTTAGAGATATCAGGGATCTTCACTTTCATACCCGTCCGCAGCCGGTTCGGCGGAATATCCGGGTTTGCCTGCATCAGCTGCATCTGCGGCACATAAGCCTTACCTGCGATAACGGCATACGTATCATTCGGCTGAACCGTATATTCATTAATGGGGATTAAAAGCGCCTGTCCCGGCACGATATTCGTTTCCTCAAGCCCGTTGACGCTTCTGATGCTGTCAACAGGATATCCGTACTTTCTGCTGATGGAAAATAACGAGTCGCCAGACTGCACTGTATGAACAAACATAGATGTCCTCCGTTTCCTTTTGATCAAAAGGGGTCTTCTTATCTTTATGAATGATCCTCCGGTCCGATTCCAAACTCTGTTCGGAGAAAGGCTGTTTACAAATCAGACATGATCAACTATGATGATGTCATCATAAAAAACTGTATAGGAAACGCACTAGGGGTGCTGTTATCGGCTGAGATAAAACATGCGGCAGGCGTGTTTTGATCCCTTATAACCCGATCTGGATAATACCAGCGTGGGGAAGTGCAGATTGACCGGAGCGCAGGGTTTTTCCCCATGCGTTTTCGTTCTGCTGCTGCATATTCCCTCGGATATGCAGTTTTTTATTTTTCATTAAAAAACGGGGGAGGACACCGCAATATGAAACTTACGATCAATCGTCTTTCGTAAAATCAACTCTTTCATACAAACAACTATCCGATAAGAAAGCAGGAGATCACAATGAAAAATTGGAAAATGAGAGAAATTGTCGTCATGTCCGTCATCAGTGTTGTATTTGCTGTCATTTATTTAGTATCAACTCATGCAAGCAATATAGCGGCAGGATTTTTCGGCCGGATGAGTTATGAACCGATTTACGGTATCTGGTTTATCGTCTCGGTGATTGCCGCGTACATTATTCAAAAACCGGGAGCGGCTCTCGTTTCTGAAATCATCGCCGCGTTTGTGGAGTGCTTACTCGGAAATCCGTCAGGACCGATGGTGATTCTGATCGGGATCGCACAGGGAATCGGTGCGGAAGCGGTCTTTTTAGCGACACGCTGGCGGGTGTATACCCTGCCCGTGCTTCTTTTATCCGGTATGGGGTCTTCTGTGACAAGCTTCATTTATGACTTGTTCGTTTCCGGATACTCTGTTTTGAATCCGGGTTTATTAGCCGTCATGCTTCTCATCCGTCTGGTCTCAGGTGCGCTTCTTGCCGGCCTTCTCGGCAAAGCAATCAGTGATGCGCTGGCTTACACAGGAGTGCTGAACGGCATGGCGCTCGGAAAACAATTCAAGAAGAAAAAGAAACAGGTGAACCAAGATGCAGGCATCTGAACCCCTTCTATCCGCCGGCCGTCTTACCTTTTCTTATGATCAGGATGAAAAGCCGATTTTTCAAAACGTGTCCTTTCAGCTCCGCAAAGGAGAGCGGGCTTTGTTGCTCGGGCCGAGCGGATGCGGCAAAAGCTCGCTCGCTCTCTGTTTAAACGGTCTGTACCCGGAAGCATGCGATGGGGTTCAATCGGGAACCGTTTCTTTATACGGAACACCTCTTTCACATCTGACAGAACCCGCCGCCAGATCCATCGGCGTCGTGTTTCAAGATCCGGACCAGCAGTTTTGCATGCTGACGGTTGAAGATGAAATCGCCTTCGGCCTGGAAAATTTGCAATATACAAAAGAAGATATGGACGCAATCATCGATGACGTTTTAGAAAAATTAGAGATCACTCATCTGAAAACGCGAACGATCGCTTCGCTGTCAGGCGGTTCAAAACAAAAAGTGGCGCTTGCCTGTATCATTGCAATGGAACCGGAACTCATTATTTTGGACGAACCGACGGAACAGCTTGATCCATATTCCGCACGTGAATTAGTGCGGCTGATCAAAGATCTTCAAGCAAAAAAAGGCTTCGGCCTTCTCGTTATCGAACATCAGCTTGATCACTGGGCGCCGTGGATGGACAGGACGATTGTGCTTGACGAAACGGGTCAGAAGGTGATGGACGGAGAGACGGATGTTATCTTTGAAACCAAGATTGAAGAGCTGATGCAGCTCGGCATTCCGATTCCGCGTGTGATCTCATTGCAGGAGCACGTCAGCATTCCTTTTACATTGTGTAAAGAAAATCTGTTTCACGAACCTGTACCATCTCTGCCTGAACCCAGGCCCGTTGCGCTTTCGGCAGAAGACGCGCTGAGCGTTCACGGGCTGTCATTCTCAAGAGGAGCAGACGTCATTTTTCAGGATGTGAGCTTTTCCGTAAAAAAAGGTTCAATCACCGCGATTGCCGGCCCTAACGGAACAGGAAAATCCACGCTCCTTTCTGCCGCGGCCAAGCTCATCCGTCCGCTGGGCGGAGACATCAAAATAGGCGGCAGACCGATTGATTCCTATTCTGAAAAAGAGCTGCGGCGACAGATCGGATATGTTTTCCAAAATCCTGAACACCAGTTTGTCACAGATTCCGTCATTCAAGAGCTGATGTTCGGTTTTGAAAGCAACAGAGCCGCAAAGGAGAAAGCTCTTCAGCTGTTAACCCGATTCGGCCTGAGACGCCATGCCTCACAGCATCCGTTTTCTTTAAGCCAAGGACAAAAACGCCGGCTCAGCGTCGCGACGATGCTTATGCACAATGTGAACGTTTTGATGCTTGATGAACCGACTTTCGGACAGGATGCCAAAACGGCGCGGGAGTGTATGCAAATGCTCCGTGAGATTCAAAAGGAAGGAACGGCTGTTTTGATGGTGACACACGATATGGAACTCGTCTCGGATTATGCCGACACGATCCTTGTGCTCTGCGGCACGAAACTGGTATTCCGGGGAACTCCCGACGCTTTGTTTTCTGATAACATCGGGATCGCCGAGCAGGCACATTTGGCTTTGCCGCTGCGGTATGAATGGATGAAACACGACAGGAGGCGGAGAAATGAACTTGCGGCTGGAGGCTGTTAACCCGTCAATAAAGGCGGCGGCTGTATTGTTATGCGTCATTATGCTGTCGTTTATTTATAATCCGTACACCCCTGCTTTGTTTTATATCATCATTGCGGGAGGCGTCCTCTCAGCGGGGCGTGTGCCGCTGAAAAAATGGCTGCTGTTCACGATTCCATTTGTCATTCTGGCCTTCGGTTCTTTATGGACAGCCGCCGTATTCGGAAACGTCCCGACAACCGGAAGCAATCTGCTGTTTAAGCTCGGGCCGATTGCCGTCAACATTGATAATGCGGCGCTCGGGATTTCTATCGCGTTTCGTATTTTATGTTTTTCTGCTTTGTCGATGATGTTTCTTTTTACAACCGATCCGATTCTGTTCATGCTCAGTCTGATTCAGCAGTGTAAGCTGCCGCCCAAGCTTGCATACGGCGTTATCGCGGGATTCCGGTTTCTCCCTCTTCTGAAAGATGAAATCCTGATCATCCGGCAGGCGCACAGAATCAGGGGTGCGGCGTCTGATTCCGGGCTGAAAGGAAAGCTCTCCGCCTTCAGGCGCTTCACCATTCCGCTATTGGCAGGCGCAATCAGAAAGGCGGAACGCACGGCGATCGCGATGGAATCTAAAGGCTTTACGGGGAGCCGAAACCGCACGTTTTACAGAACTGTTACTGTGCGCCGCGCCGACTGGTGCTTTTTCCTGCTCGTGCTTCTGTTATTCGGCGCAAGCTGGCTCATTTCATTGTTGTTTGTATAAAAACAGGCCGCCGGAGTGATTCGGCAGCCTGTTTTGTTATGTATGTTATTGATGATAATTGAGAGCCTGAGCGAGATTGGACTTGACCGTAATATCTGAGAAATTAATGCCGAGCTGTACGGCGGTTTGAGCGATTTCCGGCCTGATTCCGGATAAAGTGGACGTGACGCCGATCAATTTCAGCGCCTCAATTAATTTAAAAATCTGATGCGCCACCATCGTATCGACAACCACTACACCCGACAGGTCAATTAACAGATGTTCAATCAGCCGTTTTGCACATGTGCTCAGCGTATTTTCAAGAATGAATTTGGCGCGCTCCGTGTCAATATCGCCGACAAGCGGCAGCAGCGCCGTCCGTTTGCTCAGCGTGATAACCGGCGAGCTTAACTCCAAAATCATTTCTCTTTGCGCATTCAGCTGCATTTTTGAGTTATGCTCAGCATGATCGACAAACGTGTAAATCGTAAAATCAAATACTTGCGTAATTAAATTCTCCCATTTCTTCCTTTCTCCCTGAGCAAACGAAGATTCATGTTTATCGGCAAACGCATCATAATAACTGATGTATAGTCTCCGATTTCTCATGAATTCACGGACCACATACTGGATGGGAGTATCCAGATGCTTCTGGTCTTTCGCAAGCTCAATCACCCACCGCTCGAACTCTTCTAAAAATTCTTTTTCCGGCATGATATACATTTTATTAATATGCCGGTAAAATTCTTTATCCTGCTCCGTCAGTTCTTCTGTGATGACGGGATTTGTCAAAGAATAAATCGAATTCGGATCCGAATCTTCCATCGTTTCGATCCACTCTTTCGCAATTTGATCCACTTGTTCTGAAAAATAGCTGTATAATGCTTCACTTATCTTCATATCTCTTCTCCTTTCCCATTTCCAATTATAGCGTCAGCGGGTCATGAATGAAAATGAAAGCTGTTAAACTATCCATTTATTTGAAATTTTTTAGTACGATAGATTACGCCTTTTTTATGAAAATGCTTCAAATGACTCTTTCCGGCCGGCATGCTCTGCCATAAAATAGTAGCAACACCCTTGTATCCACTCGCAAGCATAAAAAAGGAGGGCTTTTTTATGAATGGTGAAATGCATTTGATTCCTTATGTCACGGATGAACAGATCATGGATGTGAACGAGCTTCCTGAGGGGATTAAAGTGATTAAGGCGCCAGAGTTGTGGGCAAAAGGGTTTAAAGGCAAGGATATTAAAATCGCGGTGCTTGACACAGGCTGCGACATCAATCATCCTGATTTGAAAGACCGGATTGTCGGCGGGAAAAACTTCACCGATGATGACGGAGGCAAAGAAGACGTGATTTCCGATTACAACGGACACGGGACACACGTTTCCGGAACGATTGCAGCCAATGATTCAAACGGCGGAATTTCGGGTGTCGCGCCGGAAGCAAGCCTTTTAATCGTTAAAGTTCTCGGCGGTCAAAACGGCAGCGGCAAATACGAATGGATCATTAACGGCATCAACTACGCCGTTGAACAAAAGGCGGACATTATTTCCATGTCACTCGGCGGGCCGAACGATGTGCCTGAATTGAAAGAAGCCGTCACAAATGCGGTAAACAGCGGTGTTCTGGTCGTTTGCGCGGCAGGAAACGAAGGCGACGGAGACGAGCGTACAGAGGAACTGTCGTATCCGGCCGCTTACAACGAAGTGATCGCAGTCGGATCAGTCTCAATCGCCCGTAAATCGTCTGAATTTTCAAACGCTAATAAAGAGATTGACCTGGTGGCTCCGGGAGAAAATATTCTCTCCACCCTTCCCAACCATAAATACGGGAAGCTGACGGGCACTTCAATGGCCGCCCCGCATGTGAGCGGAGCGCTTGCCTTAATAAAAGGGCTTGAACAGGACGCGTTTCAGCGGACGCTTTCTGAGGCTGAAGTCTACGCCCAGCTCGTGCGGCGGACCCTTCCTTTGGACATCGCCAAAACATTGGCCGGGAACGGATTTCTGTATTTAGACGCGCCTGAAGTGCTGATGGAAAGAGCCGAACAGGCGCAGCTGCTGTCTTTCTGATATTTTTCTCGTATAATGATTGATCAGTTTGTCACATCACCAATTTTTAAATTGTGAGATTTTCTATTGACAGTGATCTGAATAAGCTGATAAGATAACCAACAAATGATGTAACTTTTCAAAAAAATTGAAATACTTTCTCTTATCGAGAGTTGGGCGAGGGATTGGCCTTTTGACCCCAACAGCAACCGACCGTAATTCCATTGTGAAATGGGGCGCGTGATTTTTGCGCCGAGACAATTGTCTCATAAGGCACGGTGCTAATTCCATCAGACGTGATCTGAGAGATAAGAGAGGCTTGCATTTTGAAGTTAAAGCCTCTTTCTCTCATGAGAAAGAGGCTTTTTTGTTACATCTCACTTAAAGGAGGAGACTTAATGACAACAATCAAAACTTCGAACCTCGGTTTTCCGAGAATCGGCTTGAACAGAGAATGGAAAAAAGCACTTGAGGCTTATTGGAAAGGAAACACTGATAAAGAAACGTTTCTTAAAGAGCTTGACGGCTTATTCTTATCAGCTGTCAAAACCCAGCTTGACCAACATATCGATATCGTGCCGGTCTCTGATTTCACCCATTATGACCATGTGCTTGATACCGCCGTCAGCTTTAACTGGATTCCGGAGAGATTCCGAAGCATCACGGATCCCGTTGATACATACTTTGCGATTGCCCGCGGTGTAAAAGACGCCGTTTCCAGTGAAATGACGAAATGGTTCAATACCAACTACCATTACATCGTTCCTGAATATGACGAAAGTATTGAATTCCGTCTGACGAGAAATAAACAGCTTGATGACTACCGCCGGATCAAAGAAGAATTCGGAGCGGAAACGAAACCTGTCATCGTCGGTCCATATACATTCGTCACGCTTGCGAAAGGATACGAAGAATCAGAAGCGAAAGCGATTCAAAAACGCCTTGTTCCTCTTTATGTGCAGCTTCTGAAAGAACTTGAAGCAGAAGGCGTCAAATGGGTTCAGATTGATGAGCCTGCCCTTGTGACAGCTTCTTCTGAAGACGTCCGCGCCGCCAAAGACCTCTATGAAGCGATCACAAAAGAGCTCTCAGGGCTGAATGTCCTCCTGCAGACATACTTTGATTCGGTTGATGCATATGAAGAACTCGTTTCTTATCCTGTACAAGGAATCGGACTTGATTTCGTGCATGATAAAGGCAGAAACCTTGAGCAATTGAAAAAGCACGGCTTCCCGAAAGATAAAGTGCTGGCAGCCGGTGTGGTCGACGGCCGGAACATTTGGAAAATCGATGTTGAAGAACGCCTTGATGCAGCTTTGGATATCCTCAGCCACGCTGATGTTGAGGAGTTATGGATTCAGCCTTCAAGCAGTCTTCTGCACGTGCCGGTGGCGAAACACCCTGACGAGCATCTTGAAAAGGATTTGCTGAACGGCCTGTCATACGCTAAAGAAAAACTGGCGGAACTCGGCGTCTTAAAAGAAGGGCTTCTGTCCGGCAAAGCGGCCGTCAATGAGCAGATCGAAGAATCAAAAGCGGCACTTAAGGCTTTAAAAGCATTCGCAACAGGAGCGAACTCAGCTCAAAAAGAAGAGCTGAATCAGCTGACGGAAAAAGATTTCTCCCGTCCGGCAAGCTTTGAAGAACGATTGGCGCTGCAGAATGAATCACTCGGTCTTCCTCTTCTGCCGACGACGACAATCGGAAGCTTCCCTCAATCTGCCGAGGTGCGGAGCGCACGGCAAAAATGGCGGAAAAAAGATTGGACGGATGAACAGTACCAAGCCTTTATTAATGCGGAAACGAAGCGCTGGGTTGACATTCAGGAAGAAATCGGCTTAGACGTGCTCGTTCACGGAGAATTTGAGCGGACGGATATGGTCGAATACTTCGGTGAAAAACTGGCCGGATTCGCCTTTACGAAATATGCATGGGTGCAGTCTTACGGTTCACGCTGCGTACGTCCGCCTGTCATTTTCGGAGATGTCGAATTTATCGAACCGATGACGGTAAAAGATACGGTCTACGCCCAATCGCTGACTGAAAAACACATGAAAGGCATGCTGACGGGACCTGTCACCATCTTAAACTGGTCATTCCCGCGTGTGGATATTTCAAGAAAAGAAATCGCCTTCCAGATCGGGCTCGCCCTCAGAAAAGAAGTAAAAGCGCTTGAAGATGCCGGTATTCAGATTATCCAAGTGGATGAACCCGCGCTCCGCGAAGGACTGCCGTTAAAAACGCAGGATTGGGATGAATATTTAACTTGGGCCGCAGAAGCATTCCGGTTAACGACATCTTCTGTGCGAAACGAGACGCAGATTCATACGCATATGTGTTACAGCAACTTTGAAGATATCGTAGATACGATCAATGATCTTGACGCGGATGTCATTACAATCGAACACAGCAGAAGCCACGGAGGATTTTTAGAGTACCTGAAAGAACATCCTTACGTGAAAGGCCTCGGACTCGGTGTATACGACATTCACAGCCCGCGTGTGCCGGCAACTGAAGAAATCTATCAAATTATTGATGACGCGCTTGAAGTGTGTCCGACTGACCGCTTCTGGGTAAACCCGGACTGCGGACTGAAAACAAGACAGCAGGAAGAAACCGTTGCGGCATTAAAAAATATGGTCGACGCCGCGAAACAGGCACGAAAAAACCAAGCTCAGCTTGTATAATCAAAACAGCCATCCGTAATTTGCGGATGGCTGTTTTTTCTGGGCGTGCTACTTATTCTGCAGCGCTTCTGCAAGTTCATACAATGAATCATACTGCTTCATTTGATAGCCCCGCCCTTCTTTTTGCAAATACCCTTTTTGGCAGAATTGCGTCAGCACATGCAAGAGATGACGGTAAGATACACCCAAATAATCACAGACCGTTACGTGCTTCTCTTTATAAACCCCTTTATAAGCCGTCTGCAAAATAAAATCAGCAAGCCGGTTTTCAAGCGGGAACGCCAGACTTTGTGAATATTTCGAAGCCATAAGCGTTGCCTTAGCACTTAAAAACTTAGCCAGCTCACGCAGGAATTTCGCATCCTGCAGCAATTGCGCGCGGCAGCGGTAAATAGGCAGAGCAAAACAAACAGTCTTCGCTGAGGCTTGAATTCCTTTTGTGTAATACCCTTCATGTAATAGTTCCATCTCTCCGATGTAATCATTTTTGTTGATAAAATTAATTAAAGAGACTTTCCCGTTTTGGTGGGTTACATATATTTTCGCTTTTCCTTCAATCACGTAAAACAGGAAGTCAGGTCTCCTGCCCTCTTGAATAATCCATTCGTCCCGCTCATATTCGCGCACTTCCATAAACTCTTCAGCGGGGAAAGAGAATAAATGCGCGATTGAGTGTTTTTTTAACTGATGCCGCTTTTTCTCGCCTTTATAAATTTCCATCGTCCACCCCAAAAATATGAGATATCTCATATTGTCTTTATGTCCTTACATGATAACATGCCAATGAAAGGAGGAACGGGAATGAAAGCATATCGCTGGATGAGTCTGCATTTTTTTTGTTTTTTTATGACATGGGGTGTTTTTCTGCCCTATTGGACGGGATGGATGGTGCATATAAAAGGGGTTTCCGTATCCGAAGCCAGTTTCATTATGAGTCTGGGCCTGGCGGCAAGAGGGATTTCCACATTATTTTTCTTCCCTTATTTATCAGGAAAATTCAGTAGCAAAGCCTTATTAAACGGCGCCAGAATCGGGACGCTTCTCGCACTTTTATGTTATATTCCGGCTGATTCTTTTCAAAGCCTGCTTCTTGTCACATTAGTGTTGCATGTGTTTTACCCGGCTTTAATGCCTGCTTTAGACAGCGCTTGCGGCGTCCTTGTACAGCATAACGAATTAAAGGCTTATGGGACTAGCCGACAGTGGGGATCCGCGGGTTTTGTTTCAGCCGGCGTCATCCTGTCCGTCTTTACAGGTATATTCGGAGATCAAGCGATTTTATGGGCACTGCTTTTGGGCACCCTGATATTCGCATCCCTAAGCTTTATGCATGCGCCAGCTGTTCTTTCAAAACGGCCGGAAACAGACCGTGCAAGAAAAGAGGGCATGTTTGCCTTATTCCGCATTAAATATTTCGGTCTGGTGCTCGCAATCGTTATCTTACTGCAGGCGGCACATGCATCTTACTACAATTACGGTTATCTCTTTTTGCAGGAAATCGATGCGCCCGCATATGCCATCGGAATCATCATCAACATCGCCGTTATCGCGGAGATTATCTTCTTTGCAATCGCTGACCGATACTTTCATCAATTTACGGCAGGCTCTTTGCTCGCCCTGGCGGCGCTTGGTGCTACCGTACGCTGGATACTCGTATTTGCCTTTCCGCATGTCATCATTTTCTGTCTTGCGCAGACGCTGCATGCCTGTTCATTCGCGATGGGACACTATGCATTTATGAAATACTTAATTAAAAATATTTCACCCGCGCAAATCCCGAAAGCCCAAGGTATATATTCAGCGCTTGCTCTCAGCTGGAGCACTGCGGTATTTACTATTTTCGGAGGTTTTTTATATGAAATTGAACCCCGGTATGCCTTTATCGGAATGATTGTTTGTACGATACCGTCCATGCTTCTCGCCCTTTTATACAGAAAACTTGAAATGAAAAAGAGCGTTTTTGCAGGAAACGCACAAGATATATAGCCATCGCTTTATAGACGATCACATGTCCCGCTGTCATTTTGACCGATTTTGTGAATGCTGTGCGATGTATTTTCTCTATATTTAAAGTATTTCCTTCATATATGATGAAATTAATGAAGGGAATTCGTTCAGAAACTTGGACAGAATCAGTGAATATAATGATACAGTACTGCTTACGCTCATTTGGGGGAACTTTGTTCGCAATAAAATGATTTTCAGCCAACTCATAAGGAGGGACATTGTGTCACAGCCTAATTTGCCCAATATCACCCCTGTCGTTACACTGTCCAGAGACGATACCATTAACCTTCTTCTTTCGTCAATTGCTATGGAAGAGCTGGGAATGGCACATATTCTGAATGCGGAAGGGGAAAAAATCCAATACGCGCTCGGAACGATCCCCGGATTAACAGGACCCCCGTCAAGTCTTGCGGATATTCTTAACCTGAATGAGAGCGTCCGGGATACGCTTGACAGCTTAATGAAACAGGAGCTCCTTCCCGGTTCAAAATTGGACAGTATCTCAAATATCCCTACACTGGCGGGACCGACTGGTGCCACGGGGCCGACGGGACCAGCCGGAGCGACGGGGCCAACAGGACCGACCGGAATTACCGGGGCTACTGGCGGCACTGGATCAACTGGAATTACTGGCGTTACAGGACCGACCGGAGTTACCGGGGCTACCGGCATTACAGGGCCTCCGGGAAGCACCGGAACAAGTCTGACAGCCACTTCCGGCTATGCGAGCAATACGGGCGGCGGTGTTGTCGCAGTTATTGTCGGCGGCACGGACATTTCCTTACCGAATGAACAAAACCTCTCAGCGGATATTACCGCTAATGCCGCAAATACTGTATTCACCGTTGCTCCGGCAGGACGGTACTATATTTCCTACCATATTAATTTAACGGCCGGCCTGCTAGTAAGTTCGCGCATCTTAATCAACGGCACTCCGGCTGCAAGTTCGATTATTGCCCCGGTCGCGTCTTTGGCAAGCTTCAATAACTCCTTTATTGTGACTTTGACAGCAGGCAGCACCATTCAGCTCCAGCTGTTCGGATTATTGGGTGCGGCCACATTGCTTAGAGGAAGTGCCGGCGCAGCTTTAAACATTATTCGATTATCTTAATGGAACATGCAAAAAAAGGATCAGGCGTTTGTCCGCTGATCCTTTTTTAATTGAGACAGAAGTTCTTGCGCGGGTTTAAATTGCGGATTGAATTTCACGGATTTTTTGGCGTAAGCGATGGCCGTCATATCATGGTTTAATGCAGCATGGCATTTCGCCATATAATAAAAAGCTCTGAAATCGGCGGCACCTTTTAAAATGAAGTGATCAGCGTTTTCTCCTTCAACCTGCGTTCCGGCTTCAAATGCTTTGATTGCCGCTCTGTACTTTTCCAAATGATATAATACAAGGCCTTTATAATAATGAAGATTGCTGTAATCAGGATAAAGCTTGAGCACTTTTTCAATCCCTTGTTCGGCTTCTTCATATCGCTTGATCTCAAGCAATATTGTATATTTTAGAAAATACAGAAGAGACGGAGGCATTCGTTTCTCACTTAAAAATTGAAATATTGAGCCGTTGACAAGATGTAATGCTTTTTCATAGTCTTTTATTCTGTAACATTCACTTGCCAGATGATAGACTAGCCACGGATCAGGATTTTCCTCTGAAAGTTCTTCATTTAATATGCTGATATTCCGTTTATGTTTTTGTTTGATTTTTTCTTCCTGCTCCAAGTAGCCGTAGTGATGAATCACACATGGGAGCGTGAAAAAAGCATTGTTTTCTTCCTCATTGGGAGCCGAGATATTCTCGTGAATTCTGCCTTGATACAGAAGGCCTTTATGATTGCGGAACAGCCTCGGCTGCATGCTTTCAAACGCTTCGTTTTCATCGAGCTGCTTCCCCGTATAATTGATGATTTTCAAAAGTCCCCGGCTCGGTAATCCGTCATGAAGCAGAGAAGTTAAAAAACGGCCCGTCTCCTGATCGAGCTCTTCATCCGCGTCAAGCACTAATATCCAATCCCCTTCGGCATGCTGCAGGGCGTAATTTCTGGCCTTTGCGAAATCATTCTCCCATTCGAAATCAAACACTCTTGCCTGAAAGCTTTTACATATATCTTTTGTATTATCTTGTGATCCGGTGTCTGCGATGACGATCTCATCAGCGATGTCTTGTACACTTGATAAACAACGGGAGATATATCTCTCCTCGTTTTTCACAATCATGCAAAGAGTCAGTTTACATTCAGCATTTCCGCTCATTTTCTCACCTTTCCCGATTTTGGAGTTGTTGATTGAACCAAGGCCGTCCAGGAGTGCCGTTCATCGTTATGATGACAGGCCGCACCCATCTGACGGCAGGTTCGGCAGTTGATTCTGCATCCCATTCCTGAAGCTGCCTGACAGCCCGCTTCGTAATGGGATGCGCCCGGAATTCGCGCGGGCTTTCACAAATGAATTTTTTCGTTCGTTCCGTCACTGTCTTCATTTCATGAAAGTGCCGCGCATACATCTGCTTCTGTTCTTCTTCCAAGCTGATCATTAAAAACAGCCGGCCGCCCGTTTCCATCTGCCAGCGGCACAATGCGGAGAACAGCCTGATTTCTTCTTTGTAATTTGAACCCCTTCTTTTATCCACGGTCACAGATAATATATTTAACAGCGCCATCGTGAGACAATGCAAGGCTTCAAAAGATGTCTGTTTCGCTTTTGAGATGCTCGGATACGGCATATGCTTCACCCGTCTCTTTTTTTATGAACGCTCCCCGCCTTTTTTCTTCCAATCGCAGTCCTCACAATCCCCGCACTCACAGCAGCCAATACGGCCGTAAAACAGGTCGTCACACGGATCTTCCGGATCACTGGGATCGTCCGGATTCCACGGGTCATCAGGATCGCCCGGATCACTCGGATTACTTGGGTCGTCCGGATTCCACGGGTCATCAGGATCACCGGGATCACTCGGATTACTTGGGTCGTCCGGATTCCACGGGTCATCAGGATCGCCTGGATCACTCGGATTACTTGGATCGTCCGGGTCTATACAGGCTTCAGCATCCTGTAAGTAGATAATGTCTTCAAGCTTCGTCTGCAAAAGGAGTTGTGATTTCATGACGGTGCGCAGGAGCCGTTCAGTGCTTCTATTGATTGATGATAATTCCCCTAAGGAGGGATCGCCGGAAGCGCTGAGAAACATTTGAATCCTTTCCGCTTCCGCCTGCAGAATATGGGATAGTCCGATTTCTTCCATAGCCACGGATGAAAGAAGGAGGTTCAGGGTCTCACATCTGGAGAGTGTAATGTCCGGGGTGATGTTCGGTATGTTTGGAAGAGACATCGATTTCTCCCTCTTTTCTCTTGGTGTCATTATGCAAAAGTGCTATATCGTATTCTTATTCCGGGAGAGAAGAGATCATTACTGATGTTTTCGTTAATAAAATATCCCGGATATGAAATCCGGGATATTCGTTCGTTTCTTTATTTCAATTCAAGTTTGACGTCTACATTTCCTCTTGTTGCTTTTGAATACGGACAGAACTCGTGAGCGGCGTGCACCAGCTTCTCCGCCGTTTCTTTATCAAGATCTTTTGTATCAATGACGAGCGTTACGCCGATTTTGTAACCCCCGTCACTCTCATCTTTTAAAAGGCTGACCTGTCCTTCAATTTCAGAGGTCATGTCGATTTTTTGTTTTTGGGCGGCGAGCTCAAGCGCTCCCCCGAAGCAGGCAGCATATCCTGCCGCAAAGAGCTGTTCAGGGTTTGTGCCGGTTTCTCCGTCTTTTTTTGCATTCGGCATGATGATGTCAAAATCCAGCACCCCGTCTTCGGATTTAATATGTCCTGCTCGTCCGCCGACTGCGGTCGCTTTTGAAGTAAATAATGCCATTATTATCAGCCTCCTCATTGTACTTACTGTATATATTGCCCCTGCTCATATTTTTAAACATGATTGCAATAGGAAATGGGCCGTTTTTCGGCTACAATAGGGGTAACGTTAACAAAAAAGAGTTGGTGAAAGAAGTAATGGCAGAAAAAGATTTTGAACATATGAAACTGGAGAATCAGCTATGTTTTTTGCTGTACGCAAGCTCAAGGGAAATGACGAAACGGTACAAACCGCTGCTTGATAAGCTCAACGTAACTTATCCCCAGTATTTGGCGCTGCTTTTATTATGGGAGCACGAAGAACTGAATGTGAAACGGATGGGTGAGCTTTTGCACCTGGATTCCGGAACGCTGACACCGATGCTGAAACGGATGGAGCAGCACGGAATCATCATGAGAAAGCGGTCGGCTGAAGACGAGCGATCCGTGACGATCAGGCTCACAGATGAAGGACGGGCCTTGCAGAATACAGCGGCGGATATCCCCATTGCCATGCTGGAACAGACGGGACTGTCAAAAGAGGAATTAAAGCAGGTAAAACAGTCGCTTTATGAGGTTTTGAAAACGCTGCACGGCAAAAAATAAGGATGCCCCGAATGGGCATCCTTATTTTTATTCTGCTGCCAGAAGCTTCACTTCAATATTTCCCGCCGTCGCTTTTGAATACGGGCAGACACCGTGCGCTTTTTGGATAAGGGCTTCAAGCTCCTGTTTCTCAATGCCGGATGCTTTGACCTCAAGCGTAACACCGAGTTTATATCCTTGGTCTCTTTCATCTTTCAGCAGACTGACATGCGCAGTGACCTCTGTTTCAATACTCAGACGCTCTTTTCTTGCTACGAGTTGAAGAGCGCTGTCAAAGCAGGCTGAATATCCTGCGGCAAACAGCTGTTCAGGGTTTGTAGCTTGTTCGAGCTTTTTTGCTCTTGGCGTTCCCGGCATGGCAACATCAAGATTCAGCACCCCGTCAGAAGACGTGACTTTCCCTTCACGTCCGCCTGCGGCTGAAACGGTTGCAGTAAATAATGGTTTTGTCATGTAAATTCACCTCTATTATATTGTGTACAACTTAATTTTACAAAATATAATAGAAGCCGTCAATCTTTCCGCATAAAAAAAGCTTACCCTTTTGAAGGATAAGCTTAAAAGATTATATCCGGATTTGTCCGTTTCCTTTGATGATGATTTTTGTAGATGTTAACGCCGGAAGCCCCATCGGCCCTCTCGCGTGAAGCTTTTGCGTGCTGATGCCGATCTCGGCTCCGTATCCGAATTCAAAACCGTCCGTAAACCGGGTTGAAGCATTATGATACACGGCGGCGGCGTCCACGGCGGTCTGGAAGTAAGCCGCATGCTCGGCGTTCTCCGTCAGAATGGCTTCTGAATGGTTTGTGCCGTACTGCTGAATGTGGCGGACCGCCTCCTGTACGTCCTGCACCGTTTTCACACTGAGAATCGGCGCCAGGTACTCCGCTCCCCAATCGGCTTCTTCTGCTTGTTTCGCTTGAGGCTCCAGCCCGCATATCACCTGATCTCCTCGGAGCTCCACCCCTTTTTCTGTCAGCTGATTCAGCAGCTTTCGTCCGTGTTCTTCGGCCCATTTTTCATGAATCAAAAGAGATTCAATCGCATTGCAGACCGAAGGACGCTGTGTTTTGGCATTGATGACGACCTCGCTTGCCATTTGAGGATCTGCTGACTCATCTATGTACACGTGGCAATTGCCCGCTCCGGTTTCTAAAACGGGTACGGTTGATTCCCTGACCACAAGATCAATTAAATTTTTACCGCCGCGCGGGATCAATACATCCAGCCCGTCATTTAATGTAAAGAGCTGTTTGGCGGTTTCTTTGCTTGTATCTTCTATGAGCTGAACGGCATCAATCGGAAGCTTTGACAGCCCAAGTGCGCGCTTCATCACACTGACAAGCGCTATGTTGCTGTGGATGGCGGAAGAACTTCCTCTGAGCACAACCGCGTTTCCGGTTTTCAGACAGAGTGTGGCCGCGTCTACGGTAACGTTCGGTCTGGCTTCATAGATCATGCCTACTACTCCGAGAGGCACGCGGATTTTTTCAATGAATAATCCATTCTCTTTTTGAATGGTCTCCAATGATTCACCGACGGGATCTTCAAGACCGATTAACAGTTCCACAGCGTCCGCGATATCGAGCAGGCGTTTTTCATCAAGCGTCAGCCTGTCAATAATGTCAGGTGTCAATCCTCTTTTCTGTCCTGCTTCAATATCTTTCTGATTCTCTGTTAAAATCAGCTGCCGTTCATTTCTGAGGCCGTCTGCAATACATTGGAGCGCTTCGTTTTTTTCAGCCGTCGTTTTCATGACCATTTCGGCAGCCGCTTCTTTTGCCAAAGCTGCTTTTTGCAATACTTCACTCATTTGTGTTCCCCCTCGTCAAATAAATTCACCCAATCATCTCTGTGAATCACTTCCACCTGCTTCGTTCCTGAAAGCTGGTCGCTCCGCTTCCCTTTGGCTTCTAAAATTTCATCGGATGAGTACTGCGTCTGCCCTTTGCCGATAATGCCGCCGGGCCCTCTGACTTCCACTACGGCTCCTTTCGGAAAACTGCCGCAGACATCGGCGACGCCGGCCGGGAGTAGACTTGACCCGTTATGGATCATCGCCTGCTCCGCTCCCCCATCAATGATGATTTCCCCTGATATCGGAGAATGAAACATGATCCATTGCCGTGTATTATTCACTGAGGACAGATCTTTATCGCCGATATAAGTGCCGTCGCCTTTTCCGTCTAAAATCACCATCAGTTTTTCACGTCCGGAGCCGGTTCCGATAAACACCTTCACCCCGAGCGACAATGCGGTCTGAGCGGCGAGAAGTTTTGACTTCATGCCTCCGGTGCCGACCTTTGAGCCTGCTGACCCGGCATATCCGAGCAATTCAGGTGTGATGTCATTCAGATAGTCAAACCGCTTTGCGTCCGGGTTTTCATTCGGATTGGCATCGTACAGCCCGTTAATGTCTGTGAGAATCATTAATTGGTCTGCATGAATCAAACCGCTTACAAGCGCCGACAGCATGTCGTTATCACCGAACGTCAGCTCTTCGACTGATGTGGAATCATTCTCATTAATAATCGGCACGACGCCGCGCTCCAACAGTTCCATTACGGTGGCATAGGCATTTCTGTACCGCTCTCTTTTTGAGAAATCATTTCTTGTTAATAAAATTTGTGCCGGCGTCAGACCGTATCTTTTTAAATGGTCCATATATTGCTGCATTAAAAGCGTCTGGCCGACTGCGGCAGCTGCCTGTTTTCCTTTTATCGTAACGGGTCGCGACGGATAGCCGAGAGCGGAAAAACCCGCTGCCACCGCGCCTGAGGTAATGAGGATCACTTCATGCCCGTTTTCTTTTAATAAAGAAATGGCTTCCGTATGTTCCTTGATTTTTGCTTCATCAATACTTCCGTTACTGTTGGTGAGCGAGCTGCTCCCGATTTTCACAACAATTCTTTGTTTTTTCATCGTTTCTCCTCCGTGGCAATCAATCCAAACCGGCTCTCGTCAATAAAAAAAAGCCCATTCCGTCCTGAAAAATAAGGACGAAATGGGCTTTCCGTGGTACCACCTTGTTTGAACGCGTTTTTCACGCGTCCCGCTTTCCTGTAACGCCAGGTATCGCGCCTGAGTTTTCCCCTCAGGACTCCAAGGCAGGTTCGGCAGGTTTCATGCGGCAAAATGTTTCAGCGGGCCATTTTGCTCTCTGTCACAGAAAGTTCTGCGTACTGATCCTCTTCAACGCTCAATGATTTTTTTATATTATGCAAAGAAAACAGGTTCTTGTCAAGACATTTTCATCCATAAAAAACAGCCCGCCTCCCCGGCGGACCGTCATTAATTAAATACGATCGTTTTGTTTCCGTGAACGATGACGCGGTCTTCCAGATGCCATTTTACGGCTCTTGCCAACACGCTCCGCTCAATCGTTCTGCCGATATTCTTCAGATCCTCTGCGTGATCTCTGTGATCGACGCGTTCAATATCCTGTTCAATAATCGGCCCTTCGTCAAGATCGTCCGTCACATAGTGAGAGGTCGCGCCGATTAATTTCACTCCGCGCTCATAAGCCCGTTTATACGGATTAGCGCCGATAAAGGCCGGCAGGAATGAATGGTGGATGTTAATAATCCGATTCGGATGGGCAGATACAAAATCAGACGTCAAAATCTGCATGTAGCGGGCCAGAACGATCACATCAATCTTATACCGCTCCAGCAGCTCAAGCTGGCGCCGCTCAACTTCGGCGCGGATGTCTTTGTTAGCTTTCATGTAATGGAACGGAATATTCAGCGGCTCGACCACTTCTTTCGCCTCTTCATGGTTGCTGATGACGACCGCAATTTCGGCCATCATATTGCCGCTTTGCCATTCCCAAATGAGTTCATGAAGGCAGTGCAGCTCTTTGGATACAAAGATCGCCACTCGCTTCAGCTCACTTGCCAGAGAGAGGCTCCATGTCATGCCGAATGTCTGGGCGATTGAGGCGAACGCCTGCTTTAAATCCTCTTTTTTCTCACGAATGCCCTTGCAGTCGAATTCGATCCTGAGAAAAAAACGTCCGCCTTCAGGGTCAGTCGTATATTGATTTGATTCAATAATATTCGCGCCGTGTTCAAACAAAAACGCGGACACAGCCGATACAATTCCCGGCTGATCGGGGCAGCTGACAAGCAGGCGCCCTTTTTCCTCATTCCCGCGGCGGTATTCTTTCAGCCGCTGTGTCATATATGAATTCATCTGTTTTAATCCCTCGTATCTTCATAATTCGTAACTTATTATAGATTATACTGAAAATTTGATAAAAATCAATTTACGAAAGAATTTTCAGCCCTACGGCTGCGCACAAAATAAGCGCAATGAAAAAGATGCGCTTCGCATCCTTCTGCTCGCCGTAGAAAAGAATGCCGGCTAAAGCGCCGCCCGCCGTGCCGATACCGGTCCAGATCGCATAGGCCGTGCCCATCGCAATCGTCTCCATCGCATAAGAAAGCAGGGAAAAAGAAGCCGCAAATCCGACGATTATGAAGAGAATCCACTTGAATTTCTTTTCTTTTTGAAATTGATTCATTAAAATGACCCCGAGCATTTCACAAAGACCCGCGGCTATCAGGCTGATCCAATGCATTACGCCTTCTCCTCCTTCGTCTCAGGCTTATCCTGTGTGACCAGCTTTAATCCGATGACACCGATCAGCAAAACGCCGATCAGCAAGATTTTCACCGGATCGGCCTGTTCTTTGAAAAGCAGGATTTCACTGAGCACGGTGCCCGCTGTCCCGAGTCCGGTAAAGACCGCATATACCGTTCCTACGGGCAGGCTGTCCGTCGCCTTGATTAATAGATAAAAACTGATGATGATTCCCGTAATCGTACCGCTCCACGTCAGTGCTGAATCAGCATGTTTCAGGCCGGTGACCCATACCACTTCAAATACGGCCGCTATGACCACTAAACCCCATTTCATGTTCTTCATCCTTTCTGTTTCCGGACAATACAAAAAGCCCGGAATAGTCGTCTCACATGAGATTGACTCTCCCGGGCTTTTTTCCCTCCGTGTGCATATGCGGGATATGTCCGCATATGTGTTTTCTCTCGGACCAGGCCATGTATGAACATGCGGAACCCTAGAAAACATGTCTGTTCGTATCATACTACATTTCGCCGAAACGTTCAACGTCAGATGTGATGTCAAATACCGTCAGCCGCCTCCCCCATTTGGTAACGGTCTCACCGGGCACCATGCCGATTTTTTCCGCGACGCGGACGGAGGCAGCGTTTTCCGGATCAATCAGCGCCGCTATGCGTCCGTATTGCTGCGTATGAAAACCGTAGTCCAGACAGGCGTTCGCCGCCTCTGTCGCATAGCCGCAGCCCCAGCGGCGGCGGGCAAACATATAGCCGATTTCCATCAAAGTGTTTCCGCTTATCGTCTGCGGAACGATTCCGCATTGACCGAGAAATGCGCCCGACACTTTATCCTCTGCGATCCAAAGACTGACGCCGTATCCTGCGGCCAATCGTTTGTTCCAGGCAATCCATTCCTTCGTTTCCCGTCTGCTTTTAAGAGAAGGATAATATTTCATGACCTCTCTGTCGGTAAACAGCCCGTACAAATTGTCTTCATCGTCATCCCGCATAGTCCGCAGACGGATACGCCCGGTTGTCAGGATGGTGCCGGAAGACTTATGTTTCATCATGCACGCCACGTCTCCTTTCCCTGTAATAGATTATGGATCCGGCAGGAAAAGTCCTTTTTCAGCATAAAAAAACCGCTTTTCAAAAAAGCGGTTTGACGATTACCAAGGCTTATCTGTTCCGAGCGCCTCGGCCAGGGCCTTGCTGTGTTTTAAGCGGTTTTTTCGTTCTCCGGCGCGCTGTACGGCCGTATTGTGAAGCATGATTTCTTCCTCGGTTTCCGGCACGATTCGCGGAACGCGCACCGATTTCCCATTTGAATCGAGCGCGACGAATGTCAGAAACGACGTTGCCGCAAGCTCGCGTTCACCCGTCATCAGGTGTTCTTTAATGACTTTGACAAACACCTCCATAGAGGATGTGCCGACCCATGTGACGTAGGATTCAAGGCATACGGAATCCTGTTGGCCGATCGGGCGCAAAAAATCTACAGAATCCATTGAGGCCGTGACTGTTTCACACCGGCAGTGGCGGGCCGCGGAAATTGAAGCGATATCATCAATATAGCTCATCAGCTTTCCGCCAAACAGCGTATTGTGATTATTCGTATCAAGCGGAAAAACCCTGCTTGTCTTGACAACCCTTGTTTCTTTGCAAAATCTTGATTCTGGCAACTTCATATTATTTAAACTCCCCTTTGGTGTCTGGTCGTTTTGACATTTCATCTGTACCCTATTAAACAATACTTTGCTCGTTTTGTCTAAAATTTTAAATATTAAGTTGGTTAGATATTCTATCAGAAATGTTTCATTATTCATCACATCCGGGAATAATAAACGCACATTGAATACCGATAGGAGGATATCACATGGACGTATCCATTCCCAAATCCACGCGGAAACCGGCTTGCCGCAGTGAGTTTGATGCTTTGCAGACAGTCATCTTATGCCGGCCGGAACACATGACCATCAAGGATATTATTAACGGAACGCAGAAACATTTCCAACAAGAAAATATTAACATACCCGTTGCCCTCAAACAGCATAGTGAGTTTATTGACATTTTAAGATCTCATCAGATTGAAGTCGTCCTGCTGCCTGCCGATCCCGCATTGCCTGAGCAGGTATTCACCCGGGATATCGGATTTGTCTTAGGCGAGACGGCGTTTATTTCAAACATGGCGGCTTCAGTCCGGCAGGGAGAAGAAAAAGTGTTTCAAGACCTGCTTGACGATAAGAAAATCCCTTATACGCAACTGAAAAAAGCGAACATTGAAGGCGGCGACATCTTGATCGCAGACGGCACCGTTTACGCCGGGCTGAGCAAGCGCACGGATAAAGCGGCTGTCCGGGAGCTGCGGGAGGCGCTGCCGGAGATGACTGTTGTGCCGATCCCTCTCAAGGAGGATTTCTTACATTTGGACTGTGTATTTAATATGATCTCGGAAACGGAAGCGCTATACTGCAAAAATGGCTTGCGGCAGAAAGAAATTGATCTTCTCGCCGAACGTTTTGAGATGATAGAAGTGCCTGAAGAAGAGCAATTCACGCTCGGCCCGAATATCCTGTCCATCGGGAATCAGACAATTATCAGCCTGCCGCAGCACCGCCATACGAACCGCGAGCTCAGAAAAAGAGGTTATACAGTCATTGAAACCGAGTTTTCCGAAATTATTAAGTCAGGCGGTTCCTTCCGCTGCTGCACCTTGCCGCTTGTCAGAACATCTTAAACATTTACAAGGCAGTTTCCTTCAAGATACGTTAATATAGAGAAGACAAGACTCTAAAGGGGGAAACCGAATGGCTAAGTACATAGGATACGCGGGAACATATACAAAAGGCGGAAGCGAAGGCATTTATTGTTTTGAACTTGATACAGAAGCGAAGAGGCTCAGCCGGCCGAAGCTGGCAGCAAAGCTCGGCAACCCGACATACGTCACTCCGAATTCTGATAACAGCATGCTGTATTCCATTGAAAAGGCAGACGGAAAAGGCGGCGTCGCAGCCTATCAGATTCATCAGAACAGCGGGGAATTAACGTTTGTAAACCACCAGCTGATTGAAGGCCCGTCTCCATGCCACGTCAGCATTGATGATAAACATGAATATGTGTTAACCGCTAATTACCACAGCGGAAAAGTGCACGCCTTTCCCGTCAATGAGGACGGAAGTCTGCAGGAGCCGGCTGCCGAAGCCGCTCATACGGGAACAGGTCCTCATGAAAGACAAGAGAAACCGCATACCCATTTCGCAGGCTATACACCTGAGCATAACTACATTGCAGCCGTCGATTTAGGGACGGATACGCTGTATACGTACCAAATGAAAAACGGTTCGCTCACAGAGGTGAAAACTCATTCTTTCGCACCGGGTTCAGGGCCGCGCCACATCGTTTTCCATCCGGCGGAAAAATACGCCTATGTCATGACGGAAATCAGCAATGAAGTCATCGCGCTTGAATACAACCCGACCTTAGGTGAATTCAGAGAGCTGCAGGTCATTTCCGCTTTGCCTGAAGGCTTTACGGACAAATCGCAAGGCAGCGCAATCCGCATATCTAAAGACGGCAGATTTCTTTATGCCGCCAACCGCGGACATGACAGCATCGCCATCTTTAAGATCAACCAATATTCCGGTGAATTGTCTCTTATTGAATGGGTGCCGACAGAAGGCAACTGGCCGCGTGATTTCGCGTTTGACCCTTCCGAGACATTCCTTGTCGCGTCAAACGAAGAAACGGGAAATCTGGTTTTGTTTGAACGCGATCCGGAAACAGGCAAATTGACTCTGCTTCAATCTGACATTCCGGTTCCGTATCCGGTCTGCGTGTCATTTCTGCATCAGGTTTAATCAAAAAGAAAGCTGACATTATATTGTCAGCTTTCTTTTTTGTATAAATGGCAGGCGACAAAACGCCCCGCCTTCACTTCTTCAAGCTCAGGCGTTATCTTACCGCAGAGCTCCATCGCTTCAGGACACCGCGTCCTGAATACACAGCCGCTCGGCGGGTTAAGGGGGCTCGGCAGCTCCCCTTTCAGAATAATCCGTTCACGCTTGTCCTCAAGAAGCGGATCAGGAATCGGGATTGAGGATAAAAGGGCCTTCGTATAAGGGTGAAGCGGTTCCCGGTAAAGCGCAGCGCTTTCTGTAATTTCCATCATGCGGCCCAAATACATCACGCCGATCCGGTCGCTGATATGCTTGACCATTGATAAATCGTGGGCGATAAATAAAAATGTCAGCCCTTTCTCTTTCTGAAGCCTTTTTAAAAGGTTGACGACCTGAGCCTGTACCGACACATCCAGCGCGGAAATCGGCTCATCCGCCACGATAAATTCAGGATGCAGAGAGAGCGCTCTGGCAATTCCGATTCTCTGCCTCTGTCCGCCGCTGAATTCGTGGGGATACCGGCTGCCGAAATCCGGGTGGAGCCCGACAGCTTCAAGCAGTTCATCCGCCATCATCAGACGGGCTTTTCTTGTATTGTAAAGATTGTGGATTTCCATCGGCTCTAAAATAATTTCCCTTACGGTCAGGCGCGGATTTAACGAGGCGTAAGGGTCTTGGAAAATCATCTGCAGCTTGCGGAAGAAGACCGACCGCTGTTCTGCCGCGGCACGGTGTATATCCGTCCCTTCATATGATACCGAACCGGCCGTCGGGTCATACAGACGGAGAATAACTCTTCCGAGCGTCGATTTACCGCATCCCGATTCTCCGACAAGTCCGAATGTTTCCCCTCTTTTAATGTGAAAACTGACACCGTCGACTGCTTTTACGGCTTTCTTTCTTCCTGCGTCAAAATGCATTTTCAGCCCGCTGACTTCAAGGAGCGGAGATGCCGTCATTTTCTATTCCCCCTTTTCGCTTATACAGCGGCGTACGGTGCATAATTCTTTTTCATAGATCGTTCCTTCCAAAGACAGCACTTCGATTGTTTTTCCCGTTTTCGGGGAGTGCAGCATTCGGCCGTCTCCCAGCGCCAAACCGACATGGTGGATCGCGCCTTTTCCTTCTTCATAGGCGAAAAACAAAAGGTCAGCCGGCCGGATATCGTTTACCGCCGCGCCGCACCCGGCTTTTGCTTGGTCCTTTGCATCACGGGGAAGGGTATAGCCGTTTGCTTTAAATATCGAATACATAAACCCGGAACAGTCAAACCCGAAACCGCTCAGTCCTCCCCATAAATACGGAAGCCCGAGAAACATCATGCCCGTTTCGATGACATCGGCTGCCCGTCCTTCCGTATGCCGGTACTCGTCTGCGTCAGCTTCATTTACGAACCGTTCTCCGAGAGGCGTCACAACCCGAAAAAAGCCGTTCTCACGTCCTGATGCCGGAAGACGCGTTAAGAAACTTACTTCCAAGTCCGGTTCGCCGTTTGTGTGATATAAAAAAGCTGTCGGTTTGGTAATCCATACGGCGGGGGAAGATGTATAAAAGCCGTCTTTTGAAAGCTGGCTTTTTTTCATCCAGCCCGGATATCCGCGCGCATCCTTGTTTGAAGGCTGGCCGGGAACGGCAACAAAAGCCCATTCCCCTTCCTCTTTGAGAATGATCACCTCTTCCCCGAAAAGCGCTTGCGTTTGGACAAGGTTGTCTGTACATAATTGCAGCCGCTCTTCATATCCCATAGACGCTAACCATTTTCTGATCTGCGGCGGGTTTTCAAGCATCGGCGCATCATACGAACGGGGAGATGACGGCAGCGTCCATACGTTGGCTGCCGCCGCTGTAACGGCTGCTCTCATCTTTTCGCCTCCTCTTGTATCGACACACCGATAATGCCGAGACCCGGTTCATCGGGAATCGTAATCTGACTGCCGCTGTATGTGATGCCGCCTTTAATCAAATCATCTTTCAGCATAAGCGGCGCATCAAAATCAAACCTTGTCACATTCCGTTTGCCCGCGGCAAAATGAGCCGCGGCGGTGATGCCGAGCTTGGTCTCAATCATGCTGCCGACCATGCATTCCACGCCGCATGTTTCGGCCATGGCATTGATTGTTTCCGCCTGCTTTATGCCGCCCGCTTTCATCAGCTTAATATTGATTAAATCGGCGCTTCTCGTCTGCAGCACGCAAAAGGCCTGACGGGGGGTAAAGACGCTCTCATCCGCCATAATCGGCGTGTCTACGGCATCGGTGACCTGCTTCAGCCCGGCGATATCGTCTTTATGAACAGGCTGCTCGACCAGCTCAATGCCGAGGCCGGCGTCTTCCATCTTTCGGATCGCAGTCACGGCTTCTTTCGGCGTCCAGCCTTGGTTGGCGTCCAATCTCAGTTTGACGTTTCCGCCGACACGTGATCTGATCGCCTGAATCCGGGCAACATCGTCCGATATGTCACCTATGCCGACTTTTATCTTTAAAATATGAAATCCTTTTTTCACATAACGGTCTGCATCCCCCGCCATCTCCTCAGGAGAATTGACGCTGACGGTAAAATCTGTTTCCAGTGTATTCCGATAGCCGCCGAGAAGCCGGTAAAGCGGCTGTCCGTGCATTTGCGCCCATCCGTCATATACAGCCATATCCACCGCGGCTTTTGCGCTTTGATTTCTTTCCAACAGCCGGCTGATATCATACAAAACAGCTTCCATGCCGGAAAGGCTCCGCCCCAAGAGAGCAGGCTTCAGCACATCGCGGACGGCGCTTTCAATACCGTCCGTGCTGTCGCCTGTAATGACAACCGTCGGCGGCGCCTCGCCCCAGCCGGTCAGACCGTTGTCAAAAGTGAGCTTCACAATGACCGATTCAGCATTGTAAACCGTGCGCAACGCAGTCTTAAACGGCTTTTTCAGCGGCACGGACATCCGTCCCGTTTGAATATCTGTAATCCTCACGCCTGATCACTCCCTTCCGGAAACCCCCGATTCAATCGTTACCGCTTTGGCCGCCGTATCCATAACTGCGCGGGCTCCGATCGGAACGGCGAAGCTCGGTGAACAATGGCCGATTTTAAAGCCTTTAAGCGCAGGCTTCCCTGATTTGACAATGTAATCGTTCAGCACTTGCTCTAAAGTAAGCGACTTTTCTTTATGCTTCGGTTCGCATTGGTGAAAATCACAGACCAGTATTCCGGCTGCGTCTGACAGTTTTCCGGCCATCTTTAATTGATTCAGCATCCTGTCGATTTGGTACGGCTCCTCATCAATATCCTCGATAAACAGCAATTTGTCTTTCGTATCAATTTCAAACGGCGTGCCGAGTGTGGATGTAATGAGCGACAGATTGCCGCCCGCAAGCTCTCCCTCGGCCCTTCCGCCTGTCAGCACCTCCAGCGGAGAAATGTCCTCCGTATAGGTGAATTCCGTTTCTGTAAAAAGCTGATGATACGACGCTTTTGTCAGGGGATCAGCATCTTCAAGCCCGACATCCGTGCTCAGCATCGGGCCGTGAAATGTGACGAGCCCCGTATTTTGATGAATGGCGGTATGTAAAAACGTAATATCGCTGTATCCCCAGAAAATTTTCGGATTGCGGCGGATTAAGCCGAAATCGATGTCGGCGGCAATGCGGCCCGTGCCGAATCCTCCGCACGCGCATATCACCGCTTTGACATTCTGATCACTAAACATGTCATGGAGATCATCGAGGCGCGCCCGATCTTCTCCCGCCAAATAGCCGTGACGGGTCTTCAGCGCCCGGCCGAGTTTCACTTGAAGGCCAAGCTCATTCTCTAAAAACAGCAGCGCGGTTTGCAGCGTCCCGCTCTCAGGCGGGCTTGCGGGCGCAATCACACCGACCGTGTCGCCTTTTTGCAGTGCTTTCGGTTTATGGTTCATGACTTTTTCAATCTCCTTTCCGGATTGAAAAGTGAAACACGCCGCTCCTTTAACGGCAAAAGAGCGGCATATGTTTCCGCTGTAAGATCAAGACTTTTCCGCCCATTTCAGATCAATGTACCCGACGGGGTGCCGGACAATGCCCTTCACGCCGCTGTTCTGCAGATGCACCTGATTGTAAAAGTAAATCGGAATGATCGGAACCTCGTTCATGAGCAGCTTTTCCGCTTTATGCATGAGCGCAAAACGTTTTTTGGCATCGGCTTCCTGTTTTGCCTGCTTGATGCAGCCGTCGTATGCCGCGCTGCCCCAGCCGGTGCGGTTCATGGAATTATCCGTTTGGAAAGCCTCAAGAAAACTGATCGGATCTGCGTAATCCGGTAAAAATGAGCTTTGAGAGAACTGGAACTTCAGTCCTTTCTGCTCTTCTAAAAAGACGTTCCATTCCATATTGGCGAGCTTAACGTCTATACCGAGCACACTTTTGAGCTTCTGCTGAATCGCTTCCGCTATTTTCTTATGCTCCGGTTTTGTGCTGTATGTCAATGTAACGGCGGGCAGCTTGTCATAATGCTCTTCTGCCATGCCTTTTTCCAGCAGTTTTTTGGCTTCTGATTCATCCGGAGTTAGTAAACTGCCGCCCGCTTCGCGGAAATCTTTCCCGTCAGGCTGAGTAAATCCCGGGGATACAAAGGCATGTGCCGGCTTTTCACTGTTTTTGGTCACATAATCCGTGATTTCTTTCTGATTAATCGCTGCAGCGAACGCTTTTCTGATCTTTTCATTTTGAAACGGCTCCATTTTAACGTTAAAACGATAGAAATAGAGTCCGGCCTGATCCCACGTGCGGATATTTTTTCCTCCCATCAGCTGCTCGCTCAGCTCTGCCGGCACAAAGGCGGTATCCAAATCCCCCGACTGGAACATCTGATAGTCGGTATTCCGGTCACTGACCATCGCCCATGTCACTTTATCCAGTTTCACCGTCTTTTTATCCCAATACGTCTCGTTTTTGACCATCGTCATGTTGTCGTCATGCTTCCATTCCGTCAGTTTGAACGGCCCGTTGCCGACAAAAGTTTTTGCTTCAGTGAACCATTTCGGATCAGCCTTGGCGACCTTCTCATTAATCGGGAAATACGCCGGATTGGACACGACGCTCAAAAAATAATCCTGCGGGGCCGCCAATGTGACGACAAGCGTTTTTTTATCCTTTGCCGTGACTTTCACGTCTTCTCGTTTGCCTTTTCCGCTGTTAAATTCTTCTCCGCCTTTGATCATGTAGCCGAGAAAAGCGGAAGATGCGCCCGTTTTCGGATCGAGCATCCGCTTCCAGGCGTAGACGAAGTCTTCCGCCGTGACGGGATCGCCATTTGTCCATTCGGCGTTATCACGGATATTGAAGGTATATGTCAGCTTATCAGCGGACACCTCCCAGCTTTCCGCCATGGCCGGTTCGGGCTTATTATCTTTTCCGAGCCTCGTCAATCCTTCCATGATGTTATTCAGCGGCTGCCAGGAAACATTATTAAATCCGATCGGCGGATCAAGTGAGGTCGGCTCATTTTCGTTATTGAGCCGCAGCACCGTCTCACCCTCCTGTTCTTTTGCTTTGCCGGGTTCTGTCCCCGCCTGTTCATTGGCTGTACAGCCCATCAGAGCAAACGAAACAACAGCAATCACACCAATCGCCCATCTCTTTTTCATTTCAATCCCCCTTTTTCCTCTGCTGCAGTCAGCTGCTGCTTCAGCCGCTCTGCACGGTGATCCTGAAGCCAGCAGTTGACGATATGGCTTTTGGATTTCACGGTTGTTGCCGGGTATACCTTTTCACAGACGATCATCCTGTCCGGGCAGCGGGCGGCAAACGGGCAGCCCGGCGGCGGATCGAATAAATCAGGCGGCGTCCCGTCAATCGGCGAAAGCTCACTATCTTCCATATCCAGCCGCGGCACTGAACGAAGCAGCCCCTTTGTGTATGGATGAGCCGGATGGTAAAAAATATCATGCCTCGTGCCGATTTCGGCGATTTTCCCCGCATACATGACGGCGACTCTGTCGGCGGTCTGAGCGACGACGCCGAGATCATGGGTGATCAGAATAATAGACACGCCTGTTTTTCTTTGAATCTTCTTAAATAATTCAAGGATTTGTGCTTGAATCGTCACATCAAGAGCCGTTGTCGGTTCATCGGCGATCATAATTTCCGGCTCGCAGATCAGAGCCATCGCGATCACGATCCGCTGCCGCATGCCCCCGCTTAATTGGTGGGGGTACTGCTTCAGGCGGGATTTCGAGTCCGGGATACCGACCAGATCCAGCATGGCGAGAACCTCGGATTCAGCTTGTTTTCTTGTCATGGCGCGGTGTTCCAACAGCGCTTCTGAAAGCTGATCCCCTATGGTCAAAGTCGGATTGAGCGCCGTCATCGGGTCCTGAAAAATCATAGAAATATCGCGCCCCCGGATTCCCCGCATTTCCCGATCCGACATTCGGCAAAGGTCTTTCTGTTTAAATTGTATGCTTCCGGATTCAATCTTTGCCGAATGTTTCGGAAGAAGACCCATCACGGCTTGTGACGTCACGCTTTTTCCGCATCCCGATTCACCGACGATCGCAAACGTTTCACCTTTATATAAATCGAAGCTGACGCCTCTTACGGCTTTTACAGTGCCTCCGTATGTTGAAAAAGTAACATGCAGATTTTGAACGGAAAGAACTTGCTGCGCCATTTTTCCTACCTCCTCAGTTTCGGGTCTAACGCGTCCTGCAAGCCGTCTCCAAGCACGTTAAACGCGTACATCGTTAAGGAAATGAAAAAAGCGGGAAAAAACAGCCGCCACCAATGGCCTGATAAAATCGCCGGCAGCCCGTCATTTGCCATGACTCCCCAGCTTGCAAACGGCGCCTGAATCCCGAGTCCGAGAAAACTTAAAAATGATTCCGCAAAAATCGCCGCCGGCACCGTCAGCGTCATTTGGACAATAATGGCTCCCATCGTATTCGGCAGCAGATTTTTCTTAATGATCCGAAATGTTTTCGCTCCAAATGTTTTCGATGCCAATACGTGTTCATCATGCTTCATCCTCAGCACCTGCCCTCTCACAATCCGCGCCATGCCGACCCATCCCGTCACTGTCAGAGCGACGATAATGGAACTGAGCCCCGGCCCCATCAGCACCATTAACAAAATGACAACGAGCAGATAAGGCAAACCGTAGAGAACCTCGATGATTCTCATCATGGCGCTGTCTGTCCGGCCCCCTTTGTAGCCGGCGACGCCTCCGTAGATAACGCCGATCAAAAAGTCGATCAGTGCCGCCATCACACCGACAAATAAAGAGATTCTCGCTCCGTACCACGTTCTTGTAAACACGTCCCGGCCAAGTTCATCGGTTCCGAACCAGTGTGAAAAAGACGGCGGAAGATTCTGCTCGGCGAGCGTCTGCCTTGTCACGCTGTGCGGTGATATCAGCGGGCCGAACACAGCCGCTAGAAACAGGCAGCATAATATCACAAGTCCGGCCATCGCCAATTTGTTCTTTTTAAGCCGCCGCCACGCATCCTGACTGTAAGACAGGCTCGGACGCTTGACCGACTCGGTTTCACCCTTTCTTTCCGCGCCCGGCTGAAACCAGTCATCAGGCACTTCTGTGTGTTTTACCGTTTCTTGCGGGAGATTCATCAGGATCACCCTTTCTTATGAAGTTTTATGCGCGGATCTAACAGGCCGTATGCCAAATCAACCAGAAACAGCAGGACGATCAGAATCACACTGTAAAATACGGTCGTTCCCATGATGACCGGGTAATCACGCTGATTGATGCTTTCTACGAAATATTTGCCCATTCCCGGTATGGCAAAAATTTTCTCGATGACGAAACTGCCCGTTAAAATACTTGCGGCAAGCGTCCCGAGCACTGTCACAACAGGCATAAGAGCATTTTTCAATGCGTGTTTGATCACAATTTTGACGGGAGAAAGCCCCTTTGCTTTTGCCGTGCGGATGTAATCCTGAGTCAGCACTTCGGCCATGCTTGATCTTGTCAGCCGCGCGATAATGGCCATGGGACCGACGGCAAGCGCAACAGTCGGCAGAACCATGTGAACGGGACTCGTCCAGGTAGCTGCCGGAAACCATTTCAGATGAACCGCAAATTGCTGAATCAGCAGCGTAGCCATTATAAAATTCGGAATGGAAATCCCGAGCACCGCAAGGCTCATGGCCGCATAATCGAGAAAGCCGCCGCGCCTGAGAGCGGCCGTTATGCCGAGCGCGAGTCCGGAAATCACAGCGATGATGATCGCCGTTATCCCAAGCTCGAAGGAGACGGGAAATCCGCGTTCAAGCATGGCGTTTACACTGTCTGACGGTTTTTTGATTGAAGGACCGAAATCAAAGGTAAGAATGGATTTTAGATAGATGGCGTATTGAGTGATAAGAGGTTCGTTCAGATGGTAGTAGGATTCGAGATTTCGCTGGACCGCTTCGTTTGTGCCCCGCTCTTCGTTAAAAGGCGAGCCGGGTATCACTTTCATCATGACAAATGTCAGAGTGGTGATGACGAGGACGGTCATAATCATGGCGATAAAACGTTTGATAAAATACCGCAGCAATGCCGTTCACCCCTTTAAGAGAATGTTGTTCTCATGGCGAGTTCTGTCATGACGAGCATGGCCTGATAGGCTTCCGGCATGTCTTTTGCCTGAAATTGAACGATTGTCGTTCCCGGGATGATTTCTGTGCCCGGCATTAAATGGGCCCATTCAGCCTGTCCGTAATTGGCAAATTCAATGCCTAATACAGGTCTTTCAGGCGGAGTCAGCGGTTTGACCTTATCTTTATTTTTGAGCGCATAGGCTGTTTTTTCCGTCAGGAGCCGTCCGGCTTTTTGAGGGGACAGGCATTTGACCGCAGTTCTTGAAATGGTTTGTTTGACGGCGGCAGTCGTCACATTCGGAATCAGCTCCTCCGCCTCTTTTGCGGCGCAATCATCTCCGGCAGCCATGATGACCGGGACATCGTAAAATCCGGCGAGATAGGCATTTAACCCCAGTTCACCGACCGGCTTATCATTTATGTAAAAGTGGCGGACGCCGAATATCATGCTGTGCGACATGACGCCCGGCATCGACGCTCTCGCATGATAGCCGATAAACATCACACCTGAATACGATTCATCAAGCCCCTGCATCATGGAAAACGGCTTGACATCCCCCGTAATCAGCTCTGCCTCAGGGTGAAGTTTTTCCGCGAGCAGATTATTCATCTTTGAGTGACTGTCATTCACGGTCACTTCCGTGCATCCGTTATTAAACGCTTCTGCGATGCACCAGTTTGCTTCTTCGGTCATCAGAACCCTGCCGCGCTCATAATTGTGCATGCGGGAATTGACAAATGTTTCATCAGGCAGTCCGGAAATCCCTTCCATATCCACAGATAGATACAGTTTCATGTAATGCCTCCTTTTTTACTTAAAATTTCGATATTAAATTATGAATATTCTAACAAATTATATTAAAAAAGGATGAAACATGCAATATACCATTCTGCCATTATGGGAAAAAACAAACCCTTTTCACCGGGAAAAGGGTTTGCTGGTAGAAAAAGTTACATACCGTTTTTGTTTATAGGGTGACCCCGAAACTGTCTGACCGCACTTCTGTATTCGCGATCGGGAATGACCTGATGCCTGACCGGTCCAGGAGCCTGCGGCGAAGGCTCTTCAGCCGCCTGCTTACAGACGGCATGCGGTTTATGCGCCAGCTTATGTCCCATGCCGGTCGCATTCATGACAAATGATAAACACACTAAAAGCAAGCTTAAGATGAAAGCAATAAGAAACAAATCGCTGTATGTCCCCATCAGCAGGTCATGCGGCGATTGTGTGCCGCGCGCGCCCCGAAGCATGCCGGAAGCATCTCTTTTCGTAAAATACCCTATTAAAACAGGTGCGCCCATATAAATGAACAGCCTTAAAAACTGAACGGCCGTCATGCGTTTTACCAGTTCCGGAAGCGGTCCGCCCAACGCGGCGCCCATCAGTCCGGCTGCTACGATAAGCCCTGTCCCGGCCGCCAGCATCACGAAAAGCCCCGCAAATAGAATAAGGGGTATATGATGATCCGCCGTCATCCATTGGAAATTCACGAACACCAGTATAACAGAGCCTGTTATGCCGAGCATGCCCGGACCGACTTTATCATATGCTAATGCACTGATAACAGCGGCGATGGCCACGCCTCCCAAAAGGCTCGCATATAGGAATATCTGTTGAGTTTGTGACATGTGATATGCGGTCTGAAGCTCCCCGTGAAATGCAGAAAGACTGACCGCTATGGAAATACTGCCCGCAGCGATCATGAAAACACCCAGAATCGGCTTTGGAATCAGCATAAGTTTAATCGAAATCAGCGCATGTTCGTTTCTATACTGCATGATCAGCAAGATCAGAAGAATGACGATGCTTCCTCCAAATCCCGCCAATGTCTGCCATGATGAAAAGCCCCATTTCGGCAGATGAATAAATGTATAGGCGGTCAGCACGGCTGATACACCCGCTAACAGAAAACCGATGCCGTCAAATGGAGATTTTTCAGTATTTTTATGAGCGTCATCCCGCAGCCACATATAACTGAAAATGAGGCCGAAAAAAGACAGCAGGCCAAAAATGCCGAACAGCCAATGCCAATGGCCGGCGCTTGCCGCCGCCGTGCCTAAAACGGTCCCCATAATGACGGACCCGTAAAATCCGCCGATTAACACAAATAATGCGTAATTCCGGCGTTCAATCGGAAACGAAAGCACCAGCATCGGAATCATAATCATCAGCATAGTGCCCGCCGCAGCTCCCTGTAAAAAACGGCCCGCGGCGAGCGGATAAATATCATTTGTCACAGCAGCAAGCAGCGCTCCGATGACACCCGCGGCCATCGAAATCATATAGACAGGCCGGGAGCCGAATCTTTTTCTTAAATACGGCCCCGCCGGCACGAATAAGGCAAATGCCATATTACCGATAATAATCGGATGAAGAGAGTCAAAGTTTTCCCCGCCGACCGTCTGCCGGACAAGGCTTTGGACAGCCGAAAGAGCGGTATTCGACATCAGCCCCGGCCCGACCGCCAGCACAGCAAGCAGAGAAATGATCCAGTGATGTTTTTCTTTCATTTGACAGCTCCTTTCTTACTATTTGACAAAGTGAAAAAGCTAACAGATTTCCCCCATTAGCTTGACAGAATTTTTCATATCTTTTCATGTGAAGGATTGAACATAATATCTCATTTATTATTTCAAATCCGATGGAAATTGTCAATATAAAGCGCCGCCGTCCGATTTCGTCTTTTTCACAATTTCCCACAATCTTTTCATTATTATCCCACACTTTTTGTTTAAGATGGAGTCAGTAATAATAGGCAAATCATGCTATGATGAAATAGAGAAACGGAGTGAACATGATGGATAACTATCGTGATGAAAATCGGACAGACCAAAAAGAACAGGAAGTCCTTTTAGTAAAAGAAAACCCGCAGCCGGCCGGATATTCCGCGCCGGACGAGGACAAGAAAAAACGAAGCTTCGGCTGGTTCAGACCGCTTCTCGGCGGAGTGATCGGCGGAGGGCTCGCCCTCGGCATCTATACATTTACGCCGCTTGGAGACCATCAGACTCAAGATACTTCCAATCCGGCTCCCGCTCAGGAAACGTCATCGGTAACCGCTAAGCAGACATCTTCTGAATCCGGCAGCGGCAAATCGGCAAACAGCTCATCGGCAAATTCAAGCAGCATTTCGAATATGGTGGAAGACATTTCACCGGCGATCGTCGGAATCACTAATCTGCAAAAGCAGCAAAGCAGTTCCGATTTATTCGGATTCGGATCAAGCTCAGATTCAAACTCTAATTCATCGGGTGATGATGCGGAAACGGGATCGGGTTCAGGCGTTATTTTTAAGAAAGCAAACGGCAAAGCGTATATCATTACGAATAACCACGTGGTCGAAGGCGCCTCTTCCCTTAAAGTGTCATTATATGACGGCACCGATGTAACAGCTAAACTCGTCGGCAGCGACTCTCTGACAGACTTGGCCGTTTTAGAAATCAGTGATAAACACGTAACAAAAACGGCAAGCTTCGGCAGCTCATCCGCTCTCAGAACGGGTGAATCCGTCATCGCCATAGGTGATCCGCTCGGAAAAGACCTTTCCCGCACCGTCACACAGGGCATCGTGAGCGGCTTAAACAGAACCGTCTCGATCTCCACGTCAGCCGGTGAGTCAAGCATCAACGTCATCCAAACCGATGCCGCCATCAATCCCGGAAACAGCGGCGGACCGCTCTTGAATACAGACGGCAAAATCATCGGCATCAACAGCATGAAAATCAGCGAAAATGATGTAGAAGGCATCGGCTTTGCCATTCCGAGCAACGATGTAAAACCGATCGCCGAAGAGCTTCTCACGAAAGGACAGGTGGAGCGCCCTTATATCGGCGTGAGCATGATCGACTTGGAACAAGTGCCGCAAAACTATCAGGAAGGCACACTCGGCCTCTTCGGCAAACAGCTGAATAAAGGGGTTTACATTCGCGAAGTGGCGCAGGGATCCCCTGCTGCCAAAGCCGGATTAAAAGCAGAAGACATCATTATCAGCTTAAAAGGGAAAGAAACTGACACGGGCAGCGAACTTCGCAATATTCTCTACAAGAATACGAAAGTCGGCAGCACCGTTGACGTGAAGATTATCAGAAACGGCAAGGAAATGACGAAAAAAATGAAACTGACTCAAAAAGAAGAAACATCTTCTTAAAAAAAAAATCCAAGGCAGCCGCCTTGGATTTTTTTATATACAGCTGAAACTTTAGGCCTGAATCAGCCGTATGACTCAGTGTACAAAGGAGGATACATACACATGAAACAAACCGGACTTTTGCTGGTCGTTACCGGCCTGATCTTGCTGCAGCTGAGCATTCAGCTTCCTCAGCAAAACGCTGCTTGGGGAATGACGCTTAGTGCAAGCATTTTACTGAACCTTTCGGGAACCGGACTGATCATGCGCGCTCTGCACACGCAGACCGGCCGCAGATGAATGAAAAAAGCCGCGGGACATTCTGTCATCCCGCGGCTTTTATTTTACATAAAAGCACCCTGTCCGCCGGCCGGACAGGGTGTTTGTTAAGACATATGCTGGTCCCGATAAATCTTTTCGTTTTTCATACCGTACGCTTTTTGCACGATATAGAGCGGACGGTCTTTTGCTTCGTCATAAATCCTTCCGATATATTCGCCGATCATTCCGAGCATTAATAGAACGATGCCGCTGAATAACAGCTGTATCACAATCAGAGAGGACCAGCCCGTAATGGTGCTGTCTGTAAAAAGCTTCATGTATAAAACGATAAACATATAGAGAAAACCCGCTCCGGACATGAGCATTCCCGCATAGCTTGCCGCCTTGAGCGGTTTATGAGAGAACGTTGTGATCCCGTCCATGGAAAGCTTCAGCATTTTTTTAAGCGGGTATTTCGTTTCCCCCGCAAGCCGCTCATCTCGTTCATATTCTACAGCAGTCTGCTTAAAGCCGACCCAGCTGACGAGTCCTCTGACAAAAGGGTTTTTTTCTTTTAATCTTTTCATCTCATCACAGACTTTTCTGTCCAGCAGGCGGAAATCTCCGGTGTCAAGCGGAATATCAATATCAGTCACGCTCCGCAGCAGCCGGTAAAACAGAGAGGCCGTCTGTTTCTTGAAAAAGGTTTCTCCCTTTCGTTTCGTTCTGACGGCGTACACCACATCGTAGCCTTCTTTCCACTGCTCAATCATATCAAGGATTAATTCAGGCGGATCCTGCAAATCGGCGTCAATGACGGCGATTGCATTCCCCTCTGCATAATCCATGCCCGCTGTGATCGCGATCTGATGTCCGAAGTTTCTGGAAAAATCAATAATTTTCACTCTCGGATCAATCAGACTTTGCTCTCTTAAAATCTCAATACTGCGGTCTTTGCTTCCATCATTAACAAAGATCAATTCATAATGCTCTTTTGTTTGATCCATGACTTCTTTCAGGCGCTGATAGGTTGTCTGAATGACGAGTTCTTCGTTATAAACCGGGACGACTATTGAATATTGAATATGTCTGCTCATGTTTTTTCCTCCTATTCATCAGATTGAAGTTCGTATAGTGAAGCTGACTGATTCATTCCGCCCGGCCCGCCGCTCATCCGGCTGTTTTTACCCGCGGCCTTGCTGCTTTTTGTATCAGCTGCATCATGATTTTTCGTTTTCTGATCTGTGCTTGATTGCCATTTGTCTGAAGATACTTTCTTTCCGTTTTTCTCAACCCATTCAACAATATCGTTGTTTCCGCCTTTGCCCATTCCGGATGTTAAGAAGTATTTTACTTTCCCTTCTTTTACGAGCTTTTTAAATTGAGTCAGCGTAATGGCCGGGTCAGACCCGCTGAATCCGCCGATCGCCATGACCGCTTTTTTCGTTTTTATAATGTAAGGCGCCGCTGTGTTGGAATCGGTTGTAGCAAATAGATAGTCTGCTCCGGCGTTATGTTTCTCTAAATAGTTGATCAGTTTTGTATTGACAGATGCGTTATCCATTCCCATGCCTTTTCCGCTTGCTGACGCAAGCTGAGGGCCTGTTTCAGGCAATGAGCTGTTGCCTCCGTACAGAAGCGGTGTGCTCGCCCAATAAATCGGCATCACCATCAAGACGAGAAGGGCTGCAAGTGAAACATAGTAACTGAGCGGTTTTTGACGCTGTTTGAACACGAACAGGGCGATTGCAGCCACTGCGCCGATAACACCTGCTCCGATGCTCCAGCCCGCGCCGATTTGATCATTGTAGTTTCTGAGGATAAACAGCTCAAATCCGGTTGTCACAAAAATAGCGGCCGGCAGAAGCCAAGTTTTCCAGCCTGTCTGCTCGCGGTACAGATGAACGAGGGCGACCCATCCCGCACCGGTAAGAGCAGCAATCGGAGGCGCCAGCATAATGAGATAATAATGGTGGAAAAATTCCGCCACACTGAAGAATCCGGCAATCGGCACAAGCCACGCTGCCCAAAAGATCGTTTCCTTCTGTTCTGCTGATAATCTTCTTCTTTCTCTCGCCCCGGCGATCAATAAACCGGCCAATCCAAAAATCGCAAACGGCAGGAGCCAGCTGATCTGATCTGATAATTCTTGTTGGAAGAGTCTCAGCGGACCGGGTGTTCCCGTACCGAACATTCCTGAACCTGACTGCATTTTCGAGCCGGTGCCTGTACCGCTTTTTCCTCCGCCAGGACCGCCATTGCCGCCATCTCCGCCGCTTGGAGGGCCTCCTTGACCGCCGCTTGGCATTTGGCCGTTAGATGGAGGTGCCGTCATACTGCCGGTTTGTGATTTGTCTCCGCTTGCTGACTGGCCGGGCGGTTTTTGCATTTGTGAAGAACCGCCGGAAGAAGACATCTCTTTCGATGCGTTTCCGTCGGGCCCGCCCTGGCCGCCGGAACTTTGCCCCGTCAGCCGCTGAATCCCGTTATATCCGAAAGCCAATTCCAATACGGAGTTTGTCTGGCTGCTTCCGACATATGGCCTTTTGTCTGTAGGAATATTGTCAACAATGAGCGGCCATGACAATGAAACGGCTGCTAATACGGCCAGCGCGCTTACCAGTGAAATGATTTTTTTCTTAATCGTGGTATTTGCCGCCATCATATAGAACAGCAAGAAGGCCGGTAAGATCATATAAGCCTGAAGCATTTTTGTGTTAAAGCCTACTCCGACGACAAAAAATGCCGCCAAAAGCCAGATCAGTTTTCCTTTTCGAATCGCTTTAAAGAGAAGCCATGTGGCGAACAAGAGGAAAAAGACCAGTAACGCATCGACATTGTTTGTGCGCGCTACGGCTACAGCAATCGGCGTACACGCCATGACAGACGAAGCGATGCGCGCCGCCGTTTTTCCGAACGTCGGCTTTATTAATAAGTACATGAATAGAACTGAACCTACCCCCGCCAATGCCTGAGGCAGGATGACGCTCCACCCGTGCATACCGAATATCAGCGCGCTGATCGTTTGAATCTGGTATGTAACAGGCGGTTTATCTACCGTGATAAATCCGGCTGCGTCAAATGAAGCGTAAAAGAAATTATGAAAGCTTTGAAGCATACTCGTTACCGCTGCGGTATAATAAGGATTCACCGTATCGTCATTCCAGATGTTGTACATATTCAAGAATGCGGAAGCGAGTAAAATGAGGATTAAGACTGCGTCTATCTCGCGTTTTTTCATTTTCACCTGTGTTTTCACTCCTTTTGTTTAACTTTGAACAAGTGTAACAACCAAATGTGAAAAATTTATTAATAAACAAAGACAATTATTTTGCCGTTTACAAATAGGTAAAAAGAATGACAAAACGGGTAAAAAAGCAAAAAAAAGATGCCCCCGTCAAGCCGGAAGGCATCTTTCATTATTTCTGATTTACTGAATCGGTTTCAGCCGCGCTTCTATTTCAGAACGGCGGTGTTCGAGATAAGGCGGGAGCGCAACCGTTTTGCCTAGCTCTTCAGGTTTTTCATCAACCATAAATCCCGGACCGTCCGTTGACAATTCAAACAGAATTCCATTCGGTTCCCGGAAGTACAGCGCTTTGAAATAATAACGCTCTACAATGCCTGAGTTGCTGAAACCTTCTTTCGTAATGATGCGGTGCCATAAAGCAAGCTCCTCCTCATTCTGAACACGGAAGGCCACATGGTGCACGCTGCCTTTTCCAGGACGCTCGCGCGGAAGATCGTTTCTTTCAATGAGATGGACTTCTGTACGCGCGCCACCGTTTCCGGATTCGAGCACCGTAACCGTGCCCCGGTCTTCATGTGTTTCTTTCCCGATTTCAGTGAAGCCCAGCACATCGGTTAACACACGCAGCGTCGGTTCTGCGTACGGGACGGTTAATTCAACGGGACCAAGACCGCGGAAAGAATATTCTTCCGGTATGCCGCTTTGCTTCACCGCTTCACCGATGTCTTTTCCTTTTTCGTCAGCTGTCAGCACAAGCCGCTGTCCTTCATGATCCTGAAAAGCGAGTGTGTCCCTGCCCGCTATTTTCACGATCTCACTGTGAGAGACCTGATGCTCTTCAAATCGTTTTTTCCAATATTGAAGCGCTTGTGCATCCGGAACACGCAGGCCGATTGAAGAAATACTGTTTGTCCCCGCATGGAACGGCGCGATCCGCGGAATCTCGAAAAACGTCAATTCCGATCCCGGATTGGCTGATTCATCACCGTAAAATAAGTGATACATCGTCGGTTCATCCTGGTTTACCGATTTTTTCACAAGCTTCAGCCCCAGGATATTTCGATAAAAATCTAAATTTTTCTGCGCATCAGCCGTCAATGCTGATACATGGTGTATTCCATTAACTTTCATTATATTATCCTCCAGTCAATTATCTCGATTTCGAGATATTTTATATATACAATTTATGTTATCCGGATCGTAAAGTCAACCCATCTGCTTCACAGACGGTCTGCAGACTGCCGCTCTCAAAATAACGAACTTTTGAAATTAAAAAACCATTAATGTTCGCTTTTAAAACCGAATTTTTTCCTTCTCAAAAGCAGAAACCTCTCTCTTTTAGGCAAAACACCAAAATCAGAAAATTTATTTTATTCGTGTTTCAGCAATTAGGGTTTACAATATGGAAAATAGTTTTTTCAGCATGACGATTTTACATCTGGAGGGAAAGGATATGCAGATTGAAGAGAACGGACTTAAAAAAGAGATCGGCCTTACCATCGCCCTCTCACTTGTTATCGGCACCATCATCGGTTCCGGCGTATTTATGAAACCAGGCGCCGTGCTTGCCTACTCCGGTGATGCGAAAACCGCGCTTATCGCGTGGCTGTTAGGAGGCATTTTGACGCTTGCCGGCGGCTTGACCGTTGCGGAAATCGGCACTCAGATTCCGAAAACGGGCGGACTTTATACATATCTCGAAGAAGTGTACGGCGAATTTTGGGGCTTTTTGTGCGGATGGGTTCAAATTATCATTTACGGCCCCGCCATTATCGGAGCAATCGGCTTGTATTTCGGCTCCTTGATGGCCCATCTGTTCAGCTGGGATTCCGGCTGGTCTAAATTGATCGGGATTTCAGCCGTTTTGTTTTTAAGCATCATTAACATTATCGGAACGAAATATGGCGGCATCGTACAGGGAATTACGACTGTCGGCAAATTGATTCCGATTATCTGCATGATCGTGTTCGGCCTTTGGAAAGGCGATCAGCATATTTTCACAGCCGTCACAAGCAGCATGTCGGAAATGAATTTCGGCGCTGCCATACTGGCCACCTTGTTTGCTTATGACGGATGGATTCTGCTTGCGGCACTCGGCGGCGAAATGAAAAATCCGGAAAAGCTGCTCCCGAGAGCGATGACGGGCGGACTTTTGGTCGTCACCGCCATTTATCTTTTCATTAACCTTGCGCTGCTGCACATTCTTCCTGCGACCGACATCGTCAAACTCGGTGAAAATGCGACCGGCACAGCTGCCGGAATGCTGTTTGGCGACATCGGGGGAAAATTGATCAGCGTCGGAATCATCGTCAGCATCTTCGGCTGTTTAAACGGAAAGATTCTCGCTTTTCCGCGTGTCTCGTTTGCGATGGCGGAACGGAAACAGCTGCCGTTTGCCGGACAGATTTCGCGGGTGCATCCGACATTCCGCACCCCGTGGATTGCCGTGTCATTTCAGATCGCGCTGGCCATTATTTTCATGATCGCCAGCAATCCCGATAAGCTGTCTGAAATCTCTATTTTCATGATTTATATTTTTTACGTCATGGCTTTTTTCGCCGTGTTTATCCTCAGAAAAAAAAGCGGAGGAAAACCGCGCGCCTACAGCGTGCCTTTGTATCCGATCATTCCTGTTTTGGCCATCGCGGGTTCACTGTTTGTGCTGATCAGCACGATCATTACAGATACACTGAGCTGCGCGCTGTCCCTCTTGATCGGCCTCGCCGGGCTGCCGCTTTATTTTTGGCTGAAAAACGGCAGAAAAAACTGACAAAAACGGTTCCTTTTACGGGAGCCGTTTTTTTTCTGGCAAAATCACGTGCAAAAGTTGACAGCAAATTCACATCTTTTGTTATACTTTTTAAGCAAGATGTCTGAATTCGAAGTATGTTACGTTTTTTTGGCGAAGTGGGTAACATAAGAAAAACAGGATGAGACACGTTTTTACGAAAAAATCAAGAGGCGTTTTTTTCGACTTTATCTGTTTTTTTTCGACAAAAGGCTATATAATAATTTGATGTGTGCATTGTCTCATTCAAACAATGGAGGGTTTTTAATGATAAAAAGAAAAAAAGATAAGTTCTCACTCCTTTTAACAGAAATCGCAAAAAACATAGACGAAACCGCAGAATACTTTGTCAACTTTAAAGTGACGAACCAGACGACTTTAAAGGAATTTGCCGATACGTTAAAAGAGTTTGAAACAAAAGGAGATAATCATGTTCATGTCATGATTAAAGAGCTGAACAAAGCTTTTATCACTCCCATTGAACGTGAAGACATCCTTGAGCTGACAAACAGCCTCGATGACGTGCTTGACGGAATCGAACATTTTTCTGCAATGATGGAAATTTTCTCGATCACTTCTTCAGATGAGCATATCGATAAGTTCAGCGGATACATCAGAGAGTGCGCGAAGGAAATTTTAATCACGATTGAGCTGCTTGCAGAAAACCGATTGAAGGACATTCACCCTCACGCCATTAAAATTAAGGAATACGAGCACAGCTGTGATAACCTGCACCGTAAATCATTAAAAAATCTGTTCGGCACAGAAACCGATCCGATTAAAGTGATTCAGTACCGCGAGATTTACGAAACGCTTGAGGAAATTGCCGACTCTTGCCAAAGCGTTGCCAATAACCTTGAAACCATTATTATGAAAAACGCGTAACGAGGGGTTATAATGGATACTCTATTACTTTTAACGATATTAATTGTCATATGCGCTTTGGTATTTGACTTCATTAACGGATTTCACGATACCGCAAACGCAATCGCCACCTCAGTTTCGACAAAAGCGCTGAAGCCGCGGCACGCAATCGTCATGGCCGCCATCATGAACTTTCTCGGAGCGATGACATTTACCGGTGTGGCGAAAACCATTACGAAGGACATTGTGAATCCTTATACATTAGACAACGGGTCAGTTGTCATTCTGGCGGCTCTACTCGCCGCAATCGCCTGGAACTTGATCACATGGTATTTCGGCATTCCGAGCAGCTCTTCACATGCGATTATCGGAGCGATCGCCGGAGCGGCCATTGCAGCGTCAGGTTTTGCGACGCTTAATTATAAAGGGTTCATTAAGATTATCGAAGCACTTATTTTATCGCCGATTATCGCCTTTGTTCTCGGCTTTATCGTATATTCGATCGTGAAGCTGATTTTTAAAGACAGCAATCTGGCGAAAACAAATAAACGCTTCCGCAGAGTGCAGATTTTGACGGCTGCCATTCAGTCCTATACACACGGAACGAACGACGCGCAAAAAGCGATGGGTATCATTACGATGGCGCTTATGACGGCCAATTTACATAAAAGTGATGCCATTCCTTTTTGGGTGCAGCTCTCTTGTGCCCTGGCAATGGGTCTCGGCACATCCATCGGCGGCTGGAAAATCATTAAAACCGTCGGCGGAAAAATTATGAAAATCCGTCCGGTAAACGGCGTATCTGCCGACTTAACCGGCGCAGCCATTATTTTCGGGGCCACGTTTATTCATCTCCCTGTCAGCACGACGCACGTCATTTCGTCTTCCATTCTCGGTGTGGGCGCTTCCCACCGCGTAAAAGGCGTAAACTGGGGAACGGCTAAACGGATGCTCATTACATGGGTCATCACCCTGCCGATTGCAGGTACACTCGGCGCCATCGCCTTTTTCATCTTAGATCTCTTTTTCTGATGACATCCGCTTCTTTACAGAAGCGGTTTTTTTTGTGACAGGAAAATGATGTCATGACATAGAATGAACATAGCAGACCATTTTTCGAATTGTGAGGGATGCTCATGCTTTTGTTTTTTCAGATCATGGTGTGGACGATGGCGGCAGCACTCATTTTATATGTGTACGCATCCTGGCGGTATGAGGCAAAGGTAAAAGAAAAAATGTTTGCCATCCGTAAAACGTGGTATTTACTATTTGTAGTAGGCGCCATGGTCTATTGGACATATGATCCCGAATCGCTCTTTGCCGCATGGAGACAATATTTGATTGTTGCCGTCTGCTTTGCCCTTATTGATGCGTTTATCTTTTTGAGCGCGTATATCAAAAAGCTCGCCGGCAATGAATTAGAGACGGATACGCGGGAAATTTTAGAAGAAAATAACGAAATGCTTCACTCCTATCTTGAAAAACTGAAAACCTATCAATATCTGTTGAAAAATGAACCGATCCATGTATATTATGGAAGTACAGAAGCTTATGCGGAAGGCATCAGCAGACTGCTGGCAGCTTATGGAGAAAAAATGAATGTCACGGCTTCCTTGTGCGACTATTCCGCACAATCGGATAAGGACCGCTTGACGGAGCATATGCCTGATGCGGCGGACGTTCAGTCCCGTCTTAACCGTAAAGACGTCTACTATGATCAAAAAGGCAGGCTTGTGCTTATTCCGTTTACAGTCCAGAACCGCCATTACGTGATCAAACTCACGTCGGAAAACCTGTTGACGGAATTCGATTATTTGCTTTTCACATCGCTAACGAGCATTTATGATTTAATGCTGCCAATAGAAGAGGAAGGTGACGGTTAAATGGAGCAGGCATTTCAAAACGGGCAGCCGGAACAAAGAGCGAAACCGTTCAAAATGTTTAAAAAACGTTCAATGACAAGTATCGCAAGTTACCAGGTCAGCCCTCATACCGCCAGAATTTTCAAAGAAAACGAGCGGCTGATTGACAAGTATAAACAAAAAAAAGCTTGATTACACTAAGGACAGGAGACACGGCTCTTGTCCTTATTCCTTTTTTCCTTATCTTTCATATAATAAAACCAACAAAGAGATGCGACAGGTGATGATGTGAAGAAAATTGTCAGGCGTGTAAAGTTTGTGGATTACGGACGCTTCGGGCTTTCCGCTTATTCGCTGAGGATGCGGGCGAGGAATCTCGGGCTATTGAACCGGTTGAAAAAGAAAAAAGGCTGAATCCCGCAATGTGAACGGGACTCAGCCTTTTTTGTTAAAGCTGCATCAGAATTTTCGCTTTTACAGCGGGACCGTAGACGCCGTCAGACGTCAGTCCGTTTACAGATTGGAAGCGGGCCACGGCATCTGCCGTTTTCGGACCGTAGATACCGTCAATGCCGTTATTGACAGCTCCTTTTTCAGGATAGAAATAAAGCGCTGCGAGCGCGTTTTGCACCTGGTATACCTTTTCACCGGACGTGTACGGCTCTGTCAGCTTGATCACCTCGTCCGGAAGAGAATACAGTGCTTCAACCGGCGGGCTGACGATCAGCACTTGTCCGACTTTAATCAGGTTCGGGTCAGCGATGTTATTCCATTTCTGCAGATCGGCCACGCTGACGCCGAATTTCCGCGCGATCGCCGACAGCGTATCTCCTTTTTGGACGGTATACGTCTGTCTTTCCTCAGAACCGATTCCCGCTTTAAACTCATCCCATGTATCCAGCAGTCTTCTCGGACAAAGCTTTCCTGACCAATGCTTGTGCGCAACGACATTCGCAAGCGGGATGCCGTGCGACGTCATTAATGTGCGGATGAGCCATTGGGCGTTTGCCACGGCCTGTGAAAAGTTGCCGTCTGCGTTTTCACAAATTTCAATACCGATGGATTTACGGTTGCCGTCCCCGTTTCCGTCACCGGCATGCCAGCCGTTTTCGTTCAGCGGAAGATGCTGATAAATTTCCGTATCATCGACTGTGAAATGCCAGCTTGTCGGTGTATCGGGATTTTTCACATAGCTTGCGTGACTTTTGGCGTTAGCTCCGACTGCGGTATTGGCTGTATTGTGCACCGTAATGTAAATCGGTGTCATTGCATAGCCTGGGCGGTTATTGTTTCCTGCCGGGATAAAATCCTGTGTGATTTTTACCATATTCTCATCTCTCCTATTTCGATAAATTGTTTATTTTTAATAAAGCCTGCTGTTTTTTCCCTTTTGCTGTAACATAATTGTTTTTAAACCAGGCGGCGGCAGTCGTTATGATTGTAAAAACGGCCGACCCGGCGGCATACAGCGTATCTGCAAGCTGGCTGACCTGGTCCTCCTGAATATTCAGCGGCGATTTGCCGAACATCAGCAAAGTTTGATTCAATAAAGCAAGCAAAAGAAGCACCGTCCTGACGACCGTGCCTTTGTCCGCGAATTTCATATCGGTTTCCCCCTTACTTTTGCAGCAGATTGTACATGATGGCGATGGCTCCGCCAATGACGCCCGTGCAGATTGCTGTCACGATCGCTCCTGTAATGGTCCGCTTAATCCATGTTGTGTTTTCGTCAATTTTGTTCAGTTTTTCATTCAGCGTCATGATTTGCTGATCCTGCCGGTCTGATACCCGCTCTAATGCGGCTACCCGCTGTTCAAGCACCTTTTGTTCACCTTTGATGCCTGCGAATTCTTTTTGCACCGCTTGTTCATCCAGAAGCACTTCCGCTCCCCCCTCTTACATTGTTCTCACCTCCCTTCGGAAGCTTCATTCTTAAGAAAATGCCGTGCCTTTGACAGAAAGGCTCCCGCCGGAAATGCTCTTGATTTCCATGACGATTTCCTTAAAGCCGGCAATATCAAACGACCACACTTCTTCTGTGCCTGACGTACCGGCGGCTGATGTCCCGTCATCAGACCTGATTCCTCTGATCGGCACATTTTTTCCCGAGATGGATCTCCCCCAAAACGCGACATGGCCCGACTCAGCCGTGCCGGTGATTTCGACGAGAAGTTTTTTCCAAGCGCCCGCTGAGAAGATGCTTCCCACGCCCGCCTCTGCTGCATTTTCATGAAAAATCACGTCAGTATATGAAAACGCCATATCACCGCCCGAACCGACAGATTGGTATAAAACAAATTCGGACTGTTTTTGATTTCCATTTTCAAAACGGAACCGGTAATATCTTTTTGTCAGGCAGACCCACCCCGAAGCGGTCAGCACTCCGCCTTTTACTGCGACAGAATGTGAAGCTGTCCACGAATTGTTATCCTCGCTCTCTTCGATAAAAAGAGTTCCGCTGCGGTCCGAATAAGCCCACCCCTGTGCTCTGTTTATTAAGACGGCTCCTAAACGGTCTTGTCCGAATTGACTGTAAACTTCAATCGCTTCTAGCGGCGTATTGGTAAGAAGCTCTGCCATTCCGGACAAATCAGCAACCGGTGTGACATAATCGTTTTTGTTACCGCGATAAGCTTTTACAGCGCCGGGCCTGCCAAGTTGATCGGCGGGAAATTCAAATGGATGCTTTTTCATCGGCCGTCCTCCTTTTCTCATTTATTAAAAATGACAAATAAAAAAAGCCGTCTGGCTTATGACACAGCATTTTTATAGTCTTCGTATGTTTCACCCGTTATTTCTTGAAATTCCTCAGGTGTGACATACTTCGCGGCCACACCTTCAGCCAGATCTTCGGCAGAGCAGTCATCATAGCCCATAGCCTGTTTTACCATTTCTGTTGAGGCCCACTCATAAAACAAGGCGTAAACCCAAAAGTTAAGCTTTTTCATTTTTTCATTCTCCTTTTACGTGTAAGAGTTCCAGTTTTAAAGACGCTAATTGCCTGCCGAGTGACTGCTGCGCTTGTTCGGCTGCTTTTCTGGCCAATTTCTCATTCGCCAGCTGTCCGCCGAGGCCCGCAAGCTGGTTTGAATCGGGAGCCGTATCTTTTTTTAAGCTCTCTTTATATGCTTCGTCAGCGGTTTCCACCCATTCATGTTTCTCTTCATCAAAAAATGGGCGCCACATGCCTTCGCCGTTTATTTCCGGCGGAAAGTCCGCAGCGTTAGGCGGCATCATATAATCTCCTGTCTCAGAATCCGGATAAAGCTCAACCGGAGTGCCTGTATAAATGTTGTCATTGTCATACGGAAATATTAATTTCATATTCTCGCTCCTTTACGTGAGTGCCAAAACAAGGTCAATATAATAGCCGTTCACGTTATTTTCTATATTGGCCATAATTCCCGTCAGCTTCATATCTCCATTAGAATAGATAATAAATTTGCTGTAACCGGTGGTGCCGCTGGCTGCAACCATAGTCACAACGCCTTTGGCCGGCGCACAAGAGGACGGCACACTCCCGAACACCACTTCTCTGTCCGTAAGAACGTGTCCGTTCAGGTGAAGGGTGTTTCCCACTTTGCGGTATTGAAGCGGCCTGTCTCCTGATTTAGCCCCATTTTTATAAGGAACATTTATCCAAGGTACATTCTCAGTATCAAGTTCGGTAACGAGGCGACGCCAGCCCTGCCAGCCCAAGTTCAAATCCAAATAGTTCGTGAACATATTATTTTTATAATCGACGGCAAGGACATACCCAAACGTTCCTTTCCCCTCACTGTCAAGAGAGGTAAAATGAAACATGCCGCGGGTTGAAGCGTTGCTCGGACTGTTTGCCGCTTTGCCGGTTGAATAAAAGGTGCCGAACGCCCTGCCGTTTTTAACGATTTTTTCAAGAAAGTTATCATCATCACCAATTGTCAGAAGATAGCCGCCGTTATCGTTTGTTATTTTCGAAAGCTGTGCGCCGTTCCACATATCTTTATCCGCCTGTGTGACATGAATATCTTTTTTATTGGCGTGAGCGTCTACTTTTGCTTGAGAGCCTGAATCTGTTTCTTGTTGGCTCCATTCCGACCATACGCCTTTAGTGCTGAAACTTCGGACGTATATGGGATTTCCGGCGGCCACTGTGTCTATAAACATTTGGACAAAAGTCGGTGATGCTCCGCGGGTTCTTTGCATGACAATTAATTGTCCGTATTCCGCAGGCTTATTTTCCGTATGCTGAACTGATATATAGTAGATGCCGGACGTTTTTATATTGTCTAAGTTTGTTTCCGTTACCGTTTTAGCATTCCCGTCATTGTCAGTCAGATTGAATAACTGCCCTGCATTCCATTTGTCTTTGTCAGACTTGGTTACATGAAGATCTGTTTTGTCGGCATGCTCATTTACTTTTGCTTGTGCTCCGGCAGCTGTTTCAAATGGCATCCATTCCGTCCAGATGCCGTTTTTCAGCGTTTTTCTCCAAAATCCCCCGTCATCTGAGAAAGCGGCCGCCTCTCCGTTATTCTTTGAAGAATAAAGGTATATACCCTCTGACGGTTTAGGCGGGGTATTTATTCCGGTTGCAGCTGCTGAGAAAGTAAAGGTCTTATTCTGGCTGGCAGCGGTCTGATGAAAATCCTGTCCGTCAGAGATATTAATAAAAGCGGAGCCATCATCTTTTGTGATTTTAGACAATTGCCCGTTATTCCACTTCTGGCGCTCTTCTTTCGTCACATGCCGGTCCAGATCTTGATTGTGCCGGTCAAAATCTTTCTTTGCTGCCTGCTGGACATTGTCCACGTTTCCGAGGCCGATTTGCGCCTTTGTCGTTTTGTGCGGGTTGTTCATGTCGTTTTTATGGGCCGCCAGATCCGTGTGGGCGTCTTTTATGCCTTTTTCCCAGCGGTTGACGTCATCTTCATTAATCGGATCGTCCGGAAGCCAGTCTGTTTTTTCTTCGTAAGCCATCGTTACACCACCTCAAAGGTAAATCTTAAATCAAGCGTTCTGTTATTGCTGAGATCTAAATTTGTTTTTCGTTCTGTAATGACGCTTCCTGTTTCGTCAAGCATCTGCACGGTTTCAATGTGTTTGACGTCTTCTTCCCTGCGTGTGAGAACGGTGACTGCGGCATCTTTTACGGAAATGTCCGCAATCGGAGTTTCTTTGCCGTTTAACAGCACTTTTGTGATCCTGTTTTTCAGATCGGCTGCGGCACGCTGTCTGTAAGCGGCTGATATCATGGTAAGACCACCTCGTTATTGTTGAGTGTGACGGAATAACCGACCTTCAGTTCACTGACTTTTCGGTATCTCCGATTGTTGAGAATGACCCGGTCTTTGATTTCCAGTGTTTCGTTTAATGCGGCTCTCAGTGTATACGCCAAATGAGCGGGTTTGATTTTTTCAAGCGTTTCAATCAGCTCGTTCATGTGCTGCAGGTCATCAAGCCCGATATCGGCATAAAAACGATACTGCCCCGGAAACATCCGAACATAAGCTGACGGATGTTTTAAAAAACGGTTTAGCGCCTGCTCGATCGCTTGATGTGTGATGGGCGGAATATTCGACATCTTCGAGATCAGCCTGAGCCGTCTCATATCCTCCGTGTCACCTGATTCCCGCGGTATTTTTAATATTTTTTCCCAGCGGTCAAGCCCCCATGTCGCCGTCGTGATAAAGAGCTGATCCGTCAAATCGAAAATATCGTTATTCTGCCGCTCAAACTCAGGAGCTTCCGCCATAAGCAGTTGTGCCATCTCTTTTAATCGGGTTAAAAACGGCGGGAGGTACGCCGTCATCTCATCGAGTCTGCTCAAGGATTTTCACCTCTTTGAGTTTAGGAATTTCCACGTCACTGAGCACGAGGTTTTCCGCCGCACCGTTCATTTTAATATCGGCGTAGTCACTGACGGATGCCGAGTTATAAACGATGTTGTTAATTTGTGATAAACGGACGGTGTTTTCTTCAAAGGCCATTTTCTTGAATAAATTCAGTACGCCTTTTTCAATCTCCGCTTTTACGTCATCGATCGAGCTGTTCAGCTCAGGCAGCACGGAAGCGGAGATTTCGATTTCCTTCCATACTGCGCTTTCCACCGTTACTGCCGCTCCGATCGGCGCCTGTCCTTCTCCCTGCCCTTCGTCCGGATCAATATAATCCTTTACTTTTTTGATCAGAATATCTGATGCCGGTTCCAAATTCGCATTTGTGATGACAACTTTCACTGTTCCGTCTCCGTTCCAAAGCGGGAAGATTTTTGCCCTGCCGACGCCGTCAACCTCTTCGGCCCATTGTTTATAATGCTGTTTATTTGCGCTGACTGCCTCCCGGCGGACACGGGTAAAATAGCGCGCCCTTAAGCTGTTGTCATCTTCTTCCTCACGGCCGGGAATTAATATATCGCGCATGACTGCTTTCTCAAGCCCGGGTATCGTATCAAGCGGCAGCAGGTTCTGCCCCGAAATGCCGGCATTGCCCGCTTCACCGGCTGTTTCACATTCAAGCGTTCCATCCCCCGTATATTGAAAATACAGGTTATCAACGAAGAAACGGGAGCCTGGCGGAATGGTGATGCCCGCTGTGAATTCTCCGGCTCTGACCGCTTTAGTGGCAGGTGTTCGTTCAATTCCCGCCTCAGCAGCACGCCTGTCCAGAAATTCACCCTGAGCCGTATCGGAAAACACGAGCTCCAGCACGGTATCCAGCCAAATATAAGACTTTGCGAGCTCAGCAGCCGCAGGCGCGAGCGCATTGTAAATGACGCTGCCTTCTCTCGTATCAATATCCGCCGTAACGCGCGCCAGCATTCTGTCCATAATGTCGTCAAACGTCTGAGCTTCAAACATCCTCACCCAGCACCTCCTCTATCTCAAGCATGCCCTCATCAGTTTCAACGGTAAAAGAGACGATGAAGGCATCATCTTTTTTCTCAATCTCAAAATTGGTAACGGCCAAAATACGGTCATCATACAGCAAGGCTTCTTCTATCAGTCTTGGAATCTCCATTTTTTTATAAGCATCCGTCGTGTTCTGATCTGAAAGCACTTCCTGAAGTTCGTTTCCGATATCATGGCTGAAAACCGAATATGAATACCGTTCTGTGTGAAGAGCGATATAGACGAATTGTCTGATTGCGTCCAGTCCGTTTATCAGTTCATTGGTAATCCGATTGTTTTCAAAGTCAATTCGGTAGGTTTGTGAAGTCTCAACGGCCTCACTCGCATCCTCCAAATCTTCAAATTCGATTTCCGGTGTCAGGGCCATTGCACCCGCTCCTTTTAGATTTGTTCATGTAAAAAAGCCCTCTTCGGCAGATGAAGCGGCTTTAATAGGCTGATATTCCCGTATATCTCCGTCCGGATGCCGGTTAAATTTTGTCCAGTACAAAGAAAGACTGTCCTCCTGTTAAAGCGGCGGTCATCACCCGATCTCCCGCCTGGAGCTGATCCTCTCCCCCGGATCTCAGCCGCTTCGGCACAATGAGTGCATCAGACGGAATCAAAAGTTTGTCGTGATCTTTCAGTTTCAGCTCGAGCGGCGAAACGGAGGTCACTTCGGCCGGCATCAGCTCCACCGGCGCTTCGGCGTCAACCGCTCCGACGGCTAAATGTTTAATGACATCACTTAATCTCATCAGGATGTCCCCTCCGGAAGTGAATTTTTCTCCGTGACATCAATCGTCATGGTATGTTTTGTTCCTTGGAATTCATGGCGGTCCGTATCTACATAATAGGTTTTCTTCAGCCCGATTTCCGGAATTGAAATATAGACGGGCAATCCGCTTTCCAACCCAGGAATACCGATCGCCTGTATATTTTTCAGCTCTTTCTTAATGCCTTTTTTCTCAGCCTGCTTCACTTTTGCGCGCTGTTTCAGCTGGGCTTCGTTAATGTCGTCAGAAACCGTTTCGGTATACTGCAAAACGCCGAATGTTTTCATGCCGGCGCTGTCTGAGGCGGAAGCCTTTATCGTTTTATTGTCTTTTTGCAGCCGCATGACGACACGGGTTGCGGTGTCATCAATTGAGGTGCTGTATTGATACCCTGTAATATTAACTCCTGTTTCCAGCACCCATATGTCAGACGGCTCCGGCCATTCACGCAAGCCGAGCCTGCCTTTTTCTGAATAGAGCTGATAATTGCGCCCCGTCTGGCTTTTTGTCTGCTTTAACGCTTTTAGCATCATATCGTAAAGGCTTGTATCATTTTTAAAAACGAGTGATTTAATGGTATGGCCTGTGTTGGCAATGGATGTGACGGGAATTTGAAAATCGCTGGCGATCCTTTTTAATATTTGATCGGCGCGCTTGTTGGAAAACACGTAAACGTCCTGGTTTTTCACAAGGTATTGGAGCATATCGTATGCGGTGAAGGCGACGGTATGCTCATCGGGCGTTCTTGCAAAAACAATGCCGCGGAACAGCTCTTTTCCGTTCCATTTGAACAAAACCGTATCCCCTTCTGATACGCCGTAATACGTCTGGCTGCCCTGCTTTACGACAATCGTCGCTTCGATGGAGCGGGGCGCCTGATATCTGTGTCCTTCCAGCGTTACGCTTTCTGTGACAAGCTCAAGCCACTCCGTTTCTTTTATGACAAATAGTTCAATCATCTTTTCACCCGTTTCATTGCGGTATCTTCAGCTTCTGCCCCGGGAAGATCCAATGCCCCGGCTGCCGGATATTCCGTTTGCTGCGCTTAATCATGGCGGTTTTATTCGCGTTCCAGATTTTCCGCCACTCTGTGTGTTTTCCGTAAAACCTGCCGGCGATGTCCCAAAGCGTATCCCCTTTTTTGACGGTATATGTTTTGGGTGAAGCTTTGGACGGGCGCTTCGCTTTCGTTTTTTTCTTTTGTTTGATTTTTCTTGGCGAAGCGGTTTTATATTCTTTCAGTACGATATCAAAATTCCGGTCGCCGATTTCATTGTCACCTTCGCTGTAATTAAAGCTTTCAATACTGCATGTGACATTGATTTTTGTCCCTGTAATCAAAAACTGAACGGGTTTTTTCGCTTTCATCCATGTTTCAATGGCTGAAATGGCTTTTTCCGGCGAAGGGATGCTTTGATATTCGGCAATCGGGCTGTACCGTTTCGGTAAAAAAGAAGAGAACGAAATTTCTTTCGCTCCAGGTTCTTCGATAAACGTCACCTCTCCAAGTCCGGTGACTTTCACGGAATCATTCTGCACGCTGTTTGCGATATCAATCGCTTCAGGGAGAACGGGAAGCCGGAGCTTGTCCTTCCCCTGAGACAGCCAAAATTCGTAAACAGATTTAGTCAAAAGCAACGGCCCCCTTTGCTCCGGTATAAATGTCTTTTTGCAGTTCATCAATCAGCGCCTGTTTGATTTTGGCGGCGAGGCTGTCGGCGTCCTGTCCGTTATGGAAATGCTGATCGCCGCTGAATTCGATTTTAATTTCTTTTGTTCCCGTTTTTTGAACGGTTTGTCCGCCGCCTTTAACGGCTGCGGATACCGTGCCGGCTGAAAGCGCCGCCGGTTCCGTCTGGGACGGATCGGACACTTCCATGCCGAGCGCCTGAGCCGCTTTTTGCAGCAGATAACGGCCGCGGATGCCCCGCTCTTCAGGGATGATCCACTCCCGTTTGTTCCCTTCGCCGACACGGGCGATCTGCTCCTTGGTAATCAGACCCCCATTGGCATAACCGACGTACGGGCCGCCATGAGCCATACTTTTAATCCCGGGGACATTGCTGATCGAGCCGTATCGGCTTTTAATATAGCCGATAGCGGCAGCGGCGTTGTGGATTGGATTTCTGATATCATTCATGCCCGGCGCTTTGTGATCTTCAAAGGTGCTCGGAATCGTCTGCATAAGCCCCTGTGACGGGTGTCCGGCTTTGGCGTTGCTGTCCCATAGATTAATGGAATTAGGGTTGCCGCCTGACTCATGCTGTGCGATCGTCATTAATCCCGGAAGCCAGCTGATCGGCGTATTGGTTGCTTTCATTGCGGCCAAAAGCCATTCTTTGACGCTTCCTCCCGCTGCACCCATGCCGGAAAAGGCTGCTGCAAGCGAGCCTGCCTGTTTTTCGGCGTATTTTTTCACGTCAACTGAGCTGAGGCCTTTGACGACGCCGACTGAAGCAAAGCGTCCGAGACTCATCATGACACGGGAAGGAGAGTGAATATCAAGCTCTTCCCTGAATGCGTCCTCGACTTTTTTGGCCAAATCTTTGGCCGCCTGTTTGACTTCGCTTCCCTTCGCATTCATCCCTGATACGAAGTGTCCGATCAGGCCTGATCCCCAGCCGTTCGCGGAATCTCTTGATTGCACAAACGGTTTATTGATATGTGTGCTTACGTATTGCGACGTTCCCGTATCTTTTGCATTCTGTCCGGCCGAATAACCTTTCACTGTGGCGGCGCCCCATGATGACGATTGATTAACCGCCGATTGATAAGGTGTTTTCACCTTTGTTTTTAAAAACGAATCGGTGCCCGTCGGCGATGTATTCTGACCTTTGGCATAGCCCGCAGCGACTTGCTTTCCGTAACCGGGTGAAGACGAAATGAGGGCATTGAACGGCGTTCCGATGTTTTTCTCCTTCCAGCCGTCCATATCCACCGATTTATTGCTGATTCCGCTGTCAAAGCCTTCAGTAAACTGTTTGCCGAGTGATGAAGCCGTCCCGCCAAGTCCGGATGCCTCTACAGACGCTGCGGCCGATACAGATGCAGAAGAAGAAACACCGCCCGCTCCCGCCGGCACAGCGGAAGACTGAGCCGAAGCCGCACCCATATCATCGACAACACGCATGCCGAGCTTAGACGCAGCTTGTGAAAGCAGCATCTTTCCGCGTCCGCGATTGTTGTCGACGGGGATGACAAATTCTTTTCCGGCTTCACCGATCCAGGAAATGGTCGGCTTTGTAATGTAGCCGCCCGTGGCGTTTTTGTCCGGTTTTTTCTTTTTATCTCCGCCGCCTGTGACGAAGTCCATTACGCCTGAAATCAATTTGCCGCCGGTTTTATCCCAAATCTTTTTCACCCAGTCGAATGCTGCAGAAAAAGCATCTGATATGGCTGTTCCCACTTTGACAAGAGGTTCTTTTATATGTTTCTCAAACCAGCCGCTTAACCCTTTCCATATATCCTTTACCGTATCTAAAGCAGTCGTGAAAGCGTCTGATATTCCTTTTCCGACTTTTTCCACCATGTTTTTCACCGGGTTCCAGACAATATCCATGAACCAGCCGGATACCGTACTGAAAACAGATTTAATTTTATCCCAAGCTCCTGTGATTTTACTCCAAATGGACGTCGCTACTCCGACGACAGCCGATTTTACGGGCTCCCAGACAGTGCTCATAAACCAGCCGGATACTGTGCTGAAGACACCTTGAATCGTCGTCCACGCATTCACGATATTTGACCAGATGCTTGTTGCCACTCCGACGACAGCCGTTGAAACCGGCGTCCATACATTCTCCATGAACCAGGATGACACCGTGCTGAAAATCCCTTGAATCGTTGTCCACGCATTCACGATATTTGACCAAATGCTTGTCGCCACTCCGACGACAGCCGATGAAACCGGCGTCCATACATTTTCCATGAACCAGGATGAAACGCTTCCCCAAGTATCTTGTATTGTTGTCCAAGCACTTTGCGCCGCTTCGGAAATATCATTCCATGTGTCTTTCAAAGCCCCTGAATCAAAGGCCTCTCCCAAGCTGGAACCGCCTAGACTGCCGGCGATGCCGCCTACCGCGCCGCCGATTAATGTGCCCACTCCGGGAACAACGCTGCCGATTGCCGCTCCGGCCGCGGCTCCTGCAAGACCGCCGCCTGCTGAGCCGACCTTCTCTCCTGCATTATCTTTATTGATGCCGGCTAAATCAGTAAGTGATAACAATTCACCTATGCCGGGAATTCCTTTAGCGGCACCTTTTAACCCTTTCATACCGCCTTTCAGCGCCTTTGAATTCCCTAAGCCTTTCAAAAGCGCGCCGATGCCTTTACCTGCCCCTTTTGTTTTCGGCGTGTTTACGGATGCCTGTTTGCTTTCCTTTACGGAGGAACCTCTTTTCGAAGATTTATTCCGCCCTTCGACTTTACTGCTTTTACCTCTCGTCACTCCGGTACAGCAGCAGCAGCACCCCAAAGCCCCGCCGGTTTTTTTGGCTGACCTTCCTGAAGATTTCGGTGATGGTCCCGTGCGCTGCGGACCCTTTGTCAGATCAGGACGCTTCGGGCTGTTGGTGCCGCCGGCAGAAAGGCTCCCCTTACTCTTTTCTTTTTTCGTGCCGCCTCCTAATAATCCGCCGACATTGAGTTTGCCTAATTTTTCAGCGATTCCTGAAAATATTTTTTCTATTAATTCCCCGGCTTTTTCGATGATTTTGTCCGGGCTGAATTTCTCAAATTTCTTGGCAATCTTGCTGACAATTTTATCAACAAATGCCTCGGCTTTTTCGATGATCGCATCAGGGCTGAACTTGCCGAACTTTTTATCAATGCCTCCGAACAGTGATGATGTAAACTGCTCCACTTTTTCCAGAATCTTATCCGGATTGAGAAAATCGAATTTCTCAGAAATTCGGTCAATCGTGTCATTTACAAATTGTTCGGCGCGGTCGATTAGCTTATCAGGACTGAATTTACCGACAACGTCGTCGACTTTCTTCATAAACGAATCAGTAAAATGATCCAGCTCTTTCAATATGGTCTCCGGACTGAATTTGCTGACAACGTCATCAACCTTTTTCATAAATGAATCAGTGAATTTATCCAGTACTTTCAATATGGCTTCCGGACTGAATTTACTCACGACCCCGTCTACCTTTTTCATAAACGAATCAGCGAATTTGTCCAGCTCTGCTAATATCGTCTCCGGGCTGAATTTGCTTGCGATTTCGTCCGCTTTCCCCATGAATGACGTCGTGAACTTGTCCAGTTCGGCTAATATCGTTGCCGGGCTGAATTTGCTCGCAATCTCGTCCACTTTTCCCATGAATGAGGTCGTGAACTTATCCAGCTCTGCTAATATCGTCTCCGGGCTGAATTTGCTTGCAATCTCGTCCACTTTTCCCATGAATGACGTCGTGAACTTGTCCAGCTCTGCTAATATCGTTGCCGGGCTGAATTTGCTCGCGATTTCATCCGCTTTCCCCATGAATGAGGTCGTGAACTTGTCCAGCTCTGCTAATATCGTCTCCGGGCTGAATTTGCTTGCGATTTCGTCCGCTTTCCCCATGAATGAGGTCGTGAACTTATCGAGCTCTGCTAATATCGTCTCCGGGCTGAATTTGCTTGCAATCTCGTCCACTTTTCCCATGAATGACGTCGTGAACTTATCGAGCTCTGCTAATATCGTCTCCGGGCTGAATTTGCTTGCAATCTCGTCCACTTTTCCCATGAATGACGTCGTGAACTTGTCCAGTTCGGCTAATATCGTTGCCGGGCTGAATTTGCTCGCAATCTCGTCCACTTTCCCCATGAATGAGGTCGTGAACTTGTCCAGCTCTGCTAATATCGTTTGCGGGCTGAATTTGCTTGCAATCTCGTCCACTTTTCCCATGAATGAGGTCGTGAACTTGTCCAGTTCGGCTAATATCGTTGCCGGACTGAATTTGCTTGCGATTTCGTCCGCTTTCTTCATAAAGCTTGCAGCGAATTTATCCAGTTCCGCTATGATTGTTTCCGGATAAAATTTGGATGCGATGTCATTGACTTTTTTCATGAAGGTGTCTGCAATGGAGTCAAGCATTGAAAAATCATTTTTCGGCGAAGCAGGAGCAGCAGATGCAGAAGCGTTTCCGACGTCCGGCATATTCTTTTGCATTGCAGACAGCTGTGCTGTCACCTTTTCGTTTAACGATAATTGAATGACATTGTTTTTCCCCGTCAGCGAATCAATCCCCGCTGAAATTCGGCCGACTGTTTTCATGACGTGATCTATGACGCGTATAGTGACAGAGTACCCGTTCTTTAACGCAGATTGCATGTAGCGTTTGATACGTTCCATGGCAGGAGTCACTTCGTCTGACGTATACAGTGAAACGGTAAATCCTTTAAAACCGGCAGCCAGATCCCGCAACCTCTCAAATGCCGCTGTCGCGCTGTCTTTTGCTCCTATTTTAACGGTTAAAGACGCAGGCAGACCCGCTAATTGGGCTTGCACCTTTTGAATGACGGCACTGGCTCCGTCTTCAGCTGAAATAGAGATCGTTTGTGCGCCCAGCTTTCTTTTCATAGAGCGCTGGATGCGGTCAATTGTTCTTAAAACAGATTTACTCTCTTTGCGTATATCAATTTCACTTTGGCGTTTTGTCATTTTCCTGTATTTCTCAAGCGCTCTGAAGCCATTTTGGATTTTCCTTATTTTCTTTGAAACCCGATCTTCCAATTCAAAACGGGCGGTCAGCTTTGCCATGATGTCGCTCCCCCTTTCTTCGCTTGTTTTTCAAGAATGTCCAGCTTGTAGCCGATTAAACCGTACAACAGTGCCTTAAAATGTCTCGGTGCTTCATATAACTCTTTCAGTTCTGATGGAGAATAATGAAGCTCATGCATCGCGTAATAGAGATACACGGCTTCCTTATTCCCATCTTTTATCAGTTTTTTGCTTCTTGCTCCAGATCTTCTAATTCATCTTCAAAACCGTTGATCTCAATCGCTTTATTCAGCCAATTTGCATACTCACCGCCGACTGAGAGAACGCGTTTTGCCACCTCGACCGGATCTGCCGTTTTGTAAGCGTCGCGGAGCTCCTTAGACCGGAAATCAGGGTAAATCGTAGATTCAACCGCGATCCGCGCATAGAAGCGCTGGCTGTCTAAGTCTTTTACGCGGCCTCTGCCCTTCACATTTTTATATGTCGTGCTTTCCTTCTCCAGTTCGTCAATGCGCTCAGTCGTAATGGCTTTAAAAATAAAAGGCACGATGTTTCCTTTTTTATCGACAAAACGCTTTGAAAGCGGAACCCGAATCTCCTCAGCCTCGACTGTTTTACCCGGCATAAAGAATGACAGATCATATACTTGTTCGTTTTTTTCGCTCATGATGAAAACTCCCTTACTCTTTTTTTATAAAAAACAGGCCTGTAAAAGGCCTGTTTCACTCATAATGTTTCTGATTAAAACGTTTCAGAAAGCTTTTCCGGCACATCGAAATCTTCGAAGGTAAACGGCACTTCTTCTTCGAGGGCTTCTGAGTCTACGTCCAGTCCGGCGATTTTTGCAGAATCAAAGTTGACGTCATACAGGGTGACGCGTTCTGTTCCGCGGCCTGATGATTTGTCGTCAAGAACGGCTTGCAGCGTAAAATACGGGTCGCTGCCTTTTTTCACGTAATCCATCATAAGCACGGCGAATTTGGATGTGACCTTATAGAATGTTGCCGTGCCCGTTCCGTTGGCGCCTGTTGTTTTATGTCCCGTCATGCGGCGGCCCATGATGTTTACTTCTGATTTGTTTTTTTCCACGTTTGCTTCAAACGTTTTAATATGCGCCATCTCTTCTCCGTCGAGAAATAAACGGCCTTCTTTTCCTGAAATCGTGTTTTGCGCTTTTAATGCCATCTTAGTTTACCTCCACGTTAAAGTAGAATTTTTCTGCCGCATCCACAGGCTGTACGGCGAGATCGATTAAAAAGCCGTCGCGGTCTTCATTCAGCCCGATTGTAATGTCTTTGTCTGAATCAAAGTTTGCGATGCCGCCCGCATCCTGAAGCGTTGTCAAATATTGAATAATCATCGTTTTGACGAATTGAAGGCCGTCGTTTGTCGCTGGAAGATCGCTGCCCGTGCCTTTTTTCGATTTAATTAAGGCTTTCAGTTCACGTGTCAAATCGTTATTCACCGCATCAAGCACACGGACGATTTTGTTTTTCGCGAACTTTTTGTTTTTCTCTGCCGTAAATGTCACCAATGAGTTGATATCTTTTTCAACGCTGACTGACTTATCACGGGCATCATAAGAGAAAAGGAATTCACCTTTGGAAAGACGTTCGATCACTTCATCATGAGTCAGGCGGTGCAGCACATCGACGGCGCCTTCGTATTCAACGAATGTTAAGGATTGATTAAATGCGGCGCTGGCACTTGCGCCTGCCACCCAGGCGGTCGCATCTTCAGCTTTAATCTCAGTTCCGTCTTCCAGCAGCACACCTTCAGTCACATTGATAATGCCTTCATAATCTCCGCTGTAATGGGCAGTCACCCCTTGCACTTTCTGTCCCTGCGCATCGCGAAGGCGTTTAATGAATGCGGCAAATGTCGCTTTCAGCTGATCGTTTTCCGCGACAGGAAGAGCGATGACATCGAAATTCTCCGTTTCAGCCGCAGCTAAAAAATCCGTATAGTCTGAGTTGACCGGTGCTTTATCAGTTCCTCCCGCGAGACGGATGCCTGCCTGCGGGTTTAACGTTTCCCCGGATTCTTCCTCAGTGCCTGTCAGCGGGATGGAAGCCGACAGTTCGCCCGTTCCCGTAAATGTGACATAGCCGTTTGCTTTTAATTCTTCGGCTTTTTTCACCGTTTGTTTGTCAACTTCCGCTTCATCCATGTAAGTGGTCACATCGAAAGCGGTCTGATCAAGGACATTTTCACTGATGCGGATGATGATGTCATTTCCTTTTGAACCCCCGTACAAAGCGGTTGCTTTAACACCTTGCGAAAGATCTGCGCTCGCTCTGATTCCCTCTGTCAGACGGTACATCAAAACGGTTTTTGCTTTCTTTTTCGCCTCACGAAGCAGAATCAGTGACGGATCTTCAATACTGAGCCCCACTTTTTTATTCAAATCTTCAACGCTTGAAATGGAAACGAATGTTTTCGCTTCCCCCCAGCCGGATGCGACGGGAAGGGCGACAATCCCGCGTTCACCGATCGATACCCGCTCCTGGGCGGTTGTTTTAAAGTTAAAATAGATCCCGGCACGTTCTTTTTCTTTTCCTTGCGTAAATGTTCCGCCGTTCATTATTGCATGACCTCCTTGGTTAAAAATGCTTCAATGTAAGACTTGGCTTGCGCTTTTGTCATTTGTTTTTGCTTCACGCCGAATAAAGCCCCCTGGAGAATCTCGGGTTTTACGCCGAAAAGCTCCTTCGCGTGCTTTGTTAAATCCGCCGTGTCATAAAGAACCGCTCGTTCCGCAGTTGCGGCGTTTTTCTTTTTATATTGTTTCACTTTTCTTTCACCCCGCTGTTAATGTCCACATCCCGCAGTGCGGGAGATGTTTGTTTCTGATAGTAGTAGCGGCTCGTCCAGCGGATGGTGATCACTGCCTCGCCTTTGTCTCCGACTCTTGTTTCGATACGGCTGATGCGGACGAAATCACCGGTATCCTCCCCTGATTCCGTAAGCAGCGGAATCAGCTGTCTTGATTCTCTCACCGCATCGGCGATCCGGTCGGCTGCATAGAGCGCCTGCACCGAGTCGGCATGGAACAGCTTCACATTCAGACTGTATGTCTTCTTAAAGGTGGAGACTGTGTCATTCTCGTCAAAAGCGTACGGGGGCGGGATGTAAAGTGACGGCACCTGAAATTGTTCAGGCAGTTCATTTTCATATACGGGCACGCCGCATTGCTGATACAAAAAAGCGGCGATTGAACCGGTTTCGCGATTCATCCGATATCTCCCCCCAACGTGTTAAGCCACTGATTGAAACGCTTATCCAGCGATTCGGCGAAGAGTGTTTCATACAAAAGAAGGGCTTTGTCCCAAAACCCATTTCCGCTGATCCACTGTTTTTTGAGCGCCATTCCCGTTGAAGCTGACGGATCATAGATGAACCGGGAGCCTTGAAAATACCCGGGCACCCATCTGACATTTTCATCTGAGACGGTCCAATGTCCGTCATTTATGAATGAGGCATACTCTACATTGGTGCCGATTTCAAGGGTCAGTCCCCCGTTTTCAATGATCCATACGTGATTCTGCGCTCCTTTTCGGAAAGAAGACAGCAGGCTTTCTGTATCAATCCCGCCCGAATGAATAAGCTCCTCCCGTACCAAGTCGAGAAAATCCTCTCCTGACTGTTCCAGCCATTCGCCTGCCTGACGGGCAAATTCTCCGGATGATGCCTTTTGCAGCGACCGACTCCATTGTTCAAGGTTTTTTATGTTCATAGTCTGTCATCTCTCACAGCGATAACCTCCCAATGGTGCTGTCTTGCTTTCTTCGGCATTTCCAGAATATACGCCTGGCCTTCCCAAATGATTTTGTCATTGACACGCACAACGGCCTCTTTCGGAAAATGAACGAGAAACCGCTGATATACCTTATGATCAGGCTCAAGCTGAATAAGCTGCTGCTGTTTTTCAACAAACAGACACGGCACGTCTTCAGCATCGGGCACTTCCGGATAAGAAAAGACAGGCTGGAGCTTTTCGGCGGGAATCCCGAAGCGTCCGGCCTTCGGAACTGACACCGTCTCATGATAAATATCGCATCTGTCAGTGAGCAGCCGTTCGTAGCTCATAAAGGCCTCACCTTTGCGTGTGCAGAAACCGGGGAATAACCCGGCGCGATATATTCACAGAGCAGATGGCGCACCGCCGGTTTTCTGATTCCGCCTTCACCTGCCACCGTATACGAGTAGTCGCCTATCTTTTCAGATTGATAGGCGGAAGCGGCTGCTTCATTCTGGTTGATCAGCGCAAAATATTGAGAAAGCTTTAATAACGCAAGCTTAATCTTTTCGGGAAGCGGTGAGTAAACAGGGTCAGTGAACGAATGCCCCGCCATTCTGGCCGCTTCCGCCTCCGCCTCCAGAATGTCCTGTATAAGAAGCGGCTCCGGCCTGTTTTTGACTTGATCATAAACTGAATATGAAACAACGTCAGACGGCTGAATTAACATAACTGCCACCTCCGTCTTATTCTTTAACGTTTACGATTTTGGCGCTTGCATCTTCTTCTTCAAATTTGCTGTCAAGTTTAGCCGTCAGTACGATAATAAATTTGCGGCTGCGAATATCTTTATCTACTTCGATTCGGATATTCCGTGAAAAACCGAGAATGATATTTTTCGGGTGAGTCAGAATGATGTCAGACGCATCGTACTGGGAATCACCTTCTCCGACTGAGTACGGCTGCAGATTGGACACTCCTTTGACCGGAACGCCGAATGCTGAAGACAAACCGCCCTGCACCGCAAGATCTCCCAGATTGGTCTGACGGTCAGCCACACGGTCTTTCCATTCAATCTCCATGCCTTGAGATGTGTAAAATCTGAATTCCTGAGGCAGTCGCAAATATTTTGCCGGAATGGCTTTTAAGCCTTTTTTAAATGTGGCTCTGGACAGCTCTTCCCCGTTTCCGTCAATGACGTGAGATACAGTCTGCTTACGGATTCCGTCAAGCTGTGCCAAGTACGGATCAGAAGAAGATGTATCGCCGTTTACGACTAGCTCCTCAATATCGACTGCCGCCCGCTCCGCCAAAATCTGCATGATCGTCTGCTGCAGGCCGTCTTTTTCAATATTGTTTTCAAGCGTGTCATAGGTGATATTAATTTCCGCAATGACTTCTTTCGTATTCAGCTGCACCGTACTTGTTGCCGGGACGGTCAGCTGATCGTCAGTTAAAGCTTTTCCTTCCTCAGCGGCACGCAGAATACGCTGGCCGAAACCGATTTTTTCAAATTTCTGCGAGTCATTTTCCATTTGAATCACACGCGATTCGCTGAAAATGGTCGGCGTGTTCTGCACCATGCGGATAAATGCTGAAGCTTGTGCGGGGTTCATTAAACCGCCGCTTTTTAAAGCGGAAAGTGACATTTCCGCCTTTCTGATGATATCTTGATTTCTCACTCTACAGTTCCTCCTTCTGACTGGGCTTAAAGCAGTCCGCTCCAAATGGATTTTTTAACAGGCTCTTGCCCGCCCGTCTCTTCTTCCGGCTGCTTTGATGCGCCTCTTACTTTTTCAAGCGCTTCAATGCGTTTAATAATCGGCGCCAGCATGTCCTCAACAAGCGTTTTCAGCTTTTCTTCATCAGACGGCGCAGCCGCCCCGTCTTTGTCTTCCGTGTTTTGGTCCAAACTGTCAAGCCGCTTTAAAAGCGGGTGCAGCGCGTGTTCAATCGATTCTCTTACGTCTTCTTTTCTCATCTTGTTCAAGTCCTCTCCCTTGCGGTTTCTTGATTTGCGGTCACGGTCGAGAAATTGCTTGACCGCGCCGAATAAGCCGGCTTGCTTTTCTGCCGGCTCTTCGTAAACGTCAGCGGTTCCCGCCATGCTGTAGCCCGTAATGATACCGGCTTTAATCTGATCCCATACTTCATCGGAAGCTTTGGTGACAAGCACCCAAGATCCTTTCCGGATCACAGCATTCCCGATTTCAAAGTCATCCGGGGCGACGTACGACTCCACCACCTCGCCGGTCCCGCCTTCAAAGTTATGATTTGTATCGATGTTGCGGGCGTCCGCCAAAAAACCGTGAGCGGCCTTTTCAATCTCTTCAGCCGTCATATAATCGCCATGTGCATCGGGGACATCCGGCTCGTAAACGATGCCGTAAACAAGCTTCTGCTCATCCGATTCGTTTTTTGTAAACACCTGCACCTTTTTTTCAAATGACGGAAGGCCTCCGGCTGATTTTGTAAAAAAGAATTCCGTTTGGTTCGCCGCCTTATCGACATAGCTCACAAAACTGATGACGGCATTTCTCAATTCTCTCGGCACGAGATGTTTTCACCCCCTTTCAGGATTGCTCCTTTTTCCCTTTCAGCACCGGCCTGCTGTAGTACTCTTCAGGCCATTCCTCAAGCGTCTTGCCGAGCACTCTTCCCGCCAGATCACGGAGGTCATTAGGAGAGACCGCGCCGGCGGAAATAAATGGCGTAAGCACCTTCGCAATTTCAAGCGGATCGCGAAAATCAGGCCCTTTTAATGTGAGCTGTACATCGTGGAGACCCAGTTCAGGCAAAAATAACGTGTTGAGCTTATTAATCAGCGTTTTCCGCTCCGGCTGAAACACCTGCTCCTCCGTTATTTTCCGTGCCGTATCGGCTGTGGCTTTGTTGTATTCCTGCGCCTCTCCCGTATAAAGCGGCGGGAGACGGAAAGCGGAACGGAGTTTATTTCTGCTTTTGTCGTCATATTCAAGAAACAGCGCATCATCCTGCAGAATTTCCGCAAGTGATTTAATTTCCACAGACACGGGCGTAATGTCTTCGCCTCCGTGAAGGTCTTTTTCCTTCGCAATGCCTTCCGCCTCAATCAGCAGAAATTTGTGGGCGTTTTCCACCCCTTCCAGGTCATTCATATAATCCTGAAGCTCTTTGTACGAGGTTTCTGACAGCATGCCGTTTTCAACCGTAATGGCGGCCGGCACGTGACGGCCCTGCTTGAAATACATAAAATTCAGTTCTTCCGCTTTCCGGGCGCCGTACAGATTGACGATATTGCCGACCCAGCGCGGAATGCCGTAAGTACCGCTGCCGATTTTTAAGTGAATGGCTTCATTTGCCCGGTATTCTTCAGACAGGGTCTTTACGTATTCGCCGGTTCTCATGTCCATCATGCGGGGATCGCCGTATTCCTTAAAAAACACTTTCCGTCCGTTCAGCATCTGAACATATTTACGGAACCGTTTTTGCCTTTTAATCGTTTTGGATGCGCCGTTTTCTTCATATGAAAATGTAACTTCAACGGGATCAGTCACACCGCAGACGCGCATATGTTTTACATCCAGATATTCAATCCCCGCCGGTTTTCCCGCGCCGTCCCGAAGCACTTCGAGGAAACCGTTGCCCGTTTTTTCGCGGTCTTCTATCGCATATCCGAGGACCGTCTCGGCCGATTCATCAAAATGAAGACATTTGTAAAAGCTCTCCAGCTTCATCCAGTTTTTTTCGGCCCGGGCCTTTTTTGACGGGGAGCAATCTGGGCTATTTACATCAAATGTATATTCCACATCGAACCCAAAACCCGTAATATTGACCCGATACGCGTCAATGCACTGCTGAAGAATCGTCGAGTATTCGGCGATTGTTTTCAGTTCAATGAGATTATAGGGCGGTGAAATGATGTCTTCGCCGTACAGATCGGCAAATTGATCTTCGTTCATCTGCCTTGCCTGCGGCGCGGCCATTTTTGATTTAAAGACGGTGGCTCTAACGTTTTGATAGTTAGGCAACGCCTATCTCCTCCTTTCCCGATTCGGACGTCTCCGTTTTTGTGATGCATCTTTCAGATCCGCCGCGTCATAGTCATCCAGCGCATACCAAATGGCTGAAAGTGTGTGGGGATCAATTGAAAACTCATCTTCCGGCAGAGCACCGTTTTTGTTTTTTGCGTACGTTAAGTTCTGCAATTCGCGGATCGTATTTTCACAGCTGTCTGAGCAATAGATGTGTCTGAACCGTTTCAGCTTTTTTGTATACTGAAGTCTTGAGCCCGGAAACTTTTTGGCCGCAACCATGCAAAATCCCTGCCTGCGGAAATATTGGATGCTTTTCGGCTCAGCCGAATCCGCTTTGATCAGCTCTTTTTGATCCGCCAATTCTTGAAGCTCCTCAGCTGTCTGATCATCGGTCATTTTGTTTTTGTAATACTCCCAGAAAATATAAAGCTCTTTTTGATCCGGATCGACGGCAAGCCGGATGACCGCATTGTATGACTCTTCAAAACCGAAATCCATGCCCGTCCGAAACAGGGGGCGCCTGATGGAAGCAATCCGCTCCGTTACTTCGTTGTGCTCCATGACCTGAAACTGCGGAAACACGCGGATGCCGTTGACGCCGAACTGTCCTTTGCGGGCGATCCGGTATAAATCGGGATCGTAATGCCGTAAGCTGTCCAGCTGCTTAATATAGCTTTTCGGCAAAAACAGATTATCGCACGCTGTGGAATGGTGGTAATACGTATCTCCCTTAACGACGGTGCCTTTTTCATACAGCGTCTGATCATCCAATACGAACCGTTTTTTTTGCTCATCACGAAAAAAATGCCGATACGTCCAATTGGAGGTGCCGACGGGATTTGTGGTGCATATCATATGCAGCGAAAGCTCGGGATGACGCAGACGGCCGATCAGCTCCTTAAAGCCTTCATACTTCACTTCAGAGCATTCTTCAATCCAAATCAGTGAAATATGATGAATGGATTTCAATTTGGCCGGGTTGTCCATCCCTTTAAACATAATCCGGCTTCCGTTTGAAAATCTCAGCTGCATCGGCGAAGAAACGGCCTTTACGGCATGTCCCAGCTCAAGCTCCCCGATAATGTCTTCAAACAAGGCAAAAGTAGAATCCCTGTGCGTATCGAATACTTCCCGCACGACAAGGGCCGTCCGCTTTTCACGAAGCAGCTTCAGGATGATTTTCAGCGCGGTATGATAGCTTTTTGACGAGCCGTAGCCTCCAACGAGAAATTGGTACGTTTCATTCCAATTGAACAAATAATCTTCAAAGCGCGGGTTGACCGCTTTTTCAATCATGACCGTTCCTCTTTCCGCGTAATGACAATGTCAATCGGCTTTTGGCTGTCTTCTGTTTTTTCCATCTTCTGCTGAGCCAGCTTTAATTTTTCATTTTCGATTTTTTGTTTAAATTGATCGGGGAAAAGGTCAAAGTACAAGGACAGCTTTTCAAGAGCCTTCATCTTGTCGGCAAGCTTTATTGCAATGCCTTCTTTCCCGAGTTTTGCTTCCGTGACGATGGTTCCGTCCAGAAGGTGCGAATCTTTAACGTCAACGTAGCTGATCTCCTGCATAATCGGATTATCATTTTCGTCAAAGAGCGGCCCTGATTTTCCGAAGGCCTGAACCTCTTTTTTTCCGAAGGTTACATAATCGGTAATGTCAGCGAAAGCGATTTTCACATAGACTTGAAGAACGTCCATCGCTTCGACAAACACTTTATTGACCATTTCCTTTTTCATGCGGCTGATTTCTTTAGCGACTTTTTCGTTTTTTAACAGCCTGCTTCCCGTCACATGCGCGCTTTCCGGTGAATACCCGGCTTTTATCGCAGATTGGGTGGCGTTAAAGCTTTTCACATAATAAAGACAAAACAGCCGCTGGCGTTCGTTTAACTCATCACCTTCGCCCGGGGTGTTTTTTCCGCCGCTTTCCGCGTTCTTATTAAGCGCCTCGTCCCAGCGCCCTTCTTTTTTCCATCTGCCGATCGTTCTTGCGGATACGCCTGATTTGCCGGCAAGGGCGCGATTTGTGATGCGGCCTTTATGAGACTGATAGATTGTAAATGCCTGTTCTCTTTTTGCGTTTTTCATGCTACGGCATCACCGCCACCTCCGACATGATTGTCTATAATAAAAAGCGGCTTCTAATCGGGCCGCTTTTTGTGATCTACTATTCACTTCTAGGTGGCAAACGTATGACAACTTATGAAGCAGGCGATTGATTTCTTTGTTCCTGCTGTTTTTGAATTTTTAGAAGCGCCCGTTTGACCGTCGTTTGTACGGTTGATTTCTTTACATTCAGCAAGGCGGCGATCCGTTCATACGAAAAGCATTCCGCTTTGTGGAGCAGCAGCATTTCTTTTTCTCTATCCGTTAAAACGGCTAATGCGTCCCGCAGTCTGATTCTGTCTTCTTCAGTCACATTTGCGGACGGTTCAAACATCAGCGCCTGCGAATAGGTTTCTATGATTCTCGGATCTTTAATGAGCATTCTCTGATAAGCGTCTCTGCGGTCTATCGCTCTTCTTATGCCGGGCTGCCGGCCTTTTTCAAGCCATTCGATGACATACTCCAAATCTGTAATAATCGTTCTGATGATTTTTTTATCTTTCAGTTCTTCTGAAGTAAGCACCGTTTCATCGGCTGCCTCCAGCTGCTTGTACCACTTTTTCGTCTCTTTCAGCGTGCGTTTATATTCAAATAGTAAGTCTTCCATGTAGATCCTCCTCTTTTTCGGAACAAAAAAAGGACACCAACCAATGCGCAGCATGTGCGCGATTGATCAGTGTCCGCAGGCTTTCCGTCTTGGACGTATTCTGTTTTTTTCGATTAATTCAATTTAAAGCCGATTTCATATTCGACCCGGGCCAGATCCCCTTTTCGCGTTTCGACAAGCGTTTTGCCGTGCTCCGGCGCTTCGGCGAGCCATGCTTCCTTCTTCAGTCCGTCTACTATAATCACCCGAACCTTGCCTTCTTCCAGCTGGCTTTTTAATGTTGTATGTTCAATGTCAGTCAGTTTTTTAGGATTCATGTTTTACGTCCTCCGTCTTTTTCAAAATGTTCACTTCATGTATGAGGCTTCCGAGCTTATTTATGAACGCTTCTTTTTCTTCAGAACTTTCTCCCCGGAGCAGGCGGAGAGCCGTTTCGGCCGCCTCAAAGAGTTCCGGGGCTTTCGCCATCAATGCCGCGTTGATCTGCTGTGAGTATGAACTTAAGTTGAAAACGGCCGCGATGAGCCTTCCGTTTGAATAAGGGAACTTCTCTTTATCCGCTTCGCTGTAAGCGGAATAAATGTAAATGGGTTTTTCTTCTCCGCTGTGTACGGCCCGCCATGGAGCGGGGCTGTTTTTTTCTTGCAATGGTGATCCTCACTTTCCATCAGCCTCATGCCATGCTTCAATTTGCTTTTCTATCCGTTTTGCCCTGAACAGCAGGCAAAAAAGCCATTTGATATATTTACACACGTGCATCAAGCCTCGCTTTTGCGTCTTGAACCATTCGTTCAAGACGTTTAATGACCGGCGTTAAATCAGTGCCTGTTTTGCAGTTCGGGCAAGGGTGAAAGACAGCGCCGAGACCCGTTTCCGTCACAATGACCTTCTTCGGCCCGCACAGCTTACACATTATCTCGCCCCCTCTAATCTGTGGTTTACGTCAAATGAATTGCCATTAATGATGACTAAATAATCGCTGCACATCTCATAAATTCTTGTGCCCAAGGCTTCATCAACCTGCACCAATCCGTCACAGGCCAGCTCGCTCGAGATAAGAACCGGCTTATGATTTAAATAGCGGTAATTCACGACGGCGTACATTTGTTCAATCTGCCAATCGGTCGCCCGGGGTTTTCCGTTCAGCGGTTTGAACAGATCGTCAATAAAAAGCACATCCGCCTGTTTCATACGGCCAAGCTTTGCATCAAGCAGATCAAAATCATTTTTTAAATCCGTAAAGCCCTCCACAAAAGGAAAATACAGCACCGGTGTCTGCTTCTGTCTCATGACATAATTGCTGAGAGCGGTCAAAAGATGGGTTTTTCCCGATCCCGGACGCCCTAAAAGGGCAATGCTGTTTTTCCGGCAGTTTTTCATCTTGTCGAAGTTCTCAACATATTCAAGGGCGCACTCATATGCGTCGACGACTGCCTGAGGCTTGCCCCGCGTGATAAATCCTTTGAAATCCAGCTTCCGAAAGGCATCTGTAATCTCACTTGCGCCGAGAATGCGTTCTACTTTCCGTTCGGCGGCGCAGCGGCACTTGACCCACACATCCATTCCCAGCTGGTTTTTTAGATAACCGCCCTGATCTTTACAGAGCGGGCAGTCAAAGCGGCTTTTGTCTGATTCTTCCGGTCTGTCCGCCAGTAATGGACGTTTTCCGTTTTTCAGGTCGGCCAGTATCTGCTCGATCGTTCGTTTTGTCATGTATCGTATTCCTCTCTTTTTTTGTTGTGATTGTCCTTCCCGCAATTCGTGCATTCAAGCGGTCTTCCATAAACTTGGCGCAATAGCTGAAAGCCTTGATCGTTTCAGCTGAAGAGGTGCGCCGCTGTTCAAAAGCGGTAAAGCATTCGCCGAGCCATTTGATTGCTTCTTGTGCTGATGCACCGAGGGAAACAATACGGGCGATGGCCTGATAATCCCGGGGCGACGGGTATACGCTCCGCCCCTCCTGTGCAGACCTTAATCTGATAAAATGGGCGGCAATGTCGTTAATCGCTTCTTCAGCAGTATGATTTTTTGTTATATCTATTTCTCTCCGGACATTTTTGTCCCGATGATCCGCCGATATTGTCCGGTCAGTTGCTTCCGGGCGGGTCAATGTCTTTTTCGGCGTGAATCTTTTCGAGTGCTTTACGGAGACGATGAGTCCGTAAGGGGCGCGGACGGTTTTGATATACTCATGCTGTTCCAAACTCTCAAGCCACCGCCTGACGGTTTTTTCACTGACCGCGAATACATCGGCCATTTCTCTTGTTTTTACGGGCTTATGTCCGAGGACGATCCCCCACTTTACGCCGTCTTTTACATGTTCCTTTGTCGTTGAGCTGATGAACCATAAAAACAGCCAAATGGCGGACCCTATTTTGTCATAATGTTCTGAATTCAATAATCCGGAATAGATGAAAAACGGGTAGCTTTTACGATTCATAAGGGACATCTCCATTTTTCTTCAGACCTATATAGCGTTCATACTGCAATCGGTTATCAAATCGGAATACCGGTAGTCCGCAAGCGGTAAAAGATATCGAACCGCCTGCTTTTCCTAAACATCTCTGGTCAGCCGGATTGCTGCTGAAACGGATGATTATCGGCTGCATTTCTCACCCTCCTGATCAATTTCTTATCGTATTTTGATACATTTTGTATCCTTATGATGTTGATTATATACGATACATTTCGTATCATCAAGACCTTTTTGATACTTTTTTTATCATCCCTTTCTTTTGATACATTTTGTATCTATAATCATAAGTAACTTAGGGTGTTGAAAAAAGAGAGGTCATTTCGGATGATAGGCGGAAGATTAAAGAGTCTCAGAGGTAAGAAAACGCAGGAAGAAGTCGCAAATCATATCGGTGTCTCGCGCGCCAGATATTCTCATTATGAAAACGGCCGATCTGAACCCGATTACGACACGCTGCAAAAGCTTGCGGATTATTTCAAAGTGTCGACTGATTATTTGTTAACCGGAAAAGAACCTTCAGATGAAGACATGTTTGCCGATCCCGACCTGCAGATCGCATATCGGGACATGCAGGACTTTTCCCCGGAAAGCAAGCAGCAGGCCATTGAATTCATTAATTATTTAAAAGAAAAAGAGAAAAACCGCAGGCCGAAACATAAATAATCCGCTCTTTTCCTTTAAACTGCTTAACGTTCAGCCGATATAAAAGCTGAATGTTTATTTTTAAAAGAAAAGGGAATTGATTCAAAGTCCGATCAGGGCTTTTCTTTCTCGCTTAAAAAAGAACATATGTTCGAAAGGGTGTATTCAATTGGGCGATTTTTTAACACATCTTGAGGAATACGTCAAAAACTTATATTGCCGCATGGGAATGACCGCCCCTCTCCATATTGATATGCAGATGATTGCCAAGGAGCTTGACATTTGGATTCATTTTGAAGATACGCACAGTATGATGCTGAAGCGGGACGGTATGTACAGCATCGTCCTGAATCAAAAAAAGTCACCCGAAGAGCAATGGCAGGATTTTGCGCACGAACTGTGCCATGTGCTGAAGCATACCGGGAACCATTTTCATATGAACAAGCTGTTCAGGGAACTGCAGGAATTTCAGGCCAACCATTTTATGTACCACTTCTGTGTACCGACCTTTATGCTGTTAAACATGGAGCTTCCCCAGCGGAGGAGCCACGCCGTTATTTTAATCGCAGCCGCTTTCCGGGTGACGGCATCATTTGCGGAAAAAAGGCTCGAGCTGTTTGAACGGCGTAAAGCAGGTATTCAATTTCAGAAGCGGCTCGCTTGTCTGTTATCCGACAAGCGGCCGAATGTGTATTATGGAAGCGGACAGACACACTTGCATGCCGCTGAAGAAAAAACGCCGTATTTTATTGAAAATTAGCGATTCTCCGCCGGCTTAGAACACAGCCGGCAGAATGTCATCATTTTGACATCGGAGAAAAGGTTTTTGCATCATGACGCTGTAATCACCGTGCTGCCCGCCAAGCACTTCATGCGCCGCCTAGCTCCAGTGAATGTAAGAACGGGCCCCTGTTCATTTATCATAAAAACCGGCCTTCACGGTTTCTACATACCGAAAAAACAGATCGGTTGGCGTATATTTTTCTCCCCGGCAGCCAAAATTGCTGAACAGCGCGTGTCTCTGCGCCGTGCTCACTTCCAATTGCAGCCCCATTTTCCTTTTTGTCCGATTGACAATGTTGCCGGGATTTACACCTGCCAGCCGATCATTCTTCTCTGTCAGCTCGGCATCAAATCCCGCTTCACGCAGCAGATCACAAATCAGTCTTGCTTTTTCCAGATCCGCGCCCCCGACGAGTGTATTTGCCTTTTTCAGATCATGATACCCGTGAAAAGCCAATGCGTAATGATGGGCGGTCACTTTTTCTAAAGCCAGAGGCTCGTCAAAGCGTGTGCTTGTCAAGTGGAGAGAACGGTTATCGCACCGCTTCATCCCTTCAAATATATAAATTGAGCTTGAGTCAGAAAATGCCTGCACCAGCTCACTGACACCCGGCTCAATCCTGCCGCCGTGGGGTGCGAGGACGATACATTTACTTCCCTCTTTTTCTTCATAAATAATTCTGTATTCCGATTCAGCAGCGGAAAGGGCTGCGAAATTGTCATATCTGTCTTTCATGTGTAACATGCTCTCCTTTTCCAGTCAGCACCAGTTTACTCTACTCATCTGGGAATGGAAACCTTTTTATAGTATGATTTGATAGAATACGTATCAGGGGGAGATATTATGGGGTTCATCAACGGATTGCTGGGCAATGCGTCGACAATATCGACGGCTGAAGCAAAAGCAGAACTGGCCCGTATTTTGCTGGAAGGCGAGAATGTCAACGCCGCATTTAAGCTTGTCCGAGATATCATTGTCTTTACGGATAAGCGTCTTATTCTTGTTGATAAACAGGGACTCACGGGGAAGAAAACGGAGATTCAATCCATTCCGTACAAGAGCATTTCCAGATTCAGCGTAGAAACCGCCGGCCGCTTCGACCTTGATTCAGAGCTGAAAATTTGGATTTCAGGCGCGGAACTTCCCGCTGTCTCAAAGCAGTTTAAAAAAGATGAAAGCATTTATGATATTCAAAAGGCCCTTGCCGCAGTTTGTATGTAAACGGAAGCCCGGGGAGCTTCCGTTTTATTGATTACAGTTTTTCTTCAATTTTCGCCTTCGTTTTCGGGCCGTAAATTCCGTCTGCCGTTAATCCGCTGACGGATTGAAAACGTTTTACGGCATTTGCCGTTTTCGGGCCGTAAACGCCGTCCGCCCCATGATTTTTTGCTCCTTTATCGGGATAAAAATAAAGAGCGGATAAAGCGTTTTGCACTTGTTTTACGTTTGTCCCTTTCGTCAGCGGTTTCGTCACTTTGATCACACCGGATGGAAGCGGATAGGAAGACACAGCCTGACTTTTTGAAGAAGAACCCGTCTGAGCGAGCTTGATCACTTGTCCGACTGTAATGTGATTCGGATCGGTGATATGGTTGATGCTTTGCAGCGATTTTACGCTGACACCGTGCGATGCGGCGATTTCCGATAAGGTGTCGCCTTTTTTCACATGGTATTCAGACGCAGAAGAAGAAATAGAGGCTTTTTTCGCCGGCATACTTCCGCTTAATTTCTTTTCAATCTTCGCCTTCACTTCATCCCAGCGGCCTTCAGACAAAATGCGGTGCGGGCAGTACTTTCCGTTCCAGTCCTGATGCTTTCTGATTCTGTCAATCCCCCAGCCCCGTTCTTTCAAAAGCTGCGCCGCAAACGCAATCGCCAGTTCTTCTGCGGCTCTGTACCGTTCGCCGCCTGACTTGCTGTAACAGATTTCTATAGCAATCGACTTTCGGTTTCCGGTACCGTTCGTGCCGTCTCCCGAATGCCAGGCATTCCGGTCCAACGGAATTCCCTGGATCACTTCTTTGTCATCAACCGCAAAATGATAGCTCGTTGATTCGCTGTTTCCCGTCATATAGCTGATTTCATTAGCGGCGGATGCGTCGTTTGCCGTGTTATGAATGGTAATATACTCCGGCGTCATCGGATTCGGACATTTTAACGCATATTTATCAGCCGATACGAGCCGTTTTTTCACTTCAATCCCCACTCTTCATCTCTCCTTATGCCTTTTTCATCAATAGGTGGCATTCGTAGGACAGATAACTGAGTATATAGACCCTGCATTCGGATAAAAATGGAATGGATACGCATGCAAAAAATAAGGCCCTTCCAAAGAAGGGTCTTTATGTTATGTTTGGTTGCGCGCGGCAATATGGAATGTGCCGTCCGCTTGGTTTTCCAAATGGCTTTCATGGCCGATCACCTGTGTAAAGCTGAACCCGACAGCAACAAGCAGCAATCCTGACAATAGTTTAGATTTCATATAGACAATCTCCTCTCTGGATTTGTTTTTGGGCGTGCACCATTTTTTCATAAAACGTGAGCGCTTTTTCAGGCTGTCCGTGTTTCATGTAAAATTTGGCAGCGTCATGCGCCAATTCTTCCACATACGGATACAGCATGTGTTCTTCCAGAAAATCAAACGTGTGCCTGACGGATGCGTTATCCATTTCCTTGCCGTATAACGCATGCAAAAATTGGAACAGATTGACAAACAATTCATCATTGTATTCGCGGGCGATACTGAGCCCGAGGCGATATTGCTTCTCTGCTTCGGCTGTAGTGTTCTGTTTATAAAGAACCTGTGTTAATGAGTAAATAGAATGCGGAAGATTATCGAACTTTTCTGACCTGCAAATGGAAACGGATGTCTCAAAATATTCGGCTGCTTTAGAGAGGTCTCCCATTTTTTCGTAACAGTTTCCGAGATTATATAAGGCTGAACTGATAAGACGGGGATTGCCTTCTTGTTTTGCAAGATCTAAAGCAAGTTCTAAGTGGGGCAATGCTCTTTCTGGATACTGCATGTCATCATAATTCCCTGCAATAACGAATTCACATTGGATTCTGCGGACGTTGTACGTCTCATACGATTGGTACGTTTCAAGGGCTTGAACGGCATAACTCATGGAGACGTAGGTTTGTTTCAGGTTGTAAAAAATCTCGGCCATTTTAAAAGCAAACTCAGCTTTCTCGATGTCATCAGAAACGAGTGCAAGGTTTTTTTCAGCCCGTTTGTAATACATCATGGCGTTTAGGAACATTTTCTGTTTAAATTCGTACATTCCTCGAAAAAAATTAAAGTAGTAATCAAGCAGTCCTGTCAGTTTATACTGGTTGCCTTCAATGTCTTCCAATAATTCTGAAAACTCAGGCTGAGAAGGGTCCTCCTTTAAGGGCTTGATGTAATCCAGCATGACGCGGTGTCTGAATTCCATTAATGAATAATACAGCAGCAGATCCTGATCTTCTTCCATATCCTCAATCTCTCTCTCTACTTCACGTTTGACGCGCTCCGCCTCAAGGACGTGAAACTGCCGGATATGGGTATACCATTCATTAATTTTGAGCCCGACAAAAGAGGACGGAATAGTCTGCTTCATCCTCAATAAATCCCCCCTTTTGGAATGACCGAGATATGTCATATTTTATCATAATTGCTAGAAAAAGAAGAACGCAAAAAGACCGCAATTGTCGAATTTCGGATATCCGCAACGATTTATCTCCATCACAAGCTTATTGCTTGTTTCTTCCGTGCCGTTGATATAGCATATCCTTGCAGCTTTTATTCTGTATTAAATGGGGGTTTTCACATGACAGCACAAAATCAATTGGTCAGCCACTTTCTGTCACATCGAAACGTGACGATTGAGCTGGCGGAAAAAATCAGCCGCGAGCATTACGACTACAAGCCGGCAGAGACATCAATGTCCGCTCAGGAACTTGTAAAACACATCGTTTATTCTTTTCTTATGTTTGCAAACGTCATTAACGACGGAAACGGATCAGCTATCCAGAACAAACCGAAAGAAGAAGCGGAAACAGACCTCGTCAAACTGGCTGAAGCATGTACTGAAAAAACGATAAACATCCTGTCACAGCTGACTGAAGAGCAGTTGAACCGCGAAATTGACCTGACTGCCTCTTTCGGCAGAAAAATAACCGGCGCGGCTCTCCTTCAGCTTGCCATGGAGCATGAAATTCATCATAAAGGCAATCTTTTCGTGTATGTCAGAGAAATGGGCCACACGGAACTTCCGTTTTATCAGCAAAAATCATAATCCGGCCATCATCCGCCGATCTGCGAAATAACAGCAGGCAGGCGGATTTTTTTGTTCTGTATAAAATTTTCCGAAAATTTAATTGATTACCGCCTCTTAATCATATATAATCTGATAAAAATAGTAGGATTATTCAGGAGGCACACAGATGACTGTAAGCATTGTGTTTATGGGTTTCTTTGTCGGAACGCTGGTCGGATTGACGGGTGTGGGAGGAGCGGCGCTTTTGACTCCTTTACTGATCGTTTTGGGGATCAACCCCTCAATCGCCGTCGGCACTGACCTTTTATATAATTCCATCACCAAACTGTTCGGTGTCGTTTCTCATTGGAAGCAGCGCACCGTTCAATTTAAACTTGTCGGCTACTTGGCGCTCGGGAGCATTCCCAGCGCAACAGCCGCCATCGGTATTCTTCACTTGTTTCCCGCTTTTCACCAGCATCAGGAGCAGATTATCAAACAGGCGCTCGGCTACGTGCTGACCCTTGTCGCTATTTCCATTATCGCCCGCCTTTTTTTCGATAAAAAACTGCGGCCGAACCGCTGGCAGCAAAAAACACTTGAAGAAAAGCGGACACTCATGATACTGATCGGCGTCATTTTCGGCTTCATCGTCGGCCTGACATCTATTGGGTCCGGCTCATTATTTGCGATCGCCATGTTATACCTGTTCAGAATGAAAACGGCAGAAGTGGTGGGAACGGATATCGCACATGCCTTTCTGCTCGTAACTGTTGCCGGTCTGTTAAACGCAAGCTTCGGAAGCGTCGATTACCTGCTTGTATTGAATCTGTTGATCGGCTCTGTGCCGGGTGTGCTTCTCGGCAGCTTCTTTTCGCCGAAATTCTCACCGCGCCCGCTGCAGTTTGTGATGGCGGCGATTATTTTAATCAGCGGGATAAAATTAATCTAAAAAAGGCGGTCTGTTGTCAGATCGCCTTTTCCCTTATAACGTCACACCGGACTTAAAGATTGCAAGCTCCCGAAAATCGTTTTTTTCGTTATTGACGAATTGTCCGCTTGCAACGTTAATAATGTATTGAATAAAATCTCTTACAATGTGATCTTCTGTTGTTTCGTCTTCCGCCAATCTCCCCGCGTTGTAATCAATCCAATGAGGCTTTGATTGAAATAAATCGGTATTTGTTGATACTTTCACAGTCGGGACAAATGTGCCGAACGGCGTGCCTCTTCCGGTTGTAAACAACACGATGTGACAGCCAGCCGCGGCGAGCGCTGAAGAAGCGATTAAATCATTGCCGGGCGCACTGAGCAGTGTCAATCCCTTTGTTTTCAGTGTTTCACCGTATGTCAGCACATCAGAAACCGGTGCAAGACCGGCTTTTTGGGTGCAGCCGAGCGACTTGTCTTCGAGAGTTGAAATGCCGCCTTCCTTATTCCCTGGTGACGGGTTTTCATAAATCGGCTGCTCGTGCTTCATAAAATATTGCTTGAAATCATTGATCAATCGGACTGTTTTATGAAACACTTCTTCGCTCGCCGCACGCTGCATGAGAATCGTCTCAGCGCCGAACATCTCAGGCACCTCCGTTAAGACCGTGCTCCCTCCCTGTGCAATCAAGTAATCTGAAAATCTCCCTAATAAAGGGTTTGCGGTGATGCCGGAAAAACCGTCCGACCCGCCGCATTTCAATCCGATGCTCAATTCTGACAGCGGAATCTCCTCACGTTTATCTCCCTTTGCCGCAAGGTGTATCTCTTTAAGAAGCGCTGTCCCCGCTTCAATTTCATCTGTGACAGCCTGTGATTCGAGAAATTTCAACCGATCTCCGTTCACTTCAGAAAGCGTTTCCTTAATTGCCGCCAGCTCATTATTTTCACAGCCCAGCCCTAAAACCAGCACACCGCCCGCGTTTGGATGACGAATGGCGTTAATCAGCATTTGTTTCGTATTCTCATGATCATCGCCAAGCTGGGAGCAGCCGTATTGGTGCTTTAAAACCAGCACATTGTCAAAGGGGGCAATGTCTTTCGCCTCTTTTACGAAGCGCTGCAGGATTTTCTCAGCGACGCCGTTTACGCAGCCGACTGTAGGCACGATCCACAGTTCATTCCGGACGCCGGATGTACCGTTTTCTCTTTTGTAGCCTTGAAATGTCCGGTTCTCATTTGTAAAAGGATTGTCCTCGAAGCGCGGTGAATACGTGTATTCTTGCACATCGGATAAATTCGTTTGCAGATTATGGGTATGAATATGCTCGCCGGCCGAAATCCGCCTTGTCGCACGCCCGATCGAAAAACCGTATTTAATGATGCTGCCGTTTTCTTCAATGGTTTGCAGCGCGATTTTATGCCCCCGCTTTACAGGGTCCTTCACTTCAATCGTCAGTCCGTCTGTATGCAGCCGCTCCCCTTTGTTAAAATGGCGCATAGCGAGAAGCACGTTATCGTTTTTATGGATTTTTATGACCTCTTTCATTTCACTTCCCCCTTATTGCCGCAGCATTCATGTAACGCATGCTTCATCCCCCGCTTATGAATGACAGAGAGAAAAAAAGCCGTTCGTTCAGTCAGCCCCGGAAGATGGTTCAGATTCTTTCCCCACAATCGCTCTTCTCCTAATATAGAAAATGCCGCTTGAAACATATTATCTTTGCAACGGGACCGCGCCATTTGAAAACGGTTCAGAACCTCCTCGCCATCTGCCGGTTTGTTCAGCCCGTTCCAGTATGAATAGATCATGGCGCTGAATGAAAATACCAGCCTCTCAGGAAGCCGGCCCTCCTGTTCGATATAAGCCTTCAGCGTCGGCAGGTTTCTTGTTTTGAATTTTGCGGCGGCGTTAAGGGTGATGCTTTGCAGATAATGTTGGATATAAGGGTTTTTAAACCGGTGTAACACATCTGCCGCATACTGGGTGACACCCTCCATTTGCAGCACGGGAAGGATTTCTTCATTGATCAGCTCTTCGATGAATCTGCCCGTCACCTCGTGCTCAGCCGCTTCCCGGACGGTTTGCAGTCCGTATAATAAAGCCACTGGCGCCAATGCCGTATGAGCGCCGTTTAAGATTCTCACCTTTTTTGTCCTGTAAGGCGTAAGGTCAGACGTGATCAGTGCGTTCAGCCCGGCATCAGCAAAAGGAAGCTCATTCTGAAGCTGTTCCGGCCCTTCTATCACCCACAAATAATAATGCTCACCGACCACAAGCAGACGGTCTTCGTATCCGAGAAAATCGGTAAGTTCTTCCGCGGTATCAACAGGAAATCCGGGAACAATCCGATCCACGAGGGTATTGCAGAAGATGTTCGCATCATGAATCCATTGAGTAAACTCAGGCTCCAGCTCCCACAGCCCAGCATATTGAAGCACGGCCGCCTTCAGTTTCCGTCCGTTTTCTTCGACCAGTTCACATGGAAGCACAATGCACCCTTTCTCGGCGTCACCCGCAAATGCCTTATAGCGGAAATAAAGGAACGCCGCTAATTTCCCAGGGAATGTTTTTTGAGGTCTATCCTCAAGCCGGTCGCCTTTCTCAAACGTAATTCCCGCTTCTGTCGTATTGGAAATGATAAATCGAATATCCTCTTGTGCTGCCAGCCGTTTAAAGGAATCATAGTCAGAAAAAAGATCAATGCCGCGGCTGATGGATTTGACGATCGTGTGTTCTTCAGCCGGTTTTCCATCCTTTATCCCCTGCAAAAAAAGCGTAAACAAACCGTCCTGTTCGTTTAAACGTTTGATTTTCTCAGAGCCTCTCGGCTGTACGGCGACAACGCTTCCGTTAAAATCCGTCAATTGATTCAATTGATCGATCTGCCAGTCAGCGAAGGCCCGCAAAAAGTTGCCTTCGCCGAACTGAAGGACTTTTTCAGGATATTGAATGTATTCACCGCACATCTTTTTATTCAGCTGCCGCAAGCTGTCCGCCTCCTTCTGCATTTATGCACACGTTAACATTTTCCCGTACGAAAACCCGGATATTCAGACGGGCTGTTATGTGAGTTTTTTAATTGAGTCTCTTATCATCACCTCGGTGTTTTCGTATATTTTTTCCGCCGCCGTATCCGGGTCGGTGATAAGCGCCAAAATCTTCTCTGCGCCGAGTATGCTGATTTTTTCAACCGGGCGTTTTACTGTCGAAAGCCTCGGCGTCATGTATTGGGAAATGCCGATGTCATCAAACCCGATAACGGATATATCTTCCGGAACGTTCAGGCCTTTGGCGAAAATGGTATTCATCGCCCCGATCGCCATATCATCGTTTGAACAAAAAACAGCCGTAGGCGGTGATTGAAGCGCCAAGAGTTTTTCCATCGCCTGACTGCCGCTTTCCATATCATAGCGGCCTTTTACACTGTATTCATGCTTAATCGGGATAGAATGATCAATTAAAGATGTCAAATAGCCTTCTTTCCGCTGAGAAGTTGACCTGAATCCTTCCTTTCCCTCAATGATCGCGATATCTCTGTGTCCGTTTGCGATCAGGCAGTCGACCGCCTGTCTGGAGCCTTCTTTATCGTTTGACAGGATATTCGTGATGCTCCGGTCATCAATGTCCCGGTTCAGCACGACGAGCGGGATGTTTTTCTCGCGGATATGATAAATAAATGAATTATCACTGTCGCTTTGGCTCATTAAAATGATTCCGTCATATCTCATGGGCGTAATGGTTTCAAAGCTTTTCAGATCGTCAATCGCGCGGACGAACAAAATGTATTCCTCACTGATTGTGCGGTTTACACCTTTGATGGTATCGGAAAAAAAGCTGTGTGAGGTTCCGTTGGTGATGCTTGTAAAAAACAGTCCGATCGTATGGGACTTTTGCATGGCAAGGCTTTTTGCATTTACATTCGGTGTGTAATTCAGCTGTGAAGCGAGCTCTAATATTTTCTGTTTTGTATGCTCTTTAATGTGGGGACTGCCGTTAAGTGCCCGGGATACGGTTGTGTGGGATACGTTGGCGAGTTTTGCGATATCTTTTATGGTTACCATCGTTTTTCCTTTCTTTCTGTATGCTGGCATTTATTTCTATTGTACCATTAACGGACAGTCCATAAAATCACTAAAGTTGAGGTTTTGCATGATGTAAGTCCTGAACGAGCTCGGCATGCTGCCGGTCCGTCAGTTTATACATTAAACCGATAATCAGCATGGCGCACGCTAAAGCGAAAGCCGGGTACAGCAGCAGAAGCCCTTTAATCCCGATTAACGTGCCTTTTGTCTGAGAGGCATTCGGGATATAGCCGATAACGCTCAGCCCGATGCCTGAAAGAAAACCTGATAAAGATTGGGCGAGTTTTCTGGAGAAGTTAAAAAGCGAATATGTCGTCGCCTCCTTCCGTTCACCCGTCTTCCACTCTCCGTAATCAATAATGTCCGACACAAGCGCCCACGTAATGCCGTTTGGTATGCTGATCCCGATAAAAGCAATGCTCGCTAACGCCGTAAAGATATATACATTTGACGGGAGACAGAAATTCAGCGCATCAGCCGCGGCGCTGACGGCAAAACCGATCATCACTGTTTGCTTTTTTCCGAAGCGTTTGACGAGTTTCGGCATAAACAACACACCTAAAAATGAAGAACCGATGATGATAAAACTCATGTAGGACATCAGCTCCGCATTGTTGAGATTGTATTGGGCGAAGTAAACAAGCATAGCGGATTTAATGTTATATGCCGATATTGAGAAAATCGTCATGAAAACGACAGTCAGAAGCGGTTTGTTGCCGATAAAGCATTTGAAAACCGACATGACGGACAGCTTTTCTTTCGGCGCTTCACGGACGATAATTCTTTCTTTGCAGTTTCGGTAGCAGATCATAAATCCCGCGATTCCGATTACGGCCATCATTCCCATGACTGCCGGGTAGCCGATGTGAACGTTATCAAAATGAACGAGAATCGGGATGACGATGACACTTGTAATGAGCAGCGCGCCGAGAGAGCCGATCTGGCGGAATGCGGAAAGCGCCGTTCTGTCCTCCGCATCCTGTGTAATGGCTGCGCCGAGGGAGCCGTACGGAATATTGACGAAAGAATAAGCGACCCCCCACAGCATGTAAGAAGCATAGGCGTACACAAGCTTCCAGGTGACACTCACGTCCGGTGACACAAAAATCAATACGGTCATGACCGCAAGAATAATACTTCCGAATAATAAGTACGGCCTGAATTTCCCCCGGGGTCCGATCTTTTTTCTGTAGTCAATGGCCGAGCCGACAATCGGATCAGTCAAAGCCGCAAACAGCTTGCTGACCAAAAAAATACTGCCGGCGAACGCTGCCGGAATGCCTGCGACATCTGTGAAAAACTTCAGCAAATAGATCTGCCCGAGATCAAACATAAATCCGTTCCCAAAATCTCCGAAACCATAGGATACTTTTTCTTTCAGACTCAGCTTATGCTCCTTCACTTTTGCGGCAGGTGCTGTCACGACAGGCACATTACTCATAGGCCACCTCTTTCATTCCATTTTTTAAAAGCGGAAATATTCCTCAGCATTCCGGTAACAAATTCCCTCGACAATCCTCCCTAAAAGCTCCATATCGCAGGGCGCTTCGCCTTGTTCCGCCCAGCCGCCGATCAGCGTGCAGACAAGCCGCCTGAAGTATTCATGGCGGGGATAGGACAGGAAACTTCTTGAATCTGTCAGCATCCCGATAAAACGGCTGAACAGGCCTGTGTTTGATAACGCTTTCATTTGTTGAAGCATTCCATCTTTCGTGTCATTGAACCACCAGGCTGTGCCGAATTGAATTTTCCCCGGTGTTTTCCCATCCTGAAAGCTGTTGATCATGCTGGCGATAATATAGTTGTCATTCGGATTCAGAGAATACAAAATCGTTTTAGGCAATTGCCGCTTTTTTTCGGCGGAATCTAACAGCCGGGCAAGCGGTTTTGCGATACGTTCATCATTAATCGAGTCATATCCCGTATCAGGACCGAGGCTGCTGAACTTATTTGTATTGGTATTTCTTAACGCGTTAATATGGAACTGCATCGCCCAGTCCAGTTCGGCGTAAAGACCGCAAAGATATTGCAGCGTCCGTGTTTTGAATTTCTTTTCATCTTCAAAAGACACATGCTCTCCGCTTAATCCGGCGGCAAAAATCCGGGCAGCTTCCTCTTCGGTCGTCTCGGCATAAACCATTTGATCTAATGCGTGATCCGACACTCTTCCCCCGGCACTGTGAAAGAAGCGGACGCGGGATTCCAATGCATCCAAATACGATTGGTAGGTGGTGACAGCCATTCCGGAAGCGCTCTCCAGCGACCGGACCCAATCGGCAAAACCCGGGCTGCTGATGTCCAGTCCTTTGTCAGGCCGAAATCCGGGCAGCACTTGAACCGGAAAATCACTTTCTTTTAACAGTTCATGGTATGTCAGCGCATCGGCAGGATCGTCCGTTGTGCAAATGACTTTGACATTTGATTTCAGAATGAGATCCCTTGCGCCAAACCCGTCTCCCTGCAGGAGCTCATTCGTTTTTTTCCAAATTGCCGCGGCCGTTTTTTCATTCAATACGTCATAAATGCCGAACCAGCGCTGCAGCTCTAAATGCGTCCAGCTGTACAGCGGATTGCCTATCGCCATCGGCACCGTTTTTGCCCAGGCGAAAAACTTCTCTTCATCTGAAGCGTTTCCGGTAATGCAGCGCTCTTCAATGCCGTTGGCCCTCATGATCCGCCACTTGTAGTGGTCACCGTAAAGCCATGCCTCCGTAATGGTTGCGAAGGTTTTATTTTCATAGATTTCCTTTGGGCTTAAGTGACAGTGATAATCAATGATCGGCATGTTTTCTGCGTATTCCCGGTACAGCTTTACGGCCGTTTTACTATCCAGTAAAAAGTCATCACCCATAAAAGCTTTCACACTCTCATCCTCTCTCTTAAAAAAATGTTAACGTTAACAAAATGGTTCTTTTTTATTTTAGCTTCCTCTTTCTCACATATCAATCATTTTTATTTTATTTTTCAGAAAATTGTATCCGTTAACATTTTCATGCAAAAAAGACATTGCCGAGAAAAGTCCGGCAATGTCTTCTGTGTGATCTTAAGGATTAGTAAGCGAGGCTGAATAATCCTTTGATATGTGTTAAATAACGTACGTTACTTGCTTCTTTCATTAAAGATGCCGGAAGGCCTTTCAGCGGAGTAGAGTTCGCTCCGATGATGGCAACTGCGTCTTTACGTCCAAGGCTTGCAAGCGTACCAGAGTTTACAGGCTTGAATGTTTCAAGCGTTTTTCCTTCTAAGTAAGCGAACAGGTTGTAACCGACAAGTTCACCCATCTGCCAAGCGATTTGCGCTGTCGGCGGGTACGGACGGCCGTCCGGCGCAAAGTATACAGCGCTGTCTCCGACAACGAATACATCTTCGTGAGAAGTAGATTGTAAGAAATCGTTAACCGTCGCACGGCCGCGGTTCACTTCAAGGCCGGATTCGCCGACTAACGGGTTGCCTTGTACGCCGCCTGTCCATACAAATGTGTTGGCAACGACTTTTGAACCGTCTTTCAGATCAATAACGTTTCCTTCAACATTTGTAACAGGAAGACCTGTTAAGAACTCAACGCCGCGTTTTTCAAGGCTTTTTGTCGCGCGTTCGATAAGGTCATCAGGAAGAACAGGAAGAATTTTCGGACCTGCTTCTACTAATTTCAGTTTGATTTCTTTCGGATCTACGCCGTATTTTTTCGTAAGGTTCGGCATGATGTCAGCAAGCTCACCGACAAGCTCGACGCCTGTTAAGCCGCCGCCGCCGATAAGGATCGTTGCATCAGCTTCGTTTTTCGTTTTAGAGTATTCACGCACACGGTCTTCCACGTGTTTGTATACTTTGTTGGCATCAGCAGCAGATTTCAGCACCATGCTGTTTTCTTCAAGTCCAGGAATGCCGAAATAAGCCGTAACAGAACCAAGTCCGACAACAAGCGCGTCATAAGTCAGCTTAGAACCGTCAGAAAGGGCAACTTCTTTCTTATCAACTGAGAAAGAATTGACTTCTGCGATTTTAATGTCGACGTCTTTTCCTTTCAGAAGTTTTTCAAGCGGCATAGCAACAGCCTGTTCAGACACGTTGCCTGCTGCAAGGCGGTGCAGTTCCGTAATGATTTGGTGAGTCGGGTATTTGTTCACAACGGTTACGCGTGCTTCATCTTTACTGTAATGTTTGCGAACGGTTAAAGCAGAAAGAACTCCGCCGTAACCAGCGCCTAAAATGACAATATGTTTTGACATCGTATATCCTCCGTCCTTTATATCAATTTGAATCTGAGATTATTTTTGTTTTTCGTTCATGATTTCAAGATAGCTGTTAGCAAAACGGAACAGCTTTTGAGCTTGAGGATCTTTCAGCATGCGCAGCAGGCCGAAAAGTCCGATCGTTTCATTGCTTGCATCCGCGCGGTCTTTTGCTTCGATCGCAGTAGCCGCCACTTCTTTCGCTGTTTCTTTCACCGGCTCAAGAATTTCTGTAAGCGCACCCACTGTATCGCTCTTCAATACTTCGTCTGTCGCTACAGACTGTGCAAAATCATAAGACTTCGTTAAAATATTTACTAACTCAGTCAGTTTTGGAAGCTGATCCACTAAAACAGTCAGTGATTCTTGAACTTCAGGTTTTAGCAGCTGATCAATAAGATCGCGTTGGCCTTGGCTGACAGATGCATTTGTTTGATCGATTGTTTCTGGCATATCCGATTCTCCTTTACTATAAGCAGTATGCTGATTTTTTTGGAAAGGGTAGCCTTTCCCCCTTCATGCAGAAAAGCATGAAAAAGCAAGATTGTGAATTCATGCACAATCATTTACAAAAATAAATGTTTACTACCCAGTTTTTCACTTTGCCATATCCAGTATTATTTTTATATCAACAAAAACAATTGAATAAGTCAAAATTTCTTTTTCCTCTCTGAAAATAGCAAACATAAAAAACCCCAATTTGATTTACTCTTATATAATAACACTTTTTGAACAAAATTTGAACGTGAATTGTTTCGTTTATGAAATTATTTATATGGCGGGGGTGTAATAACGTTTCTTTTAGGCTATTTTTTTACAGACCGTCCGCTTTTCCCCTGTCATTTTTCCCACAATTTTAAAAGCGGGCCCGATTTTCCCGTAAAGGGGTCACATTCCGGGAGCGGGACACGGCTGATTTCTTCTGAAGTTCTATCATTTTTCTCCGTTTTTGTATCGTACTGCCGGCCGCCCGGATAAGCTCCGATCACGGTAAAATCAGAACTGCCCGACAGTTTTTTATGTCCGGTGCCGGCCGGAATGACCGCTGCGTCTCCCGTTTGAAGAACGGCGTCCGCCCCTTGTTCCCCGCCGAACCTCAAAACCGCGGTTCCTTTTACCGCGACAAGAACTTCGTGCGTGGTGCTGTGAAAATGATGATACGGAAATACTCCGCCCGTCCAGCTGTTAGACCAATCGTGCCGGCGGAGGACGGACTCTGCTTTCTGTACCGTTTCTTCATTAAATACCGCTTTATAAATAACAAGCGGAAGATTCGGGTTATTCGGAATGCGGCCGTCATCTTCGAAATAAAGCACTTGAATATCCTCTTTCTGCATTGTGTTCACCTCCGTATATGTCTGTTTCCCATTCATCATTTATTAAAACGCTATTTTCTCATATTCCATTGCGAAGCCTGCCGGTGAATAGTATAGTATAAAAAAATATGTGTCAAAATGAGGGATTTAATGAAAGCCATCGTGATCGGAATATTGGCATCTCTGTTTTTTGCAGTCACATTTATTTTAAACAGGGCGATGGAGCTTTCCGGCGGAAGCTGGATGTGGAGCTCTTCCCTGCGTTTTCTTTTTATGATTCCGTTTTTATTTTTGATCGTTTATGCGAAAGGAAAATGGGCGCCGCTCTGGCATGAAATCCGGAAAAAACCGTTTTTTTGGCTGAAGTGGAGTTTTACCGGGTTCGTGCTTTTTTATGCCCCGATTACGTTTGCGGCGGCATATGGGCCTGGCTGGCTGATCGCCGGCACGTGGCAGATTACAATTGTCGCGGGTGTGCTTCTGTCGCCGTTTTTCTATGAAACAAAAAATTCACCGGCGGGCCCGGTTTCCGTCAGACAAAAGATCCCGCTGATTTCGCTGGTTACTTCCGTCATCATCCTGATCGGAGCCGGGCTGATTCAGCTTCAGCATGCGGGTTCTCTGTCCGGCCGCACGATACTATTCAGCGTGGCGCCGGTCGTCATCGCGGCGTTTGCCTATCCGCTCGGCAACCGCAAAATGCTGGAACAATACGGCGGAAAACTCGATACGTTTCAGCGGGTGCTCGGCATGACGCTCGCAAGCCTTCCGTTTTGGCTTTTGATCGCCGCTTTCGGCTGGCATAGAGACGGGCTTCCCTCAATGGGACAGACATTCCAATCCTTTATCGTCGCACTCAGCTCGGGCGTTATCGCAACAGTATTATTTTTCCGCGCCACCGATATGGTGAGGAATGAGCCGCAGAAGCTCGCTGCTGTTGAAGCGACACAGTCCGGAGAGGTTCTTTTTGCACTGATCGGCGAAATCGTCTTTTTATCCGCAGCGTTTCCGTCACTTCTTTCATTTGCCGGACTGTTCATTATTATTGGGGGAATGGTCATGCATACATTCGCTTCCCGGCAGACAGACCAGAAAACGGCGGAGCAAACGTCAGCCAATCTCACTGGTTCCTGATTTTTTACGAAAGGTGTCATCCCAAATGAAAGAAGAAATTCCGGCAATATCTTTTCTGTCAGCCGGCAAACGCCTTGAACAAAACAATACGTCCTTTGATGTCCTGAGCCGTGTAACCGGACATATTCAAAAAGGTTCTATCACGGCCTTGATAGGGCCTTCCGGCGCGGGAAAAAGCACATTGCTGTCACTTTGCAATCTGATGAATACACCTGATGAAGGGGAAGTGCTTGTATTCGGAAAAGAAATAAGGCGCTGGGATATCAGGGAGCTCAGAAAAACCGCGGGCCTTGCATTTCAATCAGCTCCCGTCACGGAGGGCACGGTGCGGGACAACCTTCTGCTCGCAGAAAAACTCCACGGGGCGCAGCACTATACCCCTGAAGAGCTCGCAGATTTTACAGACCTTCCGCGCGGGCTTCTGGATCGGAATGCAAAAGAATTATCCGGAGGTCAGCGGCAGAAGCTCTCATTAGCGCGAACTCTCGCCGGACTGCCTTCCATCCTGCTGCTGGATGAAATCACCTCGGCGCTCGACCCCTCATCCGTTCTCACCATTGAGAAACTGATTACGAAACTCCATCGGCAAAAACAGCTGACAATCCTGTGGATCACCCATAACCTTGAACAAGCGGAACGATTATCCGATACGGTATGGTTTATGGCTGAGGGACGGCTTTTAGAGACCGCGGAAACGAAAACGTTCTTTAAGGAACCGAAACACGAAAAGGCCCGGGCGCTTTTACAAGGGAGCGGGTGCTGATATGAATGATCTTTCACTGTTACTAACAAGTATATTTGTCATTATCGCTTTATTCCTGTCTAAATCTTTTAAAGCCGGCGTCGAAAAGGATATGATCGTCGCAACCGTCAGGGCCGTCATTCAGCTTCTCATCATCGGCTATGTGCTGTCGCTGATTTTTCGCGGTGATCACCCGATATTTATCATATTAATGGTGCTTCTCATGCTCACGGCCGCTTCGCACAATGTCGCCAAACGGAAAAAAATGCGGATCGGCTCATTTTGGCGCGTTTTTCTGACACTGGCAATCGCGGAAACCGTGACGCAGGGACTTTTACTGACCCTTCACATCATTCCGTTCACTTCAAGATATGTCATTCCGATAAGCGGCATGGTCATCGGAAACTCCATGGTGCTCTCAAGTCTGTTTTTAAGCCGGCTCAGTTCGGAAGCAGACCTGCGGAAAGAAGAAATCCAGCTGATTCTCTCTCTCGGAGGAACGCCTAAGCAGGCCGTCCGGCAGATATTGACGTCCAGTATGAAGCTCAGTATGATCCCGACGCTTGAAAGCCAGAAAACATTGGGTCTCGTTCAGCTTCCCGGCATGATGACGGGGCAGATTTTAGCGGGGGCTGATCCGATACAGGCGGTGCGCTTTCAGCTGCTGATCGTTTTTACAACGATGGCCTCCGCTCTTCTTACATGTATCATACTCAGCGCCTTGACATATCCTTCCCTTTTCACGGAACACCGGCAATTAAAAAAATTCAGCAGGGAAGCGTAAGCTTTTTTCCCTGCTGAATGATGGTTTATGACAAGGTCAGAGATTCATAGTAACGGGATAATTCAATAATCATCGCTCCCATCCGCTCAATGTCCGGAGCAAGGACCCTCTTTACCCCTTCATCCCGGATCGCTTCAGCCGTCACTTTGCCGACTGCGGCGGCAAGCACGTGTTTTTCGAATGCCTGCTGCAGTTCTTTTGCGGATCCTTTTTCTTTTGCATAATCAAAGAGAGAGCGCACTTGAATGGCTGTCGTAAAACATACGGCATCGACCTCTCCGTTTAACAGCTCTCCCAGCAGTTTATCGACCGTCTCTCTTTCAGGCGGAATATGCTGATACGGCAGAACAGGGAATACCTCCGCTCCGTTTTTCTCAAGGAACTCCGTTAAAACCGGCGCTTTCTCGCCATGAAGCTGTATCATGACTTTTTTATCTTTAAAGTCAAATCGTTCCAAGGAGCGGATCAGCCCTCTTGTTGTACCGTCTTCATCTGAGGCATGCGGCGTGATGCCGAGCTTTTTTAAGGCCGCATATGTTTTATAGCCTCTGCAGCCGATTTTCGCTTCATGAACGGCCGCTAAAAATTCTTCTTTCAGACCGATTTTTTCCGATATCGACAATAACGTTTCCGTACCGATGCCTGTGGTGAATATCACCCAGTCGGCTTTTTGCTCGGCAAATGTTCTTACGTCGGGTTCCATTTGATCCTCCGCCAGGTATACGGTTCCTTGGAGGGAACGGATGACCGCCGTTCCGCCCTGCTTTTCTATTAATTTTGTGATCTCTTCTGTTTTCCGCGAACCGCCGATGGCAATCCGTTTCCCGTTCAATCCTTTTCCCATCGCTGTTTTCTTCTTCCCTTCAGATGCCGGGCGCCCTATGGCAGGCCGTCATTTATTTCTATTATTGTTACGCAATCAGCCGGGAAAATCAAGCTATGCTCCCGTTGAATCCCCCGTGCAGTTGCTGTATCATTAACCGGGCAGAACGATTTGATTCGCGGAGGGACTTTCAATCATGGAAACAAAAAAAGAGTTCGAGACAAAAGGATACGATACTTCGGTCATTTATGAGTTCAATGAATATCCTGATGTTCACAGCGGCCGATGTGACAATTGCGATTACACGCTGTTTAAAAGTTCAGTGAAGGGCGGAAAATTTTTGAGGGAATGCCGGAGATGCGGCATGAAGAAAAATATATAACAAAACAGGCAGCCGTCCGGTGCTGCCTGTTTTCCTAATCAATTTTCGACGGACGCCTTTTTCAAAAATTCTTCAATGGCGCAAACAGCCTGTTTTGGACCGCCGGTTTCTTTTATTTTCTGCTGCATGCTTTTCACGCGGCTGAGAATGTTTTTATCGCCGTATACGTTCTGAACGTCTTTTTGCAGACGGGCCACAGTGACTTCTTTCGGCGGCAGATGCACGCCAAGCCCCAATTCATCCACACGCTTTGCGGTGACCTCTTGTTCGTGCATTTGCGGAACGACAACGAGCGGAACACCCGCATTCATCGCCTCCATTGTACTGTTCATCCCGCCGTGAGATACGAACAGCTTTGCTTTCTCCAGCACATCAAGCTGCGGAACGTGCTGGCGGATGATAAAGTGATCGGGCACATCCGAAAAACTTTCCGGATCAATTGTTGTGCCGACTGACATAATAACCCGCCAGTCCGAGTCCCGAAACGCGTCAATACACATCCGGTAAAATTCAGGCCAGGCGTTAAACGCCGTTCCCAGTGAGATGAGCATAAGCGGACGGTCATCGGCTGCATCAATTTCCAGACTTCCCGTATTTGTGCGTTCTCCAAGAGACGGACCCGCAAAACAGAATCGTTCATCAAAGGTTTCCTGTTTCGGCTGAAAGGCCCTTGGCATAAAGACGATATTCAATTTTTCAGGCATGAAAAATTCTTCCATTGTCATCCGTTTCACTTGTTCATTTTCAATTTTCTCCTGATATTCTTCTATCGCCTGTTTGGCCGCTTCCATCGTTTCTTCGTCTCTTCCTAATTGAAAATACTCATTCATTGCATAGCTCGGGCAGAACTTTACGGCCGGGATGCCGCCATTGTCCGCAAACAATTTTCCGGCAAGCGCTAAAAAATCAAACAGGACGATGTCAGGAAGGTCGTCTTTGTACAGCTCTTCCAGCTGCGGAAGCACTTCAACCGCTTCTTCCAGAAACATTACAAACGCGTCACTTTTGTTTACCCGTTCTTTTATCGTCTTCGGGTCCGCCTTTATGCTTGTGCGGTATAAAACGGGAATGGCACCCGTTTTGGCAACGGAAGCTTCAAATTCCTCAGTCGTAGCGAATGTCACTTTATACCCGCGATTGACAAGTTCCTCGGCTACAGGCAGCGTGGGATTGACATGACCGTGAGCGGCCACATTAATAATGGCGATGTGTGTTTTTCTCATCTTTTTTCTTCTCCCTCATTTTCGTTTATCTCCGCTTCTAAAGACTCCAGCCCGTACATGACACTGTTTCGGATCGGCTCAATCCGGACGGGCTCAAGGTGTGAAAAGGTTTTTACAATTCCTTCCAGCGCGGCTTCCGCTTCAAGTCTGGCAAGCGGAGCGCCTAAGCAGAAGTGTACGCCGAATCCAAAGGAAAGGTGCGGATTCGATTGGCGATGAATATCAAATACGCCCGCCTTCTCAAATTTGTTTTCATCACGGTTGGCAGATGCAACATAGCAGAGAACGATCTCTCCGCTTTTCAAGCGGCGTCCGCGCAGCTCAGTGTCGTGCCGGACCGTCCTTCTGACAAACGGAGCGGGAGCGCGAAAACGCAGCGTTTCTTCCACCGTTTGCGCGATGAGAGAAGGGTCCTGTCTCAGCTCTTCATAAAGGCCGGGCGTCTCTAATATGCTGTAAACCGCATTTGAAATGAGATTAGTCGTTGTTTCATTTCCCGCCACTAAAAGCAGATTGCAAAACGGGATCAGATCTTCTGGCGTGAGCTTCTCTCCCTCTTCTTCCTCTTTTATCAAAATAGAAATAATATCTTGGCCGGGCTGTTTTCGTTTGCTTTCTATTATTCCCGCAAAAAACGCCGCCAGCTCCGCCTCACATTGGTCACGTTCCTGCTGATTTTTCTCCGCCGCTTCAGGACTCGCATCTTTCGGCATGCTGACGAGAATATCCGACCATTTTTTAAACTGATCCATACGTTCGGACGGAACGCCTAATAATTCTGAAATCACCATGACCGGCAAAGGGTAAGAGAGATCTTTAACGATATCAATCCGCCCTTTGTTCTTTGCCTGTTTCAGGAGATGATCGGTAATGTCTTTAATTCTCGGCTCCCATTCCTTCAAGACGCGGGGAGTGAAAGCGCGATTGACGGCAGATCTGATTTGGGTATGTTTCGGCGGGTCCATATTCAGCATGGACTTTGCAATCGAGCTTTTCACATCAGTCATGCGGCTTGAGAACGTCTCTTTATCACTGATGACTTTTTTGACATCATCGTATAAAAACACACTCCAAACCTTCGTTTCTTCATCAAAGTATATAGGGCTTTCCCGTCTCATTTTTTCATACCAAGGAAAAGGGTTGTATACGTCCAGGCCGTTTTTTCCTTTCATCAGGGTTCTTTGGATGGCTTGTCTCGTGCTCCTCAGCTTACTCATGTTACATCACTCCTGATTGTTTCATATTTGAATAGTTGACGCACCTTGAATTTTATCCTAGCACATATTTTCAATTTTTTTCTATTCATAACCTTAACTATTAACATAACACAACAAAAGTCATGAATCCGGAGGTGAAATTTCTCCCAAGAAAACAGCAGAAGCGCACAAAAAACCCGAGCCTTCGGCCAGGCTCGGGAGAAATGTTCACTCATTCGTCTGCGGTTTCTGGTGCTGCTTTTGGTCTTCAGGAGGCTGCGTATTTCTTTCCATATCGTCCGTATCAGCGCCCATGCCTTTCAGGAAAGAAAACAGCAGAGTGACGGCCTTGTTGATTTCCGGGTCTTTTAAAGCGCGGACGATATCAAAATACCCCGTCTTCCTGCCGCTGTCTTTTTCTTCGACAGCCTTTGTGACGCCCGCATTGATTTTAACGATAAACGGCTCAAGCTGTTTTACATCGAGCATGCCGAGAACGCCGCTTAACAGCAGGAGATTTTTCAGCATATTGGCCGTTTCCGGCGTATTCGCCTTCTTCACCAGGATATCCATCACTTTGTCTCCTTGGCCGAAGAGCCCGCGCAGAAGCGCCAAAACGCCGCGCTCGTTCATGTGCTGAAGAATGTGCAGAGATTCCAAAATCGCGTCTTTATTTCGTAAAAGAGCCGTCTCGATCTCTTCTAAGTCCTTTTTTCGTTTGTCTTCTTCTGTGACGGTCTGTTTTCGGATGCCGCTGATTGCTTTAGCCATTCTGCTGTTTCCCCCTTTTTACGGCGTCTCCCGGAAATACATAATCTTGACGCGCCCATTTCCGATCAACCCGGACACCGATCTGCGGCTGCGGGTTTCCGTAACGGAAATTGATTTTCGGAAGCGGATTAACGCCTTCTTTTTTCAAAATCTCCATCTTCGCTGATGTTTCTTTATATGCCGGTGTATCGGTATCCTTATCCGCATAGCTGCTTGTCAAAAGGTTAATGGCGGCGTCTTTTGAATCGTTCATCGGGAGATAGACTTGTTTGCCTTTTACCCTGTCTGTGATGACGCATTTGACTTTCACATTTCCGTACGGTGATGTCAGACGGACAAGCGTTCCGTCTTCCAGCCCTCTTTCTTCGGCGAGTTCGGGCGAGACCTCAAGGAACACACTCGGTGTTTTTTCGGATATTCCTTTTGATCGGTAAGTCAGATTCCCTTCGTGAAAATGCTCGAGCAGCCGCCCGTTATTCACATGGATATCATATTCTTCATCAAATTCTTTCGGCTCGGTCCACTGAACGGGATATAGAATCGCTTTGCCGTCTGAAAACGGAAACTTGTCCGTAAATAAAAGCGGTGAATCGGTTCCGTCCGCTGCTACCGGCCATTGCAGTGAATTGTAGCCTTCGAGACGTTCGTAAGTGACGCCTGCGTAGAGCGGCGAAAGCATTGCCGCTTCTTCCATAATGTCTGCCGGATGTTCATAGCGCCAATCAGCGCCCAGCCGGTTGGCGATGTCCGTAATGATCTGCCAATCAGGCTTTGAATCGCCCAGCGGTTCAAACACTTCGTAAAGGCGCTGCACCCTCCGTTCCGTATTCGTAAACGTCCCTTCTTTTTCAAGACTCGGGCTTGCCGGGAGCACCACATCGGCGAACTCGGCCGTCCGCGAGAGAAAAATATCCTGCACAACGAAGAAATCAAGCTTTTCAAAGGCGGCATGAACATGGTTGATATTGGAGTCGACAAGCCCCATTTCTTCCCCTTTTACATACATACACTTCAGTTTTCCCGAGTGGATGCCCTCGATCATTTCATGATTTGTCATTCCGATTTCTTTCGGCAGGTCTGTTCCCCAGCCCTGTTCATACTTTTTGCGGGCTTTTTCATCCGTTACTTTTTCATAGCCGGGGAAGCTGTCAGGCATACTGCCGAAATCACTGGCTCCCTGCACGTTATTATGGCCCCGAAGCGGATATGAGCCTGCGCCGGGCTTGCCGTAATTTCCGGTCACAAGAAGCATGTTGGAAATGGCCGTGCTCGTATCACTTCCTCCGATATGCTGGGTGACCCCCATCGCCCACAGTGCGCATACACTTTTGGCTTCATGAATCATCCGGGCCACTTTAATTAAGGTATCCTTGTCCACACCGGTATGTTTTTCCGCATATTCCATCGTATAAGGTTCAAGGCTTTTCACGAATTCATCTAATCCGTTCACTCTCTCCTTCAGAAATGCAGTATCCGCCAAATCGTGATCAAGCAGATATTTCGATACGGCATTCAGCCAGACAATATCTGATCCGGCACGCGGCTGGAAAAACACGTCGGAGCGCTCGGCCATTTCGTGTTTTCGCAAGTCAGCAACGACGAGCTTCTGCCCGTGCAGCTTATGAGAACGTTTAATGCGTGTGGACAAGACGGGGTGAGACTCAGATGTATTTGAACCGATAATCAGCACGAGCTCAGCTTTTTCTATATCTGTAATTGATCCTGAATCGCCGCCGTATCCGACCGTTCTGAACAATCCGGCCGTGGCGGGAGACTGGCAGTAGCGTGAGCAGTTGTCGACATTATTTGTTCCGATAACGGCTCTTGCAAGCTTCTGCATCACGTATGATTCTTCATTCGTGCACTTGGAAGATGTGATAAAAGCAAGCGCGTCCGGGCCGAAATGTTCTTTTATATCGGTAAATTTATCAGCGATCAGCTGCAGCGCTTCATCCCATTCCGCCTCCCGAAACGAGTCTCCTTCCCGGATAAGCGGTTTGGTAAGGCGCTTTTCACTATTGACGAAATCCCAGCCGAATTTCCCTTTCACACACGTCGAAATTCCATTTGCGGGCGCCTCAGCCTGAGGCTCGACCTTTAAAATGTCTCTTCCTTTCGTCCATATATCAAAACTGCAGCCGACACCGCAGTATGTGCATACGGTTTTCGTTTTTTTGATTCTTTCATCCCGCATGGCCGATTCCATATCCGATATGGCTAAAATTGATCCGTATCCGGTTTCGACGCCTTTTGTGATATCAATCATCGGCCGAAGCGTCTCTTGGTTAATGCCTGTTAAATACCCAGCTTCGCCTTCCATGCCTTTTTCCATCATGGCATTGCACGGACATACCGTCGAACAATGTCCGCAGGAAACACATGATGATTCATTGATCGGCACATCCTGATCCCAAATGACCCGCGGGCGTTTCCGCTCCCAATCAATGCTTAAGGTTTCGGTTACCTGTACGTCCTGACAGGCTTCGACGCAGCGTCCGCACAAAATGCACTGATCGGGATCATATCGGTAAAACGGATTTGATTCATCTTTAGGATACGGTTTTTGATCGAACGGAATGCTTTGATGATTGATTTTCATTTCCTTTACGGTATTATGTATTTCGCAGCTCCCATTGTTGTAATCACAGACCGTACAGTACAATTCATGGTTGTGCAAAATGTTGTCCATGCCGATAACCTGCGCTTTTTTTACATCGGACGAAAGCGTATCAATGACATCTCCGTCCTTTATTTGCGCGGAACACGAACGCACCAGTTCCCCGTTAACATTGACGATACAGGTATCGCACGTTTCAATCGGCCCGAGACTCGGGTGATAACACACGTGCGGCACGTCAATTGAACTATTGTTCAAAAGCTGCAAAACGGTTTGGCCGTCCGGCGCTTCCATTTCAACCCCATTGATTGTAACTTTCTTTGTATCAGCCATTTTCTTTCCCCTTTCTGTACCCCTCTATACATCCTCTATGATTCCCAACCGGCCTTTCACTAAAACATCTCGTTTATCTCAGGAAACATACGGGTATGAGCGGTAAAAAGGAGGCGTTCACATGTTGAAGAAAAAAACACTCGTCACGGGATTATCGGCAGTGATGCTCACGGGATGCGCTTTCGGAGCAGAAGCATTTTCGGATACACAGCCCGTCCATGCCGCAGCCGCTTCAAAAACGGAAAACCAGCGTGCACAAGAACTGGTGAACAGCCTTTACCAATCGGCATTTAAAGGGGAAATGCCGCAAAATGTGAAAGGCCTGAAAATCAACCAAAGCACAAGACAGGACGTTTACAATAAAATCGGCGAGCCGGAACAAAAAGCAGACAGCCGCAATCCATTTGATTTATACAGCTGGAACATGGGAAACCCCGGGTATGGATTTTCCTATCATAAAAACGGAAAAATCTCGGAAATACGCTATTGCGGAACGGGGGTCGAGCGGCGCTTAAACCTCGGCAGCGTCACACCTGACGTCTTAAGCAAACAAATCGGCAGCGCTGACAAAATCCTGACAGTGCCAGAAACGGGCGAAACAGATTACGTCTACCATACGGGGCAGTATGAGCTCCGCTTCGTCATCGGCAGTGATCAAAGAGCAGATCATGTCAACCTAAAAGCCAGATAACGCAAAAAAGCGGCCTCCCGGGCCGTTTTTTTCATAGACAGCTTCTCCGTCGTTCCTTACAATACATGGGAGTACAAAAAAAGGGGAACAGTGTGAAGTGAATAGACATCCATTGACATACGGAATATGTACCGTTTTTATCATCGCCCTCGGTTTGCTGTCCAGAACCGCATACATCACCGCCCTATTACCCGGCATCATAAACGCTTATTTAGGAGATGCCTTGTGGGCGGCCATGATTTTTACAGGATTCGGGCTTTTATTTCGGCACATCCGGACGGAAACAGCCGCAATTTTGAGCCTCTCGTTTTGCTGTCTGATTGAATGCAGCCAGCTGTATCACGCGCCGTGGATTGACGCGGTCAGAAGCAGCACGCTCGGCGGGCTGATCCTCGGCTGGCAATTTGTCTGGAGTGACATTTTCGCCTATACCCTCGGGGTATGCGCTGCCGCACTTTTAGAATGGGCCGTAAAAAGAAACCGCCAGCCCTCTTCATAATCGGAGCACGCCGCCGATATGAAGGGATAAGGAGGTGGAAGCTATGGATATCCCTGCGTTATCAATCGCAATGCATCAGGCATCTCTGGCGCAGAATGTAAATATCGCTTTAACAAAAACGGTCCTGCCATGCACAGACTGCGGCGGAAGAAACAGTGAAAATGCTGCCGTCCCAGCACCCGACTGCCGGACATTCAATTGATGTGAAAGTGTAAAAAAGATGTCGGATGATAACCGGCGTCTTTTTTTTTTGCCCATTGTACATACACCGTACCGGGCATACAGGAATAAGGTAAACGGAACCAACATTTGAAAAGGAGGTTTTCCTCTTGTACGATCCTTTCGATCATGAATACACAGCCGAGAGCCAGGAACGGGTGCCATATCATTATCCGCGGCCGCCTTATTATTACCCTAGACCATATCCATACTACCCGCGGCCGCCTTATTATTTCCCCAGACCGTATCCATACTATCCGCGGCCGTATATCCCGTTCTATCCTTGGTATTAATGTTTGAAAAGAAATGACTGCAGACAGGAGGCTTCTCCCTGTCTGCTATTCAACTTTGACCGACAGGATATACGGGAGGGCTTGAACTTTCTCCATTACCGCTGCTTTCCCGCTTTTGCTTTTCACCCTTCCCTTCACTTCAAGCACCGCCTTATTCAATTCATAGGACGTAATCAGAATTCCTTTTTCCTCAAGAGAAGTTAAAATATCATGCATGACGGCTTTCTCTTCAATCCTGAAACTGACAGACAAAGAATGCGCCGCCGGTTTAAACAGAAAATTTAACAGTTCAAGCCCGATTAACGCCAAAATCGTGCCGCTGATGCCAATGACATACATACCTGCCCCGATCGTCAGCCCGATCCCCGACGTAGCCCAAATCCCCGCGGCCGTCGTAAGCCCCCGCACGACATGCCGCTGCAAAATAATCGTGCCGGCTCCTAAAAATCCGACGCCGCTGACGACCTGCGCCGCCACCCGGCTCGGATCAAAGGACGTATGGCTGTTGGATAACAAATCAAAAAAGCCGTATTTGGAAACGATCATCATCAAGGCGCTGCCGACGGCCACTAAAAAATGCGTCCTCAAACCGGCTTCCTTTGCCCTGAATTCTCTCTCCAATCCAATAAGAGCCCCAAGCAGACCCGCAACCGCCAGACGAATCACAAAATCAAGTTCCATCCGTCTCTCTCCTTTCCTTATCTTCTTACCCGCTTTTATAACCCAATCATGCGGTGTATCTTTTTTTAAAATGCACCGACTAATTGACATAAGGAGGTTTTATGAAATATATTCTGTGGTTTTTTATATTATTGTTATTTAGCTTATTTATTTTGGGAGGATATAAAGCAGCTGTTTCTCACCCTGATTTCCCGGTGCCATTATTCGCTATGCACACTAAAACAAAGGAATATGAAAAAGGAAATTACGTTTCAAACTATACATACCGTTTCGCAAAAGAAGAAGAAGGTCCGAGCGGTTTATACCAATTGGAAATAGCCGAAAAAGGCTGGAAACTTAAAGGGCAGGAAGGACTTATCAAAACCTATGAAAAGCGAGGAGAACGTGTTTCACTTTTTTTCGGCACGGGGGAAATAAGCGTCATTGAAGAATGATCCTTCTCAAAAGACAGGCTGAAATCCGCAAACGGCATATCTTTTACGACTCCCTTATCTCTGCGAATCTATAAATTCAGCCAATATTTCAATTAAGGCGAACACCTTTCTGATCCAAAAATGCCGCCTTCAATGAGAAAATCATTATACAAAAACAAAAGCGCAACTGAAAAAGAATAGACACCTCATAAAAAAAGCCCTCTTTTTAAAAAAGAGGGCTTGCTAAATAGGACTTTTTCTACCTTCAACACTGTAAACCCTATTATTAAGAACAGCTGTTGAAATGTTTTGCAAAGCTCCTAAATTTTTTTGCGATTCCACCTATCCAAATCAGATTCTTATTCTAAATATATTCATTTAGCACACTCCTTCTGTTATGTCCTTGAACCACTTCTTTAGTTTGACCGCCAACTAAAGAATACCCCATCAAAAACTTCGGTTTCTGTTGCATATATGAATAGGGAGCGTTTTTTAACATCCTAATTTTCGGATATAGCATCAAAAGATCTTACATAAAGCACTCTCAATCCAACTGCATCTCTCAAACCGAATGTCCGGCAATCACCTCAAAAAACGAGGTGAAGTCTGTCAGTATCCCGTCACCCGCCAGCTGTTTTTCTTCAAATAACGCGCGGTTTTTTCCGAGCGGGTCAATGGCCATAATCTTGCCCGCACCTGCTTTTTTCGCCGCTGTGAGCCCCGAAAAGGCATCTTCAATGACTAAGCATTCTTCAGGTTTGAGGCCTAATTTTTCCGATGCGATGAGAAAAATATCCGGCGCCGGTTTTCCCGGGAAGCTCCCGTCATCAAACGTGACTTTGTCAAAATCAAACCACTGATCCAAATGAAAAACGTCAAAGTAAAACTCGACATTTTCCTTTACCGTAGCCGTGGCGATGGTCATCGGTGTTTCCGATTTTTTCAGATGGTTCAATACGCCGGTCAGTCCCTTCGTCAGCTTTAACTCGTCTTTGTTTTCAAGGCATAATTCTCTGTAGTAGGCTTCTTTTTCAAAAGACAGCTTCTTGATTTCTTCATTTGTTAAATCGCCGGAAATAAAATACGTCAGGATTTCACTGTTTGTTCTCCCGTGAATGTTAACGAAAATGTCTTCATCAGAAATGGTTTTCGGCGCGTATTTTTTCACCATGAAAAACCATGCTTTTTCGTGCAGATGCGAATCTTGAAACATCGTGCCGTTGAAATCAAAAATAACCCCTTTCATCGAACCGCCCGCCTTTTTTATTTTTTTGCGATTTTGACATCTACATATTGCTCGTAATGAATTTGAACATCTTTCATGACTTTATCATCCGTAATCAGATAGTCCATATCGTGCAAGTTATAGAACACGTAAAAATCTTCCCGGTTGAATTTTTTATTATCCGCCAGCAAAAATTTCGTCCGCGAATTATTCAGCGCGATTTGGTGAGCTTCCCCTTCTTCAATGCTGTAAGAAGAAATCTCATCATTATGTATGCCGTTGGCGCTGATGAAAGCCTTCGTAAAATTGAATTTCTGCAGATTGCCGTTCACGATGGGGCCGACGAAGGCACCGGTATTTTTTCGGAAGTCGCCTCCAATCAGGATGGTATCCGCAATGTCGCCATGTTTCAAAATATCAAATACGGGATAGTTGTTTGTGATAATCCTGATTCGCTTATGCAGCAGGTGTTTCGCTAAAAGTTCAATCGTCGTGCCGGGCCCTAAAAAAACGGTATCGCCGTCATTTACATAGGAAGCTGCGAGTTCCGCGATCTTCCCCTTCTCCTCCATTTGAACACCCAGTTTTTCATTATGCGATAATTCGTGATCAATGGAATAAGATATGCTCTGTGCGCCTCCGTGAATACGTACGATTTTTCCGGCCTTATCCAGCTCGTCCAGATCTCTTCTCACTGTCATATCAGAAACTTCCAGTTCATCGATAATATCACTCACCGTAATAAACCCCCGCGAGTTTACAATATCGATGATTTTTAAAAGCCGCTCTTTTTTTAACATGTTCAATCATCCCCTCAACTTTACACACAATCTAACATACTGCGGCAATCCGGTCAACAAAAACAAACACTAATAAACAACACAATCAACATAAAAAACAACGACAAACTTACATAACCCCTATAAATACAGATGTTATTTCTTTATGAAGCTATTGACAACAAAAATGTATGCGTTTACTATTAAACAAAAGATAACAATTACAAACATTAACAAACTACAATTCACACATTGGCGAAGGAGGATTCAGTAATGCTCAAATTACCTCATGACTTTATTTTCGGCGGAGCGACTGCGGCATATCAAGCGGAAGGCGCCACAAAAGAAGGCGGCAAAGGGCCTGTGGCCTGGGATGAATTTCTTGAAAAACAGGGAAGATTCAGCCCTGATCCGGCAAGTGATTTTTACCGCCAGTTTCCGGAAGATATTAAACTATGTGAAAAATTCGGAATAAACGGCATCCGCCTTTCTATAGCCTGGACGAGAATTTTCCCCGACGGCACGGGCAAAATCAATCAGGAAGGTGTGGATTACTATCATCGTATTTTCTCAGAGTGCCATAAACGCAACGTCACCCCTTTTGTCACGCTGCATCATTTCGATACACCGAAAGGATTATTTGATCAGGGAGATTTCCTCAACCGCGCTGCAATAGAAGCGTTCGTCAGCTATGCGGAGTTTTGCTTTAAAGAATTCAGCGAAATCAGATATTGGAGCACGTTTAACGAAATTTATCCCACAGCCACCAACCAGTATTTACTCGGGGTTTTCCCGCCATCTATTAAAAGTGATATCACAAAAGTCATTCAATGCCTCCATCACATGATGGTAGCGCATGCGATGACCGTCAATCTTTTTAAAGACGGCGGTTATCCGGGAGAAATCGGGGTCGTCCACTCATTGGAAACAAAATATCCCGCCAGCGGCACAGAAGAAGACCGCCACGCCTGTTTTCTGGATGACGCGTTATCAGTGAGATTCCTCCTCGATGCCACCTACCTTGGCTATTATTCTGAGGAAACCATGCGTGCTCTGGATGAAATCTGTGAGGCAAACGGCGCTTCATACGAGTTTTCAGACAGTGACTTTGACGTGATGAAAAAAGCCTCGACGCGCAATGATTATCTCGGCATCAATCATTATCAATGCCATTTCGTCAAAGCGTACGACGGAGAAACCGTTATTCACCATAACGGAACGGGCGATAAGGGCACTTCGGTCTATAAAGTAAAAGGAATCGGCGAACGAATTTACAAAGAAGGCCTGAAGCGGACCGATTGGGACTGGCTCATTTATCCTGAAGGCATGTATGACATGCTGATGCGCATCAAACGGGACTATCCGCAATATAACAAAATTTACATTACCGAAAACGGCATGGGCTATAAAGATGAGTTTGAAGACGGCATCATTATGGATAAGGCAAGAATCGACTATTTAAAAGTATATTTAGAAGCCGTCAGTAAAGCGATTACCGACGGAGTCAATGTAAAGGGGTACTTCTTATGGTCCTTAATGGATTTATTTTCATGGACCAACGGCTACAACAAACGTTACGGTCTTTTTTACGTCGACTTCGACACCCAAAAACGGTATCCGAAAGAATCGGCCTACTGGTACAAACTTGTAAGTGAAACAAAAACAATCATTTAACGATCATACATGGTGAAAAGAATCTCTTTTCATCATGTGTGCCATCTTTAGGAGGTTTTTTCATGACAAAGGAAGAATTGCAGATGCTCGGTTTTGAAATCGTCGCCTATGCCGGCGACGCCAGAAGCACTTTATTGAAAGTCCTGAAAGAAGTCCGTGCCGGAAACTTCGAAAACACGGAAGCAGCATTGAAAAGCGCCGATGAAAATTTAACCCTCGCCCACAATGCGCAAACGAAAATGTTAGCTGAAGAAGCTGACGGCAAGGACATGGAATTAGGGTTTATTTTCGTTCACGGTCAGGACCACTTGATGACAACCCTTTTGCTCCGTGATCTTATTCAGGATTTTATAGAACTCTACCGAAGCCGCCGATAAGGAGTGGAAAAATGAACGGTATCATCAAGCAAATCGAAAAGGGAAAACCGTTTTTTGAAAAAATCTCAAGAAACATTTATTTAGGCGCGATCCGCGACGGCTTCTTAACTGCCATGCCGGTTATTTTATTCGCCAGCATTTTCATCCTCACCGCCGCTGTGCCGGAAGTGTTGGGTTTCACTTGGCCTAAAAGTGTTTCTGAATGGCTTTGGAAAGTTTATAACTATTCAATGGGCACCCTCGGCCTGATCGTTGCGGCAACAAGTGCGAAGTGCCTGAGTGAATCAATAAACCGAAAAATGCCGAAAAACAAAGGGATCAACCCCGTTTCAGCGATGCTTGCTTCAGTCGTCGGGTTTCTCATTTTAAGCGTCACTCAAATCGACGGCGGGTTCTCCACGGAATATCTCGGCACAAAAGGTCTTTTAGCCGCTTTTGTATCCGCTTTCATAACGGTGAACGTTTACAGATTCTGCGTGCTGAAAAATATTACGATTAAAATGCCCAAAGAAGTGCCGGGTACCATTTCACAAACATTTAAAGATGTTTTTCCGTTCGCTTTTTCCGTTTTGGCCATGGTGATCGTTGATTTATTGATCAGGAATACGCTGAACGTATCTTTTGCAGAGGCTCTCTCCTCTCTCTTATCGCCGTTTTTTACCGCCGCAGACGGTTATCTCGGGATTTGTGTCATTTGGGGAATGATGGCGCTGTTCTGGTTTGTCGGCGTTCACGGACCATCTATTGTGGAGCCGGCCATCGCAGCTATTATTTACGCAAATGTGGAGGCGAACCTGCAGCTTCATAATGCCGGTGAGCAGGCGTCCAACGTGCTGACCGTCGGACTCGGGAACTTCGTCGGCACAATGGGAGGAACCGGCGCAACCCTTGTTGTTCCGTTTATCTTTCTGCTTTTCGCAAAATCCAAGCAATTGAAAGCAGTCGGAAAAGCATCCGCAGTTCCGGTGTCTTTCGCAGTAAACGAACCTCTTCTCTTTGCTGCGCCGATCATTTTAAATCCTTATTTTTTCATTCCGTTTGTTGTAACGCCGATGGTGAATGTCTGTCTGTTTAAATTTTTCGTGGATGTCATCGGAATGAACAGTTTTATGTATGTTCTTCCGTGGGCCACCCCGGCGCCCGCCGGCTTGATTCTCGGAACCGGCATGGGGCTCTCGGCTTTTGTTCTGACAGCTGTATTAATCATTGTCGATTTCCTGATATACCTGCCATTCTGTAAAGCTTATGACAAAGTATTAGCGGCGGAAGAAACCCAACACACCGAGCCTGAAACCGCGCCGCAAAAATCCCGGGAGATACAGCCCGTAATAGCCGGCGCCTCAGAAGACGCGGCTTCCGTCATCAGCACAAATTTTCAGGAATCCTCATCCGCCTTGGAACACGGCACCAATGTGTTAGTGCTGTGCGCCGGAGCGGGAACGAGCGCTATGCTTGCGAACGCACTGACAGAAGGAGCCGAAGAATACAACGTGCCGATCACCGCCTCAGCAGGCGCCTACGGATCCCATTACGACATCATGAAAGACTTCGATATGATCATTTTGGCTCCGCAAGTCGGCTCTTATTATGATGACATTAAAGAAGATGCGGACCGCCTGCATGTGAAACTCGTCGCAACGAAAGGAGCGGAATATATCAGTCTCACCAGAAATTCACAAAAAGCCATTCAGTTCATACTGGAGCATACCTCAAAATAGAATCGGAGGTTTACCATGGATGCCAAACTTTTGAAATCAAGATTCGAAGACATTTTCAAGAGAAGTAACGGAGAACTGTTTTTCGCACCCGGCCGGATCAACCTGATCGGGGAACATACGGATTATATAGGCGGTCACGTTCTTCCATGCGCGATCACGATCGGAACATATGCCGTATGCGCAAAACGCGAAGATCACCAGATCCGGTTATACTCAGAAAACTTTCCTGACAGCGGCATTGTCTGCCTTGATCTTTCCGCCACTGCATACAAAAAAGAAGACGGCTGGGCCAATTATCCGAAGGGGATGGTCCATTACCTTCTTGAAGCCGGCGGCCAAATAGACAGCGGAATGGATATTCTTTTTCACGGTACGATTCCAAACGGAGCCGGTTTAAGCTCCTCTGCTTCCATTGAAATGTTAACCGGTTCCATTTTAAGAAAGTTATTCAGCCTGGATGTTTCCGATACTGAACTGGCGCTTATCGGAAAAAGAGTCGAAAATGAATTTATCGGCGTGAATTCAGGGATTATGGATCAATTCGCAGTGCAAAAAGGCAAAAAGAACATGGCCATTCTGTTAAACTGCGATAAGCTTGAGCACGAAATGATTCCGGCTGCTTTTAACGGATATAAAATCGTCATTATGAATACGAACAAGCGCCGGGAGCTGGCGGCTTCAAAGTATAATGAACGCCGCAGCGAATGCGACGCGGCTCTCACGGAACTGCGGCAATATCAAAATATCGCATCACTTGCGGAATTGACGGGAGAAGAATTCAACGAACTCGAACCTCTTCTCTCCCGTGAAACTTTGCGTAAAAGAGCCCGGCACGCGGTCAATGAAAACGAGCGGACCCTCTCAGCGGCGGAAGCTCTCAAATCGAATGATTTGAAAACGTTCGGGGAGCTGATGAATGCGTCGCACCGTTCTTTACGTGATGACTACGAAGTGACCGGTGACGAATTAGACGCGCTGGCTGAAGCAGCCTGGAAAGAAGGAGCACTCGGAGCGCGGATGACGGGCGCGGGGTTCGGCGGCTGCGCCATAGCCATTGTGGAAAGTGAAGAAACCGCCGGCTTTATCCGGGCCGTTTCATCTCACTACCGCAGCAGGACAGGTCTTGAAGCTTCTTTCTACATCGCGGATATAAGCGATGGCGCGGCTGAATGGAGGGGAAAATAAATCATGGCGATTCTCGTTCTCGGCGGAGCCGGCTATATCGGTTCTCATGCGGTTGATCAATTAGTAAACAAAGGATTTAAAACGATAGCTGTGGATAATCTCCAGACAGGCCACCGGAAAGCCGTTCATGAAAAAGCCGTTTTTTACCATGGAGATATCCGTGACAAACCGTTTCTTCGCTCTGTGTTTGCGAAGGAGAACGTAACGGGCGTTCTCCATTTTGCCGCTCAATCCCTTGTCGGCGAATCAATGAAAGACCCTCTTTCATATTTCAATAATAATGTGTACGGTACGCAAATTACGCTGGAGGCCATGCAGGAATTCGGGGTGAAACACATTGTGTTTTCTTCATCCGCCGCTGTTTACGGCGAACCTGAAAAAGCGCCCATCACAGAAGACATGCCGGAAAAGCCGGAAAGCGCATACGGCGAATCAAAACTCATGGCAGAAAAAATGCTGAAGTGGTGTGAAACCGCCTGCGGCATAAAATATGTCTCGCTCCGGTATTTTAACGTTGCCGGCGCGAAAACGGACGGTTCCATCGGAGAAGATCATCATCCGGAAACCCACCTTATCCCTATCCTTTTACAAACGGCGCTCGGTCAGCGCGAGGAGGTTTTGATATTCGGCACTGACTATGATACAAAAGACGGCACGTGCATCCGCGATTATGTTCATGTTTCCGATTTAATCGATGCCCATATTCTCGCTCTGGAATATTTGCAAAACGGCGGAGACAGCGGCATTTTCAATTTAGGATCAAGCAGCGGGTTTTCCGTATCAGAAATGGCGGAAGCGGCCCGGCAAGTGACCGAAAGAGACATAAAAGTAAGAGCGGCCGCAAGAAGACCCGGTGATCCAAGCGCCCTCATCGCTTCCGGCGATAAAGCGCGGAACATTCTCGGCTGGAATCCGAAACAAACGGACATATCGGAAATCATTGCGTCAGCATGGAATTGGCATCGGCATCATCCTAACGGATACAAGGACAAATGAAATGGAGGCGGCGGTCATTGACGTTTTTGAATCAGTGGCAGGGTTTCTGAAAGAAAGCACTGTCTTAGGCGACATAAATGAAACAGATGTGATTTATACAAGAAACAGACTTCTCGATCTGCTCGGACTGACGGATTATGCAGAACCGAAACATATCAAGAAACAAAACAGGCTTCACTATGTGGACGAAATGGTGAAAGACGCGGTAAAACGGTCAATCATAAACGATACGCCTGCTGAAAGAGACATGCTGGGAAGCAGAATCATGGACGTGATCACACCGGCCCCTTCTCTGATCAATGCCGCCTTCAGCGAATTGTTATCAGATTGCCCGAAAAAAGCAACAGATTATTTTTACCGACTGAGCCAAAACAACGACTATATTAAGACGCGGGCCATTCGAAAAAATATCGTGTACCGCTCAATAACACCTTTTGGGGAATTGGACATCACCATTAATCTATCAAAACCGGAAAAAGACCCCAAAGACATCGCCGCGGTAAAAAACAGTCCGGAAAACCGGTATCCGAAATGCCTGCTCTGTATGGAAAACGAGGGGTACGCCGGAACACCGCATCACCCCGCCCGTTCAAACCACCGCATCATCAGGCTTGACTTAGCGGGAGAACAGTGGGGGTTTCAATACTCTCCTTATGCGTATTACAGCGAGCATGCCATCTTTCTTTCAAGCGTGCACAAGCCGATGAACATCAGCTGTGACAGCTTCAGAAGGCTTCTGGCCATTACGGAAATCTTCCCACATTATTTTGCGGGATCAAACGCAGACTTGCCGATCGTAGGAGGTTCCATTCTTTCACACGATCATTATCAAGGCGGCGCCCATGAGTTTCCGATGGCAAAAGCGGGTTCCCTCTACCCTTTTCATCTGCGTCATTTTCCAGACGTTCAGGCCGAAGCCGTAAAGTGGCCGGTATCAGTGATCCGCCTTCGCGCAAAAGATCCGGATTTGCTGACAGATGCCGCTGCGTATGTTTTTGAAAAGTGGCAGGAATATTCAGACGAAACCGTCAGCATCATCGCGAAGACAAATGAACCCCATAATACCGTCACCCCGATTGCCAGACGCAGGGGAACGGATTTTGAAATCGATCTCGCTCTCAGAAACAACCGCACCTCCGAAGATTATCCGGATGGCATTTTTCACCCGCATCAGGATGTCCATCACATCAAAAAAGAAAATATCGGTCTGATTGAAGTGATGGGGCTCGCCGTTTTACCTCCCCGCCTGAAAGGTGAGCTGGCAGAAGTGAAAAAGTATTTACTGAATGAACCTCATGACATCAAGGACATTCATCTTCCGTGGGCTGAAAACATCAAAGCGGATAAAGACGTGACACCGGAAAATGCAGCCGCTGTTTTACAAAAAGAAACCGCGAATGTATTTTTACGCGCGCTGACCGATGCAGGCGTTTTTAAAATGACACCCGAAGGAATTCAGGCGTTTCAGCGTTTCACGACGTTATTGGAGAATGGCAGCTGAAACATTCAGAGTGAAATCAATCAACAATCTTTTTTATCAGGAGGTATTGTGATGTTCAAAAACCGATTGAAACGTGTATTTGTAAACGCAATCTGTCTTTCTCTCATTTTCACTGCTTTTACATTCTTTGAGAAGTCTCCTAAAGCAAAAGCGGATGCCCCGTTTGCCTATGGCGCTGATATAGGATGGCTGAAACAAATGGAGGATGAAGGTGTACGCTGGCTGGATGACGGCGGGAAACAGAAAGATGCCTTGCAGATCCTTAAAGATCACGGAATAAATGCCGTGAGACTGAGAGTGTTTGTGAATCCGCCAAGCAGCTATTATTGGCTGAAAGACGGCACAACATGGACCATGCTCGGCTATAGTGACAAAGCGGGCGTACTTGCGGCGGCCAAAAGGGCAAAAGCGTTAGGAATGAAAGTAATGGTTGACTTCCATTACAGTGACGTGTTCGCTGATCCCGGCCACCAGATCAAGCCGAACCAATGGACCGGCTATTCAAACAGCCAGCTGCAGGCAGCCGTGTATAACCATACGTACGATGTCATGAAAGAACTTAAAAATCACGGCATCTCCCCTGATTGGGTGCAAGTAGGAAATGAAATGAATTCAGGAATTTTACTGCCCGACGGCAGCACGAGCGATTTCAGCAAATTGACCGGCTTACTGAACAAAGGCTATGACGCCGTGAAATCCGTCAGCCCGGCCACCAAGGTCATCAGCCATTTGGCACACGGCACGGACAACAGCCTATTCAGATGGTGGTTTGATCAATTCTTTAAAAACGGAGGAAAAACCGACATCATCGGTGTTTCGTTCTATCCCTATTGGGAAGGTAAGCCGTACTGGGAGCTCACCGGCCATTTATCATCTAATTTGAATGACATCGCCTCACGCTATAACAAGGAAGTCATGGTGGTTGAACTGGGCGGAGATGAAAATAATCCGAAAGATTCCTACTGGACCATAAAAGACACCATAAAACTGGTGAAAGCCGTTCCGAACGGCAAAGGAACCGGCGTATTTTACTGGGAACCCGAAGCTCACTCCAGCGTTCTGTCAGACGCGTATCCATTAGGCGCAACCGCCAAAGTGTCTAAAAACGTCTTGAAATACACAACCGCAATTGACGCTTTTCATGACGCCGCAACAGGAAAATGATTGATGCAATTCTAAAGCAGGCTCTTTTCGCAGCCTGCTTTTTTGTAAGGCTGCAGAGTTGGCCTGTTATGAAAAAGAGCAAGTAACGAATACGAAAAGAAACATACCCGAAAAACCACGTTTCGGTTAAAAAGCCGCTTTTTAAATAGAATACTTCTTCTGTTCCCCCTCCTTCTTATTTCTGCGCACTATCTCTCAGTTCCTAAATAATAACTTTACGATTGTTGAAAAAGAAACAAACATTTTATAATATTGTGTAAGCACCACCAAGCAGGAGGACGGGCCATGGACAAAAAAGAACAGCTCCTCACGGATTTCAGGGACTTTTTTAACAAGATGGTGTGGCTGAATAGACTGAAGATGGAAGAAAGCCTTAAGGGGCATAAACCTTCTGAAGTGCATTGCATCGAATTCATCGAAAAAATTGAAGACGCCAATGTGACAAAACTTGCGGAGTCCCTTTATATGACAAGAGGCGCTATAAGTAAATTAACGAAGAAGCTTATCAACAAAGGCCTTATCGAAAGCTATCAGAAGCCGCTTAACAAGAAAGAAATCTATTTCAGGCTTACCGAGCAAGGAAAAGTCATTTATAAAATTCACGAGGAATTGCACAAAGAGTTTCAAGAACGGGACAAAATCGTGTTTGAACAAGTAACCGATGAACAATTTGACACAATGCTGAGCTTCGTGGAAACATACAGCAGGCATTTGGATTCAGAAATAAAGAAACTTGGTGCAGACATGAAATCGGAATAAATATGAATAAAACCATAGGCAGCCCCGCTCCATGAAAACGGGCTGCCTTTTTATATCCCTCTTATTGTTGACAAAGAAACAAAATCACTCTATTATTTTGTTGACAAGGAAACAAATACAGCAATTTTGAGAGGGGAATAATATGTCAACACATAAAAGAAAGGAACTTCGGCTGCCAAAAGAAGTTCTCACAGCCGCCTGGGCTATTGCACTGGGAGCAATTGCTCCAATGCTTGACTCTACGATGGTAAACATCGCCATCGCCAAACTGACCAAAGACTTCAACACAACATTGGATACCATTCAGTGGTCCGTTACAGGCTATATGTTAGCACTTGCGATTGCAGTACCCGTATCCGGCTGGCTTATGAATAAATATAACGGTAAGAAAATCTTCATCGGCTCAGTCATCGCCTTTGGTGTCATTTCTGTTTTTGCGGGAATGAGCCGTGACGTTTCCAGCTTCATCTTCTTCCGTTTGCTTCAAGGATTCAGCGCCGGCATTATCACTCCGCTTATGTCAACACTCTTGGTTAAAACGGCAGGTCCGGAAAACCTGGGAAAAGTGATGGCAATTGTCAGCACCCCTATGATCTTCGGCCCGATCTTAGGACCTGTCATCGGAGGCTTCATCGTCCAAGGCGCTTCATGGCATTGGATTTTTTACATCAACGTGTTCATCACTTTGATTGCCGCACCGCTTATGATGAAAACCATTCCAGACTTTGAACCATTCAACAAAGATCGTAAACTCGATATTTTCGGGATTATCAATTTGTCATTAATGAGCGCGGCATTGATGTACGGTATTACGAAAGCGGCGGATCATGCATCATTTAACAATAGCGACACCATTTTATGGGCGGGCATCGGTCTTGTTTCAGCAGTCATTTATCTTGTATATAATCTGATCAAGAAAAACCAAACCGTGCTGCCTATGAATTTGTTTGCAAACAAGAGCTTCTTAGCTTCTTCAATTGGGTTGTTCTTAGCGAATATTGCCATCATGGGGCCGATGTTAATACTTCCGCTGTTTTTTCAAAACATTCGTCAGTTCACGGCAGTCGGAGCAGCACTCGCTTTAATCCCTCAAGGAGTCGGAATGCTCGTGACTCGTCCGCTGATCGGAAAAATGATTGATAAGATCGGTGCGAAATACGTGGTTACGGTCAGTCTTGTTCTTTCGCTGATCGGATCTATCCCCCTTATTTTTATCACCGATAACACAAGTATGATTTGGATTTCCGTCGTATTATTTATCCGCGGCACCAGTTTTGGAGGAATTATGCTCCCATTAATGAGTGACGCTTATACAGGTCTTGACAGCAAACGGCTTCCGGAAGCAGGTGTCGGTATTCATATGATTGAAAACCTCGGTTCCAGCTTTGGGTCAGCTGTGATCGCAACCGTTACCGCAACTGTCATACAAGGATTGCAGCCAACGATTCCGAACAGTTTAAAAGGCTACCATGCCGGATTCTTAGTATCCGTCATCATCCTTGCGGCCATCTTCATTCCAAGTCTGTTCCTTACCCATAAAAAGACTGCGATATAAAGAACTTTTCAAAGTAAAAAACCCTTGCGCAGCAAGGGTTTTAATGAATGAAACTGATGATTGTTGCCGGCAGAGTCGGCCAACAACAGACAAAGCCTTTTACTTATTCACATTGCTTTTCATTAACCATTCTACTTCCGTTAATTCTTGTTTTTGAACGTCTTTTGTGTGTTTTTTCGTAAAATGGACTTTAACAGCTTCTTCGTTTTCCCAAATCTCCCAAAGCATAATTTTGCGTTCTGATGGTTCAAGCGGATGAGCATGGAACTGAATACAGCCTTCTTCTTTGTTCGTTTCTTCCTCAAGTTTTTTGAATTCCTTCATTATTTCATTAAGGTCTTTATCGCTGATGATTTTTAAGCATGCCGTTATGTAATGCATCGAAACTCCCCCTCTTCCCATCATTTTATGGCTTTACATTATAACATCGAAACCGGCATACCGCATTCTCAACATATAAAAAAATCGTTCATAAAAAATGAACGGCAATGTTTATTTAAGATCATGAAGAGCGACTTTTGCAGCCTCAGCGATAAGAGCATTATGATAATCGGCATCTTCCGTAAATCGGTTTGACAGGATTGCCAAAACAATCGGAGCTCTGTCAGGCGGCCAAACGATGGCAATGTCGTTTCGCGTCCCGTAACTTCCGGCTCCGGATTTATCGCCGACTTCCCATCCTGCAGGAGCGCCTGCCCGAATCAGTTCATCGCCGGTAGCGTTGCCCCGCATCCAATCCGTTAAGATCGTGCGCTTGTCAGTCGTGAGAGTGTTACCCAAAGTGAACGCTTTAAGATCGGTTGCCAGTGCCTTTGCTGTGCTTGTGTCACGACGATCCCCGGGAATCGCAGAGTTTAGATCCGTCTCGAATCGATCCGCTTTCGTTACATGATCCCCAATCTGTTTCAGTGATTTTTCGAAACCTTTAGGGCCGCCAAGCTGCTGCAGTAATAGGTTCCCGGCGGTATTATCGCTGTAACGGACAGCGGCTTCTGAGATTTCTTTCAGGCTCATGCCTGTATCCAGGTGTTTTTCTGTGATTGGAGAATATGTAACTAAATCGTCTTTGCTGTAGCGGATGATGGCATTAAGTTTTTCATTTGAGCTTTTCTTCAGAACAGCAGCCGCGGCCAGAACTTTATAAGTTGATGCGTAAGCAAACCGCTCATTCGGCCGATAGGCGATTGTCTTGTTTGACCCCGTATCAATCGCATAAACCCCAAGCCTGGCATCAAATTTTTTCTCAAGCTGAACAAATTTTTGATCCGTTATACAGCTTGTCATTTTTGTGTTTTCTATAGACTTCGCTTCAGCATGCGCTGAGCCGAATAAAGGATTGAAACCGGTAAAGCTTAAACATAAAAGTCCAATGCATAGTCCAACTTGTATTCTCGTTTTATTTTTCACATCCAGACCTCCTCATTATAATGTTTTTGTATACATCTTCTAATTAACATTACAAACAGGATGAAAGTCAATATATTTCCTGTGAGATGTTTTCCGTGACAGTTAGGAAAGCAGCTGAAATTTTAATTTCCGGCAGATATTTCGAGAAGAACCCATGTGATACAGCGTTTGATTTCTTGCCGGAGCCGCCCCGCCGCTCCACCCGAATTCATTTTGCCAGCTGGACCATGCGGCGGGCAGACGGCGCAACGGCCGCCGCTCTCCGTAAGTACTGCTGATAGAATGATTGACTTGAATAGTTTTTTAATTAATGCTTCCCCTGTTTTTTGTATTCTGCGATTTCCTTAGGGGTAGCCTTCCGGACTCCGTCTGCGTCTGTCCTGTTTGCCACTTGAACGCCTTCCATGTTTTTTATCTCGCTGACGACTCCCAAATGCTCTAAATACACATGATCACCAATCTTGAAACGATTCAGTTTGGCCCGCTCCTCTGTCATGCTCCTGTATTCAGTCGCGGCTTTCATTTTTAATTCAGCCAGACACATTTGACAAAGGGTTACTGTTACAGAATTGCCGTTAAAATCAGTAAACGAAACCGCTCTGACAGATTCCTTTCCCGGGTGCATCGTGCATGTTTTCTTCATAGGCGATGGCCGTGTAAATTCAATCATTCCGCTTCCTCCTCAAAAAAAGTCTTTTCGTCCCTCTGACATAACTCGGATGAATGGGAAGTTCCATACACCCGCATTCGAACTGTCACAACACATGGAGATTGCCTTTCCTTCGCCGTCTGACGGATTTTCATACATCCTTCATTGCTGTAAGCCTATATTCCTTTATATTCCCAATGCCCGCCGCACTTCCCTGTTAAGATGAAGTTTTTAAAGCTGTTGACCAGTTGCCCAGGTTGGTTCCATGCGGAAAGCCGTTTGGGCCGCCGTATCCCAATTCATTCGGGTGAATTTCAGCCCTCTAATATGTGTGTATGCTTTTCAAAGGAGGTGCGTCACATGATGTTCTAACAACCGATTCAACCCAAAGCTAACTCTACTCCAATTCCCGATCTTAAAATAAGTAAATTTACCCAGGACAAATTAATCATTTTGCACTTTCAAAATACTTATTTGGCTTTTCCTTCATTCTTCCATGGTAATATCTTGTTGAAGTATTTCGCATGAAAGGATATGGTCATGAAAGTTTTCGAAGCAACCACCCTCCTGGCCGCCGCCAAACAGCGCGCGGGTGAATACAAAAAACTGCGCGGCCAGATGGTTAATCTGAAAAAAGCGTTTCAAGGCATGGCTGATCTTGGTGACAATGATTTCTCAGGCCGGGGCGCAAATAACATCAAAGCTTTTTTCAAGGACCACGCCGGCGTCACAGACAGCTGGCTTGATCTGATCGATATGAAAATCGCATTTCTCACAAGCCTTCCCGGCAAGGTCGAAGACGCCGGACTTTCCAATTCGCATGTGGAGGAATCATTTCTGGAGCACGAGCTCACCCACGCCCTCAGTAAATCAAAGGCGATTATGGAAGAGCAGAAAAAGGACATGCGCTCCATCCTCGGAGAGATCGAAGACATCATCTCGCTAGATCTGTTTTCAACCGAAAACACGGATCAGAAGCTCTCTTCAGCTGACAAAAAAAGAAGCGAAACGATACATAAGCTCGGCAAGCTTGATCACGATCTAACGAAAGAATACGCAGAAACCAAAGCAAACGAACAGTTCATCCAAGCCGACTTTCAGCAGCTCCAAAACGCCACAGGCAAAGGAAAAAGCGCCACGCCGCTTCACTACAACGCCAAGGCGTACCGTGAAAGCGACATCCATAAGAAAAAAGGCGAGATTGCAAGACATTCGGATGCTTATTTGACGATTAAAAAGGAAGAGGCGAAAGAGCGTGAAATCAAGGATCTGAAGAAAAAGCTGGCTGATGGTGTAACCGATCCGGATGAGTATTTGGAAATCGCGAAGAAGATCGGCTATGAAAACCTTGAACCCGCTCAGGTGCAATATGTGATGCAGCTCGAACAAGCAAAACAGCTCGAAGAAGTCGGAGAAACAGCTTGGGATATCGTCAAAGGAATAGGCGTCGGCCTTTATGATGTGGGAAAAGACACCATAACAGGCGTCAAAGATCTCGCTGTCGGCGCATGGGATTTTTACCATCTCTCTGATGAACAAAAAGTCGCTAAAACCATATCTGCTGTATTGAACACGCCCTCCTACGCAAAAATCATATGGACAAACCTGGCGGATTCATGGAATGATAAAATGGTTAACGGGGATGCGTATTCAAGATCCCATTACATCACTTACGCCATCGGGAGCATCGTCGGACTAAAAGGTTCCGGCTCAGCTGTAAAAGTATCAAGCAAGCTCGCGAAAACAGGTGCCGCCAAAGTGGATAACGTCTTGGAAGCCGGTGAAAAAGCGGCTGCAAAACATGTGAAAACCGGGATTGAAAAAGGAAAAGACTATATTAATTCCGTTTCGAAAAACAAGTACGAACCCGCGCTTGCCGGAATAGCACAGGATATTGAAAATACTCACAATGTGAAGAATACGCCTTTATTGAAAAGTATTATTGAAGATCAGAAAGAAAGTGTTCTCAGTAAATCTGTGACTTCTGACAATAACGGCATACATAGTGTTAAACAAGGAGACAGCAGTCCTCTCGCACCGGGCGGTGGCTTAGCTGCTCACGAAGCAAAAGGCGGACACCTTATAGAAAGACATGTTGGGAAAACAGATAAAGAATTAATAGAAAGACTGAAAACTGATCCTAACCCACATATTACAGCTTCATCTACTTTTAAAGATAGGGCTACCGCTGAAAGAATTGCTAATTCAGTTTTAAACGATCCAAAAAATATAAAGAAAATCGAAAATTGGATTGATGATCCTAAAAAACCTAAATTAATGTTAAGATACAAGGGCGATGGAGAAATAATCGGCAGAAGTGTATCAAGAAATTCAGATCTAGTAGAAAACGTTACAAACGCAAAAATTATACTCAAAAAAGATAATAACGGTAACTTTATCCTTACAGGATATCCAACCAAATAGAAAGAGAGGAAGTATCATGGATGAAAGGTATGATTTCTTAGATGAATTAGAAAATTTTTTAGGTGCAACATTTCATCAAGATATCCAATCCCCTGAGCATGCCTTAGAGGAATTTATTGAGGAAATTAGTAAAGAAGGTCTGCTATTTACAGTAAAGTATTGCGAAGAGTTTCTAAATAGCGATTTAACTATAGAAGAAAAGGAAGACATTATAAAGTGTAATGCAGAAATATATTTCCCGACAATTGGCTTACCACCTATAGAATGGTTGAAAAGTGTAATAGAACAACTAAAAGAAGCTATTTAAAAGAACACTGAAGGCCCCCATTTTATGAGAGGGCCTTTTTATATTGATACCGAAGTTTGTGGCCGGATAGAAATGCAATACCGACAGTGCGGTTTGGATCTACTTGACGGCATCACCAGCTGAACTTTTCAACAATTTTGACCCTAAAAAGAGATACGGACAATAAATTTCGAGCCAAAAAATCAAGTTCGCCAACAGTTTGCCAACAACTTGCGAATTTGATAAACCGGCTATATTAAGAGAAAGTAAAAAACCCTTGCTACGCAAGGGTTTTGGCTATGATTCCGACTGGGCTCGAACCAGCGACCTCTACCCTGTCAAGGTAGTGATTATCTTCTGATACGAACAGACGTTTTATTTTAAAACCTTATTTTATGAGGTTTGCTGGCCAGTCTTTCTGATAATAAATCTTCTGTTTTGGCTAAAAATGAACAAGTTGGTCCCCAATTCGTCCCCATCTGTCCCCAAATCTAATTAAAAAAAGAGCCGTGTCGTTCGTACTCCAATTGGACTGAAACCGAAATGAACTATTTTAACGAAAGGTTATCGATCAGCGGAAAATTGATCAGTTGTCTTCGTTATAATCAGCTATAAAAAGAACATACCTATACAACAAACTAGCATTTCTTATAGAAGTTACTAAAGCGAAAAGTATTGCAGCTAACCAAAAGAACCCAAATAATAGTACCGACACCTTAACAAACATCATCTCAAGAAACTCCGGAAATTCTTCTAAACTATATAAGTATTTAAATAACAAGATAATTAAGATTCCAATAAACAAAATAAAGAGTCCATAAATCATTGAAAATGAAAAGAAAACTAAAATTTGTTTTAAAATAGAGTCTTTTGAATCTAATACATTATTTTTTAATGTTTTACTCTTTAGAAATTTTAAAATCTTGTTGTTACTTGAAGCAATAACTGATAAAGAAGTTGTATTAAATCCTGTCAATATTGCAACAATCGTCAGAGAAACCGTAGTTATTTCATTAATTGAATTTAAAAGGTTTTTATTAGTGTCAATAAAACACGCAATTAATGAAAACATAACTAATGAAGTCAGAGAAATAGATATAAAATAAAATCTCCATTCGCTTTTTGTTGTGTATCTCTTATAATCTTTAATTATTTCCCACAAATCTCTGTTTAATTTATCACTTTTATCTTTTTTAACCCGCCTGATCCTCCTCTGTGTCATTGTCATTTATAAGCACTCCCTTATATTGTTCTATATCTTTCTTATAATCTATCGGATTATCTCTCTTACATTTTTTAACCATCTCGTTAAATAAATCTTGAAGAGAAGGCGATCCATTTTCATGATGCTCCACACTGATGTCATACCCTTTTTGAATATTTTCCAATTCAATAGTTCTTTGTCTTCCGGAACGCAGTTGACCACTAACACCAATACCATCATAATTTTGAGATTCGTATAACTTTTGAAAAAAACTCTTTACATGTTTTACAGAACCCTTTTTAACTTTATTCTCAAAGGAGACTTTAACACGGGTTATGTCTTCTACTCCTTCTTCTTTAGCGACTTTGTAGTGATAAAACAAGTCAGCCGCTTCATTATTTTTTTTACCTGTTTCTGCCTCAAAATCTTTATAATAATAAGCATCCTTTATAGTGGAAAACTCTTCTAATTCTTCAAAAAATGTTTTACTCGGCAATGAATTTATTCTAATAAAGCTGTACTTCATGATTTTTATAGGAGTGAATTGAGCATTAAATTTAGCGATATAGTCATATATTAATTCTTTATGAAACTTTAAAAACCTCCTAATCATTGAAGCCCTTGCTACTCCCTCTGAATCTTTCTCAATAAGAAATAATCCAGTTTTTTTATGAACAAGGAAATAAACTTCATTTAGTACGCCATGATCTTTTTCTTTTATGCCAGCTTCTTCTTGATTTGGTACATCGATTATTGTTTGCTCCTTACCATATTTCGCTGTAGAAAAAACCCCTTCCAAAAAGTCTGCATCTTCTGACTGATTCAATGATAGAAGGTTAATCATTTTATTTTCTTTCTTAACCTTAAGGGCCCTTTCTTTTAGGGGTACTTCAAGAATTAAATTAAGATATGTCTCAAAAAGTTCATTATCGAACCTATCTTCATCCCAACTTTCTCCTGTAAATTTAGGTGTACATAATTCATAGCCCAAAACTGTTACTGGTCTTTTAGTCATTTTGGTCCTCCTTTTCAGGACAACCCGTAGAACATAATTATTTTACTTCTCCCTGCAATATGATAAACTACAGATGAATTATTTTTTGACGTACGGGTCTGCCTGTATGTCTTTTTTTCTGTAGGATGATATTATCATATATTGAAAGATTTGAAAATGTTTACATCTTTTTAAAAAACCTCCTCATTACTAAGTGGCAAACATAGGACTTCCTTTCAAAAGAGAACAGCCTTTTATTATTTCAATGCTGATTTAAGTTTCGTTGCTGTTTTCGGCCCGTAAATGCCAGCAGACAGGCCATACATCTTAAAAACAAAAACCCTCCTCGTCACGAGAAGGGATTCATTCATCATACGGCCGATACTTCTTCCGGCCGGCTTCTAATTCTTTTTTAAGAGCTTGTACATGTCCGAGCAAAAACAATGCGACTGTCCCAACCTTTTTAATCGGCTTGAGCATTCCAAAAGTAACAAGGGGGCCTCAAACGCTGCCGGGTGATTCCAAGCAAGCTACCAGCTGATAACCCTCATTACTTAAATGTTTAATTACTCAGGGAAAAGCAAAAAGACTCAGGCCAAACTATTCATTTTTCCCTTTTGAATCGCACAGCGATCTTTTTCTTCATTCTTCCATGGTAATATCTTGTTAAAGTATTTCGTATGAAAGGATATGGTCATGAGAGTTTTCGAAGCAACCACCCTCCTCGCCGCCGCCAAACAGCGTGCGAGTGAATACAAAGAACTGCGCGGCCAGATGGTCAATCTAAAAAAAGCGTTTCAAGGTATGGCTGACCTCGGTGACAGCGACTTTTCAGGCCGGGGCGCCGACAACATCAAAGCCTTTTTCCAGGACCACGCCGGCGTCACAGACAGCTGGCTTGATCTGATCGATATGAAAATCGCATTTCTCACAAGCCTTCCCGGCAAGGTCGAAGATGCCGGACTTTCCAGTTCGCATGTGGAGGAATCATTTCTGGAGCATGAACTCACCCACGCCCTCAGCAAATCAAAGGCGATTATGGAAGGGCAAAAAAAGGACATGGGGTCCATCCTCAGGGAGATCGAAGACATCATCTCGCTTGATCTATTTTCAACGGAAAGCACAGATCAGAAGCTGTCTTCAGCTGACAAAAAAAGAAGCGAAACGATACATAAGCTCGGCAAGCTTGATCACGATCTAACGAAAGAATACGCAGAAACCGAAGCGAACGAACAGTTCATCCAAGCCGACTTTGAGCAGCTCCAAAACGCCACGGGCAAAGGAAAAAGCGCCACGCCGCTTCACTACAACGCCAAGGCATACCGTGAAAGCGACATCCATAAGAAAAAAGGCGAGATTGCAAGACATTCGGATGCTTATTTGACGATTAAAAAGGAAGAGGCGAAAGAGCGTGAAATCAAGGATCTGAAGAAAAAGCTGGCCGATGGTGTAACCGATCCGGATGAGTATTTGGAAATCGCGAAGAAGATCGGCTATGAAAACCTTGAACCCGCTCAGGTGGAATATGTGATGCAGCTCGAACAAGCAAAACAGCTAGAAGAAGTCGGAGAAACGGCTTGGGATATCGTCAAAGGAATAGGCGTCGGCCTTTATGATGTGGGAAAAGACACCATAACAGGCGTCAAAGATCTCGCTGTCGGCGCATGGGATTTTTACCATCTCTCTGATGAACAAAAAGTCGCTAAAACCATATCGACTGTGCTGAACACGCCCTCCTACGCAAAAATCATATGGACAAACTTGGTGGATTCATGGAATGATAAAATGGTTAACGGGGATGCGTATTCTAGATCACATTACATCACTTACGCCATCGGGAGCATCGTCGGACTAAAAGGTTCCGGCTCAGCTGTAAAAGTATCAAGCAAGCTCGCCAAAACAGGTGCCGCCAAAGTGGATAACGTCTTGGAAGCCGGTGAAAAAGCGGCTGCAAAACATGTAAAAACCGGGATTGAAAAAGGAAAAAATTATATCAATTCCGTTTCGAAAAATAAGTACCAACCCGCGCTTGCCGGAATAGCACAGGATATTGAAAATACTCACAATGTGAAGAATACGCCTTTGTTGAAAAGTATTATTGAAGAGCAAAAAGAGAGTGAGCTCAGTAAATCTGTGACTTCAAATTTTAGTACAGGAAAAAGCAAGTATACCGCCGGTACAATGAAACATATTTATCATGGAGAAGTTAATAAACGCGGTAAAGCAGTTGGCTACCACCATGAAAGCATGATGGGTGGGAAGATTATACCAGGTACAGAAAAGAAACCTGACAAAAATGGAGTGTATATGGCGAAAGTTGAAGTCGGGTCTGTAAAAAAGATAGCGGATTCAAGTTTCTTTCCAAGGGAATGGAACCGCGCTGATGTATTAAAAGCAATTGACGAAGCTTATCATACTAGAAAACAAGTACGTTCAAATAAGTATAGGGGAATCACTTCAACAGGAATTAAAATTGAAATGTATTTAAATAGTGACGGAACAATAGCAACAGCATATCCGTTATATAAAAAATAATCTAAAAGGTGAACGTGATACATGAAATATTCATACAGGTTTGATAAAGATCCATTTGGTGATATAAAAATAGTTTTACCAGAAGAAATCAGTCTTTTCTCTGACTTCATTGAAAATATTACAACAATAGAACAAACTGATGAGTATATAGAATACATTCAAAATGTTTTAAAGGGGATACATGAGGATTTTGAAATTGATTTAAACGGGATAAGTGTATTGATAAAAAAAGATGTTACCGATGTTGAAAACCCTTTTTTGATCGATGACCCTTATAAAAACTCAATAGAAACAGACCAATTTAAAGAGCTATTATTAATATGGAGAAATAAAATTCCTGAGATATTCAAAGATTAAGTACATTCATTATTCTACGAGCCGGTATTCAAATTTCCCAGAAGACCAAAATATGAAAGCCTTTCTCATAAGAGATGGGCTTATATAGTGCGTGAAATCTGAGTAACATGTCAGACAGCACTTGCCGAAAAGGTCGGAAAGTATAGTTCTGTTCTGAGTGATCCAAAAAACATTAGTAAAATAAAAAAAGGGCTCTCTAATCCTGATAGTAGACCTCCTAATGCCTTAAACAAGTTACAGAACAAATAAAACAACACATTGAATCCCTCAAGATAAAAGAAAGCCCTTCTCTTATGAGAAGGGCTTTATCTATGTTTTCAATAGGATAGACTGTCTTCAGTCCGTAGAGCACATCGAGATTACTCGTAGTCTTCCGTAAAGTACGTTCCTTTTTGAGGCGTTTTCCTGTTCTATTTGCGGACATACTACCGCCTCCATTTCGGTTAAGTTACCGAAATAAAAACCGCTACCTTGTCGTTGGTAGAACCGCTACCCTGCGCCTTAATACGACTAAGTCAACGCAATAAAAAACGGCTAGAAACGTTGATATAACGCCTCTAACCGCCGTGGATGATTCCGACTGGGCTCGAACCAGCGACCTCTACCCTGTCAAGGTAGTGATTATCTTCTGATACGAACGGACGTTTTATTTTGAAACCTTATTTTATAAGGTTTGCTGACCAATCTTTCTGATAATAAATCTTCTGTTTTGGCTAAAAATGAACAAGTTGGTCCCCAATTCGTCCCCAACTGTCCCCAAATCAGATTTTTTGACAACAGAATCTACGTTCGTATATCATCCTTACAGGAGTTGAATTGCAATGACCGATTTTGAACGGAAAGTGTATCGGATTATTTTTAATATGACCCGCTTTGGGAAAAATCCCTCCATTGAACAATTGAAAAGGAAAACCAGGAAAGAGCGAAGAGGATATTCGCGCAGCTGTGAGATGTTTATTGATAAAAGGTGAATTGAAGTGGGATAAATTGTAGAAAAAGTGGGTAATATAAAAAAGCCCATAATAATGGACTTAATTACGCTAGCATATTACTAATATCTTCTCTTCCTAAAGGTTTAAATAAAGGGCCTAATCCATGCTCTTCTAATTTTAGTTTAACGTTAAATTGTGATTCTGCACATAAAAAGAAAATTTCATGACTAATATCATGAGATTTTAATTGACTTTTTAGAAATTCCATGTATCTTACTTCTTTACAACCTATACGTTTCGGACTAACCTTACACTCAAAAAATTGACCATGGTATCCATTCCATTGACCATAATCAACGGTTGACCTAGTAGTACAAGTATCTTCTCTATGTTCTGTGCAGTTATAAATTACTCCTTTTTCACTTTTTTGTAAGAAGACTCTAGCACCCCACCCTCGGGACATTTCAGATCGAGAATCTATTCCATTGAATCCACCTTTAGCACCAATTAATATAGCTTCTAATAAAGCCCCTCGTAATTTATCAATTTCATCTTTTGTTTTACATTGAATGAATGAATCTACAATTATATCTGATAGCTTAACTCTATCTTTATAATCTCTCATAAAACTATTCTTCCACATATTTAAATCTTCTTGTAAATTGTCAACTTTCCAAAACTTTGATCTTTTAAAAATCAGCAAAAAATCTTTAACATATATTTTATCTCTTTGAACACTAAAATGATCTGCCACCTTTTCTACTGCATCCATCATAAATGGAGACATATCATGATCTGTTCTTTTGAAAGAAACCGTTTTTACTTTTATCATCAAAGTCAATCCTCATCAAGATTAGTAGACTCTTCATTTTTTATATAAGATGCAACAACATCTATTGTAGGAACAGTAAAATTAGGCAAACTCATTCTAATCAGAGTATTAGAAACATTCTCTCTTATGTACGGAAGCAACAATGGCACCACTTGTTTGTCACAGTAGTCTTTAAAATTGAGCATTTCATCATTATCTAGTAAAGTACATTCACCACTATATACCATCTCTATTAAGAAAGGACCTTTTTCTTTAAAACCTACTATTGCTTTTAAACTAATTTTTGCTTTTGTTTCGTTCTCTAGGTCTACTTTACGGAAAAATTCCAAATCCAACTCACTATTTTCATCAAATTCTTCAATACCTCGGTTAATACAATTTAGAGATTCGAGTTGTACGTTTTGTAATTGAATACTGTTATAAGCTATCTCATACTGTTTGTAAATTGTGGTTGTATTCATAAATACCTATTTCCCTCCAAAAAAAAGGTTCTGCTTTTTGATATGCAGAACCCAAATATTCTTTACCATAATTTTGTTGGCACACTCTCTTAATATAATCTTGTTTCATTTGAGAGCTTTCTTGTTGAATTTCTTTATTAAAAGATATTTCAATATTTGTCGCCTTAACATTATCAATATGCATGTAAGAATGTTCTTTATTTGTAATTGCCACTGAAACAAGCTCTTGAATTAACTTCTTAACTTTTACATTTATCTCTTCTATTGTTTCATAACCAGACGATATTTCGTCGTATGAACTAAAATACTCGCTTATACTATCCGGTATAGAAATTAAGCAATCCCGTAAATCATCAGGATAGTCATTATCCAACTCAGGCTCTAAGACATAAAGTTGATATTTTATAGAAGAAATAAGTTGAGGGTCATTAGTAATTTCTCTATTCAATATTTCAAAAGCTTTGATACCCTCATCAAACAACCATTCAATAAACATTATTTGATGTTTTTCCCAACTTTTAGCCATAATCTTACTTTGAAATTGTTTGATGCTTTCCGAATGTTCGATTCCAAAGTAATTATGAAGTGCTTGTCGATACTGATTCAAAAGTTCATCTAAACAATGATTTATCTCATTTTCAAGATAAAACTGTTCATCTAAACCAAACCAACTCCTAACACCCATAATCATCCCTCCAAGCAAAAACATAAATTATACCACAAAACACAATCGAAAACAGGTGGAAAATTTATGCTTATCTTGCCTTAATATACTACAGCCACTTACAGTTTACAAGTGAAATGTTTGTTCTATTTTGTGTATACCCTGACGAAAACCGTTTAAATCATGCATTGAGCACACAAAATTTTTTTAAATAATTATTAAAACACGCTTTAATTATTATTTAAAACCATTTTAGTCAGAATTTTCTCATGTTATTCCAAATAAGTTTCAGTTTGTCCAAAAACGAACTTGCGTTCGTTAATAAGTGGCAAACGCATGACAAACAAAACCCTCCTCATCACGAGAAGGGCTTCACTCATCATACGGCCGGCCGGTATTTTTTCCGACTAGCTTCTAATTCTTTTTTGAGTGTTTGTACATGTTGAAGCAAAAACAATGCAACTGTTCCAACCTTTTTAACCGGTTAGAGCTTTCCTGAAGTCAAAAGAGTGATCAACCTCGCTGGGTGATTCCAAGCTGCTACCTGCCTATCACTTTTAAGCTCTTCTCAATTGCTTAATAACACAAAGATAAGAACAAAGACTCAGGTCATATTAATCATTTTCCTCTTTCGAAATACTCATTTGTCTTTTTCTTCATTCTTCCATGGTAATATCTTGTTAAAGAATTTCAAAAGAAAGGATATGGTCATGAAAGTTTTTGAAGCAAACAGCTTGTTGACCGCTGCTAAACAGCGTGCGAGTGAATACAAAGAACTGCGCGGCCAGATGGTCAATCTAAAAAAAGCGTTTCAAGGTATGGCTGACCTCGGTGACAGCGACTTTTCAGGCCGGGGCGCCGACAACATCAAAGCCTTTTTCCAGGACCACGCCGGCGTCACAGACAGCTGGCTTGATCTGATCGACATGAAAATCGCATTTCTCACAAGCCTTCCCGGCAAGGTGGAAGACGCAGGTCTTTCCGGATCTCATGTGGAGGAATCATTTCTAGAGCACGAGCTCACCCATGCCCTCAGTAAATCAAAGGCGATTATGGAAGAGCAGAAAAAAGACATGCGCTCCATCCTCGGAGAGATCGAAGACATCATCTCGCTTGATCTGTTTTCAACCGAAAACACGGATCAGAAGCTCTCTTCAGCTGACAAAAAAAGAAGCGAAACCATACATAAACTCGGCAAGCTTGATCACGATCTAACGAAAGAATACGCAGAAACCGAAGCGAACGAACAGTTTATCCAAGCCGACTTTCAGCAACTTCAAAATGCCACGGGCAAAGGAAAAAGCGCCACGCCGCTTCACTACAACGCCAAAGCGTACCGTGAAAGCGACATCCATAAGAAAAAAGGCGATATCGCAAGACATTCGGATGCTTATTTGACGATTAAAAAGGAAGAAGCGAAAGAGCGTGAAATCAAGGATCTGAAGAAAAAGCTGACTGATGGCGTAACCGACCCGGATGAATACTTAGAAATCGCCAAAAAGGTTGGCTATGAGAATCTCACCCCTGAACAGCTTGAATTTGTTTCATTTCTGGAACAGCGTAAAGCTTTCATGGATAACGGAAAAGAAGCATTGCAAATCATAGGTGATGGCGCCAAAGGTCTGCTTGTTGGTTTATACGATCTTGCCAAGGATACCAGTGAAGGAGCACTTCAACTCGGACGGAATATCGGTTGGACAATTGACAACTTAAACAAAGATCCTCAAAAAGTTCTGGATACTGTTCTGGAATATGACTATCTAGGTGTCCTTCAAAGTATGGTTGACACATTGAAGGATGATTGGGATAAAAAGATGATTCACGGGGATGCATATACACGGATGCACTATGTTACTTACCTGGGCGGAAGTCTTCTGTTATTGAAAGGCGGAAAGTCCTCTGTCTCAACAGGTTCGAAAGATCTTGCTAAAGCTGGTGGCACAATTAAGAAAGGCGGAAAGTCTGTAAAACAGTTTTACAAATCTCCTGTCAATCGGTATACTCCTGCATTAGAAGGAATCCTTCAAGATGCTGAGAATACTATTAATGTGAAGAATACACCACTCCTAAAAAGAATAGCCGATTCCACTAAAGATAGTGTACTCTTTAAATCAATCAATGGTAAGTCATCAAAAAACAAGACAGTTAAAAAAGGCCTTTCCAAAAAATCAAGAGAAGTTGCGCTTCCAAAGGTAGACACATATGAACAAGCTAGAAATGAGGCGCTAAATCTAATTGGTGATTTAGGAATAGATTCAAAACCTTTTATAGGTACTTTATCTAAAAGCGCAGGCTTTGGTAAAGTTACTGGCCGAATGTCTGGAGATAATAAAGTCCTTTGGAGATTAGATTATGATCCCGAAAAGGGACCTCATATAAATGTTGAGGATTATAGAAATGGAAAAGGAGATAAGGCAAAGAAATATTATATACCTTTTAACGGAAACGAAGATACTTATAAATCCCTTTTAAAACATTTAAATAAATAGGAAGTGTTAATATGACCTTATACGAAGAATGTCTAGAAGCTCTTGGAGATAACAAAGAAGTCCTCACTATTTCTGAGACACGTAAATATCATGAGCAACTTGGCGAAAGTTTCCCCTTCACATCATGGGGAAGAATTAAATGGGATGAAGTAACTTATCACAGATCTATTGATTACGCTGAAGATATTGATGAATGGTTAGTTGAGAATAAAATAGATAATAAAACTGTTATTCTCCTTTGGGCTTACGGTGATTATCCAGCTGTAAAAACCAGCTTAGACAACGCCTTAAACGTAATTGATGATGTAACTGCTGTAGGTTCAGATACCTTCATGTTCAGCGAATCTGGTTATGTTATTGAATTTTTCCATGATGGAGATGTAACAATAGGAAAAGCAATATGAAAATATTAGCCCTTCTTAGTTAAGAGAATCAATATGAATTTAGAGAAAAAAATGAAAGATATATTAATTAAAAGAAAAAAACTTAATCTTAATGATGACTATGGCATTCAAAAAAGTTGGGATGAAATAATTGAAGTGCTCTCAGAAAACGAAGAAAATACAATCAGCTATCTAGAAAATTGTAATAAAGCAGATTTATATTGGGTCAGTGAGGTATTTGAAGATTTAGCTGAAAGTTTGCAAAGTAAAGACCTTATTGATTGTTAGAAAATTAGATGAAAAATACCCTGGCCTAAAAATGACAAATGATATTGATATAGCAGAAAGTTATATAGAATAATATACTTACCATCTCTTATATTTGAAGATAACGATTCTTGGTGGTGGTAAGCAATGATTGAAATTAAAGTTTCTGATCCTGTATTTAGATTTCTCGGTGGACATTTCCACCAAGATATAGAGTCTCCGGCAAATGCACTTGATGAATATTTAAATGAAGCATCACAAAAACTAAAAGAAAGAGATTTAATAGCACTAACTGAGTTTGTAAATAGTGATTATTCAGAAGAAGACAAGAATGAATTTATAGAGGAAGCAGCGGATGGCATATACTTTCCTGAAGATGATATAACTCCATTAGAATGGCTTAAGCAAGTCACTGAACAAATTAAAAAACACCTTAAAACAACATAGTTAGAAAAAGAGCCCTCTTATAGGGACTGACCCCCGTTTTTGAGACAGGGATCAAAACACCTTTAAGCGCCAGCTGTCGGTATGTGACCGGCGGCTGGTTGTTTAGTTTCGTTTGAATACGAATGTTGTTATAATAGTGTATATAGGTTTCGACAGTTTGTTCTACGATGGTCGTCGAAGTGCTTTCCAACCTGTCGAGGTAGAACGTTTCAGACTTTAGTGAGGAATGAAACGATTCGATGGAGGCATTATCAGCGGGCGTCCCTTTGCGGGACATGCTCATGGTAATGCCTTTTGTTTTAACAGCTTTCTGATACTCATAAGATGTATAAACAGAACCTTGGTCACTATGTAACACACAGTTCTCTGGCAGTGCGGGCAGCTGATCAAGGGTGTGTAAGACAAAGTCTGTGTCCTGTCTATCGCCAATCGTAAAAGCAATCACTTCTCCATTGTATAAATCCAATATACTGGAAAGATACAATTGTTTCTGCCCATAAGGCAAATATGTGATATCCGTTACTAGCTTTTCCAGAGGGCGATCAGACTGAAAGTTCCGATCCAATATATTCTCGGCCACGGCATATGGCTGCCCATTCTTCTTGCGCTTTTTCACCTTAACCCGGCATTGCCACTGATTCTTCTGCATAATGCGCTGAACCGTTTTATGATTCATACGCATTCCCTTTTTTAATATGGCTGTGATTTTCCGATAGCCATATCGATACTTGTGTTCTCGGCACAACGTGCCGATTTGTTTTTCTAAATGGTATTTAGGGTTATCTTTCATCAGATTCTTCTTCCAACGATAATAAGATGCTCGTGAGATACCTAAATGAATACAGATATCCTTTATGGTCATTGTGCTGCGCAATGCTTCTACAAGCTCGACTGGCGTTTCGCTATCAGCTTCCTTTCCAATTCGTTGTACTTTTTTAACACTTCATTCTGTTGTCTCAGATAACGATTTTCTGCCTGCAGTTTCTCTAATTCGGAAGAATACTCTGGACCTTTTCCATAAGAATATTGCTTTCCGACAGGTTGTTCGAATCGATGTGTGTCCCCAGCTTTATACCACCTGACCCATGTCTGCACCTGCGTCTTATTCTTTATATTCAATTCCTGCATGATCTCCTTCACAGGCACTCCCGCCAATCTCATTTCTACAGCCTTCTGTTTCACTTCAACCGGATAACTCACTCTTGTCCCCATAGAAAAAACACCTCCAAGTCTAATTTCGGATAACAATCATCCGTATTCAAACTTGAAGGTGTTTTTATTTGTCTCATCTTATGGGGTCAGTCCCCCAGAGACAGGCTTTTTTATGTACAAAATCTAATAACTGAATATTCTCCCCCTTCCATAAAAACCCTATGGTATAATTATCCTTGAAAAAGGAGGATTATAATGAAAGAAATACTTTATTTAGATACTGAACTAATGAACTCAATTTTAGCCCAACTTGATCAAGGAATAGTAACCGATTATTCTTACCATGATGATACTCAAAAAACTCTTTCGTCAGGAACGAGAGATTCATCTGGCAATAATGGAAGTTTAGGGTTTAGTTTTAGTGGTGGAACTGGGTGGCTTCCTGGTGTGAATATAGGTCTGAATGGTAAGATGGGCGGCAAATCTGATGCAATGTTTTTAGACTCTGAATCTTTGTTGGAAGGACATAAAGACATTCTTAATAAATCTTTTCACGATTATTCTTTAGTCCTGCTTTTGGAAAAACTTAAATCTGAAAAATTACTTGTGAGTAACCAAGAGGATCTAAATGAAGGTGATCTCTATTTTGGTGAGGGACCTTTTAAATTTTTTGATTTTGAATTATTAAGTAATGCATTAAATCCGGATGCATTAGAAACTTTTATGCTGTATGAGGAAAATCAATCAATAGAGAATATTGAAGAAGCAGAAAAAATCATTAAAAAATCCAAAGGTACAAAACAAGACCCAGATATAATACAAGAAGCACGAAAACTTGTTGAAAAGAGAAAAGAACTAAGCTCTATAATAACAATGTACAAAACTCTTGACATTCTTAGCTCGTACGCATCTAAAATCCTAGGCGGTCATTCAATAATTAAATCACAAACAAACATTGGTCTTGTAAAAAAAGAATATCTTCGCGAATCTCCAGAAGCGTTATCATTCAGAGGTAATAACGGTAAAAATGTAAAATTCTTAGCAAGAATAATAAACAAAAAGGATGTAGTTTATGCTGGTAATTTAAGCGGACTTCCACCAATATCTCCAGATAAAATAAATGAGGTTCCGAATTTAATGCTTGAAATTCTATTAAGTAGCTTTAATATAATTGAATCAGGCGATTTTGTAGTTACTCCAATTGCTATTTATTTCGAATAACCTTAAATAGATCATCTCTTTTTCTCTTAGCTAAATCAAATTCCTTTGACTTGGCATTTAGTGAAGAGCGAATATCGTGGGAAAATTTCTTAATTTCCTTTTTATTTTCTTTATGCTCAGAATTCAACATGCTTAATTCATTAGAGATATGTTTATATAAAGAAGATATTTTTTTATACAAAATAAACACCTCCACTTATTATGAATATCATATCATATCACTCCTCATTTTATTCATACAAAAGTGAAATGTGAAAAGCTCCTCAAAAAGGGAGCTTTTTCTTATTCTAATTTTAACAATGCTTCTTCCAGTTTACTTTACAGTTGCGTCCGTTTGCGGGTTCGCATGAATTTTGTATTTAAGGCCGCCAATTTTTTAGGACGAAGAAAATTGATCTCATTTCCTTTTACCGGCACTTTGTTATTCAGATAGGCGCGTCACGAATTGGAATAATCAGGAGTGCGAACGTATTTCTTGCCGCTGGATGATCCCGTAAGCTTCAGCACTTGACCCACTTTAATTTTATTCGGGTCCATGATGTTATTCCATTTCTGGAAGTTCGCCATGCTTACCCCTATTTTTTGTGCAATTACAGAAAGAGCATCACCTTTCTTGACGGTGTACGTCGCCCCGCTGGCCTTTGTTTTTGTTTTCGCAGGAGAAGATGCTTTTTCACCGCTTAATCGTTCTAATTCTTGCAGCACTGGCCGCCTTCCCTGATCAGCGTCCCTTAAACAAAATCCGGTGCGGGCATTATTTGCTGTTCCAGTCCTGATCCTTTCGACGCCCCAGCCGCGCTCTTTAAGTAACTGAACCACAAACTTAATTGCCATCACCTCTGCTGCCTGATATCGCCCTCCGCCTGACTTGCTGTAGCAGATTTCAGCGCCGATAGACTTACGGTTCCATTTGTACCGTCGCCAGAATGCCAAGCATTCCGGTCCAACGGAATCCCCTGAATCATTTCTTTATTATCGACGGCAAAATGATAGCTTTTGATACAGTGTTACCGGTCATATAACTGATTTCATTGGCGGCCGCATGCGTCATTTCCTGTATTTTGAATGTTTTTCGGACTTTCGTTGCATTTATCATACAAACTAAATATTCTGTTTTTCGAATACAAAAAAGCAGCCGGATTAACCAGCTGCTGATCATTGTCACTTTAACTGTTCATTAATAAAGAATTTCTGTGCCAATTTCTTTGTAATGAACAAGACTTCTTTCGCAATACAGAAGAACGATTTTCGGCAAAGACCGCCACCTTAAAGGCAATGTCCATCTCCCTTGCAGTATACAGCGAATGTACTTCAAAATCAGCTCAAAAAAGTTTCGTCCCAAAATGGATTAGTGGTGAGAAAACCAATAAATATAAAAAATAAAAAACCCTTGCTACGCAAGGGTTTCGGCTATGATTCCGACTGGGCTCGAACCAGCGACCTCTACCCTGTCAAGGTAGCGCTCTCCCAGCTGAGCTACGGAATCATGATATGTATGTGTTGCTGGGTATGTTGTTGTCTCTCTGACATTTATAATTATATATCCTGCTTAGCTGTTCGTCAACACTTTTTTTATCAAAAATAAAAAAAGGGGCGGCGCTCAATTGGCGGCGCCCTTTTCGTTTATGATCTCACTTGGGCGGGGGTTATTTTTTTCAATGCCTGTTCGAAGTCGCGTTCTAAATCTTCGGCGTTTTCGACTCCGACGCTCAGGCGCAGAAGGCCGTCTGTGATGCCGCGTTTCTCCCTCTCTGCTTTCGGCATGGCGGCATGCGACATGGCTGCAGGGTATGAGAGAATGGACTCGACAGCGCCGAGGCTGACGGCAAATACCGGAAGCGATACGTTTTCGACCAGCTTTTTGACGGCTTCTTTGCTTTCCAGTTCAAAGGACAGGACGGCGCCCGCTCCGCTTGCTTGCCGTTTATGGGTATCGGCTCCCGGGTGTCCGGCAAGGCCGGGATAGTAAACGTTTTTGACGGCGGGGTGCCCGTCAAAAAAGGCAGCCAGCCGTTCAGCCGTCCGGCTCGCTTTTTCCAGCCTGACCTGCAATGTTTTTAAGCCTCTCAATACGAGCCAGCAGTCCTGAACGCCGAGCACCGCTCCAAACGAGTTTTGCAGCTTATACAGCTGATTGCCGAGCTCTTCATCTTTTACGGCAGCAAGGCCTGACAGCACGTCACTGTGGCCGCTTAAAAATTTCGTCGCGCTGTGGAGCACGATATCTACACCGAGATCAAGCGGACGCTGCAGAGCAGGCGTCATGAATGTATTGTCAAGGTATGTCAGACAGCCGTGATCCTTTGCCAGTTTGACGACGCCCTTAATATCCGTGATGCCGAGCGTCGGGTTTGACGGTGTTTCCATATAAATGGCTTTCGTGTTCGGCCGGATGGCGCGGGCGACCGCTTCTGTGTCCGTCATATCGACAAAGGTATGTTCGATTCCGAAACGGGACAATACCTCAGTCACCATGCGGAATGTTCCGCCGTACACATCCTCCGTGACGAGGACATGGTCGCCTTGGGATAAGAGCAGAAATGCCGTCGAAATCGCCGCCATACCGGAGCTGAAAGCAAAACCTCTCGTTCCGCCTTCAAGACCTGCGATCGTTTCTTCAAGCGCTGTTCTTGTCGGTGTGCCGGAGCGGCTGTAATCATATGTCCCGAATTCTTCAAATGAAGACTGATGGAATGTCGAAGCATGCTGGATCGGCACGCTGACGGCTCCGGTGGCTCCGTCTGTTTTAAATGGATTGTGCACGAGCTGGGTTTCCAGCGTCCAATTGTGATTACTCATATGACACGGCCCCCTCTTTTACTTGCTGTAATGCCTGCTTTACATCCCGCTTCAAATCTTCTGCATGTTCAATGCCCACTGAAAAACGCAGCAGGCGGTTGCAGACGCCGTTTGCGATACGGATATCTTCCGGAATGTCCATGTGCGTCTGTGTCGCGGGGTATGTAATAAAACTTTCCACCCCGCCGAGACTTTCTGCGAAACAGATCGTTTTCAGCGCCTTTAAAAACGGATTGACCCATTCCTCTTTTTGCAGCCTGAAAGACAGCATTCCGCCTTTTCCGGGATATAACACGTCGGCGATTTCTTCTTCCTGTTCTAAAAATTCTGCAAGTTCACGGGCGTTTTCTTCATGACGGCGCATTCTGAGTCCGAGTGTTTTCATCCCTCTCATTAAAAGCCACGAATCAAACGGCGGGAGAACGGCGCCGATCGCATTTTGGTGATTAAACATGATGTCGCCGAGCTCTTCATCCTTAACGACAGCCAGACCGGCAAGGAGATCATTGTGCCCGGCTAAATATTTTGTGGCGCTGTGAATGACGATGTCCGCTCCCAGTTCAAGCGGGCGCTGGAGCACCGGAGTATAAAACGTATTATCCACAATTAAAAGCAGGCCGGCTTCTTTCGTAATCCGGGCGATTTTTTCAATGTCCGCCTCCTGCATTAACGGGTTTGTCGGCGTTTCAACAAATACCGCTTTCGTGTTTTCCGTTATTTTGGAGCGTAAACAGTCTTCATCGCTGAAATCATCATAAATAAAGCTTAAGCCGTATTTTCTCCATTCGTTTTCAAACAAACGGTACGTGCCTCCGTATAAATCGGAGGATACAATCAATTCATCCCCGCTTTTAAATAAAGCCATAATGGTTTGAATGGCTGCCATTCCCGAGCTGAAAGCAAATCCTCTCGCACCGTTTTCCAACACGGCGATGGCGTCTTCGACGAGCTGGCGTGTCGGGTTTTTCGTGCGCACGTAATCAAAACCTGTAGATTCTCCTATTCCTCTATGGCGGTAAGCGGTGGACAGATAAATCGGCGGACTGACCGTTCCCGTTGCTTCTTCGCTTCTATTTCCAATTTGGGCTAATTTTGTTTCAACATGCTGCGTCATCAGTAAGCACCATCCTTTTTCAAAAATAAAAAAGCCCCCTCTTCATAAGAAGAAGGAGCTTTTCTCTTCCTCTTATCTTCCAAGCATGTGAATCGCTTGCTGGATTTAGCACCTTGGCACTTTGCCTTCCCGCGGCAAAGCAAACCGGTTGCTGAGGTTTCAAAGGGCCAGTCCCTCCACCTCTCGTGATAAGAATATTGTTTTGTATTTTCTGATTGTTCTATATTAACGCACTATAAAATGGATTTCAACAACTTTTTATTTATCTGAACTCTCGCAAGAAGTGCATCTGAAGAAAGAAATTTCTAATAATTCATGGTACAATAGGAAAAAACCATCAAGACAAGAAGCGGCCTGGAGGAATGCGAAGTGGCATCAAAAAACGGAATCATTCATGAGAAAACACTTTTCTCCCATGAGCTTGAAGAGGAAATGACCGTTTTGGTCTACCTGCCCGCCACCTTCTCCCCCCTGTATAAATATCATACGGTCATCGCTCAGGACGGCCATGATTATTTCAGATTAGGGAGAATCGGGCGTCAGGCGGAAGAGCTTATGTCAAAAGGGGAAATTGACCGCTGCATCATTATCGGCGTCCCTTATAAAAATGTGCGGGAGCGAAGAAACACATACCATCCAGAAGGCTCTAAGTTCGCCTCATATAAGCGGTTTATCGCCAATGAGCTCGTTCCTTTTATCGACAAAGAATACCCGACTTATCAAGTCGGATACGGCCGCACCATGATCGGGGATTCCCTCGGCGGAACCGTTTCGCTCATGACGGCGATTGACTATCCGAACATGTTTGGAAACGTCATCCTGCAGTCTCCGTATGTTGACGGGCACGTGCTGGATGCCGTCCGGCAGTCGGAGGATCTCAAACAGATTTCCGTTTATCATCAAATCGGAGAAAAAGAAACCGCCGTCCACACGACGGACGGCCAGGTTCTTGATTTCACCGCGCCGAACGAAGAGCTCAAACAGCTGCTGGAAAGCAAACAGTCCGAATACACGTATGAAACCTTCGACGGGGATCATAAATGGACCTATTGGCAGCCGCTCATCACGCCGGCGCTGAAAAAAATGCTGTAACCATTCATTTAAGGAGGGAACTTTCATGAAATACGGTATTGTTTTATTTCCATCAAAAAAATTACAGGATCTCGCAAATTCGTACCGGAAACGCTACGACCCGAGCTACGCGCTCATTCCGCCGCATCTGACGGTAAGAGATCCGTTTGAAGCGACAGAACAGGAAATCGAGCAGGTCGTATCACAGCTGAGACAGACGGCGAAAGAGTCGCATCCGCTCGTTCTGAAAATCACAAAATACAGCTCGTTTTCTCCTGTGAATAATGTGATATATATGAAAGCAGAGCCGACAGAGGAATTAAAATCTCTGAGTGAGAAATGCTACTCAGGAGCATTATCCGGCGAGCCGGAATACAGCTTCGTTCCGCATGTCACGGTCGGCCAGAAGCTGTCGTCAGATGAACATTCCGACGTACTCGGACAGCTGAAAATGCAAGACATTTCCCACGAAGAAGTCATCGACCGTTTTCACCTGCTCTATCAGCTGGATAACGGCTCATGGACTGTGTACGAAACATTTTTATTAGGCGGAGGAGAATAACTGCTTGGAATCCATCATCGTAAAAACTGAAAAACAGCTGAACGACGCTTTTTTCGTCAGAAAAGAGGTCTTTGTGAAAGAACAGCACGTTCCGGAAGAAGAAGAGATTGATCAATTCGAAGACACGTCAGAGCATATAGTCATATATGACGGCGGCCAGCCGGTCGGAGCCGGCAGATGGCGCTTGAAAGACGGGCATGGAAAATTAGAGCGCATCTGCGTAATGAAAAGCCATCGTTCTTTAGGCGTCGGGGCCATCATGATGCAGGCGCTTGAAAAAGCGGCTGCAGCCAAGGGTGCCGGCAGCTTTATCTTACATGCGCAGACGCAGGCGGTTCCGTTTTACGAAAAACAAGGATACCGCGTCACATCCGGCGAAGAATTTCTCGATGCGGGCATCCCCCATCTGGAAATGATAAAGGAATACAAACAATAAAATCAAAAGCACTCCTGTTGATATGGCAGGAGTGCTTTTTTTATGAAAATCATACCATTTCATGAATTTTATTGCATTTTATGGAAGGTTAATGTATGTTTAGTATACTAAGTATTACAATTCATACAAAAAATACAATTCATATTTCGGAGGGATAAACATGACGGCACCAAAAGGAAAACACATATTCGGGACTGTTAAAGTGGGCACAAAAGGACAGATTGTCATTCCTAAAGAAGCAAGAGATGTTTTCGATATAAATCCGGGGGATTCACTGCTTATGCTTGGGGATGACCAGCAAGGTATCGCACTTGTTAAACAAGAACTCTTTTTCGAGTTTGCAAAAGATATTTTAAACGCTAAGCAAATCGACGCAGATAGCGAGGATGAGTAAATGCACGCGATTGAGCTGAAGCAATTAACGAAACATTATAAAGAAACCGCCGCCGTTGACCGTCTTGAGTTCTCAGTTGAGAAAGGGGAATTTTTCGCTTTACTCGGTGAGAACGGAGCCGGAAAAACGACATTAATCAGTATGCTTTGCGGACTTCTTTCTCCGGATGAGGGTGATGCATCAGTGCTTGGACACAGTATTTTGACTGATTTGGATAAAATAAAACCGAAATTGAATATGTCCCCGCAGGAAACAGCCATCGCTCCTCATCTAACCGTACGGGAAAACTTAGAGTTTATAGCCGGAGTCTACGGAATTCCGAAAAAAGAAGCAAAAAAAAGAACAGATGAGATGCTCGAATTGTTTCAATTAAAAGAGAAAGAAAGAGCAAAAACCAAAACATTATCAGGAGGAATGCAGCGCCGTCTCAGCATCGCAATGGGCATGATTACAAAACCGGATATTTATTTCTTAGATGAGCCGACATTAGGGCTGGACGTCCGTACACGCCGCGAGTTGTGGAAAAATCTTGAGACATTAAAGGGAGACATGACGATTATTTTAACAACACACTATTTAGAAGAGGCTGAAGCCCTGGCAGACCGTATTTGCATTTTAGAAAATGGGACTCTAAAAGCATTGGGCACGGCGGAGGATCTGAAAAAACAAACTCATTCAGCCACATTTGAAGATGCCTTTTTAGCGATTTGTGACGGAGAGGCGGGTCTTTATGCTTGATTTCGCCATTCGCAACCGCAAAGAGATTTTTCGTGACCCCCTGTCTATTATCCTTGGAATCGCACTGCCTGTTATTCTATTGTTTCTGTTTACGGCAATTGAAAAAAATGCGCCACTTGATACCTTTAAAATTCAGCACTTAGCACCCGGACTCATTGTTTTCGGTTTCGCTTTCCTTACGATGTTCTCTGCATTGCTGATCGCAAAAGACAAACAGACCGCCCTTTTGACCCGTTTGTTTGCTTCCCCTTTAAAAACAGCCGATTATGTTATCGGTTACGCAATGCCGATGCTGCCGTTAGCCATTTTACAAATCATCATTTGTTTTATCGCAGCTGCTGCTGCCGGTTTATCCGCCGAGTGGATGAATCTTCTCGCAGGTATCGCTGTCTTGCTGCCGATTGCGATGATGTCCGTTTTCTTCGGTTTATGTTTAGGGGCTGTGTTTACGGACAAACAAATTTCAGGTATCGGAACGATTTATATTACACTCGTGCAATTTCTGGGCGGAGCTTGGATGGAGGTGAGCCTGCTCGGTGACACATTCAAACATATCGCTTATGCCTTACCGTTTGTTCACTCGATCGAGCTGGCCCAGGAAGTCATATCCGGAGATTATTCTTCCTTTCATCAGCATATTTGGCCGATAGCGGGATATACCGTTTTGGCGCTTGCACTTGCTTTCCTCAGTTTTATGAAAATCAGGAAGAGATAAAAAAAGCCGGCACTCCGTAATGGGAGCGCCGGTCTTCTTTTTTACGTTTCTTTCAGAAGGCTTATCGTATGCGGCAGCAGACGGTCATCCCCCGGACTGCCATGGCCCGGAACGACAATGCTGATGTCCTGATATCTTTTCATGACTTTGCGGACGGCGCGCGGCCACTGATCCGGATAAAAGCCCGGAGTTGGCACGATTTCCTTTGTTTCTAAAGCCTTGATTAAACAACCGCCGAATAAGAGCTTATCCTCAGGCAGCCAGACGGTAATATTGTCTTCCGTATGCCCTTTTCCCGGATAAAACGTTTCAATTTTCATATCGCCAAACTGCAGCTTTGTCACGTTTTTCAAATCTCCGAGCGGCCGGTGATATCCCTGCTGCCGGGCGAAGTCGGCGGTCAGCTTCGTGCTGTGCACCTTTACACCGTATTTGTACAGTGTGTTCAGCCCGCCGATGCGATCGTCATGGGCGTGTGTCACAATGGCATCGGTCATCCTTTTGCCGGGAAACCGCTGTTTTATTTCTGTCATTAATTGCTCTGTGAGACTGTCATTCCACGGAGTATCAATCAGTACGATTCCTTTGGAAGTTTCAAGAAGCAATCCGTTCGCAGGGACGGGACTTCCGTCTGCCGTACCGATGCTTGTATGCATCCAGACATGCGGCGCCAGCTGTGTAAGAGTGACATCTTTTGCTGCGGAGCTCTCCGCCGCGTGTGCCGGTTTCATTCCGGCAGTAAAGAGGCCGAATAGAAATAACCCCGCAATTAATAATGAAAGCTTTCTCAAATTGAATCATTCCTTTCCGCATCTTTCATATATACGGCTCAAAAAAACCCGGACATTTCCGGGCTTTTTCACACGTATTGATTTATCAACCGGCCTTTTCCCATGATTTGCGGCAGACGGGAAAGAGAGCGCTTACGTTTTTCTTCATGCACTTTCTTTGCTGGGCTGCGGTGTTTTCCTGGCGGCGCTCCACCTCTCTGTACACCCTGTCATTGGCGAGGGCGGCCGCTTTTGTAATACCGGCGTAATCAGGCTTATAACCTGCTGCCCGGTTTGCGTATTGAGAATACTGCTGGTTTTGAATCCGTCCTGCATAAATCATATGTACCCCTCCCCTTCGCTTTTTATTTCCCTTAATCTTACTTTTTGAAACGCGGTTCTTTTGTTATGATATTCTTTGTCTATCAAATGGATGAACACCTTTTAATGGGAGGACCCCTTTTTGAAATGCGCCCGACTGAATAACCGAACGATACATTTACATACATATTCTAGAGAACATTACCAATTCCTTTTTGAAGAAGCTCAGAAAGGAAATATTTTTTGCGCACATTGTGACCAGCCCGTCTTGATGCGGCTTTCGATTTTAGAACAGCCGGCATTTTATCATCGGCAAAAGGGAGACTTCATCGCCTGTGAAAAAGCATGCGCGGCCGAGGAACCACAAGCGGAGAAAGAAAAAGAAGAGTATAAGGAGGCAGGCATGTTCCGCCTGCCGAAAGGAAAAGCGATTTCAGAGAATCCGAAACCTATCGTCTCAGAATGGAAAAGCCCGAAAAAAGTGCCTGGGGCCGAACCGTTTTCACCAACATCCGAGGCGGCTGATACATCTTTGTTCCCCGGCATCGGCCTGAACCGCGAACAGATGAAGGCAGTTACTGAAACGGACGGGCCCCTGCTGGTGCTCGCCGGAGCGGGAAGCGGAAAAACGAGGGTGCTGACAGCCCGCGCCGCCCATATGATTGAACACCTCGGCATTTCACCTGAGAATATGCTGCTTGTGACCTTTACGACAAAAGCCGTCGCCGAAATGAAAGAGCGGATGGCGAATGAGTACGGGCTGGCAGCCGGAAAAGTCTCCCGTCTCGTGACCGGAACATTCCACAGTTTTTTCTATAAAATACTCTATCATTATGATTCTTCAAAATGGAACGGCAGCCAGCTTTTAAAAATGGAGTGGCAAAAAGAGCAATATGTGAAAAAGGCGCTTTATGAAGAAAATTTGGATGAAAAAGAGTTTCCCGTCGACCAGGCGCTACAGCTTATCGGCTGCTGGAAAAACACGTATCTCCCCCATGAGACCATTCCGCTTGCGGACGACTGGGAGAAAAAAGTGTACCGGCTCTACGAACATTACGAACGGCAGAAGCGGGAAAAACGGCAATTTGATTTTGATGACATGGCCCAAGGCTGTTATGAACTGTTTCAAAGCCGGCCTGATATTCTCGCGCAGTACCAAAACAGATTTTCTCATATTTTGATTGATGAGTTTCAAGATATTAATCCTGTCCAGTACAACATTATGCAAATGATCGCAAGCCCGGAGAATAACCTGTGCTGCGTGGGTGATGACGACCAATCCATTTATGCGTTCCGCGGCAGCAGCCCGTCTTTCATTCTTGATTTTCAAAAGGATTATCCGGCAGCAAAGACCATTTACTTAACGGCAAATTACCGCTCGCCGCATCCGATCGTCTCAAGCGCTCATGCCGTCGTAAAGAAAAATAAAAAACGGTATGAAAAAATACTTTCTGCCGTCAAAGACGGCGTTCACAATCCCGTGATATTTTATCCTTACGATGAAGAAGAAGAAGCGACCATGATCGTTTCGGATATGAAAGAGAAGATTCAAAACGGGGCGAGCCCTGACGATTTCGCCGTGCTTTACCGGACAAACAGCGCCGGACGGGCCATTTATGAAAGACTGCACCAATCATCGATTCCTTATCATGCCGACCGTGGCGTGCAGACGTTCTACAGCCGCAGAATCGTACGCCAGATCCTCGCCTACTTATATGCGAGTCAGAATGAAGATGATACGGATGCGGTGAAAGACCTGCTGCCCGCCTTATTTTTAAAGCAATCCGCCCTGCAAACGTTAAAGGCGCTGTCAATCACGGAAGATTGCACGATGATTAAGGCACTGACGAAACTGCCTGACCTGAAGCCTTTTCAAATAGGGAAGATCAAGCAGATCGTTCCGTTTTTCGCAAGCATCCGGACAATGAAGCCGGTTGAAGCCATCACCTTTGCAGAAAGCAAAATGGGTTTTTCCGAGTATTTAAAAAAACGGGGCAATGAGGGAAACAAACTGGAAAAAGGCTCTGATGATCTCAGGGATGTCAAAGTGGCCGCCAAAAAATTCAAAACCATTCCCGATTTTCTTGCGCATGTCGATCATATGCGCGCCGCTGAGAATCTGAAAACCGATGAAAACGGCGTCGAACTGCTGACCATTCACCGCTCTAAAGGTCTTGAATTCAATACGGTCTATATTTTAGGCGCGGCTGACGGCTCGATCCCCCATGACTTCGCGCTTGAGACGGCGAGACAGGGCGATCCCGCTCCGCTCGAAGAAGAAAGACGGCTTCTGTATGTCGCAATGACAAGGGCCATGCAGCATTTATATGTATCTTGTCCCGCGTACAGGCGGGGAAAAACAGCGCGCAGCTCAAGATTTCTCGAGCCCCTTCTTCGGACGGACAGACGGAGCGCACTCAGGATATAAAGAACCCGGCAGTGATCTGCCGGGTTTTTCTCACATAAAAAGGCCTTTTTAGCAAGGCCGGCTGACGCCTATTTATTGTTCAACATTTTAGAAATGGTGCCAAAATCAAGTTTCTCTTTACCGCTTGTAATAGATTGAACGATTTTATCTTCCAATTCTTTCGGAACACGCTTGTTAGCCAGCTGGGACACCTTCTGAATGACGCCTCTCACCGTGTTTTCATCTTTGAAATTGGCATTTTGCAATGATCCTGCAAGGTTCATGACATCCTTCATGCTGACGCCTGTTTTCTTCTCAATATTTTTGAAAAATTGATTATCCATGGTGTGCCTCCTTTTGTGGAGTAATACGATATTGTATGAATAAAGAGCGGAACATGTGCCCGTAAGACAAGGAAAAAATTCCGAGTGCCCCGTCTCTATACTCCTTCATACATCAGGGAAGCACGGGACTGAACGGTCCCGCGCTTATCCAAGGTCTTGCTAAGGTTTAGCCAAAAAAGGATGCACCGACAATGATCAGAAGGATGAACAATACGACAACAAGAACAAATGTTGAGCCGTAGCCGCCTCCGACATAGCCGCCTCCGTATCCGCCGCAGCCGCCATAACCGCCGTAGCCGCCGCCGAATCCGCCATATCCGAATCCCATATCTAAGCACCTCCTTTACTCTCTATACTCTATGTGAGCCGACTTGTTTGGCTTGGATAAATGCATAGGGCCGGTGCGGATTTCATTTCATTTTATTGAGAATGCTCATTTTTCTTCAATTTCGCTTCTGTTTCGGCGGCAAACACATCTATCCATTCCTCAAAGCGCGATCCCGCTTCATCAAACTCAGACAGCTGTTTTTCAATAGATAAGATATAGTTGTCATGCTCCCGCTGATTTTGATTGTGCCGGCGGTATTTACCGTTTATGAATGATTCAAATATATTCATAACATCCCCTCCTCCTATGATCTATGCCGGACAGAGGCCGGCGTTCGGCAAAAAACAAAAAAACCGGAAGCTCCGGTTTTTTAGAAAACGGCTATTTCGGTTTTTTCTTTTGGCCGCAGCCGCAGCCTTTTTTCTTAATTTTTTTTTTCGTAAGGCTGATGCACAGTTGATTTGTATGGAGAGTGTTGGGAAGGTTTGCTTGATTGATTCATGGTGATCCTTCCTTTCCTTATGTCATATATGCCAGTTTATGCCGAAAGTGACGGTAAGTTGCTGGTGGAACCGCCTTATTCCTGCAGAAGACGAGAAACCGCAGCTTCAATGATCCCGGCCGCGCCGGCTATGGCTAACAGCAAAATCAGCCATTGCGCGGCCTCGGGGATCACAATCTGCGCCGCAATTAAAAAGGCGGCGCACCATACGCCCGTACACCAGTAGCAGCTGAGAAGTTCACCGATAAATGCCCTGATGCCTTTTCCTTTTATGACAATGTAGGTTTCTGTCGTGCCGTCGGGTGCGGTTTCTGTTTTTTCCTCGTGAAAAAGGCTCCGAAGCGGTGCCATAATGGTGTCAAATACGAAAAGCCTGGCCAGCCGGAAAACGGCAAACGATAACAGAATAAATGAAAGCCAATTGATAACCACCTGTTCACTCCTTTTCAAAACTTGACCTCTTTATACATATGCGAAAACCCTGATCTTCATGAATCGCACCTTGTCCGGTAAAAAAATAGGTGCGGTTTAGTTGTTTTTCTTATTCCGCTCGGCGTTTCATTTGCATTATATAGAGTATGAATGAGAAAGGAGTGAAGGTTATGTCGTTTGAAGAAAAAGTCGAAACACTGCAACCGCAAATATACGAACAATTATCCAACGAATTCGAGCAGACGATCGAAGTGATTGATTGCGAAAATGTCACAATAGATACAACACATATAACGGCCGCTCTTTCTATACAAGCCTCAGTTACTACGGCGATTATCCTCGCGACACAGCTCGCGATCGCAGATGAAGACACAGCCGACCAAATCGCAACCGAACTGCTGATCCTGGATGATTGCCAAATAAAAAAGAGGACCGTCATTCAAGTCCTGAACAGCCGCAATATTAAAATCACACTGACAGCAGACGATATCATGGCCTTTGTACAAATTTTGTTTCAATTATTAAATATACTTTTTGCTGAACTAGACATCCTTTAACCTTTCTTTTCAAATATTTAAATAGAGGTGAGAACAAATGGCAGATAACGAAAAATTAAAAAAAGAACTCGAAAATCTACCAGAAGTGGATCCGCTTTTAAAGGTGCTTGTCAGCAATGTCTTCAAAAAACACGGCGTGACAAAGGATAAAATGCGGGATATCCCTGATGAAGAAAAAGAAATGCTGATCGCATTAGTCAAAGACATGCAGGCGAAAACAGAAGCTTTTCTTGAAAGCCAGAAACAGAAAAAAGAGCAGGAAAAAGCGCAAGAACAGCAGACAAATCCGCAAACCCGCAGAGAACAATTAATCGAACAGCTCCGGCAAAGACGCCAAAATCCCGGTCAATAACTAAAAAATAGTGATTTTTATCAGGATAGATGCCTGAGTCAAAATAAGAGGCCGGCTCATTTAATAATAGTAAAAGAAAAGGAGGAATAGATATGGAAAGCAGACCATACTCTTGGGTTGCACTTGATCCTGAATGCGAACATCCGCGAGAAGAAAAAGAAGAAAAAGAAGGAAGAAGATGTAATGTTTGCTGTAACGGACATGGATTTGGCGAAGATAATGCCTTCCTTGACCAAGACCTGGCTCAGGCGAATCTCAACAAACAAGTTTCTGAAGAAGCGATTATTATCAGAGACTCTTGTGATATTAACGTGACGTCAACAGACGTTCAAGCAGTCGCTTCAGTCATGACAGCGATTAATGCAGCAGTCGTAACGGCCACTCTCACTTCAATTGCTGACGGAGTCATCGCCGAATTGGTCGCACAAGACTTATTGCAGCTAACAGCTAACAAACAAATCAACCGTCAAAAACTGCTCATCGAAAACTCCCGCGGCGTAAACGTGACAACAGTAGATGCCGATATCGCAGTGTTGATCTCAACAGCCACAAATTTACTGATTGCTGTCTTAGTCATCACCCTCGTCCTCTAAAAAGAAAAAGCAGAGCTAAAAATGCTCTGCTTTTTCTTATTTTCTCCGCATATGATGAATATATAGACGTTCACCCACACCAAGTGAGGCTCGCGTACATATGTTGTTAAAGACAAAAGTCAAATACCCTAAAAGAAGGAGCTGAAATCCATGAGCTGCGGAAAACACCATGGCCGAGATGAAAGTTGTGTATGCGATGCAGTCGAGAAGATTTTAGCAGAACAAGAGGCTGTTGAAGAACAATGCCCGACTGGATGCTATACGAATCTTTTGAGCCCGACGATTGCAGGTAAAGACACCATTCCGTTTCTCGTATTTGATAAAAAAGGCGGATTGTTCTCCACATTCGGGAACGTCGGAGGATTTGCGGATGACAGCCAGTGCTTTGAGTCCATTTTCTTTCGTGTAGAAAGACTATGTGATTGCTGCGCAACGCTTTCAGTATTGCGCCCCGTAGATGTGCACGGCGACACCCTCAGCGTCTGCCATCCTTGTGACCCGGATTTCTTCGGTTTAGAAAAAACAGATTTTTGCATTGAAGTTGATCTGAGCTGCTTCAGCGCCATTCAATGCCTTTCACCGGAGCTTGTTGACCGGCCTGAGCCGCACAAAGAGAAAAAGCATCACGGATAGTCATTGATTCGCATCTTTCCTAAAGAAGAATCCCCTTCCAACCTTCTATTACAGATGCAATCATCAGCCCGCCCGGACTTCCGGGCGGCTGACTCTCCGATATCGTTTAATCCGGTATATAAAACGTGAAGTCAGGAGGGATATTATGAGCAAGCATACAACATACTGTGTGCGTGAAGCGGTAGAAAATATTGAAGACCTGCAAAATGCGGTCGAGGAAGATTGCCCGGCCGGATGCTATTCCAACCTTTTATCGCCGGGTTTTTCATTAGGCGATACAGTGCCGTTTGTACTTTTCACTTCTAAATCATCACCGTTTACCGCATTCGGAAATGTCGGCGAGTTGGATAACGGTCCGTGTTTTAACACCGTTTTTTTCAGAGTTGAAAGGGTCTGTGACGGCTGTGCCACATTAAGCCTGCTTATTGCTTTTGACGAGCATAAGCACATTCTTGATTTTACAGATAAAGACTCTCTCTGCGATGTATTCCGTTTAGAAAAAACGAACTATTGCGTTGAAGTCGATCTCCATAGCTTCTGCGCCATCAATTGCCTGAACCCGAGACTGATCAACCGCACACATTCTTAAATCAAAAAGCATAAAAATAAGCTGCCGGATTAAAGAATTCAGGCAGCTTTTTGTATGGTTAAAATCCAAGCGGATGCAGCGAGGTGATATCGTCTATTGCGAGTTCTGCCGGCGCTCCGTTGCTTGTCGTCCGCAGGAAGATCGCATTATTTTTTCTTCCGACGATTACGCCTCTGTAGGTTTTCCCGTTGGCTTCTATCAGACAAAGGGTCCGCGGCATATTATGCGGCAGCTTCGTTAAGAAATCAATTTTTTCAAGAATGGACATTCTGCTCATCGGCTTTTTCACGCGCTTTGGCGGGACCTTTTCCTCTGGGGCGGCATTGTGAACCGCTTCAGGCTCTTTTTCAGCGGCTTCAGGCTCTTTTTTAGCGGCTTCAGGCTTGGCAGTGTCCTGCTCCGCTTGCGCCGGAACTTCTTGAACGGCTTCTTCTGAGCGGCTGTGCTGTTCAGGTACTTGCTTTTCTGGTTCGACAGCCACTGCTCCTTCAGGCTGAGTTTTACATTCTTCCTCCCGCTTTCCATGCATCGGCTCTTCTTCCGGCGGCTGCGGCGCTTTCCTTTTTTTGATTAATATGTCCTGCATTGATGATTGCGTGTCTGAATAATCCGCCTGAACAATATACATGAGCGGTTTTTTTTCCGCGTTTCTGTTTTGTTTTGACATCTTCATCCCTCCGATTCTGTCATGTTTTATTTATATGACGGAATGATTAAAATCAGAAGAAAGAAAAAAGCAATCCCTGAAAGGGACTGCTTGTTATTTAACGTGCGGTAATATGGAATCCTGAATCAACATGAAGATTTTCGCCCGTGATGCCTCTTGACAGGTCACTGAACAAGAATGCAGCCGTGTCGCCCACTTCTTCAGGTGTTGTCGTGCGGCGCAGCGGCGCGCGCTCTTCAATTTCTTTCAGGATAGAGTTGAAATCACTGATTCCTTTTGCAGACAGCGTACGGATCGGCCCTGCTGAAATGCTGTTGACGCGGATGTTTTCTTTTCCTAAGTCAGCGGCTAAATATCTCACGCTCGCATCAAGAGACGCTTTTGCCACACCCATTACGTTATAGTTTGAAACGACGCGCTCTCCGCCGAGGTAAGTGAGTGTAACGATGCTTCCGCCTTCAGTCATAATCGGGCGCGCCGCTTTTGCGACCGCTGTCAGAGAGTAAGAACTGATGTTATGCGCAAGCAGGAATCCTTCGCGGTTCGTATTTAAATATTCGCCGACAAGCTCTTCTTTGTTTGCGAACGCGATGCAGTGCGCGATGCCGTGAATCACGCCGACCTGCTCTTTAATGCTTGCAAAGCAAGTTTCGATCTCAGCGTCATTTGTCACATCACACGGAAGGATGATGGAATCATTTCTTTCTAATGTAGCCGCAAGGTCATGAACTGATTTTTCCAAGCGCTCTCCCGCGTAAGTGAAAATGAGGCGCGCTCCGGCTTCATGCAGCGAACGGGCGATTCCCCATGCGATACTGCGTTTATTGGCAACGCCCATCACAACGATGTTGCGGCCTTCAAGTGAGAAATTCATATGTATAAAGCCTCCTGTAATCGTCTTAAAGACATAGTTTTAGTACCTGATCTTAATTTTTATCATATCATAACCTTGTCCAGATTGAAAGCATGGGAAAAAGACCGCGGATGTTGAAGCGGTCTCTTTTTTATCTCGTCTGCAGACTGTTCCTTTTAAAGGCAAAATGATTGGTCGGGCCGTGTCCCGCTCCGATGCCGAGTGTATGTTCCACGGCTTCCCGCACAAAATTGACAGCTGTCTCAAACGCGGTCTGAATGTTTTTCCCCTTTGCCGTTTCTGCCGTCAGCGCGGCTGCGAACGTGCAGCCTGTTCCGTGGGTGTGTTTCGTGTCAATATAAGCGTGGCTGATTTGGGTAAAAGACGAACCGTCAAATAATAAATCAACGATTCTCCCCTGTTCAGGCTGATGTCCGCCTTTTATGATGACATGCTTTGCCCCAAGCTTGCAAAGGCGTTCGGCCGCTTTTTTCCGGTCCTCAAACGTGCGGATTTCCATCCCCGTCAATACCTCAGCTTCCGGAACATTCGGCGTCACCGCATAGCTGCGCGGAATTAACAGCTCTTTTAACGCGGCCTGAGATTCCTCACGCAGCAGGGAAGCGCCTCCTTTGGCAATCATGACGGGATCGGTGATGAGATGATCAAGCCCGTACTGATCCGTTTTTTCCGCAATTTCCGCAATCATTTCCGCGCTCCACAGCATTCCTGTTTTTACAGCATCAGGCCGCAAATCTTCCGCCACCGCGTCAATCTGGCTGCCCAGCGCCTCCCGGGTGAGCGGATAAATGCCGTGAACGCCCAACGTGTTCTGGGCGGTTACCGCTGTAAGGGCTGACATCCCGAAAACGCCGAGCTCCTGAAAGGTTTTGAGATCCGCCTGTATACCGGCGCCGCCTCCTGAATCTGATCCGGCAATCGTCAATGCTTTGCATATGCTCATGATGTTTTTCGCTCCTTTCACATTATCCGATCCATTTATGATAAAAAGATTTCGCTCTGCTGATATCACTTGTGCCGTGTATTAATGCTCTGCCGTCACGAAACAGTACCATCTTGAAATTGTCTGTGCAAAACGAAATTAAATACGGGTTGGCTGAAACATCAAGCCCTGCCCGTCTGAGCTGTCCCGCAAGATTTTGCAGATCAAACTGTTCGGAAATCCCCGTTCTGATCTGCACCGTGTTCCGCCCGCACAGAACCGCCGCTTTTGTCTGATTTTCATAGGATAAAAACGGAAAATCGTTTGTGCCGCAGCTTGGGCAATCAGCCGATTTAAGACGGGCGACGTTTATTTCTGACCGTTCATTTTTCCATAAATCAAAGGAACGGAGAACATGCTCGATAGATCCGCCCGTTAACAGCTTCAGCGCATCTGCTGCCTGAAAAACGGCCGTCTGCAATACAGCCGGGCTGATGATTCCCGCCGTATCGCATGTCATACCGCCTAAAGGCAATGTCTCAAGCAGACAGTGAAGGCATGGCGTGACACCGGGAATGACGGTAAAAGAGAGCCCGTAGCTGCCGACACAGGCGCCGTACAGAAAGGGAATTCCTTTCTGCACAGCCGCATCATTCACAATCAGCCTCGTTTCAAAGTTGTCGGCGGCATCCACGATGAGGGAGGCATCACGAATCAATCCGGGTGCGTTTTCCGCAGTGACATCCATGACAAATCCCTCGACCTCTACATCGCTATTTATAGACCGAAGCCGTTTTTCAGCCGCCGCGGCTTTCGGCATTTCCTGTCTGACATCGTCTTCGGTATAAAGCTGCTGGCGCTGGAGATTACTCCACTCCACATAATCTCTGTCAGCGATCGTTACCTTCCCGACCCCTGCTCTGACAAGCATCTCCGCACTTGCCGTCCCAAGCGCACCCGCGCCGATAATCACGGCATGAGACGACCGGAGCTTCTCTTGGCCGGTGGGACCGATCGGCTGAAACAGCTCCTGTCTGGAATATCTGTCCGTCATACCGGAAGACCGTCTCGCGGACTGCTTGCAGTTCCGTAATCTTTCACCGGAATTCTCCCGGCTTCATAAGAAAGACGGCCCGCTTCTACGGCAAGCTTCATCGCCCTGGCCATTTTGACCGGATCATCTGCGCCTGACACAGCGGTATTTAACAGCACGCCGTCAGCCCCGAGCTCCATCGCGTAGGCGGCGTCTTTTGAAGATCCGACGCCGGCATCGACAATGACCGGCACCTTCGCCTGTTCAATGATAAAAGAAAGATTCAGCGGATTTAAAATTCCCTGACCGGAACCGATCGGCGAAGCGCCCGGCATAATGGCATGCACCCCGAGCTCCTCAAGACGTCTTGCGAGCACGACATCATCCGACGTATACGGAAGCACGATAAATCCCTCTTCGAGCAGCTGTTCTGATGCTTTCAGCGTTTCAACCGGATCAGGCAAAAGTGACCGGCTGCATCCGATGACTTCTACTTTTATCATGTCACAAAGCCCTGAAGCTTTGGCAAGCCTTGCGATTCGGACCGCCTCTTCAGCCGTTGCGGCGCCGGCCGTATTCGGCAGAAGCGTGTATTTAGACAAATCAAGCTGTTCGAGAAAGTTAGGCTGAGACTCTTCAAAGATGTTCATCCGCCGCACCGCAAAGGTTAAAATATCTGATTCCGAGACGGCCACCGCCTCTTTCTGAATCTCAAAACTCGGATATTTTCCCGTTCCTAACAGCAATCTTGACCGAAACTGTTTTCCGCCTATTGTTAACATCCTCATCCGCCTCCTACAAAATGGACAATTTCTATGACATCGCGGTCACACAAACTTGTATTTTCATAATTCTTTTTTTCAATGATTTCTTTATTTCTCTCCACAACTACGATTCTTTGGTCAAGCTGGTACGATTCAAGCAAATCCTGAACCGTCCCCTCTTTTCGATTCCAATCAATTTGTTTTCCGTTCAGCTGAAGGATCATATATGAACAGCCTCCTTGCGATCGATTCGAAACGCTTCTTCCCATTCCTGTTTAATCTGTCTTTCCATGATCATATCCCGCACCATTTCAGCCGTTGCCGGCGCCAACAGGATGCCGTTCCGAAAATGGCCGGCGGCGAAGATGATGCCGCTGTCTTCAGGGTGTTGCCCGATAAACGGCTTGCCGTCTCTTGTTCCCGGCCTGAGCCCCGCCCAAAACCGGTCTATTTTCATATGTTCGATAGCGGGAAGCATGGTTTTCGCTTTTGCAATGACGGCCTCAATTCCTCCGATGTCAGGCGTATCGCTCCAGTCGCCCTGTTTCATCGTGGCGCCGATGACAAGCCGGCCGCTTTTTCTCGGGACGACATAACAATGATCATGGTAAAGGGTTTTGGTCAGCGGGGTATCGTCATTCCACACGGAAAGGCATTCTCCTTTCACAGGAAAAAAAGGCTGTCCCAAGCCGAGCCGGCTGAAAAACCGGCCGCTCCATACACCGCTTGCAACTGCGACTTTGTCAGCATAAACATCCCCGCCGGACGTTGTGATGCAATATTCTCCGTTCACCCGTTTTACGGAAGTGACTTGTGTATGCTCACATATGTCAGCGCCATAGCGCCGCGCTCCTTTTGCATACGCTTTGCAAACATAGTACGGTTCGACATGGACATCGTCTTTTATAAAACTTGCGCCGAGAATGTCTTTTGAAGCGTAAGGCTCTTTTTCAAGGGCATCTTCCGCTGAAAGCCAAGTGACGGAAGGCAGATCATCCATCTTCCGTAAACGGGCGATATCTTCTTCGGTATACGCCAGTTTAAGCATTCCGCCGTTATGGCGCCTGATGTCAATGCCGCTAGCTTCCTCAAGCTCTTGCCCCGCCGCTTCATACAGCCTTTGACTGTGCATGGCAAAATTAAAAAACGCATCCCGGTTTTCACATTCCGCATGAGCGCCCAGCATTCCCGCGGCAGCGCTTGTCGTTTTTCGGCCGACTTCTCCGGCTTCAAACAAGACAACGTTCTGCTGCGTCTTCGCCAGCTCATAAGAAATGGCACACCCGATAATTCCGCCGCCGATCACCGCCGTATCATAGTGCTTCTTCATAATCGGCCTCCCTTACCGCACGTGCATACCGTTTTGCCGCCTCCTCGGGATTTTCAGCTGAGAAAATGCCTGACATGACGGCAATTCCGTCCGGCTTCGCCTGCTTTGTGTGTCCGATCGTCTGCAGTGTCATTCCGCCGATTGCGATAACGGGGATGGAAAGCGTGCGTTTGATCTCTGAAAGCAGGCTGATGCCTCTTGCTTCAAGTCCTTGTTTACATTCGGTTTCAAATATATGGCCGAACACCACATAATCCGCATCTTCCTTTTCAGCTTGGATGGCTTCTTCCAGCGAATGAACCGAACGTCCGATATGAAGATGGGGAAATCTGCTTCGCACCTGCTTTACGGAAAAGCTGCGGGACGGAAGCTGAACACGGTGTATGTTGGCAAAAAGCGCGATATCCGCCCTGTCATTGATGATCAATTTGTCCTTATCCGCACCGCCCTTTTTCAAAAGGGACAAAAGCTGCATGATCTCTCCCGCTGTTTTATCCCGCTCACGGATATGGATAAAGCTCACTTCGCGCTGAATCGATAGAATATCCTCGGCCAGCTCGGCAACGGGTTTGCGATTATCAGTTACCGCGTGCAGCTCCAAAGGATTCCACCTCTTTTCCGTCCTTCTCGGACCAGCCTTCTTTTTGATAAGCCATTCCCCAAAATTGATATTCATAATAGCTTGAAATCACAAAATTCTCTTTCATTTTCGCGCGGATTTCCTCTGTGCTGTTTTCAGCAATCTCGTCAAAACGGCTGATCTGTTCTTCGACCTGCTGTCTGAACCAGTCTCCGCCGTATGTACCGATCCATTTTTCATAAATCGGATGCTCCGGTTTGCACTCTTTTAAGTGTTCGCCGACTTCATAATAAAGCCAATAACAGGGCAGAAGCGCAGCTAATATTTCTCCAAAATTGCCGCTCATCACCGATCTGTACATATGAGACGTATAAGAATAGGCGGTCGGTGCCGGTTTAAATGCCGCACGCTCTTCTTCCGTAATCCCTAAAAGCTCCGTAAACTCGCGGTGCAGCGCCATTTCCGCTTCATATGTCCCTTGAGCGTGGCCCGCCATCCTGCCCGTCGTAAACAAGTCTTCGGCATATGCGGCGCCGAATGCCTGAACTTTTGCAAAATGCGTCAAATAGTAGGAATCTTGCAGCACGTAATAGCTGAAACGGTCAATCGGCAGGCTTCCGTCACCGATTCCCGTTACAAACGGATGAACAAAACTTCCGTCCCACCATTCGGCAGCCGCCTGTCTGCATTCTTCAGAAAATGTCATCATGTCTTCCCCCCTGATAAAATAAAAAAACCACTTTCCCGCATCGGAAAAGTGGTTTGGAATTTAAATGGATAAAAGGAACCCCAAAAAAATACCGCTCCACTTCCCTACGCAGGTCTGAACCTGTTCAAGTTATGAGGGTCTAAAAGTCTCACTTTTATCTCAGCCCTTATGAAGGACACCCCTAGTGGTCATACGATTAATGATTTATTTGTTATGCCTTCTATATTATCACGAATTGCAATTTGGTCAAGCTTCAAGGATTTTTCTCAGTTCCGACACGTAGTTGCGCGAGCCCGTGACGATGAGACGGTCTCCTGTTTTCAGCCGCGTGTCTCCGTGCGGAACGATGCTGTCCACACCTCTGAAAATCCGGACGAAAATCACATCGCCCATCAGCGGAAATTCCCGCAGAATGATGCCGTTATACGCCGGGTTTTCCAGATTGATCTGATATAACGAAGACTCCTCATTCGTCAGGAGGCTCATCACGCCCGGCGCCTCAATTAACGCGCGCAGCAGCGTTTTTGTAGACAGAAGGATAGAAAAAATACTGATGCCTTCTTCTTTCAGTTTTGTTTCATGCTCAACCGAGCCGACGCTTGCGATGATACGCTCAGTCCCTTTCTCTTTCGCTAGTAAGGCGATTTCAGCGTTCACATCTTCATTTCCCGTCGCCACGACAAGAATATCCGTTTTAAAAATACCGTGCGACTCAAGCGTGCTGGGCTCGTAATCAGAAATCGTGTCAACCGAAAAAACGGATTCCGCAAGCGTTTCCCCGGCATTTTCCTGATACACATGGACGACCCGTACTTCATATTCCTCCTCTGGCAATTCCAGCGTAACCGGGAGCGTCATTTGGTTGGCACCGATAAATGTGATCCGCTTTTTTTCCTGCGGCGCGCTTTGCCGTTTGAATAATTTCTTAAAGCCGATCGGCGTGATGATGCTGGCAATAACCGCAACTAAAGTCAGCGCGCCGGACATATTGGCGCTGATAATGTGGAGCCTTTCTCCGATCGTAGCCGCCGCGATAACAAGCGACAGCGTGGACGTCAGCAAAAAGCCCGAAGCAAACACGGTTCTTTTGTCGTACCATTTCTTTAAATAAAACACCGGGAACATTTTGCTGATAAACAGCGCAAGCAGAAGCAGCGGAATCATCGTTAATGTTTTCGGATCTTGGAAAAGCGTCCAAATGTCCAATTTCACCCCGACCATGACGAAAAAGATCGGAATTAAAAACCCGTAGCCGAAGGAATCCAGCTGTTCCACCATTTCTTTATTCGGAGACAGAAGCGATACCAGAACGCCTGCCAAAAACGCGCCGAGAATATTTTCCGCCCCGAGAGATTCCGATAAAGCGACAAGCACGATAATCAGTGTGAAAATGGCTCTCGTGCCGATCTGCACGGTGCCTTTAGACATCGACTGCACAAATGAACGGTGTTTAAAGATCCTGCCGAAGAAATACAGCACGACCCCCGCGGCAAAGAGAATCAACAGAAGCCACATATTTCCGCTGTCTTCTCCGTAAAGAGAAGAGAAGAAAGCGAGCAGAATCATCGTAGCCAAGTCCGCGATAACGGCGACAAGCAGGATGATCTGGCCGATATTGGAGTTCATGATCCGTTCTTCCTTTAAAGTCGGGACCACCACACCGAGTGATATCGTCGAAATAATAAGCGTCATTAAAAATGCGTTTTGTATAAAACCGGCTAATACAAAGGCATAGGACAGCAGCAATGATAAAATAAAGATGCCGAAAAAGATAATCAGTGCGGCAGAAAACGTGTTGGGCGCTTCCTTGCCGTTCGGAAGGAATTGTTTTTTCTTCCCTTTCTCAAATGAAGAAAAATCAATTTCCAAGCCGCTTAAAAACATTAAAAAGATAAAGCCTAGAACAGACAGCGTCTCCAGCCATGTATCTCCCTGAACGACAAGATTCAGGCCGCTTTTTCCGATAATAAGCCCCATGATGATCTCCGCGACGACGACGGGGATGCTGAGCTTAAACCGATGTAAAAGGAGCGGCGTCAAAAAAGCGACGATCAGAACGACGACTAAAGATGCGACTGATGTGTGTTCCATTTGTAAATACCTCCTTAAAACAAGGGTTATAAAAGCCCGCTTTAAGCGGACGAAACCTTACTTTTTTTAAAAACATAACGCATATTCTAACAAGGCTGAACGCGAAAAAAAAGTGATAAGGCTTTATTTCTTCAATTCTTTTTTTAATTTGTACCAAAACAGCGTAATTAGGTATAGGAATTAGCCCCATAATAAATAAAAAACCGTTAATAAGGAGGCTGACACGAATGGCTTATGACATCATCAGCGATATACACGGATGTTATGACGAAATGATCGCCTTAATGCAAAAGCTCGGATATGAAGTGAAAGACGGAACGCCCGTCCATTCTGAAGGCAGGACGCTTGTCTTTGCAGGGGATTTAACGGACAGAGGCCCAAAATCCGTAGAAGTGATGCGTTTTGTGGCAAAAGCATATGAAAAAGGAACCGTCCGTTATGTCCCGGGAAATCATTGCAACAAACTGTATCGTTACTTAAAAGGAAACCCCGTAAAAGTGATGCACGGACTGGAAACGACGGCAGCCGAACTGAAAGAGCTGTCTCCCGCCGACAGAACGGAAGTCTCCAGACAATTTATCCGATTATATGAGTCAGCGCCGCTTTATGATATTTTACATAATGGCGATCTCGTTGTCGCTCACGCCGGCATAAAAGCTGACGATATCGGTAAATACTCGCGTAAGGTAAAAGAATTTGTTCTGTACGGCGATATTACGGGTGAAACGCATCCCGACGGCAGACCCGTCAGAAGAGACTGGGCTGCCGACTATGAAGGTAAAGCGTGGGTTGTGTACGGCCATACCCCGGTAAAACGCCCCCGGATCGTCAACCATACGATCAACATTGATACAGGCTGCGTCTTCGGCAATCAGCTGACAGGCTTTCGTTTTCCGGAGCATGAAACCGTCTCTGTGGAAAGCTCAATGCCCTATGATGCTTCACGATTTCGCGAGGATCACGGCAGGCAGGCATGAAAAAGGCCCGAAACCGATAAACGGTTCGGGCTTTACATATGTTCAATTAATGTTTTCATATCGTCAGGCACCGGGGCGTGAAAAACGAGCGTTTCTCCGGTCATGGGGTGTACGAATGAAAGCCGCTCACTGTGAAGAGCCTGCCGGGCAATTCCCTCATTTTTTCCGCCGTACAGTGTATCACCGACTAACGGATGGCCGAGGTAGCTCATGTGCACCCGGATTTGATGCGTCCGCCCCGTTTCCAGCCGCAGGGCTGCAAGCGTAAACGCATGTCCCGCTTTTTCCGTTTGAAAATGCGTCACCGCTCGTTGTCCATCCGGCGTTACCATCCGCTCAATAATACTGTCGTGTTTTCTTCCAATGGGCGCGTCCACCGTTCCTTCCTTCTGCAGCATGATCCCGTGTACGACAGCGAGATACCGCCTGCTGACAAGCCCCTTTTTCTGCGCTGCCGACAAAAGAGAATGGGAAAGCCGATGTTTGGCAATGAGCATCGCCCCCGATGTATCCCTGTCAAGGCGGGTGACAAGATGAACCGTTGATGGCACGCCGCTTTTTCGGTAGTGGCTGATCACTCCGTTAGCGATGCTTTCCGACGGGTGTTCTCTTGATGGAATTGAGGAGACATACGGCTGTTTATTGACCACAAGCACATGGTCATCTTCATAAAGAATATCAAGCGGAACCGGCTCAGGCAAAAGCGTTTCACTCACATGCTCCTTCGGAAATTCAATCTTAAGCACGTCTCCCTCCGCTAACACGGTGCGGACGGTTACATGCTCTCCGTTCACAAGCAGGTCTCCCCCGCCGAATTTAATGTCAGCGAGAAGCCGCTTTGAAATGCCGAGCTGCGCCGTATATTCTTTTACCGTCATGCCGGCTTCCCGGGCAGTCATGTTCTTTTGGATAAAAAAGTTGTCCAATCCGTTTCCTCTTTCTATTCGCCTTTTCCGATAAAGGAATCCTGCACCCTTTTCCAAAACGGAAAAGGGCGGAATCTTGCAAATCTGACTTTTTCATTTGCCACACGGCATAGAATGGACTTGACATCCTTATGCAGCAAGGTTAAATGATCAATTGTGACTTGAAAGTCGACGTCGTTTCTCGGTTTGATGACACAGTTATGATGATCGGGAAGCAAAAGCGGCGAACCGACAGTCCTGAACACTCTGTTGTTGATAGATGCCATTTCGGCAAGCTGAATCGCCCTGATGGAAGGGTGGATGATCGCGCCGCCTAACGCCTTATTATAAGCCGTGCTTCCGGAAGGCGTGGACAGACATAAACCGTCTCCCCTGAACGTTTCAAACAGCTGGCCTTTAATTTCCACGTCCGCGACGAGACTGCCTTCTATGCTTTTGATTGTACATTCGTTCAAAGCCAGATACCGCTCCTCACGCTCTTCATCATGATAAGTGACAATCACCTCAAGAAGGGGATACTCCACGGTATGATACGGCGTTTTGGCAATGGCCAGAACGAGCTTTTCTATCTCCTGCGGAACCCAATCGGCATAAAAACCCAAATGCCCCGTGTGAACTCCGACAAAAGCCGTTTTATCAAGACGGTCGCTGTACCTGTGAAATGCGTAAAGAAGCGTTCCGTCACCGCCGACGGAAATAACGATTTCCGGCTCTTTTTCATCCAAGGTCATATCAAAATCGAGTAAATACGCCTGTATTTTGCTTTTCAGTGTATCTGAAACCTCGTCTCCTTTTGAAGAAACGGCAAATTTCATGCCATTCCCCTCCTTTCCTACTGGCGGTCTCCCGCTTTTTTCTTTCGCGAGAACGCGGCTTGGGCTTCCTGGATTTCTCCGCGGATTTCTGACATTTCTTCATCGAGCCGGGATGCGGCTTCTGAGGCCCGCTGCAGCCTCAGCTTCACTTTTTCGGGAATGTTCCCGCTGTATTTGTAATTCAGTGAATGCTCAATGGTTGCCCAAAAGTTCATGGCAAGCGTCCGAATCTGTATTTCCACAAGAACGTGCTTTTCTCCGGACGTTGTTTGTAAAGGATATAAAACGACAAGGTGGTAAGACCGATATCCGCTTTCCTTATGCTCTGCTATGTAATCCCGCTTATCGACAACGGTAAAATCTTTTCTGGCAAACAGCATATTTTTGACGATCTGGATATCATCGACAAATTGGCACATAATACGCAGCCCCGCGATATCCTGCATCGTTTCAATCTGATGAAGCGGTATGCTTTTTCGTCTCGCTTTTTCAAGTATGCTCGCCACCGGCTTCACGCGGCCTGTCACAAACTCAATCGGTGAGTGGTCATCTTCATACTCATAAAGGGTTCTGACGCCTTTCAGCTTCACCTTTAATTCTTCAACAGCCTGGCGGTATGGCGCTAGAAATTGCTCCCATTGTTTGTCATCCATCGTACATCCCCCAATTCCGAACCTGTTCTAAAGAAATACGCTTTTCACTTTTTCTTCCATATCTCCGTAGTTTGCATTATCTTTAATATTTTCAAGAAGATAATCGAGTTCTTCATGCAGCCCTGAAAGTTCAACCGTTTTTCCGCCGGCCTCAAGGACCGCCGGTTTTCTTTGGTCTAAGGCTTCTTTCAGATCCGGCCAGATATGTTCTTTTATAATGACATATTCAAAAGAGTCAGCTGATTCAAGTATGTATACAAAAGCAAAGTGATCGGAATCAACAAGCATTTGACCTGAGGCTTTGCGTTCCGCTCCGCTTAAGTCTTCTCCGCACTTCAAGCGGAGCGCGTCTTCTGTTAATGATGCATTCTGGATTTCAATTCTCTTTTGCATAATGTTCTCCTTTTTTAACAAAGTACAGCATTTATTTTATCATATCAAGGTCGATATTGATAAACGTAACCTCTAAAGAGATAATGGGAATTATACAATTTTTCGTCCTGAAAGGAAGACTGTCATGACCCAAGAAATAGAAATTGAATTCAAAAACCTGCTGACAAAATCAGAATTTTTGAAGCTGAGTGAAGCACTCTGCATGAAAAAACATGATTTTAAACAGCAGGTCAATCATTATTTCGACACGAAAGATTTTTCCCTGAAACAAAAAAAATCAGCACTCCGCATCCGAGAAAAAGACGGCTCGTTCGTTCTGACTTTAAAAGAACCTGCCGCGGTCGGTCTGCTGGAAACGCACCAACAGCTTGCGGCGGCACCGGATCTTGACGTCTTCAAGATTCCGGATGGCCCCGTCAAACGGCAGCTGGACGGTCTAGGAATCCGTTCAGAACACATTTGCTGCTTCGGAACGCTGTCGACCGCACGCGCGGAAAAAGAATCAGAAAAAGGCTTAATCATTTTAGATCACAGCCGATATTTAGAGAAAGAAGACTTTGAATTGGAATTCGAGGCTGCTGACTGGGATGAAGGAAAACGGGCGTTTGAACAATTGCTCAAGCAATTCGGCATCCCAGAGCGGATCACGAAAAATAAAATCCAGCGTTTTTATGAACAGAAACAAAAAAAGGTGGAATGACACAGTGAATATAACGAATTGGGCGGCCCTTCTCCAGCTGCAGTCAATGGCGCTGCAATCAATCTCTCATACAAGCACGGATTCAGGCGGACAATCTTCAGAAAGCCCGCTTGCCAATTTCAGCGCGCTGCTCAGCCAGTATACGGACACAGCCGTCCGGCAGCAGCCGGAATCAGGGATTTTAAACGGTGTGCGGACCGCTCACGCTTCATATTCACCGAGAATTCCGGTTTCATCCGGTTCCGCGGCAGCTTCACAGACCGTTTCCCCGAGCATAAAGTCTCCGAATGCGGCTTCTGACATCAGCACCGGAAACTTTTCAATAGACAGCGCCATTCAGAAAGCAGCCGAAAAATACGGAGTGGACGAAAAGCTGATCCGCGCGGTTATTAAACAGGAATCAGGCTTTAATCCGAAAGCTGTCAGCGGTGCGGGGGCAATGGGACTGATGCAGCTCATGCCTTCCACGGCAGAATCACTCGGGGTGTCAAACCCGCTTGATCCCGTCCAGAACGCTGAGGGCGGCACAAAGTACTTAAAGCAGATGCTCACGAAATACGACGGAAATGTATCTCTCGCGTTAGCCGCCTACAACGCAGGCCCCGGCAACGTAGATCGGTACGGAGGCATCCCGCCGTTTAAGGAAACACAGCAATATGTCAAAAACATAACCCGGCAGTATTACGCGTAAACCAGAGAGGCTTCCTTCGCCCTCTGGTTTTTTTGCGGAGTGAAATCTTACACATGAATGAAGGCGATGTGATATGATATGAAATACAAGCGCCTGACAGAAAGGCACTTTGTTTGTAGAAATAAAATGTTATTGCTAAAATATACAGTAACTGAAGATAGTAAAACTGAAAGATAAATTCGCAATGGGAATTATGATTCCTATTAGCCATATAAAGGAGTAGTCAACATGGGACAATCGTTTAACGCACCATATGAAGCGATTGGAGAGGAACTTCTATCGCAACTTGTTGATACTTTTTATGAGCGTGTCTCGTCTCATCCCTTGCTGAAGCCGATATTTCCAAGTGATTTGACTGAAACGGCCAGAAAACAAAAGCAATTTTTAACCCAGTATTTGGGCGGACCTCCTCTTTATACTGAAGAGCACGGACATCCCATGCTCAGGGCAAGGCATCTCCCCTTTCCGATTACGGATGAGAGGGCTGATGCGTGGCTAAGCTGTATGAGCAAAGCGATGGATCAGGTCGGGCTGGAGGGCGATATTCGTGAATTTCTGTACGGGCGTCTGGAACTGACGGCCAGGCATATGGTAAACCAGTCAGAAGCGGAGGATCGATCATATTGACGAATTATCAGCATGAGCAATACTTCGCCCATTGCCACGGACATCCAAAAAAACCGCTCGAAATTTACATGTTTGTCGACCCTTTATGTCCTGAATGCTGGTCGCTGGAGCCCGCCATAAAAAAATTAAAAATCAAATACGGACGTTTTTTCACCCTGCGGATCATTGTTTCCGCGAGCATTACATCGCTGAATAAGCAAAAGCGGAAAAAACACCTTCTTGCCGAAGCTTGGGAAAAAATTGCGAACCGTTCCGGGATGCCCTGTGACGGAAGCCTTTGGCTTGAGCAGGATCAGCCTCTTGCATCGCCCTACCTTGCCGCACTCGCTTTAAAAGCGGCCGAACTGCAGGGAAGAAAAGCGGGCATTCTGTTTCTCCGCAGCATGCAGGAAAGCCTGTTTGTCTCCAAGCAGAATATTACGGATGAAGACGTTCTTTTAGAAATTGCTGAAAAGACGAAATTGGATGTTGAAGAATTCAAGCGCGACCTCCATTCGCAAAGCGCGGTAAAAGCGCTTCAGTGCGATATGAAAATCGCGGCGGAAATGGACGTCACCGTCAACCCGACATTGACGTTCTTTAACAGCCTGCATGATGATGAAGGGCTGAAGGTTCCCGGCAACTATTCTTATGACGTATACGAAGAGATCTTATTCGAAATGCTCGGGGATGAACCGAAGCCTTCTGAAACGCCGCCTTTGGAATGTTTCATTGAATATTTCCGGTTTGTCGCATCGAAAGAAATCGCACTCGTTTATGATTTGAGTCTAGAAGAAGTTGAAAAAGAAATGAAAAAACTGGCATTCGCCAAAAAGGTCGCCAGAGTGGAAGCAAAGCACGGTCTGTTTTGGAAATCTCTGGCCGGAACCCAGGAGGATGTCACCTGTTGTGACCATTAAAAAAAGCTGATTCCTTACGGAGCCGGCTTTTTTTGTGCAAATAAAGAAACCGCGCCGGGATAAGCGCGGTTTCATATGTCTTAACGACAACAAAGGGGATGGGAGAAATTTTTCACGGTCAAACAAAGGGGTAATGTTTGTTTGTGATCAATTTCACATCCTTATCATATCAAATCTTGTCGAGTTTTGACAAGCCATAAGATTAATGTTCATATTTTTGTCACAAAACATAACTGACTGCTTGTTTTCATAGAATATATCAATCATAAACAAGGAGGGAAATCAATGCTCCGCACCGTATTGATCATCGGAATGATTGTGTTTTTCTTCTTTTTAAACCTGCTGGCCATGATGCACATGCTGCCGATTTACATTACATCTCCACTGCTGTTTCTGTCCATATTGTTTGCCCTGTACCGGCTGAATCACCGAAAAACGTTTAAGGGGTTTTAGAAAAAGCCTGCGCATTTAATGCACAGGCTTTTTTGAATTACGAAGGGTTCACTTTCGAAAGAAGCTCTTCCATTTCATTCAGTTTCTCTTCAAACATTTTGCAGGCCGCCTCGATCGGTTCAGGCGATGTCATATCGACTCCCGCTTTTTTCAGTATGTCGATCGGATATTCCGAGCTTCCCGCTTTTAAGAATTCGGTATAGCGCTCCACCGCAGGCTTGCCTTCTTTTAAGATCTGGCTGCTCAACGCTTGGGCCGCACTGTAGCCTGTCGCATATTGATACACATAATAATTGTAATAGAAATGCGGAATTCTTGACCATTCCAGACTGATTTCTTTATCAATCACCATGTTGTCACCGAAATACTTTTTATTCAGATCATAATAAAGTTCGTTCAGCAGTTCAGGCGTTAGCGGCTCGCCTTCCTGCGCTTTCGTATGAATCAGATGCTCAAATTCAGCGAACATCGTCTGTCTGAACACTGTGCCTCTGAACCCTTCAAGCATGTGGTTGAGCAGGTACAGACGCTGTTTTTCATCCTTTAAGCTGTTCAGCATATATTCACCGAGCAGCGCTTCATTAGTCGTAGAAGCGACTTCAGCGACAAAAATGCTGTAGTTACCGTACGGATACGGCTGATATTTTCTCGTATAGTAGCTGTGCACGGAATGGCCGAACTCGTGAACGAGCGTAAACAGATTATTGACATTGTCATGCCAGTTCATCAAGATGTACGGATTCGTGCCGTATGTACCGGACGAATAAGCACCGCTGCGTTTTCCTTTGTTTTCGTATACATCGACCCAGCGGTTTTCAAGTCCTTCTTTTAAAATAGACGCGTATTCCTCGCCCAGCGGAGCAAGTCCTTTGAGCATATAATCTTTCGCTTCCTCATATGTGACCTTCATTCCCGAATCTTTTACAAGCGGTGTGTACAGGTCATAAATATGGACTTCATCAAGGCCGAGCACCTTTTTCCGCAGGTCAATGTAACGGTGTAATAACGGAAGATGTTTATTGATCGTTTTGATAAGGTTATCGTAAACCTCTTCAGGAATGCTGTTATTGGATAAAGCCGCTTCCCGTGCTGATTTATATTTTTTCACACGGGCGTAAAAATTATCTTTTTTCACAGTGCCGCTGAGTGTAGTCGCCATCGTGTTTTTATACTGTCCGTATGTTTTATATACGGCTTCAAATGCGTTTTTGCGGACTTCACGATTGCTGCTTTCCAGGAAATTAATAAAGTTGCCGTGTGTGATTTGAGTTTCCTTGCCGTTTTCATCCTTAATCGACGGAAACGTAATATCTGCGTTATTTAAAACGCTGAATGTATTGGAAGGTGACGACAGCGCTTCTGAGGCTTCCGCAAGCAGGGCCTCTTCTTGTTCGCTCAGCACGTGCGGACGCTGTTTTGTAATTTCCTCAATTGCATGGGAGTAAAGCTTAAGCTCCTCTTTTTCCAGAATAAACTGGTGCAGCTTGTCCTCCTGAATCGCCAGAATTTCCGGTTCAATGTAAGCAGTCGCGCTGGCAGCCTGAGAATACAGGCTTGCGGCTTTGTCGTTCAGCCCTTGGTAGAAAGAATTTCCCGTATCCTGGTCTGAGCGCATATGTGCGTATGCATAAAGTTTCCCAAGGCGGTTCGTCACTTCATCCTGTGCCGTAAGCGCCGCGTATAAATTATCAGCCGAATGAGCAAGCGTGCCTTTAAAAGAAGATAAATTCGGAATTAATTCTTTAACTGCTTGAAATTCTTTATTCCAGGCCTCATCACTAGGAAAAATATCCTCTAGTCTCCATGTATGCTCTGCCTTTACTTCACTTCTGTCAGGCAGCTGTGCTGCTTTATTTTCCTCAGTCATGGTGATCCCCCTCGTTTTCTTTACTTCAAGCCAATTGAAAAAACGATTGTTTCTCCAAAAACTTGTGTTGTGATTATCTTCCGGCTTTTCACTGCCTTTTGTCAAATCATATGCGGCATATAAGACCGAGCATACCAATAATACAGTGAAAAAACGAAAACAAAATGCTTGTACGCCCCTCACATTCGCCACCACCTTGACGTTAGGGTGAACGAAATGAAGCATTCTCATTCCCCAAAAAAGAGCAGGTCCCGCCGGCGCAGCTCTTCTGCCGTTTGAGGGCGCTTCTGCTGAGATGAGGGCATATATACTTCATTCTCAATTTCCCTTAAAAAATCCTGCAAGCATAAGAAATCAGCATATTGTTTTACCGCCATTCCGATAAGGCTGTCTTGTGAACCATACCGCATCCGGATCTCCTTATGCCTGATTTTTTGCCGTAAATCATGAACCATGCCGGATAATCGGATCGGAGCGCCTTTTTCAAAAAGTTCCGCAAGCCGCAAGTATAAATGGCCCTGCCACACAAAAACGGGACTTGCAAACACAAAGCCCGCTGAAACGGGAATAAACACTTCAGAGGGGAGAAATGGAAATGCAACCTGATGTCTTTCGTAAAAAAGACGCCGGATAAGACCGGCATCTTCTGATAAAAACCGCCCGCTTTTGCTGCGGAAGCCGGCAACGGCACGCCCCCACGAGGGAAGTCTGACGCTGTGCCGCCCTTCCGGATGACAAATGTCTTTCAGGTTTGCTTTGTGAAGAGGGATTGTGGTTAAGCCGGCATAAGAATAGCCGGTGTAAAACGGAGTGATGGAATGCAGCCTGTAAAAGGAGCGGGCGTCGGGGCAGTAAAACATTAAGGAGGAAAATGAATTGACTTCAAAGAACTGCCAGTGAAAAGCAGAAAGCCGGAAAAATTGCGCGGCCATCCGTTTTAACCGTTTTGCCCCGATGATCCAGACCGGCCGGTACCCGGCGTTTTTCAGGCCTGCCGTCCGGCTCTTTAAAGAGTCCGCCGAAAGGTTCGCACATTGAAATTCAAAAGCCAGCCTTTCTTCTCCGCTTTCTGCCGTCAAGTCAGGCCGCTGTCCAGCGGAAGTCAGATACGGTTCCAGGCTGACACTGCACCCTTGTGTCTTCAGCCAGAGAAAAAGCTGTCTTTTTCCTTCCAGATGGTATTCGCTTTCAGGTTCGGATTCCCCGGGACACAGCCTGCTTTTTTTATGAGCGAAGTGCGGCAGTTTCTCCCGTCCCAGTTTGATATCAAGCTCACTTTTGCAAACGGGGCAGAACCAGCGTTTCTTTCTCAGCTCGGCCGCTTTTTCCTTTGAATAGCTTCCGGCCAGCTGAATGAGCCGTCCGTCGGCAGTCACAGCACTGAACATGTTGCATCTTCTCCTTTCCTGAATCTTGTTGTATTCAGCAGGAAGAAGGCATAATCCTGTTTGCGGATGAGAGCCGTTATACGGTTTTCAGCCGTTCATCCTGTCATTCAGAACAAAAAAAACCGATTTCTGCTGAGAGAAATCGGTTTGTTATGATGCAAAGTGTTTTTTTATTGTATATAACGCATGATCAGCGATCACCAATTTGCCGTATTCTTCAAGACGGTGAATGCTGACTGATGATTCGTGCGCGTACTCCAACAGGATGCTTAGCTGATTTTCAACCTCTTCATCAGTTTGCTCATAAAAATCTGCATATAAATAATATCGGTCTTCAAACGAATACAAGGTCGTTTTGATTCCGTTAAGATTCAATTTTGATAGCGAGATGAGATCCTCAAAATCATCGAACCGCAAAGTGAACTGAAGCTTTTGCTCCTTATCTTCCCGGCTCTCGGCCTGCTCTTCTTTCTGGAAATCATCAAGTAAAGCATCGAGATTTTCATCTGCCGGCTCTTGTTTTTTATCTTCCGGGATCGGCAGTTCGAGTTTTTGTCCGTCCTTGGAAAGCTGGGCTTTTGTTACGATTATTTCCAGTCCTTTGTCCAATGCCTGAACCTGAATCCAAAGAGGACCCTCGACAGCGAATTCCTCTTCATCATGCACTTCATCCATGACTTCCCAGAACAGTTCTTCACTGCGCTCGCGATTGTACCAGATTTCTTCTCTGTCAAAACCGCGATCTTCAATATCACCATAAGACATATAAAATTTTACAGTATGCTCATTAATTCTTTCTATTTCCATTTTGCCAACCTTCCCTTCTTTATAAGATGTTGAAGGGACATCTAAGCTCCCGATGAATAGTACTTTACTACACTTTACCCATTCCGTCCACATCTTAACCTTATAGAAGACAGCGCAAATTCTTTATATTTCTATTTTATGATAAAACAGTTATAAAAGAAATAAAAAAGCATTTTCACACTGAAAAACAGGCTTTCTCCCGGTTCCCATCATAAATAGCGCACTGCTTCATATATTAGCTGTACAAGCAATCGATCTATAAGCGAGGTGTTACCATGCCGCACGATTACCTGCTGTCCCTTCTGCTTATTATCGGGATTGACCTTATTCTCGGCGGTGACAATGCCGTCGTCATCGCGATGGCCAGCCGGAATCTGGCCCATAAACAAAGACAGCAAGCGATCATCTTCGGAACATTTATCGCAGTCGTCTTGAGAATCGTTCTGACGAGCGCTGCGGTCTATTTATTGAATGTTCCTTTTTTACAATGCGCAGGCGGGGTATTTTTATTGTATCTCGGCTATCAGCTTCTGATTGAGAAGAAAGATGCGCAGCATGTGAAAAGCAGTTCTTCTCTTTGGAAAGCCATCCGCACAATCGTTCTGGCTGATATCTTTATGTCGCTTGACAATGTCATCGCAGTAGCCGGCGCTTCTCACGGTGAGCTGACACTTGTAGTGATCGGTCTCTTCATCTCGGTGCCGATTATTATTTGGGGCAGTAAGCTCGTTCATGCCGCCATGGAAAAAATGCCTTTATTGATGTATGCCGGGAGCGGCCTTCTCGCATTTACCGGCGGTGAAATGATTGCCGGAGACAGCAAGCTGTCATTTTTCATGGCAGAACACGGCATGATACAGATGATGCTGCCGATTTTGACCGTCGTTTTTGTTATCCTCGCCAGTATGATTTACCAGCAGACTGAAAAATAACAAAAAGCCCAAACCGCGATGGTTTTGGGCTTTTTCCATGCTTATCGTAAGCTTATATCAGTTAGCAAGACGCTGTGCTTCTCTTAATTGGAAAGAACGCACTTTTCTTGGCAGGAATCGTCTGATTTCATCTTCGTTATAGCCGACTTGCAGACGTTTTTCATCAATGATGATCGGACGGCGGAGCAGTCCCGGATGCTCATTGATCAAAGTATATAAGTCTTGAAGCGGCATAGATTCAACATTTACGTTCAGTTTCTGGAATACTTTAGAACGGGTAGAGATAATTTCATCCGTACCGTCTTCAGTCATACGCAGAATCTGCTTGATCTCATCAATTGATAACGGCTCGGAGAAAATGTTTCTTTCTACAAACGGAATCTCGTGCTCTTCAAGCCAAGCTCTTGCTTTTCTGCATGACGTACAGCTAGGTGATGTGTATAATGTAACCATTAATCTTCACTCCTCTAATTAGTAGGATGAACATGTTTGTATTCTCAAATTGAAATGACTTTAAAAAAGGAATCTTTATAGGTATTATACTATAAAAAAGTAAGTGTGAACAGTCTCCTGAGAAAAAAATGTGTCAATCCGGCAAATTTACGGATGGCGGATTTTTCCCCATTCTCAATTAGCTCAGCTGATCGAAAATGTTTTTTTGTTTTTTCTCATCAATGACTTTGAGAACTTCATCCGTTTTTTCGTATGATTCTCCGTACCATTTTTCATCTTTATAAGTGTGAATGTTTTCATATGTCTGTTTCATCGCTTCAAATATTTCTTCTTCTGATTCCGTCTTAGGTGACCAGTACAGAATCTCCATTTTGTTCACTTCATTCGTAGCCAATGACCGGCGCCGATACCCGATTGACTGCGCGTGCTTGAAATGCTCTCTTTGATAAAAACGCAAGCGTTTCTGTGTATCCGTGTCATCCTCGTCAACAGGCTCCACCTCAAGCAGAATCGGCTTGTTCTTCTTTTTCAGTCTGCCGATCAGCTTGCTTCCGAGGCCTTGTCCTCTGGATTTCTTTGACACAAACAGGTAATCAATAAAGATGAAAGAGTCAAATTCCGCATACATCAGCACGTGGTACTGCCCCTCTTCTTTATGATAAACATCGCTTTGCTCCTTTAACAGAGCTTCCATATGCGCTTTTGATTTCATTTCTTCAATCGGAAAATATTCACTCAGCTTTTCGTACCAGTTCATTCATTTGCTCCTTATGGGTTCGTTGTCTTCACACTTTTAGATATACCCCATTTCCGATTGTTTAAACAATCTTACATCTATTAAGACGTGTGATCCCTTAACATGGTTTCAATTTTTTTAAAATGGTGTGTAATCGGCGTTTTTGGTATAACGGTTTGCCGCGTCCCACAATAAAAATTCGTCAATTCCTTCATCATGCAGCGCTTTAACCTGGTCTTCCACCTGGCGTTTCCCGTACTTTTGATAATTTCCGCTGCCGAGATATGATGCCGTGAAATCCTGAAGCCACGGACGCGATACAGGCCGGTGTTTCAGCTTAGACAGCTTTTTATTTTCCACCTTCGCATATTCTTTGACGACATTGTAAGGCTCAAGATCCGGTTTATCAATGCCGAAATAGCTTGTCCAATGGCTCGGATAAATCATGGATGAAATGACATCGACCTGGTCTGAAATTTTGCTGAAATTCTGGCCGATACCAGGCGCTTCCGGCAGCGTGGCTGAATAGCCGAAAATATCAACCGACACATCCGCGCCGTACGGCTTGAGTTTTTTCTTCGCATAACCGACAAAATCGGTGACGGCGTGAACGCGTTTTTGCACATTGCTGTCTGCTGTTTTCCCGTAATCGCCGTGTCCGTATGTCAGTTCGTCATCACGTTTTTCAAATCCTTCAGGAAAACGGACATAATCAAACTGAATTTCTTGAAACCCCATCTTTACGGCTTGTTTTGCAATCTTTACATTGTAATCCCATACTTCTTTCATAAACGGATTGACGAACGATTCTCCGCGGCCGTTTTTCCAGACACTTCCGTTTTTTTCTTTAAAGGACCACTCGGGCTTTTTGTTCGCGAGTTCGCTGTCTTTAAATACGACAATACGCGCGATCGGATAAATCTTTTTTTCCTCCAGCTTTTTCATCATCTTTTTTGGGTCTTTGATGTACGGCTTGGCGATTTTGGCATACTCAGAATGGCCGTCCGGCTTAAAGGTGAGGTTTCCGTTGTCGTCCTTGACATCAATCACCATTGTATTGAGCTCCGTTTTGTCCACAAAGTCTGTCAGCTCCCCGAATTTGCTTCCTCCCGCTGAATGTCCTGTGACGTAAATGCCCCGCACCTTATCAGGATGTGAAAAATGCAGCCCTGACGGATAAGCGAACCGTGCATTTGATTTCGGCAGTTCTTTTTCAGCCAGCGCTATTTTTACAAGCGGCTGCTCCTCTTTCACAGCGGCGCGGGCCGGATAAGCGGCTGCACTGATAAACAGTCCCGCACAAATGGCGCACAAAATGGTTTTCATACTGATCTCCCCCTTTTTTTCCATTATAGAAAAACGGGAGCAGGCTTAATAAACTTGAATGTGCGCAAAAAAATCCTCCAAGACTGAGTCTTGGAGGATGATACGTTTATAGATAGGTTTTAAATTCAGCTTCTGTGCACATGACAAAATGTCCCGGTTTCACTTCTCTAAATTCCATTTTTTCTCCTTCTTGGAGCTGATGAACTGCCGGATCGTATTTCTTTCGCACGCGATTTCTTTCATAGTCCGGATCAGGAAGCGGGATAGCGGACAGTAATGATTTCGTATATGGGTGAAGCGGGTTTTCGTAAAGCTCATCCGCCGGCGCAAGCTCCACCAATTTTCCGAAATACATGACGCCGATGCGGTCGCTGATGTATTTAACCATTGATAAATCATGGGCGATAAACAGGTAAGTGAGCCCTTTTTCTTTCTGCAATTCTTTCATTAAATTGACGACTTGCGCCTGAATAGAGACATCAAGCGCCGAAATCGGTTCATCCGCGATGATAAACTCCGGATCAACCGCCAGCGCTCTGGCGATTCCGATACGCTGCCGCTGTCCGCCCGAAAATTCATGCGGGTAGCGGTTGGCGTGCTCTTTATTTAAACCGACCGTTTCCAGCAGTTCGTGAACCCGCTGCATCCGCTCTTTTTTCGTTTTTGCCAGGCGGTGAATATCTATTCCCTCGGCAATAATGTCGGCGACTGTCATTCTCGGATTTAAAGATGCGTACGGATCCTGGAAAATCATCTGCATTTTCCGGTTAAACTCCAGCAGCTTCTTGCGGGATTTTTTCCCATGGACATTTTCCCCGTTAAAGAGAACTTCCCCTCCGGTTGCCTCATACAGCCGGATAATACTGCGGCCCGTCGTTGATTTACCGCAGCCCGATTCTCCGACAAGGCCGAGCGTTTCACCTTTATAAATATCAAATGACAAATCATCTACGGCTTTTACCGTTCCTTTCTGCGTGAAAAAATGCTGTTTTAAGTGTTTGATTTCGAGAAGTTTCTCAGTCATTTTTTTCACCTTCCTTCATTAAAACAGGATGTTGATACGTATTCGGAAGCTGACGGATTTTAGCCTTCACCGCTTCAGGCAGCTCGACCTTAGGCGCATCAGGATGCAGAAGCCACGATTTCACAAAATGCGTATCAGACACTTTATACATCGGCGGTTCCTGTTCAAAGTCAATTTTCATCGCATATGAACTGCGGAGCGCAAATGCATCCCCTTTCGGAGGATTCGTCAGATCAGGCGGCGTGCCCGGGATGGCCGTCAGTTTTTCCTGATCGGTGCTGTCCAGACTGGGCATTGAAGCAAGCAGCCCCCACGTATACGGATGGCGCGGATCATAAAAGATTTCATCCACCGTGCCCGATTCGACGACCTGACCCGCGTACATGACGGCGACCCGGTCGGCGACATTGGCGACAACGCCGAGATCATGCGTGATAAAAATGATAGACGTATCAATTTGTGTTATCCTTGAATCCCTTCATTGACGGCGGCACCGCAGCCATGGCCGGGATTTGTTCGCCCTGCGTTACATTTTTCACGATGGACGAGCGGTCGATCGCATAAGCAAGGGCTTTACGGATGTTGACATTGTTCAGCGGTTTCTCTTCTGTGTTGAATTTGTACCAATACACGCCTGCGATCGGTTCAACGTGAAGAGATCCGTCTTTTTTCAATGTCGGCAGAGATTCAGTCGGAAGCTGGCCGAGCGGCATTCCTGCCCAGTCAAGCTCACCGGCCTGGAATTTTTTCAGTTCGGTGTTGTTATTGTTAATCATCACCATATTGATTTTCTTCAATTTCACAGCGTCTTTATCCCAATATTGATCGTTCTTTTCGAGCGTGATGGAACCGCTGTGTTTCCAGGCCGTCATTTTGAACGGGCCGTTTGACACATAATTTTCGCCCGCATTTGTATTCCAGTTTTTATGTTTTTCCGCGATTTTCTTGTTGATCGGCATATACGTATAGAATGAAGTTAATTGCGTGAAATAAGGTGTCGGGTTATTCAGTTCAACCTTTAATGTTTTGTCATTTACGGCTTTTACGCCTACATCATCAATCTTGCCTTTTCCTGTATTGGCAGCTTCAGCGCCTTTGATGTAGTAGAGCTGATAAGCGTATTGTGATTCGTTGTTCGGGTCAAGCGCCCATTTCCATGCATATTCAAAATCCTGCGCCGTCACCGGGTCGCCGTTAGACCATTTCGCACCGTCACGAATCGTAAATGTATAGGTCTTTCCGTCTTTGCTTGTTTCAATTTTAGATGCCATTCCTTCTTCAGGCTCACCTTTGGAGTTTACGCGTGTCAATCCTTCAAAAGTCTGTCGGATTACGCCTCCTGACACGGAATCATTCGCTAAACCCGGATGCAGTGAGAACGGCTCGGTTTTAATATTGATATTAAGTGAAGTCTGTCCTTTGGTGTCTTTTTTACCGCCGCCTGATCCGCCGCTGAATCCGCCGCACGCACTTAATACAAGCGAGAAGATAAGCATCAAACCTACAATAGACCAACGCTTTTTCATGCACTAACCCCCTAATCAAATTTTTCAGCCTTTACTACTAAATACTCAGAAATATCAGACAAAATAACTTAATATTTTTCTAAACTTTAATTGTGTTCCGTCTTTTCTGATTATTTTATGTAAAGAAGCTGTAACAATAGAGTGAACAAGTTCATTATAATGAAATGAATAATTTATTGCAATACTATTTTCTCAATTTAAAATATTTAAATTTGGTCAGTTTTTCTGTCAAAAAGGTGATACACTTCTATAGTTTAAAGCATGACCTAACTAAATTTTTTTAATGTAATTTCCAGTTCATCTTGCTTTTTACATATAATATTCGTTATACGAAATGTTGATATACGTTATCATTTAAGCATTTTCAGTTCTTTTTGAGGATTTCCACCCCTAAAGCAAACTGGAAATAAGCTTGTATTCCTCTGATGACATTTGGCTATAATTGATTTATAATAGATCAATCAAATACATTTGTTGTGATTGCGATGATGAAGAGTAGTACACATTTTCATCCGTTTGAAGAGAGTCTGCGGTGCTGGGAGCAGGTAACGGGCGATGTGGAATGGACTTCTGAGCAGCTGACCGAACGTTAGTAGGCCCAGCCGGAGCAGCCTCCGTTACCAACGTCTCGAGCGATTCCATTGTAATGGAATAATCAGGGTGGCACCACGGTTCATTCGTCCCTTTTTTCTACGGGAAGAATGGGCTTTTTTTATTATGTTTTAAGAAATGAGGTAAGAACTATGAAGAAAACGATTTTTTCAGGCATTCAGCCGAGCGGTTCCGTTACCCTCGGCAACTACATCGGCGCAATGAAGCAATTTGTTGATTTGCAGCATGACTACAACGGCTACTTCTGTATTGTCGATCAGCATGCGATTACGGTTCCGCAGGATCGGCTTGAACTGCGGAAGAACATCCGCAATCTCGCGGCTCTTTACCTGGCCGTCGGACTTGATCCCGAGAAAGCGACCCTCTTTATCCAGTCGGAAGTTCCCGCTCATGCCCAGGCGGGGTGGATGCTCCAATGCGTCGCATATATCGGCGAGCTTGAGCGGATGACGCAATTTAAGGATAAGTCAAAGGGCAAAGAAGCCGTCGTGTCCGGACTGTTAACCTATCCGCCGCTGATGGCCGGCGATATTTTACTGTACGGAACGGACCTTGTTCCGGTCGGAGAAGACCAAAAACAGCATCTTGAACTGACCCGCAACCTGGCGGAACGCTTTAATAAAAAATACAATGACATCTTCACGATTCCTGAGGTGAAAATTCCTGAATCAGGCGCGCGCATCATGTCACTGGCTGATCCGCTCAAAAAAATGAGCAAATCAGATCCGAACCAAAAGGCATTCATCACGCTGCTTGATGAGCCGAAGCAGCTCGAGAAGAAAATCAAGAGCGCCGTGACTGATTCTGAAGGCATTGTAAAGTATGATAAAGAAAACAAACCGGGCGTTTCTAATCTTTTGACGATCTATTCTATTTTAGGAAACACATCAATTGAAGAATTAGAAGCTAAATATGAAGGCAAAGGGTACGGTGAATTCAAAAGCGATTTAGCCGAAGTCGTTATCGGCGCATTGACACCGATCCAAGAGCGCTACCGTGAATTAATTGAGAGCGACGAGCTTGACCGCATTCTCGACGAAGGAGCGGCGCGCGCAAACAAAACGGCCGGCAAAATGGTGAAGAAAATGGAAAACGCCATGGGTCTCGGACGGAAAAGAAGATAAAAAAAGAGGCGGGAGAATCCCCGCCTCTTTTTTTAGTTCACTTTTGATTCCTGTTCCATTTCCCAAAGCTTTTCGAAAAACGGCTGCCCTTTAATCAAATTTTCACAGAACGCAAGATGTTTATCCGACCAGCCTTCAATTGTTTCATTGTAAAGCATGTCCCAGATCTCTTCAAAACTCATCCGTTTGATCTGCTCATACATATGCGGATTCCATTCCGTGTACCAATACACAATTTCCGCACGGTTTTTCAGCCCTTTCAGCTGGTCGAGCGCCATAAACATCAGCTGCTTGATCTGCCGCTCTTTTCTCGTCAGACCTCTGACATGCTCCGGCGCCAATGACAAAATGTGATATTCCTTTGAAGACTCCAATTGCGACGGCTCAAATTGAAACGATTCCGGTTCTACATCCTTTACCATTTCATAAACAAGCTGCTCCTGTCTCGGAATCAGGCGGCTCTTTCTGACCGGAATGGTATACCCGATCGTATCCACGGCAATGATGCCGATCCCGTCTGTCACGACAAAACAGTACTCCAGCTTTGTCCGCTCATGATTTTTTCGCACGTATGACTTCTGGTGGACTTGGTCAAGCAGCTCTTTCGGAAGCTCTGATAAGTCGTTTTCTATGTAATGAAATAATACTGACGGCACTCTGAGCAGCGGCGTCTGATCCAAAAGCTCAACCGTGTCTTCCTTCCGCCATTCGTGAAAATGGCATACATTGTAGCCGTTTTCTTCCCCTTCAAACCAATTAACCCATACATCATGAAGAAATAACATATTCGACCCCTCACTTTATAAAAACTGTTGTCCACAGTATAGGCAAGGGATAGATAAATTATTCCATTTCAATATGAGATTTCCGTTTTACGGAGCTGGATTTCCGAATGCATTGCAACAAAAAATCTCCCGTTCGTCCGGGAGATCATTTCACATTTTTCGGATCAAGCGCATCACGCAGCCCGTCTCCGACAAAGTTGAAGCACAATACGGTAAGAAGGATCAACAAACCCGGGAATAACGGGTACCACCAAGCCTGTATCATAAGCGTAAAGTTCTGTGCATCCTGAAGCATATTGCCCCAGCTTGCGATCGGCGGCTGAATCCCGAAACCGAGATAACTTAATGTAGATTCCGCCAAAATAACCGTTCCCACCTTTAATGTGGCTGAGACGATAATCGGTCCGAGCGCATTCGGCAGTATATGAGAAAAGATGATGTGATGGTTTTTTGTACCGATCGTCTTTGCAGCTAATACAAACTCTCTGGAACGAAGCGATAAAAACTCTCCTCGGACAAGGCGTGCCGTTGTTGTCCAGCCTGTAAGGGAGAAAATTAAAATTAATTTATCCATTCCGGGCTGAAAAATCGTAACAAGTGTAATTAGCAAAAATATATCAGGTATGGATAATACGATATCAACGGTTCTCATGAGAACGGCATCGACAAACCCTTTAAAATATCCGGCAACGGCTCCGACAACTGTCCCGATTGTAATCGCGCCGATCACAGAAGCGAATCCGACAAGCAAGGAGACGCGCGCCCCGTACAGAACCCTCGTAAAGATGTCTCTTCCGAATTTATCAGTTCCCATTAGATGTTTTAAGCTCGGCGGCTTCAAACGATTGATGAGAGATTGACTCTCCGGAGAGTAAGGAGCGATTACCGAAGCGAATAAAGCTGACAAGATAATGATGGTTAATATAACGGCTCCGATTACAGCTAGTTTATTTTGAAAGAACTTTTCGAAAAAAATCTTCGTCATGGTTTCCGGTTTAGATTGAATATTTTCCTTTAATTTCACATCGCTGGGGGGTGTGCCGGTATTTGGCTGTAACATTTGACCTCTCACCTCTCTTTGTTAATATTCAATGCGGGGATCAACCAGCGCATATAAGATGTCCGCAATTAAATTCCCCACTACAACCAAAACAGCTGAAATGACCGTCATGGCCATGATAACCGGATAATCCCGTGAAAAGGCTGAATCAATAAACAATTTGCCGAGACCCGGCCAAGTAAAAATCTGTTCTACCACTACCGCTCCCCCGATAAATGACGGTATCATCAAACCAAAAATAGTGATGACAGGAAGAAGTCCGTTTCTCAAACCGTGTTTAAAAATCACTTTATTATCTCGGAATCCTTTCGCACGCGCCGTTCTTATATAATCCTGTTTTAACACATCAAGCATACTGGATCTTGTGTATCTCGTTATCCCTGCCATGTCTGCCGTGGCGAGCACAAAAGCAGGCAGAATCAAGTGATGCAATCGGTCAAATATGTTAAAGTCAGCATTCAAAGTGCTTACTCCGCCAGTGGGAAACCACCCCAGATTTACAGATAAAACCATGATTAAAATCAAACCGAACCAAAAATTCGGAATGGCAAGCCCTAAAAATGAAGTAACAGTTATCCCGTAATCCAATTTTGAATAAGGACGTTTCGCTGACAGAACACCAAATGGAATAGAAATCAGAAGAGCGACAAGGGTTGAGAAAAGCATAAGCACAATCGTATTCGGTAAGCGGGATAAGATAAGTTCAGAAACCGGAGTGCCTTTCTTGACGATAGAAGTCCCAAAATCCCCTTGCAGCATATTCCCCAGCCATTTCACATATTGAACAGGTTCCGGATCATTCAACCCGTATTTTTCAATGAATTTCGCCCTGTCCGCTTGACTGATTGTAGGGTCCATCATAAGTGACATCGGGTCTCCCGGCGCTGCTTTCATGATGGCAAACGACAAAATTGTAATGCCTAAGAGAATCGGCAAGGACATTAATGTTCGCCGTAAAATATATGTAACCATATTCTTGTCCCCTTTTTAAATAGGATAAGAGAGGAAAGGAACCTCCTTCCCTCTCCAGGGCTTTTGCTATTTTTGATCCAGCCACCATTTTTCAATATTGTACAAGTCATTTTTAGGGTGGAATACATAGCCTTGTAAATTATTCGGCATCGCTCTGTGGTAATTGTAATAGAATAAGAAGCTGTACGGCTGATCTTCAGCAATCAATTTGTATATCTCTTCATACTTCTTTTGGTATTCTTTTCTGTCTGTAATTGTCTTCGCTTCTTCAAGCAGCTTATCGACTTTCGGGTTTTTATACCAGATATTATTCAGCCCGTTTTTCGATTGGCTTGAATGGAAGATAGAGAATTGATCCGGGAACGTTGCAAGACTCCATCCGAGAAGAAGAGCGTCATAATCCCAATTAGGGGCACTTGTCTGTTCGATTAACGCACTGAATTCAACAATTCGCGGTTTAGCCTCGATTCCCACTTCTTTTAATTGCTGCTGAACGACAACAGCTAAATCTTCACGAATTTTATTGCCTTGATTCGTTTTAATTTCAAATGAGAATTTTTTTCCGTCTTTATCAAGGTAGCCGTCACCGTCATGGTCTTCCCATCCGGCTTCTTTTAGCAGCTGCTTTGCTTTTTTCGGGTTATAATCAAATGTCGGCACTTTAGACTTCGGATAATTCCATGACAGCGGACTCTCAGGAACATCCGCTACCTTACCGTCTCCGTTCAGCACTTGATCCACCATTGCCTGCCTGTCAAGAGCGTAAGTCAATGCCTGACGCACTTTTTTGTCCTTAAAAAGCTCTTTTTTCTCATTCCAGCCGATATAGCTGTAGTTTAAGCCAAGATCAGATTTGACCTTCACGTTTCCAAACGTTTTAACCGTATCAAAATCTGTGCCCGGAACAGCGAAGAAATCAATATCTCCCGCTTTTAACTGGGCCACGGCCGCGTTAGAATCAGGAATTGTTTTGACTGTCACTGTATCAAGGTAAGGTCTGCCGCCAAAGTAATCATCATTTGCTTCCAGTTTGACATACTCGCCTTTTTTCCACTCAACAAACTTAAACGGACCGGAGCCGATTGGATTTTTACGGTTAAATTCATTCTCTCCCAGATCTGCAACCGGCACCTTACCCAATATATGTTTTGGTAAAATGCCGTAACTGTCGAGAACGACATTATAGAAATAGGCATCTTTTTTCTTCATTTTAAACTGAATTTCATATTTTCCTTTTTTCGTTACGGATTTAAGGGACTCAAAACCCGAGCCACGCTCACCGTTGTAATCCTTGTTAAGAGGGATGCTGTAAGTGAAAACAACATCATCGGCCGTCAGCTCTTTTCCATCATGGAATTTAACGCCTTTTTTCAGTTTTACATCATACGTTAATCCCCCGTCAGCTTCTGTTACTTTTTCAGCCAGCGACGGCTTGACGTTTAATTTTTCATCCGTTTTTAATAATGTGCTGTAAAGCATTCCTTCAATATCAGAACTTGCAACATCGGTAGAATAAAGTGGATTAAAAAGTGTGGGTTCCCCGGTTGACCCGACAACCAAATCTCCGCCTTTTTGCGGTTTTCCTGCCGGTTTGGATTCGGTGCTTGTGGATTTTGAGCCGGAGCAGGCTGACAGGAAGATGGCGAGCGCCATAAAAACACTTAGCATCATCAGTGCGCTTTTACGTAATTTCATATCAATTCCCCCTTTGTGATATATATGCAGCAAACTGGTTATGTAATCCGGCATACCCCCTCTCGATGCTTGTCATTTCAGGCATATAAATGGCAGGCGACGTAATGGCCGGGAGCGGCTTCTTCAAATGCCGGGATTTGTTCCTTGCAGATCGGTTTGGCCATCGGGCACCGCGTGTGGAACACGCAGCCTTTCGGCGGGTTTGCCGGGCTTGGCAGTTCTCCTTTCAGGATGATTCGTTCCCGCTTGACGGCGTCTTTTTTTCTCGTGACGGGCACTGAAGACAAAAGCGCTTGCGTATAAGGGTGAAGCGGATTGCCGTACAGCTCGTGTTTATCGGTCAGCTCCATCATTTTTCCCAGATACATGACGCCGACTCTGTCGCTGATATGGCGGACAACACTCAAATCATGAGAAATAAACAAATAGGTCAGGTTGAATTCATCCTGCAGTTCCTCCATCAGATTGATGACCTGGGCCTGAATGGAGACATCGAGTGCGGAAACGGGTTCATCCGCAATAATCAGCTCGGGATTCAACGTCAGAGCCCGCGCAATCCCGATCCGCTGGCGCTGGCCTCCGGAAAATTCGTGCGGATAGCGGTTTGCAAAGCTCGGGTGAAGGCCGACTTTCGCCAGCAGCTCCTCCACTCGCTCGTTCCGCTCGCTCATGCTGTACATATGGTGAGTCTGGAACGGCTCTTTAATAATGGAACGCAGCGTTTTCCTTGGGTTAAGGGATGCGAAGGGATCTTGGAAGACCATCTGGATGTTTTTGCGGACGCTTTTTCTCAGCTTTTCTTCAGATAAGCCGGAGATATCCTGACCCTTAAAAAGAATCCGGCCGTCTGTCGGCTTGTATAAACGGATCATCGTCCTTCCCGCCGTTGATTTGCCGCATCCTGATTCACCGACGATGCCGAGCGTCTCCCCGCGCTTCAGTGAAAAAGAAACGCCGTCAACAGCCTTTATATCACCGACTTTCCTTTGAAAAAAACCGGAGCGGATCGGGAAATATTTTTTTACGTCTTTCAGCTCTAAAATCGTTTCTTGGCCTGCAGCTGTCATTTTGATTGGGCACCCTCTTCCTCATATAAAAAACATCTTACAGAACGGCCGCTTTCATGCGTTATCAGCTCCGGCTGCCCTGTTTTGCATTTGTCCATCGCTTTTGAACACCTCGGGGCGAATCGGCAGCCTTCCGGAAGATTATCCGGTGTCGGGACACTGCCTTTGATCGCTTTTAATGTATCAATCTCTCCATCTATCACCGGTATGGAGTTTAACAGCCCTTCGGTATACGGATGAAGAGGGTTTAAAAATAAGTCCTCCACACTCGCACTCTCTACGACTTGTCCGCAATACATAACGATCACCCTGTCGGCGGCTTCGGAAACCACACCTAAATCATGAGTGATCAGCAGAATGGAAGTATCGAATTTTTTGCAGAGGTCTTTCATCAGCTCCAATACTTGGGCTTGTATCGTCACATCAAGCGCCGTCGTCGGCTCATCAGCGATCAGAAGCTTCGGATTGCAGCTGAGCGCAATGGCGATCATCACCCTCTGTCTCATCCCTCCGGAAAGACGGTGCGGATATTCTTTCATTACTTGTTCCGCTCTGGAGAATCCGACGAGTTCCAGAAGCTCGACGGCTTTTTTAGCCGCTTCTCTTTTATTCATTTTTTTATGGTATTCGAGCACTTCGGTAATTTGTTCGCCGATGGTCAGCACCGGATTCAGGGAAGTCATGGGCTCCTGAAAGATCATAGAGACGTCATTTCCGCGGATTTTGCAATATTCGTTTTCGGTGAAGGAGGCCAGGTCCCTGCCTTCCAGCTTAATCGAGCCGTCCATAATTTTTCCGCCCGAGCTTTGGACAAGTCCCATAATAGAAAGCGAGGTGATGCTTTTGCCCGAGCCGGATTCTCCTACAAGAGCGACGGTTTCGCCTTTGTTAATGTGAAAATCAACCCCGTCGACTGCGGGGATCGGCTGTTTCTTTCTGAAAAAATAGGTCTTTAAATTATTCACTTCTAATAGTGTGCTCATGATACGCCCCTTTCTCATTCCGCTGAAGCAGAGGGAAACATACGTTTCGCTATCACAAAATATAGAATAGTCGAAAAATTTTATAGTTGTATATTATTACATCATTATTACAAAAGCAAGAATTTTTTAGGATAAATGTAATATCCTTAAATAATTTCCATTCTTTTAATCTATTAAAGCGTTGCTTCCAGAAAGGTTTTTGAAGGGATGGCCAATGCTTCTTTTACTGTTTTTTGATGATCGGTTAAATATTTTTTTACTATATTGAATCCGACAGCATAGCCGAGCATTGAGGGGAAGTATCCTTTTCCGTATAACAGCTGGGAAAACATTCTGCTGTCTCTCGTTAAGCGGAGGTTCGGCTTGACTCTTTTTTCAAACAAAAAATCAAGCTGCTCAGGCGTATAGTAGGACGTCCATTCCGCCGTAAGACTTGAGCCGAACCGCTCATATACAGCATATTCTGCCAGCCCCTCCATCATGATTGTATCAAGAAATGTCTCATCTTTTTCGTCCTTTGTCACATGTTCTAACCGGCAGACGTGATTATATTCATGTGTCATAAGGGCGGATACAGCTGAATTGGAACTATCCGACGATAGAAAGAGGAACATTTTGTCCCGAAAGGCCAGACCGGATTTTGATCCGAATTCCTGACGGATTTTCCGGTTTCGTTCATCGACGGGCAAAACTACGATCGGCACGTCCGGCCCGTTCCACTTCTCCTTTAAATAGGCTTCCTCCTTTTGAATATGGCTGTAGCATCCTTTTTCTTTCAGCCGTTTACTGGTCCTAACACCGTCCTTCAGATGGCGGAACATGCCATGGTTTTGCAGCATCCCGAGTATCGGCTTCCACTCTTTCTTATCGGCCCCTGAAAAAAGCGGCAAAAGATGCGGGGCCAGGTCATTTACGGATGCCGCCTTTTCCATCCATTGATATGTCTGCTTGACGCTCATACCGGTTCGCCTCCTCTTGTTGTTATCATATGCACGCACAAAAAAACCGGCCACCTTTTTCAGGCAGCCGGTCAAAAACTGTATTATTGATATTTTTTAAAGATCAAAGTGGCATTATGTCCGCCGAAACCGAGCGAGTTGCTGAGGACGATGTTGACATCCTGCTCGCGCGCTTTGTCCGGTACATAATCTAAATCACACTCTTCATCAGGTGTTTCAATGTTAATCGTCGGCGGGATAATGCCGTCTTTAATTGCCATGACGGAGAAGATTGCTTCAATTCCTCCGGCAGCGCCTAACAAATGACCCGTCATTGATTTTGTCGAACTGACGGCAAGCTTGTACGCATGATCACCGAAAACGGTCTTAATGGCTTTTGTCTCGTATTTATCATTGTAGTACGTGCTTGTGCCGTGAGCGTTGATGTAATCAATTTCTTCAGGCTTGATGCCCGCATCTTTGATTGCTTCCTGCATCGCTCTCGCACCGCCTTCCCCGTCTTGGGCAGGCGCGGTAATGTGGTAGGCGTCACCCGTTGAGCCGTAGCCGACAATTTCCCCGTAAATTTTCGCACCGCGGGCAAGGGCATGCTCAAGCTCTTCAAGCACGACGATCCCCGCGCCTTCTCCCATGACAAAGCCGTCACGGTTTTTATCAAACGGGCGGCTTGCCGTCTTCGGATCAGGATTTGTAGAAAGGGCTTTGTTTGCGCTGAAGCCCGCAAATGACATTCTTGTCAGCGGCGCTTCCGTTCCGCCCGTAATCATCGCATCGGCATCGCCGCGCTGAATGACTTTAAACGCGTCACCGATAGAGTTCGTTCCCGTCGCACATGCCGTCACCGTACAGGAGTTGACTCCTTTTGCTCCGAGAGCGATTGAGATTTGGCCTGTCGCCATATCCGGAATCATCATCGGAACAAAGAACGGGCTGACCCTTCTCGGCCCTTTTGTCAGGAAGATTTCGAATTGGGATTCAAGCGTTTCAAGACCGCCGATTCCGGATCCGACCCAAACGCCGACTCTCGGCGCGATCTCGTCTGTGATGTTCAGACCGGCATCTTGAACGGCCATTTTCGCGGCTACGACTGCATATTGCGTGAAGCGGTCCATTTTTCGCGCTTCTTTTTTATCCATGTGATTTTCAATATTGAAATCTTTCAGTTCAGCAGCTACTTTCGCCGGATACTCGTCCGATTCCACACGTGTGATCGGTCCGATTCCGGATACGCCGCCGATTGCATTTTTCCAGCTTGTTTCGGCGTCGTTTCCAAGCGGAGACAAGGCTCCAAGCCCTGTAACGACTACTCTTTTTTTACTCATCTTGTGTGCACCTCACCTTTTTTTATCGTCCCCAGCGTATTGCTATGGCGCCCCATGTCAATCCTCCGCCGAAACCGACCATGACGATGACATCGCCGTCTTTAATTTTGCCTGCTTCCAGTTCCTCTACTAATGAAATCGGAATGGATGCTGCGGATGTGTTTCCATATTTATGGACTGTTTTAGACATCTTTTCAACCGGAAGCTCCAAACGTTCCCGTGCCGCTTCCATGATGCGGATGTTTGCCTGATGCGGAATCAAAAAGTCTACGTCCTCTTTGGAGAGGCCGGCTTTTTCAATAACATTTACACTCGATTCACCCATTTGCCGGACGGCGAATTTGAATACTTCTCTTCCATGCATGATTGTATGCCCTTTTTCATCTAAGTACAAGTGCTGACCGCCTGTACCGTCTGCTCCGAGCTCAAATGACAGTATGCCTCTGTCGTCGCTGACCGGTCCGATGACCGCCGCTCCGGCTCCGTCTCCGAACAGCACAGCCGTATTACGGTCGTCCCAGTCGGTAATGCTTGAGAGCTTTTCCACGCCGACCACGAGGACATGTTTGTATGTTTGCGATTCAATGAATTGTTTGGCGGTTACGATACCGTACATAAAACCCGCACATGCGGCGCTGATATCCATCGCGCACGCTTTTTTTGCCCCGAGCTTCTCTTGTATCATACAGGAAACGGTCGGGAAAGACTGGTCAGGAGTAACCGTCGCCACGAGGATCATATCAAGCTCCTCTGCGGAAATGCCGGCCTGATCAAGCGCTTTTTGAGCAGCCTCGGCGGCCATGCCGGATGAATACATATCTTCCGCGGCAATTCTTCTTTCTTCTATACCTGTTCTCGTACGAATCCACTCGTCCGATGTATCTACCATTTGTTCAAGATCATGATTTGTCAGCACTTTTTCCGGGATGTAACGGCCGACGCCAAGAATTCCAGCTTTCATTGGAAAAGACTCCTTTTTTATAATGAATTTAAAACTAATTAGTTATGATCAATTATTAGTATCAGGTACTAATTCTACCCTATTTTTTTTCTGTTGGCAATATATTCGTCTAAACTATCGGACGCTGCTCCTCATAGAATAAAAGGAAGACGAAAGGAGGCTTCACTATGGATATTTTCTCCAAAATGATGTTCGGCGATTCCAGAGACCGGGATAAAGAGCCGGAAGAAAACCCGGAGCAGCCTCAGGCTGAAAACGAAGAAGAGATCGATTACAACCACGTGTTGAATCAGCTGGGGTCCATCATGAACTCCCTGGATCAATTAAAGCCCGTATTTAAAGACTTTGCGCCGATGGTGTCCGCCATAAAGAAAAAAATCATGTGAAAAGCCACTTCATGAAAAAGTGGCTCTCTTTATTTATTCAGCTCCCCGGCATCAGATCTGCCAAGCTCATACGCTTCCGCCATGACCGATGTAAACAGGTCCATAAACGGCTGAATCATTTCCATAGACAGATCTATGCCGGATTTCTCAAGCTCCGCCTTTGCTTCCGGCAGGTATTTCATCGCGATCTGCATAAATTCAAGAGACTTTTCATGCTGCATGTGTATCCACCTCTATTCATTTGACGGCAGTTCATTTGTTTGGTTATACGTTTTGACAAGGTCTGAGATTTTGTCTTGAAACGCTTTGTCCACCAGCGGGCTGAACGTCCCCATTTCAACGACTCCTTCCCTGAAATCAAAGTCGTGATCTCCGCTCTTGAGCGTACCTTTATTATATTGCTCGGCAATTAATGTATAGGCTTTATCTACGTTTTGCACCGTGCTTGTCAGCACCGTGTTTTTGCCGAGATTCGATTGCTCGGCGACATAGCCGATGGCGTAAAGCCCGTCTTTTTTGATTTGCTGAATGACAGGAACATTATACCCGTCTCCGGCCGGATATACAACATCCGTGCCTTCCGCTTTTAACTTCTCGTAAAGATGCAGCGCTTCATTGCCGTTATCCCAGTGGTCCGTAAATTCAGTATTGACGGTGATATCAGGCTTTTCATATTTCGCCCCTTTGATAAAGCCGTCTACTTCAGGCTGCCACAGAAAGGAGGCGATGACACCTACCTCATTGGTTTTTGACATATGGGCGGCCGTCATTCCCCCGAAAAAGCCCATTGCTTCTCCCATAAGGTGAACGCTTGTGACATTATCGCTTTTCGCCGTTCCGTTTGCGACGACGAATTCCATGTCGGGATAATCCTTGCTGATCATATTGAAGATTTCCTCGTATTCATTTCCGTGCCCGTATAAAAGATTGACTCCTTTTTTATGAAAATCATCTATCGCTTTTAAAATATCTTCATCGGATCTGATATTTTCTTTATAATAAACGTCAACGTTAAATTCAGATTGTATCGCTAATAAACCTTTGTAACCTTTTGTACCCCATACCAAGTCACTGATGGTATCGGGAAAAAGCATTCCGACCTTCTCAATTTTTCCTTTAAACGGAGTTTGTGCGCATCCGCTCAATAAAAGGAGGACAGAAAAGATCATGACAAGCCTGGTGATCAAGCCATGTTCAACCCCTTTTCAAACTCATAACATATATAATTAATATACGTTTATTGTAGCGGTAATACACATAACATGGAAGGTATTTCTTAAAAAATGTCGAATATTGATGAAAATTGTCTTTTCCATTCTTTAATTTTTTCTTCCGCTTCTGTTTTTTGCGTTTTTTCTTTTATTTCCAGGGTAATAATCTGAATTTCGTCTTCTGTGCCGTCAGCCTCCAGCTTATTCATCAGCCCGCAGACCGCGTCTTCTAAAAAGATCCTGCTTTCGCCATCTTCTTTTTCTTCCGTCCACGGACCGTAAAGGGGAGGAAGGATAATCGCTTTTGCCGTATCCCGCTGACCGTTTTTTTCCCAGTCTCCTTGATCCTCACTGTAAACAATCCAATATAAAGGCTCAGCCCTTTCTTCGGGCAGACACCCGCTCCCGTATTGAACGCAGATACGATCGTATTCCTTTTCACCTATTTCATCTATTATTTGAAAAAGCCCGTTTCTCGCGAGCCACATTAAACGTTCTTCTAAATACAGCTGCCTCGTTTTGTCCTCCGGTTCTGCCAAAATGACATCAACGTGCACACCCTCATCCATCAACCGTTCGCACAATGAAAGGCCGAGAAATTCATCTGCTCCAATGATCAGCGCTGTTTTCATCACATCTGCCGCCTTTCCGGTTTTTCATTCACACACAAGCCAAACAGCCCTCTGAAAAGAGATGGCTGTTGTATTCTATTCATTACAGGTCTTTTTCATGACTGCGGAAAAACCGGCAGATGGCTCTGTAAATACGTGCAGGGTTCTCAAGCAGGTGATACGTGATATCAGTCTTGCTTCCGGTCTTTTCCCGGGCTTCTTTATACGCGTTCGCATGCAGGGTGTACGGGTACGGCGCTCCGGTCGTTCTTTGCCATATATGTACCGGCACGCGGGTGCGGCAGCCGGTAATGGTCTGATAGCTCAGTGAGCTTGCCTCTTTTTCAGAAACACCGAAGCTTTGTGCCGTTTCCCTCAGAAACTGCTTATAAAAAAACTTATTTTCTTTCTCTGATTCAAAATGGGCTTGAAGATCAAGACAAGGATCTAACATTGCGGCTGAACGGATATGCTCCGGTGAAGACTGCAGCAATTGATCGGCGATGAGGGCGCCCATGCCTTCTGCGAGCAAATGTATTTTCGGATTGAGGGTTTCTTGTTTCAGCACATAATGAATCAGCTGTCTGGCGTAAAGGGCGGCTTTTTCCGAACCCCAATGCCGTCCGTATAAATTGCTGTTGAAAATGGTGTACCCTCTGTCAAGCAGCGTATTTAACAGCCGGTTTCTCCCTTCATGTTCGAGCCAAAAGCTTGAGTCCCGGCTGACAAAGTGGGTTCTGTCCCCCAGAATAAAGACACAGAAGCCGTTCGGCCGATACGGCAGATGGATGACGTTCAGCTCAGATCCGAATTGGAAAAATCTTTCCGTTATCCCCATGCCTGCCCGCCTCCTTTTACTCCTAATCTCTCTATTGGCTATCATATGTAAGAAGAATGAAAACGGATCGGATAAACTCCTATTTGCTGCTATGTTTTGGCTATTATCCCAAGCACGGGAACCGAATTTTCCGTCAGACGGCCGGACAGGCGGGCACATGTCAGTTTCAGGCGCGCTTTTTGATGAGAAAATGACCTTCCGCCCGCGCTTTATGTATGGTATGATACAACGTAGAATAAAATGAAGGACGAGGTGGAAACGTGCGGTTAGTTATCGGTTTTATTTGGACGTTCCTTTTAACACATATGGCCTGTTATTTGATCGCCTCCATGAACAGCGCGGCGTACAATTTCAAGCAATCATCCGTTATTGCCGTGGTTATTGCGGTGCTAGTCTTTGTTCTTGCGGAGATCATGCCTGTCAAACAGGATGCAAACCAGCATTAAATAAAAAAACCTGCTATTCAGCAGGTTTTTTTGTGTTCACGGTTTTCGTTGGTACGTCCACAATCTGTTGTGGTTTGAAGTTTCAGGGAACATTTCTCCCACCGTAAGCTTGATTTTTTGCGGGTTTTTGACCATGCTTCCCGTTTCGCCGATTTCAACGTACACACCGTTATTCGGCGCTTTTTGTCCCGGTCGGAATTGATGCTGCTGTCCCACGTCATTTCCTCCTTTTTCTTTTTTATGTAGTATGCGCTTGTATGCGGAGAAATATCAAAAACCGCTGAATGAGATTCAGCGGTTTTTTTGTTCATCCTGTTTGTAAAGAAGAGCTTTCAGGAGCGCTTTTTGCGCGTGAAGCCGGTTTTCCGCCTGCTGGAATACCGCCGAGTTCGGACCGTCGATAATCTCGGACGTGACCTCTTCTTCCCGATGCGCCGGCAGGCAATGCAAAAATGTATAGTCGGGTTTGGCGAGACTGACGAGTGAGGCGTTGACTTGATACGGTGCAAACACATTCAGCCGCTGCTGCGTCTCTTCCTCCTGCCCCATGCTCGTGAAGACGTCAGAGTAAATCACGTCTGCATCCCGCACCGCTTCCTGCGGATTTTCGGTAAGGGTGATTTTCGCTCCGGAAACAGCCGCCGCTTCTCTCGCGGCATTCACCGCCTCTTCCTCTGCTTCATAGCCTTTCGGCGAAGCAACCGCAATGTCACAGCCCATTTTTGCGCAGCCGATCATAAGTGAATGCGCGACATTATTTCCGTCACCAATATAGGCGACTTTTACTCCTTTTAATTTTCCTTTTATTTCTTGTATCGTTAACAGATCCGCGAGTGCCTGACACGGGTGATACCGGTCGGTCAGCCCGTTTATGACGGGAATGTCTGCATGCTCAGCAAGCTCTTCGACTTTTTCATGCTCAAAGGTGCGGATCATAATGGCATCAACGAAGCCGGACAGCACCTTCGCCGTATCCGCGACCGTCTCCCCCCGCCCAAGCTGCAGGTCGCTGCTTGAAAGAAATAGTCCCGTTCCTCCGAGCTGGGCCATTCCCGCTTCAAAAGACACACGTGTGCGGGTTGAAGATTTTTCAAAAATCATCGCCAATGTTTTCCCTTGGAAAATCGGCTGTATCGGATGTTGTTTTAATAATGAAGCTTCTGTCAAAAGCGCATTGATGTCTGACGGGCTGATATCTTTTAATGAAAGAAAATCTTTGCCGTACAAATGGGTTAATGTGTGTTCCGCTTTTATTGTGTGCATGATGCCACTTCCTTTTGATAAAGATCTTTGAGCGATACAGGCTGAGGTTTGCCGGAGCCGCTTGCTAAAAATGCCTTTACGGTTTCCGGTTCAGTAAAGACCGTCACACCGTGCGTCATGGCTTCAATCCGTTGTTTACGCGCTTCTTCAGAGTGATTGAAATTGATGTGGACCGCTTTATCCTTTCGCTCTGCCCATGCCGGGAACGCATCTTTGCATACGGTAAATCCCGCCTCTTGAGCCTGACGTTCCAATTCCGCATCACAGCCTTCCAGATAGATGCTGCCTTTTTTCTCCCAGACGTGCGCGTAGATTTTTTTCAGTGCGCTTTCTGCGTCAAACGCGACACACATGCCTTCTCCGGTCGACTTCATTTCCGGCCCGGGCTTTACGTCCACATCCTGAATGGCGTGAGAAGAAAAAACCGGGAATTTCACTGCAGTTCCGTGCTGATTTTGAACCTCGGGCTTGATGTCTTTAAGGGAAGCGCCGGCCAGCAATCTGGCGGCAAGCGGGATCATCGGCACCCCCATCACCTTAGACACGACAGGAACCGTGCGGCTTGCCCGGGGATTCACTTCAAGAACGAGAATATCCCCTTTGTCATCAATGACAAACTGAATGTTCATAATGCCTTTAAAAGCCAGTTTTACCGCGATTTTTTCGGCGGCCTCTTTTATATTCCGCTGCATATCAGGTGTGACAGACGGACCCGGAAGAATCGCAAAACTGTCGCCCGAATGGACGCCGGCCCGTTCAATGTGCTCTGTGTAAGTCGGCACGAATACTTCATGTCCGTCGGAAATCAGATCGATCTCCAATTCTTTTCCTGTAATGTACTGATCAATCAAAATCGGGTACGGCATGCCCGCTTCTTTTTCCAGGAGCTCTGACATTTGCGCTTCTGAATGAACGATGATCATGCCCATCCCCCCGATGACATAAGACGGACGGATCAGCACGGGGTAGCCGATTCGGCTTGCTTTTTCCGTTGCTTCTTCTTTTGAATAAGCCGTTTCGCCTTTGGCATGTTTGAGGCCAAGATCATCAAGCAGCTGATAAAACAGATCCCGATCCTCCAGCGCATCAAGGGTTTCAAAGGATGTTCCGAGCAGCGGAATGCCCGCTTTTTCCAGCGGTTCAGCGGCATTGATCGCGGTCTGTCCCCCAAACTGGACGATGGCAAAATCAATGTTTTCATGTTCCGCCACGTTTAAAATATGTTCTGTCGTCAGCGGTTCAAAGTAAAGCCGGTCGGCGATTTCATAATCCGTGCTTACTGTTTCCGGATTGTTATTGATCATAATCGTTTCATACCCCAGCTTTTGCAGGGTCAGGACGCCGTGGACGGCGCTGTAATCAAATTCCACTCCCTGACCGATGCGGATCGGGCCTGAGCCGATGATGAGAGCGCGTTTTTTCTCTTTTCGGCTGACATCTCCGTCGCTTTCCCCAAGGTAGGTGGAGTAGAAATAATTCGTCTTGGCATCAAATTCAGCGGCGCATGTATCTACGATTTTAAACGACGGGACGATGCCTGATTTCTTTCTGAGAGCACGGATGTCTTCTTCCGTTTTTCCCGTGAGAGATGCGATCATGACATCCGTGAAGCCTTTTACCTTCGCCTGCTTTAAAAGCGGGACAGACAGATGATCCCCTTCTTCCATCAGCTTGTTTTCCAATGTGATGATATTTCGGAATACATGGAGAAAAAACGGGTCAATTTTCGTTTTGGCATGGATATCTTCTATCGTTTCACCGCGGCTTAACAGTTCCATGACGACGAAAAATCTCCGGTCATCCGGCGTTACCGCTAATTCCCACAGCTGATTGATCGTACAGCCGCCGAGTTCAGGCAGGCGGGTGCCGATCGTTTTCAGCTCAAGGGAGGCCGCCGCTTTTTGAATGGCCGCTTCCATATTTCTTTCGATCGCCATGACCTCTCCCGTCGCTTTCATCTTCGTTCCGAGCGTGCGGTCGGCATGTTTAAATTTATCAAACGGCCAGCGCGGGAATTTGACGATGACATAATCAAGCGCCGGTTCAAAGCTTGCATAAGTAGAGCCCGTCAGCGGATTTTTCAGTTCGTCGAGCGTATAACCGACGGCAAGTTTCGCCGCCATTTTGGCAATCGGGTAGCCGGTTGCTTTTGACGCGAGGGCCGATGAACGGCTGACACGCGGGTTCACTTCAATGACATAGTACTGTTTGCTGAACGGATCCAGCGCAAATTGAATGTTGCAGCCGCCGACCACATCCAGCGCCGAAATAATCGCCAGGCTTGCGGAACGCAGCATCTGATATTCTTCATCCGTTAACGTCTGGGACGGTGCGACGACGATAGAGTCTCCTGTATGCACGCCGACGGGATCGATGTTTTCCATATTGCAGACGGTGATGCATGTATGATTGCTGTCGCGCATGACCTCATATTCGATTTCTTTAAATCCGGCGATGCTTTTTTCGACGAGGCATTGGCTGATCGGGCTTGCTAACAGCGCCTGTTTAATAAGCGTCTGAAACGCTTCTTTCGTTTTCGCGATTCCGCCTCCCTTTCCGCCTAACGTGTACGCCGGTCTCAGAATAACCGGAAATCCGATAGACTCAGCGAAGCGGAGGGCGTCTTCTTCGTTATCGACGATTTCGCTTTCCGGAACGGGCTGGTCGAGCTCTTTCATCAGAGCGCGGAACTGCTCCCGGTCTTCGCCTTTTTGAATGGTTTCCACCGATGTTCCTAAGAGCTTGACGTGATGCTTCTTCAGCACGCCTGCTTCTTCAAGCTTAACGGCTAAATTCAATGCCGTCTGGCCGCCCAAATTGGCAAGCAGACCGTCGGGTTTTTCTTTTTCAATAATGGCCTCGATGCTGTCGGTTGTGAGCGGTTCAAAATATATTTCATCGGCAAACGCCTCATCCGTCATAATTGTTGCCGGGTTGTTATTGACTAGAATAACGCGGTATCCTTCTTCTTTCAGAGCCATGCAGCCCTGCGTTCCTGAATAATCAAATTCTGCCGCCTGGCCGATGATGATGGGGCCGGAGCCGATGACTAATATGCTGGAAATGGTTGTATCTTTAGGCATGAGCGATTTCTCTCCTTGCTGGTATCACTTTCTCTAGAAATTCATCAAATATCCACTCGCTCTCAGCCGGTCCGGGGTGAGCTTCAGGGTGGAACTGGACGCTTAATACGGGAAGGCGCTTATGAATGAGCCCTTCCACTGATGTATCATTGACATGATGAAATCTGATCGATAGTTCGTTTTCGTCAATTGACGCTTCATCGACGACATAGCTGTGGTTCTGGCTTGTCATAAACACCCGTTTCGTTTTCCGGTCAATGACGGGATGGTTGGCACCCCTGTGGCCGAACGGCAGCTTATACGTATTTCCTCCGAAAGCCAGGGCAATCAGCTGATGCCCGAGGCAAATGCCGAGTGCAGGGAAATCACTGAGTAAAGATGTAATCCGGTTCATGTACGGCGCAATCGCTTTCGGGTCGCCCGGGCCGTTTGAGAGCACGATTCCGTCAGGCTGAATGTCATAAACGGCATCCATCTGCTGATACGGAATGACCGTTACTTTACAGCCGCGCTTTACAAGTGACGAGGCGATTGATTTTTTATAACCGAAATCAATCAGCGCAATATGCCGGTCTCCGTTCCCCATTGAAGTGATGTCTTCAGACTGCGCCAGCTCCGCCGGATTTTGTGTTCCGGATGCTGCGGGAATTTCTCCTGCTGTTGACACAGCAGCGTTCATCGTGCCGCCGGAGCGGATGGCTTTGACGACGGCCCGTGTGTCCACTTCGGTTAAGAGCGGGATGTTCCATTTATTTAAATACTCTCTCAAGCTTGAGACTGCTTCATGGTGAGAAAAATGTTCACACGCTTCATAGACGGCAACAGCCTTGACTTGTGGAATTTTACTTTCAAGGTCTTTTTCATTAATTCCGTAGTTTCCGATCAGCGGATACGTAAAGACGATGATCTGACCCTTATATGACGGGTCTGTAAGCACTTCCTGATAGCCCGTCATTCCGGTGAAAAAAACAGCTTCGCCAACACAGCGGGCCTCTTTTTCAAGTTCACCGCCGAATGATGTTCCGTCTTCCAATACTAAATAGCCTTTCATCTAAAGCCCACCTCTTGATGATTAATTAATTAAAAATATGAATTTTTATACCTTTATATCGAAAAAAATTACCGTTTCACTGCCGAATGCGCTTCGATCGCTGCTTTCAGCATACTGACGGCCGACAGCATTTCTTCTTCAGAAACCGTAAGCGGCGGGAGCAGCCTGATGACATTCGGTCCGGCCGGAAGCACGAGAAGCCCGCGTTCCTGCAGATCTCCGATGATGCCGGACACGGGACCTGCGCATTCAATGCCGATTAATAACCCTTTTCCGCGGATTTCTTTTACAAAAGGCCCTGTCAGTTCACGGTTCAGCTGCGCTTTTAAAAAAGAGCCTTTGTCTGCCGCCGCCTGGAGAAAGTCCGGCTGAAACACAATGTCCAAAGTTGCTTTCACAGCTGCCATGGCGAGCTTATTGCCGCCGAAAGTCGTACCATGCGTACCCGGCGTAAAGGCGTCGCCAAGCTTCTTTTTGCCGATCACGGCTCCGACGGGAAAACCGTTTCCAAGCCCTTTCGCAGCAGTGATAATGTCCGGGGAAATGCCGAAATGCTCATAGCCGAATGCCTTGCCCGTCCGGCCGATTCCGGTTTGAATCTCGTCTGCGATAAGCAGCGCCTGTTTGTCTTTGCAAAATGTCTGTAAGGCTTCGATGAATTCCCGATCGGCGGGATTGACTCCCCCTTCTCCCTGCACCGTCTCAAGCATGACGGCGGCGATATCATCCTCTTTTGAAAGCGTGCTGAATGCCGACGGATCATTGAACGGAAGATAGTGAAAGCCTTGAAGCATCGGTCCGAAACCGGTCTTGATTTTGTCTTGTCCGGTGGCGGCCATCCCCGCATAGGTCCGTCCGTGAAAGGATTGATGGAATGTTACGATTTTTGTCTTTCCCGTTGCTTTACGGGCAAGTTTAATGGCGCCTTCATTCGCTTCGGCTCCGCTGTTGCAGAAGAAAACGAGATCCCCCTCGCTATGTCCGGCAAGCTTTGCCGCGGCTTTTTCCTGAAGATCATTTTCAAACAGATTGGAAACGTGCCATACGCTGTCAAGCTGTTCTTTCACCGCTTCTGTCACCGCATCATGACAATGGCCGAGATTGGAAACGGCGATGCCCTGAATAAAATCGAGATACGTTTTTCCGTTTTCATCCTCTGCGATTGTCCCTTTCGCTTTTTTAATATCGATAGGCCAGCGGCTGTAGGTTTGAAATAGGCTGCTCATGACACGCTCTCCTTTTCTTTGACGATTTTTGTTCCTCGGAAGACTTGATTGGTGAAAAACGCTCCTTTTCCGTTTACGATCATCACTTCCGCTACATCTTCACTCAGTGCCGATAATGCCGAGTTTACCTTCGGAATCATCCCTCCTGAAATCACGCCGTCATCGATGAGGGCCTGAATCTCTTGCGGCGTCAAAGTATCCAGCCTGTTCTCTCCGTCCATAATTCCTTCGACATCCGTGACAAATAAAAGTTTATCGGCGTGTAAGGCTGAAGCGACGGCCGATGCCGCGGCGTCTGCATTGACGTTCAGCGTTTCGAAATCACTTGTCATGGAAAGCGGAGCGATAACGGGAATGATGCCTTCATTCATTAATGCGTGAATGATTGACGGATCGGTTTTTTGTATTTCGCCGACTTCTCCGTATTTGTCTTGATTAAGGTAAGATGCTTGAAGGAGACCGCCGTCCTTTCCTGATATTCCCGCGGCTTTCAGCCCGTTTTTCGCGAGTTCGGTTACGAAAAATTTATTGATCGTCCCTGACAAGACCATTTCCGCTGTTTCCAGCACCGGTTTGGTCGTTTTCCGCTGTCCATCGACAAATTCCGTTTCAATCTGCAATGTTTTCAGCATTCTTGAAATGTCCGGGCCGCCTCCATGCACGACGGCAAGGTTCCAGCCCGATTGCATAAGCTCTTTTACATTTTGAAAAAAATCGGCGGATAACTCGCGGATTACGCTTCCGCCGCACTTAAAAACGATGGTTTTCTTCATGCCGCTCCCCTTTGCTATGTGCGATAGCTCGCATTGATTTTGATATAATCATAGGTTAAGTCACAGCCCCATGCCCGGCCGCTGCCGGAGCCTTCCTGCAGGCGGACTGCAATCGTAATTTCATCACCTGATAAGTACTCCTTGGCATCAGTTTCCGAAAACGGCTGAGGTTCGTTGTGTTTAAACAGACACTGACCGCCGAGGAAAACTTCCACTTGTTCGGCCGTTACACTTGCCGCACTGTGCCCGATGGCGCCGATGATACGCCCCCAGTTGGCGTCAGTGCCGTAAACGGCGGTCTTCACAAGGCTTGAGCCGACGATTTTTTTGGCGATAATATTCGCCTCAAGGTTATTTTTCGCGCCTTCGACTCTGGCTTCAATTAATTTCGTCGCTCCTTCACCGTCTCTGGCAATATCTTTGGCAAGGTCTTCGCATACAAGCTTTAACCCCTTTTTAAATGCCGGCCAGTCAGGGTGCTGCTCCGTCAGGCAATCATTCCCCGCGCAGCCGTTCGCCATCACAAGCACCATGTCATTCGTCGATGTTTCTCCGTCAACGGTGATTTGGTTAAATGAAACATCCGTAATCTCTCTGAGCGCGTTTTTGAGCGCCTGTTCTTCCACGGCCGCGTCCGTTGTGACAAAGCCGAGCATTGTCGCCATGTTGGGGTGGATCATGCCGGAGCCTTTCGCCGCTCCGCCGATCGTGATGATGTCTCCGCCGATCACCAGTTCATAACACGTCTGTTTCGTCACTGTATCCGTCGTCAAAATGGCTTCTTCAAATGCTCCGGACACTGACGGCGCTTGACCGAGCTGTTCAATGCCCGCCTGAATTTTTTTCATGTCTAAAAGCTCGCCGATCACCCCGGTTGACGAAACCGCAACAAGCTCCGGCTCAATGCCGAGCTGGCTCGCGAAGCCGTCCCGCATTTCATAGGCGTCCTTTAATCCTTGGTCTCCCGTACAGGCATTGGCAATCGCGCTGTTGACGATAACCGCCTGAAGCACGGCCTCTTTTTTTAAGCTCTCTTGCGTCACTTTCAAGGGCGCTGCCTGAAAATGGCTCTGCGTATATACCGCCGCACTGACTGCAGGCGCTTCGCTGATAATCGCTCCGAGATCTTTTTTTGAATAGCGCAGACCGCAGTGGACGCCCTTTGCCTCAAACCCTTTCGGCGAGGATACGCCGCCTTTTATTTTCGTGATTTCCTCACTCAGCTGAATCATATTTTCGAATCCCTCTTTCGTTCTATGGATAGACTGGCGTCATCGTAAGTCCCGTTTCTTCCTGCCAGCCATTCATGATATTTAAATTTTGAACCGCCTGCCCTGCGGCGCCTTTCATCAGATTATCTATGACAGAAACGATGGTGGCACGGTTTGTTCTCTCATCCACGGTGACACTGATATCACAAAAATTGCTGCCGTATACCTCTTTCGTCGCCGGAAATTCACCTTCCGGCCTGATTCTGACAAAATATGAATCTTTGTAGAATTCGGAATACAATTCTCTTACCTGTGCAGCAGACATACCCGGAGGGGCCTCCGTGTACATCGTCGCCATAATGCCCCTTGTCATCGGCGCCAAATGAGCGGAAAACGTGATCGGGCCTGTGCCGGGCTGCCATGCCGCCAATTGCTGTTCAATTTCCGGAGTATGCTGATGCTCATTAACCTTATAAATTTTGAAATTATCATTCAGCTCAGAATAATGAGTGCCCATGGATGCTTTTCGGCCGGCACCGGATACGCCTGTTTTCGCATCAACAATCAGAAATGAATCTTGTAAAAGCTTATTTTTCGCCAGCGGGGCGAGCCCGAGCAGCACAGCCGTCGGAAAACATCCCGGATTGGCAATCAGCTTAGCAGTCTGAATCTCTTCTTTTTGCAGTTCGGCTAAACCGTAAACCGCGCTTTGAAGCGTTCCTTTCGGCGCGGCCTTCCGCTTATACCACTTTTCATACACGGCCGGGTTTTGAATCCGCAGATCACCGGATAGATCAATGACCGGGATGCCCGCCTCCGCCAGCTTGGGCGACCACTCTCCGGAAACGCCGGGCGGCGCGGCTATAAACATGACATCAATTTCGTTTCGAATCGTTTCTATATGAAGCGGCTGAAGTGATTGTGACGCTATATTCCTCAAATGCGGATATGAAGCGGCATATTCTTTCCCTTCGTCGCTCGATGAATATAATATACAATCTTCTGTATAAGGGTGATGGTTAAGAATCCTGACAAGTTCGGCGCCTCCATAACCAGTCGCGCCTATAATACCTATTTTCAACGGGTTCACCTTCTTGGTTTTTGTGAAATTATTTAACATTATAACATGAATAAAAATTAATTCAATTGTATATTTAATATTTTTTCATTCATTTTCCATCGGTTTTCGCTGACAAAAAACCCCCTCTCGATCGAGGGGGTTTCATAAGAAAAACAGGCTGATCGGATCAGTCTGTTTTTTTCAGCATCATCAGCCCGCTTATAAAAAACTGCACGGAGCTGGCGTAAAAAATAATATAAACCGTAAAGAAATCAGCGAGAAACCCGCCGAGAATAATGGCGGCAGCGGAAAATACGGCCGTCCAGAAATGATAGCTGCCGACTTTTTTCCCCCGCTCCCCGCCGTCGGTGTAATCGGCGATCATGATTTTCTCGCCGTGTTTTTGCATGGCGCCGAAGAGGCCCAAAAGCACCTGCACAACATAAACCTGGTGCACGCCGGTAATATGCGGGAGCGTCAGAAGAAGCACCGCCATCCCCCACGAATTCGCCATCAGGAACCAGCGGGGATCCAGTCTTGCCGACAGCCGGCCGAGCAGCGGATGAATCAATGCGCCGCTCAGGCCGAACAAGCCGTATGAGAGACCGAATTGCGTGTAGCTGGAACCGATGTTTTTAATAAATAAAATATAAAACGGAAAGATCAGGCTGCCGGCAAAAAAGACACTGCTCTGAGACAGGATCAGCCATTTTAAATGGTTGTGTTTCATGATTTGTACCTCTGATAAAAATAATTCATAAACAAGTCATCGGGATCATATTTGTGTTTTTTCCGAAAGAACGTATCGCTTTTCGGATATGCCTCGCGCATCTGCTCTTTCGTTTGATACAGCATATACGGCAGATAATAACTGCCGCGGTGGCACAATGCCGTATCCGTCATTTTTCTGACAATCCGCGCTGTACTCGCCTGGCTGTCTTTTGAAAACCCTTCATTGATTAAAAGAACGAGTGAAAACATGTCTTCCTTTGCGTATGACAGATCGGCTTTTTCATTTTTTTGCACGTAGCGGATCGTAATATTTACGAGATTGAGCTCTTCATGTGACAGCGTCTTGCGTAAATCATGAATGTACGGCGCAAATTCGCCGACGGGCACGAAGTATTCTTGAAGCACGTCGGTGTTGTCCGTGTTTTCATATTCCAAAAACTTCGATTCTGACCGCATGACATTGTTCCTGGAGACTTTCACGCCGTTTTGGCTGAGAAAATAAGACTGCTGGGTGGACCAGAACCAATTTCTTCCCCAGTCATACCGGCGGGAGAGGCCGAGCGCGAATTTCGTCAGCGCCGGATGCTCATCTTCTTTCAGTTCATTGTGCCGCTTTAATTCTTTCTGGTTGTCTGAGAGTGTGTAATCAGTCACATACATATCGTGTAAAAAGCCTTTATCCCCTGTTGCGATCCGCGCGAGATGCATGCGCACGGCGGGGTTGCGCTGAACATGCTGCGTAAAATATTGACTGTATGTATCAGCGTTCATGCGTTTCGTTTTCATTTCATAAAGCTCATCATCCGTCAGCTCAATATCCGCGTCAAGGATGACCCCGAACAGGCCGTAGCCGCCGATGACGGCTGAAAACAGGTCATCTTTCGGAGTAACGGTGATGACTTTGCCGTCCGCCTTTAAAAGATGAAACGATTTGACCGTATCAATCAGCGAACCGTACCGGATATCCCGGCCGTGGGCGTTGGCGCTCAGTGAGCCCCCGATCGTAAAAATGTTTTGCGATTGCATGACTTTTACCGCGAGCCCGTACGGATTGACATAGCGCTGAATATCATTCCACGTCGCTCCCGCCTGCACTCTGATGATTTTTTTCTTTCGGTCGAGACCGAGTATTTTGTTGTAGCCCGTCATGTCGAGAACGATACCGTCTTCATAATACGTCTGGCCGCCCATTGAGTGCTGGGCGCCTGCGATTGAGATCTTCAGATGCTTTCTCTTTGCTTCCTTAATCGTTTCGACCAATGTTTCTTTCTCTTTTCCTTTGACCGTCTGCTTAATTTTCACGGGCATGAGACGGCTGACATCCGTCATTGTCCCTGCCTGCCGCTCCGGCTCTTTGTGAAAGGCGGAAACAGCGAACAGCGCCGTATAAACAAGAATGCTAAGGATAATGAGAAGTAATTTTTTCTTCATGGGTTCCTCCCTCGCATGCAGCCGGTCTATTATATCATGCCTCCGTCCGTTTTTTTCCTTTTTAACCCGATACCGCAAAAACCCCCGAATGGCGGGAAACTTGGTTTTTTTAGTGACTTGCCCTTCTTTCCGCACGCCGGTCTGCAGCGACAAAGCAGACAAAACGGGCCCCGGCAGAATCATGTTTAGTACAGTTCAAAACGGTCATCCGGAAAACACCGGGCATAAAAAATACACAGAAAACCCTAAAAATGATTTTTAGTCAGTATATAATCGATATATATGCAGATGTATTACCAAAGGGATTGTTTAAAACAAAGATGTTAAATGAGGTGGGGAAAATGAACATAAAAGGGATCAATCATCTTCTTTTTTCTGTTTCAGATTTGGAAAAATCAATAGAATTTTATGAGAAAGTATTTCATGCACAACTTCTGGTTAAAGGACAAAAGACAGCATATTTTGATCTGAACGGGCTTTGGCTTGCACTTAACTTAGAGGCGGATATACCAAGAAATGAAATACATAAATCCTATACGCATACAGCCTTTACAATTGACCCAAAAGATTTTGATGCAATACATCAAAGGTTAAAAAATCTAAATGTAAATATATTAAATGGGCGTCCTAGGGATAAGCAAGATCAAAAGTCAATTTATTTTACTGATCCCGATGGACATAAATTTGAATTCCACACAGGTACACTCCAGGACAGACTGTCCTATTACAAAAAAGATAAACCTCATATGAAATTTTATATATGAGGATTTTGTTTGCGATCCAAAACAAGCCCTCACCGTCGCTTATATGCAGACAAAAGAAAAGCACCTCCAAACTTTAGGATGTACCTAAAATCCGAGGTGCATTTTCTTATTACTGAATCCCTAATGCGATTTTTGCGTAGCGTGACATTTTGTCTCTTGTCCACGGCGGATTCCAGACGATGTGGACTTCCGTCTCTTTTACATCCGGAATGTCGGCGAGCGCTTTTTTCACCTCGTCGACGATGATCGGAGCGAGCGGGCACCCCATTGATGTCAGTGTCATCGTAACGTGCGTCAGGCCGTTGTCATCCATATCAACGTCGTATACAAGACCGAGATTGACGATATCGACGCCGAGCTCAGGGTCAACAACCTGCTCCAAGGCGCCCATGATGTTTTCTTTTAATGCTTCTTCCACGTTCCATCACTCCTTTTTCCTCAGTATAACGTAAAAGCGGGTATTGTTAACACCTTTGTGCTTTATAAATGCTTATCGAACCAGGCGACGGTTTCTAAAACGGCGTATCTCGGGACTTTATGATCAGCCCGTTCGTCTTTCAGAAACTGAAGATGGTCAGGCCGGCTGCTGTAATGAGGTTTAATCGTTTCATAAAAGCCGCGGGTCGGTGCATACGGAACGACTTTGTCTTGAACGCCGTGCCAGAACAGCAGCGGGCGGCTGCGGAGTTTTTCCGGTTCCAGACTGAGATCGAACGGTTTGAGCCGCGCAAACAGTTCGTCGACCTGTTCTTTTGTGACGTCAATGTCGATGTCCTGCTTTTGAATGTGGTCAATCTGCTGCTGAAAAAATGCCGTATAGTTCGGGCTTCCCATCAGACTGACGCCGGCTTTGACCCAATCATACGCGGCCATCGCGCCGAATGTCGTAATTCCGCCCATTGACGTCCCCGCAAGACCGATCCGCCCGTCTTCAATCAGACCGCGCGCTTCAAAATCCTTTTTCAGCACGTCAAGCTCCTCGATTTCATTTAAGACAATGTCCCAAAAATGGACGGCGAGCTCTTCTGCTGACAGCTGTTCAGCGCGTTCACCGTGGTAAAGAGCTTCCGGCAGCACGGCTCTGAAACCCTTTTCAGCAAGCAGGTAAGCGAAATGAAGATTATGCTCCTTCGCGCTTGTAAAACCGTGAATAAAGAAAACAAGGGGAGCGGGATGGTCCCGATTTTCTTCTTTTACAATATGTAAAAACGGAATGCCTGATACAGTTTGATGATCAATAAGAATCACGTTGACTCCCTCCTTAGGATAACCATAATCATAAGTGTAACATGTAGACAATAAAGATGGTAAAAAGCTACACTGTACATAAGAGAAAAACAGCAAATTATATGACAAAAGGAGTTATTTATGGAGACAAAACCTTACCTCATCGCCTTAGATCTGGATGGAACCTTATTAAAAGATGATAAAACCATTTCCCCTGAAACGGCACGGACGATTCAGACGCTGAAAGAAGCGGGCCATCATGTCTGCATCTCAACCGGCCGCCCTTTCCGTTCCAGTTCGATGTATTATGACGAGCTTGGGCTGACAACGCCGATTGTCAATTTTAACGGAGCGTTTGTCCACCACCCGAAAGACGAGTCATGGGGACGCTACCACACGTCTCTATCTGTCGATGTGGTCAGACAGCTTGCCGAACTTACAGAGACCTATCAAATACATAATGTGCTCGCTGAGATCATTGATGATGTGTACTTCCACTATCATGATGAGCATTTAATTGAGGCGTTTCATATGAATACGGCGAATGTCACATTCGGCGATCTGCGCGAAACGGTCCAAGAGGATGTGACGTCCGTATTGATTCACGCGAAGGAAGAGGACGTCGCGGACATACGCGCGCATTTATCTGATGTGCACGCCGAGGTCATTGACCACAGAAGATGGGCGGCTCCTTGGCATGTGATTGAAATTATTAAACACGGGATGAATAAAGCGGTCGGCCTGAAGAAAATCAGCGACTATTACCAAGTGCCGAGAGAACGGATCATCGCGTTCGGCGACGAAGACAACGATCTTGAAATGCTCCGATTTGCCGGGTGCGGCGTAGCGATGGGAAACGGCACGGATGAAGTCAAACAGGCCGCCGATCGCGTCACGGGTTCAAATGAAGCGGACGGAATCGCCGAATTTTTAAAATCCTATTTCTCCCTGTGAGGTTTTCCCGCTCATAACACAAAGCCTTCCGCCCATACTAAAACAGACGACTCATCTCGTCTAAATATGGAAGGGGGACATTGCAATGGGTAAACGAAACAAATCAAAACGGTTTATTCAGCAAGGCAAGGACTCTGTCAGTCTTCATGACGCAAGATTTCCATATCGGTCTACATTAGAGGAAGCACAGCATGATGCAGCAAAAGATTCGGCTGAAAGGCAGGTTGACTTTTAATGAGAAACGAACTGTTTTCTCAAGCCAAGTCATTTGTCCAGCAGGCCGTCATGATTGCTAACGGTTTCGAGGACGGCGACCAGGAAAAAGCTGTCTCACGCGCCAAAAATGCCGTGTCTTCCGCGTACGCCAATTCGACGGATGCAGAACGTCAGCAGCTGCACCAATTTCAGGATCAGCTGGAGAAATTGCAATAAAAAAAGGCGCCCCGTTTGAGATGAGGGCGCCGCTTTTTTATTTTACTTCAAATGTTTTTACCGTTTTCAGTCTTTTTCCGATCTGATCGGACTTCCCTAAAAACGTCACCGTCACCGTGTATGTTCCCGGACCGGGCACGTTCTTCCACACATCTGAAAAGTCATACGTTTCATTCGGCATTAAGGTCACGGTCTGAAACGCCTGAGTAAACATTTTGTCTTTGGAATAGCGGTACAGTTCTTTGTGATGTTGGTCATGTACGGTCAGTTCGAATTTCTGCCCTGAGCTGAATGTGAAATCGATCGGGCTTTCGCTTTTGTTTTTTAAAGACATTTGAAATTCGATCTGCTGATCTGTCTGCACAGGATTTACGGCTAATTCCGCTTGCTGTTCATTCATCTCTCCGGATACCTCCTCAGCGGGCTCCTTCTGCCCGGATTGACTGCTGCATCCGATCAATAAAATGACCGGTAATAACAGGCCAAACAGCCACTTCATTCTATCCGCTCCTATCAGTCTTTTCTGAAGAAACCAAAGATCCCCGTCGTTTGCACGATGTTTGTGAAGGCTTTCGGGTCGACTTCTTTCACGATTTTCTCAAGGTCATACAATTCGTACCGCGTGATGACGATGATCATCATTTCTTTCTGTTCGTTTGTGTAAGCGCCTTTTGCCGGCACCGTCGTAATGCCTCGGACCATTTTCCCGTAAATCGCTTCTTTGATTTCATCAGCTTTTTTTGTAACGATCATGGCGGTCAGTTTCATGTGGCGCGTGTGAATGGCGTCAATCACCCTTGTTGTGACATACAGAGCGACAAGGGTATATAATGCTTTCTCCCATCCTTGCAATAATCCTGCCGTCAAAATGATAATCCCGTTCAAAATGAAGAAATATGTGCCGACCGGTTTATCCTTCCATTTGGCCAGCACCATCGACACGATATCAAGACCGCCTGTCGAAGCGCCGAATTTCAGCGTTAAACCGATGCCGATAGCTGAGATGACTCCTCCGAATACGGTATTCAGAAGAATATCGTGTGACAGTCTCATTTCCGGGAGAATCCCCATAAAGACGGACGTCAGCGCTACGCTTAATATGCTGTATACGGTGAATGATCTGCCGACTTTCAGCCACCCTAACACACCGATGGGAATGTTTAAGAGGAACATGAGAACTCCTGTCGAAATATAAAAGGGGGCGTATTGATCAACGACGCTTGACAGCAGCTGGGCGACACCGGTAAAACCGCTGGCATATACATTCGCCGGTATCAGGAATAAATTCAGTCCCGCCGCATACAGAAACGCGCCGATGACGACGATTGCTAATTTTTTTACTTGTTCTAGTACCATGGCTTGCTCCTCCGCTCATTTTCATTATTAGCTTTTCCCTTAAAATAAAGTTTTGAACACTATTTTGCCAAATTTATATGATATAGTTGGCATACTCTCACCAACCGGAAAGAAGGGAATTATGATGACAGTTCACCTTATTGCTGACAGCGCCTCTGACCTGCCGAAATCTTATATTGAAGAAAACCGGATCGGGTTCATTCCGCTGCACGTAACACTTGACGGAAACGAATATGAGGACGCGGTCACCATTCAGGCGGATCATATCTTTCAAGCGATGCGGGACGGGAAAGTTCCGAAAACATCCCAGGCATCACCGGATACGATAAAAAAAGTATTTTTACAATACGCGGAACTGGGAGAACCGGCGATATACATCGCCTTTTCCTCAGGTCTTTCCGGCACCTATCAGACGGCCGTAATGATCGCCAATGAAGTAAAAGAGGAATTTCCCGATTTTGATTTACGGATTGTAGATTCCAAATGCGCTTCACTGGGCTGCGGCCTCGCAGTGATGCACGCGCAAACACTCTGTGTTAACGGGAATACAATACAAGAAATCGAAACGTCTGTAAAGAACTTTTGCGCACGGATGAAACATATATTTACGGTCGATGACGTCGCCTATCTCGCGCGGGGCGGCAGAATTTCAAAAACGTCCGCTTTTGTCGGGGGGCTTTTGAACATCAAACCGATTCTGCATGTGGATGACGGCAGGCTCGTGCCGCTCGAAAAATTGCGCGGACAGAAGAAACTGTTTAAACGGATTATAGAAATGATGAAGGAAGAAGGCGGCGATTGGGCAGATCAAACCGTGGGAATCAGCTATGCAGATAATGAAGAGACGGCGATTGGGATGAAGGAAATGATTGAAGAAGCGTTCCATCCGAAAGAGATCATTCTTCATTCAATCGGCTCTGCGATCGGCGCCCACTCCGGGCCGGGCACGCTCGCGATTTTTTTCCTGAAGCCATAATTTCAATGCGGGCGGGCATCCTAACGGACAGAAGGGAGGCTTTGCCGCATGAAAGATGATGACAAAAAACCGTTGGACAATAACGCCGTAAATCAGAAAAAGAACCGGCTTGCCGAAAAAAACCGGCAGGCGGGAAAAAACCAGAATTCCAAAAAACCGGACCATCTGTAAAAGCAAAACAGCCCTCTTGTCTTAGAAGAAAGAGGGCTGTTTTTTGCGCACGGATGTCCGTTACAAAGTAAACCGGCGGACCTGATCGTTTAACCGCTCTGTCAGGCTCACCAGATTATTGACGCTTTCCGCCATTTTATGAAAAGAAGACAGCTGCTCAAGCGCGGAGGCAGAAATCTCTTCGCTTCCTGCAGCCGTTTCCTGAACGACGGCGCTGATGCTTTCGGCATGATGCAGCACTTGCTCACCAAGCTGTTTCGATTCGATGATCCCTCCGTCCAATTGAGTAAGCTCCGCCTTAATATGGGCGGCTTTTTGTTCAATATGGGCGAATGATTCTGACGTTTTCTCCATCAGCTCCTGCTGTCTGTCCGCCAAAGCGACGCCGGTCGTGACAGCTCCGGTAATGGATGTGATGCCGTCTTCAATTTGCTTTACCATATCGAAAATCTGCGCGGTCGCTTTGGCTGATCCGTCTGCGAGCTTCCTTATCTCCTCGGCAACGACGGCAAATCCTTTTCCGGCCTCGCCTGCTCTGGCCGCCTCGATTGCGGCGTTTAAGGACAGCAGATTGGTCTGGCCCGCAATGTCGGAAACGGTCTGCGCCATCATACTGATGCCTGCCGCATGCTCTATGAAGAGATCGGCGGCTTCGGAAATCTCTTTTGATGTCTCATTGCTTTTATCAATGGCTTGCTTGGTCTCGGCTAAAGCACCTCGCCCCGCAGCCACCGCAGCAATCGTCTCTTCGCTGCTTCTCGTCGTTTGTTTTGAACGTTCGGCGTTCGCCTTTGAATGATCATCCATTTGTTCAATGAATTGCACCGCATGCTGCAGATCTTCTGAAATGGTTTGGGAGCCTTGCGCCATTTCTTCCGTCGATACGGACACCTGCTCGGTCATGTCCTTCAGCGTCTGGTTTTCCTTCGTCAAACCTTCCGCAAAAGTCTCGACTTCACGGCCGACCTCTCCGATCGCCTGAATTAAGGTGCGGAGCTGTTCAGCCATCATTCCGAATGAGTCATTCAGCTCTTTCAGTTCGTCCTTCCCTTTATAATCAAGCATTTCAACAGCAAGGTTCCCTCCTGCAATACGGCGGGCATTTTCAGCCATGCGGCGGATCGGCCCTGCAATTCTCTTCGTCAGCCTGATGGAAGATATGACGGTGACGGCAAGTATCACGATGGTCAGCACGGCTGCGCTGTAAACGATAAACTGAATCTGGTCAGCCGTCTGCTTCTGCATGTCTTCATAGTGATCCCGGCTTTTCAGATTCAGCATATAAATATCATTCAGGAGACCGTTGATGCGGGCCGCCGTCCTTGTCGCTTCAGCCGGGCTTTTCGAATCAAGGGCAGCGTCCGCCTCCGCCTGCCATGATTCGTATTTTTTGGCGAGTTTGTCATAAGCGGCTTTGTCCGCATCGTCCCTCATCGTTTTTTTGAGCGCCGCCAGTTTGTCTGAGCTGCTTTTCATATAGCTTCGTACATCTTCTTTCTGGGCGTCTGCGAGCGTATAGGAATAGCCGGTGATGCTTTCTTTTAACGTATTAAGGTCAGCTTTTGCTTCCTGGACGTTTAACAGCGTGTCCACTTCATCTTCATTTGAAGCCTGAATCTTCATCATGTTTACGATGGTAAAGCCGATGACGGCGGCGAAGCAAATCATCGTAACGGCTGCGTTAACGAGCAGCCTTGTCCGTAATGTCACTTCAGATCGCCTCCTTTTTCAATCAGACTGTTTTTCATATCCGTGATCTTTTTCGTCAGCCCGCCTGCGTTTTTGACAACTCTGATCTTGGCTAAGTCCATGCCGTTTTCCTTCAGTCCGTAAACGATCTCACCGCTTTTGATCTCCTTGTTGTCTTTTAAATCTTTCGCCAATTCATAGATGACATGGTCGACGTTTTTCACTAAAGAAGAGATAACGGCGTGCTCGGCGGTGTAATATTGATCGCTGTCAACACCGATGGCGTATACTTTTCGCGCCTCCGCTTCTTTCAGTGCGCCGACACCCGTGAAGCCGGCCGCCGTAAACAGGACATCGGCTTTTTTTCGGATCATGTTTTGGGCGATGCGCTTCCCGAGCTTATCATCATCAAACGTACCGCTGATTTCCGACAGCACGCGGATGTTCGGTTTGACTGATTCCGCGCCTTTCAGATAGCCTTTCTTAAACCGTTTAATGACATCGGCATCTGAACCGCCGATAAATCCGATCGTGCCGGTTTTGCTCGTCATAGCCGCCAGCGCTCCGGCTAAGAAGCTTCCTTCATCCTCTTTAAACGTGACGGAGGTGACATTATCCAGGTCTGATACGGAATCAATCAGCACAAACCGCTGCTTCGGATATTTTTTGGCGACCTTTTCTAAATCCGCCTGCATGCTGTAACCGAGCCCCACAACAACATCATTGCCTTCCCGGACAAGCTGGGTCAGTCCTTTTTCGTACGTACCGGTGTCTTTTATTTCTCTGTAATCAAATGTGATGCCGAGCTCGTCTCTTGCTTTCATCAAACCTTGAAAGCCTGAATCATTAAATGATTGGTCGCCGAGGCCGTTGTCTGTCAGCATGATGCCGATTGTTTTCGTTTTTTCGGCCGCCGTCTCCTCGGATTTGCCGGCACATCCCGCCGTGCTGAGCGCAAGCAGCAGTACAGCCGCAAATATCGCCATTTTTCTCATTGAAACTCTCCTTTTGTTTTTTTCTATAGTTATATATCGGTTCGGATGTCAGAATATTTTATTTCAATAAAATATGTATGTTCGGCAGGGTGATAAACAAATGAGGGATATAGGAGCTTTTGAGAAAATAAAAAACACCGGTTTTGGTTCACCGATGTTTTTGCAGAAAATTTATTGTTTTTCGTATGTCCAGCCGTCTTTCTGATACACTTTGCCGTTTTTCATCAGGTGCCCGAGCGCCCGCTTAAAGGCGGCTTTGCTTAAATGAAACCGTTCGCGGATATCGTCAGGATCGCTTTTGTCTCCGTAAGGCATCGCGCCGTTTCTTGATCTCAGATAGGTCAGAATCTCCTCCGCGTCAACCGAAAGCGCATCCTGCTTTCTCGGCAGCAGGGACATGTTGACGGAGCCGTCTTCCTTCACCTCGATAACACGCCCCGTCACGCGGCTGCCGAGTCTCGGCTCTTCTTTTCTTTCTGAAGGGTGAATAAACGCGCGGATGCCTTCATCGGTTATCAGAAAAGAGCCTGATGCGATCAGTCTGTACACCGTGCCTGTCAGGTCTTTATTCATGACGTCTTCCTCTGCATCCGTAAATAATTCACTGATGATATCCTCAGGCGCCGGCTTGGCAAACATGCGTCCGCGGCTTGTCACCTTCAGCATGCAATACAGTCTGTCGCCTTTTTGCGGCCAGACGGATTTGTACGGAGGCAGGTGCTCCGTTGCGACGAGCGCGTCTTTTGACAGACCGACGTCGACGAATACGCCCATATCCTCCACAGCGTCCGTCACTTCCACCCATCCGTAGTCATAAAAGCTGATAAGCGGCTTTTTCATCGTCGCCGCGAGTCTTTCCTGATGATCGACGTAAATAAATACGTCCACTTCATCTCTGTCTTCAATATCCTCTGTAATTTCACTGTTATGTAAAAGAACCGTATCCTCGCCGTCGGTTAAAAAATAACCGAAATCGGTTTGGTGATCTATACTAAGCGTGAGCTGCTGCCCTGGTCTCATGTTATCGTCCTTCCTGATTCGCCCGTATGGGGCTGATGTTTTTCTCATTTTTTCCAATATGCATAAATTCATGCTTTATGCTGTTGGACATTTCTCTTTATTCTACTATAATCAACTCATAAGTGAAATGTTATAGGAGGTTTTCTCATGGCAAAAGAAAGTTCTTTTGATATTGTATCCAAAGTTGAATTTCCCGAAGTGCAGAATGCGATTCAGATGACGCTGAAAGAAATCGGCACGCGCTATGACTTTAAAGGATCGAAAAGCGATGTAACTTTAGAAAAGGAAGAACTTGTCCTGATTTCTGATGACGAGTTTAAACTGAATCAGCTCAAAGATGTGCTGAGCGGCAAGCTGATCAAACGGGACGTGCCGACGAAAAACATTGAATACGGCAAAATCGAAAATGCCTCAGGGGGCACGGTGCGCCAGCGCGCGAAGCTTGTACAGGGCATTGATAAAGACAACGCCAAAAAAATCAACGCTGTGATTAAAAACTCCGGCTTGAAGGTCAAGTCGCAGATTCAGGACGACCAAGTGCGCGTCACCGGAAAAAATAAAGATGATCTGCAGCAGATTATTGCAGCCGTCCGCGGGGCAGACCTGCCGATTGACGTTCAATTTATTAATTTTAGATAAATTATGTGATTCCTATTGATTATTGTCTCTATTTTCGGTAAATTTGGAGAAAGGGATTTTCACAGTTAAGTTTTGGAAACCCATGACAATTATATGAACGTTCTTATCAAGAGAAGCCGAGGGACTGGCCCGACGACGCTTCAGCAACCGGTGTAATGGTTTAACCCAAACCATGACCAAGGTGCTAAATCCAGCAAGCTAAAAACAGCTTGGAAGATAAGAAGAGAGACAAATGATTACAAAGTCTTCTTCTTAAGAAGACTTTTTTTATTTCTCTTTTTTCCTTGCTGAATGTGACGAAGGAGGCAAACAATGGGACTATTACAAGACTTAAAAGAACGGATTTTAATCGGGGACGGCGCGATGGGCACTCTCCTCTATTCCTACGGCATTGACAGATGTTTTGAGGAACTGAACGTATCAAAGCCCGAGGAAATCAAGCGGATACATAAGGCTTACGTCGAAGCCGGGGCAGACATCATCCAGACAAATACGTACGGCGCGAATTTTATTAAGCTCTCAAGATACGGACTTGAGGATGAAACGAAAAAAATCAATCAGGAGGCGGTCAGAATCGCGCGCGCTTCCTCAGACGGCGCTTATGTATTGGGAACGATGGGCGGCATCCGCACCTTTAACAAAAACGCCTACAGCCTGGAGGAGATTAAACGCAGCTTTCGGGAGCAGCTTTATTTATTGCTTCACGAAGAGCCGGACGGTCTGCTCCTGGAAACATACTATGATTTAGAAGAGGCGCGCGAAGTGCTGAAGATAGCGAGAAAAGAAACGGAACTTCCGATTATGCTGAACGTATCCATGCACGAACAGGGCGTGCTGCAGGACGGAACGCCGCTTCGGGAAGCCCTCAGGTCAATTGCCGATCTCGGCGCTGACATAACGGGAATCAATTGTAGGCTCGGCCCGTACCACATGATTGAAGCGCTCACCGAAGTGCCGATTTTCCGTGACGCTTATTTATCGGTCTATCCGAACAGCAGCCTTCCGTCTTTAGAAGAAGGCCGGCTTGTTTATGATACGGACGATGCCTATTTCCGGGAGAGCGCCGTACAGTTCCGCACTCAGGGCGCGCGCATTATCGGCGGCTGCTGCGGTACGACGCCAAACCATATCAGAGCCATGGCTGAAGCGGTCCGCGGACTTTCTCCCGTCACTGATAAAGAAGTGAAAATCAGACGGGAAGAAGAAATCATCTCCGTCCGGAATGAACGGACCGAGCCTGGTTTAAACGAAATCGCCGCTCAAAAACGGTCAATTATCGTAGAGCTTGATCCGCCGAAAAAATTGAATTTTGACAAATTTCTGCAAGCGGCGGCTGAATTAAAAGAAACCGGCATAGAAGCGCTGACGCTCGCCGACAATTCATTGGCGACACCGCGGATCAGCAATGCCGCCTGCGGTTCATTGCTGAAAGAACGCCTTGATATCCGTTCTCTCGTTCACATTACATGCAGAGACCGCAACATCATCGGCCTTCAGTCACATTTAATGGGGCTGGATACGCTCGGGCTCACCGACATTTTAGCCATCACGGGTGATCCTTCAAAAATCGGCGACTTTCCGGGGGCTACCTCCGTCTATGATTTAACGTCCTTTGACTTGATCAGGCTGATTAAGCAATTCAACGAGGGCATTTCTTTATCAGGGAAACCGCTCGGCAAGAAAACGAACTTTTCCGTAGCCGGAGCATTTAATCCGAATGTCCGCCATCTTGATAAAGCAGTAAAACGGCTGGAGAAAAAAATCGAGTGCGGAGCTGACTACTTCGTGTCCCAGCCTGTCTACTCGGAGCAGCAGCTCATTGACATTCATCATGAAACGAAACACCTCAAAACACCGGTGTATATCGGAATTATGCCGTTAACGAGCAGCCGCAATGCAGAGTTCATTCATCATGAGATCCCGGGCATTAAGCTGTCAGACAGCATCCGGGAAAAAATGGCGCTCGCCGGCGAAGACAAGCAAAAGCAGAAAGCCGAAGGCCTCGCCATCGCCAAGTCGCTTCTCGACACGGCGTGCGAACTGTTTAACGGAATTTATTTAATCACCCCGTTTCTCCGTTCTGATTTGACATCAGAGCTTGCAGCTTATATTAAGCAAAAGGATGAAAAGCGGGCTGATGTATATTTGCACTGACGCGGAAGAGGCCGCCTGATATGACAGGCGGCTTTTTCATGGTACGATACAGAAAAAGAATCAAACAAAGGAGGATTTTTTATGGTTGAAGTAAAACCCATCACCGCAGAAGACACATACGCCATCAGACACAGCGTGCTGCGCCCCCATCAGACGATTGAGGATTGTAAATATGATCAGGACAGCGTCAAAGGAGCATTTCATCTCGGAGGTTTTTACGACGGGACATTGATCAGCATCGCTTCTTTCTACCCGCAGAACCAGCAGGCTTTACAGGCGGCGCCCGCCTACCAGCTGCGCGGCATGGCGACGCTTGAAGAATACCGGACGCAAAAAGCGGGAAGCACGTTAATCGCCTATGCGGAACGAAAACTGGCAGATATGGGGGCGGCGCTTGTCTGGTGCAACGCCAGATGTCACGTGAAGGGATATTACGAGAAGCTCGGCTGGAAAAGCACGGGCAGCCCCTTTGACATACCCGGCATCGGCCCGCATGTGATCATGTATAAAGAACTCGCCTGAAACAGACAAAAGCCCTTGGGGACATGTCTCTAAGGGCATTACCTTGAATGTCACGTCTGCTTTTATATGCGACACTATTGACGCCCTCCCGCTTTTTTAATACCCTTTGTACATTACGCAACAGCAAGGATGGCAGGCAGAAAGCGATATCTGCCAATTGCCGATTTCAGCTATTATGTTTAGAAAAGGGAGTATGAGATGAATACGATCCAAAAACCGAAAATCCCGAAAGAATTGCCGGTGCTTTCTTTCACTGAAGCGCTTCAGGATGAGGAGCTCAAAGAAGTCATCATTGAAAACGGCATCGTAAACGGCAAACTGGACGGCCTGCGTGCCGAAAAAGTCATTTTCAGAAACATCGTTTTTACGGATATCTCTTTCAGACATATGGAATGTACGGATGTCCTGTTTGACAAATGCGATGTCTCAAACGCTGATTTCAGCGGAAGCATCATCCATAGAACGGCGTTTCAGCATTCAAAACTTCTCGGCTTGAATCTGGCGGATTCCGCCATGCGTCATGTACGGTTTGAAGACTGCCTCGCAAATTACAGCTCCTTCAGCTATTCCAATATGAAGCATGTCCGTTTTGACTCGTGCGGCCTTTCAGAAAGTGAGTGGAATGATGCCGTTCTTGAATACACAGATCTTGACGTCTGTGATTTGAACGGCGCAAACTTCATCGGCACGTCTCTTTTTAATATGGATATCAGCACGTGCACATTTGATCATCTGCATGTCTCGCTTGATAAGCTGAAAGGATGCCGCATCTCTCCGGCGCATGCCGTTACATTCGCAGAAGCGCTCGGCGCCATTGTGACGTGATCTTTTATTAAACGAAACGGCGGGCAATGTCCGCTATCGTTTGAATGCCTTTTTCCAAGTCCGGTAAAGATGCGTACGAATAGGAAAGACGCAGGCTTTGCCGGTCTTCGGGAAGATAGAGAGCTCCCGGATTGATCAGCACGCCGGCCTCCAAGGCACGGATGAAAAGCGTCTGAACGGTGAATGCTTTATGGAAGGTGACCCAAATATAAAAGCCCCCCTCCGGCACACGCCACTCCGCAATATCTCCCGCGTATCTTTCAAGAAAACGCAATGCCGCATCTCTCCTGATTTTGAGTTCCTTTCTGAGACGCAAAAGACGCTCTTCATAGCGGCCGCTTGACAGCCATTGACATGCCGCCCATTGAGATAAAGCGCTGGAGCCGTAATCCGTCTGCATTTTAATATCGGCGAGCCTGTCTGCAACCGGCTCAGGGGCGACGACCCATCCGATGCGCAGACCCGGGCTTACGGTTTTTGACAGCGTGCCGATATACAGTACATTCCCCTCACCGTCCATGGATTTTAACGGAGGCGGCGGTTCTTTATCGATCCATATATCACCGTATGCGTCATCTTCAATGACAGGCAGACGGTGATTTCTTGCAAGCGCGATGAGTTCCTTCCGCCGCTTGAGTGACATTACCGTTCCGGTCGGATTATGGAATGACGGAATGGTGTACAGCAGCCCCGCTTCGTATTGCCGACGGTAAGCGGGAAGATGATCCGTTTTGATTCCGCTCCCATCCATCGGCACTCCCTTAAGCCTGACGCCCGCTGATTGAAACACACGCAGGGAATGGAGATACGACGGGTTTTCAGCCAGCATGACGGAGTTTGGTTTTAGCAGCCCGATTGAAATGAGCTGAAGCGCCTGCAGCGCCCCTGAGACGATTACGATGGATGCCGGGGACGCGTGAATCCCCTTTGTTTTCAAATGTTCCGCGACGCTTTGCCGAAGCTGCAGGCTGCCCTTCGGTTCTTCATAGCCGAGCGCAAAAATGTTAGTTCCCGCTTCACGGAACAGTTCGGCCATCTCCTGCTCAGGCAGCAGCTGTTGACTCAGCTCACCCGTCCCCAGCCTGATCAGATCCGGACGCGGCTCGTTTTGATTAATGGCCTGAATCAAGGATGAATTCGGCTGATGACTCCCCGATGTAACGTACGTGCTCCAATCAAGGGGCTTAGCCGCTGCCATGATGCTCCACGTATTGTTGACGACCTTTGTGCCTCCCCCTCTTTTTCCTTCCAGAAGACCTTGGGCGATTAACTCATCAACTGCTGCCGTCACTGTGCTTCGGTTGACCTGAAGCTCCTCGGCGAGCTTTCTTTGTGAGGGAATTTTCGTGCCAATGGTCCATTCGCCATGAAGTATTTTTTCTTTTATATGCTGTTCGATCTGGAGATAAAGCGGTATGTGCGACTCCCGATCCGGACGCCAGCTGTTCATACGTCATCCCTCCTTCTTTATTTATTATACATTTGGCTGGTTCAAGTACCAGCCAAATGGCCGGAGACATCAGCACACAGTGCGGCTACAATGAGATGTAGTTGACGATTGGAGGGTTTTACGATATGAATGCCATTCTTCACGGAGTGATGCTCGCTTTCGGCCTTATTTTGCCATTGGGCGCGCAAAACGTGTTTATTTTTCAGCAGGGAGCCTGGCAAAAACATGTGTGGCAGGCGTTTCCCGCAGTGATTGCCGCGGCGGTATGCGATACGATTCTCATCAGCGCGGCCGTCGCAGGCGTGTCAATGATTATTGCAGAGATTCCCGTTTTTCAGACCGTCATGCTTATAGGCGGCTTTTTGTTTCTCAGTTTTTTAGGCTGGCAGACTTGGAGAAGCAAACCGCAGGCCGAACAGGCGAAAAAAACAGTTTTCACGGCAAAAAAACAGGCGGTCACGGCCGCCATGGTATCCCTTTTGAACCCGCATGCGATTTTGGATACTGTCAGTGTCATCGGCACAAGCTCCGCCGCCTATCCGGGAATTGATAAATGGCTGTTTGCCGGTGCTTGTATCATGGTTTCCTGGGTATGGTTCGCCGGACTGGCATTCGCGGGACGGCTCGTCCAAACGGCGGATACAGGCGGCCGGCTCCTCGGCATCCTGAATCAATGCTCGGCATTGGTGATGTGGGGTGCTGCTTTTTATTTTGCGGCGCTTTTGTTTCGATAAAAGGAATTCGGCCAGGTCATGTTGAATGTACCGGTAGGAAGAGGGGGAATTGGAATGTCAGACATTTTAAAGCTGTATCACTACCACAGATGGGCAAATGAGCAAGTTATTCAGCATCTGAAGAGCCTGCCCGCGGCAAGCTTACAGCAGAAACTGGATAGTGTTTTTCCGACTGTGAACGCCGTGCTTGTGCATATATACCGGGCGGATTACATTTGGCTTCACGTGCTTTACGGAGAAACTTACGAACAAATCGTCTCGCAATTTGATCAATTTGAAAAGCTTGACGGAGATTTTGAGGCGGTTGAACATAGAATGACTGAACTGGACAAAGAATACAGCGAATTTTTAAGAGACTTGGAGAACATGGAAGGCCCGATCTCCATTTCTCATCCGCGCATGGGAACGCTCCAGACGACATATGCCGATGTGATCCGGCATATTGTGAATCACGGCACATACCATCGCGGCAATATAAGTGCGATGCTTCACCAAATGGGCTATAAAGGCGTGCCGACTGACTACATTTTTTTCTCATACGAATCATAAAAAAGCAAAGGCCTCCCGTGCCTTTGCTTTTTCACTTCGAATCTATCATAATCCGGCATAGTTGGGGGCGCCCGGTGTAAGCTTTACAGGCCTTCCGGTTTTAAAAGATTCCGTCGCGGCGATCCCGATTTCTAAGTTAATCGCGGCATCGATGTCTGTCACAATCGGCGTTTCCCCTTTTTTCACACATTCGGCAAAGTGCTCAAGCTCCAGACGGTAAGCGTCTTTAAAGCGGGCTTGAAAATCCGGAATAATTTCGTAGCTGCTGCCTGACTCCGTTAAAATGGTGACATGGCTGTTCCGCAGCGTGCCGACTAAAATGCTTCCCGCCGTCCCGATTATTTCGGCGCGGATGTCATGGCCGTACGGAGAATTTCGGCTTGCCTCCACATCGCCGGCCGCGCCTGAATCAAACTCAAGATACGTTAATGCCTGATCGACATCGCCGCACTCCTCCATGAACGGGTGCTTTAAAACCCTCCCGTGCCCGCTCACAGACGTAACCTCGGCATTCATGAGATATCTCGCGATGTCGTAATCATGAATCGAGCAGTCAATGAAAAGCCCTCCGCTATGTTTGATAAATTCCGCGGGCGGTGCGCCTTGATCTCTTGTAAATCCTTTATAATAAATGGGTCTGCCGATTTCCCCGGCGTCGATTCTTCTTTTCGCGTCGGCGTATGCCGGATCAAACCGCCTCATAAAACCGACCTGGCAGATGACGTCCGTTTCTTCGATTTTTTTCATGACTTTAATCGATTCCTCAAGACTCAGGGTGAGCGGCTTTTCAACAAAGATGTGCTTGCCGTTTTCAGCAGCCTTCATGATCATTTCCGCATGTGTGCTTGTCGGCGTGACAATGATGACGGCGTCAATCGTGTGATCTTCCAGCAGTTCATACGGGCTCTCCGTCCATTTGGCGATTCCTAATTCTTTCGCACACGCTTCCGCCTTCCCCTTCATCGGGTCACAGACGGCCGCAAGCTCGGCTCCCCGAACTTCGCCGGCTAAATGCTTCGCATGAAAATACCCTAATCGTCCTAATCCCAGCACCGCACATCTGACTTGATCTGTCATCTATCACCGCTCCTTTTTTCTTGAGGCCGCATGCCGCAATGGCGCAAGCGGTTTCCCTTATTAAACAGAAATTATTATTTTGAAAGCGCTTTATTTATAACTCAAGCTGTTGGCTTTCTTTGCTTGCAATCCGCAGTATTTGCGCAAGCGCTTTCTCAAAAGCTGTTTTAATTTTACAATGCTTTTCGCTCGTTTGACAATGTTTTTCACAGAAAAAAACGCCCTTATCGCTGAGGGCGCGTTTTTACCGGTGCCGTAGAATGCCTGATGACGAGTTCCGGAGATAAAATGATTTTGCTTTTTGTTTTTTTCTTCCCTTGAATCTCATCAATGAGAAGTTCAACGACACGCCGCCCCATTTGGCGGATGGGCTGAGAAATCGTCGTGAGCGGCGGTGCCGTCATTTCAGCGAGAATGGTATTGTCAAAGCCGATGACGGACAAGTCTTCCGGCACTCGAATGCCCCGGGAGCGCGCCGCCTGTATCGCCGCGCATGACAAGACATCATTAAAGGCGAAAACGGCGGTCGGAAGGTCTCTGTCAAACAGCTCGCCCGCTGCCTGTTTTCCGCTTTCCAGCGAATATTCCGTCGGTATGATCAGCGATTCATCTAGTGTCATCCCCGCTTCCCGCATCGCTTTTTGAAAACCTTTGATTCTGTCTCTTTCACCCGTGGTCGAGCCGTTTCCGACGATACAGGCGATTCTTTCATGGCCTAAAGATATGAGATGCTCAGCCGCCGTATAGCCGCCGAGAAAGTCATCGATAATGACGACGTCCATCGGCGCGAGCGGTTTATCCTGCGTAATCATCGCAAGCGGGATGCCCGATTTCACAATATCATCAAGCGCCGTGACGCTGTCATCATGATCAAGTCCCGTCGCGAATATAATGCCGTCCGCCTGCTTCTGCCGCAGCATCGAAAAATACTTCGTTTCTTTTTCAGGCTGATAATCGGTGCTGCAGATAATGATATGAAACCCAAGTACACCGGCGCTGTCTTCAATGCTTTTCGCCAGTTCCCCGAAAAACGGGTTTGAAATGTCCGGGGTGATCAGGCCGATCATATTCGTCTTTTTGCCCGTCAAAGCGGATGCGTGAACATTCGGATGATAGTCCATCTCCTCCATGACACGGAGCACCATCCGGCGGGTTTTGTCACTGATCCTCCCCGTATTGTTGATGACCCGCGAGACGGTCGAGATGGAGACGCCCGCTTTTTCGGCCACGTCGTAAATTGTCATTTTCATGCTTACCGATCCCTCTTCTGTTCTCTGGTATTAGGTCAGTCCGTTTTCCGGCTTACGAATTTGCGGTATTCAAGCGGCGAAATGCCTTCAATCTGTTTAAACAGTTTGGAAAAATAGGTTGGGTCCTCCATGCCGATGGCGTCCGCGATCGCCCCCATTTTGTCATTGGTTGCGGACAAAAGACGTTTCGCCTCCGTCATTCTGACTTTGTTCGTATACTGGCCGGGCGTGACGCCGAGCACCTGCTGCATGCAGCGGGTCACGTAGTCTTGGTTGTAATGAAGAGCCGAAGAGAGCGCTTTGATGGTTGTTTTCTCCTGATAGTGCTCCTGCAGGTACCGGGCGGCCTCCCATGCGACTCTTTCCTTTGCGGACGGGATTTGGAACGCTTCTTTCTGAAGATGGAGCAGCAGCTCTTCAAACAGAATCTGCTTTCTGAGCGGCAGGTCGGAGTTCTCGGCGCTGTCATCTGTCAGCACACTGAATTGCCCGGCCATAAACTGCGGGCGTCTCACCTTCCCTTTTTGCGGCAGGGACAGGCGGTAGCGGGACGGCTCTTCAAAGCTCCCTTTTTTTCGCCTCAGCTCCGACCAGTTGTTCCCGGTTGTTTCCGTCATCTCATAATCCGCTCCTTCAAAATGAAGCCACGAATAAGATGTCGTTTCTTCACTGCCTTTTGTTCCGTAATGTTCAAGCCCGGGAGAAAGCAGAATATATTCTCCCGCTTCAACGGAAAAGGCGTTTTCGTCTTCTGTAATGTAGAGGACGCCTTCTTTTACATACAGCAGATCAAACACCGGGAAGACCCGTCTCACATGGGTTTCGCCTTTTTTGAACACTCCTTCTCCCGCAGCGATAAAGACCGGGAACGGAGGGACTGTGAACTCGAGAAAGGACATATTTCCGGCCCTCCTTTTTAAGTCGGATTTTTGCAAGAAGTTTCGTTTCTCTCCCTTTTTATTATAAGAAAATGGAGGTACACTTTTAAACGTTGATTTTTTCAGGAAAGGGGTTATAAGAAATGAAACAAGCGATTTTAAAACGGGCTGCATTCAAACAATCCTCTGATCACAAACTCTCATTATACGCGCTGACTTGGCCGATATTTATTGAGGTTTCATTATATATGTTTATGGGAAACGCCGACACTCTTATGCTTAGCCAATACTCTGACAACAGCGTGGCGGCCGTGGGTGTCAGCAATCAGATTTTAAATTTAATTATCGTGATGTTCAGCTTTATCGCAACGGGTACGACAATTGTGATTTCACAGTTTTTAGGATCTAAACAGAAAAAAGAGGCGCAGGAAGTCGCTTATGTATCAATAGGAGCGAACTTTGTCATCAGTCTCGCCATCAGCGCCGCCATATTTTTTGCGGCCGTTCCGCTGCTTCATGTAATGGGTCTTTCCAATGAATTGATGCCGGATGCCAAAGTCTTTTTGCAGGTGGTCGGCGGGCTGTCCTTCATTCAGGCTTTGATTATGACGTTCAGCGCCATTTTAAAAAGCTACGGTCATACGAAGGATACGATGTTCGTTACGATCGGGATGAATATTTTAAATATTGCCGGAAACTTTCTTGTCATTTTCGGGCCGCTCGGCCTTCCGGTGTTAGGCGTCGCCGGTGTTGCGATGTCAACGTCCTTTGCGCGGATCATCGGGCTGATCGCGATGATTGTGATCGTCAAAAAACGCATCGGACTCGGTCTGACATGGCAAAAGATTTTTCACGTCCATAAAGAGCACTTGCGGAAACTCCTGAAAATCGGGATTCCGTCTGCCGGCGAACAGCTGTCTTACAACATTTCACAAATGGTTGTCACTTATTTTATCGCCATTATGGGCGCTCAGGCGCTTACAACAAAGGTTTATACACAAAACATCACCATGTTTATCCTGCTGTTCGGAACGGCGATCAGCCAGGGCACACAGATTTTGATCGGCAGATATATCGGCGCCAAACGGTTTGACGACGCTTATGACCGCTGCATGAAAAGTCTGTACTGGGCGCTTGGCATTGCCGCTTTGACATCCGTGATCATGACCTTGTTTTCAAAGCAGCTGATCGGAATCTTCACAAGCAGCCCTGACATTATTGCGACGGCGAGCATGCTGATCGCCATGACGATCATTCTTGAGCCCGGCCGTTCATTCAATGTCATTATCATCAACTCGCTGCGGGCTGCCGGAGATGCAAAATTCCCCGTCTACATGGCGATGATTTCCATGTGGGGTATCGGACTGCCTCTCGCTTATCTGTTCGGCATCCATTTTGGATTGGGGCTTATGGGCATCTGGATTTCATTTATCGCGGATGAATGGGTCAGAGGCATTCTTATGTACAGAAGATGGCGGTCGCGGATTTGGATTCAAAAAGGGATTGCATAAACGCCCGAAGCTTCGTTAAGAAGCCGGGCGTTTTTTTTATGCTTGCGAAAGCCGTTTTCTCATGTCACCGAGCTCTGACCGGTAATGTGCCAGCAAACCGGTAACGGCAGGCCTTGAGTATAACGGAAACAGCTCCAGCTCTTCAGACGCCTCCTCGAAATACGCCTCGGCCTCGAATGCGATGTACTCCCATACATTCATAAAAGCTTTGTTGACGGTACGGCTCTCCAGCTCTTCTTCCGTATAGCCGAATTGCTTCATCACCTGGCGCGGGAGACGCTTTTTCGCCCGCTCATCCGTATGGACCCCCAGAAGCACCCGGGTCAGCTGAATGGCTGCTCCTAATGAAACGGCTGCATGGCGGAGTTTCTCTTGGTTCCGGCGCGCGCAAACCGGCAGCAGAAGCAGGCCGAGGGCTCCGCCTGTTTGGCCCGCGTACATCAGCAGGTCATCAAACTCTTGATACGTTACTTTTTCTCTGTCAGAGATGTGGCCGGCGATAAACTCACGCAACGGCTCTTCTTCAAGCGCAAATTGCTGCCGCACATCGGTGAGCGCCTCCCACAAAAAGCCGTCGGCGCGTGCCCCGTTCAGAAAGTCTTGTGCCGCCTGTTCAAATCCCCCAAGTTCCTGCACATCGAGCCGATCAGCTTCGTGAAACAAAGCAAGCACCGCCCATGCGGCCCGCCTGTTTTTTGGCGGCAGGGATGAGAAAGTCCGTTTATATAAAGGAAAGTGCGCCTCGGCAAGCTGGGCGCATGTTTCGTATTCGGTCATGGTATCACTCCTCTGTTTTTTAGTGTACCATATGTTTCACAATAAAAAGACCGATATCCTTCAGCGGAAACCGGTCGCGGCACTGTTATTCTTCTATATCGATACGGTACGCCTCAAACCATGTATGGATCTGGGCAAGATGGGCGATCAGCTGCGGGCCTTTCATCAGCTGGCCGAACCACGGCACCTGAAAAGATGAACCTTCTGTCTCCAGCAGCATTTCCAGCTTCTTTCTGTCAAGCAGGGTGTGAAGCACGGAATCTTTCTGTTGCAAAATCGTTTTCAGCCATTCTGTGACCCCCTGCGTGTATTTCGGGTGATGCGTTTTCGGATAAGGGCTTTTTTTGCGGTACAAAATATCTTCAGGAAGCAGTCCTTCAAGCGCTTTCCGCAAAATGCCTTTTTCCCGGCTGCCATGCATTTTCATTTCCCAAGGAATATTCCAAACGTATTCCACAAGTCTGTGGTCGGCGAACGGCACCCGTACTTCAAGACTTGCGCCCATGCTCATGCGGTCTTTGCGGTCGAGCAGATTGGTCATAAACCAAAGCATATTTAAGTAGAACAGCTGCCGTCTCGCTTTATCTGTTCCCGTCTCACCGTCTAACAGCGGCGTTTCCGCAATGGTTTCTTCATATCTCGCATTCACGTATTCTCTAAGATTCAGCCGTTTTTGCCACTTTTCATCCAAGAGCGTGATCCTCTCCTCAGTCGACCTCATCCAAGGAAATCCGTCTTCTTCTGCCGCGGTGTGAAACCACGGATATCCGCCGAAAATTTCGTCCGCGCATTCTCCGGAAAGACTCACGACAAAATCTTTTTTAATTTCCCGGCAGAACCATAATAGCGATGAATCAACATCAGCCATGCCCGGCAGGTCTCTGACGAGAACGGATTCCTCCAGATGTTCAACCAGCTGATCCTGCGTAATCACGCACTTATGATGCTGTGTGCCGAATGCATTTGTCATTTTATCGATCCACGGGCCGTCATCATTCGGCTGAAAGGCGCTCGCTTTAAAAAATTTGCTGTTCTCCTCATAATCAATTGAATAAGTATGAAGGGGATCTCTTCCTTGTTTCTCAAAATGAGCGGCGGCTATCGCGGTTATCGCGCTCGAATCAAGCCCCCCTGATAAAAACGTGCAAACCGGCACGTCAGATACGAGCTGGCGTGTCACTGCATCCTGAAATAAGTACCGAATGTGAGCGGCGGTTTCATCGAAGCTGTCTGTATGCTTTTCGCTCTTTACATTCCAATAACGCCATATGGACAAACCGTCCTTTGAGAAAGTGAACGCATGGGCGGGACGCACCTCGTAAATTCCTTTAAACACCCCGCAGCCCGGAGTTCTGGACGGCCCGAGTCCGAATACTTCCGCAAGTCCGCCGCTGTCTGTGCGGGCTTTCACATCAGGATGAGCAAGGATGGCTTTCAATTCCGACCCAAACAGAAAGGAAGAGCCGTGTTCTTTATAAAAAAACGGTTTGACGCCGAGCCGGTCTCTTGCCCCGAACAGCCGCTTGCGCTTTTCATCCCAGATGGCAAAAGCGAAAATACCGTTCAAGCGGTCCACGCACTCCTCCCGCCACTCAATATAGCTGTGCAGCAGCACTTCTGTATCAGAGGTCCTCTCAAAACGGTGGCCCCTCGCCTGAAGCTCCTTCCGCAATTCCTCCGTGTTATACAGCTCGCCATTATAAATGATGGTGTACGTTTCCTCTTGATGCGTGCAGGCCATCGGCTGGCGGCCGCCTTCAATGTCAACGACCGAAAGTCTTTTATGTCCGAATAAAACATGGGGCTCTCCCCAGACGTTTGAATCATCAGGCCCTCGTTTTGAAAGAGTGTCTATCATATTGTTCATAATATGTTTCTCTTGGACGAGCTGCTTTTGAAAATCGACCCAACCCGCAATTCCACACATGTGATATCAGCTCCAATCCCGTTTCTGTCGGTTTCAAATTCGTTTCTATCAGCACTTTACCCAGTTTATGCAAAGAAACGCTGATAGTTGATTTGTCCCACTAAGACTTGTATGAGACAAGCCTGATTTGGAAAGAACGGAAGAGAAGAAACAAACAAAGGAGACCGGCACGGTTATGAAACGAAAACAGCTTTTCTCAGAAAAAAACAAATGGGGGCGCGGCACACTGATGATAGAGGACGGCATCTGCCTCGTCGAAAACGATGAAGGCGATATCCTGCTTGCAGACAGTCTCGGAAACGCAGCCGTATTGATGAAACGCGGCGGCCGATGGCAGCCGGCACGGATTTGCGGCGGTGCGGCCGAAATCGGCGCAGACACCATCCCCCTGCTCGGCGGGGAAGAAATCCGTTATGAAAAAGCGGTCAAACGGCCGCTGTTAACCTTGCTCGATTCGCTGGACGATGAAACGTTTCTGCTGTTTCTCAGCCATCTGCACGGGTTCGGCCTGTCTGTATATGATTGCGTATTTTCCTACAATCAGGCGCTGTTTTCCGGTGAAGGCGTTTCGTTTTATTACTTCTCGGCGGATGACGCACAATGCGCCCTGCAGCATCACCGCGGCAGCCCGGGTAAACACGACAGATTTGAATGGACGGCATCTGACGGGCGGCGCTCCATTATGTATTCTGCGGCAAAACAAGACGGCACCGCGTAACAAACAGGCGGCACCTTTTAAATAGGTGCCGCCTGATGTATTCAGCTTTGTTTTTCACGCTGATTGACGGCCGGCGTTTGCTTTTACCCTTCACAGCCGTAGCTTTTACGGCAACAAGAGTGATTGATGCTTTTGGCATCCTTCACATCTCCTTCGCCTCATCACCATCCCCTTGTCACGGCATTTCTCATTCAGCGGCACAGTTGCGCAACTAAAAAAACCCGGATGCATCCGGGTTTTTCAAGCGATTGATTAAAATACGTGAAAGCCGATCGGCAAGTGAAGGCCGAGCAGCACCGTCAGGACGAGCACGATAATAAAACCGATCCACAGTCCGCCGGTTGATTTGCCTTTTTTCTTACGGATGACGAGCATTTCCATCAGTCCGATGGTAATGATGCCGAGCAGCATTTTTCCGGCGTACTCTCCGTTCCAATTCGCAAAACGGACAAAAAGCTCAGCTCCGGTCAGAATAATAATAATGTAGAATAAGCGCAGAATCATATGCGTAATTTTTGCGCCCTTCGCTTTTCCGGCACCGTACAGCCCGTAGCTGACAAACACCAGGATAAGCGCAACGACCCATGAAGTAATATGCCAATGTGTCATTATGTTCAATTCCCCCTATCAGATCAATCTGCCTCACTTATGGTACCACAACAGGCCTCTCGGAGCATTATCAATCGTGCGAAAGACACACAATTATCCGATTTGGTTCGACAGCGTGCCGATCGGTTCAATTGTAATGTCAATACGGTCCCCCGGCTTTAAAAATTTCGGCGGCTTAAATCCTTTTCCGACACCGGACGGCGTCCCCGTCGCTATAATGTCACCGGCTTCAAGCGTCATTCCTTTTGACAGCGTCTCGATTAATTCAGCTATCGGAAATATCATGTCACCCGTTGATCCTGATTGGCGCAGTTCACCGTTTACCCGCGTTTCAACTTTCAGGCTTTGCGGATCGCTGACGGCCGACTTATGTACAATGACCGGGCCCATCGGGCATGTCGTATCGAGGCTTTTGCCGATAAAAAACTGTTTATGTTTTTTCTGCAGATCGCGCGCTGTTATATCATTTACAATTGTATAGCCGAATATATGATCAAGCGCATGTTCTTTGGAGATGTGCGATCCGCTTTTTGATATGATTACCGCAAGCTCCCCTTCATAATCAAGCTGCTCCGTTACATCCAAGTGGCTGTTCACTGTTTCTCCGTGTCCTGTAACGGCAGCCGGGGCTTTCGTAAAAACCATGGGATGCTCCGGTATATCCGCCTCACTCCCCATTTCAACGGCATGATCACGATAATTTTTCCCGATGCAGATCACGTTCTTTGAAGGTCTCGGAATAGGCGCGCAAAGCTTTACGTCAGACAGCGCATACATAAATGAACCCGATTCGTCATTCGGTTTTTTCGCCCATTCCGCAAGCTGTCCGGCATGCGCGACAAACTTATCTCCTTTTTGAATGCACTCGATCAGCGAACCCGGAATCGTCTCAAGTTCAAACAATTTTTTTTCAGCCTTTTGCAGATCTAAAATTTTGTTATCATCAATAATCAGACCGACAAATTTCCGGCTGTTCAGTTCCCCTGTCGCAAATTTCATGTTAATCCCCCATCATTTTTAAATCTGGCATTCCTTTATGTATTCTTCCTCCGGGCGGGAAATCCCTCTTTTAAACAGGCTGAAAATAAGTGTAAAAGAGTATCAAAAATTGTCACTTTTTTAGTCATATTGACGAAATAAAACCTTCTTGGCCAAAATGGGTTATACTATTATCATCCTATGTTTTCCAAAATAATCGAGAATTGGAGATCACACGATGAACAAAATTGAAGAAAAAAGATTAACTTTATTCGAGACAGCGCAAAAATTCGGAATCAATGCGACGGAGACCATCAGGTGCAGCCAGGAGCTGGACAGCCTTTTAAACGGGTGCCGGGGCGGGCTCATCCAACAAACGAAAGACAGCGGGCCGAACCCGGCCGCACAGATTCAGCACGGCCGCGAAAAAAAAGAGGCTTTCTCATAAACGTGATATGTATATAAATCTGTATCATTTATGTATAAGACCCGGCATGCGTAAAGCGCCGGTGTTTTTACGTCTAAAGTTTTTTCCGCTCACAAAAATGTGCATTTGTCATAAGCTATTTTAGGCAGGCAGCCCAGATAAGCTCCTGGAGTGCAGTCATGAAAATCTTCACGAAAAGGATGTGCTCGTATGCCCGCAATTGTCGGAGCGTTTAAAATTAATGCCGTCGGTACGAGCGGAGTCGTTCATATTGGCGACTGCATCACCATTTCTCCAAAAGCAGAGGTTAAGACATTTGCCGGAGCGGGCAGCTTCAATACCGGAGACAATCTCACACTGACGAATTACAGGAATTCAACGAATGTGTACGATAATGATGTAATCGATCAGCCGATGGCAGGAAACGCATAAAGGAGGCGCCGTATGAATTTTTACGTCAATCAGTCGATCCATATCAATTACATGCGTGTAGAATCTGTCAGCAATTCCTCCATACTGCAAATCGGAAGCGCCGGTTCAATTAAATCTCTTTCCAATCTGTACAACACAGGGAGTTATGTTGAGCCGGCGCCGCCTGTCACCGCGGGGCAGCAGGCTGTAACAACAGGGGGAGGTCCCGGCACCTCATCATTTGTACCGCTCCAGCCGCCAAGCCGGTAGTTTTAATGAAGGAAACGAGACGCGAGGTGAATGTCATGTATGATCAATCCGTTTCATCCTACCTGCAGAATTTAAATTCTTTCGTCCAGCAGCAGGCGCAGCAGATTCAGGAGCTCGAACGGCAGCTGAAAGAATTCCAAAATGAAATTTCAACGCTGAAGCAGCAGCCATCTACAAGAATCGATCGGCTCGAGTATAAATTTGATCAGCTGAAAATTGAACGGCTGGAAGGAACGCTGAATATCGGGTTGAATCCGACTGATCCGAATGCCGTGCAAAACTTCGAAGTCGGCCAGACATCTCCGCAGGTCGGAATGATGCAGCAGGAACAGGCGGGCCAGCAAATGCAGCAAATCCGTCAAAACGTCGATATGTACCTGAATGAAGAAATCCCCGCGCTTTTAGAGCAGCTCGAAACTCAGTATGAGAGCAGGCTGGACGAAGCGAACAAATATCATATTATTGAAGATATCAGAAAGCAGATGGACAGCCGGATTCAGTATTATCTGTCCCATGTCCCGAAAGAAGAAAATACGGCGCCCGCGCAATATGCCGAGCAGATTGCCGAACATGTGAAGCGTGATATTGTCAGGGCCGTCGAGCACTTTATTAAACACATACCTGGTGAAATGAAAGGTGATGATCCGTCATGATTTTTACAGTGATTAACCGGAATATTGAAGTCGGCGACATCCGGTCTACCGGTGTATCCAGTTCTTCCTTATTATTAATCGGCGACACCGATTCCGTCTATCTGTCCTCCATCTTTGACACGCCTCCGGAATCTCTTATTATCGGGCCTTATGTGCCGCTGGCGCCGGAATAATGTTAAAGCGCATTTCACGCCTCCGAAACGCCAAAATCAATTCAGTCGGGATTGCGAGTGTCTTTCAAGCAGGCGATACGAATGAAATCAATATGCGGATCAAAGTATTGGCCGATCAGCGTAGTCTTGCTGTATACAGAGATGATGAAGGCTCATTTAACAAAAAAGAATACCAGATCTTTCGGCAGCCGGCCGTCATGCCGTTACCGGAAACAGGAGTCCAAAGCGCATTCTGCCATGAAAACCCTTCAATTCGAGTAAGGAATGTGAAAGTTCAAGGGGTATCGTCAGCGTCCGTGGTTCAAATCGGATCGACGTCGATCGTTCTGGGAGATTCGCGGCTGAAACATATTAGGCAGATCTTCACGCCAAGCTCACAATCACAGCAGCTCTGACATATAATGACGGTGAGACTTCTATAAAGGGTGTCGTTTATGCCAGCAATTACCGGACCTATAGCTATCAATTCCATATCGGGCGGAGTCGTAAACTTTGGTGATTCCTTTTACCTTTCTCCAAAAAGCTCTTCTAAATCTGCGCTCGGTTCGGGAGCAGGCAATACCGGAGATTTCCTGTTATTAAACAACGTTGTCAATGCGACAAACTATATAGACCCCGATGTCAGCGATCAAAATGTGGTCGGAAACGCCTAAAAAGCAGCCGCTCTTTCAGAAGAGGGCTGCTTTTGGTTCAGCGTTATTTTCGTTCATTTGCTTTTTTTGTTTTTACAAGCTTTTCCGGCGGCTGTTTTCTGATCCATTTCACAAACCGCGCGAGTTTCGGGTCACGCCGCAGCTCTTCTATTCCCGCGAGCCTTGCCGCAAGCTCCTGATTCGTATAGAGCGCGTGAATCTGTTTATGACAAGGGATGCAGAGCATTGCGGTCGGAAGGAATGTCCCGCCTTCTTCCTTAGGCGTTAAGTGGTGCTCCGTCAGCCGCACATGATGGCGGCCGCATAATTCACATGTGCCCTCGGCAGAATCGGCCATAATTCCTTCTCCTTTCTACATGATCTCCAATGTGACCCGGGTGCCTTTCCCGCCCGGTTCGGACGGATGAACGATTAATTTTTTCGGCAGACGCGCTCTCAGCTCCTGCACATGGCTGATCACTCCGACGGATAAGTTGTCCGATTGCAGCTTTTCGAGCGCTGTGACAACGGTGTCTAAGAGCCCTTGGTCAAGAGTCCCGAATCCTTCATCTAAGAAAAAGAATTGCAGCGGGTATTGCCCCCGCAGCTGAATCTGGGCGGACAAGGCAAGCGCAAGCGACAGCGATGTCAGAAACGTCTCCCCGCCGGAAAGGCTTGATACGGGCCGTTTGACGCCTCCGTTCGCGTCATCACGCATGACGAAACCGCCTTCTGAATCGACTAATATGGCATACCGCTGCCTTGTCAGCGCTCCGAGACGGGCAGAGGCGTCCCGAGCCACGCTTTCCAGCTGTTCTTCCGCTAAAAATTCGACGAATGTATTGCCTTTACATACAGACTGGAGCTTATCAAGCCTGTCAATCTGTGTCTGCCAGCTTTTCAGCTCGGCTTCAATTTCTTTAAAGCGCTTATGCTGTTTTTGCATAACCGCGAAGGCTTTTGCCTGTGCCCCTTTTTCCTCCATGGCGGCGCCTGACTCAGCCTCTGCCTGCTTCAGCAGAGAAACCGATGCTGTCCATTCTTCCTCCGATATCCGGCGCTCGGCTAATTTATCAGTAACACGGCTGATATTTGCCGATAGCTGTTTTGAGGTGTCCAGAAACTCATCAATTTCTTTTTTCATTTCCTCTGCACGCCCTTGCGGAAGCAGACTTTTTTTAACTTGGTCCGGCTCGGTAAACCCGGTGTCTTTTGACCTCACGCGCCAGTCGTTTTGCGCTTTCTCAAGGGAGGTCTCAGCATCCCTGAGTGACATGAGACTCCCTGATTCCCTGCCTTTTGCATCATTCAGTGATTGCTGCGCCTGCTTCAGCGCATCGAATAGGGACTGTTCTTTTGATTTTAACAGCTGTAATTCCTGCCGCACCGCTTCAAGCTTTGCGGAAATTGATGTTTCTTCAGCTGCTGTTCCGAGCTCTTGTTCATATCCGTCAATCACCTGCTGCAGGCGCTCAGACGCATAGTGAAGCTCGAGCCGTTCCCGTTCAAGCCGATGCTTCATCTCCTGCAGGCGTTCTTTCTCCTCTTCATGTTCCTTGAGGAATGCGATGCTTGTTTCAATGCGCTTCTCACATTCTTCTGCCTGCCTGTCCTTCTCATCTATCGAAGCCTGCCAGGCGTCAATCCGGTTTGGCGGAATATCACCGCAGACTTCGTTGTACTGATTCAATCGGCTTTCTGACAGCGATTCAAGCTCTTCTAATGAATGTCTGAGACGGTCGGCTTCTTTTTCCTCGTAGCGGATTCGTTCGGCAAGCTGCTCAGCTTGTTTTACCGTCTGCTGATGCGCGCTGATCAGTCTTGTGACCTTCTCTTTTACCGACAGCATATCCTGTTTCATTTGTTTCCATTCCAAGCGGACGGCGCTGAACGCTTCATCAAGCGGGCGTCCGCTGATGGAAGAAGCGGCTTCCAGCTCCGGAACCCGGGCGCTTTGCAGAAACGGACATTCTTCGGTAAAACGCCCCGACTGTTCTTCTAATGCAACCTTGGCTGTCAGCACTTCCTGAGAAAGAGCCGCCGCCTCAGAAAGCAGTGCTTCCACCTGCTGCAAATGTTCCTGCACAGCGGTATCAGGCGAGAATGTTTCATGAGCGGAACGCGGGCGGTCATGCTGCGTCGAGCCGCATACAGGACAAGGCTTTCCTTCGATCAGTTTTTCCGATAATTCTTTTGTTAATGCAGCCGTTCTCGCTTCCTCTGAGCGCCTGCGGAGATCGGCTTGCGTTTTTTCAGCCCGTTCGGCTGCGGCTTTCAGTGAACGTTCCGTTTCACAGACCATATGGTAAACGGTTTGCAGCGTTTGATAAGAGCGCGTAATGTCTTCCTCTTCCGTTTTCGCTTTCTCTGTGAGCGACTCGCTTTCTCCGTTGAGCTTCTCCACGTTTTTCAGCTGCGTTGTCAGATTGGCCCGTTCTTTCGTGATTTGTTCCTGTGTCTGCTGAAAGCCTGCCGCCAGCTGTGCTGCGGTCTGGCATTTTTTCCGTTCATCGGCGGTCACTTGAACTGCTTTCAGCTCTTCTTTCAGCTCATTCTGCCTGTTTTGGCCGCGGGTCAGGCGGTCTTTCACTGCGGCCAGCTGTTTCGAGGCGGCTTCGTATTCTTCCTCTTTTTTGCTGTGCTCCGCATTTGTTTTTTCCGCTTCTTTTTTCGCTTCAAGCAGTTTTTGTTCAATGGCTAAAAGTCTTTGATACAGCTCTTCTTCCTTGACAAGCTTCGGCTCCTGTTCGGCCTTATGGGCCCGCCATGCTTCATAGGCTTCATTTTGCCGGGTAAATGAAACGGTTTCCGCCTCTGATTTCCGTTTGGCCAGTTCGTGTTCCTGTTCGGCGCGCTGCTTCCGGCGGACGGCTTCGGTGCAGCGGTCTGCGTACGGCTCAAGGGCGAGAGCTGTTTCCGCCTCTTTAAGACGCTCAGTCAAATCCGTGATGTACGGGCGTCTTTCCTCAAGCTTTTTCTCCCGGCGCTCATATTCATCTCTCTCTGTCTGCAAGTTCCAAATTTCCTGGTGATTTTCAAAACGCTCTTTTGCCCGGACCCGTTTCTTCTCAGCTGCTTCAAGCCGTTCGTTCGCTTCGTGAAACTGCTGTTCAGCCTGCTTCAGCGCATCTTCTCCTGCGTCTCCGAGGCCGGATTGTTCGGCCAGCATTTCATTTTTTTTCGCTGCCGCTTCCTGCGCCCGCCGCCGCAATTTTTTGACAAGCCTGTCCCCGTACTGTTCCAGATTAAACAGGCGCTGGAGCATATGTCTTCTTTCCGCGCCTTTAAGCGACAGAAACTCGGCAAACTTTCCTTGCGGCAGCACGACGGCTCTTGTAAAGTCGTCAATGGTCAGGCCAAGAAGCTCCTCTACCTTTTTGTTCACTTCATTCGCTTTATCGGCCAGCACCGTTTGTTCATCTTTGATTTCAATCAGCCGGCAGAGGGCGGTTTTTACTTTCGTTTCATCCGTTCTCTTAAAAACGCGCTCGACCTTGTAGGAAACCCGGTGGCCGGATTGAAGCGCGAATGTAAATGAGACGGCGAGCTGATCTTCGGCATGATTCAGAATGCCGTGCGTATTATTTGCGGCGCGCTCCACTTTTCCGTATAAAGCGAGTGTCATGGCATCAAGGATCGACGATTTTCCGCTTCCGGTCGGCCCGAAAATCCCGAACACCCCGGCTCCTGACAGTCCGGCAAAATCAATGGTCTGTTCCTCCCTGAAGCTGTGGAGCCCTTTTATCGTTAACAGAATCGGCTTCATGTCGCATCCTCCTCATCATCTGCTGACGCAAGCTCTAAAAACAGCTTGACCATCTCCTCATCCGGCACGCCGCCGCCCGTTTGTTTTTCATAAAACTTCTTAAATCGATCCTCAATTGATGTGTGTTTCACTTCAATCCGGTCATTTTCGGTCTCTTTTTCTTCAAAAACCGGCCTGATATGGATAAAACCGGGATGCGCCTTTCTCAGCCGATGAATTTCCTCGAGAGAAAGCTGATCCGTCAAATGGATATCAAGGTCGATCCAGGCATTCCGGTCACGCCCTTCATCAAGCCAGCCGTGAACCTCGCCCAGCCCCTGCGCTTTCCATTTGACGAGCGGTTTACCGGAAGACAGGAAAATCTCTTCCCACTTCGCTTCTCCGCCGGGCTTCGCTTCTACCACCGTCACCGATTTGGCATAACCGGCTTCCGAAAAGCTGTATGCGAGCGGAGAGCCTGAATAACGGGCAGCCGTCTTGGCGCGCTTGATCGTTTGCGGACGGTGGAGATGGCCGAGAGCCACGTAAGCCGCATCAGCCGGCAGGCTGTCAGCGGCAACTGTGTAAGCGCCCCCGACTTCAATCGGACGCTCTGAATCGGTCTGATTTCCCCCCGCGACATAAATGTGGCTCGCCGCGATTTTCACGGCATCGTCCCGGCACAGTCCGCACATGTGAGCAAACGCCTCTCTGATTTTCACATCGTAATGATCGCGAAGAAGCTTTTCCTCAAACGTATCAGAAAGCACTTCGTTTAATCTCGCCTCTGACGGATATGCCAGCGCGGCTACGGCTAACAGCTCGTCCGCCGACGGCACCTCAATATGCACGGGTTCTGTCCGCGGATAGCCGATTAAATGAATGCCGCGCTCATTTGTTAACGGAGAAGCCGCCGCCAGCCTGTCGGGATTGTCATGGTTTCCGGCAATGACGACGACCGGTCGTTTTCCGCCGTCAGAAAGCGCGGAAAGACTTTCATAATACAATTGTTCAGCGAGCGCAGGCGGGTTGACCGTATCAAATACATCCCCCGCCATAATGACCGCATCAATGTTTTCTTCCTTGACAATGGTATTCAGCTCTTCCAATACCTCGGCCTGCTCGCTCAGCCGGCTTCTGCCTTCCAGCGTTTTGCCGAGGTGCCAGTCAGCTGTATGTAAAATGCGCATACCGCATTCACCTCACTTTTTGATAGAAAAAAAGATCCGCTCCAAAAAGGAGCTTCGGATCTTGTTACAGTGTAAGAACGTGACCTCCATCGAAGAAATAGAGCGCACGCCCTTTCACTTTCGTTTTTGTAATTTGTTCAACCGCTTTTGTATACAATTCGATTTGTGTTTCATACCTTTTTTGCAGAATCGGAGCCGCGCCTTCAAATCCGTTCCGGAATTTCCCCTCTATCCGATCTGTTTTATAGTCCAGCAAATAGAGACCGTCCGCCGTTTCGTAGAGGCAGTCAATAATCCCCTGCACGAGCAGCGGTTCACCGGCCGTTTCGGCATCCTTGTACACCTCGCCGGCCGGAAGCGCCATACTGAACGGCACTTCCCGGTCAATCCGCAGCGCCCCGAGAAGGTCTTTCCCGATTTCAGTTCCGAAAAACTGAACAATTTCTTCTATATCAATAGCTTCCTGCTGCTCTTCTGTCAGCAGCTCTTTTTCGTAAAGCATCCGGACCGTCCGCTCCGCTTCTTCGGCAGTCGGCACGTGCGTCAGCGGTATGTGCTGCATCACCGTATGCATCGCCGTTCCTTTTTCGGCGGCTGTCAGCCCTTTTTTCATCATAAAACCGGGACGCCTGTATAAAAGCGTGTCTCCTGACGGTTTGATGAGAGAGCGGCCGCTGTATTCATCCTCGTATTCTTGCTTTCTCTTCAGCTCAGAAACTGACTGCTTCGTTCTGATAGCCGTCAGCTCTCGGTACGGATATTCCCATTCAAGCAGACGGCGCGCCTGATCATCAAATGAAAACGAACCAGGAATCGGCTCGCCCTGCTGAATCGCTTTGAGACGTTTGCTCTTTTCTTCAGCACGTTCTTTTGGATTCTCTTCCAGCAATTCACTTTGCTGCAGCATCCGGATGTGAAAACGCGACGGGTCGCGCGCGATATCCTCAGACGATGAAAGTCCCGGCGTCCTGTGCGCCTCCATGTCACGGTGGCGGATGAGCGCCGGCCCGATAAAGTCCAAATAAGATGACGCCTGATAGCGGTCGAATTCAGAAAGAAGCCAATCGGCCCGGTCTGCTTGCGCCTGCCATTTGGCCAGCTGTTTTTCCCGTTTTTTGCAGGAACCGACGAGAAACAGCTTTTCCTTCGCTCTGGTCAGCGCCACATACAATACGCGCAATTCTTCGGATAAGAGCTCTCTGCGCATCTTTTTCTTCATCGCCACAAGCGGCAGAGTCGGATAGCTGATTCTGAGTTCCGGATGAATGTACTTCGTGCCGAAACCGAGCTCTTTATCAAGCAGGTATGATTTGTTGAGATCCATCATATTAAAACTTCTGCCGAGTCCGGCGGTGAAAACGACGGGGAATTCAAGTCCTTTGCTGCTGTGGATCGTCATCAGCCGAACGACATCCTCCTGCTCGCTGAGCGCCCGGGCCGTCCCCAGATCATCGCCGCGCTCCTGCATCCGTTCAATGAACCGCAAAAAGCGGAATAACCCGCGGAACGCCGTCGCTTCGTACGAGCGCGCCCGGTCATACAAGACGCGCAGATTGGCCTGACGCTGCTTTCCGCCGGGCATGCCGCCTGCATAGTCAAAATATCCGGTATCGCGGTATACTTCCCAAATCAGCTCAGACACCGAATGATTCGTCGAAAATGACCGCCACTTTTGCAGACTGTCATAAAAGGTTCTCAGTTTTTGATACAGTTCATCATGCCTGTCACCGTTCGCTATATATGCTTTCAGCGCTTCATAAAACGGCGCTTTTTTCTTTTCAAGGCGTATCAGCGCAAGTTCATTTTCGTCACAGCCGACGATGGGCGAGCGCAGCACGGAAGCAAGCGGAATATCCTGATACGGATTATCAATCACCTTCAAGACTGAAAGCGCCGCAGCCACCTCCACGGCTTCAAAGTAACCCGACGTCAAATTGGCGTACACCGGAATGCCCTGGTTTTTCAGCTCTTCCATTAATTGCGGCGCCCACGGCATGGAGCGCAGCAAAATCACGATATCCCGGTACTGGATATTCCGGTGTGTTTTTGTTTTCCCGTCATAGACCTTAAACGGAGATGAGACAAGCTTTCGGATCTCCCCGGCTATCGCTTTCGCTTCCCAATGCACGGTTTCAAAGTCTTCGGCATCCTCGGAGCTGCCTGCGTCATCAGCGCTGTCAATCAGCAGCAGTTCCGTTTTTGCCGCGTCATTCGGCGGATACGATGCGCCGAGCTTCAATGCCGCCTGTTCATCGTAGTCCACTTCGCCGATTTTTCCGCCCATCAGCTGCTTAAACAAGAAATTCGTACTGTCCAAAATATCGGAACGGCTGCGGAAATTTTGGTTCAGGTCAATTTTCTGCCCCGCGCCTTCCCCGCTTTCTGTGAACCTTTTATATTTCCCGAGAAACAGCAGCGGCTCAGCAAGTCTGAAACGGTAGATCGATTGTTTGACGTCGCCTACCATAAACAGATTTCCCGCCTCTTCATCCCCGCTTTTAACAAGCTGCAGGATAGACTCCTGCACAAGATTGGTATCTTGATATTCATCAACCAGAACTTCATGAAACTGGTCTTGATAATAAACGGCCGCTTCGCTCGGCACCCGCCTGCCTTCTTCATCAACCGCAGTTAAAATCGCCAGGCAGTAATGTTCCAAATCTGAGAAATCAATAATTGATTTTTCTTGTTTCGCCGCTTCAAATCGTTTTCCGTACGATATCACGAGCTGAACGAGCGTTTCGATGACAGACTTCATATCTGCTAAACTCTTTAAGTGATCTTGCGGACTTCTTGTAAAGTAATCTGTCTTTACCTTTTCGATCAGTTTCTTCGCGCCGTTTCGCAAATCGGTCGCTTCGTCCAAAAGCGCTTTGTCAAATTCATCACCCTTTACCGCCTTCGCCCGCTTAAATGAGACTGCGGGAACCCGTTCATACAGCGCATCGAAGTCATGCCGGCAGCTGATCAGCTCTTCTATCTGCTGAAGGTCATCCAGAAAATGATCAGCACGCGGCGCCGGCCCGCCGGGCGCTTTTGTCAGTTCAAGCGCCTTCTCAAGCTTTTGTTTTGCCCCGAAGAGCGCCATTTCCGCATCTTCTCTCACATACTGGTAAAACGGAAGCTCTTCTATTTTGCTTTCTTCCGTCACGTCATACAGGCGGACAAAGCTTTGCAGCCACGCTTCCGGGTCAGGATGCGACCGGGAATACTCGTACACCCGTTTGACAAGGTCTTGAAGATCCAGATCATGCCTGTCTGTCGTATATCTGTCCGCAAGCTCAAAAAACGCCTGATTCCCTTTTGCGTATTCATCTTCAAACAGCTCATCAAGCACTTCGTCTCCGAGCAATTCGCCTTCCGTCTGGTCAGCCATCCGAAAACCGGGGTCAAGATCAATCATATAATAATATTTTTTAAGCACTTGCAGACAGAAAGAGTGAAGCGTCGAAATGCTCGCCCGGTTTAATAGAGAGAGCTGCCGTCTGATATGCAGAGATCCCGGATTTTTGGCGAGCTCTTTTTCTAATGCTTCAGCGATCCGATGCTTCATCTCCGCTGCTGAGGCGTTTGTAAAGGTCACCACAAGGAGCCTGTCAACATCAACCGGATCTTCCTCCGCGGTTATCTTTCTGATCATCCGTTCCACGAGCACGGCCGTTTTACCTGATCCGGCTGCGGCAGCGACCAGAATATCGCGGCCGGAAGAAACGATGGCGCTCCATTGGTCATCCGTCCATATGCTGTCTTTCGGTTTAGGAATTTGCATCATCATCCGCCTCCTTCTTCAGCCAATCCAGTATGGTGCCGTCTTTTTCCGCTTTCAGGCTGCGGTATTCATTTTCCTTAAGCGACTCATCAAACTGGCACACCGATTGAAACGCACAATACGTACAAGGCGTCTTATCTTTCAGCTTATACGGGGTAATGGACACAAGCCCGTCCGTTATCGCTTCGCCCGCCTGTTCAAATGTCCGCCGCACATGGTCTGTCAGCAGATGAAAGTCCTGTTCGCTGACCGCGGCTGAGTCGGATCTTAAAGACCCGTCCTTTTTCAAACCGGCATTGACGATATTTGAACGCCCTTCCTCCAAAGTCGTGTCCATCAGGCTGATCGCCTCCCGGTCACCGAGGAGAAGGCCTTTCATTTTAAATTTCTTGAAAATTTCCTGCTCGATTTCATCAAGCCCCATCGGCAGACTGGCCTGAATCATCGGATCATGAATATGGAAATACAAAACGCCTGCCGGTGTCGCTTTCATGCCGAGCCAATCCGCGGAATGTGTAATCGATAAGTCAAGATATGTGAGCATTTGCAGAGCGAGCCCGTAATACACCTCAGCCAGATCAAGCCCCCTGTCGCTTGATTTATAATCAACGATTCTCAGCAGCAGGCCTTTTGAGCTTTCCGCTTTATCCACGCGGTCGATCCGTCCGACGAGTTCCATCGTACAGCCGTTTTTCAGCGTGAAAGTGAGCGGAGGCAGCGGCCCGCTTCCGCCGAAACCGAGTTCAAGACCGACCGGGACGAAACCGCTCGCCTTCGCATGCTCGCTTAATATGCCTGAAACACGCGTGACGATCTTCTGCAGTTTTTCCTTCACATAAAAGTGTCTGTTTGAGCTGAGCAGAATCTCTTTTTGCAGCTTTGGCGCAAGCCGTTCCACCGCTTCATAGGAGAAATTCCGGCACTGATCTTTCGTCAGATCGCGCCATTCCAGCTTCTGCTCACGAAGCCGGTCTGAAATCAGCTTCAGGCTGGAGTGAAACAGCTGGCCGATATCCGGCGCTTCCAGCTTGAAAAACTGCCGCTCTTTTAATTGAAGCCCGTGAGATGCAAAATGAGAGAACTGGCAGGCATTAAACGCCTCCATCCGGGAGACGCTTCCTTTAATATGCTCGCCGTAAAGCTGGCGCGAAACAGGCCGTTCAAGACGCTTCGCCTCATTGCGGAAAAACAGGCTTGAAAACAGCTTTTTCGCACGCCGGTGATCAGACTCTTTCATCAGCACATTGTATGCGCTCCACCATACGTCACTGATCTCGTACTCTCTTGTCCACAGCCTGAGCTGACTTGCCGTATATGTCTGAGCCACCTGTTTATTGACGAGATACTGAAGCTGCTCTTCTTCGCTTACCTGCTCGGGATCAGCCGCTGACAGCTTTTCCTGATGATCGGGAAACAGCTCGCCAAGCCTGTTTACAACGATTGACGGCAGGAGCGTTTTTCCTTCCGCATCGGCAATCGGGTATGACACATAAAGACGGTCAGCCGGACTCGACAGCGCCATATAGATGAGAAAATGCTCATCAAGCAGCCGCTCACGCCCCGCGGAAGACAGCTCCACTCCGACCGCTTTCAGCCACTCCCGGTCATCATCAGACAGCACGCCGTTTTCATCCGGGCGCGCCGGAAGAACGCCGTCATTGGCCCCGACGACGAATGTGCAGGACGTGCCGTACATTCTTGAGAGATCCATATTCCCTACAAATACTTGGTCAAGCGCAGGAGGAATTAAAGAAAAATGAAGCGATTCCGTTCCCGTTTCAAGCATTTGCTGGAACAGCGCCAAAGATATTTCATCTTCACCCATCATGCCGGCAAACTCCTCGAGAAGCTGGATAACGGCATCCCACGCCTGGCCGTGCTGCTGCGCTTCGATCATGTTTCCGGCCTCTTCGGCCCGCTGCCTTTTTCGGTCCAGCTTCAGGGGAACATCGGTATCTTCCAAAAAGAGATAAAGAGCCTCCGCCATGCTTTGAACCGTTTTCGCCTTTTTCATCCGGTTTTGAAGCCGGACAAGGGGCGCGGCCATCCACTCTTTCGTCTCATTCAGCATGTGCTCCATCTCTATTTCCTGATCTGTCTGCGCGAAATCCTCATCGAGCGATACGAAGCGCCTGTATACAAACCGCTCGCCGCTCGTCCAGCGCTCCCCTTTAATGCCGTAGGCGATACAGTAGTTTTCAAGCTGATCAACCTGCTCTCTTATTTTCTGCTCCGGCTGATCAAGCGGGAATAACAGTTCGGTTTTCGCACAGCGGAACACCGCTTCATATCTCCAGTTCCCCTTCACGACATCCAGGCTTGAACGGATGAATTCAATAAGCGGGTGATGCTGCATAGAAGCTTTTCCGTCAATAAAATAAGGAAGCCCGTAATCGGCAAACACTTCCTTCAGCAAATCTTTATAATCTTCCGGCTGACGGATGAGAATCGCCATATCTTTGTACCGGTATCCTCCGTCCCGGACAAGTGATTGAATTTCCCGGGCAATACCTTCAAGCTCAGCTCTTCTGTTTTGCGCCTGCATGACGGTAAAAGCTTCCTGTCCGCCGGTATACGCCGCGGCGGGACGCACATCGTACTGCGACTCTATACAGGCAAGCTCCGGCACATGCCGATGCCGCTTCGTGCCATGCAGTTCCTTGCAGGAAATATCGGCATTCAATTCCTTTGCCGTCTGATAAAGCTTATAGTATGTGCTTCCCGTCATTCTGAACAGATCGAGCTCATCCGGTGCCTGTTCCGCCGAAGGGCTGTCCGCCGTCAGCGAGAATGTGACATGTTCAGCATGCATGATCAGCTGCTCCAGCACCCTTAATTCCTGCGGCGTAAATTGATAGAATCCGTCGACGTAAACACGGGCGCCTTTTACAACGTCCGCCAAAGGAATCTGCTGAGCGAGCAGCGTCAAATAGTCCTCTGAATGCAAATAGTGTCCGGCGAGGCTTCTTTCCATCTGCTGATATAAAATCCCTAAATCATGAAGTTTTTCAGACAACATCCGCTCTCCGCGATACTCTGACGCCGTTCCGCTTTCCGCCATGCGGCGGACGTCTTCAGGCTCAATACAGTATCGCTTAAACTCTGTCAGCATCCGTTCCACCTGCTCAGTGAATCCGGCTTTGTCACTCGCTTTTTGATACACTTTAAAATCGTGCTTATGTTCTTCAATCAGTTTCCTTAAAAGCATCTGCACACCCGTCGTCGTCACAAACGGACGGTTCATGCCCCCGGTATGCTGAAGCACGCGCCACGCCAAACGCGAAAAACTGAACACTTGAGCGCGTATCATGCCTCCGATATCCGGCGTTTTAGCAAGCTCATATTCCATTAAAAACGTCATTTGATCCGGGACTAGAAAAATGATCGGTTTCCCGAACGGCTCCCGGCGCAGTTCATCTTGAATGCTGTCGATAATCAGCCTCGTTTTCCCACTCCCCGATCTGCCTACTAAAAACTCAACACCCAAATTAGAAGACCCCTCTCTTTTTATCTTTCTACATTTTATCGAAAGTTGACGAAAATGACCAATCTCATCTGCTGGTAAAAACGGGATGACTGTTTTAAAACATATCGTTTTTGACCAAATTAAAGAAAAAAAGGATTAAATATGATGTCAGAATATCCCGAAGTGATTGTGCGAACGATTCTGTCGTTCAGCATTCTGTTTATCGGCGCCCGTATACTCGGAAAACAAACCATTTCACAGATGACGCTTTTTGATTTCATTGCGGCCATCTCGCTCGGCGCCATCACAGCCAATCTGTCGTTTAATACAAAACTGCCGATTCATTTTACTGTCAGTGCTTACACGATTTTTGTGGTTATCATTTATCTTGTCGCATATCTTTCTATGAAAAACAGAACTGCCAGGGGTTTCTTTGCAGGCAAACCGACCATTATCATTCAAAACGGAAAAATACTTGAGCATAATATGAAAAAGATGCGCTATACCCTCGACTACTTGAACCAGCAGCTTCGTGAAAATGATGTATTTGACATTTCTCAGGTTCAGACTGCCATCATTGAAACAAACGGCAGCATGTCAGTGGAGGTCAAACCGGAATTTGCGCCCGTTACAAGACAGGATCTCGGCATCTTTGCCGGACATGAAAAGAACTTTGCCGTTGAGCTGATTATGGACGGCCGGCTGGTGATGAAAAATCTGGAAGAAAACCACGTATCGGAAAAATGGCTGAGAGAAGAATTGGATAAGAGAAACCTCAAACCGGAAGACGTCGTATACGCTGTGCGCGGAAGCAACGGCCGGCTTTTTGTCGACACATACGACGACCATATTACATCGCCGCTGGATCAAGAATAAAAATGACATCCGCACATGTCACGGGCTGCCGCCGTATAATACCCTATAAACATCCGGGGGTGAGTCCAATGCACGAGAATTTTTTTCATTATACAGCCATCTGCAGTGACGATTCTGTGCTTATAAAGGATCTGGTAAAATCCATAAACGGTGAATACAGCGCTGTGATTTGCTACTCAATATTAGCCGAAAAAGCGCCGACCGCAGAAATCAGAAGACGAATCGAACATATCAGAGAGGAAGAAGTGCGCCACATGCACGCTTTCTCTTCACTGTATACGTCAATTACCGGAAAACAGTTGACGCCGAAACAGACGGAGCATTGTCCGCACACATACAGAGAAGGACTGAGGGCGGCGTTTTATGATGAGCAGAAAACGAATGATTTTTATTTACAGGCATCCGATAGAGCCGTGCATCCGGAAGCGAAACGGTTATTTGCCCGCACGGCATTTGACGAGCAGCGTCATGCCGTCTGGTTTTTATACGATATGGCCCACTCTCCTTTCCACCCGGTATCAAACGCGCCGAACACAAGCTACACCGAGGTAAATACCGGAAAATAACGATTCAGACGCTCCCCCGCCGGGAGTCATAGACGACAAACCCCGTTCTTTCAACATGAGAGAATGGGGTTTACTTTTCGAGCCGTTTTTATACTCCCTCTAAACAATGGATAACTTCTTCATTGTATAATCAGCAAAAACCCTTTATAATAAAATAAACCAACTGGTCGGTTTTAAACGAACCGAGCCCCGCTTTGCCGGGACAACGATATGAATGAGGCGGAAAGGATCTGTGTGAAGTGACAAATACAAAAGGCGGTGCCGGAAAGAGCGAAAAGACGAAGAACAGGCTCGTATCCGCTTCGCGTGACTTATTTGCAAAAAAAGGATATTCAGAAACATCGATTCGGGATATTTTAGAGGCGGCCGAAATCAGTAAAGGCAATCTATATCACCATTTTAAAGGAAAAGAGTTTCTGTTTCTTCATATCATGGAAGAGGATCACCGCGTGATGATCGAGACGTGGAGGGAAATGGAAGCTGATCTGAAAGATGCTGCCGAAAAACTGGCGGGCTTTGCGGAGCTGCTCAGCCGGATGAGCATTAATTACCCGCTTATGAGAGCAAGTGAAGAGTTTTATGCGAGTGCGTTTACGTCAGAGGAGGTCGTAAAGCGGCTCAACAAAATTGATATTGAATATGACGATGTGATGAGGGAGATCTTAGAAGAGGGAAATCAAGACGGCAGCTGGTCCATTCATCATGTCGAATCAAAAGTGAAAATCCTGCTATCCGTCTTCTACGGTTTAGATGTGCTATATAAAAACGATACCATTCAGCAAAGAATCGAATTGCAAAAAGAAGCCATCTCCGCGTTTATTCACGGGTCGATCAGCGCTGATAAACAGAATGACAGCTGACAAAGGAGAAACAACATGCAAAAACCGATCAGAGAACAAAAGGCTGTACTCATCATCTTATTAAGCAACATATTTATTGCGTTTTTAGGCATCGGATTGATCATTCCCGTTATGCCGCTGTTTATGAATGTGATGCACTTGACGGGCAGCACAATGGGATACCTTGTCGCTGCCTTCGCCGTCGCGCAATTAATTGCATCCCCCATTGCGGGGAGATGGGTTGACCGCTTCGGCAGAAAAATCATGATTCTCGCCGGACTGTTTTTGTTCGCATTATCCGAACTGACCTTCGGATTGGGCACACATGTCTCCATTTTATATTTCGCAAGGGTGCTGGGGGGCATCAGTGCCGCTTTTATCATGCCCGCTGTTACAGCGTATGTCGCAGATATTACGACGGTGCAGGAAAGATCGAAGGCGATGGGCTATGTATCTGCCGCCATCAGCACAGGGTTTATCATCGGGCCCGGCATAGGAGGATTTATTGCCGATCACGGCGTTCGAATGCCGTTTTTCTTTGCGGCGGGAATTGCATTTATCGCAGTGATTTCCTCTGTCTTTATGCTGGAAGAGCCGTTAACTAAAGAAGAACGCGCAAAGCAGATGGAAAGCGTCAAAGAATCAACCTTCTTAAAAGATTTGAAAAAGTCGATTCATCCAAGCTACTTGATCGCCTTTATCATCGTCTTTGTTTTGGCATTCGGGCTGTCGGCGTACGAAACGGTATTCAGCTTATTTACAAACCATAAATTCGGCTTCACTCCAAAGGATATCGCCATTATTATTACGTTCAGCTCCATTGTGGCGGTCCTCATTCAAGTGCTCGCATTCGGCAGACTTGTCAACTTCCTCGGGGAGAAAAAAGTCATTCAGCTTTGTCTGATCATCGGCGCTGTGCTGGCTTTCGTTTCTACGGTGATGTCAGGATTTTTGCCCGTGCTCGCTGTCACCTGCATCATTTTCCTTGCGTTTGATTTACTGCGCCCGGCACTGACTACTTATTTATCGAAAATCGCAGGAAATCAGCAGGGGTTTGTTGCCGGTATGAACTCAACATACACGAGTTTGGGCACCATTTTCGGCCCGGCTCTGGGCGGTATTTTATTTGATATGAATATTCACTTCCCGTTTCTGTTCGCAGGTGTGGTTTTATTTCTCGGTCTGGGATTGACCTTTGTGTGGAAAGGAAAAGCGGGCGAGGTTTCGGAGTAGGGTGCACTCACCCATCTCCGGAGCTTTTTTTATGTTTGTGATAAGAAAAATGAATGGATTATGAGAAATAATTCATTATTTATTTATCTCAAAATCTATACTATAGTAATAGTAAGGTTAACGAGCTTAACAATTTAATATGAATGTTTCAGGAAGAAGGGTTTTCATTGAAGAAAGACAAACATCTCCTTACGGATATCTGGTTTATTCTCATCAGTGCGGCAGGGGGGTTTCTTCTTTCGCTTACAGGGATGTCGATCGCCTGGATGCTCGGAACGCTGGCCGCCGGCTGCATCCTCTCCATGACGAGGCCCCGCTGGCTGTTCATGGCGCCTGACAGAAGAGGGATTCACCGCAGATGGCTTGCGGCGGGACAAATGATCCTCGGCATCGAACTCGGCCAGAAACTGAACCTGTCCGTTCTGTCGGTTTTACGGGAGCATTGGCTTCCGGTAGGCTTCATGCTGATTTTCTCTATCGTGATGGCGCTTGTTTCCGGATATGCGCTCTTTCGGTTCAGCCGGACGGACATGATGACAAGCTTTGTAGGCACGGCGCCGGGCGGTTTATCCGCCATGCCCGGTATCGCCCAGGAAGTCGGCGCAAACACCGCGATTGTAAGCCTTATTCAGCTGACGCGCGTCCTTTTGGTCGTCATGACAATACCGTTTCTCGTCATTTTCTTATTTACCAAACAAAACGGTACGGCTCAGACATCAGCCGGAGCCGTTTCGGCAGGAGCTTCACACCCGGGCCTTATTCCCGTCTTGTTAACGGCCGGATTTATTTTGGCTGCCTGGCTTGCAAGCAAAGGCGCAAAACGGCTGAAATTTCCCGCCCCTTGGCTGCTCGGCAGCATGATCGGCGTTGCTGCTGCGGAAATCGGCGTGTCCGCCTTGGCAGGCAAAGACATGCTGGCCTGGTGGCCGCCGGAAGCGAACCAGCTGTCACAAATTTTTCTCGGCGCCATAATCGGATCAAAAATGTACAAAAGCATGTTCACCGGCGTGACGAGAGTGCTGACCGTCGGATTTATTTCTTCGGTCGGATTAATCGCCGCCATGATTCTGAGCGCGGTTGCGGTTTCTAAATTAACGGGCATCTCCATGATTACATCTGTTCTCGCCTTTTCTCCCGGAGGGATCGCCGAGATGGCGGCGACTTCGATCACCCTGCACGAAGACTCGACTTTCGTCGTCGCGGTTCAGGTCATCCGGATCGTTCTCGTCATCGCCATGCTTCCGCCCTTCTATCGGCTGCTGCACCACCTTTCTCAGCTGAAACGGGCACACGGCGAAAGAGGCCGGGCAGAAAGAGGAACATGATCCGAATAAAAAAACACGCATTCATGGGACTGACCCCATAAGATGAGACAAACAAAAAACACCTTCAAGTTTGAAAACGGATGATTGTTAGCCGAAATTAGACTTGGAGGTGTTTTTTCTATGGGGACAAGAGTGAGTTATCCGGTTGAAGTGAAACAGAAGGCTGTAGAAATGAGATTGGCAGGCGTGCCTATGAAAGAGATCATGCAGGAATTGAATATTAAGAATAAGACACAGGTTCAGACATGGGTTAGATGGCATAAGACTGGGGATACACATCGATTCGAACAGCCTGTCGGAAAGCAATACACTTACGGAAAAGGCCCGGAGTATTCTTCCGAATTAGAGAAACTGCAGGCAGAAAATCGTTATCTGAGACAACAGAATGAAGTTTTAAAAAAGTGCAACGAATTGGAAAGGAAGCTGATAGCGAAACGCCAGTCGAGCTTGTAGAAGCATTGCGCGGCACAATGACCATACAGGATATCTGTATTCATTTAGGTATCTCACGAGCATCTTATTATCGTTGGAAGAAGAATCTGATGAAAGATAACCCTAAATACCATTTAGAAAAACAAATCGGCACGTTGTGCCGAGAACACAAGTTTCGATATGGCTATCGGAAAATCACAGCCATATTAAAAAAGGGAATGCGTGTGAATCATAAAACGGTTCAGCGCATTATGCAGAAGAATCAGTGGCAATGCCGGGTTAAGGTGAAAAAGCGCAAGAAAGATGGGCAGCCATATGCCGTGGCCGAGAATATATTGGATCGAAACTTTCAGTCTGAACGCCCTCTGGAAAAGCTAGTAACGGATATCACATATTTGCCTTATGGGCAGAAACAATTGTATCTTTCCAGTATATTGGATTTATACAATGGAGAAGTGATTGCTTTTACAATTGGCGATAGACAGGACACAGACTTTGTCTTACACACACTTGATCAGCTGCCCGCACTGCCAGAGAACTGCGTGTTACATAGTGACCAAGGTTCTGTTTATACATCTTATGAGTATCAGAAAGCTGTTAAAACAAAAGGCATTACCATGAGCATGTCCCGCAAAGGGACGCCCGCTGATAATGCCTCCATCGAATCGTTTCATTCCTCACTAAAGTCTGAAACGTTCTATCTTAACAGCATTGATCGAACTACGACGACCATCGTAGAACGCACTGCCATAGAATACATTCATTATTATAACAATATTCGTATTCAAACGAAACTAAACAGCCAATCGCCGATACAATATCGGCAATTGGCTGTATGAAGGTGTTTTGATCCCTGTCTCAAAAACAGGGGTCAGTCCCTCATATGCGTGTTTTTTATTTGAACAGCTCTCCGCCGCCATTTACAGACCGCCAGTTTGCTGAAAGATCACGGAACAGCCGTTCAGCAAATAACAGTTCTTCATCTGTATAGCGGTCTAAAAACGCCAAGAGCCGCTTTTTTATCAATTCATGATATTCATGATGAAGGGAATGCAGCTCTTTCCCGGCAGGAGTCAGCCGGAAATAGACTTCTTTTTTATTGTCGCTCAGCCGGGTTCTGCGCAGAAAGCCGGCTTCCAAAAACTTCGCGCAGCTTCTCGACACGGTCGGCTTTGTCGTCTTCATTTTTTCCGCTATTGACGTGACATTGATCGGTTCATGATCTCCGATACACGACAAAATGTGAATTTCCGTCAAGGTCAGCTGTAATTTTTTCCCGTTTTCTTCACGGAGTTCGTCCATCCGTCCGGCCAACGACGCCCTGATGTCCTCCTGACACCTCTCCTGCTCGTGAAAAATATCTGTCAGCCCTTCAAGAATCATGTGTTTTGCATGGTCTGGCTGTCTTCTGTCCAACTGCTGAGTCACCCTTCCGTATTGATTGTTTCTTTTACTATAACGTTTTGTTACACAAGAAACAATCACATAGGCGCATAAAAGGGTATCAGATGAACCCCCATCTCTCCAAACCGGCCAGAACGGCTTCTTCCGCTTCGCGTCCCGAGCCTCCGGCTGCCCATGCCGCGTGGCCGTCCGGCCGGATTAAAACGGTGTGAACATCATCCCAATCGGCACGTGTTTCAGCAAGCTCCGCCCTGACAGCAGCCACGCTGTCCGTATCAATACCGGCGGGAATGCTCCCTCTTAATGACAGAAGCACAAAGGCGCCCTTATGAAGAAAATCATACAGCCGGGCCGGCCGCCCGTCATGAAGGGTCAATTCGATATCCGGCAGGCGTTTTCCGTTCAGGGTATGCGGCGGCAGCTCCGCATCCGGTTCATAATGCAGATCAAGCGCGGATACTTTTCCCGCCAATAAACGGTTGGACTCCTGAAAATCCAGCAAAGCGGTCATCGTTTCTCTTAATGCCATACCCGACTCGGTAAAATCCATGAGCTTTATCTGGGTTTTTATATTGTGCAACACTTCTTTTCCTGTGCTGTGCCTTTCCTGATGATAGCTGTCCAGAAGATGAGGCGCCGCTTTTCCCTTCATTTGCGCCGCCAGCTTCCAGCCGAGGTTGAAGGCATCCTGAAGCCCCGTATTCAGGCCTTGGCCGCCTGCGGGAAAATGAATGTGCGCCGCATCCCCGGCCACAAAAATCCGGCCGGAGCGGTATTGTTCGGCCTGACGCTCGGCATTGCCGAACCGCGACATCCATACCGGATCACTCAATCCGAAATCAGTGCCGCATATCCGCCGCAGGTCTTCTTTCAGCTCATTTTCAGTGACCGGCTCTTCCTTCCGCTTTTGCGGAGCGTGCGGAGAAACGATCAGGACGCGGAAAAGTCCGTCCGTAAGAGGGACAATCACAACCGATCCCTCCAGGCGGCACGTTGACAAAAAGGAAGATTCGGGCGGATGTTTCAAAGCGGCATCACAAAGGGTTCCTGTTAAGTCGGCATCAGTGCCCGAAAAAGCGATGCCCGCCTGTTTCCTGACAATGCTCCCCGCTCCGTCTGTACCCGCTGCATAAAAGCTGTGAAGAGTGCGGATACCGCTTTCGTCCCGGAACACCGTCTCCACTCCGTCATCCGTCTGGGTGACAGCCACCGCTTCCGCCCCGCGGATGATGTCTGTGCCGAGACTTGATGCATACTCCTCCAAAATCCGCTCCGTTTCTGCCTGAGGCAGCATTAACGAATAATTCTGCTTCGTATCCAGCCGAGAAAAATCCAGCCGTGTATCCAGCATGGAAAAATGGCCGGAAGACACCTTCGTCCCTTTTTCCAAAAAGCGTTCCAATATGCCCCTCATGGCAAAAAGTTCAAGTGTGCGCGGATGCATGATAAGCGCTTTGGAATATGGCACCGTCTTCTTCAATCGTTCAATGACAGTCGTTTTCACTCCGGCCAGCGCCAGTTCTGATGCAAGCATAAGCCCGACCGGACCTCCCCCGATAATGGCAGTCTGTGTTTTCATCTCATCAGTCCTCTTTCATATTTTTTGTTACACACGTAACAATATCACCAAAAATAAAACGCCTCTTTTTTGTTTCGTGCGTAACAATTTTCATTATAGTCTTTTCTCTGCTTTTTGACAATCATTTCCGAAAAAAAGACGCCGTTCACTTGGCGTCTGATTCACTGATGACTCCGACAATGTCTTTATCCTTAATCGGACCGAAATGACGGCTGTCGAGGCTGTATATGCGGTTGTCGCCAATAACAAAGTATTGTCCCTTCGGTATGCTTTTGCGCCCGGTCGTTTCCTTCAGCGTATAATCACCGGTCACATGGCTCCCGGCGGACAATGATGACTTTAACGGTTTTAAAAACGGTTCCGCCACCCGTTTTCCATTCACATACAGCTGATCCTCCCTGTATGCGATTGACTCGCCGGGGAGCCCGATGACTCGTTTGATCAGCACTTTGCGGTGCGGGCCTTTAAACAGGACAATATCGAAACGGCGGATCGTTTTGTAACGATGGGAAAACTTGTTGACCATCAGCTCATTTCCTTGTTTAAAGGTCGGATTCATGCTGATTCCTTCGACTTTATAATCAATAAAAATGGCATTCTTTAATTGTATGGCCAAAACAACGATAAGCACGCCGGCTATAAACCAAAATCGTTTTTTCAAGATTCCTGTCTCCCTCCGTCTTTCTCATGCTGACTGATTCTCGTCTGTAAACGCCGTTCGATATGCTTTCCGGCATACCACAGCACCGCGATCACCGTTATGGCGCCCGCCATCCTGAAAGGCTGTGTCATGAGTGCGTGAAGATCATACCCGATAAAGCTGATCATAAAGATCATGACCATTTTCCCCATAGCGGCTGCTGATATAAACTGCAGCGCCCCCACCCGTGACAGACCGGCAACGATATGAACCGCAGCGGACGGCGTAAAGGGGAAGCAAAGTAAAATAAACAGCGGACCGAAACCGTGCCGCTCAACCCAGAGCATCATCCGCCTTATGGTCTGATGCCTGCGGATGAAACCGAAAGCTCTTTTCTGTCCGAAACGGCGGACGGCATAAAACATCAGCATCGATCCTGCCGCAGACCCGAGCCACGACAGAAAAAAACCTTCCCACAAACCAAATGCATTCGTATTCGCCACCACAAATACAACAAGCGGCAAAAACGGAAGAAACGCTTCAATAAAAGGCAGTGCAGCCGCAGCCGCCGGGCCGAAAGCTCTATAGCTTTGGAACCATTCCGTCAGCTGTTCCTCAGTCAAATATGATAAAAAATGCTCCAACGTTTATACTCCTTAACGAGTTTGTCTATCCTTATTCTACACATTATCTCCAAAAAACGAAAATGTTTACGAGATTTTCCGTCTTGAAATATCGTGTAAGCGAGTATAAAATAAGAACAAACGTTCTCTTTTTTAAGAAAGAAGGAGTATTTATGCCTGACATTCGGAGCGGCACCCGCGATCTCATCGAAAAAGGGCTGTTTCTTCCCATGGCGGCCGCCATCCTGAACCGGGACCTCGAAGCGCTTGATTCGTGCCCGTTCAAATTAAAACAACCCTATAAACAGCTTATCAGCTGCTCTTTAAAATTAGCACAAAAGGATTTGAGTGATGTTCGAAAAGAGTTAAGAAAGCGTAAAATTAAAATATACGAAGCGGAAAGAGACGAAGCATTTACGCTTTATATATGCACCATTAACGGCTATGAAGAAAAACACCGTTATTTCAACCCGAGAATACGGGAACAGGTCACCGCCTTATTGGAATATTACCTGTCTCTTGCGACCATTTAAAAAGCAGCCGGGCCTGCTTTTCCTTTTCAAAAAATAAAATTCAGACTATTCACACTATACATTCGACATGATTTTCTTTATAATCGGGACACGCTGTTTTCAATGAAAAGGAGGAATGTTATGAAACTGATTCATGTTCTCGCCGCCCTGCCCTTTTTCGGAATTCTCGCCGGCATTCCATTTGCCAACCGGGTGACGCCTTATGTTTTCGGAATGCCTTTCATTCTCGCATATGTCGTCATCTGGGCGGTGCTGACTTCCGTTCTGATGGCCGCCGTTTACAAATTGGACAAAGAAAACAAGGCGGGTGAGACGGAATGAACGCAGCATTTCCCGTAATGGCCGCCGTGCTCCTGTTTTGTGTATATCTCGGAATCCGGGCCCGAAAAGGAAAACATATGGACCTTGAACAATGGACGGTGGGCGGACGCGGCTTCGGCACGATGTTTGTCTTTTTATTAATGGCGGGAGAAATATACACGACCTTTACATTCCTCGGCGGAAGCGGATGGGCTTACGGAAAAGGAGGCCCGGCCTTTTATATTATCGCGTACGGCTGTCTTGCCTACATTTTGTCATATTGGCTTCTGCCAGCCGTGTGGACTTACGCCAAACAACACAAACTGATGTCGCAATCAGATTTTTTTATTTCAAAATACAACAGCCCGCTCCTCGGCATTCTCGTATCGCTCGTCGGCATCGCATCCCTCATCCCCTATCTCGTCCTGCAGCTGAAAGGGCTCGGATTAATTGTTTCAGCAACGTCATACGGACAGATTCCGCCCTCCGCCGCTGTCTGGATCGGCGCTGTCTCCATCACGATTTATGTGATGATTTCAGGAATCCACGGTTCAGCGTGGATATCCGTCGTCAAAGATATCATGATTTTAGGCATCGTCCTGTATTTAGGTATTTATCTGCCCATTCATTATTACGGCGGGTTTACGGAGATGTTCAAACAAATTGACGCCGCAAAACCCGGTTTTCTCACGCTGCCGGAAACCGGACAGAGCGTTTCCTGGTTCAGCTCAACGGTTTTGCTGACCGCCCTCGGCTTTTATATGTGGCCTCATACCTTTGCCGCTTCCTATTCGGCGGAGCATCCGCGGGTGTTTCGGAAAAACGCGATCATCATGCCTCTTTATCAGCTCGTCCTGCTGTTTGTCATCTTTACCGGATTTGCGGCGATTCTGCAGGTGCCCGGTTTAAAAGGGGCGGACACGGATCTCGCCTTATTAAAGCTGTCTGTGAAAACCTTTGATCCCTGGTTTGTCGGGCTGATCGGATCGGCGGGCATCCTGACGGCGCTTGTACCCGGTTCAATGATATTAATGGCCTCAAGCACGCTGTTCGCCAAAAATGTGTACAAAGCCATTCTGCCCGGCACGACTGACGAAAAAGTCTCACGGCTCGCAAAATACGCCGTACCCGTTATCGCGCTGATTTCCGTATATTTTACGCTGAAAGGCGGAAATACCATCGTCACCTTGCTTTTAATGGGCTACAGCCTTGTCACCCAGCTTTTCCCCGCCCTCTTATTCAGCCTGCCGAAGCGGCGTTTCATCACAAGCCACGGCGCTTTTGCCGGCATAACGGCCGGGGTCGGAACAGTGGCCTTCATTACGCTGACCGAATCAACCGTCGGAACCCTCTTTCCGTTTCTTCCGCAGATCGTTAAGGATATGAATACAGGCATCATCGCGCTGGTTCTGAACATTGCCGTCATGTTTGCCGTCAGCGCCGCAGTCAGAAAAAAACAAATCAGCGCAGCCGAAAAGGCGGCTTAATGATAAAATAGCGGTAAGACACATGAAGGGGGAAAGCCGCATGATCATGACAACGACCGAAACCGTCGCCGGAAAACAGATTACGGAAGTAAAAGGCTTGGTGACAAGCAGTATCGTCCAGTCCCGTCACATCGGAAAAGATTTGCTTGCAGGCTTAAAATCTGTCGTCGGCGGCGAATTGAAAAGCTATACCGAAATGCTGGAAGACTCCAAAAAAGCGGTGAAAGAGCGGCTGATCAGAGAGGCGGAGCAGCTCGGAGCGAACGCCATCGTCGGCCTGCGGTTCGAACTGACCGCAGGACAGAACACATCCGAATTAATCGGATACGGAACCGCCGTCACCGCCGAATCCGTTTAAAAAAACAAGCCTCTTTAAAGAGGCTTGTTTTTTTATTTCTCACATGCGATATAGTCTTTATCCCGGTCAAGTCTTTTATTTGCATTATAAAGCGCTTTTGATACATACGGCTTGTACTTTGTTCTGCCGCCCTTGTTTTTCACTTTCGACGATTTGGCCACGCCGCCCTTATACACCTTATTCAGCGCCTTACAGTTTTGATACGTTTTTACCTTTGTTTTCGCTTCTGCCGTCTGCCCCGCTCCGTATGAACAACCGAACACCAGGCCGAAAGACAAAAGCACAGCTGCCGTCTTTTTCATTTCTATCCTATCCCCTTTCCTGAATCATGTTGTATGACTGAACATATCATAGTTCAAATAATCTCCATTTACAAGATAAATAGGAAAATAGTTTTAATTTACGTCCGCCCGTATATCTTTTATGGAATTTTTCCCAAAACCTTTTATAATATGAATTGATAGCGCTATCTGACTATGATGATAGGAGGAGAAATGATGATGAAAAAAGGGCTTGTTGCGGGTGTTCTCACTACAGCCGTTCTATTCGGCGCATGTACGGCGGATATTCCGGGGGTGATCAGTCCCAATACGGCGGAAGCGGCGTCCCAGCTCAGTAAAGGAATCGGCGGAAGGGCCTATCTGAACAGCACGGGCTCAGTTCTCGTCACGAAAATTCAGCTTCCAAGCTCGATTCAGGTGTCAAATGGGACAGCCTATATTTACTCAGGATTTACCGGAGGCACAGAGGCTGATATCGGGCTTCAGTACAGTGACACCTATCATGTATGGAAACCGATCATGAAAGTCGGTTCAAAGGGACAAGGCCAGGTCCGGTATCTGGAAGGAGAAAGCCAATTCACTTATACGAAAGGCTTCCGGCCCGGCAGCACCGTACAGCTGACCATTTACAAAAATCTGAACGGCAATACCCGCGCCACATATTGGGGCACGAATAATGACGGATACACCGGCCGCATCATCTCAGAACTCGCCCAAACCAATGTAGGCTCTGTCTCAAAATGGAAAGCGCTCGCCACCGTCGCGGTCACATCAGAGGATCAGCGCCCTTACATCAAATCAAACTTCTCGACAGCCTTTACGAACATCACGATCGACAATAAAGCAGTCACACCTGTGATTGATACACAGGATTTTGCCAAATTGACAGTGTCAGGCAGCAGCGTCAGCATGTCTGTCGTCAAATAAAGAATTTTGAACGCACGATTTCTGTCATCGTGCGTTTCGTAAGGGTCTGCCGGATACGCAAATCCCTTATTTTTCGGATTACGTTTAATAAAAAAACAGCCCTCCTCAGGGTTGTTTTTTTAACATTTCTTTCATTATTTCCGCCAAAACGCTGAGCAGTCCGCCTTATCCTTGATATTAAATTGAATCATGCGTTCAAGCAGCTCATAATACACCGGTTCAGTCCATTGAATTCTGAACAAACGGGAAGTAGCGCTGTAGCCGGCACGGGCAATGTCGTCGGCAAAATGCGCAATTCCAGCTTCTTCGGGAGAAACACTTACATGATGCTTTGCTGCCGCAAAGCCGATAATAAACGTGCCGTGATCGGTAAACATCGGCGTGTTCCACTTGATCTGCGGTGTTAAACCCGGGAATTGCTCAGACGTCCACGACAGGATTTCCTCCATTCGCAGACGATGGTCAGGGCTGTCGATACTTGATAAATAGTCTTTGAAAACGTCCATGTCTTCCTCCTTCAACATCACGTCCGCTAACGCCAAAACCCCGGATTTTCAGCTTTTTCTTTGATGTTAAATTCGATGATCTTCTTAAGCAGATCATAGTGCACCGGATCAGTCCACCGAATTCTGAACAGGCGTGAAGAAGCGCTGTACCCGGCTTGGGCGATGTCATCGGCAAAATGCTCCATCGTCTCTTTTTCAGGTAAAATGCTCAAATGATTTTTTGCCGCGGCAAACATAATGATATAGGTGCCGTGATCGGTAAATGTCGGTTTGTTCCACTTGATCTGCGCTTCTAAGTTCGGAAATTGGTCAGCCGTCCACGACAAAATTTCCTCTGCTTTGAGACGGTGATCCGGGTTATCGATTTCTGATACATATTTTGCAAACACATCCATGCCCATCTCTCCTAAAATGAATTATCATTACTCTTTACATCATCATAGCCAACAGACGGACACGATACAACTCTATCCGGGCATGTAAATCGAAGCCCTTCCCAAAAGGAAAGGGCCCGTCCCTTCACATCACAGCTTTCTCTAATATCTCTCCCCCAGCTCCCGCAAAATAAAGTCGTAGATCATTCTTGTCCGCTCTTCTTTCGGATACAGCATGAATTCCTGCCGCTTCGGGATATGACTGCCCATCCTGTCCTGAAAAGTGGTTCTGAGATAGGCGGTTCTGTAAACCTGATTTTCAAAAGAATGATAGGATACTTCCAGTTCCATCGTTTTGCCGTTTGAGAACGTGACCGCTGTGTCATCAAATGCCGTCGGTTGAAAATCTTTAACGTGCACATGAGATATCCAGCCGCATTGAGGCCTTGCAGAAGAAAGTGTAGGGAATAAAAAGATGTGATTTGAAGGGTCCACCATAATCGGCGGCTTGTGAGAAATTTTAATCGCTTCATATGTTCCCGCTTTTCTCCCGGCATAGCTGGAGCCAAAGTAGCGGCAGCTTCTGTCGATGATGTGAATCGGCTTCATGCTGACATACAGAATGCAGTCTTTTTCAATGACCTTCGACCCCATTTTACCGTCTATTTCCTCAGGCAAAACAGCGATGGTTGAACGATTTACTTCGTAGCTTTCTAAGGGTGCGTGTGTTTTCTGGCACATGATGTGCAGCCTCCAATCCTTTTCTTGAAAATTTATACTAATAATCTATCATCTGTCATTGGAAAACGACAGGTTTTTTTTGAATATAGCTAAAAATCACCTTTTAAAGCTGTAATTTAGTCTTAAATTACTATTTAAATATTATTTTTCTTTTTCATTTCACCTCATTTATACAATGATCATTTTCGTTTTTTCGTCAATTTGCAGGATATGTCGATATATTTCCAAGTATTAGTTGTCTAAAGATTATAAAAATTAATTGATTTTTCCGGCCGTTATCCATATACTATAAAAAAGGCATTGGGGGGATTCTTTATGAAAGAGAAAAAGTCGTACACTGAGCTCATGAAGTCCCGCAACACGGAAAAAGCAAACGAATTCGATGTGACAATGGCCGATATTTACATTCAAATGGTGCTTGATGAATCCTTGTATAAACGCCGGATTGCCATGCTGACAATGCAGATTAATAAGGCGCTTGATGATAAAAATAAAGAAGCGTTCCTCACGCTTTCAAAAGAATATGCCGCTCTCAAACAGAGTGAATAAGCCAATCCATATGGATTGGCTTTTTTTACATTATCCGTTTACGATGGTGCCGCCGTTCACATGAATCGTCTGTCCCGTGACATAGGAAGAATCATCGCTTGCTAAGTACAAATAGCTCGGCGCCACTTCAACAGGCTCTCCCGGGCGCTGCATCGGCACGTCTGAGCCGAAGACTTCCACTTCCTTCGCCGAGAAGCTCGCCGGGATCAGCGGCGTCCAGATCGGCCCCGGCGCCACTGCGTTTACCCTGATGCCCTGAGTGACAAGAGATTGGGAAAGAGATCTTGTAAACGTGACGATCGCCCCTTTTGTCGCTGAATAGTCAATCAATGTTTTGTGGCCTTTATAGGCGGTAATGGAGGCCGTATTAATGATTGAACTTCCTCTTTTCAGGTGAGGGAGCGCGGCTTTCGTCAAGTAAAACATTGAAAAAATATTCGTCTGAAACGTTCTGATGAGCTGGTGGCTCGTGATTTTCTCAATCCCCGGCTGCACGTGCTGCTCACCCGCGTTGTTGACCAGGATGTCAATGGAAGGAAAGGCTTGGCCCGCCTGGCGGATGACATCGTTGCAAAAGGCTTCGTCGCCGACATCCCCTGCGATCAGCAGACACTTCGCCCCTTCTTTTTCTACATATTGCTTCGTCTCTTCGGCATCCTGATGCTCATCAAAGTAAACGATGACCACATTAGCGCCTTCCTTTGCGAATAAAACGGATACGGCGCGGCCGATCCCGCTGTCTCCGCCCGTGATGATCGCCGTTTTCCCTTCAAGTTTTTTCTCCGCTTTCGGTTTGTCAAAAACGGGGCGTGGGTCCATTACATATTCAAAGCCCGGCTGCCGGTTTTGATGCTGCGGCGGCAAGGTTTTCTTCTTCTGATTCGCCATTTTGATCACTCCTTTACATTAATTACTATATTATGAGTAATTTGAGCATCTTATACGAATTTCATGTATGAACAGAGTCTTATTGGAAAAATTAAGAATATACAACAGAGGAGGTAAATCTGAATTGACTACTTTTTCAAACGAGGAACCGGCTTCCTATTGGAAAGCAACAGCTGACATTCCTTCCTTTCCCGCCCTCACTGAAGATACGGAATGTGACGTTGCGGTGATCGGCGGAGGAATTACGGGCCTGACAACGGCATACGAACTGACGAAAAGAGGTTTCCGTGTCGCTGTCATTGAAGCAGACCGGATTTTAAACGGGACGACCGCGGGCACGACCGCAAAAATCACCGCCCAGCATGATTTCATCTATGCCGATCTTATTCAGCAGATCGGCCTGACCAGCGCAAGGCTGTATTTCGAAGCCCATCTCCGCGCCATGGAAGACATGAAGCAGATCATCAAGGACCTTTCGATTGACTGCAGACTGATTGAACAAGACGCATATCTTTACACCAATACAGAATCAGGCGTCAAAAAAATGCGCAGTGAGCAAGAAGCTTATACCAAGCTCGGTATTGAACACGAGCTTGTGAAAGAACTTCCCGTCCCCGTTGATTGCAGGCTCGGCCTCGCCATGAAGAATCAGGCGCAATTCCATCCGCTTTTATATGGTGCGGCGCTCGTCAAAGAGATCGTTAAAAACGGGGCGCGGATTTTTGAACAGACGGCTGCGATCGACATAAAAAAAGAACCGCACCCGGAAGTGGTCACGAAAAACAGACACGGCATCAAGTGCAGCTACATTGTCTGCGCTTCCCACTTTCCTTTTTATGACGGAGGCGGGCTTTATGCCGCCAGAATGTATGCCAGCAGATCCTACGTACTCGCGGTAAAACCGAAACAAGCGTATCCGGACGGGATGTATCTCAGCATAGACAAGCCGTCCAGATCACTGCGATACACCGATTTGAACGGTGAAAAACTGGTGCTTGTCGGCGGTGAAAGCCACAAAACAGGCCAAGGAAAAGAAATGTCCGGGCATTACGAAGCGCTGAAACAATTTGCGGAAGACACAATCGGAGTTGAAAGCATCCCATATCATTGGTCTGCACAAGACCTTGTCACCATTGACAAAATTCCGTTCATCGGTCCGATCTCAGGCGATGAAGAACATATTTTGGCGGCGACCGGTTTTAAAAAATGGGGCATGACAAGCTCAGCGCTCGCCGCGAAGCTTTTGGCTGATCATATTCAAAACAAAAAGAACCCGTTTTCCGGCCTGTTTATTCCGTCACGCTTCCACGCAGATCCCGGACTGAAAAAACTGATTTCCTATAATGCCGACGTGGCCAAACACCTTATCTCGGGCAAACTTGAGAGGCCGGACGCTTCGCCTGAGAGTCTTGGGCCCGGGGAGGGAAAAATCGTAACGGTAAACGGCAAACGGGCCGGCGCCTATAAAGATGAAAAAGGCTGTCTGCATCTTGTCGATACGACATGCACCCATTTAGGCTGTGAGGTTGAATGGAATGACGGTGAACGGACGTGGGACTGTCCATGTCACGGGTCCCGGTTCACACCCGACGGCGGGGTTGCCGAAGGTCCCGCCATCAAGCCGCTGAAACGTCTCACCCAAGATTGACTAAACCATTCTGTACGAATGGTTTTATTTTTTTCCGCATTAAAATATTTTTATCAGATTCCTTCATTCAAGTTCCTTCCAAACCGATAAAAAGAAAAAGAGAATATCTGGGGGAACTAATATTGTTATTTAAAAAAGACCGCAAAAAAGAAACAGCATATTTTTCAGAAGCCGATGGAAAAAAACGCATCGCGCTTTCAAATCAATATGCAGATGTCCAAAAACAGCTGAAAATGGTCAGGCTCGGAAACGAAGAACTTCATGTGCTTGAAGAGCTGCAGCCGTTAATTAAAGAACATATCTCAACAATCGTCGATTCCTTTTACCGAAACCTGGATCACGAAAAATCATTAATGACGATCATTAACGACCACAGCACGGTCGAGCGCCTGAAAAAAACATTACGGCGTCATATCCATGAGATGTTCGCCGGCACGATTGATGATGAATTCATTGAAAAAAGACAGCGCATCGCTTCCATCCACTTGCGGATCGGCCTTGAACCGAAATGGTATATGGGAGCGTTTCAGGATCTGCTTCTGTCGATGATGAACATATATGAAGCAACCATTCCGGATTTGCATGAGCTTTTAAAAGCGATCAAAGCGACGACGAAAATATTGAATCTTGAACAGCAGCTCGTCCTTGAAGCATTCCAGACTGAATATAACTGCCAGCGTGACGAACAAGAGGAAAAGAAAGCCCGCCTTCATCAGAAAATCCAGGAAACTTCCGGATCACTCGCTGATTTGTTTTCAGAAACGAGCAGAGCCGTGCAGGAGCTGGTCGATAAATCTGAGGGCATTTCCGAGGCGTCAAAAGCCGGCACCGTCACTTCCGTACATGTCGAAGAAAAATCAATCGGCGGGAAAAAAGAGCTTGAAAGCCAGCAGCAGCAGATGAATAAAATCGACGCCAGCCTTCTGCAGATTGAAGAAGAAATGGACAAGCTGAATGACATCGCCCAGCAGATCGAAAAAATCTTCGGCATCGTGACGGGGATCGCCGAGCAAACGAATCTCCTGTCACTCAACGCTTCAATAGAATCCGCGAGAGCCGGGGAGCATGGCAAAGGGTTCGCCGTTGTCGCGACGGAGGTAAGGAAGCTTTCAGAGGATACGAAAAAAACTGTTTCCACCGTATCAGAGCTCGTGAACAATACCAATACACAAATCAACATCGTGTCCAAACATATTAAAGATGTAAACGGACTTGTAAGCGAAACGAAAGAAAAAATGACGCAGATCAACCGTCTGTTTGATGACATCGTCCAAAGCATGAAAACGAGCAAAGACCAGACAGGCAAAATCGACGTTGATTTGCAGGCCTTTCTCGGCGGCCTTCAAGAAGTCAGCCGCGCCGTTTCCCACGTTGCATCATCCGTTGATTCACTTGTTATCCTTACAGAAGAATAAAGATAAACCGACCGGCCTTTTTCATAAAAGGCCGGTCTTTTTAATGTTAACTTAAAATATAATAGAGTTGACATATATAAAGACTCGCTTTATTGTATAAACATATTTTGATAAGCTGGAGGAATACATAATGAAATTGACAGAAATGATGCATATTGCCGTGTTTACCGCCATTATGGGACTTTTGGGGCTGCTTCCGCCGCTTTTCTTATCCTTTACGCCGGTTCCGATTACGCTCCAGACGATCGGTGTGCTCTTATCGGGAAGCATCCTGAAACCGAAAGCGGCGTTTTTAAGCCAATTGCTTTTTTTGCTGATTGTGGCATGCGGAGCGCCTCTCCTTTCAGGCGGAAGAGGCGGGTTCGGGGTTTTTTTCGGGCCGAGCGCCGGATATCTCATCGCATATCCGCTGGCGGCATTACTGCTGAGCCTCAGCACCCAAGGCCTTCGCTCAGCTGCTGTCCCCCATTTGTTTATCAGACAGTTCTTGTTCGGCGTGCTGTTTTTGTATGTCATCGGCATTCCCGTTCAGGCTTTTATAATGCACATTGATATCTTGACTGCCGTAAAGCTCAGCCTCATCTATGTGCCCGGAGATCTGCTTAAAGCGGCCGCAGCCTCATTCGCAGCCGTAAGAATCAGAAAAACTCTTCAAGCAAGCCGGCTTTTGCCGACGAAAGGAAGCTGATTTTAGTCATCATGATTACATCATCATATTCAGATACAGCCGGACAAGCGCCGGAACGGATCGCAATTCAGACAGAAACAGAACAGATCACCTATCAAACTTGGAACAGGCTAGTAAACCAAACCGCAAACTGGCTTGGCAGCCTTTCAGATAAGCCGGAAAACATTGCAATATTACTGCCGAACGGCATCCCATTTTTACAACTTTTCGCAGGGGCGGCGCATGCCGGCTGCACGGCGGTTCCGTTAGATCCCCGCTCGGCTGCGGCGGAACTCGCGGACCAGCTGCACATCAGCAAAACCGACCTCGTCATCTGTGACCGCCGGCTGAGCGGCAGACTGGACGGCATCAAAACGCCTGTCATCCTGTGGGATGAATGCAGGCCTTTGATCGAGGCGGAAAAAACGGAAGGCACTTTTATCAAAAACACCGGCCTGCCCTTTTATACCGGATTCACCTCGGGATCGACCGGTAAGCCGAAAGCCTTCACCCGCTCTCACCGTTCGTGGCTGGAGAGCTTTTCTTGTACGAAACGTGAATTCGGCATTTCCCCTGATGACAAAGTGCTGGTACCGGGCACGCTTCGCTCGTCACACTTTTTATACGGCGCCGTCAGCACTTTGTTTATCGGCGGAACCGTCCTCCTTCAAAGAAAATTCAATCCGGCCGGAATGAAAGACCGGCTCAGACAAGCTGACGTTCTATATACCGTTCCGACAATGACGGACGCCCTGCTCTCACTAGAGGCGTTTCCGGATACACCGCTCAAGGTGATTTCTTCCGGTGCAGACTGGCCCGCTTCGTCAAAACAAGCGCTGTCAGAGCGCTATCCCCATTTACGGTTGTACGATTTTTACGGAACGTCTGAGCTGAGTTTCGTGGCGTTCTTATCGCCTGAAGACAGCGTCCGGAAGCCTGACGCGGCGGGCCGTCCGTTTGAAAATGTTACAATCGAAATCCGCCGGCCCGGCGGAGAACGCTGCATGCCGGGCGAAACGGGGAAGATTTTTGTGAACAGCCCGATGAAATTTTCCGGATACATCAACGGCGCAAAGCCTGATGATTCCGGCTGGATGACGGTTGATGACATGGGATATATCGATCATGAAGGCTATCTTTATATCGAAGGACGTGAAAACGGGATGATCGTATCAGGCGGCCTGAATGTATTCCCGGAAGAGATAGAACGTGTGCTCAACCGCTGTCCGGGCGTCAGAAAAGCGGCCGTCATCGGCATTCCTGATGATTATTGGGGCAGCATCGCCGTTGCGGTGATCGACGGACATGCAAATGTAAAGGAACTGAAGAAACAGTGCCGCGAGCAGCTGGCGGCATATAAAATCCCGAAAAAGTGGCTGTTTTCAGAAATACCGGAAACAGCCGGCGGAAAGATCGCCCGTGCCGCCGTACAAAAGCAGGCAAAGGACATGATGGAATGGAAGCTGTAATTACGGATGCGAAACGGACGATTTTCGCCCGGGAAAACGGCCTGTTAAAAGACTGTCTCCCCGAAGATTTGGCAGCTCCGCTGATCCGACATTTGAGCCGGAACATGCCCGAAGACATTGATGAAGTCCTGATCGGAAACGCGACGGGCCGCGGCGGGAACCTCGCCCGGCTGTCAGCCTTGGCCGCCGGGCTTCCTTTGAGCGTGTCCGGTACGGCCATCGACAGGCAGTGCGGTTCCGGATTGGACGCCGTGAGAATCGCGTGCCACTTTGTTAAAGCCGGCGCGGGGAGCACATACATCGCGGGAGGAGCGGAGAGCAGCAGCCGTTCCCCTTTCTCATCCCGGGCGCGCTTTTCTCCTGAACACATCGGCGATCCTGATATGGGCATAGCGGCCGAGTATACGGCACAGGCTTACGGCGTAACGAGAAAGATGCAGGACGAATATGCCCTTCTCAGCTATGAACGGAGCGTCAAAGCGCACGAAGACGGCTTGTACCGCCGGGAAATTCTCCCCTGTCACGGATTCGCCGCTGACGAAAACATGCTGAAAAAGCGGAACATGGAGCCTCTCATCGCCCGCGCCAAACCCGTCTTTCAGTCCGGAGGCTCTGTCACCGCGGCCAACAGCTGCGGAATTTCTGACGGGGCGGCTGCAGTTTGTGTGATGGAAGAACAAAAAGCGCGGTCTCTCGGTTTAAAGCCGGGATTGCGTTTTATCGGAAGCGCGGTAAGCGGCGTCCATCCGCATTATCCGTCAGCAGCTCCGGTTTATGCCGTCAAAAAGCTTTTGAAGGAACGGGACCTGTCACCGGATGATATTGATATATACGAAATCAACGAGGCGTTTGCCGTCAAAATATGCGTTTTTTCACAGCAGCTTCAAGTGCCGTATTCTAAAATAAATGTCCGGGGCGGCGCTCTGGCCGTCGGGCATCCGTACGGGGCTTCCGGGGCGGCGCTTATCACCCGGCTTTTTTATGAAGCAAAAAGACGCCCGGATGCCCGCTACGCAGCAGCAGCGATCGGCAGCGGAGGCGGAGTCGGACTGGCGCTTCTCTTTGAAGTGTTAACGTAACGGCAGTATAATAGATGATATCGATAAAAAATGATCGGAGTGGAGACTTTATGACTGCCGTTTGTTTAGTAAGACATGGAGAGACTGATTGGAATGCCCAAAAGAAGCTTCAAGGCAAATCGGATATTCCGTTAAATGCGACGGGAGAGCGTCAGGCGAAAGAAACAGGAGAGTACTTAAAGGGGTCCGAATGGGATGTCATCGTCTCGAGCCCGATGAAACGGGCCAGAAAAACGGCTGACATTATTAACGGGTTTTTGAATCTTCCCATTGTCGTCATGGAAGATTTCAGAGAACGGAGCTACGGTGATGCGGAAGGAATGTCTTTACCGGAACGGTCGAAGCGCTACCCGGATAAAAACTACCCGAACATGGAGACCGCAGAAGAGCTGACAGACAGAATGCTTGCCGGTTTAGTGAAAGTTCAGGAGCGGTTTCCTGAGCAAAAAGTACTGATCGTCGCTCACGGCGCAGCCATTCACGCCCTCTTGTCCGCCATTTCTGACGGTGATACCGACATACAAAACGCAAAGCTTGTCAATGCGTGCCTGAGCAATATCGAACGAATTGAAAATAAGTGGCGCGTCAAAGATTACAATGTAAGCAGCCACCTATCAGAATCATAACAAAAAGGCCCGAATTAGTTTTGGGCCTTTTTGGCGAGCATTTTTTTCTGCAGATCATGTAATACGGCGTCCGCACCGTCAATGCTCCGGCGCTCCGTCCATACCGCCCTGTCCGCGCGGTAAACGCGGCCGTTTTTTACGGCAGTCAGCTGTTTCCAGAGGTGATTTTTTTCGAGTTCTTTCTCACCGTCCAATAGTACGATGTAATCAGGATCGATATGCAAAAGCTGCCCGGGCGTCATTTTGATAGCGCCTGATTTCCCGCCGGAATCTGTCTGGACCGCATATGTAAACCCTGCGAGCGTCATAAGCCGGGATGTGAAAAACCGGTCATCCTTTACGGAAATGCTGCCATTTGCAGCGTCAATTAATAAAATCGTGCCGCCTTCTGCATCCAGCTTTCTTTTGATGTCATTCAGCTTTTCTTCCTGAGCCGACAATTGTTTCTCTATGATGCCCTCTTTACCGACCGCCTTTTCAATGGTAAGGGCAGCATCAACCGCATCCTGATAATCCGCAGCTTCATTTTTTAAAGCGATTGTCGGAGCGATCTTTGTCAGCTCATGGTATATCCCCCTGTGCAGGCTTGAGTCTGCAATGATGAGATCGGGTTTTAACGAAGTGATCTTTTTCAAATCGGGATGTGACGGAGGCCCGACGGACGGACTGCCGTCGTTTCGCTCTTTCCGGTTATCCGCCGCGGCCGCCGGCTTTATGCCGAGATCATGGAGGGTGTCAATAAAGCCCTCATTCAATACGGCGATGCGCTGCGGGTGCGCAGCCACATGCGCGGTCCCCAGATCGTGCCTGACGGCGGTTTCATGTTCCTGTTCTGAGCATGCCGTTATGAAGAGAACGGATAAGATCATCAGCATACTGAAAATTAGTTTCATCTGCTCCCCCTCTTTCGTTTTTCCGCAATTATATCATTGACAATATAAGTATCAATGATATTCAATATCATTATTTTCATAAAATGGTTTCACAGCTTTCTCCGTCAAGAAAGCCAAAGACTGATTCATGCCGGCCGCTTTATTTCATTCCGCTTTCGATTCCATCAGACTTCTGCATTCAACAAAAGGTGACATTTATCCTGTTTTTGCCGCAGCTCCCAAAAATGGAATCAAACCGTTCGACCCAGTAAACAAGAGAGCGATTGCCGCTGTGTACAAATACTCATGTCCTTCCATCGGTTTTTTCCATTAAAATTTAAATATTTCGGGTTCCTATTAAACGAAAGAGAGATGATATACCTAAATAGAAATAAAACAAACTGAAAAAAATTGGGTCTACTAAAATATTATTCCATACTATACAATTAATCCACAGAATAATCTGTCTATTGGTTATTCTGCAAATGAAAAAAGGAGTGGATAAAGAGTGAGAGGCAAAAAGGTATGGATCAGTTTGCTGTTTGCTTTAGCGTTAATCTTTACGATGGCGTTCGGCAGCACGACTTCTGCCCAGGCTGCAGGGAAATCAAACGGGGAAAAGAAATATATTGTCGGATTTAAGCAGACAATGAGCACGATGAGCGCCGCCAAGAAAAAAAGATGTCATTTCTGAAAAAGGCGGGAAAGTGCAAAAGCAATTCAAATATGTAGACGCAGCTTCAGCTACATTAAATGAAAAAGCTGTAAAAGAGCTGAAAAAAGACCCTAGCGTCGCTTACGTTGAAGAAGATCACGTTGCACAGGCGTACGCGCAGTCCGTGCCTTACGGCGTATCACAGATTAAAGCCCCTGCTCTGCACTCTCAAGGCTTCACCGGATCAAATGTTAAAGTAGCGGTTATCGACAGCGGTATCGATTCTTCTCATCCTGATTTAAAGGTAGCAGGCGGAGCCAGCATGGTTCCTTCTGAAACAAATCCTTTCCAAGACAACAACTCTCACGGAACTCATGTTGCCGGTACAGTTGCGGCTCTTAATAACTCAGTCGGTGTATTAGGCGTTGCGCCAAGCGCATCTCTTTACGCTGTAAAAGTTCTCGGCGCTGACGGTTCCGGCCAGTACAGCTGGATCATTAACGGAATTGAGTGGGCGATCGCAAACAATATGGACGTTATTAACATGAGCCTCGGCGGACCTTCTGGTTCTGCAGCGTTAAAAGCGGCAGTTGACAAAGCCGTTGCTTCCGGCGTCGTAGTGGTTGCGGCAGCCGGTAACGAAGGCACTTCCGGCGGCTCAAGCACAGTGGGCTACCCTGGTAAATACCCTTCTGTCATTGCGGTAGGCGCTGTTAACAGCAGCAACCAAAGAGCATCTTTCTCAAGCGTAGGTTCTGAGCTTGATGTCATGGCACCAGGCGTCTCTATCCAAAGCACGCTTCCTGGAAACAAATACGGTGCGTACAATGGTACGTCAATGGCATCTCCGCACGTTGCCGGAGCGGCTGCTTTGATTCTTTCTAAGCACCCGAACTGGACAAACACTCAAGTCCGCAGCAGTTTAGAAAACACCACTACAAAACTTGGTGATGCTTTCTACTACGGAAAAGGGCTGATCAACGTACAGGCGGCAGCTCAGTAAAACATAAAAAACCGGCGTCGGGCATGGCCCCGCCGGTTTTTTTATTATTTTTCTTCTTCCGCATGTTCAATCCGCTCCATGATCGACGGGTGGCTCCCTCTGAAAATTTTGACGAGAAACGGCGGGTTGACCCGGCTCAGTCCCGTATCGGCCAAGTCCTGAAACGTCTCAATCGCCGCTTCCCGGTTTCCGGTCAGCTCGATGCCGTAACGGTCGGCGGCGTTTTCCTGATACCGGGAGACGGCGTTCGTAATCGGATCAGAAGCAAAACTGAGAACGGATATGAGGAGCAATAACAGCGGGAGGGCGGCCAGATCTTCAGGCCCCTTTATATGAAGCATTCGGCCGAAGAATTTGGACAGCCGCTTATAAAGCTTGTCAATGATATAGAACCCGGCTAATGACAGCAGGAGATACCCGGCCAGTCCGATGTACACGTGCTTCATCACATAGTGCCCCATCTCATGCCCCATAATGAACAAAATTTCCCGATCCTTCAGTTTGTTAAGCGTCGTATCCCACAAAACGATTCGCTTATTCGAACCGATCCCCGTCACATACGCATTCAGCGCATTCGTTTTCTCCGACATATTTACTTCATAAACATGGCTGGCCGGAATATCGGCCTTGTCGGCAAGCGACAAAATTTTGCTTTCCAGCTCCTTGTCTTTCAGCGGATAGAAATCATTGTATAAAGGATCAATCACGACCGGCTGCAGGAAAAACAAAAACAGGGTAAACGGCACAGTAAGACACCAAGCGTAAAACCACCATTTTTTTGTATGCTTTGTGATCAGCCAGTAAAACACAAGCACACACACGGCAAACAGCGGAAAGCTGATCCAGAAATCAATGACATGGTCTCTTATCCAGCTTGCTGTTGTCTGCGTCGAAATATGATACGCAAGCGAAACCCGATATCCGATCCACTCAAGCGGAAGCGAAGCCGCCGTAACGATGAGTGAAATCACAAATACGAAGCTTACGATTTGCAGCACCCGAAAGCGCACCGCTGCTTCCAGCCAATGCTTTATTTTTTTGGCAAGCCCCGTAATGAGCAGCAGAAAAAATAAAAACCAATCTAACGGCGCTCCGATGAAAAATAAAAAATCCTTTACATTTGAAAAGTTTTCAGCGGCTGCCAGGCGGCCCGGGTCCATAAACGAGGACGGATCGGCTTTCGTTCCCTTTACGGCCTCCGGGACGGCGGAGTCTCCTGTCATAAAGAAATACCAATAGAAAAAAAGGCCGTACAGCACATAGGCAAGTCCCGCTGCCGCTATCCATTTGCGCATGGAAGTCTCCCTCCTTAGCCTTATGACTTACTCCTATTGTAAGCATAAATGCAAATAAATAGAACCAAGCCTCCGAAACGGATGTTAATCTTTTCACAACAGAAAAGAATGGAACAACAGGAAGCGGGAAAGACTAAAAGACGGAGTGATGAATATGAAAAAAATAATCGCGTTTATTGTAGTAATCGCCCTTTTGGTTATTGCTTTCTTCTATGTATACAGCCGGACCGGCGATGTGTTTCCATCAAGCAACGCAGATCTGATTATTCTGTCTGAGCACGGAAAAAAAGAAATCAAAATTAAAGACAGGCAGAATGTAAAAGATATGCTCGATATCTTGAACCAAGGAAAACAAGTCAAACTGACCAAAAGCGTGTCTCCCGATTACGACGGAACGGTCAAATATCATGAAGACCGTTTTGATTCATTCAGCATGTGGCTCGAAGGCGGCAATTATATGATGTACAAGTATAAAAACACGTATTACAAACTGACCCGGCATGATACGAAGCTTGTGCAAAGCATCATTAAGGAAGAATCGCAGAGCTGACCGGATCAGCATGTAAAAGCGAAGCCCCCGGCTTCGCTTTTCGTCCGTCATTTCGGAAGCATGTCCCGGACCGCCCGTCTCAGCAGCTTCCCGGTCGCGTTCTTCGGAATCTCATCAAGAAAAACCACTTCCGCCGGCCGTTTATATTTTGCCAAATGTGTTTCACAGTAATCAAAAACCGCCTGCTCTGTCAGCTCACCGTCCCCAGGCACTATATAAGCATGCACCGCTTCCCCCGTTTTGGCGTCAGGAACGCCGATGACCACGGCTTCTTTAATGCCCTCATGGCTGTAGAGCACTTCTTCTACTTCGCGCGGATAGACGTTGTATCCGCCGACGAGAATCATATCTTTTTTTCTGTCGACGATATAAAAATAACCGTCTTCATCGCGTTTCGCCAAATCACCCGTGTACAGCCAGCCGTCTTTCAGCGCGTGCTCCGTCTCCTCGGGCATCTTGTAATAGCCTTTCATCACATTCGGCCCTTTCACGATCAATTCTCCCACTTGATGGTCGGGCAATTCGCGTCCGAGTGTATCGACGACTTTATTTTCGACATGTAAAATATTCGTCCCGATCGAGCCGGGCTTTCTCCCCCGGTCAAACGGATTAAAACACGTAACCGGAGACGCTTCAGAAAGTCCGTACCCCTCCAGAATGGTGACGTCAAAGGTTTGTTCAAACGTCTGCAACAGAGCGACCGGCATGGAGGCGCCGCCTGAAATGCACAGTCTGACGGTCGCAAAATCCTCCGCCTTGCCGTGCTCGTATTGATACAGATAGTTATACATCGTCGGAACGCCGGCAAAAATGGTTGCCTGACGGCTTTTAATCAGTTTAAACACAGAAGCCGGGCTGAATTGCGGCTCGATTAAGACACACGCTCCGCTCATCAGAGGCGCATTCATACAAACGGTTAAACAAAAAACGTGAAACATCGGCAATGCCGCCACAATTTTGTCTTTCTCATTCATTCCTAAGTATCCGGCGACATCATTTGCATTGGAGAAAAGATTCTGATGGGTGAGCATGGCGCCTTTCGGTTTTCCGGTCGTCCCTGAGGTGTATAAAATGACGGCAGTATCATCTTTTGACAATGTCGGATAAGTTCTGCTGCGCTCCGCCGGGCGAAGCATTTTTGTAAACGTTGTCATTTTTAAGCGCAATTGAGGGTCTTCTGTCGATGGAGCGTTCTCTGCTGTCTGGCTGATAATGATATGCTCCAGCAGCGGCAGCGAGCCGTGCAGGCTTTCAAATACGGGAATTAATAGATCGATGCCGGCGATCGCTTTGACATCGCCGTTTTTCAGCATGTATGCGATTTCTGAAGGTGTATATGCCGGATTAACAGGTATGACGACAATTCCCGCTTTTAACGCGCCGAAAAACGCAATAACAAAGTCAGGCGTATTTCCGAGCAGAAGCGCGAGATGATCCCCTTTTTTCAGTCCCCTGTCCTCCAAGCCGTTTGCAAATGCTTTGATTTTACCTGCCAGCTCCTCATACGTCATGTACTGATCTTGAAACAGACAAGCTGGTTTTTCCGGTTTCTGCGATGCCGTTTCTTCCAATTTGGAAACCAGATTCATTTTCCCACCCCTTTAAAAATGTAATGAATGAATAGTCATTCATTTATCCGGAATAAACGTTCACTTTTATTATAGAAAAATATAGAAAAACACTCAAGGGCAAAAAGCCCCGAGTGCCGTAAAACCGGAAACTATAATTGTTTCAGCGCTTCACTGACCGGCGTGCCGCCCGCCGTCAGATCGAATGCTTTTTCATACGTATTCGGTTCATCAAGGGATGCGATAACGGTCTTGGCGACATCGTCTCTTGAAATGGAGCCTCTTTCTAAATCGGCCGCGGCTTTGATATTTCCCGTGCCGGGATCATTTAATAACCCGCCCGGCCGGATAATCGTATACGTCAGACCACTCGCTTCAAGAATTTTATCCGCATAATGCTTTGCGGCGTAATACGGCTTCAGCGCTTCATTCCAATTGCCGCGGTTATGAGCCTGAAGGGCGCTTACCATAATGAACCGCTTGATGCCGGCTTTCTTTGCCGCTTCTATCGCTTTCGCCGCTCCGTCAAGATCAATCAAAAGCGTCTTATCGTAGCCGGTGCTTCCTCCTGATCCGGCGGTAAACACAATCGCGTCACAGCCTTCGGCGGCTTTCGCGATGTCTTCCGGGCTTCCTTCCAAATCTGCAAGAACGGCTTCTGTTCCCGCGGCTTGAAGCGCTTCTTTCTGCTCTTGTTTCCGGACCATCGCCCGCAGCGTATGCGTGCCGTCTTTTTGAAACAGCCCGGTAAGCCGCTGTCCGATCTGTCCGTTTGCTCCGATGAGAAATACTTTCATCATGATCCCTCCCTATTCATTATGGTTCTATCATTTCACAAAAACGGGCGCTGATTCAAATCATGCGTTCGGCAAATGTTCTAATAAATCAGCTCGAGGAAATCTTCCAGCTCTATTTTGCCGAAATACTGTTTCAGATCGATTCCGGCCAGCGCCTCCCTGATAGCGGTTCGGTCATACTGTTTTCCGGTCAGTGCCTGTTCGACTTCACTCACATCTTTCGCACCGAAGAAATCACCGAAAATTTTGCAGTCCTGAATGATTCCTTTTTTCACTTCAAGACACAGATCAATCGATCCGACCGGATAACGTTTCGAATGCTGAAGGTTGAATGCGGGCGACCTTCCGAAATTCCAGTCCCAGTTTTGATAGCGCTCTTCGGAAATCTTCCGGATCGCTTTCCAGTCTTCATCGGTCAGTTTATATTCCGGCACTTCGGAAAGATCATTTGTATTAAAAATATGGTGAAGCAGATGCTTTTTGAATTCGTCCGCCGTCATTTTGTCATCAAGAAACTCGCTGATATTGGCGACACGGCTTCTGATTGACTTAATGCCTTTTGATTCGATTTTGTCTTTTTTCACTTTCAAGGCTGACACGACATGATCAATGGCGGAATCCAGCATTAATGTTCCGTGGCTGAAAATACGCCCTTTCGTCGAAAATTGAGCGTTGCCGGAAATTTTTCTGCCGTCCGCGACGATGTCGTTTCGGCCGCTTAATTCAGCTTCCACACCGAGCTGGCGCAGCGCCTGAATAACGGGTTCGGTGAATTTTTTAAAATTGTGGAAGCTGTCGCCGTCATCCTTGGTGATAAAACTGAAATTCAGATTCCCGAGGTCATGGTAAACCGCGCCGCCTCCTGACAGCCTGCGGACGACGATGATTCCGTTATCTTCTACGTATTTCGTATTGATTTCTTCTATTGTGTTTTGGTTCTTCCCGATGATAATCGACGGCTGATTGACGTAAAACAGCAGGTATGTCTGTTCAGGGTCGAGATGTTTCACGCAATATTCCTCGATTGCGAGGTTGATCCTCGGGTCGGTTATGTTTTGGTTGTCGATAAATAACATGGTGCTCCTCCTTTATTTCTCCCACTTCAATCCGGAAGCGGCGATTGTCACTTCGCCCCCGAACACGGATTCCGCTTCTTCTTTCAGCTTCCGGTGCTCGCCGAAATGAGGCAGATGTGTGAGAATCAGCTCCCCCGCTCCGGCCTCCTCCGCGATACGTCCGGCTTCCAAACTGTTCATATGGCCGGCTGACGTGCCGTCCTGGTCCGCGTAAAAATTGCACTCGCAGATCAGCAGATCGGCATTTTCCGCAAACGGGATAAACGCGTCCTGGTAGCTTGAATCAGCCGTATACACAACAGAAGCTGAACCGTCAGTAATCCGCATCGCATAACAAGTGACCGGATGCACCGTTTTCAGGAAGGTAATGGTGAACGGCCCGGCAGAAAGCGGGCGGTCCGGCTGATAGGCCACTCCTTTCGTATGCGTTTTATATGTAAGACGCTCAAACTGTTCTATATCAGCATCATGCCCGTAAATCGGCAGTGCATGCGTCCCTTTTCCGAGAAAGGAGCCGACCTGTTTGGCAAATTGAAGCGGCCCGATATCAGCGATGTGATCATGGTGATAATGGGACAAAATGACGGCATCAAGCTCTTCTGCCGGAACATAGGCAAACAGCTTTGATAATACGGCGCTTCCGCAATCGACGAGCAGAGAATAGCCGCCGGACTGAAACAGATAGCCTGAAGTTGCTTCGTTTGCGGCCGGAAACCCGCCGCAGCATCCAATAACTGTAACTTTCATATGACCCTCCGAATGTTTATGATAAAAAGATCCTTTCCTCCAATATACCTATTTTTCGTACAAATTGCATGTTTTAAACATTGTGCCAAAACAGCCGTTGATTTTCCAAAACTGTTATAATACAATGTAGAGACAAAACAATGAAAGAGGGATGGGTATGTTGGAAAAGATGTCGGATTTTTTCAGAAATTTACCCGGTAAGAAATGCGAAGAATGCGGAAATGAGATTGTTGAGCAGTATGAGTGTCACATTAATCTGTGCAATGACTGCTTGAAAATTAAGGATATGTGACAATAGGGCGCCGCACAATTCTAAGTTGTGCGGCGCCCGTTTTTTTCAGCCGTCATCATACTTTCTGAATAGGGCGTTATTCACCATTATTAGCAATTATCTGTACGTTTTAAAAGATTCAGTATTTTCAATCTATATTTTTCTATAGACGGATTGTTTTCTTTTCTATTATAATTTGTTCTAATAGCTATCTTTTTAGATACTTATTGCACTTTTTTCTTCGGGAGGTAATCTATGAAAAAATTACGCTTTGGACTAGCGACGCAAATTTTCGTCGGACTCATACTAGGGGTTGTAGTCGGTGTCATCTGGTACGGCAATCCCGCCATTCCAACATATTTACAGCCTATCGGCGATTTGTTTTTACGCTTAATCAAAATGATAGTGATTCCAATTGTCGTCTCCAGCTTAATCATCGGCGTTGCCGGCGCGGGAAGCGGAAAACAAGTCGGAAAATTAGGCTTCAAAACGATTTTGTATTTTGAGATCATTACCACTTTTGCCATTATTCTCGGGCTGGCTTTGGCGAATCTGTTTCATCCGGGAACAGGCGTTAATATACATGAAGCTCAAAAGACAGATATCAGTCAATATGTTGAAACAGAAAAAGAACAAAATAACAAATCTATCGCAGACACATTCCTGCATATCGTACCGACAAACTTCTTCCAATCATTAGCCGAAGGAGATCTGCTTGCCATCATCTGCTTTACCGTGCTGTTTGCACTCGGCATCTCGGCAATCGGTGAAAAAGGAAAGCCTGTCTTGGCCTTCTTTGAAGGTGTTTCTCATGCGATGTTCCATGTTGTGAACCTCGTCATGAAAGTTGCGCCGTTTGGTGTTTTTGCGTTGATTGGTGTTACCGTTTCCAAATTTGGGCTCAGTTCCCTGCTTTCACTCGGTAAACTGGTCGGTTTAGTGTATGTAGCTTTGGCTTTCTTTCTCATTGTTGTATTCGGAATCGTCGGAAAGCTTGCCGGAGTAAACATTTTCAAATTCCTCGCCTATATGAAGGATGAAATTTTATTAGCGTTCAGTACGTCAAGCTCCGAAACCGTACTCCCCCGCGTTATGGAAAAAATGGAGAAAATCGGCTGTCCGAAAGGTATTGTTTCCTTTGTTGTGCCGATCGGATATACCTTTAACTTAGACGGATCTGTGCTGTACCAATCTATCGCCGCTTTATTCCTCGCTCAGGTATACCACATTGACTTGTCCATTTGGCAGCAGATTACCCTTGTGCTTGTCTTGATGGTCACTTCCAAAGGAATGGCTGCCGTGCCCGGGACTTCTTTCGTCGTCCTGCTTGCGACATTAGGCGCATTCAACATTCCTGCAGAAGGCCTTGCATTCATCGCCGGTGTTGACCGGATTATGGACATGGCCCGCACGGTCGTCAATCTGACCGGAAACGCGCTGGCATCCGTTGTGATGTCAAAATGGGAAGGCCAGTATGATCCCGTTAAAGGCGCGAAGGTCATGAGCCTCGCCAAAACAGAACAAAACACAACCATTTCAGGTTAAAATGAAAACCCTGCACGGAATGATTTCCGCGCAGGGTTTTTTATGCCATCGGCGATAGAACGTACCGGTGCAAAAGCTTCGCCGTATTAAGAAGCGATAATTCATGCGTGCGTTCAAAAGCGTGTGAAGCGTCAATTCCCGGGCCGATCAGCCCGTGAACGATGTCATGGCCCGAACGGATGGCTGCTGAGGCATCAGAACCGTAATACGGATAAATATCAAGCTGATAATCAATGCCATAGCGCTCCGCAAGCCCGGCCAGATGTTTTCTGAGCTGATAATGGTACGGTCCGCTCGCATCCTTCACGCAAATGGAGACGGTATATTCATCCGTAGACTGGCCGTCGCCGATCGCTCCCATATCAACAGCCAAGTATTCGACGGTCTCAGGAGGAATGTTGGAATTGCCGCCGTAGCCGATTTCTTCATTATTAGAAATCAGAAAATGCGTCGTATACGGAAGTTCGATTTTCTCTTCCGTGATGCGGCGGATTAAATTCAAGAGCAGAGCCACGCTCGCTTTGTCATCAAGATGCCGGGACTTAATAAAGCCGCTCGGCGTAATCTGCACGCGCGGGTCAAATGAGATGAAATCGCCGACCCTGATGCCGAGATCGGACGTCTCTTCCTTCGTCCGGACAGGCTCATCAAGGCGGACTTCCATATTCTCCTGATTCCGCTCTGCCTTGCCGGCGTCCTTGTAGACGTGCACTGAAGTCTGATGCATTAAGATGGTGCCTGTATAGGTTTTGCCGGAAGAAGTTTGGATCTCGCAATATTCCCCTTCAATCGAGTGATATCGGAAGCCGCCGATCAAGTCAATCTTCAGCCGGCCGTCCGACTTTATTTCCTTTACCATCGCGCCGAGCGTATCGACATGCGCCGTCAGCAATCTGTGTTTCTTGTCATCACGGCCGGGAATTGTGACAAAAAGACCGCCTTTGCGGTTTCTGTAAGAGGAGACGCCCCATTCTTTTAAAAGACTTTCTGTATAGGCGATAACCTCGTATGTATTGCCCGTCGGACTCGGAATCGACACCAATTCTTTAATCAGTTCCATCGTATGTTTCATATTTTCCACAGGTCATTCCTCCTATCAATTTTATTCTTCTTAAAATATACTCTTTTGATCCATAACCCGTCCAATCTTTTCCTGCTCTTTTTTCATAGAATGAAGGGAGCATGAGCATAGGAGGGAAATGTATGATCAGCCGTAAACCGCACAAGCGGAAAAGGTTTCATAATGATTGGTTTGAGGATTGGTTTGAGGATGATTGGTCTGGTGCAGCCTTCTGGTGCTGTAAAAAAGAAAAAGATCACTGTAAAAAGAAAAAAGAAGACCCTTGTAAAAAGAAGAAAGACAAAAAGAAGCATCATCATTCATGCCGCCGCTGCTGCCGTCATTGGTAATCGTTCACACAAGCCCGTTTTACAAATAAAATTCTCATGCTCCCCAAACAGCGGATGCTGCTTGGGTTTTTTTATTAAAATTAGTACCAAGTAATAATATCAGGTGTTATAATCTGATATAAAGGAGTGATTTTTTCATGTCAAAATCTAAAATTACAGCAATCGGTACATATGCTCCGGCACGCCGATTAACAAACGCGGATTTGGAGCGCATCGTCGATACATCTGATGAATGGATCGTCCAGCGCACCGGTATGAAGGAAAGACGCATTGCCGGCGAACATGAATTCACATCGGATTTGTGTGTGGAAGCGGTGAAAAACCTTGCAGAACGATACAGCGGAACTCTTGATGATGTCGATATGATTCTTGTCGCCACAACGACGGCGGACTATGCGTTTCCAAGCACCGCGGCACGCGTGCAGGCTTACTTCGGCTGGCCGCACACGGGAGCGCTTGATATTAACGCCACATGCGCCGGACTCACTTACGGCCTTCAGCTCGCAGACGCATTAATTACCGCCGGTTCCCATCAAAAAGTGATTGTCATTGCCGGTGAAACATTATCAAAGGTAACGGATTATACTGACCGGACGACCTGCGTTCTTTTCGGAGATGCTGCAGGCGCCCTATTGGTGGAACGCGACGAATCAGCGCCGGGCTTTTTGGCAGCCGTGCAAGGAACAGCGGGAGGAAGCGCGGACGTGCTGTATCGCACGGGACTGAGCGCAGAATTAAACGGCGAGCCGCTTAAAGGCGGAGGAAATATGGTGCAAAACGGGCGCGAAGTATATAAATGGGCGGCCAGAACCGTGCCTGAGGAATGCAATGCCCTTTTAGAAAAAGCCGGCTTTTCAAAAGACGATCTGGATTGGTTCGTTCCTCACAGCGCCAACATGCGGATGATCGAATCCATCTGTGAAAAACTGCCTTTCCCGCTTGAACGGACATTGACAAGCGTTGAATATTACGGCAACACTTCATCGGTTTCTATTATTCTCGCTTTGGATGAAGCTGTGAAAGCAAAAAAACTGTCGGAAGGCCAGACGCTGGTATTGTTCGGGTTCGGCGGCGGATTGACGTATACCGGACTGTTGGTGAGATGGGGATTTTAATCGAAATCAAAAAAAAGAGGCCCTGAGCATCTGCTCAGCGCCTCTTTTTCTTATGCTGTTATTTCTTCTTCCGTTTTGTGTTCTTTTTTGCTTTGCACCGTAAAATACACGATGGTCAGCGCGATCATGACAACGGCGATGCCCAACAGAATGGATGCCTGCTGCCACATATAGCCGTAATCGCCATTTGAAATGACGGCACGGAACCCGTTGATGCTGTAAGTCATCGGCAGTGCCCCGTGAATCACTTGATAGAATCCCGGCAGGAGTTCAAGCGGGAAGGTTCCTCCGCTTGCCCCAAGCTGAAGCACCAGAATGATGACAGCGATAAAGCGTCCCGGATTTCCCATCGTTGTCGCCAATAATTGAATCATCGACAGGAACGCGATGCTGGTAATCATCGTAAAGAGATAGAATCTCCAAGTGCTTTCCACATCAAGCCCGATTCCTTTTAACAGAACCGTGGCGACTATTACGGATTGAATCAGTCCGACGAGCAGAATGACGCTGAATTTGCTGAGGAACCATTCAAAACCGTTTCTCGGACGCCCTGAAGCTTCACTCAGAGGGAATACGACCGTCAGCATCAATCCGCCGACATACAAGCCCATAGAGAGAATATAAGGCGTCAGTCCGGTACCGTAGTTAGGCACGGAATGAATCGCGTTATCGTCCGTTTTTACCGGATCGGCAAACATGCTGTACGTTTTGTCATCTGTCTTAATGTCCCCGGTTTGATCAGCCGCATCTTTCAGCTGGCTGGACAATTGTCCGGTGCCGTCTAAAAGTTTGCTTAAACCGGTGCCGAGAGACGCTTGACCCTGCTCAATTTTGGACGAGCCGTCATGGATTTTGTTTTGCGCGTCCAGCAGTTTCGTTAAGCCGCCAGACACCTGGCCGCTCCCTGACACTAACGCTTCTGATCCTGATTTAAGCTGTCCGAACTTGCTGTTGTATTCGCCGATACCGGCCGTTAATTTGTTTTGGCTTTCAAAGACGGTCTGCGCTCCGCTGTACAATTTATCAGTTCCAGCCGTCAGCTGGTTAATTGCGTCTTGTACCGCCGCCGCGCCGTTATACAGTTTCGATGTGGACTGAGGCAGTGCTTTCAGCTGATCAGCCTTCGCTTTTACATCTGCCAGCGCGCTTTTTATGACTGACATATCCGGAAGCTGGATATCTCCGCCGGACGGAAGCTGGCTGACGATATTGTCTAAATCCGGAAGGTCGGCCTTCGGAAGCTTCTCATTCAGAAGCTGAACAAGTTTCGCTTTTTGCTCATCCGTTAAGAAATCACTGTCCTTAATCACCTTTTTGACCGCGTCATCCCGGGCATCCAGGCTGTTTTTCAGATCAGAAAGCTTTTTCTTAAACTGCTGCAATTCCTTTTCAGTCTGCTCAAGCTCCCCAACCGCTTTTTCAATATCTGAGAGGTTGACTGAATTGATCGCATCTTCAAATGCCGCCGCTTTTTGCGACACTTCCTGCGCCTTGCTGTTTAACGCACTTAATCCATTCGTTAAATCCGGAAGCTTTTGCTGGAGCTGCTTTTGTGCGTCAAGGCTCGTTTTCAGCCCGCTGGCCACTTGGCCTCCTCCTGAAGCAATCTGTCCTGATTTATCTTGAATTTCGGCGCTTGCGCTCTGAAGTTTTGCGATAGAGCTGTCAAGCGTTTGAATTCCGCTTGTCACTTTCGCCGCTCCGTCTGCAAGCTGCTGCGTTTTATCGCCGATGGTGGCGGTGCTTTCAGTAAGCTTCGCTAAATTTTCCTTCAGCTTGGCGCTGCCGTCTTTCGCGTTTTTCGTGCCGTCGTCTATTTTCTTGGCGCCGCTGCTGGCTTTGCCGAGTCCTTTGGCAATATCTTTAAAATTGTCAAAAATGACTTTTGCGTATTGCTCCGTCACTTCTTTCGACACGGAGGCTTTCAGCTTGTCGATCGCCTTTTCTCCGATTGTCGCGCCGACATAGTTTGATCCGGCATTCGTATGATATTTCAGATCCAGCTTCTTCGGATTTTTATCCATTACCGTGCTGGCGTTTTTAGAAAAATCTTCAGGAATCTCGACCAATAAATAATATTTAGCATTTAATAAGTCCTTTAACGATTGATCAAGATCGCTTGAAAAATGCCAATCAAAATTATCATTTTTCTTTAACTCTTTCACAAGATCGTCACCGATCTGAAGATGTTTCCCTTCGTAGTCCGCCCCTTTATCCTGGTTGACAACGACAACCGGCAGCTGATCCACCGTGCCGTACGGGTCCCAGTACGCCTTCAAAAACACTCCGCTGTAGATCAGCGGAACGAATAATATGGCAATGATGGGGATTAACAGTTTCTTGTTCGTTACAATGTCTTTCCACTGGCTTTTTATTGTATTCAACCCTGTTGCCTCCTTCCGCAAACTGACTCATTTGACAAAACGGTCACGGCACCTAAAAAGTGAAGGATCATCTATTATTTAGATAATCCTTGACCAACATACATTTCCAGCAATTCGGCGATGGTCTCTTTTTCAAGAGGCGGATGGTTTTTTTCCCAGTCAAATATCAGCGCGATGTAGAGCTTGAGCATCACAAAAGCGGTCAGTTCCGGATCACACGGTTTAATGCTTCCGTTTTCAATGGCTGTTTCTATCTTTTCTTTAATGTATGACAGAATGGCCCGCTCCATTTTCGCAATGACATCCTGAACGGCTATTGTACCAATCTCAGCGTTCTCCTGAAAAATTTTAATAGTCAGCTGGTGTGTTTTTCTGAATTCCAAAATCGCGATAAGCGCCCGGTGAACATTTTCGTGAAATGAAAGCTCCGGTTTCATCGCTTCGTCTGCGTGTTCCTTCATTTCTCTTAAAATAGTGGTGAAAATATCATCAAACAGTTCTTCTTTGTTTTTGAAAAACGTGTAGATGGTTCCCTTCCCCACATTTGCAAGCTTTGCCACCAGATCCATTGTTGTTGCTTTGTAGCCGAATTGTGTAAAAGACTTCGTTGCCGCTTCCAGAATGAGCTTTTTCCGATCGACGGACATGTTTCCCACCTCGTTAAATTGACCGTTTGAACGTTTTAGTCATTTTGTACATAAGATAACTTATCACAGTCGCAAAGAAGATTCAAATGTTTTTTCTCTTTATTGGTGTTCCCTTTACAGAACGGGAACATGCAAAAAAACCTCCGTTTTACGATAACGGAGGCTGGTACGTTTCAAATAAATAAGCCAGTGAATCATATACGGCGGCTTTTCCCTGGTCAATACAGTCGGGGATGCCCACCCCTTCGAAAGACGCGCCCGTCGCGTATACGCCCGGATAGGAAGCTTTCAGCGCATCTCTGAACTCTTTGATGCGCTCCTTATGGCCGACATGGTATTGCGGCATGCTTTCGTTCCAGCGGGTCACACAGGTCATTTCCGGTTCGCCATTTATTTTCATTACTTTTTTCAAATCTTCCATTACGATTTTAATGATCTCGTTATCTGAAAGATCTACGATGGATTCATCTCCGGCCTTTCCGACGTACGCCCTGAGAAGCGTTTTGCCCTCCGGCGCCGCGTGCGGCCATTTTTTATTCGTCCATGTGCAGGCCGTGATGGAGAAATCGCTGTTTCTTGAGATAACGAATCCCGTACCTTCATGCTCCATCTTGACGGCTCCCTCAGGAAAACCTAAGGCGACGTTGGCAACGGACGTAGAATGCATGTCTTTGAGACATGAAACCGCCGGCAGATCAGAAAGCATTTTCGCCGCGGCTTTATGCGGCGCTGTCACAATGCATCCTTCCGCATAGAGCACTTTGCCGTTATCAAGCGTCACGGAATATCCTTTCTCCTCGCGGCCGATATGGGTGACTTTCGTTCCTTTCATCACCTTTGTCAGCGTAAGCTGCTTTTCCAGCTCCTCCACCAACGTTTGAAGCCCTGTCGTCAGCGTTAAAAACTGGCCCTGCTTTTTGGCCGTCAGCTGCTGTCCCGAAGGCTGCGGACGTGATTTTTTCATACCGAGAATCAGGCTTCTGTGCTTTTGCTCAGTCTGATAGAATTGCGGAAACGTGGACATGAGGCTCAGCTTATCAATATCTCCGGCATAAATCCCTGATAATAGCGGTTCTATTAAATTCTCAACGACTTCGTCACCGACGCGTCTGCGGAAAAATTCACCGAGAGACTGATCTTCCTTCGGTTTGCTCGCAGGCAGGACAAAGTCAAGCGCCGCCCGCGCTTTTCCGGGAACAGAAAATAAACCGGTGGAGATGAACGGAGCGATTTTGGTCGGAATGCCCATCACCGCGCCCTTCGGCATCGGATGAAGCGTCTCATTGACGAGCACGTAAGACTGGCCGGTCGCATTGTTGACGAGCAGATGCTCAAGCCCCAAATCCTTAACGAGCTGCGGCGCGCTTTTTTTCCTTTCCAAAAAAGAATCCGGCCCCCGCTCAATGATGTAGCCGTCTTTATGCGCCGTCTGAATTTTGCCGCCCGCTCTCGGGGCCGCTTCGATCAGGGTGACCTCAAGCGGCAGCTGTTTTTCCTTGATTTCTTTTTCCATGTAGAAGGCGGCGGCTAATCCCGTTATGCCGCCGCCGATGATGACCAGATGTTTTTTATCGCCACTCATTTTTATCGCCTTCTTTACCGTTTAATTCTATTTGTCCAGCTCTTTCAGCACGACCGCTGCAAGCGCGTCGATAAATTCAGGCTGTGCGTTCGGCATGGCCGGACGATAGTAGCTTGCGCCGACTTCTTCGGTCACAGCTTTGCATTCATAATCATTATCGTAAAGCACCTCTAAATGATCGGCAACGAAGCCTGCGGGCACGTATACAAATGCTTTATAAGGATGCTTTTGATACAGCTCGCGCGTGAGATCCTGCACATCCGGCCCGAGCCACGGATCAGGGGTGTTCCCTTCGCTTTGCCAGCCGACTGCGTAATCGGTAATTCCGGCGCCTTCGGCAATCAGTTTTGCGGATTCCTCCAGCTGGTCAGGATACGGATCGCCGTATTCTTTAATTTTTTCAGGAAGGCTGTGCGCTGAGACGATCAGCATCGCGTCATCCCGTTCTTCTTTCGGCATTGACTCATACGTTTTTTTCACCTGGCCGACCCAATAATCAACGAATTTCGGTTCATCATACCAGCTTTCAACAGACTTGATGGTCAAGCCGCCGAGCTTCTCCGCTTCTTCTTTCGCGCGTTTGTTGTATGACTGGACGCTGAATGTTGAAAAATGAGGGGCGAGCACAAGGCTGACAGCTTCTGTAATGCCGTCTTTATGCATGTCCGCCACCGCGTCTTCAATAAACGGTTCAATATGTTTTAATCCGATGTACACTTTGAATGTTACGTCGTCCTGGATTTCATTTAAACGCTGTGCGAGCTTCTCCGCCTGCTCCTGCGTGATTTTTGCCAGCGGCGAAATGCCTCCGATCGCTTCATATCTGTCTTTTAAGTCTTGAAGCATGTGCGGCTCAGGCTTTCTTCCGCGTCTGATATGTGTATAATAACGTTCTATGTCTTCTTCTTTGTAAGGCGTTCCGTAAGCCATGACGAGAAGTCCCATTTTCTTTTTGCTGCTCATTTAGTTAAACACCTCTTTTGATGGTCTGTCTATCTTGATTTTGACAGGAAAATCTTCTTATAACCAACGATCTGCTCAGGAAGATTGTTCCGTTTTTTGGGCCGCGGAGTATTCATGTACAAACGCCGTCAGCTTTTTCAGCGTTGCCGGATTGACATCAGGGAATACGCCGTGCCCTAAATTGAAAATAAACCCGTCCGTTTTCATGCCTTGATCAAGTATCGCTTTCGCTTTTTTCTCGATGACTTCCCAAGGCGCAAGAAGAAGCGACGGATCAAGATTGCCCTGAACCGTTTTTGTAATGCCTTGTTTTCTGGCGTCATCTATGCCGAGTCTCCAATCAAGACCGACGACATCAAGAGGAAGGTCATGCCAATCCCCGGCCAGGTGGCTTGCGCCTACGCCGAACATGATCAGCGGAACTTGCTCTGCTGAAAGCTCCCGGAATATTCTGTCCATCACCGGTTTTATAAACTGCCGGTAATCTTCGCGGTTCAGCGCGCCGACCCATGAATCAAAAATCTGAATGGCTTTTGCGCCGGCATTAATCTGCGCTTTTACATAAACGATAATCATGTCCGCCAGCTTGTCCATCAGCATTTGCCACGCTTGCGGCATACTGTGCATAAACGCTTTTGTTTTGTTGTAATTTTTAGAAGGTCCGCCTTCAATCATATAACTGGCCAGCGTAAAAGGCGCTCCCGAAAAACCGATGAGCGGAACATTCAGCTGTTCGTTTACGAGTAATCGGATCGTTTCCAGCACGTAAGGAACATCCTGTTCGGGATTCAGTTCGCCGAGCTTTTCAATATCCGCAGTAGAGCGCACCGGCTGATCGATCACCGGGCCGATTCCGTTTTTTATTTCAACATCCACTCCGATATAAGGAAGAGGCGTCATAATATCTTTATATAAAATGGCAGCGTCCACTCCGTACTGCTCGACCGGGAGCCTCGTCACATACGCGCACAGCTCGGGCTGATGCGTAATTTCGACTAAGCCGTACTTTTCTTTCAGCTTGCGGTATTCCGGCTGAGACCTCCCCGCCTGTCTCATGTACCAGACAGGGACGTGATTTGTTTTTTCTCCCCGTGCCGCTTTTAAAAACGTATCATTAAACGCTTCTCGTTTACTCATCTGAATTTCCACCTTTCCTCCTGCAACCATACGTTCGTGTTCTTCGCCCATTACACTATACCTTGTTTTTTCTGAATGGTATAGAATTGAGGCTTAATGTTCAAAAAATCGCCGAATTCATGATTAAGAAGAAAAAAGCTTCGGCTGAACGTATTCCGTTCCCTCTCCTTCTTGATTCGTCTGTGAATTATATGGAACGACTTTGTATGAAGCCCCTGAAAACAGATTGGCGTACGGTATGTCAAAGCCGCCTTTTCCTTTCACCGAATCCAGAAGCTTGTCTTTTCCGTCTTTCTTCTCATATATTCGGTAAACAACCCGATCATCCTTTTGAATATCCCATTTTAATTGAACCGTAATCAGTCCCATCGCCTTAAATGTATAACGGGCCGACAGGGATTTTACCGCCTCCAGCTCAATCGGGCTGCCCAGTTCCTTCACATTTTCAGGCTTTTTGAATGTCCGGCCGTTTTCACCCGCTTTTGTGACGATATCTTTAAAAAGTCTGACCGGGTATTGGCTGCCGCCTTTCAGGTAATGGGTTTTATCCGTTTTGTCATAGCCCATCCAGACGGCTCCCGTCAGTCCGGGAGTGTATCCCGCAAACCAGGCGTCCTTTGTCGCGCCGGGGATGCCGGTAAATGTGGTCGTGCCGGTTTTCCCCGCCAGGTCACCTTGATAGCTGCCTTGTGAAGCGGTTCCTTCTTTTACGACCTGCTGTAGCATTCTCGTCATATTCCATGCCGTCTGTCCGCTGAAGACGCGCGTTTTGCCGTTTTTAGGCCCGGATAACGTTTCTCCGTCTTCGTCCGTGATATTCTCTATAAAAAATGGCTTCGTATACATTCCGTTTGCCGCAAAGGTATGATAAGCTCCGGCAAGCTGAAGCGGAGTGACGCCTTCAGACAGACCGCCCAGCGCAATCGCGAGTCCGTTGTCAGAAATGTTCATGCCGTTTTTCTCAAGATACGATTTTCCCGTATCCACGCCGATCTGCTTCAATGTCCAGACAGCGGGCGCATTTATGCTGTAAGTGATCGCATCCTGCATCGTCACTTCCCCCTTGTACTGTCCGTCATAATTTTTCGGTTCATACCCGTCGTAGGACGTCAGTTTGTCTTGGAGAAGCGAATACGGTTTGAACTTGTCTTCCTGCATGGCGGGCCCGTATACGGCAATCGGCTTAAACGTTGAGCCCGGCTGCCGCTTCGCCGTAACCCTGTTGTATCCTTTTGTCACGTAGTCGCGCCCGCCGACCGCCGCGCGCACGCCTCCGGTTTTATTATCAATAAAGACGGCGCTTCCCTCTGCCGCCTGATCCGTCCCCGGAAAATAGCCGCTTTCCTTCATGAGGGTATATGCCGTTTTCTGCAGCTTGGAATCAAGTGACGTCCGGATCGTATAGCCGCCTTGAAGCAGCTGTTCTCCTGACATCGAATAACGGTCTTCCGCCTCCTTGATGACAAGATCGATATAACTGTCAAACCAAGGCGTTTCTGATGTTTTCTTGACATTAAGCCCCAATGTCCGGCCCTGGGCTCTGACGGCTTCCTTGGCGCTGATATAGCCTTGATCGTTCATCATTGCAAGAATCGTATCGCGCCGTTCTTTATTTTTATCCGGATGCTGAATCGGCGAATAAAGAGATGGCGCCTTCGGAATCGCTGCCAGAACGGCTCCTTCTGCAACGGTTAAATCTTTTACTTCTTTATTAAAGTAGTAGTGGGACGCGGCTTGAATGCCGTAAACGCCATGGCCGAAATAAAGCTGGTTCAGGTACATTTCAAGCAGCTTGTCCTTGCTGTAATCACGCTCAAGATTGATGGCGATAATGACTTCCTTCGTCTTGCGCAAAAATGTTTTATCATGAGTCAGAAAAATGTTTTTCGCCAGCTGCTGGGTGATCGTGCTTCCGCCCTCCACCTTGCCGCCTGCTAAAACATCCCGGAACACCGCCCGGCCGACAGACTTCACATCAATGCCGTGATGTTCGTAAAACCGTTTATCTTCAACGGCGATAAAGGCATCTCTCACATCTTCCGGAACCTGCTGAATGGATACCGGCTCACGATTTTCCGTATAGAGGCTCGCGATTTCATCACCGTTTTGATCGACGATTTTTGAAGATGCGTGCAGTATTAATTTCTTTTCATCGATGACATAATGGCCGAGAAATATAATGATAATGTATCCGATTAACGCGAGAAAAGCGGTTGCCGCCGCAATTACAGCCGGAATAAAGAATCTTTTTTTCTTTTTCAGCGTAAGTCACCTCGCCTTTCTTAACTTGTAGTATGGGAAATATTGTTTCGAATTATGTCAGAATGAGTCGCCAATAGAAACTTATACCACTCTTTTGATATACTAGCAAGCAGGAGGTGGCTGATATGAAGGTTTATATTACATACGGGACAGCCGATTATTTAAAGACGATTGCCAAGAAACACCCGAGTGAGAATATGGTGCTGATGCAGGGGGAGGATAATGCGGTTTTAATTCATGAAACAAATGGAGAAACCGTTTTTCAGGCGCCCCATTCCTATGAAAGCATCGACAGCGTCGGGGAAATCAAAAATCCGGGCTACGCCGTCCTCAACAACATCGCCGTTACCCAGGAAGGCCGTCCGCTGTTTGAAAACCGGTTTAAAAACCGCGCCGGCAAAGTGGAAAATGAACCCGGTTTTAAAGCCATCCGCGTATTAAGACCGCTCGAAGGCGATACGTATGTCATTTTGACCTTGTGGGAAGAGGAAAAAGCCTTTCAGGATTGGCAGCAGTCAAACTCTTATCAGGAAGCTCATAAAAAACGCGGAACATCTGCCGGTATCGACACGACGTCTATTTTTTCCCGTCCGTCTTATGTAACCGCTTATTACGCAATAGACTAAAAAACCGCCGGAGATTCTCCGGCTTTTTTGATGTCCCGATTTTACGCATCCTTCTTTGCACCTTCCGCCCGCCTATGAATACCCTGTAGCAATCCTATTTATAAACGGAGTGGTTCAATTGGGGATCGGCGTCTACTCGGTACATCTGCTTTATGTTGCTTTTATCGCGGCCATTATCGTTTTTATGCTTCTCAGAAAAGATACAACCTTTATTTCACTCGCCGGCATTTTTGTGATTGCGCTATGGACGACGCATTCATTCTCCGCTTCGGTCAGCAGCCTGTTTCACAGCTTTACGTATGCCGCCGGAGAATTGCTGCCGACGATTTTTATCATTTGTTTTATCGTGGCGATGAGCGGCCTTTTGACCGAAACCGGTATTAATGAAGCGATGATTTCTCCGTTTGCAAAGCTGATGAAAGGGCCGGCTGTCGCGTATTGGGTTATCGGCTGTCTGATGTTTGCCATCTCTCTTTTTTTCTGGCCGTCACCCGGGGTGGCGCTGATCGGCGCTGTGCTGCTTCCCGCAGCGATCCGGGCGGGCCTTTCTCCGATCGCCGCGGCTATGGCGATGAACCTGTTCGGCCACGGATTCGCTTTATCGGGCGATTACGTCATTCAGGCGGCCCCGAAATTAACGGCCGACGCCGCGGGCATTCCCGTGAGCGATGTCATGCAGGCAAGTATTCCGCTCGTTTTGATCATGGGGTTAACGACGACAATCACCGCTTTCTTCCTCATCATGCGGGATCGAAAAAAAACGAAGGCCCCCCTCTCCTTGGACAGCTCCGGTTCTTTGGACACAAGTATGTATCTGCCGAAAAAACTCAGGGTGATCCTGGCGGTTTTCATTCCGCTTGTTTTTCTCGCCGATATTATCTGCATGATCGTATACCGCCTCCAAGGAAACGATGCGACGGCACTCGTCGGAGGAACCGCGATCGGCATTCTCCTGATCATTCATTTCATTGTATATAAAGAGCGGCATTTAGAAAAGATCACCGAGTATTTTATCGGCGGTTTTCAATTCGGCTTTAAAGTATTCGGCCCCGTCATTCCGATCGCGGCCTTCTTTTATCTCGGTGACGCGGGGTTTAAAAATATTTTGAACACCCCGCTGCCGAAAGGGTCTGCGGGAATCGTCAATGACCTCGGACTGGCCCTGTCCCATTCTTTTCCGATGTCCGGAGAATTCGCCGGCATCGCCCTGGCCGCAGTCGGTGCGATTACCGGGCTCGACGGGTCAGGGTTTTCCGGTATATCTCTTGCAGGCTCGATGGCAAAGCTGTTTTCTGCCGCGCTTCATACGGACCCGGCCGTTTTAACGGCGCTGGGCCAGATTTCAGCGATCTGGGTCGGGGGCGGAACATTGGTCCCTTGGGCACTGATTCCCGCTGCGGCTATTTGTAAAGTTGACCCGTTTGAGCTTGCCAGGAAAAACTTTATCCCTGTTGCGGCCGGACTTATCGTCACGACCATCGCCGCCATCATCATTCTCCCGTAGCAAAAAGATTGAAATCTTCTGACATTTTCTATACAATCATGGGAAAAGCAGACGAGGGGGCATCGCTTTTGACGTTAACGACACTTCAAAAAAGCTTAAACGCTCAGCTTGACGGGCTGTATGAGGAAATGGTTGAAATCAGGCGTCACCTTCACATGAATCCCGAGCCATCCTTTAAGGAGAAAAAAACACCGGCGTTCATCGCCTCATTTTATGAAAAGCTCGGCGTCCCCATCCGGACGAATGTCGGGGGCAACGGCGTCACAGCCTGTATTGAAGGCGGTGGACCGGGACCGGTCGTGGCACTCAGAGCTGATTTTGACGCTTTGCCGATACAGGATGAAAAAGATGTGCCCTATGCTTCACAAATTCCCGGCGTCATGCACGCCTGCGGGCATGACGGCCATACGGCGGCTCTGCTCGCGGCCGGAAAAGTGCTGTACCGCAACCGGGAAAAACTGAAAGGGTCATTTGTGATGATCCACCAGCACGCTGAGGAATTATCTCCCGGCGGAGCAAAAGCAATGATTGAGGACGGCTGCCTCGAACATGTCGATGCTATTTTCGGCACACACCTATGGGCGACTGAACCCGTCGGAACGGTCTTATGCCGCCCGGGCCCAGTAATGGCCGCCGCTGACGGCTTTACGATTAAAGTCATCGGCAAAGGCGGTCACGGTGCGATCCCTCACGATACGAAGGACGCCGTTTTAATCGGCTCACAAATCGTCACGGCTCTTCAGCATATCGTCAGCCGGCGGGTAAATCCGGTGCAGCCGGCCGTCATCTCAGCCGGCTCGTTCACCGCTGAAAATCCGTTTAATGCGATTGCCGATCAGGCAGTCATTTCAGGCACCGTCCGCTCGTTTGACGAAAGTGTGCGCGGCCTGCTCGAAGCAGAAATAGAAGCTGTCGTAAAAGGAATCTGTTCCATGCACTCCGCTTCCTATGAATATCGTTTCAAACGCGGCTATCCCGCCGTCGTCAATCATCCTGAGGAAGCGGCGCACGCGGCGGCAGCCGCAGCGGAAACAGACGGCGTTACGAAAGTCGTTGAAGGAGAGCCGCAGATGGCGGGAGAGGATTTTTCCTATTATCTGCAGCATACAAAAGGCGCTTTTTTCTTTACGGGCGCCGCTTTAGAAAATGCGGAAACCATTTATCCTCATCACCACCCGAAATTTGATTTTAATGAAAAAGCGATGCTGACGGCCGCCAAGGTGCTTATCGGCGCCGCGGTAAGCTACCCCCGCTGACATAAAAAACAGCCGGTACATTACGTACCGGCTGTTGTGATTCTTAAATGAAAAACGTGCCTTGCCGTCTCACCGAGCTGTGACAGCAGTTTATAATTGGCCGCTCCGCCCACGGCGGCTCCGACGACCGGCAAAAGCTGAAACAATTTCACCACGTCCAGATAATCGCGGTATTCCTGCTGAAAAACTCTCCAATCGACATCATGCTTTTTCGAATCCCACTGTTCAATCATTGAGTATATGCGTTTCCGCTGTTCACCGCTTGAGAAAGCCAGCTGAAAAATAAACAGCAAGAACAATCGCTCATCCCTGTCTTTCACATCATAGCCGTAAATGGAGGCAAGATCGAACAGACATTTCATTTTAATGGATAGCAGCAAAGGAAAATCAGCCATCCCTAAAAAAATTCCGCCGGCCCCCGTACCGATACCTTCGGCTGCCGCGACCTTTTGGTACGATGCGATGGTTTGTCTGGCGAGGGCATCTTTTTCAGCAAGCGTCATACCGTTTGTATCCCGCTTGCTTTTCACCAGATTTGAACCCGCCATTGTTGCTTCGGTCATTTTTTTAATGCTTTCTGTGATGACGGCATGAATTTTATCGGGAATCCGCTCATTTATTTTCGCCTGCATTCCTTTAGAAAAGCGTTCAAGCATGGAATCCTTGCGCAAAAAACGCGCTTTCCACTGCAGTGCTTCCTGTATCAGCTGCTGATCGTCGGTCATCTGTGTCTCCTTCTTTCATTGAGGTTTCAAAAACCCGATTGATTACAGCTTGCCGTACTTTTTCAATCTTCCGCCCATATACGAAGGCATGATCACAAAAATCAGAACGGCTGAAGCAACGGCCGCATACAGCGCCCCGCTGACTCCCGCGGCATAGGCTGACGCTGCACAGAACAGCAGCGCCTGCACGGTTAATGCCGATTTCATCAGCGAAAAGAAACTTTGCAGCTTCGCTTTCTGATTGACCGGGTAAAGCTCCTGCAGAGAAAGATGATGAAAATGCCCGAACAGCGGAAGAAGCTGTATTCCCGTAATAAAGACGGTAAATACGGTTAATGCCGCCGTGATCCACGGATTGGCGGAAACGAGCATAATAATCAGGATAAAAATAATCGTGAGCCTGACCTGAATGCCGAGATAATCATTTGAACGCAGAAAGGCCCGCGCATACATATAGGAGAACGTTTTCCGCTGCTCAAACGGAATCATTCTGAGCAAAAAGTCGAGATACGCACGGCGTTTTGCCTGTTTTTTCAGGTGAGGCACATCGGTAAACAGATTGGCGATTCTGTAAAACCGCTGCTTCCTTCTTAATTCATATTCAATATGAGCTTCCCATTTTAATGATTTATGTTTTGCGGCCGATGTGAAATACACATAAAGGCCGGCCATCACAATGTAGACGGCGGCAGCGTACACATAAAACGACTGTAAGACGAAGTATAAAAGCAGCATATTGCAGATAAAGCGTATGACCGCATCCATCATTTTCATGCTTCTGTCATTCATAAACGTCATCCGCCACTCCATGGCCTGATTCCACGCTTTTACCGCTAGCATCTGAATAAATACGGCGGCATACGACGCAAGCGACGCCCCCGGACTTACAGCGAAAAACAGAGGCATGCATACAAGCGACAGAGCAATAAGCGGAAACAGCTGTGACAGATAGCTGTACTTAAATGAATGCTTAAAGTAAGTCCCCATTTTCGGTTCAAGCGGCAGCAGAAACACGAGGTCCGCTTCCTTTAAAAGCGTCCGGACGTATGAACCGGTCAGCACAAATGAAAAGAGCACCGCCATCACCCAAAATGAGGGAAAATGAACGGGAATGTCTTTGACCCACTTGCTGTACCAGCTCGCCGCGCCGGCAATAAAAAAGATCAGCACAATGACGAGATGATCATTGAGCATATATTTCATATACATTCTGGTTTCCTTTATATGCTCTTCAAGCCGGGACTGCCAAATAGTAGACATATTATTCATGGCCGGCGTCTTCCTTCGTCAGTTCAATATACAAGTCATCAAGAGCTGCGTCTTTCATGCCGAACTGCTCTCTCAGTTCTTCCAGTGTGCCGCTTGCCCGCACTTCGCCGTTATGTAAAATAATGAAAGCATCACAGTAGCGCTCTGCCGTAGCCAGGATATGGGTTGACATCAGCACGCTTGATCCGGCTTTTTTCGCGGCGTCCATCCGCTCCAGCAATGCATTGATCGCCAGCGGGTCAAGGCCGAGAAACGGCTCGTCAATGATATAAAGCGAAGGCTCCGCGAGAAACGCGCACATGATCATGACCTTCTGCTTCATCCCTTTGGAAAAGTGAGCGGGAAACCATTTCAGCCTTTTTTCCATTCTGAATTCTTTCAGAAGCGGAGGAAGCCTTTTTTCAAGCGTTTCTTTGGAAAGGCCGTACGCCATGGCCGTCAGCTCCAGATGCTCTTTGAGCGTCAGTTCTTCATACAGCACCGGCGTTTCGGGGATGTACGTAAATTGCGAGCGGTAGCTTTCCTTATCCTCCGAAAACGTCTTGCCGTTCAGCTCGATCGAGCCTTTATGCGGGTCCATTAATCCGATAATATGCCGGATCGTCGTGCTTTTGCCCGCGCCGTTTAATCCGATGAGTCCGACAATCTGGTTCGGCTCAAGGGTGAATGAAACATTTTTTAAGACCGGGTTTCTCGTATAACCGCCGGTTAAGTCTTTTACCGATAGCAGAGACATAATTTCTCCCCTTCTGATTCGTTTTTCTTCATAGTACCAAAAATAAAGTCTGATTTGAAACGATTCCCTTTTTTTCTCACGTGAAAAGCGTGCATAGTTATCGTTTTGGCGGACATCATAATGTATGTAGAAGGAAACAGCTTTAATCAACTGAAAATGAGGTGTTTATAAAAGACGTCTTAGAACAGTTGGATGAAAATCAACATGTCCTGTGCTTACAATTTCTTCACACACTGCTTTGATGATGTTCTTCATTCATGATGAAATAATCAAATGAGGTGTTTGTCCCAGGAATGATTAAGCAGACCCATAAGTCTTCATTTTAAAAACAAATGAGGTGCTTACAAAAGGCATATTTAATTTTCTGTGATAAAGCTCGTACTTCTGCATCAGGGTGAACGCGCAGCCGTTCATCCTGTTTTTTGTTTTGGCCGTTTTTGTGGTACGATGAGAATATACATATATTTCTTTTCAGGGAGGAAACCCATCTATGCACAAAGCGGACGATTGTATTTTCTGCAAAATCATTGCCGGTGACATTCCGTCTTCAAAAGTATACGAAAATGAACATGTTGTGGCGTTTCTTGATATCAGCCAGGTTACAAAAGGCCATACGCTCGTGATCCCGAAAACACATATCGAAAACGTGTACGAGTTTACGCCTGAGCTTTCTAAAGAATATTTTGAAGCGGTGCCGAAAATCGCACGCGCCATCCGCGATGAATTCGAGCCGATCGGGCTGAATATTCTCAATAACAACGGTGAAAAAGCGGGCCAATCGGTGTTCCATTTTCACATGCATATCATTCCGCGTTACGGAAAAGGCGACGGTTTCGGGGCTGTCTGGAAGACCCACGCCGAAGACTATGCGCCTGACGATCTTCAGGAGATCGCTTCAACCGTCAGAAAACGGCTTGCCTCATCTTAAAGATGAGGTTTTTTTGCGTCCGGCAACACAAAAAACATAAAATTATATTTTTTCATATCAAAAAAATCAAAAAATTGTGATAGGATAATTGTATTATTTCTTACACTAAAGCGGAAAACAGGGAGAGATCGTAAACATGGAACGTACAACGAATTTCAATGCAGGACCCGCAGCCCTTCCACTGGATGTGCTGCAAAAAGCACAGAAAGAATTTGTCAACTTCAATGACACCGGCATGTCCGTCATGGAGCTGTCCCACCGGAGCAAAGAATATGATGCGGTGCATCAAAAAGCAAAAAGCCTTCTGAAAGAACTGATGGATATTCCCGACGATTATGATATTTTATTTCTTCAAGGCGGCGCAAGCCTTCAATTCTCCATGCTGCCGATGAACTTTTTAACGCCGCAGCAAACGGCGCACTTCATCGTAACGGGCGCATGGTCTGAAAAAGCACTCGCCGAGGCGAAACTGTTCGGAAACACATCCGTCACGGCAACAAGCGCAGATTCAAACCATAACCACATACCGGAAGCGGACCTCACAGGAATCAAAGACGGCGCCTACCTGCATCTTACGTCCAATAACACGATTTTCGGAACGCAGTGGAAAGAGTTCCCGAATTCACCGATCCCGCTCGTAGCCGACATGTCAAGCGACATCCTGAGCAGAAAAATTGATGTCAAAACGTTTGATGTCATCTATGGCGGCGCCCAGAAAAACCTCGGTCCGTCCGGCGTCACGGTCGTCATCATGAAAAAATCATGGCTTGAAAACGAAAACGCCAACGTCCCTAAAATTTTGAAATACTCCACTCATACAAAAGCCGATTCACTGTATAATACGCCGCCTACATTTGCGATTTATATGCTGAGCCTCGTCCTTGAATGGCTGGCTGAAAACGGAGGTGTCGAAGCGGCTGAACGGCGCAATCAGGAAAAGGCCGACGTCCTGTACGGCACAATCGACGCAAGCGGCGGGTTTTACGCGGGGCATGCCGCAAAAGACAGCCGTTCTCACATGAACGTCACATTCACCCTCCGCGACAGCAGTCTCACGAAAAAATTCGTTGAAGAAGCGAAAGCGGCTAAAATGACCGGACTCGGAGGCCACCGCTCAGTCGGAGGATGCAGGGCGTCTATCTACAACGCCGTCAGCCTGGCTGATTGTGAAAAACTGGCTCAGTTTATGAAAAAGTTCCAGCAGGAAAACGAATAAATTTCTTCTAACATAACGGTTCCTTTGATATACTGTTTGCATATCAATTTTTCCGGCCATCGCAATAAATGACGAGCATATTATTGGATGGCGAAAAAGCTTAGCAGAGGAGAGCTTAGTATGAAAACAAAAGAATTAGTCATTATGGCCCTGTTTGCGGCAATCGGAGCGGTGCTTCATTCCATTATGCCGCCGGTATTATTCGGAATGAAACCCGATATGATGCTTGTGATGATGTTTATGGGTATTCTGTTATTCCCCCGTGTGCAGAACGTGCTGATGATCGGGATTGTAACGGGAATCATTTCCGCACTCACGACATCTTTTCCGGGCGGACAGCTTCCGAATATCATTGAAAAACCGGTAACGGCGTTTCTGTTTCTCGCGCTGGCGCTTTTGGTGAAAAAGAGCGTAAAGACAGCGGCCGCCGCCGTCATTACAATAGCCGGCACCTTCATCTCCGGTTTGCTCTTTCTGGCGCTGGCCCTTCTGATTGTCGGCCTGCCGGGCGGATTCACCGCCTTGGTGCTCGCGGTCGTCCTTCCGGCGGCTGCGCTGAATGCGATCGCCATTATCATTATGCATCCGATTGTGCAGACGATCTTAAAACGGTCCAATATGATTGAAACGGTGAAATAACCGCATACCGAAACCTCTTCCGGCCGGAAGAGGTTTTTTAATGTGTTTCAGCATGTTTTATACGAGAAGTTTTGTGAAAAAGATAAGGAACAATGCGAGGGCGGTTCCTGCTGAGCAGACGATGGCCTTTTGGCGGACGACCCGCTTCGGCGGATAAGAAGCGGCCTGACCGAGCAGTTTCAGGTAATAAACGGCGCCCGCCGCAAAGACAAGAGCCATACAAGATAAAACAATCATAAAGACAGACAACCTTCTCCCTCCTTTTCCCTTAAAAAATATGCTAAAATAAAGCAAGCTATGTATAGAAGTTTATTCTTCTGAACAAAAATGATAAAAGTTATGAGAAAAAAAACGGGGTGATTTCAAATGGCTGACGGACGTTCCCTTTTAACAGGCCTTTTCGTAGGCGGATTGATCGGAGGCGCAGCGGTGTTACTTTCGGCTCCTTCATCCGGAAAAGAGCTGCGGGGCAAAATCAAAGCAAATTGCAATTCAATTGAGGACACAATCAAACGGTTAAAAAAAGACGGAATGGCGCTTAAGGACCAGCTTGTCCAAACGGCGAAAGAAAGCGCAGAAGTCATTAAAGACGTAGGCGGAGAGCTTCAGACCAGCATTAAAAGGTGGCAGGAGGAAATCAAGCCGCACCAGCAGGATCTCCAAAAGGAAATCGCTGATATTGAAGAGAAAATCAGACAGCTGGAGAAAACCTTACAAAACTAATATCCTATACAACCAAAAAAAGTGCGGACATATTGCGTTCCGCACTTTTTTTTGCGGTTTAAAGCCTTTCCCAGCAACGGATGAAGAATTTATTATAAAATTCTTAAATTTTCATCTTTATTAATCTTTATTTTATTGGCATAATAGAGGAAAAGAAAATGTGAAGCAGGTGATCTGTATTGAATCGTGTTGAACCGCCTTACGATCTAAAAGAAGCTTTAATCTATACCCAAAAAATGGCGCAGCTGTCCAAAGCGCTCTGGAAATCTATCGAGAAAGACTGGCAGAATTGGCTGAAGCCGTACGACCTTAATATTAATGAGCATCATATATTATGGATTGCCTATCAGCTTAAAGGAGCTTCTATTTCAGAAATCGCCAAATTCGGCGTTATGCACGTATCAACTGCATTTAACTTTTCAAAAAAGCTTGAAGAACGGGGATATCTGAAATTTTCCAAGCGGCTGAATGATAAACGGAACACGTACATTCAGTTAACAGAAGAAGGGGAAAATGTATTCGAAAGCCTGCTTGAGGAGTTTGACCCGTCGAGAAACGCGGTGTTTAAAGGCTCACAGCCGATCTACCACTTATTCGGGAAGTTTCCGGAAGTTGAAGAATTAACCTGTGTCATCCGCCACATTTACGGCGAAGATTTTATGGAGATATTCGAGAAATCATTGACAAACATAAACAATGATTTTGATAGTGAAGACGGAAGGCTGAAGAAAAAAACGGACGAATCGGCTGTCCATGAAACGGCTGAAGAGCTGGAACCGATCAACAGTTAATCAAAGTGCTTCATAATCTCAATAAATTCTTCCATCAGCGCTGTATAAAGCCCCTGCTCATACAGAGCAAAAATCGTTTCATGAACATCTAATTTTTCGTTCAGCTGTCCCGCAAAAAGTGCAAGGAGCTTGTCAAACGTCACAAAGCCTTGCGCTTTTTGCGACTCCAGCTCGTCCTCCAATTCGCGGCAGATCCGCCCGATCTCTTCTCCTTCTTCTTCGGTCAGCCCTTTTTCAATCATCATCGCATAAAAAGGGTACTTATCCATATCCACCGTTTTCACCAGCAATTGTATGTAATATTCTAAACGCCCGATACGCTGATCCATTGAATCCATCCGTTTCACTTCTTTCTATCTTTAATCTTATTTTAGCTGATAATGAATAGAGAAGAAAGGTTAAACCGTACATTTCCATGTTTCACCGAGCTCTTCTGTTCTTCCCTTTCCGGGGTTATTTTTTTTCTTTAAAAAAGGATTGATTTTTTCTCCTGAAGAGAGTAAATTATTTTGAGATTGTATTCCATCTTTGTACGGAAGGATGACTCTGATGAATTGCTGGAAAACCATTAATCTGATCAAAGATTATGGTGCGGTTCGTTTATTATTGACTGCTGTAGGTTTTATGATCCTGTTTTTTATATGCAACTTCTTGGCATTCGGGCTGCTGCGTCCGAATATCAGTTTAAGTGACGGGCACGTGTTTGCTTTTTGTGTTCTGCTCGTTGTTACTTTATTTGTACATAAAGTCATACATGTCCTGCCGATGATCTGTAAAAAAAGAAAAAAGGAAATGAAAATGTACTTCTTGCGGATGCCGACATGGAAAGGCATACCGAAAACGACGATGCTGATTTCTACGATCAGCCCGTTTTTATTCATTACGCCGTTATTGTTTTATGCCGGACTGGCATTTCCGAGACACGCTCATTACTTTTATATGATTTCGAGCATTCATGCGGGTTATTGCCTGCCTGATCTTCTGTTTGCGCTGCACCTGGTCAAAGCGCCCAAATCATGTCTGATTGACCAGGAATCCGACGGTTTTGATATATTAGTAAAAAAAGTGCCGGAGTCTTGATATCCCGCTGATTTTTCAGGTTACATTCTATCTTTTTTAATAAATATTTGGTAATGTAATATGGGAGCAGTTCAGAGAGAGGGGGAATCTCCCATCATTTTATTCTATTTTATCGTGGCTGCCCTGTTTATTCTTTATTTCATAAACAGGCTCACAAATACATTATGCCTTGTCAGAGAGATTCCTGAAGACCGGCAGGATAAGGTATTCCGTTTTATTAATGTATCTATTTTAATTTTACTGATCTCTTCATTCGTCGAGATCTCCTTTACTGTGTAAACAGGCAAAAAAATATGGCTGACGGAGGTCTGACCCCCGACAGCCATATTTTTTTCTTAATAAAGCCAAGAAGCGCCGATGATGATCAATAAGATGAACAGAACAACCAATAATGCAAAACCGCCTGCAAATACTTCACCCATCTCCAAAAGCACCTCCTACAAAACGTTTTATTTTTCCAATTACATCATATGCAATTTACTTCTGAAACGATTAGGCGCCCGGGTAAGAAAACGGACCGCTTTTAGAAAAAGCGATCCGTTTCGCTTAACAAATGTAAGCTGCACCTACGATGATAAGCAATATGAACAGTACTACGAGCAGTGCGAAACCGTTTGAATATCCTCCGCCCATGGTTCATTACCTCCTTTTCATGATCAATATATTTGTATGTATCAGGAAAAAGTTTGACTAGACGAATGCCCTTTATTTAAAATCTTTTTACAGAAAGCCACAATATGTTATGATACGCATATGCAATTTAATTTGGATGATTAGGAGTGTTTAAAGGAATGAAGAAAATCGCGATAGCAGCTATTACGGCAACGAGCGTCCTGGCTCTCAGCGCTTGCAGCAGCGGCGACAACGACGTGATTGCCAAGACGGATGCCGGAAATGTAACAAAAGGCGAGCTCTACACGAATATGAAAAAAACCGCGGGCGCAAGTGTGCTGACACAGCTCGTACAAGAAAAAGTATTAGCAAAAAAATACAAAGTATCGGATAAAGAAATCGATAACAAGCTGAAAGAGTACAAAACGCAGCTCGGCGATCAGTACAGCGCCCTTAAACAGCAGTACGGCGAAGATTACCTGAAAGATCAGGTGAAGTACGAACTGCTTGCACAAAAAGCGGCGAAAGACAACATCAAAGTGACTGACGCTGATACGAAAGAATATTACGACGGCTTAAAAGGTAAAATCCGTGCGAGCCACATCCTTGTCGCTGACAAAAAGACAGCTGACGAAGTGGAGAAAAAGCTGAAAAAAGGCGAGAAGTTTGAAACGCTTGCGAAAGAATATTCAACTGACAACTCAAAAGACAACGGCGGCGACCTTGGCTGGTTCGATAAAAAGTCAATGGATGAAACATTCAGCAAAGCTGCATTCGGTCTGAAAGTCGGACAAGTCAGCGATCCGGTCAAAACAAAATTCGGTTATCATATCATCAAAAAGACAGAAGAACGCGGCAAATATGATGACATGAAAAAAGAACTGAAAGAAGAAGTTCTTAAACAGAAATTAAACGACAACTCAGCTGTACAGGCGGCAATTCAAAAAGTCATGAAAAAAGCTGACGTAAAAGTGGAAGACAAAGACTTAAAAGACACGTTTAACACTTCAACTTCTTCTGAATCTAAATAAAAAAACTGTGCGGGCTCTCGGAGAGCCGCACAGTTTTTTTATGCGATGGAATGATTGGAGTTTTCTTCCGCATCCGCGTTTTCACTTGCGGGCGCCGCCATACGGCGCTCGCGTTCCTGTTCCATCCGTTCAATATACACCCTTCCTTCTTTTTCAATAAACGACTGGTCAAGCTTTTCCTCTTCTTTAGCTGTTGTGAAAAGCTTATAGGCGCTGAAAATAATTCCGATAATGCAAAGGTATACCCACCAAGGAAAAAATAGCACGTCGGTTTCCTCCCTTTTTCACCCAGAGTCTTTATTCTAAGCTATGCTTGATAAAGACAAGTTATGAGAGCTGAACGTAAAAAAGACCGATCATAGAGAATCGGCCTTTTTATCTTATTGATGGAACGTCGGTTTGTAGAAAGAACGGTTTTCAAGCGCAAATACACGCTCTGTGTATTCGCCCGGCTTCACCCGTTCCAGCGCTCTGTCCATCATGATCATTTTTGCATCCAGATTGTCAATGTAGTGCAGAATTTCCGCTTCTTTCACCATCGGCGGTTTCGGGCTTCCCCATTCCGCTTTTCCGTGATGGCTTAAAATCAAATGCTTCAGAATCAGCACTTCTTCAGCGTCAATCTGAAGCTCTTCGGCTGCTTTTGAAAGCTCTGTCACCATGATCGAAATGTGCCCAAGCAGATTCCCTTCCACGGTGTACGTCGTGGAGACGGGGCCTGAAAGCTCTTTTACTTTGCCGAGATCATGCAGAATGACTCCGGCATACAGTAAATCCCGGTCAAGAGACGGATACAGATCGGCAATCGCTTTTGCCAGGTTCAGCATGGACACTACATGATACGCGAGCCCGGAGACGAACTCATGGTGGTTTTTAGCCGCCGCCGGGTAATCCATAAACTCAGCCGCATATTTTTTGACCAGATGTCTTGTGATCCGCTGGATATTTGGATTTTTCATTTCAAAAATGTATTGAGTGACGGTTTCCATCATTTCATTTTTCGGAATCGGCGCCGTTTCCAGAAAATCATCAATGCTGACATTTTCGTTCTCGCCGGCCGGCCGGATGTTTCTCAGCTTAAGCTGGTTTCGTCCGCGATAGTGATGGACATCTCCGATCACCTTCACGATCGTCTGCGCCGCGTACGTTACTTCATCAGTCGGCTTGGCATCCCACAGCTTCGCTTCGATATCTCCCGATTGGTCCTGCCATTAACGTCAGGAATGGTTTCCCGTTGCTTGCGATTCCCTTAGTCGAAGATTTAATCAGAAAGTATTGATCGACCTGCTCGCCGACCTCGTGCAGCATAATACCTTTTGCCATTCTATTAAAAGCTCCCTCCATATCTTACATAATACCAGTATAGCACATACCTCTTTTTTGAAAATAAACTCTTTTATGACAGGAGCCGCATGACTTGTCCGCTGTGAAAAGACCGGCTGACATGCTCATGGCAGGTGAAATAAAGTATCTGCCGCCCGCCTTCTGAGAGCTGATTCAGCACATCAAACAGCCGCTCCAGCCGCTGCCTGTCAAAATGGACAAAACTGTCATCAAGTAAAAACGGAAGTGATACCGCAGATTCCCTCTCTGACGCAAGGGCAAAACGGATCGCCGCATAAAGCTGCTCGCATGCCGCCTGTGAGAGTTCGCCTGCTGAAAACACCGTTCCGTCTTTCCGCATGACCATAATGGAATCATCCGCCTCGGAGAAATACAATTTGCGGTAGCGTCCGTCCGTAAGCGGTCCGTATAATGCACCGGCGGTTTCTAACAGACGGGGAAGCGTCACTTTTTTATGCCGCTCCATTTTTTCCCTGATGATGTGTCTGACCGTCTGTAATGCGGCCCACTCTTTAGCGGTTTTTTTCACGCGCTCCTTCTGCATTTCTGTCTGCTGTTTTAAATCGGATACAAGCCCCGAGGACTCCAGCTGCTCTTGTTTCACCGTTAATAAAGCGGTTTTCTCACGGAGCTGCGCGCTTTTTTCCTCAAGCGTTTTTTTCTCTGTTTCCTTCTGAACGACTGTATGTTCAAGTTCGGACACTGTGCGGCTCATATACGGCTCAAGCTGTTTTCCGCCTATGCCGGACAAGTGCGTTTTGATTTCGCGCAGCTGCCGCTCTGTTTCCCGGCGGCTTTCATTCAGTCTGCCGAGTTCACAAAAGTGTTCGCGATTTTTTGCGCCTGCCGCCATGAAAAGCTGTTTGACCTGCTGTTCGTAGTAATGGACTTCTTCATTTAATTCACGCATTTGCTCTTGTGCATGCAGCAGATCCGTTTCGAGCGCCTGCTTTCGTTTTGCTTCCTCACGGGCCCGTTCCGCCTGCGCCAGCAAAACGCGCAGTCTTTCTTTTACGGACAGCTCCCTTCCGTCTGAAGGACTCAGCTTTTTGACCCGGTCCTCAAATGCTCTTTGCAGCTTTTGCAGCCGGCCCGCTTCAATGGTCAGCTCATGCTTATTAAGGATTTCTTTTTTGACATCTTTCATCACATGATATGCATCAAGAAGATGGGAAGGACTTCCTGAAAAACCCAGTTCCTTCATAAAAAGTTCCGCCTGTTTTTCAGACGGCGCCATTTCCGCCTCCCATTCTTCATATTGGCGGATGACTCTTTCATATGCCGCTTCTTTCTGTTCAAGCACGGCTTGATCCGCAATCAGCTGCTGCCGGTGCCGGCCGTCACGCCAAAGCTCTTCCTGCAGAAGGTCAGCCGCTTCTTTGGAGATCGTCGGCTTCTTTTTCTTGTGACCGGCCCCTCCTCTTTCTGACGGCAGCGGTTTTTGCATGCCGGACAGCATATACAGCAGCAGAGCGCCGGTAAAAAGGGCGGCGGGCAGCCATTCCTTTAACATAGCGAAAATCGCAATGAACAGAATGCCCGCACCGAGAAAGAGCTTTTTTTGTTTGGCGCGCTGTTTTTCCAGCTGCTGTACATGTGCCTGCCATTCGTTTCCTTCTGTATCAGCCGTTTGCTTATATGATTGTAAAGCGGCTTCTTTTTCTTTCCTGACAGCGGGGTCCAAAATGTTTTCCACCGTCAAGGCATGTTTTCGTTCGGCTTCTTCCAGCTCCAGCCGCGCTTGTTCGAAAATCGCATCAAGCTGTGTCTTTCTTTCTCTTGCCTGTCCGGCGCTCTGCACGGCTTCCTGCAGCCGCCATTCATATTCATAATCGGTGTTCAGTGAAAGAATGCCGTCTTCCTCATGTCTTCCGAGCTGCTGCAATCCTGACAAAACGCGGGCAGATGTCTGCCGGATCTGTGATTGGATGGCGGCAAGCTGTTCGCCGCGCGATTCGTACATATGCTGCTCGCCGGAAAGCTCCTGCAGCTGCCGCTCTGTTTGCAGCAAGTCCTCATTTGGAGCGAGCAGCTCAGCCTGCCGCCTGAGTTCAGCCGCTTTTGCCCGAAGTCCCTCAAGACGGGCAGCTTTCGGATGGAGATGCGATTCGTATTTTTCAAGCTGATGCATCCCGTCCTTCGGGAATTGCTTCAATGCATCCGGATAAGAAGAAAGTTCGCTTTCCAAGGCTGTTTTTTTGTCTGCGAGCGGCTTTGCTTCTATCGCCGATTTTACTGTTTTGATTTCTTCAGTTATGTCTTTCAATCGTGCTTCGGCATCCTGCAAACGGCCGCCGGCGCTTTTTTTCTCTTCCAGAAGGCTGTGATAGCCCGCTTCCGCAGCTTCCGCCTGTTTCAGCTGGGCGCTGAGCCGCTTTAATGTATCCAACTCCTGATTTAAGCGGGGGTTCCGCCCGTTCGGCTTATACATCCTGTCAAGTTCTTTTGCCAGCCGCCCGTCAAGCTTTGCCGCCGCTTCCGACCCGAATAAGCTCGAATACAGGAGAAACTCGCCGATTTTGTCCCGGTTAAAAGCTTGAATCTCCTGCAGTCCGAATACATCGAACGAATAGATCGCCTCGTACAGCGCCCGATCTGTATCGGAAAGAAGCTGTTTGAGCCATTCTCCGTCCTTTATTTCGCCTGAAGCCGTATACACTCTGACTTTTTCGGCAGCGCCTTTTGTCCGTTCGATTTTGACGGCACCGTGATCGCCATGCTTCAATTCCACAGTGCCGCCGTAAACCCCGCCGTTTTTCGGTTCGTATTTTTTTGATTTCGGAAAACCGAACAGCACGCTTTTGATGAAGGACATCAATGTTGTTTTGCCCGCTTCATTTAATCCGTAGATCACTTGCACGGGAGAATCTGACAGCTGAAAACTTCGGTCGGAAAATTTTCCGTATTGGTAAATATGCATTGCCGTTATTTTCATCGCTGAAGCTCCTTCATCTGGCGTCTTAAAACGGCTTGAGCCTGCCGCTTAATATCCAGTATCTCTTCATCTGTAAATGAAGTGATCTGACGCCGATATACGGGATGACGCTCAAGGGCTTCAAATACACCGCTCATGTCCGCGCATTGTTCTATGTCCTGAAGCAGCCCTTTAAAAAACGGATCGGGCGGCACGCTGTCTGTTTCATCCGTCCGATCCTCAAGCGCTAGCGGCCAGACGAAACATTCCTCTTCGGCCTCTTCCTCCTGTAAAGCGGAAAGAAACTCCTCTGCGATGCCTGCGGGCGCTTCCGTCCAAAAGCGGGGCGCCGCGCCGCGAAGCACCAGCCTGACACATGCCGGACGGCCCGCCGCGCGCAAGCCGGAGAATGTATCCGATGCGGCTTTCAGAAGTGAGGTCATATGTTCAGCTCCTGAGATATCAAGATCAATTTCCTCCCATAACACATCATGCGCTTCTTTGAATTCCCAAGACATCTCACCGTTTGCCGCCCGGACGAGATAATATCCCTTAGGCCCGGTTTCTTTTAAATGCCGGGCTTGAATATTCCCGGGGTAAATAGCGGCGGGATGCTGGGCGGACAGAACCTGCCGTTTATGAATGTGTCCGAGCGCCCAGTAATCCATGCCGCTTTTTTCAAGGTCTTCTTTCGTAAACGGGCAGTACGGGTCATGCCCTTCCGCTCCTGATAACATGCCGTGGAGCATGCCGATATGATAAGGCGCGCCGGTCATTTTCCGGTAACGGGCCGCCTGATTGACCGTTACGCTTCTTTCCTGATAGCTGCATCCGTATATGCTTGCCGCAAGCTCTCCGTTTTTAAAGAAAGACTTTTCCTCCGGTGTACCCGAGGTGAAGATATGTACATTTTCCGGCCATTCAATCGGCGTCCACTTACCGCCCAAATGATCATGGTTGCCGAATATGACGAACACTTGGATATCCGCTTCCTGTAATCTCGTAAACTGTTTTCTCAAAAACAGCTGGGCTTTTAAACTTCTGTTGGCTTCGTCAAACAGATCCCCCGAAAGCAGCACGAAATCTGCCTGCTCCCGGAGTGCCCCGTCCGTCAGACGGCGGACGCTGTGAAATGTGCTTTCTTTAATACGCGCATATACCGGTTCAGGCAGATTCGAAATGCCGTAAAACGGGCTGTCCAGATGCAGGTCAGCGGCATGAATAAACGTCAGATCAGCCATCTCGCCCTCCCCTTTCTGCAGATTGAATTACCCTTATTTTAGCACCGTTTTTATACGAATGCACGTTCTGTAAAATAAAAAAACAGCCCGGCTGTTCCGGGCTGTTTCATTTATTTTTTGGAGATGCGCAGCGCTTGTTTGATCGCTTTGAATCCGCTGGCGTTTCCGTAAATCAAAACGCCGCCTTTGTAAATTTTCGCGCCGACCGCCGCAAAGATCACAATAGTGACCAGTGTCAGGGCGATTCCGGCCGCAGCCTGCCAAAACGGGATATCGAGCATCCCGACGCGTAAAAACATAATCATCGGCGTGAAAAACGGAATGTAAGATGTAACGGTAATAAAACCGGCGTCAGGATTGCCGATGCCGAACATGGCGATCATAAAACCTGCCACGACCAAAAAAACCATCGGCTGAATCGTCTGCTGTACGTCCTCTATCCGGCTGACAACACTGCCGAGAAACGCGGCAAGCGTCGCGTAAAGAAAATAGCCGAGCAAATAGAAAATGACGGCATAGACTATCGTCGAGACGGGAACATCCGTAAAATTGAGGAATGCACTGATCGGCGACGACGCATCATTTTGAGGGTTCAGCTTCAGTGAGAGATAACCCGCTGCAATCAGCACCGCAAACTGTGTGATCCCCACGAGCGCGATACCGAACAGTTTGGCAAACATCTGCTGAATCGGCGGCATGCTTGAAATTAAAATTTCCATGACGCGGGACGATTTTTCCGTCGCCACTTCCATCGCAATCATGCTTGCGTACATGATAACTGAGAAGTAGATGACAAACAGCATGATGTATACAAGCCCCATTACCTGACCGAGCTCTTCCTCAGATTTCGCCCCTTTTTCCAGCGCGTCTTTGCTGACTTCCGGCGGAGTGTAGAGGCTGCTGACTTTTTCTGCCGAAATGCCGAGCTTGGCGGTTTCGACAGCGGTTTTCGTCTGGGTTAAAGCCTGCTTGAGCAGTTTATACGCTGATTCATCAGAAATGGTCAGCGCCTTGTATGCTCCCGTTATCGTTCCTTTTTGATCCTGTCTGATGATAAACAGTCCGTCCCATTCACCGTCTTTGACACGCTTTACGGCATCTTTTTCGGACTCCTTCGTCTCCATTGCCTGCAGATCATTGTCTGTATCCGCCGCTTTAAGCTGTTTTGCAAACGCCGGGTACAGCCCGCCCGTTTCATCAATCACCGCGATTTGCTGCTTGCCGTCATCCGATTGAAACACGGAAATAATCGATTGCAGGTTGGTCACCGCTAATACTAATAAAACGGTAATGGCGGTCGAAATAATGAATGACTTTGTTGCGATTTTGTTTTTATATGTATGAAACAGCATAATCCAAAATTTATTCATATACGGCCCCCACCTTTTCTATAAAAATATCATGCAGTGACGGCTCTTCCAATTCGAACTTCCGTATAAAACCTTTCCCTTGCAGCGCCCGGAAAATATCCTGCGAAACCGGTTCATTCGCGACCTGCAGTCTGATTCCGTCATTTGTTTCCTTCCATTTCACGACACCTTCATGCGTTTTTAAAAAGCTGAGGTCATCATCTGAATGAACGGTGACATTTTTTTTGCCGAAAGACCGCTTAATGTCTTTCAGATTGCCTTGAACGACGGGTTTTCCCTTCTGGAGAATGCACAAATTCTCGCAAAGTTCTTCCACATGCTCCATTCGGTGGCTTGAAAAAACGATGGAAACGCCGCTGTTTTTCAAAGAAATAACCGCTTCTTTCAGCAGCTCGACATTCACCGGATCAAGACCGCTGAAAGGTTCATCGAGAATCAGCAGTTCAGGCTTATGCAGGACGGCCGAAATAAACTGGATTTTCTGCTGGTTTCCTTTTGACAGCTCTTCGACTTTCTTATTCTTGTAATCTGTAATGCCGAAGCGTTCGAGCCATGTCATGAGCTCTTTTTCCGCTTCTTTTTTGCTCATTCCTTTTAATCTCGCCAGATAGACAAGCTGGTCACTCACCTTTACTTTCGGATACAGCCCCCGCTCTTCCGGGAGATAGCCAATTTTTTCACTGATGGAATAATTGACCGGCTTCCCTTTCCAGGTGATATGCCCGTCAGTCAGGCTTAAAAGACCTAAAATCATCCGAAAGGTCGTCGTTTTTCCCGCGCCGTTTGCGCCGAGCAGCCCGAACATTTCCCTTTCAGGTATTTGCAGGTTCAAATTGTCAACAGCGGTAAAGCTGCCGAATGTTTTCGTTACATTTTCAATTGTAAGCACGAATCCAACTCCTTCCTTGACCCATTATATACTAATAATGGGTAAAAATTAATGGAGGATTTTAAATTCTTTATCAGAATATCATTCTATAAAGGGGGTGACATGATGGGACAATATGTATTGACCGCATTCCATGCGTCGGGAGAAACGCTGCTGGATGAACGGATCGAAGCAGATAATGAGGCGGAGGCGAAGGCCGCCGGAGAGGCTTTGTTAAAGGAAAAAAAGCTTGAGCACAGTACTCACCGCTTGGTAAATGAAGCCGGAAAGCTGATTTTATTCCACAGATAACAGAAGCTTTCCGGCTTCTGTATTTTACCGGTTAAATTGAGGCGTCCGTTTTTCTAAAAAAGCGCGGATGCCCTCTTTATGATCATCCGTTTTTCTCATATTTTCCTGGGCCTTTCGTTCAAGAGACAAAACGTCTTTTAACCGGCTGATATGAAGGCTCTGATAAATAGCCTTCGTTTCAATCATCGCTGACAGCGGCGCATGCAGCAATCGGTCGATATACGGTTGTGCCCCCTCCGCAGGGCCGCCGCTGAACAGCCCGTCGGCAAGCTTGAGCCGCACCGCTTTTTCAGCCGGCAATTTTTCACCGCTCCAAATCAGTTTTTTCGCTTCGATCTCACCGACGCGTCTCATTAATAAATAATGGCCTCCACCGTCGGGAACCAATCCGATGCCGATGAAATTCATCGCGAGTCGGGCGTTTTCTTCGGCGAGCACCACATCGGCGCACAGCGCGAAACTCAGCCCGAGCCCCGCCGCGGCTCCGTGGATGGCGGCTATCACAATTTTTTTCATATCATAGAGCGTCAGCGTAATGGATTCAATCATTTTCATGAGCCGTTCATATTCTCCTGAATCATGATCAGACGTCATCATCTGGATATCACCGCCCGCGGAAAATCCCCTGCCTTCCCCCCGCAAGAGGACGATAAGCGCTTCACTGTCGGCTGCCATAACGCATGCATTTTCCAATTCCCGGAGCATTTGTTCATTCAGCGCGTTGTAACTGTCAGGCCGGTTCAGCACAATCTCTGCGATCTTTCCCTTTTCTTCATAACGAATATACTTCATGTTTACTCCCTCCTTGAATCCGCTTACATATTTTGTTCAAATGATATATTCCTTCCCCCGAAACGAAACTCCTCTATTTTTCAAGGTCAACAGATACCGAAAAATGCATATCATTTGAAACTGAACATACATTTTTATATAGTGAAATTGATATACAAAACAAAAGGGGGGAAAAACACCGATAATGAAATATGTGATACTCAGCTTGTTACTGAGCTTTTTGATGGTGCTGTTCCCCCCTTCGGATGTCGCTCTTCCTTCCCAATTGGTGACAGAAACAGACAGCCATGTACAAATTTCGGTTTACCCGCAGGAAACGGAATCGGCAAAGACGCCGGTTCAAACCAAAACCGCTCCGCAAGGCCTGTCAAAAGGATACGGTGCGTTATCCCGGATGATCTCCCTGTTATCTGTCAAACCTCTTGATCAATTCATTGATTCCACAATGGAAAGGACATGCGCCATTCCGATACAATACCAGTCAAATTACCTCCGGCATCAGACCATTTCTCATTGCCAATCTGTATTTACGGTGTAAAAACAGTATATTCCGGAGGGATTTTTTATGAATATTAAAGAAAACGATCTGCCCGGCATCGGGAAAAAATTCGAAATCGAAACGAGAAATCATGAAAAAATGACGATCATCATTCATGATGACGGCAGGCGGGAAATTTACAGATTTGATGACCGCGACCCTGATGAGCTTCTGGCAAGCATTTCACTTGATGATACGGAAGCAAGACAGATTGCCGCGATTATCGGCGGGATGGTGTACAAACCGCAGGCGCTTGAATCGATTGAAATGGCGTTCAGCGATCTGATTATCGAATGGTTTAAAGTTGAAAAAGGGGCAAAAGCGGCAGGGCGGACGCTCGGCGAACTGGATGTGCGCCAAAACTATGACGTGACGGTTATCGCCATCATTAAGCATGACCAGAAAAAGTTTTTAAACCCGGGCGCTGATTCGCTCCTTGAAGCAAACGATACACTCGTCCTCTCAGGTGAAAGAAAGCATCTGAAAAAACTGATCCAAGACTTCCTCTCCAGAGACGGAGTGTGATCTGTTTATGGATCATCTCGTATTTGAAGTCGGTACGGCGTTAGTTCTTGTGGCCATTGCGAGTGTCATCGCCAATAAAATTAAATTCTCGATCATCCCCTTCCTGATCATTTTAGGAATGCTTGTCGGGCCGCACGCGCCCCAAGCGGGCATCATTGACCTGACGTTTATCGAAAGCCGGGAAGTGATTGAGTTTTTCGGACGGATGGGCGTCCTGTTCCTCCTCTTTTACCTCGGGCTTGAATTCTCGGTCGGAAAATTAGTCAAATCCGGACGTTCAATCGCCGCCGGCGGAACGATTTATATTCTGATTAATTTCAGTTTAGGGCTGATCTACGGCTTTATCACGGGCTTTTCCTTTTTGGAAGTGCTTGTATTGGCGGGCGTCATCACGATATCATCAAGCGCCATTGTCGCAAAGGTGCTTGTCGACTTAAAGCGCACGGCCAATCCGGAAACGGAGCTGATTCTCGGCATCATTATGTTTGAGGATATTTTTCTGGCGGTTTACTTGTCCGTCGTTTCCGGGCTTGTTCTGGGAGACGCGACGTCTGTCGGGGGCGCGCTGATGTCAATCGTGATCGCTTTCGGATATATGCTGCTGTTTTTCATTGCCGCCCGGAAATTGCCGCCTCTGCTGAACAAGCTGCTTGATATCCGTTCAAACGAGGTATTTGTCATCGTCATTTTCGCCGCGCTCTTTTTCATTGCCGGCTTTTCCGAAACGATTCATGTCGCTGAAGCGATCGGCGCGCTCTTGCTCGGACTCGTATTTTCGGAGACGGCCCATTCTGACAGGATTGAGCATCTTGTCGTGCCGTTCCGTGACTTTTTCGGCGCCATGTTTTTCTTCAGCTTCGGCCTCAGCATTGATCCGTTTTCACTCGGAGATGCGGTATGGCTTGCCCTCGGCGCCGTTCTGCTGACGATTGCCGGAAACTTTATCGCCGGCATGATCGCCGGGCGCCGGGCGGGGCTTTCTCATAAAGCATCGTCCAATATCGGGCTGACCATTGTGTCCCGCGGCGAATTCTCCATTATCGTCGCAAACCTCGGCATCGCCGGCGGCCTGTCCGCTTCACTTAAACCTTTCGCCGCCTTATATGTTTTGATACTGGCCATCTTCGGCCCTTTGCTCACGAAAGAATCGAAGCGGATATATCTCCTGCTGAACAGCGTATTCAAATGGAAGACGCCTGAAAAGAAGCCGCAGAAATCATAAAAAAAAGCTGACCTCTTCATAAGAGGTCAGTTTTTTTGAGCGGGAAGAAATTGCTGAAAAGCCGTTTTTTTATTAATGGAGAAATGCTCTTTTCCCAGAATGGTATTGATGATTTTTTGGTTTCTGTAAACAGACAGCTTCAAATTCGTAGCGCCCGTTCCGTGAGCATGATCAAGATTCGTTAATGTGAAAAAGTGATGCCGCCTGTCGTCCTTAAAGACAAGACGGGAATCGGCCGTCACTTTAAACCGTTTCTCATCCTCCCATTCAATATCGGGGGCGATTGCCGTAAACCATTCCGGAATATGAGGTTTAAAGCCGGTCGCCAATATCACTTTTTCTGAATCGGCCGTAAAAGTTTCATCCATCTGCCATTGATGAAAGCTCAGTACGCAGCGCCCGTTTTGCTTTTCAATTTTTTCAAGCTCCGCCATCGGCTGAATATACACGTCAGGCGAACCTCCGCTGATCGATCTGTGATACAGGGCATCGTAAATGGCGGCAAGTGTGTCAGAATCAATGCCGTGGCGCAGTCCGTCCAGCTCAGGGAGTGTGTTCAGCCGTTCTTTAAAAGGCAGGCGGTTAAAATATTCCACATAATCAGGTGTAAACATTTCCTGCCCGAGCTTGGCGGTTTCCAATTCTCGAAATCCGGCGGAGCGTGTCACCCATTGCAGCCGGCTGCGGCGGTATTGTTCATCATGCAATAAGTCAGAAAAGATCTCCGCGGCGCTCTGTCCGGAGCCGACCACTGTAATTGATTCGGCGCCGGCGAGCTCGTCTTTCCGAAACAAATATTCCGTGCTGACCATCGTGTCCTGACGCGCTCCGTCATCAATCTCTGCGGGAATAAGCGGTTCAGACCCCGTCCCCATGACGAAATGCTTCGTCTGATAGACACTGATGCTTCCGTCCTCAATGTTTTTGACGCTGACTTCATAATGTCCGCCGGCATTTTTCACGCCGATTACCTCTGAGCCGAAACGGCATGATTTGATTTCTGAAGCCGCCCAGCTTAAATAGTCGTTAAATTCCCGTCTCGGAATATCAAATTCATTAAACGTATAAAACCGGTACAGCCGGTCATGTTCATGGAGAAAGTTTAAAAACGTGTAGCGGCTTTTCGGATCGGCGAGCGTGACCAGATCCGCCAGAAACGCCACCTGTAAATCCGTTCCTTTAATTAATAGACCGGGATGCCACGCAAATTCTTTCTTTTTATCGAAAAAAAGAGCGTCTGTTCCGGGTATATCCTCTAACAATGCGGCAAGCCCTAAATTAAACGGCCCGATTCCCGCTCCTATGACATCATACATATTATGCACCTCTTGCGAATAACAGTCTGATGAACTTTTCCCGTTTTTACAGACGGTTAAACATAAAAAAACGGCACGCTGATTCCGTGCCGTTTTTGATATTATAATGCAGATTTGACGAACATCTCATCTAAGTATTTGATTTTCTCTTCTGTATAATGCTCGAATCGGTCATTATATGATTTCGGATCTTTCGGATTGGCGAAGTGCGTGATTTTTCCGGTTTCCGGATGAATGAATTTGCTTGCCGCGCCGCAGCCGATACCGATAATCGTCTGCACTTCTTCCATAATCATAATGTTGTAGATGCTCTCCTGACCCGGGAAGGAGTAGCCGACATTTTCAAGGTTTCCGAGAATGTTTTTCTGCCGGTACAAGTAGTACGGCGTATAGCCGTGCTCTTTTGTCCAGCGGACGGCGTCATCCATCATGCGGGATACTTCCTGCCTGTCGGCAACTTTATACTTATGCTTGTTTCTCGTCATTTCTGACGCCCGTTTAAAAGAAAGCGTATGAACGGTCAAAGATTCAGGCATCAGCTTTTCCGTTTCTTCAAGACTGTGCCTGAACTCAGCCGTCCCTTCTCCCGGCAGGCCGATGATCAGGTCCATGTTGATATTATTCATGCCGTGTTTGCGGGAAAGATGGTATTTTTCGATGGTTTCTTCAACTGTATGGTGTCTGCCGATGGCCTTTAGCGTTTCGTTTTCATAAGATTGCGGGTTGATGCTGATTCTGTCAATCTTATACTTATTTAAAACGGCCAGCTTTTCCTCCGTAATCGTGTCGGGACGGCCCGCTTCAACGGTAATCTCCCTGATATTTGCGACATCCGGGAAAGAGCGGACCATTTCTTCATATAAAAGATCCATTTCTTCAGCGGTAATGCTTGTCGGCGTGCCGCCGCCGAAATAAATGGTCGTCACTTTGATATCATGCCGCTTCAGCCATTCTCCGATTTTCTGCATTTCATAGTGAAGCCCCCATAAAAAGGAGCCGACTCTTCCCGCCTGTCCTTGAATGGCATAAGCCGGAAACGTGCAGTAGGCGCATTTCGTCGGGCAGAACGGGATGCCGATATATATGCTGACTTCATCTTTGACCCGGTACAGATCGGGAACCGCAGCGAGCTGGCGGTCGACAATCTCCTGCATCAGATTGATTTTTTCATCATGGATCAGATAGTCTTTTTTCAGATCGGCATGCGCCTCTTCTTTTGTCAGGCCGCTCTGCAGCTTTTTATGAAGAAGTTTAGTAGGCCTGATGCCGGTTAAGATTCCCCATTTTTGTGTCATGCCCGTATGTGATTGAAGAAGATTTAAGTAGACATATGACAGCGTGTTTTTCACCTGTTTAAATACTTCTTTTTCGCTCCATCCGGCAAGAAGCGGTTTCGTGTGATGTTCCTTTTCGCCGGTTCCTTTGATTTCTCCGGATACCGACACGCTGTCTGCATCTTGAGAAATGGCAAGTGAGATGACGAGATCAGAGGGTTCCTCCGTTTCGCCGTACGCAAGAACACACTCTTCAAAAAATAAATTCGCGATGTTTTGCAGCGGACGATGCAGCCTGTCATCCGTTATGCCGTCTATTTTTATTTGCAATGTGATCACCTTATTTTTCAGATTCAAAACTTTCTTTAGTGTACAGAAAGAACAGGCTAAAATCAATCCGCGAAAAAGCCGCAGACCGGCGTTTCGCGTCTGCGGCTCTTGATTACGGCCGTTTCATATGGAACTTATCGAGAAAGCCTTTGCGGTGCTGCATGCGGAAATATTCCTTAATCATATAGGCGACTCCCTGTTCATCATTTGACCTTGTCACCCAGTCCGCTTTTCTTTTTAATTCATTTGAGGCATTCCCCATCGCGACGCCGAGACCGGCCAGCTCGATCATCGGCAGATCATCTTCCTGATGGCCGATAGCTACAACCTCTTCCATTGAAAGCCCGAGATCAGCGGCGACCATCGAAAGTCCGCTTTCTTTTGAAACCCCTTTAGGCACGATGTTCAGTTTTTCTCCGTTGACGCGGATCACATCGACGGCCGGGAATGCTTTCATTATCGTATCCGTTATATCAGCCTGCAGGCCATCTTCAGCATGCACTTCAATGACGGGCGCTGAAACCGGCTCATCAAGGAGCAGGTCACTTAATGATTCGACAAACTGCACCGGATAAAAAATCGGGTCAGACGGATGAATCATCGTTTTTCCGACCAGATTGGAGTTCACTTTCTTCTTGTTTCCGATCGAATATTTTTCGTGAAGAAGCCGGATATTGCATTGATAGCTTTCCAGCACCTGAACGATATTAAACGTGTGATCTTCTGATATTTTCTTTTCAAAAAACGGCTCATCTATTTTTTCAGAAATGTATGCACCGCTGTGGGTAATCAATTTTGCATCAAGCTTTAATATTTTCGCCACTTTTTGAGCGGAGCGAAAATGGCGGTTTGTGACCAGTGTGACGTAAATCCCTTTTTTCTTGACGTATTCGATGGCATCCTTTGTCGTCTGATGAAGTTTGCCGTTGGAGCGAAGAAGCGCTCCGTCTATATTTAACGCCAGCATTTGTTTTGACACAGAGAAGTCCCCCTCCTTGATGACTGTACTTGTCATTAGGATATGACCCTGTCTCTTTGTTTAGAACAACCTTTTCTCCGCAGCAAAAAAGCCTGCCTCAAGCAGACTTTGAACTGTCGTTTTGTTGGGATACGATCGATTTGCTGCCTTCTCCCCAATGTGCATTTCTATTTACGAAATATATCAGGAACCCCTTATTTGACCGTTGATGCGCTCGTTTCACTTACTCTCTGTTGCTACCCCTTAACATACCAGGCAGTATAGGCGACCGTATCCTTAGATCATCTGTAAGTGTAGGCGCTTTCAGAGTTATTATCTCAATAATATTGTTAAAAAACAAGGGTTTTTTTAACTAAAAAAATCAGGGGAAATATCTGTGCTGAATGTATGATAAAGTTGAAAGGGAACATATATTCGCATATAATAAAAGAAAAAAAGCGGTGACTGTCATGTCTCTATTAAAAGATATTTATAACGAAGAATTTGCAGAAGCACTTCTGAACAGAATCAAATCGGCGTACCCGGCTTTTGAGCGGGACAAGTGCCGGGCGCTGATGTTTCAGGAAGATTGGCCCGGACTGACGTTAAAACAGCGGATGCGCCGGATCACAGACTCTTTATATGAAACACTGCCGAAGGATTACATACGGGCCCTTGACGTCTTATACGAGACAGCTCCCCATTTCACAGGGCTCGCCGGGATTATTTTTCCCGATTATGTCCAACAGTACGGAACGGATCACTGGGAAGCATCAATGAAGGCGCTTCAGTTTTTCACTCGTTTTTCCACTTCCGAATTTGCGGTCCGCCCGTATATCAGGCTTGACCGGGAGAGGATGTTCAAAGAGTTCCTTTCCTGGACGGAGCATCCGGACGAACATGTCAGAAGGCTTGCCAGCGAAGGCTCAAGACCGCGCCTGCCGTGGGGAATCTCCATTCCGGCTCTTCTTGACGACCCTTCTCCGATTCTCCCTGTTCTGGACCGCTTGATGCAGGATGACTCGTTATATGTCAGAAAAAGCGTGGCGAATAACCTGAATGACATCTCCAAAACACATCCGGATGTTCTGGCACAGATCGCAGCCGAGCGGTTCGGAAGCTGTCCGCACACGGATTGGATTTTGAAGCACGCCTGCAGGACACTGTTAAAAAGAGGAGACAAACAGGCGCTTGCGATTTTCGGGTTTGAAGACGCCTCCCGGATTTCATTGGAACGTTTTACACTGAATCCGGAAACGGCCGCCATCGGAACAAGCATACATTTTTCTTTTCAGATCCGCTCATCCGCCCGGCAAAAAGTCAGGGTTGAATACGCGATTGATTTTGTAAAGAAAAGGGGGCACCGCAGCCGCAAGGTGTTTAAGATGTCGGAGTCCGCCATGGATAACGGAGACGTAAAAGCCTTCAGCAAACATCATTCCCTTAAAGATTTAACCACCCGCAAGCATTATCGGGGAATTCACACTCTGTCTGTCATCATTAACGGAACGGTAAAAGGTTCTCTTGATTTTTCTGTTGAATAAAAAAACCCCTCCATTTCATACATGGAGGGGTTTGAAGCTTATTGCGGGCTGCCGTAAAGCTCTTCAAGAGGTTTCATAATGATTTTGTTTAACTCGCCGATCAGCATGCTCATGCGCTGTTCCGCTTCCATCAGCTGAGAAATCAATTCATGCTGCTGTACGAGAGCAACGGTTTTTTGTGCCTGCTCTACCTCTTCCTGAGTGATTTCTTCACCTGACATCTGCTTCTGCTGCAGCTGCAGCTGTACATTGCGGAAGTTATCAAACATGCGTTTTGCGGATTCATCTGCGTTTACTTGATCATAAAGCCCTCTCAGACGGCTGTATTCATCACTGTTTCGCAAAGCTTTTTCAAGATCATATGCTGCATCATAAAAATGAACTGCCATAGTAACCGCTCCTTTCTTCCTTTCGGACATACCACTCCACTATAACAGACTGCGGAGCGACTTTCATCATCGGCGTATGTTTTCCTTAGAAAAGAATGACAAACAAAGCCTGAATTGCTCCGATTATCCCGCCGAGCAGACCGCCTAAATACGTTATCATCTTAAATTCTCTCTTGGAAATTGACAGCACCATTTCTTCCAGCCGTTCAACGGGAAACTGATCAACCTGCTCTTTGACCACTTCCTCAAGACGCAGCCGTTTCAGCACATCCTCCAAATGAGCGGCAATACTGCCGAGTGCCGCATCAAGCAGCTTCGGCGCGTACGTCCCCGTAATCTCCCCTTCATAACGGGAGATGATGTCACCGATCCGGCATTCGAAAAAGGGCGCGGTTTGAAGTGCGGCCAAAGCCCGCTTTTTCATGCTGAACAGCAGATCTTTCGCATTCCACTTTTCATCGGCCTCATAAAGTGTATAAGATTTGAGCTTGCCCCATTCTTGAGAAAGCAGATCAGCCAGAAGCTTTTTCGTTTCCTCATTGCGCAAAAACTTTAACAGCTCAGGCAGCACACGGTCTGCCAAGCTTGAATTGCCGAGGAACATCTGCACCATGCCGCCGAGCATCCCCCGGGAATTCAAAAAGTCGTCAATCATATTTCCGAGCCTGTCTTTCCCTTCTTCGCTCTCAAAATAATCAATGCTCCGCTTCAGGATATAATCTGCGGCCAGCGGGATTTTTTCATCCAGCTTTTCCTGCAGCTCATCAGGAAGCCAGTCTTTTATGGCGCGGTGCTCATATTTCCGGTACAGGTCCGAAAGCTTTTCATCGGTAAAACGATCAATCCAGGCATCCGTCTTTTCCTGCGGATTCCGGATGCCCGCGGCGGCCAAAGCTTCGTGCACCGTCATCTCGGAAGCGGCCATTTTTTGCGTGAATTGTTCGGCGAAAAGAAGCGCCTGGTTTTTAACGGTATCTGATAAAAGCCGCTTTTTTATTCCTTCCGGGGTTAAAAGGTGGTTCGTCACCATGAGCCCCATTTGTTTTGCCAATTCATCCCGTCTTTTCGGGATCAGCCCCGGCGTAAACGGAACCCGTTTTCCGAACAGGTAATACGGCCGGTACGGACGAAATAACATCTGAATGGCAAGATGATTCGTCACCGCGCCGATCGCGGCTCCGATCACAATCATAAATAGAAACGTTCCTGCTATGCCCATTCCTTTTCTTCTGCCTCCATCTTATGTTCTATTTTCTTGATGATATATCTATTCGTATTATAGAGGCTGGCGGGCATGCGGGCAAATGAAGAACCTGAATTGTTGTTTGTGAGGAATAAGGCAAGATGCTGTTTCGTACTCTTTACAGTAGATCATCTTTTATGATGGGCTTAGCATATTTATTGGATGGAAGGGCCGTTCCATCAGCGGCTTTTTGAATAAAGGGGGAGTAATAATATGACAACACTCGGTTTTATGTCTGTATCCCGCCGGCACGAAGAAGATTACGCCGGGGAATTGGCTGAAAGAGCGCCTCAATATAATGTGCGCTTAGCCCGCTTTACACCGTTTGATATATTTCCGGATTCTTTGCGCGTGAAAGCGCTCGTCTATCACCCGCAAAGCGGAAAGTGGAACGAAACGGAAATCGATATTCCCGAATATATTTACGACCGCTGTTTTTACGGAAAATCCGCTGAAGCGCAAAAAGCCAAACCGATCGTCGAATGGCTGAAAAAATATCCGAAAACGGAATTTATCGGGCGGGGGCTTCCTGATAAATGGACGGTCACGGATGCGCTCCAAAAGCATCACCTGATCAGTCCCTATATTCCTGAAACGGCCGAAGTCAGCCGCTATGAACAGGTGCAATCATACTTAGCCAAGGAAAAAGCATGTATACTTAAGCCCGCTTTCGGCGCGGGAGGCAGAGGCATCATCCTGCTTGAAACAGGCAAAAAATCAATTACGGCCACTTACTATATCGGAAAAAACAAACAAACAAAATCATTTTCCAATCACGTGTCTTTTAAGTCTTGGTGCAAAAAAAGTGCTGCAGCACCGCTATTTGCTTCAATCCTACTTAAATATCCAGGATAAAGAACGGCATCCGTGCGACATCCGCATTTTCATGCGCAAAACGGAGTCAGGCGTTTGGGAAACGGTCGGAAAAGCGGTCAGAAGGGGTTATCAGAACGGTCTTTTATCTCATTTGCCCGGAGGATCAGAACCGATTAAGTTTGACACATGGTTTGAGGAAATTCCGAGAAAGCAGCAGGCCGTTTTATTGGATGATGTCTTTTCGATCACCCAATCCGTCCCTTATTTCCTTGATGAACGGTTCGGACCGCTGTTTGAGCTGGGGCTCGATATTTGTTATGCCAAAGACGGACGCATCTGGCTTTTGGATGTCAATTCAAAGCCGGGACGGAAAGCTATTTTAAGCGTGGCTCCGGAGGCGAAAGAGGATTTGTATACGGGTCCGCTGAGACGCTTCCGCGAACTTCAGTCACAGGAAAGCAGGAAAGGAGTATTACCGCGTGAATCATAAAGGGATGATTGTCGGCATCGATAAAAAAAGCAAAAATACGCTGTTTCTCCCCTCCTCCATGAAACGGGAAGGGCTTTTATCCGCTGCCTTCGGGACCAAGGTTGTCAAATGCCGTGTAGCCTTTTCTCAATCACTTGAAAAAAGCGCGCTCCTTTCTGAAGATTTGTTTGAGGAGCTGTTGATACCGTATAAAAGCCGGGCTGACTTTCTCATACACGGCCAGACGGTGCACATCGGACCGCTGATCGGCGTTTTCACAGCCGGGTTCACATCATCGCCGTCCCGCCCGTTAAGAGACCGTACAGCCTTCTTTTCCAAGATGCTCTCACTTCATGAACAGGCGAACGGATATTGTTTCGTTTTCGGGGCTCATCAGATCAACTGGGAAGAAGGCACCGTCCAAGCGCTGATTTATAAAGAAAACAGCTGGAAACGGACGGCCGTCCCGCTTCCGAATGTCGTATATGACAGGCTCCCGAGCCGAAAAACGGAAGGAGTTCCGCTTTTACAGCAGACAAAACAGAGGCTGATGAATGACTATCAGATTCCGTGGTTTAATCCGCAATTCTTTAATAAATGGGACATTCATAAGCTTCTGGAAAAAAACAGTCTCACCGCTTCACTTCTGCCAAAATCTGTCCTGCACCCGAATGCAGAAGCGTTAGAGACGTTATGCAACACATTTGACACCGTCTATATCAAACCTGCAGACGGCGCACTCGGAACGGGGATTTACAGGGTGGAAAAAACAGATGCCGGCTTATCTGTCAAACACACGAATGAGGAAAAAACGGTGGTGACGGCAGAGTATTCAGATGCGGCATCCTTCATGAAATCATTTAAAGAAAACAATGACCCGTCCGCATTTTTAATTCAGCAAGGCATTGACCTGATCCGGCTGGATGGACGCCCCGTCGATTTCAGGGTGCACACGAATAAAAACGCCGAGGGGAAATGGACAGTGACGGCCATCGCGGCAAAAATTTCCGGTGAAAACAGCATCACGACGCATCTGGCAACCGGCGGAGAAGTCAGGACGTTAGCTGAATTATACGGCGATCCGCGAGAGAGAGTCGGCATGATGCGGAAACTTTCAAAAGCCGCCTTGGCGGTCAGCCGCGTGTTAAATGAGCACATTGAAGGTTTTATCGGCGAAATCGGTTTTGACCTCGGCGTCGATCATTCAGGGAAAGTTTGGATGTTTGAAGCCAATTCCCGCCCCGGGCGCAGCATTTTTTCCCATCCGAAGCTGAGATCGGTCGATTACCTGACAAAACGGAGAAATTTTGAATACGCGTCCTATTTATCAGAACGGTCCATCACCGCCCCGGAAAAACTTTGGCGGTGAGGCTGTCTTTTTTTGGTTTTACCCGGGACAGGCACAGAATGATGAGCTACAATGAACAAGATCAACATTTCCCACAAGGAGCGTGAACGTCATGATTTCGCACTTCAGCTGGAAACCGTTATTCAAAAAAGAGAAACTGCCCGGATGGCGGATTTCATTTTACTGGCAGGGTACGCATTACGAAGGGATTTACCATAAGTCCGGTGACATTGAATGGGGACACACACATCCGGGAAAAGAAGAGCCGGCGCTCGTAAAAGAGCTGCATGAATTAATGCTTTATCACATATATGACTGAAAGCTAAAAGCTCAGCCGCATCAGGCTGGGCTTTTCTTTTTCCTTCCGCTATTTACCACCCGGTTTTCCGAATGAGATGCCGTTTGATTCACCATAATACGTAGTACAAAGCGGCAAACAGCATTGGGTGAAGCCGAGCTGGCAATGGTTTTCATTCCGAAAATCATCGGCTGGTGCAATTCCAGCAAACCCAACCATACTACTTAATAAAGGAGATCATACAAATGGCAAACAACAACTCTTCAAACCAACTATTAGTACCCGGCGCTGCTCAAGCAATCGACCAAATGAAATACGAAATTGCTTCTGAGTTCGGCGTAAACCTTGGCGGAGAAACAACTTCTCGTGCAAACGGTTCTGTCGGAGGAGAAATCACGAAACGTTTAGTATCTTTCGCACAGCAGAACATGGGCGGCCAAGGCGTACAATAACTCAATAAATGGCTTACAGAAGGCGCGGGATACCGCGTCTTCTTTTATGCCGTCACCCTTTTTTCCTATTTCACATACCCTAGGAAAAAAGGAGGGAAAACATGTCATTCATTGCCTCAGTCAATTGGGAGCTGTTTCAGTTCGTAAGTGTTTCTTTGGTCAATGAATATGTTGCCCACCATTTCCCGTTTATTCACAGGCATTCTTTTCCCCGCTGCTTTGAATGATATAATGAGCGGCGAGGAGGTTTTTTACATGAACATCGCTTTACTCGGAGCAACGGGAAGAGTCGGACAGGCTTTTATAAAAGAAGCGCAGAAACATGGACACATGGAAATATTCGCTCTTGTCAGATCAGCCGGAACAGTCCTTCCCATTCCTGAAAAACAGATCATAACAGGGAATGCGAGGCGGCGGGAAGATGTAAGCCGATTGATTTCCAAAGCGGACACAGTCGTGAGCTGTCTCGGCACGGACGGTGACGATACCCTTTCAGCCGCTATGACCCATATAATAGACGGCATGAAACGGCATCATGTTCAGCGTCTGATTACGATCGGCACCGCGGGTATCCTTCAATCACGGCTTATGCCTGATCAATACCGTTTTGAATCGGCAGAATCAAAACGAAAATCAACAAGAGCCGCAAAGGAACACGCCCGCGTATACGAGATGCTGCTGGCAGAGGATCTTGACTGGACGATCATCTGCCCTACCTACCTTCCTGACGGAGACGCTGCCGGAGTTTACCGGTTCGAACAGGATCGCCTTCCTGAAGACGGCGCCGAAATCACAGTCGGAGACACGGCGCATTTTCTGTACCGCGAGCTGATCAGCCCGCAGTTTGTCAGAAAACGGGTAGGACTGGCTTACTGAATGAAAAAAAGGGCGAATCTTTTTGATTCACCCTTTCCGATTACACCGCGGATTTCGCCGTTCCTTTCTGTAATTCATACATTTGATGGTACTGCCCCTTTTGCGCCATTAATTCGTCATGGCTTCCCTTTTCAATGATGCGGCCCTTTTCCAGCACGAGAATCTGGTCTGCGTGTCTGATCGTGGAAAGCCGATGGGCGATAATAAATGTCGTGCGCCCTTCTTGAACGACTTGCAGCGCTTTTTGAATGACTGCTTCTGTTTCGGTGTCAATGTGCGCCGTCGCCTCATCCAAAATTAAAATGGCCGGATCGAACACAAGCGCTCTTGCAAAAGAAATCAGCTGACGCTGGCCTGAGGACAGTGTGCCGCCTTTTTCAGTGACGGGCTCTCTGATGCCCTTCGGCAAAGATTGCAGAAGACTTGCGGCGCCGACTTGGCGAAGCGCTTCTTCCGCCTGCTCCAAAGAAATACGCTGATCATCGAGGGTCACATTGGAGCCGATCGTTCCAGAGAAAAGATACGGATCTTGAAGCACGATCCCCATATGGGATCTCAGCTCCTGTCTTGACATGCCGTATATGCTTTTTCCGTCCAGCAGGATATCGCCTTTTTCGGCATCATAAAAACGGAACAGAAGATTCAGGATAGAGCTTTTGCCGGAACCCGTATGGCCGACGAGGGCGACCGTCTCCCCTTTTTCAGCTGTAAAGCTGATGTGTTTCAGCACCTCTTCTCCCTTTCGATATCCAAAAGAAACATCGCGGAATTCCACTGTCCCTTCCGCCTTTCTGTCTGCGGGAGCGCCTTCTTCTTCCGTTTCCTCCTCCTGTAAAAGCTCGAATACTCTGGCGGCAGAGACACGGGCCAATTCAAGCTTCGAAAATTGGTTGACAATCCCCGTAACCGGCTGGAACAAACGGTTTAAATAATCAACAAATGCATATAAAACACCGATCGAAACAATTCCGGCCGCACTCAGACTCGCGCCTCCGAAATACCAGATCAGCCCGACAAACGCCAGATTGCGCAACACATTGACAAGACTGTGGGACATGAGGGAATTTAAGGACAGCATTTTGTTTTTGTAGCGGAAATGAGCTTCATTCAATTCTTCAAATTCCTTCATCGTTTCCTTCTCGCGGCGGAACGCCTGAATAATCGGCATTCCTTGAATGGACTCATTCATTTTCGCATTGATGTCACTGTTAATAGAACGGATTTTTTGGTTGAAGACGGATGCGTATTTGCGGTACACAACCGACCAGATCATTAAAATCGGAATAATCAGAAGACAAACGGCGGCCAGCCTGACGTCAAGCATAAACAGCGCCGTAAAAATGCCGAGCATATAAACGCCGCTTGTGATAAATGTCGACAGCACCGTTACATATAAATCCCTGACCGCTTCTGTGTCATTCGTAATACGAGCCACGACTTTTCCGGCAGGCAGATTATCAAAGTAGCGGATCGGCATTTTCTGAATGTGTGAAAATACATCCTGCCTCATGCGCTGTATGATCCGGTTCGCTCCCATCTGCAGCAGATAATGCTGACCGTAATGAAAACATACGGAAAACATGAGCAGTCCCGCGTAAATGGCGGTCAACGTCAGCAATCCTTTTATTTCCGGACGGTAAAATTCAAAAATCTCCTGTCTTGATAACCTAATGGCGGGATATGACCTGCTTTCTTTACCGTTTGATATTGTCAGCCGGTCGTCAGCCACCGAACGGTTTCCGTCAAAACTGACGGGACGGTCAACAAAATAGTAGCCCGCACCGACTTGATAAATGTGCGCCTCTCCGGTTTTATCCGCCTCCGGTTTGAGCCGGTCCTCCCTGACATAATCATGCCCCCGGAACCTGACGGCGCCCGGATCGTCCGCAGAGGCTTTAACCCATGTTTTTTCAATGCCGAGAATGTGGTCGTCAATCATTTTTTTTTTCCGATAAACGGGCCGGTCAGCTCAGTGCCGACCGCAATAATGAGCAGGACGACCGCCCATATCAGCAGCTTCTTATATTGAAGCGCGTAATTCCATAATCTTCTCCCGGTCTTCATGCGCCCGTCCCCCCTTCTTCAAGAGAGAACAGCTGCTTGCCTCTCATATTGTTTTCGATACCAGCCGTTCTGCTCCAATAGCTCCCGGTGCGTGCCTCTTTCAGATACCCGGCCTTCATCCATGACGAGAATGAGATCTGCGTGTTCAACTGCCGAGAGCCGGTGGGTGGTGATAATCGTTGTTTTATGCCGCCGTTTTTTACGGATGCTGTCAATGATGGCGGCTTCCGTTTTCGCGTCTACGGCAGAAAGCGAATCATCTAATATGAGAATGTCAGGATCGGTCAAAAGCGCTCTCGCAATTGAAATGCGCTGCTTTTGTCCGCCCGAGAGCGCTACGCCCTTCTCGCCGACAAGCGTCTCAAGCCCGTCGGAAAGCATGCCGATATCGTTTTCAAAATGCGCATCTTTCAACGCGCCGCCGATTTCCTCTTCGTTTGCATCCTGCCGTCCGTAAAGCAGATTCTCCTTTACAGTCTTAGAAAATAAAATATGATCCTGCGGCACATAGCCGATCCACCCGCGGAGCTCCTCAAGCGGGATCTCCTGAATCGGAACGCCTGTAAACGTGATTGCTCCCGCCCCGGGCGGATATTCACGCAACAGCTGCTTAATGATCGTCGTCTTTCCGCTTCCCGTCTTCCCGACAATGCCGAGTGTCTGCCCTTTTTCTACGGAAAAAGATACATCGGAAACCGCCGGTCCCGCTCCGCTCGGATACGTGAAAGTCACTTGTTCAAAAACAAGACGCCCGGGCTCCTTGATGCCGGCGGGGCGCTTGGGCCCGATCACGTCAGGCTCATAGGAAAGCGTCTCATTGACACGATCCAAGGAGGCATTGCCGCGCTGCATGATATTGATTAATTCTCCAATCGCAAACATCGGCCAGATCATCATTCCAAGGTACACGTTAAACGATACCAGCTCTCCCAGCGTCAGCCGGTTTTGAAAAACGAGATAAGCGCCGTAGCCGAGACCGATGAGATAGCTGAGGCCGACGAGAAGTTTCACAGTCGGTTCAAAAAGTGAATCGATAAACGCCACCTTCATATTTTTCTCATATACATCCGCCGTCATATCACCGAACCGGCTGACATCATTTTTTTCCTGTACGAAAGCCCGGATGACCCGGACGCCAGATACCGACTCCAGCACCTTGTCATTTAATGATCCGAAAGCATCCTGCGCTTCCGTAAACCGCTCATGGATCTTTTTTCCGTACAGGCTGACCGCAGCCGCCATTATCGGCAGCGGAATAATCGCGGCAAATGTCAGCTTCCAGCTGATGAGAAGCCCCATTGTCAAAAATATCGTCAGCATATACATCGTCGAATCAACGAGCGTTAAGACCCCGAAGCCCGTCGTCATACTGACGGCCTGCAGGTCATTTGTCCCCCGCGCCATTAAATCGCCCGTTCTGTATTTCTCGTAAAACGGCGGTGACATTTGAAGAAGCCTTCCCATCAGTTTTGATCGGAGAATCTTCTCCATGACATTCGCCCCGCCGAAAAGCTGATACATCCAAAAATAAGACAGTAAATAGACGGCTGCCGTTAATGCGAGAAAAACACATATGTAAAACATCATCCCGCTTTTCGTAAACACGCCCGCCTTCATATCGTCTATCGCGTTACCGAGAAGTTTAGGCGGAAACATCTCAATGACATTCACAATCAATAACAGAACAATCGCTGTCGTATAGCGCAGCCAATAGGCTTTAAAAAACCACGCGAGCTTTTTTAATACAGTAAACAAATACCGTCATCCCCTTTCATCAATCAGCCGCCCTCAAGCTTTTCCGGATTGTTTTTCATTGTTTTCGCTAATGCCGCCACATGCATCACACCTGTCTTTCTTTCATTTTTTTGTATAAAAAAAGACATGAAGCCTCAGCTCCATGCCTCTTATTATTATAAATAAGGTACAGACCCGCCGTTTATGCGCGACTGCCCCGTTTTTAAGCAAATGTTCAGAAAACGGAAGCTGTATGGGAGTCACGCCGGTATTCAGCTGAAGATGAGTTGACAAGCTTTAGTTTTGACATGATCCATACCTCCTTTTTCCCTATATTGTTCCTTCATCATATAAACAAATCCTTTTTTTGTCAATGCAGGTTTTACATTTCTGCTGCACGGGTATTGTAAAACAAACCTTTTTTACTGAAAGGATGAGGCTGATGTTTCACGCAGACCGGTTGATAGCAGCTTTTGACGGAAGTGATGATAGTAAAAAAGCGCTCCAAAAAGCCATAGACCTTTCAAAAACGTTTCACGCGGATTTAACGGTCGTACATTCCCACAATGCAAAAGATACCCAGACGATTGTTGATCCCCCGAGGCCGGGAGCCGGGGCAACGTATATCGTCGGCGGGATTGCAAGCGTTCCTGACCCGCTCCAGGCGGAAAGAATCTCCCCTGATCCGATGATTTATGAAGACCGTACGGAAGAAATCGTTGCGGAAGCGAGAATGCTGATGAACGACAGCCAGATTGACGGGGATATCGACATTTTAGAAGGTGATCCCGCTGATGCCATTATTGAGCATGCCGACCGTATATCGGCGGATTTGATCGTCATGGGGAGCCGGGACCAGAACAGGCTGAAAAAACTTTTATTCGGAAGCGTCAGTGAAAAACTGTCATCGAAATCCGATATTCCCGTGCTGATCGTAAAATAATTCTTTCTGTAAAGCAGCTTAATCAAAAGCTGCTTTTTTTACAGCTCCCGGCTGTTTTTTCTTTTTTTCGGCATCACAAAAAAACTCGCCATGATCAAAAAATCGATGCACAATACGACAGACCAGCCCTTTAACAGTCCGCTGAGCGCTTCGGTGCGGGAAGCGTCCTGAATGAGAAATACCGTTCCGGCTAAAAGAACGCCGCCGATGACAAATGCTAATACATGTCTTCCCCATCCTTTTGCATAATGTTTGGCATAATCCAGTCCGTACCGCTTGACCGGTTTTGCCCCTTCCTTTACCACATAATAGCGGAACCGCTCATCCGCCCATTGAATCATGCTTTTTCCGAAGGCGACAGACACTCCGATATAAACGGCCGCCACTGCATGCGCCATAGTCGCCGCCGCCCCTCTGTATAAATCAGCTGCGGCCGCCAGAAACAGTACGGCATCCAATATAGGAATGAGAGCGAAAAAAAACATTCCGAGCTTTTGCCGCCTGAATATATAGCGCGCCGCCAATCCGAAGATGACAGCCGCCCAAAAAGCAGCCTCACAAATGACAATCAACCAAGCAATCGCGTTCAATCCGGTTCCCCCTTATCGTTTTCTAAAATGCATTGTATCACTGCTTTTTATTTAATACAACTGTATTACAAAATTGCAAGAAAAAATATTTCCTGTTACACTGGAACCATGCCTAAAATAATCGATCATGAAAAAAGAAGAAAACAAATAGCCGAAGCCACTTGGCGGACGATTTTGGAGCGGGGAATGGAAGGAGCGACAGTGAGAAACATCGCCCAAGAAGCGGGTCTTTCTTTAGGCGCGCTGAGGCACTATTTCACCACCCAGGATGAGCTTTTAGGGTATGCGATGACACTCGTAAAAGAAAAAGCGGCCGCCAGAATTAACGAAGTTGCCATGCAAGATCTGCCGCCGAAAGAAAAAGCGGTGCGTCTGATGCTTGAAATTATCCCGACAGACGAAGAAACGATGGCTGAAATGGAGGTATGGTTCGCTTTCACAGCTTATGCCAGACATAAGGGAGAAGAGTTTCAACCCCAGCAGGACGGGATCTTGGCATATATCCGCGGCCTGATTGACTGGCTGGATGAAAATAAGCTTCTGAAACCAAATCTTGATAAAGAAACCGAAGCGGAGAAAATGTACGCTATCGCCGACGGATTGGCGCTGCATGCCATGCTTGAACCTGATCGTCTTTCAAAAGAGAAGATCTCCCGTGTACTCGTTCAGCATATCGAATCTCTTTTTATCTGACTGAAGCAAAAAGGCCGGATGTGTTCCGGCCTTTTTTCAGCTTATGACTGAACGCCGAGCTCCTGCTGAATGTGCGACTGAAATGCCTCCTGAATCGTTTTGGCTACAGGTCCCGGCGATCCGCTTCCGACCGGTTTTCCGTCAAGGGTTACGATCGGGATTAATTCAGACGTCGTTGACGAGATGAAAATTTCATCCGCATCTCTGAGTTCGTCTTCGGTAAGAGCCTTCTCCCGCACCTCAATCCCGTTTTCTTTCATCAGCTCTAACAGTTTCATCCGCGTAATGCCGTTTAAAATCAGCTCATTTGCAGGATGCGTCCGGACGGTGCCGTTTATGACGGCGTATACATTGGATGAGGTTCCTTCCGTGACCGCTCCGTCCCTTATCAGCACCGCTTCATAAGCGCCTGCTTCATAGGCTTTTTGTTTTACCATCACATTATACAGTAAATTCAGACTCTTAATGTCACACCTCAGCCAGCGTTTGTCCTCCGCCGTGATGGCCTGCGCTCCGGCTTGTTGTTCATTTTCCGGTTTTTTCACTGAAAAGGTGTATGCCGTCGTCTGCGGCTCCAAACCTTCGTCATACTGGTGCTTCCGCGGCGCCTTCCCTCTCGTCGTCTGTATATAGACCCCGCCGTCAATGAGTTTGTTTTCCTGTACGAGCTTTTGCAGATCCCATTCTATGTCCTCTGCGGAGAACGGCAGGGTGATGCCGATTTCTGCGGCGCTTCTGAAAAGACGGACGATATGCTCACGCAGACCGAATAAGGCGCCGTTATACACTCTGATGACCTCATACACACCGTCACCGAATTGATACCCGCGGTCCTCAATATCAACTGCCGCTTCTTCACGATCAATCAACTGGCCGTTTACTAATGTCTTCATGTAAACCCTCCTAATCGTTATCTGCCGTGATGTGCATTCTCAGCTGTTATTGTCAACTATTCTATCATACTGAACGAGCCGGCTGCGGAGTTTATTTTTTTCTTAAAATCTTATTATTCGACATCTTTTCTATGTCTTTTCCAGTTTTGTTCCTGTATACTTGATTCGACATACATATGCTGTTAACTTATGGCACTTCGCAAGCCTCCGCTGTTATCGGCATTATGCAGAAACTTATGCTACTGGAGAGATTGTTATGCGCAACACAAAAGAAGGTGCTTCCCCTTCTCTGTTTTCATTAGCTTTTAAACTTACGAGTTTAGCAGTTTTGTGCGGACTGCTTCTGGTAATCGTCATAATGGGATATTCCGCTTCCGCCGCAAAAAACAAACAGGTCACCGTGACCGCAAACGGGCAGCTTCGGGATGAAGCAGAAAGCCTGCGGCTGAAAAATGATTCTCCCGACGTCTTAATGAAACATTTGCAGAAAGAGCGTGACCCAGGGAAAAAAACGGTATATTTAACCTTCGACGACGGGCCGTCTCCATATACTGAACAGCTGTTGAATGTATTGAAGGCAAATGGCGCAAAGGCCACTTTTTTTATGCTTGAACCGCGGATGAAAGCCTATAAGCATTCCGTGCAAAGAGCGAAGCAGGAAGGAATCGCGCTCGGCCTGCACGGCGTGACGCACGATAATCACCTGTTTTATCAAACACCGACATCGCCGCTGAACGAAATGCAGCAGGGACGCGATACGCTCGAGACAATCACTGGAGTAAAAACGGATCTTGTCCGCACGCCTTACGGCAGTAAACCGTCATTGACGGATGCCCAGATTAAGAATCTCGAAAAAGGCGGATTCGTGTACTGGGACTGGACGATAGACAGTGAAGACTGGAAGTACAAAAACGCACGGTACGTGCCGGAAGTATTGAATCAGCTCGCATATTTGGAAAGCGTTCATACGAGCAGGCCGCATGTCATTTTAATGCACGATCTGCCTGCGACGGTGCACGCTTTACCGAGCCTGATTCAAAAACTGAAAGCCCAGGGCTACTCCTTTGATGTTCTGACGGATCAAATGATTCCCGTCCATGAATAAAAAAAGCCGGATCTGTATATGATCCGGCTTTTTTTATGTCGAAGCGCTGATCCGTTTTGCAAATTCACCGATCTTCTCATGGATGACAAGATCAAATAAATGGTCGCAATATGTCGGCTCAAGGTTAATGATCACCTGCTTCAAACCGGGAATCCGGTCCGCATCCTCAGGGACAAACCTTGCCGGCGCCACTTCAAGCGAAGTGCCGATCACAAGAAGAAGATCGGCTTTATCAAGCTTTTCATAAAGGGTTTCAAAATGCTGAACGAGATCGCCGAACAGCACGACATCCGTTTTTAATACGGTGCCGCATACCGCATGATCACCGATTTCGGCCGTACATTCCGGCACTTCGTCCTTCAGCAGATGAGAAAGCCCGTAGCGCGCTCCGCAGCGGGGGCATGCGGCGGTCTGAATTGAACCGTGAAGCTCATAGACACTGCTGCTTCCCGCTTTCTTATGCAGCCCGTCAATATTCTGCGTGAAAATGTCTACCTGCTTTCCCCGCTTTTCAAGATCCGCCAAATACGTATGGCCGGCATTCGGCTCATAGCTTCCGCTCATTTTCATCTGAAAGAGCTGTTTGAATTTAGGCCAGAATTCACGCGGACGGCGTTCAAAGTATTCCCTGCTCATCGCTTCCATTCTGGAGGTGTCTTCGGTCCATATACCGCCCGCCGAACGAAAATCGGGAATGCCGGATTCCGTGCTCATTCCCGCTCCCGTCAGCACCAGGATACGTTCAGCCTGATTGATCAATGTTATAAACGCTTCCACTCTTCCACCGCCTTTTCTTTTTATCATATCATGAAAAAAGAACGGCGCCTGTTATGCCCGTTCTTTTTCTCCGGAATGATCCTTCACATGAACCGGATCATCGTGGCTCTTCTGTTTTACGAATACATTCTGGCCCGGATAGGCGAACTCCACGCCTTCCTCAGCAAAAATATCAATAATCCGGCGGTTGATATCCTGCCGCACGTCCAGGCTTTCCGCCCAGACGATGGTCTTTGTGTAAAAGTTGAAAAACAGATTGTAATAGCTGTCCGCAAACACGTCAAAGTTAACCATAATCGTATCATCATGCACGCCTTCATGTTCACGAAGCATTTCTCTGAGCCTTGTGATACACCGCTCTAAACGATCAATCGGCGTCGCATAAGAAACACGAACGGAAAACGTGACCTGGCGCTTCGTCATCCTCGTCCAGTTTGTGATGGCTTCCATGGACAGCGTTGAATTGGGTACGGTAACAAGCGCCCCCTGCGCCGTCCGGAACCTTGTGCTTCGGAATGTGATATCTTCAACGCCCCCCGTCACAGATGACGTCTCGACCCAGTCGCCGATCGTAAACGGCTTTTCCGTAATGATGATAATGCCGCCGAAAAAATTGCTGATCGTATCTTTAGCCGCAAGCGCGAAGGCCAAGCCGCCAAGTCCGAGTCCGGCCACGAACCCGTTTACATCATAATTGAATTCCTGCGCGATCACACTGACGCTGAGCGCGAGAATGACAAAGCGCAGCACCTTGGATAAAAACGGCGCCAAAATGTCATCCATATCCAGCTCAAAGCGCTGATTGACTTTATGAAATAAAAACGAAGACGCCGATGTCAGGTTGCAAAGCCCCCAGGCGATCAGCGCTATGATCAAAGAGCGGTACATTTTTTTGACAATGTCCATCTGCCCGTCTAAAAACGGCGAATACTCAATCGCCAAAAACAGACCCAGCGCCACGAAAAACCATCTGGCCGGCTTGTCAAACGCTACGGCAATCTGTTTGAATATGTCGGTTTTCGGCTTGTTCGCCAATTTGTAAATGAGCTGAAAAAAGTATTTGACAAACAGTTTTCTCAAAACGAGAAAAGCCGCTAAAATTCCGATGCTGATACTGATCTGCAAAATATGGTCAAGAGTAAAAAAGCTCTGAAATTGTGTCATCATGGCATATGCTCCTTTGTCTTGTCGAAAATCTATTATACTAAAACATTCGGACATCAGCCTGTTTTAATGTCTTTAGGCAGCCTGAAAAACCCCGGCATCAGAGCACAGCCGGGGTTTTCACACATTCGTTCATCTTTCAGCCAGATACAACAGGGTCAGGCACTATTTCTTCTTTGATTGTGTCTGTTTCAGGAGAGTCGCTTTTTGGATTTCAGCATCGGTTTCGGCCTTAATTCTTTCTTCCACTTTCAATCTCCCTTTTCCCATGATCTCGCCTCCTTTTTGCCATTATAAAACATCACTGCGGATTGTAAACCGAAAAAAGCACTATCTTTATTCCAAAAAAAATACTGTTTTGCACATTCACCAGTTTGAATCGCTGTGCATATACGAATCTGATATAATAACAGAAATGCCCATGAGGGGAGCTGACAAGCTTGTATACCATCGCTCATCGCGGCGCCTCCGGTTACGCGCCCGAAAATACATTTGCGGCATTTGATATCGCTGCCGAAATGAACGCTGATTTCATTGAGCTTGACGTCCAGCTCACAAGAGACGGCCAGATTGTCGTCATCCATGATGACAAAGTCGACCGGACGACGGACGGCTCCGGTTTTGTAAAAGATTTTACGCTGAAGAAGCTGCAGTCTCTGGACGCCGGCAGCTGGTATGGGGCTGAGTTTAAGGGGGAGCGGATTCCCCTGCTCGAAGAGGTTCTGAAGCGTTATCATTCTGAAATCGGTTTTTTAATTGAACTGAAAGGGCACATTTCTCAAGTCGGTCTTGAAAAAGCAGTCGGCCAGCTGTTAAGCAGGTTTACCTTTTCCATCCACCCTATCGTTCAATCATTCAGTCTCAAGTCGATTCAGACCTTTCACGACATGTATCCGTCCGTTCCGACTGCAATTATTGCAAGACCCAGCTTCGGGATGTTTTCCAAAAGCCAGCTGGCCGCTTACAAATCAGCCGCAAATTATGTCAATATTAAATATACCCGCCTGAATCGGTTCTTGATTTCCACCGCTCACAAACACGGTCTGAAAGTATTTGCCTGGACGGTCAGAAATCACAAGACGGCCGAAAAGCTGCAAATGATGGCAGTTGACGGCATTGTAACTGATTTTCCGGATATTATTTCTAAGGATGGCTGATATGAAACAATACATCGCAATTTTTATCGGAGGCGCGCTTGGCGCATTGCTCCGCTTTGAAATGAGCGCGCACATTCACAGCGGATCTTTCCCTGGTGCCACTTTCCTCGAAAACGCGGCGGGAAGCCTTTTACTCGGTCTTATTACGGGTTATTTCATCATTCGGGCTAAACGCCCTCTTTTGACCGCCTTTTTAGGAACCGGTTTTTGCGGAGGTTTCACGACGATGTCAACCTTCGCAAAAGAAACCATTTTTCTGCTGCAATCGTCTCCCGCAGCGGCTTTTTGTTATGCTGCCGCGACTTTATTCGCTGGTCTTGCCCTTGCATACGCCGGCATTTTTTGGGGACGGCGGATTGCCCTTCACGCAGCGGGAAGGGGGCATGATACGCCATGACGATTGTCCTGATGGTTATCGCGGCGGGTATCGGAGCGGTATTACGTTCTCTGCTGGGTAAGACAATTTCAGAAAGAACAAAAGGTTTTCCGATTCCGCTTGGAATGGCTGCGGTCAACCTGCTCGGCTCCTTCGGCCTCGGCATATTCACCGGCTTGGGTCTGGATAATCCTTCTGCCGGCGTCATCATCGCGACGGGCTTTTTCGGTGCGTTTACGACCTTTTCCACCTTCAGTATTGAAGCCGTGCAGCTGATGATGAACAACCGCATAAAGGAAAGCCTGCTCTACATCGCTGTTTCAGCAGCCGGAAGCCTTTTGGCGTTCTGGTGCGGCTTTGTTATGATATCCATTTAAAAAAACCTTGAGCTTATTTTTCGCTCAAGGTTGCGTTATGAAGCATGACCGTTTCCGGCACGGGCAGCGGGCGGTTTATTGTCCCCTGACCGCCCGGGCGGCCCTGTTCTTCTTTGAGTTCAAGCTGTTTAATAAACCGGCCGTCCATTTCTAATATGAGGGCAGTGTATCCCCCGATTTGTATCGACTCACCCGCACAAATGTCAATATTCCGTTTCAGCACAAGACCGCCGATCGTGTCGACTTCCTCTTCAATCTCTGCGCCGAGAAGATGATTCACCTGATCGATCCGAACCTTTCCGTCCAGCACATAATGGCGTTCGGACAGCTTTTGAATCTGCGGCTGTTCGTCCTCATCAAATTCGTCTCTGATATCGCCGACGATTTCTTCAAGTATGTCTTCGGTCGTCACAAGACCGGACGTTCCGCCGTATTCATCAGACAATATCGCCAAATGAATCCGTTCTCTCTGCATTTTTATCAGCAGGTCGTGTATCGGGATCGTCTCGATGACTTCAATCACCGGGCGCACGTAAGACATGATGGATACTTCCGCTTTTTCATCTTCTGTCATAAACAGCAGATCTGAAAAGAGATGCTTCGTATTGATCATACCGATGACACTGTCTTTGTCCCCGTCCGTTACGGGCCAGCGCGTATATTTGTCTTTCAGCATCATATCAAGCATTTCCGGCACGTCCATATCAGTGGAAACAGCCGCGATTTCTTTTCTCGGGATCATGATTTCCTTGGCGATCCGATTATCAAAATCAAAAATTTTATTCACAAATGTATATTCAGACGGATTGATTTCTCCGTTTTTTAAACTTTCTGACAGCAGGATCCGCAGCTCTTCTTCAGAGTGGGAGCCTTCATGCTCAGATGCCGGCTTTAATCCGGCCAAACCGGTCAGAATTCTCGCGGAGCCGTTCAGCACCCAAATAAACGGGAACATGAACACGTAAAATAACCGAAGCGGTCCGGCAATCCATAACGTCAGCTTTTCCGCTTTTTGAATCGCAACCGTTTTAGGCGCAAGCTCACCGACGACGACATGTAAAAACGTAATCAGCCCGTACGCCGCAGCAAAAGCAATCACATGCTCGGCTGAATCCGGCAGCCCCATGCCCTGAAACACAGGATGAAGCATCCGCTCAAATGCAGGCTCTCCCAGTACGCCGAGCCCGATGGATGTGAGTGTAATGCCAAGCTGCGAGGCGGATAAATACTCATCAAGATCCGTAATGATACGCTTTGCGAGCACCGCCCGTCTGTTTCCTTCTGAGATGAGCTGATCGATTCTGGATCTCCTCACTCTGACGATTGCAAATTCACTCGCCACGAAAAATGCCGTTAACGCAATGAGCACACCGATTAAAATCAAACTGTCAATATCGTCCATTTCACCTTATCCCGAATTGAAGGATAAGGACGTCACCTCCTGATTTCATCGTTTTTTCTTAAGCGAGAGGAACGAAATGGGTGATTGACTACACAGAGGGCCCCATCCTGCCACCTCCTAAGTCAAAGCATGATTGTCATTTGTATAGTTTATTGTATCACAACTCCATTCTTTCATCATTTTCAGATTTTTCATCATATAAAAACAGCCTTCAAAAAGAAGGCTGCCGTTATCTGCTTCGGAAATGATTTTCTAAACAAAGCGCCGTATTAATCCCTCCGAATCCCATGCTTAAGCTTAACGCATGGTGTACGGTATGGACGCTCGGCCCGTCGGTCACCCACTGAAATGAATCGTCAATCGGCTCCGTTAAGTTTCGGATCGGATGAAGCTTGTTTTCCCGCATTTGCAAGAGAACAGCAATGATTTCCACCGTTCCGGCCGCACTCAGACCGTGTCCGGTAATCGATTTTGTCGCATTAATCCGCGCGTGCGACAGGCCGCTTTCAGAAAGCGCCCGGCATTCAGTCTTATCTCCGATCGGCGAACCGGTGCCGTGCGGGTTGATGTAATCGATCTCTTTCGCTGAAAGACCGGCCCGCTCCAGCGCCTGGCGGATCACCGTCATTTCGCCCTCTGCTGAAGGATTCGGGTTGCGGTTCGCATCGGAAGCCATCCCCCAGCCCTTTAAGCCGGCCCACGATCGTGCGCCCCTCTCTTCGGCAGATTCAGCGCGCTCCAGCACAATCGCCCCGCACGCCTCTCCGAATATAAACCCGTCCGTATGCCGGTCAAACGGGCGGCAGGCGGCTTCAGGCCGTTCAGCGTATGTATCAGTGCCCATCGCTCCCAAAGAACGGAGAGCGTGACACTCCATGTACGACAGATCGGCCAGCGCCCCGATCACGATGCACCGGTCAAACAGGCCTCCTTTGATTCCTTGAGCAGCCTGGATAACCGCCGCCTGGCCGCTTGCCGACGCGCCGCCGACCGTAAAGGCCGGCCCTTTTATCCCGAATTGCTCCGTACAAAGCCCCGACAAATCACTATCCATAAAAGAAAGCCCGTATGTCGGATTTACAAATTGCGGTGTTTCACCGTTTTTCTCAAAGGCCTGCAGTAATTCGCGCTGCGTCATATTCGACCCGCCGATGATCAGACCGGTGCGGCTGTGATCAGCGCCGTCTAATTGAGCGTCATGCCACGCTTCATATAAAGCGATAAGCGCCGTCTTTCCTGATAATGCGGCCCTTCGGTACAAGCGCTTCGACAGCGCGTCCGGCGGCGTTAATTCGCTAAGCTCCGCGCCGATAAACGAACTGCCTTTCTGCCGGCCGGGGCGTTTCATCACATCAAAGGCGTGCCGCCCCTCCATGAGCGCAGCGAGAAACGCCTCCTTGCCTTGTCCGACCGCGGTTAAGACTCCGATTCCTGTAATGCTGATGTCTGACGTGCCATTATTTCTCCTCGACATGTGTCCGTTCTCCCATCTTTATGTATTGGAAGCTATGAAGAAAAATCTTGATACAGTGCTTTGAAAATATCGCGCGAATATCTGATCTGTTCCGAAGGCACGCTGAAAGATAATCGGAAATAGCCGCTTTTTCCAAATCCGCTGCCGGGTACGATCAATAGTTTGTATTTCTGTGCGGCATGCATGCAGAACGCCACTTCGTCTTCAATCGGTGATTTCGGAAAGACGAAAAAGCCTCCTTTCGGCATTTCAAATTCGAAGCCGGCTTCTGTGAGGATGTCCACCATAAGGTCTCTCCGCTTTCTGTAAGGTTCAGCGTCAATCGAAAGATCATCCATTTTCGCCACGGCGCGCTGCATCATGACCGGAGCGTTCACAAAGCCGAGCGTCCGGTTGCAGAAAACGAACGCATCCGTCAGAAGATCGCCCTCAGGCATTTGGGCGTCCGCCGCGATATACCCGAGCCTTTCCCCCGCAATGCCGAGATCTTTACTGAACGAACTGACTAAAATCACGCGGTGATACGCCTGAAACGGATTCGCCTGCTCTTCTCCATAGATCAGCTGGCTGTACGGTTCATCAAATAAAATAAATATGCTTTGGCCGTTCCGCTCTTCGGCTTCTTTTAATAAGGCGCCTAATTCGTTAAGGTTTTTCTGGCTGAGCACAGTCCCCGTCGGATTATGCGGCGTATTAACGATCAGTCCTTTCGTACGGGGGGTGATCGCACCTTTAACCGCTTCAATATCAATCTCAAATGAGTCAGTTAGCGGGCAGATGACGGGTCTGCCGCGGTAATTTTCAACATACGCTTTATATTCCGCAAAATAAGGCGAAAGAAGGATGACTTCTTCCTCCGGGTTTAAAATGCTCTTCAGCGCGACATTCAGCGCCCCGCCGGCTCCGACCGTCATAACTGTATGCCTGGCGGAAATTTCTGTCTGAAACCGCTCTGACAAAAAGCGGGCAACCTTTTCTCTCGCCTCCGGAAGCCCTTGGTTTTGTATGTATCCGTGCCGTCCTGTTTCAGCCGCTTCGCATAGCGCCTTTTTAAATGTTTCAGGCGGCTCCGCAACCGGATTTCCTATCGAAAAGTCAAACACCTTATCGGCGCCGAACTCTTTTTTCAGCCGAGCGCCTTCATCAAATAGTTTGCGTATCCATGAACCTTTCTCCAGATTCTGTGTCACTTCCCGTGATAAACCGGCCACTGTCATCTGTCCCTTCTGTCTTTTTCTGCCGTTTCTATTTACAATGATTATGAAAGATTTACATGGCGCAGTCAACGCTTTTTCAGACAGCCTGCCGCCCCGTTTCAGGAGAAAGACGGAAAACAATAAACTTGTGCAAACTCCCCTTCATATATTAAACTATTCTCATAACTATAACGTGATGGTTGGGGAGGGATTTAGATGGGGCTGAGACTTATCGCATCAGTGAATTAGCAGAGCTTGCCGGTGTAACGAAACGCACGGTGGATTACTACACAAACCTCGGGCTTTTAAAGCCTGACAGGTCTTGTTCGAACTATCGTTACTACGATACACTTGCACTTAATCGGTTAAAGTTTATAGTCGCTTGTAAAAAGCAGCGATTGGCCCTGTCTGATATAAAAGATCGACTGGAGAACCAGTTTCCCTCTTCAGCCCTGCCTGACGATGTTGGAAATCTGGCATCGGAAATTGATCACATGAATCAAAACATCTCCGGGATCTTGAATCGGTTTGAAAAGCTTGAACCAGAGGAGCGCGCCCAGCTGAAAAAAAGGCTGGCTCCTGAAAAGCTTGCAGTGCTTCAATCATTTATGCTGCTGTTAAGTTAAACCATTATCTTACTAACAGGAGGTGTTACCTTCATCTTCCCAAAAGAAGTGAAGGTTCTAATTGGACATTGTGAATTTGATTTTAGTCGCGGTTTTAATCGCGCTGACGGCATTTTTCGTAGCATCTGAGTTTGCGATAATCAGAATCAGAGGCTCACGGGTTGACCAGCTTATAGCAGAAGGAAATAAAGCCGCAATCGGTGTCAAAAAAGTGACCACGCATTTAGATGAGTATTTATCGGCGTGCCAGCTCGGCATAACATTGACTTCCATCGGTCTTGGTGTCTTAGGCGAATCAACGATTGAACGCTTGCTTCATCCGCTTTTCACAAAGATAAACGTACCAAGCTCATTATCGCATATTATTTCATTTATTCTCGCCTACGCGATCATTACATTCTTACACGTGGTCGTGGGAGAATTGGCGCCGAAAACAGTCGCCATCCAGAAAGCGGAAGCCGTTTCAATGCTGTTTTCGAAACCGCTCATTTGGTTTTACCGCATCATGTTCCCGTTTATCTGGCTTCTGAACAACTCCGCCCGTCTTTTAACGAAGATGTTCGGTCTGGAGACGGTGTCTGAAAATGAGCTTGCCCACTCTGAAGAAGAGCTGCGCATCATTTTATCGGAAAGCTATAAAAGCGGTGAAATCAACCAGTCTGAATTTAAATATGTGAACAAAATCTTTGAATTTGACGACAGACTTGCAAAAGAAATCATGATTCCGCGTACGGAAATCGTCAGTCTGCCGCATGATATCAAAATTTCTGAAATGATGGATATCATTCAGATTGAAAAATATACCCGGTACCCTGTCGAAGAGGGTGACAAAGATAATATTATCGGCGTTATTAACATTAAAGAGGTGCTGACCGCCTGCATCAGCGGCGAAGTATCAGTCGACTCGCCCATTACGGATTTTGTCAATCCGATCATCCATGTGATTGAGTCGGCACCGATTCACGATCTGCTTGTAAAAATGCAGAAGGAACGGGTTCATATGGCGATTCTGTCGGATGAATACGGCGGAACCGCGGGGCTTGTCACCGTTGAAGACATTATTGAAGAAATCGTCGGGGAAATCCGTGATGAATTTGATATCGATGAAATCAATGAAATCCGCAAACTCGGCGACGGCCATTACATGCTTGACGGCAAGGTCCTGATTGATCAAGTGAACGAACTCCTCGGCATCCATTTAGAAAATGACGAGGTCGACACCATCGGCGGCTGGTTCCTTACCCAGAAATACGACGTCGAACAATACGACTCGATTATCGAAGAAGGCTGCGAATTTATCATTAATGAAATTGACGGCCACCACGTCGCATATATCGAAGTGAAAAAACTGGCGTTTGATGAACTGCTGGAAACCGCCGAACAAAAAGAAGCATAACAAAAAAGCTTGCGCGTCTGATACAGACGGCAAGCTTTTTTTCATTTACAGTTGTTCAAGTTTTTTCTCAAGCTCTTTAATTCTGGCATTCAGCTCTTCTGTCATGGCCGCAAGCCTCTCCTTCGGCGCAAGATCGGAAAAGTCCTCCAAAAAAATCGGCTCGCCGATGATAAGCCGCATTTTTCCCTTTTTAAACAGCGCTTTTCCCGTAGACGGCCCTTTATATGCGGCCGGAACGAGCGGCGCTTTCCCCATTTGGGCGATGGTCACGGCCCCTCTTTTCAGCGGGACGTCTTCAGAAGTTCTCGTGCCGCTCGGAAAAATCCCGACAATCTTCCCTTCCTTCAGAAGCTTAATCGGCGTTTTAATGCTGCTCGGACCCGGATTTTCACGATCAACCGGAAACGCGTGAATCTTCTTTAAAAAACTTCCGATCCACTTTTTCTGAAACAGCTCTTTTTTCGCCATATAATGAATCTGATGGGGCAATATCCCGACACCGAGCGTGAGGACGTCCACCCAGCCCGCATGCGTGCACGCGATAACGAATCCTTTATCAGACGGAAGATTCTCTTTATTGTATACTTTGACTCCTCCGCGCAGAGAAAGAATGAATTTGATGGCATTTGCACAAAACTTATACATAACGCACTTCCTTTGTTGTAATGATCAAAAGTGTTCTCTCTCTATTATAACAATATTTTTTATTACCTGGTACTAATAAATATATTTTTCCTCCGCCGATCTCTATCTTTTATGACGGATTTTGGGTACTATAGAGAAATGGTGTTTGATGAGGTGAAAATGAATTTAAGCCGTTTGCATGGAACGTGCAACTTTAAACCTTTCTTATGCGTGTATAACATAGAGGGGAGAAAAGGCAGTGACGATCGATGAAATTTACCAAATGTATATGAATGATGTTTACCGGTTCCTGCTCTCCATGACAAAAGACAAGCATCTCGCTGAAGATTTGCTGCAGGAAACCTTTATGAGGGCATACATACACATTCACTCCTACGACCACAGCAAAGTAAAGCCATGGCTTTTTCAAGTGGCGAGAAATGCGTTTATAGATTATGTCAGAAAACATAAAAAGGAAGTGACCATTTCCGATGACTTAATTGGGAGCCTTTTTCAGACGGCTGTTCAAAGCCCGGCTCATCAGATTGAAATCAAGGAAGTGCTGACAGGGTATATGTCCGAACTTCCCGACAATTATCGGGAGGCCTTAACACTGTATTATTTAAAAGAACTGAATTACAAAGAAGCATCCCATATTATGAATATTTCAGAGGCTAATTTTAAAAGTGTTTTATTTCGTGCCAGACAGCGGCTGAAAGCACTTTATAATAGAGGTGTTAATGATGAATGAAGAATTTAAAAAGCGTTTTTACCAATACAAAAATGGAGAAATGAGCGACCGGGAAATGGCCGCCTTTGAAGAAGAGCTGGAAAAGCTGGAAGTCTATCAGGAGTTGATTGAAAGCGAAATGCAGGACGACCGGGAATGGGACGTCGGCATCAGCCCGGAAAAACAGAAGGCCATTTTGTCATACGGAAAACGCAAATCGTATTTGCGGATTTCAGTTCTCGCCGTCATCTCCACTTTGATGATTTTGCCGCTTTGCACTTTGGGAAGCTACCTCTATTACGGTCTGGGAGGAAAGGAAAGCACAGGCAATCAATTAATGGAAACCGCGGCCGTGACGGTCGCGACCACCATGCCGAACGTCCTCGTCGATACCTCCGGACTGAAAAGCCAGGTGAAGCTGTTTGGAATGAATACAGAGTTTCCGCTGCAAAAGCAGATCGGCACAAAAACGAAATCCGTCGGCGGAGAACGGATTGAAATGTTTTTAGATACGGTCAAATCGCCTGCCGTTAACTACTATGATCTAGACGCGGCACAGGCAAAGCATTATTTCGCCCATCCTTCGGGCTTAAAGGAACGCACGATTGACAAAGCCGGACAGACATTAAAAAAATTGCCTGAAGGAAGCGTGGCGGAGGTCTATCTTTCTTATGACCGGGCCTACCCTTCTTCTCAAGTATATTCAACTTTTAAAAAATACGATGTGAAGTTTTTATGGAACGCGGTCGAAACGGAGAAAAATCTGAAAGACAGTCCTTATGCCGAGCCGTTAGGATTTCCCGGGAAAGATTCCAAGATGGTGTCCTCTTTCGAAACGCAAGGACAGACAGACCGTGAACAATTTATCAATGCCCTTGAATTTATGTCCCGCCATAAAAAATGGGCTCATGCAATATCGAAACGCAAAGACATGAATCTTGGCAGCCGAATCGACTATGTTGAACATCACGGAATGAACGTATACGGCTCTGTCGTGACGGGGCCGACAAAAGAAATCGAACGTCTGCTGAAAAATAAAACAGTAAAAGCAGCAAACATCGGTGAGGTGGAATTATGGAATTGGTAAGAATTTTTAAAGAGCATAATGTTTTCGGCTGGATATCAGTCGGTACCGCGATTTTGTCGCTGCTGCTGTTGAACGTGGCAATCATCAGCAATGTGACTTTCTATTCTTATCAGATGCTGCCGTTTGCGATGGCCGCCGTGCCGTTCGGCATCATTGAGCTGTTTATTAAAAAAGGACGGACGGGCCCGGGACTGCTCGGTGTCATCCTCAACCTTTTCGTCATTGTTTGTGTATATACGATCGTTGCCGTTGATACGAATCTGCAATTCGGTTTTTAAACATAAAAACAGGCCCTTTTACGGGGGCCTGTTTTTTTAAAATGAAAGAACGCCGATTAAATGCAGCAATACGACGATGATAGCCAGCGGCACGAGATATTTCAGAAGGAAATACCACACCTGAAAGAAACGATAGCCGATGGCGGAACCGCTTTTCATCTCGGCGAACAGCTCCCGCTTCGGTATTTTCAGCGGGATGAAGATTGATATTAATAAAGCGCCGAGCGGAATCAGCACATTGCTCACTGTGAAATCCGCTAGATCAAAAAACGTTTTTCCGAACAAATGAACATCACCGAGAACACCGTATGATAAACAGGACGGAATTCCGACTAAGAAAATGAGCAGACCGCTTGTCCACGACAGCTTCTTCCTTTTCGTTTCATCACCTTTCCCGACAGTCGCTACGATAATTTCCACCATCGAAAAGGCCGAAGTCAGCGCGGCGAAGAAAAAGACCGCCAGAAAGCTGATAAAAAACAGCGAGCCGAACGGCAGCCGGTCAAACACAGCCGGCAGTACGGTAAACAGCAGTGTAGGCCCTTCATCCGGTTTAAAGCCGAACGAAAAAACCGCCGGAAAAATGGCCAGTCCCGCAAACAGCGTGACGAGCACATTCATCACAACAATGGAACCCGCCGATCCCGGAAGGTTTTGGGTTTTCGGCAGATACGAACTGTATGTCACCATGACCGAAACGCCGAGCGTTAATGTAAAGAACGCCTGTCCTAAAGCATATAGGATGGATTCCGGCGTCAAATCTTCAAAGTGCGGAACCAATAAAAATCTAATCCCCTCAACGGCATGATCGAGCGTGACTGATCGCAGCACAAGCAATAGAAACAGCACGAATAAAACCGGCATCAGCACCGCACTGACACGTTCAATCCCTTTCTGCACGCCTTTTGCGACGACCGCCACTGTCAAGATCATAAATACAAGCTGCGCGGCGAGAGTCTGGATCGGATTTTCAATGACCGTCCCGAACACCGTTCCGTACTGCTCCTGAGTGAGCCCGGATAAAGAACCCGTAACAGTTTTTAACACATAAAGCAAAATCCACCCGCCGACAACACTGTAAAAAGACAAAACTAAAAAACAGGCCGCCACACCCACATAACCCGTGAGGTGCCATACCGACTTCGGCGCGGCTTGTTTGTAGGCATCAATCGCATTTGTCTGGCTCCGTCTTCCGAAAATAAATTCACCGAGCAAAAGCGGATAGCCTAAAAGCACGGTAAAGAGGACGAATACAAGAAAAAAAGCGCCTCCTCCGTTCGTACCCGCTACGTAAGGGAACTTCCAAATGGCTCCCAGGCCGATCGCCGAACCGGCAGCGGCCATAATAAATCCTATTTTTGAGGCCCATTGAACCCTTTTTTGGTCAGACACGACTTTCCACTTCCCTTCCGCCCTATATTATCCCTTATTCGCTGCGATAACTTAAGCCCATTTCAATATGTTTCATTATTCCGAAAAATAAAAAGGAGCGGCGGGTGCCGCTCCTTACAAATCCCCGTTTAATTTCGAATGCTTTCTCGAATATAAGAAATAAATCACCAGACCGATGATCAGCCAGATAAAGAAACGGAATATGGTGGTGGCGCCAAGGTTAATAATCAAAAATACGCAGAACAGAATGGATAATATCGGAATAAAGGGAACCCCCGGACATTTAAAAGCTCTTGGCAGATCAGGCTGTTTCTTTCTCAATACGATAACCGCTACTGAAATCAGGACAAATGCGGCAAGCGTGCCGATGTTCACCAGCTTCGCCAGCTCATCAAGCGGGACGAGTGAGCCGAGTAATGCCGACAGGATGCCGAACACCCATGTCACCACGTGCGGCGTTTTATGCTTCGGATGGACTTTTGAAAGCGCCCCCGGCACCAAACCGTCACGGGACATGGCAAACATCACCCTCGTCTGGCCGTACAGCATGACGAGCATCACCGTTGTCATTCCCAACACTGCACCGATATCAATAATCCCGGCCACCCAATTCTGTCCGGCCATCTGCAGGACGAGAGACACGGGATGGTCAACGCCTTCAAAGCGGGCAAACGGAACGACGCCCGTCATAATCGCCGATACGGTCACATACAGCACAGTGCAGACGATTAATGAAAAGATAATTCCTTTCGGCAGATCCTTCGCCGGATTTTTCGTTTCTTCAGCGGCGGAAGAGACGGCGTCAAAACCGATAAAAGAGAAGAAAACGAGCGCCGCGGCACTGAAAACACCGCCGAACCCCATCGGTATAAACGGCTGCCAGTTGTGAGGTTTGACATATACGGCCGCAACGGCGATAAACAATAGAACAACCAGAACCTTCAAAATGACCATAATATTATTGACCCGCTTCGATTCCTTAATGCCTAAGTAGAGGAGGAATGTAATCGCAAGCACGATAACAAATGCGGGGAGATTAAAGAATGTGACCGTGCCTTTAATGGATCCCGGCGCGGCCGTTAATGCAGTCGGAAGATGAATGCCGAAGCCCGCCAAGAATGATTGAAAATAGCCGGACCAGCCGACCGAAACCGCGCTGACGGCGAGCATATATTCCAAGATTAAATCCCATCCGATGATAAATGCGAGAAGTTCACCCAGTGTCGCATAAGTAAACGTGTAGACGGAACCGGAAACCGGGACGCTTGAAGCAAATTCGGCATATGACAAAGCCGCAAATAAACATGCAAGAGCGGCGATGACAAATGAAACAGTCAGCCCCGGCCCCGCCGTGACAGCTCCTGTTCCGGTTAATACAAAAATTCCCGTTCCGATGATGGCCCCTATCCCCAGAAGGGTCAGATCAAAGGCCCCTAACTCTCTTTTCAGCGACTTTTCCCCGCCCGTTGCGGCAAGCAGGTCCTGAATGCTTTTCTTTCTGAATATGCTCCCCTTCATCTGCTTCACTCCTTGTAAATCAATATATGTTAGAATATTCAGATAACAATAGCAATAATGACTAAATTCTTATTTTTCGCATGAAATGTTTCAGCACATCATTCCTTTCTCCTACATCATATTATAGCGAAAAATATAAAAATGAAAATAACTTTTTGAAAATTCTATATATTATTTCAGTTTTCATAAAACAGAACTCAGCGGATTCTCTGCTGTGAAATATTAACATTAGTGATTCGGCTGGAGACTTCCATTTTTTAAAAATCGTATTCATATGTAATCAAATAAAAATCCCGCACTTTTTAAAAGCGCGGGATAAGACTTGCGTATTATGTTGAAATAAACCTGCCGCCATTTACGTGAATGGTTTGCCCCGTCATATAGGAAGATTCGTCTGAAGCCAGAAGCACGTAAGCTCCGGCGTGTTCCGCAGGCTGTCCCGGTCTTCCCATCGGAGTGTCCAGACCGTGCTTTTCCACCTTTTCTTCAGTAAACGTTGCCGGAATCAGGGCGGTCCAGATCGGCCCGGGGGCCACCGCATTTACTCTGATCCCCTGATCGGCCAATGACATCGCCATTGAACGCGTAAAGGAAACGATGCCGCCTTTCGTGCACGAATAGTCGATCAATGATGTGTCTCCCTGATAAGCGGTAATCGACGTTGTATTAATGATGGCGCTCCCTCTTTTGAGATGAGGCAGCACAGCTTTAGTCATATGAAACATAGAAAACATGTTTGTACGGAATGTCTTCTCCAGCTGTTCAGCCGTAATATCAAGAATCCCGTTTTGCGGATGCGCTCAGCCGCATTATTAACGAGAATATCTATTTTTCCGTAGTGATCTAAGACTTGCCGGACCGCCTTCTGACAATGCGCCTCATCACCGACGTCTCCCGGAATTAACAGGCATTCGGCCTGGTATTCTTCCGCACGCTTTTTCGTTCTCTCGGCATCGGCATGTTCGTCTAGGTACAGGATGGCAAGATCCGCCCCTTCCTTCGCGTAAGCGATCGCAGCCGCTGCGCCGATGCCGCTGTCTCCGCCCGTGATGACGGCGATTTTTCCTTTTAATCTGCCCGATCCTTTTACATCCGGGTCCTCCAAGAGCGGTTTTGGCTCCATGTCTGACTCAATGCCGGGCTGGCGGTTTTGCACCTGCGGCTTTTGTCCTTCCGTCTGTCTGTCCATCGGATTCATATTCTCACACTCCTGCAATTGGTATTACTGAGACGATACCACGCAGTGCGGGGAGTTAAACGGACAAATATGCCGGTAATTAAAGCTGCTGAGCCGTTTCGGGAAAAGCGCCGGTGTATTTCGCAGACGGTCTGTAAATCATGTTGTCAGCGGACTGTTCAAGCACATGTGCGCACCAGCCTGCCATTCTGCTTGCTGAAAAGGTCGGCGTAAATAAATCATTGTCGACATCAATGGCCTGCATCACAGCCGCTGCGTAAAACTCCACATTCGTATACAGCTTCCGTCCGGGCTTATATTGCTCTAACAAGCGGATGGCTTCCTTCTCCACATAAAGCGCCAAGTCAAGCGACGGATCATTTCCCGCCACTTCTTCAGCCTTTATGCGCAGCGCTTCCGCCCGCGGGTCTTTTGTTTTGTACACCCTGTGCCCGAAGCCCATCAGGCGTTCTCCCCTCATAAGCTTCGCTGTCAAATACGCTTCTGCATTTTCTTTTTCCCCGATGTCTTCAAGCATTTTCGTGACGCCTGAAGGCGCGCCTCCGTGCAGCGGCCCTTTCATCGTACCCAGTGCGGCAGTGACGGCAGACACTAAGTCCGATTCAGTCGAAACCGTGACTCTCGCTGAAAAAGTCGATGCATTCATCCCGTGTTCCATCGCCAGAATCATATACGTCTCAAGCGCTTTCTTTTGGGCTGCGGACGGCTGCCTGCCTGTCAGCATATACAAATAGTTTTCAACGTGTCCGTATCGCGCCTCGGGTGACAGCGCTTCCTGCCCTTGTTTACGGCGGTATCTGTACGCAATAATCGTCGGTGTGACGGCAATCAGTTTAATCGCTTCTTCCGGCTTGGGCGGATATGTAAATGAATCTGTGCCCAAACCCGAAACAGCCGTTCTCAGCACCGCCATGTCGTCCATTTCATCCGGAAGCGTTTCCAGTAAGCCGATCAAATGTTTCGGAAGCCCGCGCTCGGCTGCAAGTTCTTCCTGAAACGCAAGCAATTGCCGCTCATCAGGAAGCGCCCCGTTCAAAATGAGATACGCCGCTTCTTCAAAACTGAATTGCAATGCGATATCCTTCGCGTCATAGCCGCGATATATTAAATGCCCCTTTTCTCCGTCAATGTGGCTGATCGCCGTTTCTGCACAAGTAATCCCTTTCAATCCACGATAAATCAATTTCATTCCCCCTTATCCTCTTTCTGTTATTATAGTAAATATAATATTTAAAAAATAATGAATATTTTTAAGGGAATTAATTAAAACTTTTAATCAGAGGAGTGCATCTATGGATTTTAAATGGCTTCACACCTTCGTCACCGCGGCAAAATATGAGAATTTCAGAAAAACGGCGGAAACGCTTTTTTTATCTCAGCCGACCGTCACCGTTCATATAAAATTATTAGAGAAAGAAATCAGCTGCAAGCTGTTTCAGCGGAGCGGCCGGAAAATACAATTGACGGAAGAAGGAAAAGCATACGTGCCGTTTGCCATGAGACTTTTGGAAGACTATGAAAACAGCATGGCGGAGCTGCACAGGGTGCGCCAGGGCTACTCGCACACGCTGACACTCGCTGTTTCGCCGCTTATCGCCGACACCGTTCTCCCGTCTGTCATGAAACGTTATACAGAGGACAATAAAGAAACCGAAATGACGGTCACCATTTTCGAATCGGAAGAAATCGCCTCTCAAATCAGAAACGGCTCAGCCGATATCGGACTGAGCTGCTTAAAGGTGCAATCATCTTCCCTCACTTGCCGCCCCCTGTACAATGACCCCGTTGTCCTCGTCGCGCCACCCGGCCGAAAACCCGGGACAGGGAAGGCGGATGAAGTGAAAGACCTGTTCGGACAATATCTGCTTTTGACCCATAACCATCCTGACTATTGGGATGATTTGCTCCGCCAGGTCAGAATACAGTTCCCTTTCGTCAGAACAATGAAGGTGACACAGACGCATATTACGAAACGATTTATTAAAGAGGGGCTGGGCGTCTCATTTCTGCCGCTGTCAGCGGTACGGTCCGAACTCGCCGCAGGCAGCATGATTGAAATTCCGTGCGAATTCGCCCAGATGCCGAGCGCGGGCGCGTACGCCATCGCCCTCTATGAAAATGAAAAAAAGAAAACCTTTTTAGATTTTTTATCACATTTTCATTTTTAGGTGAAACAAATGGAGCTCTGCCCCGTCTAAATAAAAAACCCGTTCGGATGAACGGGTTTCTCTCACTGCTAGAATCTTTTCGCGCCCAGGTAGCGCGGCTTCCAGTAGCTGTTATTCAGATCACTTGTTGTGACGCCGTCAGAACCGGCATGGATGAACTTGTTGTTTCCGATGTACACACCCATGTGTGAAGGGCCGGCTTGATATGTTGTAAAGAAGACGAAGTCTCCTCTTGACGGGCTGTACACGCTCTTCATTGAGCTCCAGTATCCCGCAGTGCTTGTTCTGCCGACACTCGTCTGTTTGTTTAACAGGTACCAGATAAATCCGCTGCAGTCAAAGCCGGAAGTCGTAGTTCCGCCCCATACATACGGCGTGCCGATTAAAGATTGCGCATCAGAAATCAGCTTGTTTACATTCAGGCTCGTCTGTGCAATATTATGGCTGGATGAAGGCTTCTTTGATGACGAAGATCCTGAAGACGCTGAACCGGAAGTTGATCCTTTTACTTTAAGCACTTGCCCGATGCGGATCAGGTCCGTTTTTAAACCGTTTAAACTTTTTAATTGGTTTACCGTCATTTTATATTTATTCGCAATTTTCCAAAGGCTGTCGCCTTTTACGACTTTATATGTAGACGATGATGACTTGCTGCCCGAATTTGAACCTGAAGATGATTTACCGTTGATCGAAAGCGTCTGACCGATGTAAATGATATCCGATTTTAATTTGTTCTCAGATTTAATGGAATTAATTGACGTTCCATACCGATTTGAAAGTCCCCATAATGTATCGCCTTTTTTTACCTTAATCGTTTGCGCAGACGCCGCGCCCGCAAACAAAGTCGTCCCCAAAACCACTGCCGTTGTTGCTGTAACAAGTTGCTTTTTCATATTTTCCTCCCCGAATGATTCTATCTATTTTATGTGTCTCTTTTTTAAAGTTTTTATCTGTTTCCTATTATAAGGTTCAATTTCCACTAGAAATAGACTTGACTTCCCGTGACAAATTTCTTACTAATTCGTTTTTGAAAAAATTTTTTAAGGGTATTAAATATTTCAATTTGATTTCAAACGTGACGAAAAACGAGTCAATTTGTCATGTTTTTTTCCTGTGATCCTCGTATTTTGGAAAAACAAAGAAGTTTACTTTCCAAATAACTCCTTGTTAAAAAAATCCTCGTCTTTTTCAAAAAAGTGAATGGTTTTCACCCTTTCTTGAAAACATAAGTTACACCGGAATTTACATTTCTAACAATGTTTCACCTGAAATTTACAGGAGAAACAGGCGCTCTTTACAAACACCCCCTACCATTAGACATGCAGACACGATTAAAGGAGGACGAGTGAGAATGAATCTATTTAAACAGGTTCGATCAAAACTTCTGCCGGCGGCAGCCGTATCCGTGCTGACAGCCGGTCTGATTGCGGGCGCGGGGTTTCAGCACTCTGAACAGGCTGCGGCAAAAAAACAGCCTGACAAAAACGAGATCAGAAACGTCATCTTCATGGTCGGCGACGGAATGGGCGCTCCCTATATGAACGCCTACCGTTCGGTCATTAACAAAGGAAAGCCTTCGGATGGTATGAAACTGACGGCATTCGACCCCAATCTCGCCGGTATGATGATGACTTATCCTGACGATCCTGATTCCAATATTACCGATTCCGCGGCGGCTGGCACGGCAATGGCTACGGGCGTGAAAACGTATAACGCGGCGATCGGAGTCGATAAAAAAGGAAAGCGGGTCAAATCCGTCCTCGAAGAAGCGAAACAAAGAGGGAAATCCACCGGACTTGTCGCAACTTCGGAGATTGCCCACGCCACCCCTGCGGCATTCGGAGCCCATAACAAATCCCGAAAGAATATGGATGACATCGCAAGCAGCTACTTTGATGACCGCATCAACGGAAAACAAAAAGTCGATGTGCTCCTCGGAGGCGGCAAATCAAACTTTATCCGTAAAGACCGCAATGTAACAAAGGATTTCAAAAAAGCGGGATACAGCTATGTGACATCAAAACAGGAGCTGAAAAAAGATCGTAACAAGAAGATTCTCGGCCTGTTTGCCGATGGCGGACTCGATAAAGCAATCGATCGGTCAAACGCCGTCCCTTCATTAGAAGACATGACAACGGCGGCGATCGACAGGCTGAACAAGAATAAAAAAGGGTTCTTCTTAATGGTCGAAGGCAGCCAAATAGACTGGGCGGGACATGACAATGATATAGTCGGCGCAATGAGTGAAATGAAGGATTTTGAAAAAGCATATAAAGCAGCGATCGCATTTGCCAAAAAGGACAAACATACGCTTGTCGTTGCCACGGCTGATCATACCACCGGCGGATTGACGATCGGCGCAAATGACGATAAAAACTGGCATGTTGAACCGATTCTTGCCGCCAAGAAAACCCCGGCATTTATGGCTGACCAAATCAAAGCGGGCAAATCCGTATCTTCCGTGCTTGCGCGTTATACAGACCTGAAATGGTCAAAAGCTGAAATTAAACAGATCGAAACGGCCGCAAAACAGGATGCTGACAAGAGCGTCTACAAATCGATCATTAAGCTTTTTAATGCGAAAACCAACAGCGGCTGGACAACCGGCGATCATACGGGCGAAGAAGTTCCCGTTTACGCATACGGTCCGGGAAGAGAGTCATTTACGGGGCTTTTAAACAACACGGACCAGGCCAAAAAGATTTTTCACATCCTGAAACACGGAAAATAAAAAAGGATGCGGGGGTTTCCCCGCATCCTTTCTTCTTTTACAGATATCTCCGGTGCACTCCTTTGCCGTCATACGAGAACATCACTTCTCTGTCTTCAAGAACAGATTCGATGTGCACGCTCCTGCCCCACAGCTGGTACAGATACGGCAGCACTTTCTCCAAGTATTTCAGATCAAGCTCAATTCCCTCATACCAATGTTTAATATAAAGCTCATTATTCTTCAGGTAATCCCCGTCATTGACGGTCAGATAAGGAAATCCCCCGTTGACCCGCATGTTCACGAGCTGGTCGCGCACGGCCTTCCATTCTTTGTCGATCACTTTATAGTCCCTGCCCTGCTTTTGGAATAAATACAAATCCTCACGCATGACGAGATCTTTCGTCAAATAATTGCGGATAAATGAGATATCCGATTCAATTTCCCTGACCTCAAACATTTTCTCGCGGCCGGAACCGGGCTTTACCCCTGTTTTTTTCATTTCATCTGTCGGGTTGTCATAACGCTCTTCGATGTCTTCAAAAATTTTCAGCCCTAAATAATACGGGTTGATTCCCGTTTTTGACGGCTGAACGACGCCTGCGTTCAGCTTCGCAAATTCGATGGCTTCATCTGAAGTCAGGTCAAGCTCGCGGATAATCCGCTGATGCCAATAGGATGCCCAGCCTTCGTTCATGATTTTCGTTTCCAGCTGAGGCCAGAAATACAGCATTTCTTCTCTCATCATGGTTAAGATGTCACGCTGCCACGGTTCAAGCTCTCGCGAATGTTCCTCGATAAACAGCAGAATATCTTTTTCCGGCCGGGGCGGAAACGGTTTTTTCCCTTTTTTCTTTTTCACCTGCTTCGGCTTATCCATTCCCCATAAATCATCGTAAGGCGATGCCGCGGTTTCTTCTTCGTCCTCCTCTTCGTCATCGACGCTCCACAGCAGCTTCGGCCTGACAAGCGACGGATCGATATGCTCCTGAATCGCCAGAATGGCATCTAAAAAGGACTCCACCTCTTTTATCCCGTGAATTCTTTCATAATGCTTAATCCGCTCCGCCGCAGCCGCCATACTCTCAACCATGTCCCGGTTCGTATTTTGAAAGCGGCAGTTATTTTTGAAAAAATCACAATGGGCAAGAACATGGGCTACAATTAATTTATTTTGGATCAGCGAATTGCTGTCCAGCAAAAAAGCGTAGCAAGGGTTGGAATTAATGACAAGTTCATAAATTTTGCTCAAACCGAGATCATAATGGAGTTTCATCTTATGAAATTGTTTGCCGAAACTCCAGTGGCTGAATCTCGTTGGCATGCCGTACGCGCCGAATGTATAAATAATTTCAGCCGGGCAAATTTCATATCTCATCGGGTAGAAATCAAGGCCGAAACCCTTCGCAATATCGGTTATTTCCTCAATTGCCCGCTGTAAACCTTTTGTCTCCTCCGCGTTCAAGCGAATCCCCCCTACTTGGACTTATTTATAATGTATGACCCCTCCTCTCAAAAGATGAAATAACAGGCCGGTTTCCGACTGAAAACTTTCGGCACATCCGCCCCGTTTGCTTTATATGTAAGTGGGTAAAACACACACCATACCCCAAAAAGAAAAGGAGCGATTCTACTTGAATACAGCAGACATGCTTACGACGTATCTCAGCAAACTCCCGAATCTGATCATTGCACTGCTCGTCCTGCTTATCGGCTGGGGCATTGCCAAAATCATTGAAAAAGCCGTATACAAAGGCCTGCAAAAAACAAAAATCGACGACAGGCTGTTCGCCGAAAAAAAGCCGGCGCGCTATTCCTCAGAAAAAGTCATCAGTAAAGTCATTTATTTTATCGCATTAATCATCGTTTTTATTCTATTCTTTAACATTCTGCATCTGACAACCGTGGCTTCGCCTTTTGTCAGCATGCTGTCGGCGATAACGGCGGCTGTGCCGAGCGTTTTAAAAGCCGGCTTGATTCTGCTCGTGGGCTGGGCGGCCGCTTCGCTTTTCAGCTATCTCGTCAAAAAAGCGGGCATGAAACTCGCTGAAAACGGCCGGCTCAGAAAATGGACAATGGTGTCTGAAGAAGCGGAGATGAGCAGATCCGTTACGGCCGCTTCACGAATCGTTTTTTACTTCGTCTTGCTCTTGTTCCTGCCCGGCGTCTTGTCCGCTCTCCAGATCAGCGGAGTATCAGGGCCGTTTACAAATATGATCCAAAGCGTTTTGTCCTTTATACCGAAATTATTCGCCGCGGCGCTGATTGTTTTAATCGGCTGGCTTGTTGCCCGTCTCGTCCGTGATATCGTCACAAACTTTCTGGCGAGTATCGGCACGGAAAGGCTCGCCGCACGTATGGGGCTTTCTATTTATCTGAAGGATACGAGCCTGTCGGCAATCATCGGAACGATTGTCTACGTGCTGATTTTCATTCCGGTGATCATCTCTGCGCTTGACCGGCTTGATGTGGCGGGTATTTCTGAACCGGCGTCAGCCATGCTGCACACGGTCTTCACAATGCTACCTAATATCATCATCGGTATTGTGCTGATCATCGCCGGCATCTGGGTCGGAAAATGGGTCAACAGCATTGTATCCGGGCTCTTGCACCGGGCCGGTTTCGACTCTCTTCTCGGTAAAATGGGCTTTGAACAGGCGGGCACCCCGAAGCTGACGCTTTCTCAGACGGTCGGCATGATTGTTCAGATCATCATCGTCCTGCTCTTTACGGCAGAGGCGCTGCAGCTTGTTCATCTCGAATTTCTCGTCGTTATCGCAACCGGTATTATCGCTTACCTGCCTAATGTTCTGGCCGCTGTATTTATTCTCGGAATCGGACTTTTGGCCGGACAGCTCGTCAGCAGGCTGCTTGCCGGCATGCTGAGCGGAAAGGAATTCAGATTCCTGGCGCCGCTTGCGAAATATACCATTATCACTCTCTCAATCTTTATGGCGCTGGATCAGCTCGGTGTCGCCGACACGATCGTAAATGCCGCGTTTATTCTGATTCTGGGCGGTTTCGCGCTTGCCTTCGGACTTTCATTCGGGCTTGGCGGAAAAGAATTTGCCTCCCGTTATCTCGCAAAATTGGATCGCAAAATTGAAAAACATCAATCGGCTGACGATCGTAAGCCGCCGATGTCTTAACGAAAAAAACGTGTGCTCAGAAGGAGCGCACGTTTTTTTTAAAAGTTAAGGGAGCAAATTCCTTTTTTTTCATTTTAGATTCATATATGATAGACTGTAACAGAAGCAAAATCTCTTTTTTCGAGGTCATTCTATGAAATTAACGAACTATACCGATTACTCTTTACGCGTTTTGATTTTTTTGGCTTCCAGACATTCCGACGAACTTTCCAACATAAAAGAAATCGCAGATACTTATTCCATCTCTAAAAACCACCTCATGAAAGTCATTTACCGTCTCGGCCAGCTCGGGTATGTCGAAACGATCCGGGGCCGGGGAGGCGGAATTCGATTAGGAATGACACCGGAAGACATAAACATTGGAGAAGTCGTTCGAAATACAGAAGACGACTTTAACATCGTAGAATGCTTTGACTCCAAAAAAAATCTCTGTATCATATCTCCCGCCTGCAACTTAAAGAACCTTCTGAATGAAGCCCTGCAAGCTTACCTGGCCGTTTTAGACAAATATACGTTAAGGGATCTGGTCAAAAACAAAGAGGAGATTATGAGACTGCTCAGAAGCTGAAGGAATGTCCGCATTCCTTCTTTTTTTTATGCCGGCATAAGAAAAAAGGACTATTTCTATTAATATGATAAACGATTGCAGACAAGTGCCGATATAAAGATTATCATTACTGATATCCTCACCTTGCGGCTGCAACGAATGGGGATAGAAAAATTATCGCAGGAAAAGGGAGATTCACTATGAAAAAAAAGGTAGCGGTCGGTTTGACTGCATCTGCGATCGTCGGGTCTGCGTTAGCTGTAACACCGGCAGAAGCACAAACGATTAAGGTTAAAAGCGGAGATTCATTATGGAAGCTTGCCCAAAACTACAATACAAGCGTGGATGCCATTACATCAGCGAATCATCTAAAATCCACCGTTATTTCTATCGGGCAGACGCTCACCATCCCTAACGGCAAATCAGATTCCGGCAGCAAAAAGCCATCTTCAAAGAACAGCGGCACGACTAAAAGCGTTTATACAGTGAAAAACGGCGATTCGCTGTGGCTGATCGCATCTGATTTTAAAATGTCCGTACAGGAACTGAAAAAATTGAACGGTCTGACAAGCGACTTAATCCGCGCCGGACAGAAGCTGCAAGTGACGGGGAAAGTTTCCTCAAGCACCGATCAGAAAAAAACCGCGCCGGGCAGCAGCTCAAACAGCAGCAAAAATCAGTCATCATCTTCCGGGACCTATAAAGTAAAACTCGGCGATTCCCTATGGAAGATCGCAAACAGCGTCAATATGACCATTGCGGAACTCAAAGTATTAAACAACTTAAAAACGGATACGATCTACGTAAACCAAGTCCTGAAAACAAAAGGAACGTCTTCTTCGGGAAACACGCCGTCAAAAGACAATTCAAACCAAAATAAAAACCAGACGCAAACGTCCTCCTATACAGTAAAAAGCGGAGACTCACTCTGGAAAATCGCAAACGCATACAATATGACGGTTCAGCAAATCAGAAGCATCAACAAACTGACGTCAGACATGCTGCGGGTCGGACAAGTGCTGAAGCTGACCAAAACGTCTTCTTCCGGCTCTTCGTCTTCACCGTCAGCTCCGAACCAGTCCGGAAATACAGGGAAAACCACTACATATACCGTGAAAAGCGGGGATTCTTTATGGGTGATCGCCCAAAAGTTCAATGTAACCGCCCAGCAGATCCGCGAGAAAAACAATCTGAAAACAGACGTTCTACAAATCGGACAGAAGCTGACGATTACCGGGCAGCAGACAAACACGACACCGAATCAGTCCGGCGGCACAGGTTCAACAAGCGCGAAGATTAATGTAATGATCGATGCCGCAAAAGCTCAGCTGGGCGTACCGTATGTATGGGGCGGGACGACGCCGAGAGGCTTTGACTGCAGCGGTTTCATTTATTACGTTCTCAATAAGGTCACTTCTGTATCCAGACTTTCAGCCGCAGGCTACTGGAATACGATGACATCAGTCAGCCAGCCGGCGGTCGGTGACTTTGTCTTTTTCTCAACTTATAAAGCCGGACCTTCCCACGTCGGTATTTATCTCGGGAACGGCCAGTTTATTAATGCCAACGATTCGGGTGTCGTTATTTCCAGCATGAACAATTCCTATTGGAAACAGCGCTACCTCGGCGCAAAACGTTTCTTCTGATATCTGATAAGCTGTACGGCCGCATAAGGCTGTGCAGCTTTTTTACAGTCTGAAAATATTGATGCTGATCACGTGTTTTGTTACGGGATGGAAATACACTTCAGCACGGGATGAAAACGTTTCTTTTGCGGTTTGCACCGTTACGCGAAACACGTCTTTCGTCTGTTCCCTGTTCACTTTTGTACGGCCCATGTACGAATAATCGGTAAGCTCGGCCCCCTTGTATTCACGTTCAAGCTGGTTCCATGCGAGCTGTTCCCATTTTTCAACTGACGGATCGAGGTGTTCTGTATGCCCTTTTTCAGCGATAGAGGCAATGAGAATGCCGCAAAACAAGAGGGCAAGCGCAAATGGAAGGGATTTCATCTTTTTGTTCTCCTGAGTCGTTTTTTGTCAATCTTAGCGTGTCCAAAGAAGAGACGGATATGCGGTTTTATTTTATGTCTCCCTCATATTGCTATGCCGCAGTGATAAGGACACCAAGTTTTCCCCCGTTGCATCCGGGCTTCGGCGGCATAAACTAACGGAGAACTTCTCATTGAAAGGAGAAGCGTAAGATGGATCATGCCGATTATGATAAAGCCTTGTATTACACACACCGGTCTCAATGGGACAATTTGCTGATTTTGATGGTTCGTACAAAAGATGATTTATTATCAAAGCGTATTGAGCACTTTCTGCACGCGTATCATTTCGAATACGATCATGCGGTGCTTGAAAAAGAGCTGTATTCCCTTCTCGGGTATATTGATCATGCGACAGAGCTCGCTTATGAAGATCAATTAGCCATTTTGACATAAAACAATCCCGGCGTCATACGCCGGGATTTCTTGTGTTTGTGAACATATTCAGCTCTTCGATCATGTCTTTCAGGCTGACCGCCATATCCTCAGATACGGTCCGGCGCTCCATGTCGATGTGAATCGGGTCTAATACCAGCTGTTTCGGGATGACATTTGCATAGACGCCCCGCATGACCGTCCGCATATTCGCCAGCGCGTTCATGCCTCCTTTTCCTCCGCCCGCCGCGGCAATGATGGCCACCGGTTTGTATGCCCAGTGATCCTGCTTAAAAAATCGATGGCGTTTTTTAAAGCGCCGCTCATGCCGCTGTGATACTCGGGAGATAATAAGACGACGGCCGCCGACTTTTTCACCTGCTGCCTTAACTTTTGCACTGAAGGCAGCTCATTCTGTTCTTCTTCACCGTTATAAAGCGGCAGTTCACTTTCGCTCAAATCAATAAAATCGGTATGAAACCGATCTCTGATATAAGAAGCGGCAATTCTAGTCCGCCCGTTTTTTCTCGGTGTGCCGCTGATCACTAATATGCTCATGATTTTACCGCCTTTCCAAAAACATTATATTTTACCGCATACAATGCCGCCTGCGTCCGATCGGAAAGATTCAGCTTTGACAGCAGGTTGGACACGTGGGTCTTCACTGTTTTTTCTGAAATAAACAGTGCCGCCGCAATTTCCTTATTGCTTTTTCCTTTGGCTATTTCTTGAAGAACATCTTTTTCACGGGGGGTCAGCTGATAATATTTTTCCTTATCCTGATTATCCTGAACCATATGGGTCAGCACGTGAGGCACAATATCCGCCGACAGCCGGTAACGTCCGGAATACACTTCCCGGAGCGTTTTCACTAAATCATCGGGCTGAGCGTCTTTCAGCTGATACGCTTTTGCGCCGGCTTTAAGGGCGGGAATGACGTGCTCCTGATCAGAATAGCTCGTCAAAACGACGATACTGATGTCCGGAAATCGTTCAGCCGCAATTTTTGCCGCTTCAATGCCGTCCATATCAGGCATTGATAAATCCATCAGAATGATGTCCGGCTCCGTCTTTTCAGCTTGATGAAGCGCTTCAGCACCGGTGGACGCCTCACCGACAACTTCAATGTCTTCCTGAGTGGCGAAGAAATAGCGCAGTCCTTTGCGGACAACATGATGATCATCAGCAATCACAATTTTCATCAATCAGACCTCCTGTCCCGAAACGGAAGCCGAACGGAGACAATCGTTCCGGCGCCAAGCTCGGATTGCAGTGTAAAGCGGCCTCCGATCGCTTCAGCCCGCGCTTTCATGCCGGCCACGCCGAGCGATGGGAGCACAGCATGCGCATCAGAGCTGAAGCCCGCTCCACGGTCGCTAATGTGAAGCTCAGCGTAACCCGGCTTTTTAACGGCGGAAATGATAACCCGGTCCGTTCCCGCATGCTTTTTACAGTTATTCAAGGCTTCCTGGGCGATCCGCCAAAGCGCGTGTTCCTGTTCATCCGTAAGCTCCAGCTCATCCTCCGTTTCACAAACGGCTTCCAGGCCGATAAGAGCGGCGTAGCTTTTGATCGACGCATACAGCCCTTTCGTTAAGCTTTCCGGCTTCAGCTGCCAAATGAGCGCCCTCATTTCTGTTAGCGCATCCTGAGACAGCTCTTGAATAAACGTAATCATCTGCCGGAGCCGATCATCATCTGTAAAGCTCTTTGCGGCTTTTGCCGTTAAGCTGACAGAAAACAGCATCTGATTGACGGAATCATGCAGGTCTTGCGCAAGTCTGCTTCGTTCCATCAACAGGGCGTTCTGCTGCTCAAATTCGGCCAATTTCATCCGCTGAATCGCCGTTCCGATTTGAAATGCAACCGCTTCAAGCAGATGCAGTTCTTCTTCGTTGAAAAATGTCTTTTCACTTGCGGCGACGTTTAATAAACCGAACTTCCGGCCGCCGTCCTCAAGCGGTACGGTCGCATGATGGGTAATGCCCTCCGTATCGCGGCAGTTCGTCGTCTGTTCCGCAAATTCAATCCGTTTACAATTCATTATGTTTACGGCCTTTGTCAATCCGCCATTGCTGAATTTGGTCAGACAATAGCATTCCCCGCTGCACATGAGTGCATTTTCCCGCTGACCGAGAGCCGGCGGTAAATAAGCGGATGCGGCGAGCGTATAAGACCCGTCCGGCTCAATCAGAAAAATCCACCCTGTCTGCAGTCCGGTCAGGCTGAGCAGTTCGCGGAGCACTTTATCAAGCGCTTCCTTTAAATCGTGGTTTTGGTTTAAGGTTTCCGCAATCGCTTTTAACGTTTTTAACGTTTCTACCGTCGTTTTCGTCAATTTCCCTCACTCCGGCCAATCAGAATTATCCATATTATATCAATTCTTTTCTGTATATTCCTTTGTTTTCAGCATGAATTTTCCTCATACTTTCGGATGAGGCGTATAAAAAAACCGCCGGATGTCGCTTCCGGCGGTTTGTTGTTTATTTCGTTTTTTCCACTATGTCATCCACCGTTTTCATGACTGCTTCAGATAATGCGGCAAGACGCTGTTCGCTGTCTTGTAAAGAAGTTCCCTTCACGGCGAAATAGAACTTCACTTTCGGCTCCGTTCCTGATGGACGAAGGCAGAACCAAGAGCCGTCTTCAAGGAAATATTTCAGGACATTTGACTTCGGCAGATCAATATCTTCTTCATGATGATCGGCAAATACAGTCCGTTTTCCCGTTGAATAGTCTTCAGCCTGCGTGATTTGTTTTCCGGCCATCTGCTTCGGCGGATCGTTTCGGAATGAAGTCAGGATAGCGGAAATCTGCTCTGCTCCCTGTTTTCCTTTTAACGTCAATGACTTCAAGCCTTCACGGTAATATCCGTATTCTTTAAAAATGGACAGCAGCGCGTCATAAAGCGACATGCCCTGCTTTTTATAAAAGGCGCATACCTCGACGGCTAACAGCGCAGCCTGGATCGCGTCTTTGTCACGCGCGAAATCGCCGATTAAGTAGCCGTAGCTTTCTTCATACCCGAACTGGAACGTGTATTGGCCTGATTTTTCATATTCTTTGATCTTTTCACCGATAAATTTGAAGCCTGTCAGCGTGTCAACCGTATCTAATCCGAACGATGAAGCGACGGCGCGGCCCAATTCGCTCGTGACAATCGTTTTCATGACGACACCGTTTTCAGGAAGGGTGCCCTGTTTTTTCTTCTCGGAAAGCAGGTAATGCAATAAAAGCGCGCCTGTCTGGTTTCCCGTCAGCACTGTGTACTTGCCTTCGCTGTTTTTTACGGCAATGCCGAGACGGTCGGCATCCGGGTCCGTAGCGACGAGAATATCGGCATTTTGTTCTTCTCCGAGCTTAATGGCATATTCGAATGCCGCGTGCTCTTCCGGATTCGGCGATTTGACGGTTGAAAAATCCGGGTCCGGCAGCTCTTGCTCCTTTACGACGGTGACGTTTTTGTAACCGAGTGCTTCGAGACCGCGGCGCACCGGTTTATTTGCCGTGCCGTGCAGCGGAGTGAACACGACGCTGACATCCACTTCATCCGAAAGCTCGGGATGTACGGAGATGGAAGTCAGTTTTTCAGTATACGGTTTATCAATTTCTTCACCGATTATTTTAATCAAACCTTTTTCTTTCAGCGACTGTTCATCTTCAACTTGAATCGTTAATTCATTTTCTATGGCATTCACTTCCGCAATGACGATGTCCGCTTCTTTCGGCGGCAGCTGTGCGCCGTCATCGCCGTACACTTTATATCCGTTATATTCAGGCGGGTTATGGCTGGCCGTCACGACGATGCCGGCATAAGCGTTCAGCTTTCTCACCGCAAAAGACAGCTCAGGCGTCGGGCGGAGCTCATCAAATACGTATGTTTGAATGCCTTGGGAAGCAAGGGTTTTTGCAGCTTCCATCGCAAACTCAGGAGATTTATGACGGGAGTCGTATGCGATCGCAACCCCTCTTTTTTTTCGCGTCTTCCCCCTGTTTCGCGATATACGCCGCAAGTCCGGCAGATGCTTTGCGGACCGTGTAAATGTTCATTCTGTTCGTACCCGGCCCGATTTCTCCTCTCATGCCTCCTGTTCCGAACTCAAGATTTTTGTAGAAAAAATCTTCCAGCAGCTGCTCGTTTCCTTCTGCGTCCGCCAATAATTTTTTCAATTCTGAATCTAATTGTTCGGCCTGATTCCAGCGTTCGTAACTCTTACTCCAACTCATGTTCGTCCTCCTATAATTTCAGCTTATGACCATATTTTAATATGAAGCGGCTGCCCGTGTCACTTGATAACTTAACCAAATGCTTTATGTAAAAAGATAAAAGAAGGGCTCATGCCTTTTCGGCACAGCCCTCCGGTTATTATTGTTCGAGCGGAACAACCGCGTCGTGCAGCAGCGTATTTAACCACTCAGTGTGTTTTTCTTTCGTTTCGTCATTCCATTGGAATCGGTCGCTCATGTAATCAATCACGGCCGTTTTATACGTTTGCACCCATTTGATGTCGAAGAACAGTCTACCCGTTCTGCGGACGAAGAAATCGGCAGGTGTCGCAGCCATTTCTTCTTCGATGCTGTAAGCCGCTTCCGCCAGAATGTGAACCGGAATCTGGCGTTTTTCCGCTTCATCTTTCAGGCCTTCAATCCGGCTGAATACATTTTCAACGTTAGAGCCGTATCTGATGGCTAACTGCTTAGCGGTTTCCTGTGATAAACCGATTTTCAAGCCGTCTTTTGTCTTTGCTTCCACAAATGACTCGAAGTTTTTAGAGCCGCCGACATGTCCGCCGGAAATCGGCATCGTCTTCGTCTTGCAGCCGCCGAAGTCCTGGCCGCCCTCTTCTTTCAAGCGGTCGCGGACAAGATCGACAATGTGCTCAGCCATTTTACGGTAGCCCGTCAGTTTTCCTCCGGCGATCGTAATCAGGCCTGATTGAGATGTCCAGATTTCATCTTTACGGGAGATCTCAGACGGGTCTTTCCCTTCTTCGTGAATAAGCGGTCTGAGGCCGGCCCAGCTTGATTCAATATCGTCCGCCGTAATGTTCAGTTCCGGGAACATATAATTGATGGAGCTGACGACATAATCGCGATCCTGCACCGTCATGCGCGGGTGCTCAAGTTTTTGTTTGTAAACCGTATCGGTCGTACCCACGTATGTTTTTCCTTCACGCGGAATAGCGAACACCATCCGGCCGTCCGGCGTATCAAAGTACACCGCCTGTTTAAGCGGAAATACGGATTGGTCGAATACGAGATGGACCCCTTTTGTGTGCTGGAGATGTTTTCCGCTTTTGCTGTGGTCTTTTTCTCTCAGTTCGTCGACCCATGGACCTGTCGCATTGACGATTTTTTTGGCGTACACTTTGTATTCCTTGCCTGACAGCAGATCTTCAATTAAAACGCCGACAACTTTTCCTTTTTCATAAAGCAGTTCTTTCACTTTAGAATAGTTGACAGGCTCAGCACCGAATTTAACGGCTTCTTTCATGACTTCAATCGTCAGTCTCGCATCGTCCGTCCGGTACTCTACATAATAGCCTCCGCCTTTTAAGCCGTCTTTTTTGACGAGCGGCTCTTTTTGCAGCGTTTCTTTAGCAGACAGCATGCTTCTGCGCTCTGATTTTTTTACTCCCGCTAAATAGTCATACACACGCAGGCCGATGGAAGTAGAGAATGAACCGAACGTGCCGCCTTTATGAAACGGCAGCAGCATCCATTCCGGCGTCGTGACGTGCGGGCCGTTTTCGTACACGATGGCGCGTTCCTTACCGACTTCAGCCACCATTTTGACTTCAAATTGCTTCAGATAACGCAAACCGCCGTGGACAAGCTTTGTGGATCGGCTTGATGTGCCGGCCGCGAAATCCTGCATTTCGCTCAAAGCGACTTTCATTCCCCTTGAAGCAGCGTCAAGCGCCGTACCGGCACCCGTAATACCTCCGCCTATAATAAACAGATCGTATGTTTTTTTAGTCATGTCTTCCAGCATATGATCCCGTTCCAAACTTGAAAATTGGTGATTCATCATTACGCTTCCTCCTTGTTGTCACGGTATAGAAAAAGAGACCACAACAGCCAAAGCGCATGTCATCACTTTGGTGCTGTGGTCTCTCCTCATCTCAGGACCGTTCCTATTAACTTGTTTTCAGTATACCATAATTTTATCTTATTTAAAAGCCATAGCTGCATTTACTGCTTTTTTCCATCCGCCGTACAATTCATCGCGTTTTTCATCTTCCATTTCCGGTTTGAATTGCTTATCAAGGTTCCACTGATCGGCGATTTCAGTGCTGTCCTTCCAGTAGCCGACAGCGATTCCGGCTAAATACGCGGCACCGAGCGCCGTCGTTTCATTAATTTCCGGACGTTCGACCGGCACATCAAGCAAGTCGCTCTGGAACTGCATGAGGAAGTTATTTTTTACCGCTCCGCCGTCTACACGCAATGTTTTTAAAGAGATGCCTGAATCAGCCTCCATGGCATCAAGCACATCTTTCGCCTGATATGCGAGAGATTCAAGCGTGGCACGGATAAAATGCTCCTTCGTCGTTCCGCGTGTCAGGCCGAAAACTGAGCCGCGCACGTCACTGTCCCAGTACGGTGTGCCCAATCCGACGAAAGCGGGCACGACATAAACACCGTCAGCGGAATCCACACGCTCTGCGTATGTCTCGCTTTCTTTCGAATCCTGGAACATCCGCATGCCGTCTCTCAGCCATTGGATGGCAGAACCTGCGACAAAGATGCTTCCTTCCAATGCATACTCGACTTTTCCGTCTAATCCCCAGGCGATTGTCGTCAGAAGGCCGTGATCAGAAGTGATGGCTTTTTCTCCGGTATTCATCAGCATAAAGCAGCCTGTGCCGTATGTGTTTTTCCCCATGCCTTCTTCAAAGCACGCCTGACCGAACAGCGCAGACTGCTGGTCTCCGGCCGCTCCCGCAATCGGAATGTTCTTACCGAAGAAATGATAATCAACCGTTTTCGCGTACACATGAGAAGACGGTTTCACTTCCGGCAGCATTGATTTCGGCACGCCTAAAATATCAAGAAGCTCGTCATCCCATTTTAATTCATGGATATTAAACATCAGCGTTCTTGAAGCGTTGGAATAATCCGTTACGTGCGCCGCGCCTCCGGACATTTTCCAGATGAGCCATGAATCAATCGTTCCGAACAGAAGATTTCCGTTTTCCGCTTTTTCCCGCGCGCCTTCTACATTGTCAAGAATCCATTTGACTTTCGTTCCTGAGAAATAAGGGTCGATCAAAAGTCCCGTTTTTTCTCTGAATGTATCATTATATCCTTTTTCACGAAGCTCTTCGCAAATGCCGGATGTTTGTCTCGATTGCCACACAATCGCATTGTATACCGGCTTTCCGGTATCTTTATCCCATACGACCGTCGTTTCCCTTTGGTTCGTGATGCCGATACCGGCAATTTGATCAGCGCTGATTCCGGACTCGGAAATCACAGTCGCGATAACGGCGAGCACCGATCCCCAGATTTCGTTCGCATTGTGCTCCACCCAGCCCGGCTGAGGGAAATGCTGTGTGAATTCCTTTTGAGCGGAATGCACGATTTTTCCTTCTTTATTAAAAAGAATCGCTCTTGAACTTGTTGTGCCTTGGTCAATTGATAAAATATAGGTCTCCATGATGCCGCTCTCCTTTTTAAATATATTCAGAATTTGATAATGTTTTCTGTGATTGAGATTTCTTGGTATAAATATAGAGTATGAAAAGCACTACAACCATTATAACGCTTACAAACCAAAAGCTAGGTGTCACATTTCCTTTAAACGCGGCATTGTAAAATACGCCGCCGAACGCACCGCCCATGATCGGACCGATTACGGGAATCCAGGCATATTTCCAATTTGACGGCCCTTTTTTCGGGATCGGCAGAAAGGCGTGAGCGATTCTCGGCCCCAGATCCCGCGCAGGGTTGATCGCATATCCGGTCGTCCCTCCAAGAGAAATCCCGATGGCAACGATGAGGAATCCGACAATCAGCGGGTTCAGCCCTTTTGTAAATTCATTCGCTCCGATTGCCAAAATGCCGAGCACAAGCACAAACGTACCAATGACTTCACTTATCATATTCCCAAATGTATGAGGAATACTCGGGCCGGTCGAGAAAACGCCCAGTTTAGCGGCCGGATCATCCGTCGCCTTCCAATGCGGCAGATAATGAAGGTACACAACAACCGCACCGATCATTGCTCCGATCATCTGTCCCGTAATATAAACAGGGACGTCTTTCCAAGGAAAGCTGCCTTCAAGCGCAAGGCCTATCGTTAAAGCCGGATTCAAGTGAGCGCCGCTGATGCTGCCGACGGCATATGCCGCCATGGCTACTCCCAATCCCCAGCCGAATACAATAACAATCCATCCGGATTGGTATGAAAGCGATTTCTTTAAATTGACTCCCGCACAAACGCCGCCGCCGAAAATAACAAGCAGCATTGTACCGATTACTTCTCCCCAAAATGCTGTCATCACCATTCCTCCTAAATGACAAAATAGCAGGTTTGACAGAGTTATAGAGAATAAAAAACCCACAACAAACCGCTTTACGCTTTATTGCTTCCGTAAAGAGCTGTTGTGGGTCTCCGGATCTCCATCACATAGTATTAACCTAGGTCTATTGTAACAATGGGTGTAAGCGGTGTCAATCTTTTTTTGTCATAGAATGTTCATATTTAGCCCATAGTTCGGTGTCTGAAGTCGTCACGGCCGTGGCTCCTGCCTGCAAGGCGTTTTCAACGTCCTGCTCCGTGCGGATAAAGCCGCCGGCAAAAATCGGAATCCCCGTCATTTCTTTAATTTCTCTGATTAAAGTCGGAACGATGCCCGGGAGAACCTCGATAAAGTCAGGCTTATGCTTTCCGACGAATTCCATGCTTTTCTCCATGGCGCTCGTATCCAAGAGAAACAGACGCTGGATCGCGTATATTTTCTTTTGTTTCGCTTTGACGATGACTGATGATCTCGTCGAAATGATGCCCGCGGGCCGGATATCCTGACAAATAAACTCCGCACCGTATTCGTCATGCTTAATGCCGTGAATTAAATCGACGTGAACCATCAGAAGTTTTCCGTGTTTTTTCGCTTCATTCACAACACCTTTTAATTGACCGAGGTGGATATCTAAAATGACGCCGTATAAGAACGGACTCTCTAAAAATGCATCGAATTGCTTCATGTTCCGGATAGCCGGTAGAATCTTCTGGTTGTGAAAACTCATGTTTTACTCCTTTACATTAAAAATCAATGCTCAGCACGCTTTCCTTGACGGTCGAAATGATGAAAGAGAGCTCCTCGTCGGACAGGCAAAAAGGCGGAGACAGCTGAATGACATTATTATATCCCGCTACAGTATCACCATTTTTCCCGACAAGCAGGCCTTTTTCTCTGCACGCGGTGATGACGTGCTGCACAAGAGCGGCATCAGCGGGTTCCTTCGTGATTTTGTCCTTGACGAGCTCAATGCCGGCAAGAAGGCCTTTGCCCCGTACATCGCCGACCGCCGGATGTTCTTTGAGCGGCTCAAGCTCACGGAGCAGCCGTTCTCCAAGCTCCCGGGAACGGGCGATCAGATTTTCGTCCTCCATCAATTGCAGGTTTTTCAAAGCAAGGGCGCAGGCTGCCGGATTGCCTCCGAATGTATTCACGTGCCGGAAGCGGCCGTACGGCTCACCGCCTGAATACGCCTCAAAAATCTCCCGTTTTACTGCCGTTGCCGACAGCGGCAGATAAGCGCTCGTAATGCCTTTTGCCATTGTGACGATGTCCGGTGAAACGCCGTAATGCTGAAATCCGAACGGCTCTCCCGTGCGGCCGAAACCGCAAATGACTTCATCACTGATCAGAAGCGCGCCGTGGCGGCGGCAAATGTCCTCTACCTTTGCCATATACCCGTCCGGAGGCATCAGTATCCCTCCGCCTGTAATAATCGGTTCCATAATAACGCCGGCAATCGTTTCGCTTAACTCCCACGTCATGATCCGGTCGATTTCATGCGCGCTTTCCAATGTGACGGCATCGCCGGGATTCCGATAGAGATCAGGCGGCGCCGCGTGCAAAAAACCTTGTGAGAGCGGCTCATATTTATATTTTCTCTGCGCCTGACCGGTAGCGGCGAGCGCCCCCATCGTATTGCCGTGATAGCCTCTGTACCGGGAGATGAATTTGAAGCGGCTGTGATCGCCGTTTTCAATGTGGTATTGGCGGGCAATTTTGAACGCGGTTTCATTTGCTTCCGATCCGCTGTTGGAAAAGAAGATTACATAATCGCCGCCGAGCCATTCATTCAGTTTTTCCGCAAGCTCAATCGCGGGTTGATGGCTTTGGGTCAGCGGATAATAAGGAAGCTCCTTCAATTGGCTGTAAGCCGCATCGGCAAGCTCCTTTCTCCCGTATCCGATATTGACGCACCACAGTCCTGACATGCCGTCCAAATACCGCCTGCCGTCAATATCCGTAACCCAGGCGCCTTCCCCTTTTTGGACGATTATGCTGTCATCCGGCTCCGCCCCTTTCATCGCGTGCCAAATCAGCTCTTTATCCTTTTGTTTGAGTGACTGATTTTTTTTGTACATGTTCCACACCGCTCATCTCCCTTTCAATATCATTGCACTGTATCGAAAGCTGCCCGGCTTCTGACGCCGATTCTCTTGGTGAAGTTTTCCTCTTAATAAGAATATAAAGGCGCGGCATGGGCGAGTCAATAAAGCGGCGGCAATTAAAAAAACGCTTTCTCCCAGAAAGCGAAAGGGCTACAAGAGCATATCCCGAAACCGGGGCCGGTGCAAGTGTTTTTATAAAAAAACCCGCCCCTTAAGCGGAGCGGGCGTTTTTTTTTATTTCAGATGCGTAATCCGGTAAATGTCTTTGCGCCGGTCTTTCAGCTGGCGCACGGTTCCGTTTTCACGCTGCCTTCTTAAGATTTCAAGGTCCACGTCCCCGATCACGACCATTTCGATATTCGGATTCGTTTCACCGACGATTCCGTCTCTGGCAAATTCAAAATCAGACGGAGCAAAAATGGCTGACTGCGCGTATTGAATATCCATATTTTCTGTTTGCGGCAGGTTTCCGACCGTACCTGAGATGACGGTGTAAATTTGGTTTTCAACCGCTCGCGCCTGAGAGCAGTACCTTACGCGCAAGTAGCCTTGGCGGTCTTCAGTGCAGAACGGCGTAAAGATAATTTTCGCCCCTTGATCCGCGGCAATTCTCGCAAGCTCCGGAAATTCGATATCGTAACAGATCTGAATGGCGATCTTTCCGCAGTCCGTATCAAATACGCGCACCCTGTCTCCGGCGCTGATGCCCCACCATTTCCGCTCATTCGGCGTAATGTGAAGCTTATATTGTTTTTCAATCGTGCCGTCACGTCTGAATAAGTACGCGATGTTATAAATTTTCCCCTCTTCTTCAACGAAGTGGGAGCCGCCGATGATGTTGACGTTATATTTCACCGCGAGATCTGTAAAGAGGCTGATATAGTCCTCGGTATATTCGGTAATCCTCTGAATGGCCAGACTCGGAGAACGCTCCTCGAGGAAAGACATGAGCTGCGTCGTGAAAATCTCCGGGAACACTGCGAAATCAGATCTCGCATCGGAAGCCACATCGACATAATATTCAACCTGATTGGCAAATTCCTCGAAGGAGTAAATCTTTTTCATTTCATATTGAATGACGCAGATGCGCACCGGAAATGCCGATTTGTAATAGCGCTTCGATTGCGGCAGGTAATCGACATTGTTCCATTGCATTAATGTCGCATATTTAATGGACGCGGTGTCATCCGGGAGATAATTCGGATTGATCCGCATGAGCGTAAATCCGTTCATCAGCTGGAAAGAAAGCACCGGATCATAAATCTGATGGCGCGTCACCTGTTCGACATAGGCTCTCGCCGTCATTTCTTCCGCATACTTATGATAATTCGGAATCCGCCCGCCGATAATGATGCTTTTCAGATTCAATCGTCTCGCCAAGTCTTTTCTCGCCTCATACAGCCGGTGTCCGATTTTCATCCGTCTGTATTCCGGGTGAACCATTACCTCAATCCCGTACAGATTCAATCCGTCCGGGTTGTGGTTCGTGATATAACCGTCGTCTGTAATGTCCTGCCACGTGTGGCGGTCATCATATTCATCGAAATTGATGATCAGGCTTGAGCATGAACCGATAATTTCCCCTTCATACTCGGCGCAAAACTGACCTTCCGGAAAGTGCGCGAGATGGCTGATTAAATGCTCAGGCTCCCACGGCTCCATCCCCGGAAAACAATCCTTTTGCAGCTCAATAATTTTGTTGATATCTTTCTCTTCCATATTCCGGATGACCATTTTCTTTTCAAAACGGGTCAGATCAAGTTTCTCAGACAATGCTGCTTCCCCCTGCCGTTTCGTTTTGATCGTTCAATCGCTGTAAGAGTAATTCAAGTTCCATTTCCGCCATCGATTCCAGTCTGTGATCGTATTCTTCAAATAACAGGGCGCTTGTTACCTTATTCGGGACGATGACACATTTCATGCCGGCCCGTTTGGCTGCGATTGAGCCGTTGACCGAATCCTCAAAGGCCAGACATTCAGATGGTTCAACGCCTAAATGTTCCGCAGCTTTCAGATAGAGCTCCGGATTCGGCTTCACTTCTTCTACGTCGTCAGCCGTCTGAATCACTTCAAATTCATCAAACAGGCCTAATTCCTTCAGATGGCCCGATACCCATTTAAAATCTGAGCTGGACGCGAGCCCCACTTTCAATCCTAATTCTTTTGCCGCGGCTAAATAAGCCTCCACCCCGGGACGCGCCGTTTCCGTCTTCATCCGCTGTTCGAAGCGCCCGCGCCTGATCGCCGTCAGTTCATCATGATCGAGCTTTCTTCCCAGCTGCTCCTCTAAATATGCGAACGGCTTAAACCCCGCGGCCGTTCCGATCACCTTTCCCCAGACGGATAAAGGCAATGTTGAACCGTGTTCTTCAAACATTTCCTGCAGCACTTCATATTCATGGGTTTCTGTATCTAAAATTAACCCGTCAAAATCAAAGATTAATGCTTTTATCAATGGTTACAGCTCCTTTAGCTAAACGTACTGACCTATGTATACACTATACCGTGAATTTCTTTCGCGTTCAAAATGTAACATTCTCACGGAAAGAAGAGCCTGCATGAGTGCAAGCTCTCTTCATCCGTTACTGTGTGTTTTGACTGGAAATATTGGAAAGAGCTGCTCCCGCAGACTCATTTGAACGCTGATCGACCGCTAAGTCTCCAAGCGCAACGATCCCGACCAGATGATTTTGATCGACAATGGGAAGGCGGCGGATTTGGTGTTGGGCCATCAGATGTGACGCCTCTTCAAGACTCATTTCCGGGTTTCCGGATACAACTGTAGAAGACATCACGTGTGAAACAGGTGTTTGGCCGTCGCGGCCTTGAGCCGTTGTTCTCAATGCGATATCACGGTCTGTCAGCATTCCTTTTAATTCCCCTCCGTCAACGACGGGAATTGCTCCGACATTATGCTGGTGCATCAGCGCAGCCGCTTCCTGAATCGTTTGATTGGGAGAAACGGTAGCCACGTGGGTAGTCATTGATTGTTTGATTGAACTCATTGTAAAGCACCCCTTTCGACATTTATTATGCTCGGGGATTTGTCTCATTATAAAGGGAGTTAGAGGAAAGAAATTGTGGTATCATGTCAAGGAAGCAAAAAAGAGCCTGTCAAAAGGCTCTTTATACCCGTCAGATCAGCCTTCTGTGACCGCAGGCTTCTGATCCGGCCCCTGTCTCGAAATCATCATAGGTAAAGGGAAAATTCATTCCGCATTCATTCAGCAAAGCGCAATTTTTATCAAACAGCGCCCGCTCTTTGACGTCATATACGGGGTGCGGCTTTGACAGCATGATATGTACCGTTTGCAGACAAGCCATAATTTGAAACGCTTCTTTTAAAGTTCCTTGGTAACGTTGGTTTTGTAAAGACAATACGCCCCTTTTTTTAAAGCGCTGAATTTCCAGTTCGGAGAAATAAAGAGGAAAGACATTTTGAAACAATTCAGAGGAAAGCTCTTGTATCGCGCTTTCTTGTCCGTCAGTCGCTGCGTTCACAATTCTCACATCAATCACCTTTCTTGCCATGTGAATATCCTTAATCTTTATCAAGAATAGCATAGAAAAAAACGCGAAAGCTAAGGTAAGTGTTTCCTATTGAAACAGCCGCTTTCCGCTTGAAAAGGAGCTTTATGATATGAAACAAAATGACCGCGGTCTGGAACTCCTGATTACGGAAAAACACGCCGGACAATGGCTGTTTTCAGTCCTGAAATCTGAATTCCAGGCGTCAAAACCCGTGATAACGGAATGGATGAACCAAAAAAGCATTCAGGTGAATCGGACATCCCCGAAAAACAACATCATACTGAAAACCGGAGACCGCTTATTCATTGATCTTCAGGAAAGAACGGGTTCTTCGGTGATTCCTGAATACGGAGAGCCGGACATTTTATTTGAGGACAGTCATATGCTGATTGCAAATAAGCCGGCGGGAATGCCGACTCATCCAAATGAAGAGGGTCAGACCGGAACCCTCAGCAACCTGATCGCTTATCATTTTCAAATCAACGGCGAACAGGCGAAAGTGCGCCACGTTCACCGTCTTGACCGTGACACGTCAGGCGCGGTCGTTTTTGCGAAACACCGCCTGGCCCATGCAATCCTTGACCGTCAGCTCGAAACCAAAACATTAAAACGCACCTATATCGCCGCGGCGGAAGGAAAAGTCACGCCGAAAAAAGGCACGGTTGACTCGCCGATCGGCCGCGACAGGTCACATTCCGTCAGACGGCGCGTCTCACCCGGCGGACAAGCCGCCGTCACCCATTACAAAGTGAAAGGCTATCATCCCGGTGCGCAGCTTACATTGGCAGAGCTTGAACTGGAAACCGGGAGAACACATCAAATCAGGGTGCATATGGCAAGCATCGGCCATCCGTTGGCGGGCGATGACCTGTACGGCGGAAGCAGGGCGCTGTTTCACAGGCAGGCGCTTCACGCCAGAAAAGTCAGTGTCGTCCATCCGATCTCAGGAGAAGAAATCGTTGCCGAGGCGCCGATGCCGGCTGATCTGGCTCATTTTACCGAAACGTATTTTTCTTAAACCGGGTCGGCATATATAATATATCGTTTCGGCGCATTTCCAATGTAAGAAAACGGATAGCAAGTGGTCAGGATCAGTTCCTCCCTCTCGTGTTGAAGGGTGATGACAGACGTATCATCCCGGCTGACGATTTTTGTGCGGCTGATTTTATAAGAAAACGTGCCGTAAGACAAAATCACGTTCAGTCTGTCTCCTTTTTTCAGTTCGCCGGTCCGGCGGAACACCGTGTCCCTGTGGCCGGATAACACAATTTGGCCGTGATCGCCAGGATAATAGCTGTCCTTATAATGTCCGACGCCTTTTGCTAAATCATCTGCGTCAGTCCCTTCGACGATCGGGAGCTCAGCGTCAATTTCAGGGATTTCTAAAATGCCGCTTGCCTCACCCGTTTCGGGGTGAAATTCTTTTTTGCGCTGTGCCTGCACAGCGCTTTTTGTTTCGTTCTTTTCCAAGACAGGTTCTGTTGCTTTTTTTGCTTCTTCAAGCGATTGGTTCGTTTTCATATGTGAATCAATGATCTTCCAGCTTCCGTAACATGTGATGATAACACCTGCGATGATGACGAGAAGCGGAATATGTTTCAGTTTGTTCATCGTGTGCGGGCTCCCCTTTTCTTTCTGAAAAGCCAATATACGCCGGCACCCGTGATCACCAGGCCGGCCAATGCCGTCTGATGGCTGCCCGCTGAAGTATCAGGCAATGGGCGGCCTTTTTGTGTGCCGCTTTCAGTCTGTTCTGTGCTTTGTTCCGAATTTGCAGCAGACGCCGGACGGGATTCGGGAATTGACTGCACTGTATCGGATGCTGTTTCTTCTGCGACAGGACGTTCAGGTTTTTTGGCTTGATCAGGCTGTTCTGCTGCATCAGGTTTTTTAGCGGGTTTTTCCGCTTGAGGTTTTTCTCCTTTATCAGGCCCGGTGCCGCCCGGTGTTTCCCCGCTTCCCGGCTGATTGCCGGTGTCATCAGGTGTTTCGGTGGCTGATGCCGTGCGGATGCGGCCGTCGGTTTGATAAGAAATCGGTGCGGAAAAGCTTTTGACATAGTCTACGGTCGCTTCCAAATCCTCAGGCCCCGTCACCGGATTCTTGCCGAGTTTCCCGATCGGACCGTATTTTGCCCCCGCCGCTGTCGCCATAAATTGATTGACTGTTACTGTATATCCTTTTTCGGGCTGTATGTCTGTGCCGTCCGCCATCTTTATATCCACCGCTTGTCCGGTTTCCGGGTTCCATGTATAGGAAAATCCGCTGATGCTGTAATCCGGTCCGTACACCGGAGATATTTGCGCGTTGATGATCTCCCGCAAATCTTTTCCTTTGATTTCAAGCTTCGTCAGCACATTGCCGAACGGCTGTACATTATATAGGTCTCCCCATGTGATCGTCCCTTTTTTTATGCCGTCCCGGATGCCTCCCCCATTCATAAGCGCAAAATCGGATTTCATCTTCGCTTTCATACCGTCGGCAATCAGATTTCCGAGCGCCGTGTCGCCGTCATTTGAATACCCGCCCGTTATATCACGGGCCGCTTCCCCGACCGTTTCGCTGATAATCGGTTTCACTTTCTCTTCATATTTGCTTAATATGCCTGCCGCATCCGGATCAGGCTTGATTTTACTTTGATCGATATATTGGATTTCCGCTGATTTTTTCACGATATCCTTCGATTCTTTATCAAGTTCGAGATCGGCGATTCCGATTGCTTTTCCGTATTCAAATGCCTGCACGATCAGCTTGCCGTTGATTTCTCCGTTTACGACTTTATGATTGTGCGCGGCGAAAATCACGTCAATCTCTGAGTCTGTTCCGCTTGCAAGCTTTGCGGATTCTCCCGTGATGGCTGAGCCATTTTGTTCAGCAGACATATGGGCGAGCACGGCGATTGCTTTAATTCCTTTTTTCTTCAGGTCTGCGGCGGCGTCATTGACGGCCTTTACCTCATCCGTAAACGTAATATTTTTAATTCCGTCCGGGATGACCATGCCTGCCGCCGATCTGGTTACAACCCCGATAAATGCGACCGGAATTCCGGAAACGTATTTGATTTCATACGGCGGCAGAAAGGACTCCCCTGACTTCAATTTACAGTTGGCGCAGACGAGCGGGAAATCTTGGCCGTCATAACCGCTTGTCCCCTTACCGTCCGGATGATCTCCTCCATTGATGATCCGCTTAAGCTCATTCGTTCCTTCATCGAATTCGTGATTGCCGACAGTTCCGACATCAAAACCGATGTCTTCCATCAGTTCTACTGTCGGTTCATCCTGAAAAAGGGCTGACACGGGAGAGCTGCCCCCGATCATATCGCCCGCATGCACGACAAAGGCGTGTTCTTTCTCGGCTTTCGCCTTTTTAATGTACGCGGCGGCGTAGTCCATCCGTCCGAAAGTGCCATCCGGTTTACCGTCTCCGTTAAGGTCAAGCTCATATTGCTGATCAATTTTTCCGTGCAGATCATTCATGCTGATGATTCTGAGCGGGATACGGCCGGAGTCTTCAGTCTGCCGTTCTTTATACGCTTTATCCGTTCCAGCTTCATTCAGTGATCCGGCTTGTCCGATTGCTTCCGCATCTTTCACGCTGAACATCATAAAACAAACCGTCAGCAAACAGCACGAAAGACGCAAACCCCTTTTTTTCTTCATTCATTTCCCCCCTGTCTTCTAAGAAATACGTTAGCTTATTTTCTTAAAAATCACATCACTTTTTTGTAAAGATTGTCTTCGCTGGCGCAAAATAGTAAATAATCCCCATGTAACGAAATATGTCTTGATGTATAACGGATCGGCTTTTTTCACATCTTAAATGTGATTTGACATGAAGGAGGAAAACAACCAGTGGAACAGCAGCAGAATCAGCAGCAGCCGCCAGTAAATCAGGGGATTCCGGGTTCACCGCAAGTGAATCACGGAGGACATGAGCTTTTCGATATGCATGAAGTGCTGGCCGGAACAGTCGGCGTTTTGGATCAATTTATGATGCTCAGACAGTTTATACAGGATCAGCAGCTGGCCGACATCCTTGACCGCCAGTATCAATTCATTCTCGGACTCTATAATCTGACGGCAGAATGCTTTAAGACCGGCCAAAAGCCTTCTCAGGAAACGTCGACATATATGATGGAGGAACAGAACCAGGCCGTCTACGGTATAAAACCGACTCAGCCGAAAAAACCGAATCAATCATTAAATGATGTCAAAGATCTCGGAATAAGCGGCCATATGCTCGGCCTGATTAAAGCTCAAGCTTCTCTCTTGACGATGAGTTCGCTTGAAATGACCAATCCCGTCACAAGAAGAGTGCTCTCCGCCCAAATTCAGCAATATGTCGAAATGGCGTATGAAATCTTCTTATACCAAAACAAACACGGTTATTATCAGGTTCCTCAGCTCAATGCACAAGATATGCAGACCATGCTGAATTCATTTGCACCGGCGCAGGGACAGCCGCAAATGCCTCCGATTAAAGGACAAATGGGACAGCAGCAGCAAAACCTCCATTAATGAAAAAAACGGCGTTGGAAACTTGACTCTCCAATGCCGTTTTCTTTTTTTCATATGCTTTTGTGAAATCATGTTCAAATCGTTTCAGGCTTTCTTTCGTAGCTGCTTCAAAGCCTTTTTCAAAATCCTGTGTTTCGGCGGTTTTATTGATAATGGTTAAGATAATGCCTTCTCCGAATGTTTCGGTTAAATCCTTTATCATATAGAAGCTTTGCAAATAAACATCCGTTTCATATTCCATACGCGATTTCTGCCATTTTCGGTCGGTCGTTAATTGATCAAACGGCACGACGGAAAATGCAATCGGATCAATGACCACATCATAATGCGCAACCCACTCGCTCAGCCCCTCATGAAACCAAAGCGGAAATACAGACGTATCCGTCCCCAATTGCCGCGTTTTTTGATGAAACGCGTAGTGTGTATATTCATGTATAATCAATTGCTTATACATGAAAACGGCCAGCTCATCTTTTTTCAAAAGCTGTTTTTTCTCTTCAGGCAAAAGCCCCATCATCTGCTCCTGCTCTGAATAAAAACCGACTACATTTTTCAATCCTGAGTATTGCTCCATTTCAGCTTCATCTGAAAAGAAAATGAGTTCAAGAGGCGCCGCTCCTTTATAGCCGACAATGATTTGGTTGATACGCTTTGCGTGGTCCAGCGTAAGCTTGGTCAGATCCAAGAGCGGCTTTTCATCCGCCGTATAATAAATCGCTGTATGTTTGTAAATTTCTTTATTCATGTGTTCAGTCACTTGTTCCTTCGTCGGAACAGAGCGGCTGTTTTGGCCTGACAGGACGTACATCATACTTACTGAAACGGCTGAACTGACAGCCAATATGACAAGGACTCCGCACAGGATCAGAGTGAATGCCGCCCGTTTCCCCATGCCGTCACGCAAACAAGCTCCCCTCCCCGATCCTTTAATTTTCATCTCATTCTTTACTTTATGCTCAGAAGCGCTGGGTCGTGACGGCAGATAAAATAAAAAAGCCGCAGCAAATGCGGCTTTTCCATTCATTTATTTATTGGGGTTTGGGAATACACGCTGCACCATTTGGCCGAATTCATCAAACAGTCCGGATACCGGGTGGCCGTTTTGGATTCGTTTTCCGTAGCCTTGCATACGTTCAACGAAGTCCGGGTTTGCTGATACATATACAGTCCGGACATGTTTATCGGCTGATTTCACCTTATCGGTAATCTTATTTTTCAAATGGTTGGCGATGGCGCCTTTTTGTCCGTTTGTCAGAACAACGGCTACATAAGCGCTGTTTCCGGCAACGATCACAGTCGCATTTTTAACTTCTTTTAAATCAGTCACCTTGTCGGCGGCTTTATCAGCCACTCTCAGGTTACGGTTGTCATTGTGATCGGTGTTTTGGTTATGACGGTTCACTGTATTCATATTTGTCGCACCGTCGTTAGGCGTGTTGCGATAATTTACATTCTGGGTGCGGTTGTCATTTCGTTTTCCTTCTCCCTGGTTCCCCATGCTGCACCCTGCGGTAATCAGCATCGGCAGAAGAAGGGCAGAAATAACTGCTTGTTTTTTTATCATGTGAATTCCTCCTTTCTCACTTTACATATAGGTTTTTCTATTCGGCGGGATTTATGCACGCCGTTTGCATTCTGAGCGGTTTGGATAAATATCAGAAGGATAGGGAAAGGTAAGCGTAATCAATTGAATGAGGAGGGATTTAACTTGTTCAGACAAAAAAGCGGCATCAGCCCGACAGCGCTGCTGATCGGATCATCGATTCTGATTGCAGCTTTATCACCCGAAATCCGCCGGAAAATCTCCGGAATGGTTTCAGGCCGAATGCAGCATAAAGATGGTACACACTCCATGCAGCCTGCTGACCTGATTCAACAGGCTTTCAGCGGGGAATCCGGCGGACAGCAGCACACGGACAAAGCACGGCATTCACAAACCGGCTCCATGCAGCCTGCTGAGCTGATCAAACAGGCTTTCGGCGGGGAATCCGGCGGACAGCAGCACACGGACAAAGCACGGCATTCACAAACCGGCTCCATGCAGCCTGCCGAGCTGATCAAACAGGCTTTCGGCGGGGAATCCGGCGGACAGCAGCATGAGCAGACTTCCCGCAATCACTCCGGCTCATCCCATACGGACGGACAGGCAGACCGCAGTAAAAAAACTTCGCCGAAGCCTCACTATACCGAGCCGATTCACTTCGAAGAAAGCGCGGTTAATGTTTTAAATGACAGCACCGTGATGAATATGCTGGAAGAAATTGAACCCGGAAATCATTAGAAACAAAAAAATCCTTCATTCGTTCAACGATGAAGGATTTTTTCGTTTTAGCGCTACTTAAGCTTCTTCAGCTTCAATGACGATTGAGGAATCATTGTACACCGCGGTATCGGTTTCCTTCGTCATTTTACTTGTTAACAGCCCTGCGGTCATACTGCCGCTCACATTTAAGGCGGTGCGCCCCATGTCAATTAACGGCTCAATTGAAATGAGCAGCCCGGCAAGCGCGACAGGCATGTTCAAAGCGGATAGGACGAGCAGAGCCGCAAATGTCGCGCCGCCCCCCACGCCTGCTACACCGAATGAACTGATTGCCACGATGGCGATGACGGAGATGATAAATCCCGGTTCAAACGGGTTTTGCCCTACTGTCGGCGCAATCATCATCGCGAGCATCGCCGGGTAAATGCCGGCACAGCCGTTTTGACCGATCGATAAACCGAATGAACCGGCGAAGTTCGCAATTCCTTCAGGGACGCCCATGCTTTTTTGCGTTTTAATATTAAGCGGCAAAGCCCCTGCGCTTGAACGGGACGTAAACGCAAACACCATGACAGGAAATGCTTTTTTCACGTATGTGATCGGATTTAAACCGCTGAACGTAATCAGCAGCAGGTGAATGATAAACATGACGATAAGCGCGGCGTATGAAGCGATCACAAACATCCCCAGTTTCGCAATGCTGTCGATGTCGCTTGTCGCGATCGTCTTTGTCATAATCGCCAATACCCCGTAAGGCGTCAGTCTTAAAATTAATGTCACGACGCGCATAATAATCGCGTATACCGCATCGACAATTCCGCTGAATGTCGCAGCGTGCTCCGGCTGCTTCCGTTTCACGCCCAGAAAAGCGATGCCGAGGAAAGCGGCAAAAATAACGACTCCGATGGTGGAAGTCGGTCTGGCTCCCGTGAAATCAAGAAACGGATTTCCCGGCAGAAGCTCAACGATTTGCTGAGGCAGCGTTTTGGCCGTCATATCCTCAGATTTTTGCTGCAGCTCCTGGCCTCTTGATAACTCGGTGCTTCCCTGGTCGATATGGACGGCTTTCAGATCAAAGGAAAGCGCCGAAACAATTCCGACTGCCGCGGCAATTGCTGTCGTGGCGATCAAAATTCCGATGATCAGTCCGCTGATTTTCCCGATGTTATGGGTCAGTTTCAGCTTCGTAAATGCGCCGAGAATAGAAATAAAGACTAGCGGCATGACGATCATCTGAAGCAATTTGACATAACCGCCGCCGGCGATATTAAACCAATCAGCCGTTTGTGTCACGATATGTGAAGCCGGCCCGTAAATCAATTGCAGTGCAAAACCGAATACAATGCCTAGTCCGAGCGCGGTAAAGACACGTTTAGAAAAGGAAACGTGTTTTTTTTGCATGACAAACAGACCTGCTATAAGCAAAAGCATAATAAAAACATGTAAGACTACAAATAAATTCTCCAAAACAGGTAAACACTCCCTTGCTCATTATCCTTTAACACTATATTATATCAATTCCGATCGGTCAAGTAAGGATTGACAATATATGTATTTTTATTGATTTTTCTCTTTTCTTTCCACCCTTTCTCTAGTAACTTATATAAGGGTGATTGTTATGCTGAAGGAACTGTTTCTTAATTTAACGATTTTAATCACATTTAATTATCTGTTCACCCTTCTTTTTAAAGAGTCGCTTTCGTATAAAGAAGACCGTCCGATGTTTCAATTACTGAAGGGAACGGTCTGCGGGCTTTTAGGGGTTTTTCTGATTGTTTTCGGCTTTTCTTACTCCGATTCCATCATTGATCTCAGAAATATCCCCATTATCATCGCCGCTCTTTACGGAGGCTGGGTGTCTACAGCATCCGCCTTTGCGATTATCGTCGCAGGCCGTATCCTGATCAATTTCAATGCAAGCGCCATTTTTTCCATCGCCGCAGTCGGGGTTATTGCGATACTTTCGGCAGCCGTCCTCAGAGGAAAAAAGCCGGATCACAAAAAGGCGTTCGTTATGCTGCTTTTTTCAAATGTTATTTTCACCTTGACGCTGCTGTTTCTTATGCCTGAACAGCCTGCCGGGGCCCTCGTTTATTATTGGCTCATTTCCATCTTGGGCGGAATGCTGTCACTGTATATCATCAAACACGAAGCCGATGCCCGCGTTTTGTTCAAGCAATACAAGTTTCAAGCGAATTATGATTTTCTGACGGGGATTTTTAATAAGAGAAAATTCGAGGACGTCTCGCGCGTTCTGTACGATCGGGCGTCTCAATCCCCCTCGTCTCAGCTCGCGCTTATTTATTTGGATATTGATCACTTTAAGCAGATCAATGATCAATACGGCCATTATGAAGGGGACCAAGTGCTGAAGGAACTGGGGGCGCGCCTGAGGTTCTTACTCAGCAGTTCTCATACGTCAGCCCGCATCGGCGGGGAAGAATTTGCCGTGCTTATGCCCAATTGCACGTATACAAAAGGGCTTCACCTCGCAGAGGAAATCAGGCACACGATTGACGCGAACCCGATTCTGCTGACGAGCGGAGATACAATTCCCGTGACCGTTTCCCTCGGCATCGCGCATTATCCGACAAATACACCGGACCCTCAGACATTGCCCCTGATCGCGGACCGGATGCTGTACAAAGCGAAAACATCAGGGCGCAATCAAGTGTGCAGCACTGAAAAAGAAGAATGATCGCCCGAAGAGGAAATCATTCTTTCTTTTCAGTGAGAAAGCCGCCCCTCAGGAAAACGGGAATCAGGCTGCCCTCATATTCTTTTTCAATCAACGCCGCGGTATCGTCTGATTGATACAAAGACAGGAGTTTTTGCATCCGTTCATCATCTTTATCCTCAGCTCTGACGGCGATCAGATGAATATACGCTTCCTTCATTTGCGCCGATCGGATCAGCGCGTCCTTCTCCGCATGAAATCCTGCTTTTTTCGCCTCGCTTTGACTGAGAACTGCTGCGTCAGCATGTTCCGCCGCCTGATAGGCGTTCTTTTTTGTTTCCGTTTTTAAGGTCAGATGCTTCGGGTTGTCCTTGATCATATCTGTTGACCCCGTACCGCTGAATCCCTTTTTCAATGTAATCAGTCCGGCCTCCTGCATGAGAAAAAGCGCCCTGCCGAAGGCCGCCGCTTCATCAGGCACGGCAATGACCGCTCCGTCCGGTATATCCTTCAGCCGTTTATGTTGCTTGGAATACATCCCCAGCGATGCCGCATATGTCGTTCCTAAAGGAGCCAGCTTCTTTTTCACATGAGGCGGCAAAGATTTAAAATTAGTAACGGATTGAAACGCATTGGCGTCGAGATCCCCGCCGGCAAGTGCCAAATCGGCCTCGGCATAATCCGAAAACGTTACCAAAGAAAGCTGCAATCCTTCCTCACCGGCTTTTTTCGCGGCAAACTCCCAGATCGATTGATCAGATTCATTGATTCCGATAGTAATGGTCCGGTTCCCATCAGGATAATGGCATGAAGTAAGTGACATGATCAAAATGAAAAGAAACAGACTGTTTATAAGCCGCAGGTTCAAGTTGACCTACTCCCTATCTATTTTTATGTACAGAGGCTGCACCATGGTCTTCGGGCTCATGATTACATACAATACCGATTTAAAAAAGGGTTGTCAATTGCTTCCTTAAGAGGCTGCAAAGCGGTTTTTATCAGCTGAAAATGGGCCGTTCTGGTCTCAAATCAGATTTCCGTATCAGAGCATTTTCCTCTTAAAACATGTTATTTCGAAAAAAGTTACATTTAGCAGTTGTTTTTTCTTCGGATTGCTGGTAGAGTAAAGGTAATTATTTTTGTTCGAACTATCTTTAAGAAGAAAGTTTTGTAAGAGTTTTCGTCTTGGAAGTTTGTTTTAGAGCAAGAATAGTGAATTTAAGCGTTATGTCGCTTTAGGAGGAAATTTCATGTTAGAAGGTAAAGTAAAATGGTTCAACTCTGAAAAAGGATTCGGATTCATCGAAGTAGAAGGTCAAGACGATGTATTCGTTCACTTCTCTGCTATTCAAGGCGAAGGCTTCAAAACTTTAGAAGAAGGCCAATCTGTTTCTTTCGAAATCGTTGAAGGAAACCGCGGACCACAAGCTGCTAACGTAACAAAAGCATAAATTGTTTTAAAAAACCTGCCGGTGTACGCCGGCAGGTTTTTTTCATCTAAAACGAAAAGCTGTTTTGCAAAGGCAAAACAGCTTTTTTATATCAGGTGGCAATATCCCGTTTTAAGAAGACGCCGAATGCGAGCGCCAGAAAAATAACGAAGTAAATCACAAGCATCACAACCGAAAATGTCATCGTCATCCCCTCTACTAAAGGAGTCCCGTTCATATATTGCGACAAATCCGTGTTCGCAAATAAAATATATTTGGTCCATTCAAATTTCGCAGCAAGAAATACTGTCGCCGTGTTCCCCATAACCAATAGAAAAATAGAAAATCCGACCGCTAATGAGCTGTTCCGGAATACCGCAGACAGCATAAACGCCATCGTCGCAAGCATAAAAGCGGAGACAGATTCATAGACATATGTTTTAGCGAGGAAAGCGATGATATTTTGCTCAAAAACATGGCCGTCTTTGTATACGAGATGAACATCAGCCGCAGTATCTCCGCCTGTACCGAAAAAGACCAATCCCAACAGAGCGGAGCCAGCAAATAAAATCACAAGCAGCAGCAGTCCGAACAGCAGCACCGTCATATATTTAGATAGCAAAATCTGAAAACGGCTGAGCGGACGGATGGCCAGCAGCTTGATCGTCCCCCAGTTGAACTCATTCGCCACGATGCCTGCGGCAATGATAATCGTAAACAGCCCGGTCAAAACAGTCATCATCGAAGAATCAGCTACGTATGACCACACTGTGTACCCTGTATCCTCGGGGATGTTATGATCCATACGGTATTGATTTATCGCGACATTCTGTTTCAGGTTATCAATGAGCGTCTGATTTCCGGTTTCCTTCATCTGCTGTTTCATTTCTTTGTTTTCGGCCTGGAGCTCCTGTTTCCAATTCGGATTGGCTTCACTCGAGGTGAAATGGTTTGACAAAAGCGCAAAACCGATCATCGAAACGCCTAAAATCACAATCATAGCCCACGTCCCGACACGGCTGAAAATTTTTATCCATTCATTATAGATTAGCTTAAACATATTGAACCTCCTCTTTCGTCCCGCCGGTAATCTCCAAGAAACGGTCTTCCAAAGATTTTGTCATGATTTTCACTTCATATAAGCGGATGTTTTCACGGACGAGCAGTGATATCACATCAGGCACTTCCTGTTTGGACAGCTGGATCTCAATGCCGTTTGTCTTCTTCACACAGTCAAACTGACTCAAAACGGCAAGAGCCTCTTCTCTTTGTTCAATATGGAAGTAGTATGTATCTTTATCCTCTTTTCCTTCATCCCTTACTTTTTGAATATCGACAAGCTCTCCTTTTTGCAGAATGCCGATTCGATCGCACATTAGCTCCATTTCTGACAGAAGATGGCTTGAGACGATGACAGCCATTCCTTTTTCACGTGTCAGCTTTTTCAGATGGTCCCTGATTTCTCTGATGCCGGCAGGATCGAGGCCGTTTGTCGGCTCATCCAGAATCAGCACCTTAGGATTATGCAGCAGGCTTTGGGCGAGGCCGAGACGCTGTCTCATTCCGAGAGAGTAGGTTTTTACTTTGTCATGTATTCTGTCCTGCAAACCGACGAGCTCGATGACCTCATCTATTTTTTCTTTCGTAACGCCTTTTACCATTCTTGCGTACTGCTGTAAATTTTTATAGCCGCTCAAGAATTTGTACAGCTCCGGGTTTTCCACGATGGCTCCGACGTGCCTGACCGCTTTTGCATAGTTTTTCGTAATGGATTCCCCGCAGATTACGATGTCTCCCTGAGACAGTTTCATTAATCCGACCATCATTCTGATCGTAGTGGTTTTCCCCGCTCCGTTCGGCCCTAAAAATCCAAACACTTCGCCCGCCCGGACGGAGAAGCTCAGATCATGAATAATCGTTCGTCCTTTTATCGTTTTCTTTACCTGTTGCAGTTCTAATACGGTTTCCAATTAGAATCCCCCTTCTATTTCGTGCGCCTGCATGACGCTTCTATACCATTGCAGCACAGACATTCCTTCCTGTTCCCGAATTTCTTCGACCTCGCGCCGTTCAGCGATTTTCCCTTTTATGAAAACCATCACTTCGTCTAACAGCGTCTCAATCTCGCCGATCTCATGCGTGGCGATGACGACGATCTGGCTGTCAAAATCAATATAAGATACGAGACTGTTGACAATCGACTCCCTGACCGCCGGATCAAGACCTGAAAACGGCTCATCCAGCAGAATGACCGATGCTTTTCTCGACAGGGCCAAAACGATTTTCAGCCTGCCCCGGCTGCCTTTGGACAGCTCTTTTATCTTCTGCTTCGCTGAAAGATTCATTTCCGTTAATAGGTTATGTGCTTTTTCCAGCTGAAAATCCGGGAATTGCGAATGATAAAATGTGAGCATATCACGGACAGTCGTCCGGGCGGAAAACATATCATGTTCGGTTAAATAAGCCGTACGAAACAGCATGTTCCTGCTTACTGCGCAGTCTCCCATCCGGACGGCGCCCGATGTCGGGAACGCAAGCCCGGCAAGCATTTTAAGCGTTGTTGATTTACCGCTTCCGTTCGGCCCTAAAATTCCGTAGATTTTACCCGGAGACAATGAAAATGATACATCGCTGACCGCGATCCTGCGGCCGTATTTTTTTGTTACGCGTTCAAAATCAAGATTCATCGTTTGCTTCCTCCGCATATTGTTTGATCCCGTCGAGCATTTCCTCAGGAGATAACCCCAGCTCCGCCATTTCCTGAATAAAGCGTTTGAAAACGTCTTTTGTCAGCCTGTCTTTCAGCTCTGCTTTCAGATCGGATCTTTCCGCTATAAAGGTTCCCTGTCCTCTTCTCGTCTCCACGATCCCCAGCCTTTCCATTTCACTGTACGTTCTTTGTATCGTGTTCGGATTCACTTTCATCTGTACGGCCATCTCCCTTACGGACGGCAGTTTGTCCCCCGGTGAAAGCTCACTTCTGATCAGCCGGTAATATATACGATCGGCAATCTGCAGATAAATCGGCTTGGATGACCGAAATTCATTCTCCATCATTACACCTCAACCTTTCGATTCAGCAGCATAGAGGCCAGCGCGAGACAGAGCGTTGCAAGCACGATCACTGCCAGGAAGCTGAAAAGCGAAATGTGGACGGCTTTCAGCTCCATCGTCCATCCGGTCAATTTTGTATAATGAAAATGAAAATTCGCATACACTTTTACCGGCCATAAATCATGTTGAGATGAAGTGAAAGGCGTAATGATTTTATCGTCAATATAGGTCCAGACAAACGCAAGCACGATGCAGATCACCCAACGGAGGACGGGAAAATGTTTTAATGAGTGAAAAACAGTCCAAAATACGGCCACGATCACAGATAAGTACGCTGAACTGATCAGCAGGTAAGCATTCAGCCCGGTTAATGTGCCGGCCAGGGGAATGGCGTGTTCCAGCGCTCCTTTTGCAGAAAGCATCCGGTACATCCAAATGCCGTAACCGGTCAGCGCCAGCTGCCCGATCAACTGATACAGCAGTGAGGCCGTCAGTTTGGAAGCCAGCAGATAAAATCCCCCATTCGGATTGTAAAGCCACAGCTGGTTTTTTCCTTCTTTATGAAGGTGATAATACATAAAAAGCGGCGCTACAAGAAATTGAAAAAACCCCATTGCCGTAAAAAAGCCGAAAATGACGAGCGGTTCTTTCTGACGGGCAGCGATGACGTGGGCTGCAAACGCCCAGCAAATCATGCCGCAAAGCCACACCGCGAGCCAAATCCATGAAACTTTCGCATCTTTTTTCAGCAAACCTAAAAACGATGTCATTCTTTCTCTCTCCATTCGGATCAAGTGTATGAGTAACATAGTACACTAGATCATCATGTATTACAATATCTTCAATAAAAAAAAGACAAATCCGCTCTTACGCGGATTTGCCTTTTCAATTACTTCTTTTTGTTTTTTAAGGAGAGCAGCGCATCACGATAGCTGCTATCCTGCATTTTGCCGCCGCTATCAGGATCGTTTGGTTCCTGATCCGTCTCAGAAGTCTTAAACTTCTGAAGCGCCTGACGGTACACATCATCGCCCATTGTATTCTTTTTCTCACGGGGAGATTCAGATTTTACAACGACGGGAGCATGCTCGGCTGAGCGCTCCTCGGCCGGATCATGCTTTTCCGGCTGTTCGGCTGTAGTGCCGATCGCTTCTCTCTTTTCTTCTTTGACATCCTGTCCTGCAGAAGTGCTGCGGACATTGAATGTGATAAGAAGTGCAATCACAATGACAGCAGCAATAACCGCTATAATAATGGCCATATAACCCTCTCCTTACTGTCGTCCGGCAGTTAGATTACCAGTGACCTGGCTGACACGTCTGCCAAGCGCACGGCCTAATTGAAGGCCTTCTTCCGTCATCAGCACATCGCTGTCAACCGGGCATGTGACGCCCGCGCCGTAGTAAGAGCCGTACAGCGCGTTTTCAGGAACGTTGCCGGGAAGACCGACAACAATCATGCCTTGGTGAAACATAGGAGTAATCAGATTGTGCATTGTCATTTCTAATCCGCCGTGTGTTGTCGCCGTCGTACAGAATACAGCGCCGACTTTATCAATCAGCTCGCCTTCAGCCCACAGATAGCCGAGTCTGTCGATCCACGCTTTTAAGCCTGAACTGATGGTGCCAAAATGTCCCGGGCATCCCCAGATAATGGCATCCATGTCTTTCAGCTTGCGGATGTCTGCTTGATCGACATGGTCGATCAGGACTTCAGCCTCAGCGTTTTCTCGTGCTCCTTCGGCAATGGCTTCAGCAAGGTGTTTTGTGTGTTCGCCTTCACTATCGTACACTACGTAAATTTTCATTCAGGAAACCTCCCATTCAGATGATTAAGATTCCTTCACTTCTTTAGGGGCCGGAAGCAATGACAGCTCCTCTTTTTTCTTCGCCCGCTGTTTGTCTTTCCGTACGTCACGCAAGAACAGGCTCAGGACTACGCCGATAACCGCAAAGATCGTCGCCCACATAAACGCGTCATTAATCCCCATAACGTTGGAATTAAGTGAAGCTGTTTTGTAGAGATATGAATAAACGGTTTGTTTCGCCGCATCAAGCGACATGTTCATGTTGACCATTAAATTAGAAACCGCGCTTTGGAACGACTGCATGAAGCTTGGATCAGCCGTGCTTGTTTTATCCGCAATCTGCGAATAATGCATTGTCGTACGGTTCGTATAAATCGTTGTGATCAAACTTGTTCCGATTGATCCGCTGATCTGGCGGAGCGTGTTGCTCATCGCCGTGCCGTGGCTGTTCAACCGTGCCGGAAGCTGGTTCATTCCGGCTGTCATAACAGGCATCATTAACAGTGACATACCGAATGCGCGGATGGCATAGACAAGCATAATGTGCGTGTAAGGTGTGTCAATTGTCAATTTTGTGTACTGGAATGTCGTTGCGACCGTGATGACCAGCCCGATAATCGCAAGCGGTCGCGGACCGATTTTGTCAAACAGAATACCGGAAATCGGCGACATAATCAGCATGACAATCGCGCCCGGCAATAGCAAGAGACCCGATTGCAGCGCCGTAAAGCCGACTAAGTTCTGCAGGTAAATCGGAAGCAGGAACATTCCTGTGTAAAGCGCAACGGTAATAATGATATTAATGACACTGGAAAGTGAGAAAATATCATATTTAAATACCCGGAAGTCGAGCATCGGTTTTTCAGAGCGCAATTGCTGAATGACAAACGCGGCAATCGCGATGACACCGACAATGACGGTAGACAGCACGATCGGATCTCCCCAGCCGTCGCTGCCCGCTTCACTGACTCCGTAAAGCAATGAGGCGAATCCGACAATAGATAGAATCGCACCCAAGCTGTCGAGTTTGATTTTTTGCGGTTCCACCAAGTTCTTAAAGAGGAAAAACGCTATGATAATAACGATTGCCCCGATCGGAACAAGGCCGTAGAACATAATGCGCCATGTGTAATGCTCGATGATCCAGCCGGAAAGAGTCGGTCCGACCGCCGGAGCAAACATCATCGCAAGACCGAAAATCCCCATTCCTTTCCCCCTGCTTTCAGGCGGGAAGATAAGCAGAATGGTTGTCATGACCAGCGGCTGCAGGATACCGCCGCCGACCGCCTGAATTAACCGGCCGATCAGCATGGTTGAGAAGTTAGGCGCGATTCCGCAGACTAACGTTCCCGCTGTAAAACAGAACATGGCTACGAGAAAGAGGCTTCTCTGTCCGAACCGGGTAATTAAGAACGCAGATAACGGAATCAAAACACCGTTGACCAGCATGTATCCGGTCGTAAGCCACTGAATCGTCGTCGCACTCACACCGAACTCGGTCATTAAGTGCGGCATTGCCACGTTAAGAAGCGTTTGGTTCAAGATCGCCAGGAATAATCCGGCCATAAGCACAATAAGCAATGTTTTAGGACTTTTTACTTGATTATCTGATTTAGCCACCTAAGACAACCTCCCTTCATGGTTTGATGACTGATCTGTATTATTCAGAGATTTTTACAGATGCGTTCATACCAGGAAGCACCTTGTCAGATGGGTTGCTGAGTGAAATTTTAACAGGAACTTTTTGCGTTACTTTAGTGTAGTTGCCGCTTGAGTTTGAAGAAGGCAGCATATCAAATGTTGAATTTGTCGCATAACCGATTTCTTCTACTGTTCCGTCAAATGTTGTATTAGGATCGCCGTCAACAATTACGTCTACTTTGTTTCCTACTTCAATGTCTCTAATGTCTGTTTCTTTAATGTTTGCAGTGATGTAAAGGTGTTTCATGTCAATTTCCTGGGCAATTGTCGTACCGGCTTGCACCATTTGGCCGTTTTTCACTTCGTTTTTCACGATTGTTCCATCCATGATGGCTTTTACGTCAGCATTTTGCTGTCCTTTAATTTTTGCAACAACGTCGTTTTTGCTTACTTCTTTCCCCTCATCAAGGTTCCAGTCAGTTACTTTACCCGCAGCAGGAGCTGTGATAGCAGCCATGTCGCCGGCAACTTTCGCTTCATCGGTTTTTACATAGTGTGTGCTTTGATAATAGTAGTAAGCACCTCCGCCTATAATTGCAAGAACAACAATCAAACCGATAATGTTGGTCAGAATTAAACGTCCTCTGTTCATTTTGTTTTCTCCTTTCGTTTCTTCCTCTATCATTTTGTGGAATGATGATAAAAATATGTGGGGATTTTTTTATTTTCCGTTTTTCACTGCACAGCCGTTTGCAAGCTTCGTTAAACTTTCCGCAAGCTTGCGCAGGTACTGCAGTTCAGCGGTATTGAGCTGCCGGTATAAGACCGCCGCTTTTTCGGCATATTGAACAGCAGCTTTCTTTAGAAGTTCTTCCCCCTCTTCGGTTAACTGAATCATAACAACACGCCGGTCGTCGTGATAGTCGCTCCGAACCATTAGGCGGCGCTTATACAGAATATCGGTCATTCTCGTGACAGACGCCGGTTTCAGATCAAGCGACAAAGCCAGCCTTGAAAGCTGCGTGCTTTTGCTCTTATGTATTTTGAACATCAGCAGATACTGCAGCACTGTAATATCAAAAGGTTCAAGCACTGTCTCCAGAATCATTTTCTGCTTTTTGTAAATCGATCTGGAAGTATCAAACAGTTGTTCAAAACTGAGCAAAGCGAGCTCTGATTCAATCACCGTATTTTCACCTCATTCCCTTAATAATAGTTCACAAGATAAAATATTAATAAATGAAAGAAGGTTTGTAAAGAGAAAAGTTTCATTTTTTAAGGATTTTTTTTTATGCCGGTTTTTCTCTTTATTTTTAATTTAAAAAAGCCGGGTGAAGAACCGCGGCCGCACGATTCTTCACTCGGCTTTATATTTCATACGATGCTTTGCTTATACCGGCTTCCTCATTTTTAAAAAAGCTTTTCAGCGCTTGAAATACGTCCGATTTCTGTTTCAGGATGTAGTATTTAAATTTATCATCTTTGACATTTTTATAGGCGGACATGAGGGTGGAATGCCTGTTATATTGATTGACCTCACCGTAACAGAACAGATTCGATTTTTTCATGATGTCATTGACGAGCTTTACGCATCGGGCGTTATCCGAAGTCAGGTTATCTCCGTCTGAAAAATGAAACGGATAGATGTTGTAGCGGGCGGGGTCATATTTTTCATCAATTAATTCAAGAGACTTCCGGTAAACGGAGGAACAGATGGTGCCTCCGCTCTCGCCTTTCGAGAAAAAATCTTCTTCCGACACAACCTTCGCTTCCGTATGGTGGGCGATAAATTCGATATCAACCGTTTCATACTTTGTCCGTAAAAATCGTGTCATCCAAAAAAAGAAGCTCCTCGCCATATACTTTTCCCATACGCCCATCGAACCGCTTGTATCCATCATGGCTAAAACGACAGCTTTCGATTCCGGCTTCGTCACATCATTCCATGTTTTGTATTTCAAATCTTCCGGATAAATAGGGTAAAACGACGGCTTGCCTGTCATGGCGTTTCGTTTATAGGCCGACAGCATCGTCCTTTTCTTATCGATATTCCCTGTCAGCCCGGTTTTCCGGATATCATTGAACTCGATATCGGTATGGACGATATTGTCCCTTTCCTTTTGCTGCAGATTCGGCAGTTCTAATTCCTGAAACAGCGCTTCTTCCAGATCCATCAATGAAACTTCCGCTTCATAATAATCCTCGCCTGCCTGATCGCCTGCTCCCTGGCCTTTTCCGGCACCCTGCTTTTTATCTGCGCCGTCTCTTGCGACGACATCGCCGACTTCGCTGTCGCCGTCGCCTTGGCCGACATGTTTATTTTTATCATAGTTATAACGGATTTTATATTCATCAAGCGAACGAATCGGGATTTTCACGACATCTTTTCCGTTGGACATAATAATGCTTTCTTCAGTGACAAGATCCGGAAGGTTGTTTTTTATCGCTTCCTGCACTTTCTTTTGGTGGCGCTGCTGGTCGTCAAAGCCTTTGCGATGGAGGGACCAGTCTTCCTCTGAAATCAAAAAATTTCCGCTGTCATTACGGGACATGAATTCCCCTCCTTAACCGTTATGGTCGTTTTACATGTGTATTCCGGCTTGGTCCTGTTTATGAAACAAGTCCGGCGAAAAGATTTATTTTTATCTTATGCCGGCCGGACTCTCCAATTGACAAACAATTGCGAAAAACAGACAAAAGAACCCGTCCTTTTACAGACGGGCCTCTCGATGAAATCAAATATCAGCGGTTTAACAAGCTTCCGACATACTTCAGCAGTTCATTAGCGCTTGTCGAATTATAGCCGTGTTCATCTATTAACCTTGCCACTACCTCATTGACCTTTTTAAGCTGCTGTTCATCCGGCGTTTTGGTGGAGGTCGTAATTTTCACTACATCTTTTAAGTCTGCGAACAGCTTTTTCTGAATCGCTTCGCGGAGTCTTTCGTGCGAATTATAGTCAAAGCGTTTTCCTTTTCTTGCATAGGCGGATATGCGGATTAAGATTTCTTCGCGGAACGCTTTTTTGGCGTTTTCTGAAATGCCGATCTGCTCTTCAATGGATCTCATCAGTTTTTCGTCAGGATTCATTTCTTCACCCGTCAACGGATCGCGAAGCTTATTTTTATTGCAGTACGCTTCCACATTATCTAAATAATTGTCCATGAGAGTTTTCGCGGATTCTTCATACGAATAGACGAACGCCTTCTGCACTTCCTTTTTGGCGATGTCATCGTACTCTTTCCTGGCGGCGGAAATAAAATTCATATACCGCTCTTTGTCCTCAGCGGAGATGGACGGATGCTGGTCGAGTCCTTCTTTTAAGGAACGCAGCACGTCAAGCGAATTGATGGATTCCATATTTTTTCTGATAATCGTTGAGGAAATGCGGTTGATGACATAGCGCGGGTCAATTCCGCTCATTCCTTCATCATGGAATTCCTTCTTCATATCCTCCAGATCAACGGAATTGTAACCTTCAACGCTTTCTCCGTCATAAAGTCTCATTTTTTTGACGAGATCAATATCAGAGCGGTTCGGTTCCTTCAGCCGGGTCAAAATAGAAAACATCGCGGCCACTTTTAATGTATGGGGAGCGATGTGTACGTCAGAAACATCACTTTCAGAAATCATTTTTTCATAAATCCGTTCTTCCTCTGACACCTTTAAATTATAAGGAACAGGCATCACGATGATTCTGGAGTGAAGGGCTTCATTTTTCTTATTGGCGATAAACGAGCGGTACTCCGTTTCGTTCGTATGCGCAACAATCAATTCGTCGGCGGAGATGAGCGCAAACCGTCCGGCTTTGAAATTCCCTTCCTGCGTGAGTGACAGAAGGTGCCACAGAAATTTTTCATCGCATTTCAGCATTTCCTGAAACTCCATCATTCCGCGGTTCGCTTTATTTAATTCACCGTCAAACCGATAAGCGCGCGGATCTGATTCCGAGCCATATTCGGCAATCGTCGAAAAATCAATGCTCCCCGTCAAGTCGGCGATATCCTGTGATTTCGGATCAGACGGGCTGAAGGTTCCGATTCCGGTACGTTTATCCTCCGAGAAGAATATACGTTCAACCTTTACATCCTCAATTCTGCCGCCGTATTCTTCTTCAAGCCGCATGACATTAAGCGGAGAAAGGCTGCCCTCAATTCTGATGCCGTATTCTCTGTAGAAGTCGTCGCGCAGATGATGGGGAATGAGATGGAGAGGATCTTCATGCATCGGGCAGCCTTTAATGGCGTAAACAGCGCCGTTGTCTGTCAATGAGTAGGCTTCAAGCCCTTTTTTCAGCATGGTGACAAGAGTTGACTTTCCGCCGCTGACGGGTCCCATCAATAGTAAAATCCGTTTTCTTACATCGAGCCGCTTGGCAGCCGGGTGAAAGTATTCCTCCACGAGCCGTTCCAGAGATTCCTCAAGGCCGAACAGCTCCCTCGAGAAAAAGCTGTATGTCTTTTTCCCGTCATCCTCCTCGATTCCGCTGTCTTTTATCATATTAAAAACGCGAGAATGAGCAGACTGCGCGACCAATGGATTTTCTTTTATGATCTCCAAATAATCAGCGAACGTCCCTTCCCATTTGAGACGCTGCTCTTCCTCTCTGTACTTTTCAATTTTCTTTAATATATCCATAAGAACCTCCTCTATCATGGTTAATGCACTAGAAATAAGGTACTTTGTTACAATCTATGCGGTGACGTGATAATACATGCTTTTCGTTTCTTAAAAATAAAGACGTTATAAGGCCGTCATTGACAAGGGTCCGGTGCACCGTTCATAATGAAAGAAATACAGTTTCATCCAGACTCGGACATCAAATGGAAAAGCAAAGAGGAGGAGACATGATGAAAACGATCATTTTACTTGGGGTCATTCTCACTTTTTTAGTATCCATTTTTACGGCGGGTTACGACAGCAAACCTGAAAACAAATAACGGCAAAAGGGTGCTCTTTATGGAGAGCACCCTTTCCTATACAACATAACAATGTTTCATATTTGAATATGTTCTTGGACAGTTGATTTTTCATGAGACTTGCAGCTTGTTTGATACTCGATTTTTCCGATTTTGCACCCCGGGCCGATTTCCACACGCTTCCCTCTGACGATGTCCGCTTCCGTGTATTCGAGGTAAATTGCGTCTCCTTCGATCAATTCAGCAGAAAGCATGCCGGCTTTCCGTTTAAGAAAACCAGGTTTCCGTCTGACGGTGATCGATGTGCCGCCGATTTCTTTCACACGGCTTCGGTCATAACGCAAATGGATGTTTACGTCCCCTGCGTTTAACAATCCCGCCACATTGATACATCCTGTTACATGAAGCAGCTCCGTCTCGCAATCGCCGCCGACGGTGAGACTGCCTTTCATATGACACTGCTCTCCCGCGGCCCCGCCGCCAATTTCAGCAAGTCCTTTCAGCCTCATCCTGGCGAAACGCATGGAGCCGCCGACTTTCAATGTGCCGATCACATTTGCTGAATGTGCTGATAAATCTCCTGCAACTTCATGCTCTCCGAAAATTTTCAGCCTGCTGATCTCGGCATCTCCGAGAAAAAGTCCCGTACCGAATATCCGGCAGCGTTCGCTTTGAAGTCCTTCGCCGACAGTTCCTTCCCCTTTAATACTTACATTTTGGTAGGAACCGCCGGAGGCGTGTCCGGCTCCGTACATTTTTAAATGACTCAATTTTTTTGTCGTTTCCATCGCAGCTCCTCCTATCGTTTCACAACTTTGTTAACCAAAGCGGAAGGATCACATGTAAAATCGCCGCTGTATTCCACAGTCCCAATGGTGCAGCCTGCGCCGATCCGCACATGATTCCCGCGGACTGTCTTCGCGTTCGTGTCCGCCAATTCAATGATGTCACCTTCAATCAGCTCTGCTGTCAGCACCGGGGCCGGCATCAGCTTAAAACGCGTAAGCACGCTCTTTCTGCTCATCACTTTCAAATGGCGGCAGCCGATCTCTTTCACATGGCTTTCTCCCGCCGCCAGCTTCATACTGACTTCATCGGCATTCAGCAGGCCGCCGATCTTGCATTTGCCTTCCGAACGGAACGTCTCTGTCTCGCAATCGCCTTCAATCCCGGCTTTCCCGGATATGAAAATATCATCAGCTTTCACACCGCCGCCGAAAGATGAAAATCCCGCGACGTTCAGCCGCTCCGTTTTGACATCACCTTTAATGACACCCGTTCCGTTGATACGGATGGATTCAGCTTCGGCGCTGCCGGAAATTTTCCCCGAACCGCCGATCGTCAGCGTTTGCGTCTTGACATGTCCGTCTGTTTTTCCGCTGCCGTTAAACAAAAGGCTCGTGCACTCCACATCACCTGACACCGTGCCGCTTCCGTTGATCTCCACTGTATGAAAACGGCCTCCTTTTGAACTTCCCGAACCGTTGATGACTAATTTATCTGTTACTTCCATTGATGGTCCTCCTGCATCCATTTCGTTTTTAATTCTTCCGATGCCGCAGCAAGCGCCACCCGTTCAACCACTTTGACAGTCGGTTCAAACAAAATATGTTCCGCGTCTGCGATGAAGCACGTCGTTACGCCAAGCTTTCGGAGCATGACAAGCTCCGTATTCGCTTTCAGCTCGGAAGCCTCATACGTTTTCAACACCCCTGCCGCCAATTTTCCTTCCTCAAGGCTGATATTGCCCGATTGCAAAAGCCCTTCAAGCACATATAAAGACAGCAGCGCGCGGGACGTGAATGTCACGCCGTCTTCGCCATAAACTTGCAGCGCGGCTTTTGAAATCAGTCCCTTTTGAAGCAGTTCCGCAGACGTTATATTGACATCAGTCATTTGCGGAGACAGCATTTCTCTCATTTCATCCAGAGACAGATTTTCTTTCATTTTCTGTATTTTTGAGATGCGTTTTAATATTTCCGCCCTCGGAAAAAATGTTTCCTGGCCTGTAAACGTCGATTTTCGGATAAACCATTCTTCAGGAATTAAATTTTTCCGTTTCCACCGGTACAGCTGCCCGTATGAAATTGATGTTTCTTCCAGCAATTCTTTTTTAGAAATCAGTTGTTCCTCCATGAATCCAGCTCCTTCGATGAATGTATTGTAACATAACACTGTTACGTTGTTAAGCCTGAAAATATAAAAATGCCGTGAACCGCTGCTGCCCGTCTTTTTATTCAATAAAAAAACGCCCGGATGCGGGCGTTTTTTCTCACGTCAAATCTCTGTAATTTTGCTGGCGCAGCGCTTCATATACAAGAATCGCGGCCGTGTTGGACAGGTTTAATGATCTCACATGCTCGGTCATCGGCAGACGCAGGCAGCGGTCCATATTGTTTTCGATCAATTCTTTCGGAAGTCCGCTCGTTTCTCTGCCGAATACGAAGAAAAAGTCTTCCTCTGTATTTGAGTAATCAAATGATGTGTGCGGCTTTTGGCCGAATTTTGTAATGAAGAAAAACTTTCCGTTCTCATATGCCTCAAATAATTCTTCCAATGAATCATGATATACGACGTTGACGAACTCCCAATAATCGAGTCCGGCTCGCTTCAGCATTTTATCATCGGTTGAGAATCCGAGCGGGCGGATCAAATGAAGCGTTGTGTCTGTTGCCGCACAAGTACGTGCGATATTTCCCGTATTGGCCGGGATTTCGGGTTGATATAAAACGACATGTAATGCCACGATGTTCACCTCTGTTTTTTATTCCGCCCACCATTATATCATTAATTACTCTTTTGTCGTATCATCCGTAATATGAAAAAACGCATATCTGATGGAAGGAGTATACGCCGTTGAATCCTCATATGACCAATATCTCATTCTGCTGTCATACGTTTGGGCATTGACGAGCGGCATATTGCTTTTATCTTTTGCGACCACGATCGCCGTATGATTAAAACGGCCGTCTCCTTCAAAATCATAGCAAATGATATCTCCGGGCATCAGTTCTTCAGCTCTTGATACTTGCAATGCGCGGAGCCCTGCCTTGGATTGGGCCAGATACATCTTCATCGAATGCGCGACCGTCCAGCTGTAGCTCCACGAGCTTGCCTTCATCCACCAGCCTGAGCCTCTGTTCGGATGCCCCCGCATCGGTGCTTTTCCGGCATGTAAACATTGGGAAATAAAATTGGTGCAATTATCGCTGAAATTTTTATAAGCGGGATTTCGTTTATTCCAAAACTTCTCCGCGTACTGCACGGCAGCCAGACGGTCGTATTGAAACGCCCGCCCGAAATCTTCCCGTTCACTCTGCTCATATTCAATTACGCTGTTTCCGTCAGAAAATCCCGCCGGTTTTTTCTTTACTTCCCGGTCTTTAATCAAAAGCTCATCATAGAGAAATGCAGTCCGTTCCTCAATCTGCTCTTCTAAGTAAAGGTGTCCGTCATGCTCCTTGCACAAATATTCGAAATGAATCGTGTACATGACGCATAACGTGCCGTCGTCCTCAAGACTGCTTTTGACAATGACGGCTTTTGCCTTCGCTTTCACGATGTCAACTTTCCGTTTTTCAAACAGCTCTTTTTTTCTCGTCAGGACCTCAAGATCGACGGCCTGCCCATTCTGCCTCATCTCGGTTCCGTTGATTAAATAATGAAGCCGGGCCTCCGCTAAATCTTCAATAATATGCTTCAAGCGCTCCACCCCATACGATTTTATAAAGAAAAAACACTTGAACTCCGGCCAAGTGCTTTTTCTCTATACATATGTCAGGACCGGCCGGTTTTAGTCTTCTCAGAAACCGATAACAGCTCCAGTCCCTTTTCAATTTCCCGTATGGCGTCCTCATCCTGCTCCTTTTGAAGCGCTTTTTCTAATTCCTCCGCATAATCAGGATCACCGATTTTCCCGATGGCCCAGGCGGCCGTACCCCTGATGACGGGGCGCGGATCTTGGTGCATCAAGGCCGTTAATTCCGGAAGAGACGAGGCATCTTTAAAATGAGCCAAAGCTAAAATCGCATTCCGCTGTATCGGCTTCTTGCCGCGCCATGATCCCGATACATGTCCGAATTTTTCTTTGAATTCGCGGTTGCTTATGGTCAAAAGCGGCTTTAACAGCGGCTTTGCGATTTCCGGATCAGGCTCCATCTGCGGATGAAGATGAAAATCTTTCCCCTTATTAATCGGACAGACCGTCTGGCACGTGTCACAGCCATACAGACGGTTTCCGATTTTCGTGCGGAACTCATCCGGCAAAAATCCCTTTGTCTGGGTCAGGAACGAAATACAGCGCTGGGCGTTAAGCTGTCCGGGATTGACGAGTGCGCCGGTCGGACAAGCGTCTAGACATTTTGTGCACGTACCGCACATATCTTCAATCGGCACATCCGGTTCAAAGGGCAGATTGGTGATCATTTCAGCCAGATAGACGTAAGAACCGTATTCAGGCGTGGTGATCATGCAGTTTTTGGCGCTGAAGCCGATTCCCGCCCGTTCAGCCACGGCCCTGTCGGACAATTCTCCTGTATCCACCATTGACTTTGTGCGGATATCCTCATGTTTGCTTTGGAGAAAATTCTCCAGCAGATCAAGCTTTTCCCGCAGCACATCATGATAATCCTTCCCCCAGGAAGCTCTGCAAAAAATGCCGCGCCGCCCGTCTCTCGTGCTCCTCGGCGCATCTTTCATTTTGGAAGGATAAGCAAGGGCGATGGCGACGATTGATTTGGCTTTCGGGAGAAGCAAAGACGGAGTAACCCGTTTTTCAATATCCGGCTCTTCAAAACCGGATAAATAGCCGAGTGATTCCTGAAGAATCAGCCGGTCCCGCAGACTGTCGAACGTATCAGCCGTTGTAAACCCGATTTTGTCAACTCCGATGCTTTTGGCGTATTCGATTAATTCCTCTTTCAGTTTATGAATATTCATTTTTTGCACAGCCTCCTTTCTTTGTGATCAGGCTCCCGCACGGGTATAATAGAGTTTTATCATCCCGAAATGGAGTGAACACACTTGAACATCAGTTTAGATCCACTTATTGCTGAACGGGTGCCGGGGATCAAAGCGGCAGCCGTCTTATATGAACAGATCGAAGTCGGGCCTGCTCCGCAAATGCTGAAAGGCCGCCTCCGTTTATTTCAAGAATCTCTTTACTTTGATTATGCTGACGGCGGTATAGATGAGCAGCCTTTTGTTAAAGAGTGGGCGCGTATGATGGAACAGCTCAGTCCCGCCTTTTCAGGACAAAAAACGCCGATGGAGCTTATGCTCGGCGATATTTCCCGGGAACGATTCATTGAAAGTGTGAATTCAGCCCATGATACCATACTTTTTTTCTCCTTGAAATATTCATTGCCCATCATGGCGTATGACGCCGCAGAAATAGATGAACCGATTTCGATTACAATCGGAGAAAAAGAACACGTACTTGCTTTCTCCGACTCTGGCGGCATTTTCGGCGGCCTTACCGGACATATCAACACCCGCCCTGTAACAACCGGCACAAAGAAAATGCTGCAGCTGATCTTTTTCCCGCCTTCATTTCATGCCGACGCGGCGGATGAGCTGCTATCATCTTTAACCAAAATGTTTGAACAAATTCACGGAGGCACGCATACCGTCTCTTGGCTTTCATAAAAAGACACGCCTTCGTGTCTTTTTTCACATAAAAAAACGCAATACTTCGTTTATCAGAGAAACGAAACACTGCGTTAATAACGTATGTATGGAGCGGGTGATGAGAATCGAACTCACGACATCAGCTTGGAAGGCTGAGGTTTTACCACTAAACTACACCCGCATCAAAGTTTTTTTGTCAGTACCGATTTGATGTTTCTAATATTACATGTATATTTTTTTTTCGTCAAGGGAATGTTAAAAAATTTGTCGAAAAAAATTCTTTTTTTGTCCACATGTTAAGTTAGGTTTACATTTTGTTAAGAATCTCATACAATATAAAAAAGAAGAAAACTTGAGGTACGCCCTGATGATGAAAAATAAAGTAAAAGAGCTGAGAGCCAGATTCGGCTATTCTCAGGAAACGCTCGGAAAAGAAGCCGGAGCCACCAGACAGACGATTGCAGCGATTGAAAAAGGAGATTATGTGCCTTCACTCTTATTGGCGCTTAACATCTGCCGGGCTTTCTCACTGCCGATGGAGGAAGTTTTCTGGCTGGAGGAGGAGAAAAAATGAGTTTGAAAAGAAAAGCGTGTTTTCACCTTGCACTCTACGGATTGGCCTGCTGGACGCTTATTTCCTTTATGGAAGCGGCACCGCGGATCGCTCAGTTTTTCCAAACGGAGGGGAGCGGTTCATTTGAGCTGAATATCACTCCGTTTCTGCTGTTTATCATTTGTGCCGCATTGTATATCTATGCCGAAAAGAAAAAACGAAACGGCAAAAAGCACAGGCTTGTGCCCGATGAATTTGAGGAACAGGATGAAAGAGAACGAATGATGACGGCTAAAGCTTGCCGTTCCTCTTATATCGCCGTTTACTTCTCATTGCCGGCCGCAGCCGTTCTGCTTTTGTTTTATCCGCTGATTCAGCCGCATCTTCCTTTTTTTCCGATTCTTTTGATTTTCATTCTGATGATGATTCAGCATTTGGCTTATGTTTTCACTTTTCATAAGCACGGCAAAAACTCCGGTTCATGACAGATCCGGAGTTTTTTATGTTACCAGCTCGCTTTTTTCACCCCGGGAACCCGGCCTTTATGGGCCAGCTCTCTGAATGCGATTCTGGACAGTTTAAATTTTCTCATATATCCGCGGGGCCGCCCCGTCACCGTACAGCGGTTATGAAGCCTGGCCGGAGCAGAATCACGCGGCAGTTTGCTCAGCGCTTCCCAGTCGCCTTTCGCCTTTAATTCTCTTCGGATGTCCGCATATTGTTCAACAAGCTTCTGCCGCTTGAGCTCTTTGATTACTTTTGATTTTTTTGCCATTTCAGCACTCCTAACAAATCGTAATAATTACGTTTTGTATCATATCATCCAGATGAGCATCGTGCAAGCTAAGCGCTTAAAAAGGCGGGTGAATACCCGCCTTCACTGCCGGCATTTCCCCGGAAATGAAACCGCAGAAAGCACCCGCCGTCAATGATCCGCCTTGCGACGTCATCAGACTGTCGCTTTATTTCCTCTTGCAAAATGGTCGTTTCCCATTGCTTCACCCAATCTGCGCTCAAGCTTTTTCGTCCGCTCATTCTGAAACGGCAGAAGCGGAAACACGAGTTCAGCCAGATAATAAGCTTCTTCCAGATGCGGATAGCCTGAAAAGATAAACGACTCAATGCCGAGTGCCTGATACTCTAAAATTCGATCAGCGACAGTCTGCGGATCACCGACAAGCGCCGTGCCCGCTCCGCCTCTGACCAGTCCGATGCCGGCCCAGAGATTCGGGCTGATCTCAAGCTTCGAGCGGTCACCGTTATGAAGATCGGCCATCCGTTTTTGTCCCGATGAATCAGCGCGCCGGAGCGCAGCCTGCGCTTTCGCAATTGTCTCTTCGTCTAAGCGGCTGATTAATCGTTCAGCCGCTTCCCATGCCTCTTCCTCAGTCTCCCTGACAATCACGTGAAGTCTGATGCCAAAACGCATCGTCCTTCCTTCCTTGGCAGCCTGTTTTTTAACGGTTTCAATCTTTTCTTTTACCTGCTCCGGCGGCTCTCCCCATGTTAAATAGACATCTGTATGTTTCGCCGCAGCCTCAATTCCCGCCTGTGATGAACCGCCGAAATATAATGGCGGATGCGGAGACTGTTTTGGCGGAAACAGGAGGTTGCTGTTTTCCACTTTGATATGGTCCCCTTCATATGTCACCGTTTCGCCCCGCATGAGTCCGCGCCAGACGGTTAAAAATTCCTCAGTCGCCTTATAACGTTCATCGTGGCTGATAAACATGCCGTCTCCCGCCAGTTCATAAGGATCTCCGCCTGCTACGACATTTACAAGCAAACGGCCGTCTGACAGCCGGTCCATTGTCGACGCCATTCTCGCGGCGACAGACGGCTGCATCAGTCCCGGCCGGACCGCCACTAAAAATTTCAAGTCACTCGTTTCCCCCGCTAAAGCGGCAGCCGTCAGCCACGGGTCTTCACATGATCTCCCCGTCGGCAGCAGAACCCCCGTATACCCGAGTCTGTCCGCCGCCTGTGCCACTTGCTTAAAATAAAGATGATCCGCCGTTCTCCCTCCCGTTTGCGTCCCTAAATACCGGCCGTCACCATGCGTCGGAATAAACCAAAGAATCTCCATATGAATCTCTCCTTTTTTAATAGGTTACCCTTCATAACTGTTCCGCCATTTTAATAGTTTCCGCTCGAGCATTCTGACCAATGCATCTGTCAGCTTGCCGACAGCCGCAAAAATGATAATGCCGACAAACACCTTATTTGTCTGTGAAAATTGTCTCGCATCCATAATCATATAGCCGACGCCCGCGCTCGATCCCATCAGTTCCGCCACCACAAGGCCGAGCCACGCAATACCGAGAGAGAGCCGGATGCCGAGCAGGATATTCGGCAGAGACGCCGGAAGAATCAATTTCGCCATCTGCTGATACCAGTTAAACTCCAGCACCCGGGCGACATCAAACAGCTTTGCGTCCACGCTGCGGATTCCGAGAAACGTATTAATGTATACAGGGAAAAAAGCCCCCAATGCGATCAGCAGAATTTTTGATGTCTCATCAAATCCGAACCACAAAATGAACAGAGGAGTCACGGCCAAGTGCGGAACCGTTCTGAGCATTTGCAGAGACGGATCAAGATATGCTTCCGTCCGCTTTGAGAAACCGACCAGCAGCCCGAAAACAAGTCCGAGGCCCGCGCCAAGCAGAAATCCGGCAGCCGCCCGGTATAAACTGATCTCTAAATGACCCCAAAGCTCACCTGAAAGAAGAAGTTCCTGAAACGTCTGCAAGATGACGACAGGTGACGGGAGCACCGTTGCCGAGACGATGCCCAGACTTGCGATAAACTGCCATACTGCGATGACCGCAGCCGGGAGTACAACCCCTTTCATCCATTGGTATGAATACCGCCGGGACTTTGCCGCAACTTTCTTTTCTGATTGGCTCAATGTGCCGGGAGCCGTTGATGCTTCTGCTTTCATTATTTGCCATCCCCCGTTTCAAGCGCTTTTTTAATAAATGAATTGTCGACCACGTCTTTTACATGAATTTTCTTATGAATCGCTTTTGTTCGATATTGAAAATCAGCTGTTTCCTGCTGGGCTTTGACAATATCATCATTGATCGGTTCATTGAGAGGCTCAGTATTGTTAAGCACGTTTCTGACGACTTTCGGATCAAGATGTTTGATTTTCGCATATAAGGAGACGGCTTCATCTTTGTGTTCCTTTTGCCATGTAACTGCTTTATTGAACACTTTCAGAAAACGGACAACCTCATCCGGGTGTTCTTTGGAAAATCCCGTTCTGACTAATGTGAAACCGGGAGAATATAAATCTGTGCTTTCTCCGTTCGCCAATATTTCCGCCCCGTGCTGCAGCGTTTCAATCGACAAATACGGCTCCCAAATGGACCATGCGTCAACTGACTTATTTTCAAAAGCGGAAACCGCCTCATCAGGCTGAAGCTGGATGAGGGTGACGTCATCGGCGGAAAGCCCCGCTTTATCTAAAGCTTTATAGAGGAAATCAAAGCCGCTGCTGCCTTTGGCTACGGCGATTTTTTTACCTTTCAATTCTTTCAGGCTCTGAATCCCGCTGCCCTTGTTTACGAGAATGCCGTTTGCCTTTAACCCGTCCTGAGACAGCCCGATCTCTTTAAAATCAATTCCCGCCGCCTGACCGGAAATGACCGGTGAATTGCCGACCTGGGAAAAATCAAGCTTATCGGCGGCAAGACCTTCAAATTGCGGAGGACCGCTTTGGAATTCGACCCATTTTACTTTTATTCCGTCTTTTTTGAAGGCCTCTTCAAACCAGCCTTTTTCCTTGGCAATGAGAAGCGGGCTTAAACTCTGCTGGATGCCGATCCGGATTTCTTTCACCGTTTTCCCGCCCCCTCCTGTCCCGTCTGCACTGCATCCGGCTGACATCATGACTGCTGCGGCTAAAAGAATGATGATTTTTTTCACTTCGCTTCGTCCCTTCTATATTCCGGACCCATCCGCAAACCGGAGGTCTTCCGTTTTCTCAAATTCAGAAAGCACCTTCTGCCGGACGGCCTGAAAATCCGCTGACGTCCGATTGCGCGGATGCGGAAGCTGAATCGGCATCAGGCTGTGCAGCCGGCCGGGCTTTGCCCTGAGGATCGCCAGCTTATCGCCTAAATAGACGGATTCATCAATATCATGCGTGACAAGAATCATCGTCGTTTTTTTCTCGCGCCATATATCAAGCAGCACATCCTGCAAATGTTTTCTCGTAAAAGCGTCAAGCGCCCCGAACGGTTCATCTAAAAGCAGCACCTCCGGCTCACGCAAAAGGGCTCTGGCGATGGCAACCCGCTGCGACATGCCGCCGGATAATTCGCGCGGATAAGCGTTCTCCGCTCCCTGCAGCCTGACAACCTCAATCAGATCATCCACTTTTTTCCGAACGGCCGGGTCGTTCATATTGAGATCGGCAGCGATGTTTTGTTTTACCGTCAGCCAGGGAAACAGCCGGTGCTCCTGAAAGATAAATCCCTGCCGGATGCCCGGTCCCGACACATTGCGGCCGTTTATTGCGACAGAGCCTTTATAATCGGTATCAAGACCGGCAATCAATTTTAAAAGCGTGCTTTTGCCGCATCCGCTCGGTCCGATGACAGTCAAAAATTCTCCCGATGCAATTGACAGCTCAATATCATTCAGCACCGGCGTTTTCCGGCCTTCATGCTCAAAAGCTTTTTCTTGTATGCTGATGGTTACAGCCATCTGTCTTCCCCTCTCTTTCTGCCGCATGCGATCGAAAAACAAAAAGGCCCCCATCTCCGATTGCTTGCAGAGATGGGAGCCTTCGGCGGTCCGATCGGCAACCCGTTTGTTTTTAAATTTGAATATCATGTTAATTCAAATTATTCCGACTTGTCAACTGTTTTTTGTATGAATTAAAAATGCGCCTTCCGGCATAAACCTGCCAAAGAGCGCATCGGCTGTATCACGTATTTACTTCCTTTTCTTTCCGGGCGATTTTCAATAATGTCCGCGCGTTGTTGCCGAAAATGTTTTCTATATCTTCTTCCCGCATATTGATTTCCCGGCAGGTCCTCACCTGCTCCTGAAGATATCTGTATACATATCCTCTCGGAAATCCGTTCGAATCCGTCCCGAAGATGATCCGTTCAGCACCGATTAATTCAGATGTCTTTCGAAACAGAATTTCCAAATCAAGCCGGTACGGCATCCACCTCATCCACTGATTTGAGCCGGACGTGTCAATATACACATTCGGGCAGCTCCAGCACAGCTGCAGCAGTTCCTGATAATATCCGGCGCCGAAATGCGGGATGATGAATGGTATATCAGCATACTCTCTCGCCACGCGATAGATGGAGAGCGGATTGATGTTGCGGTGGCTGACAATGCCTCCCGCTCTCCCTAAAAGCCCGAAGTGGATTAATACAGGGAGCCTTTTGTCAGCTAAATACGTCCAAAGCTTTTTCAGCGACGGATCATGAAACTCGATGTCTGTCAGCGGCCCGAATAGTTTATACCCTTTCAGACCGAGCTCTTCTACGGCTCTTTTCAGCTCTGCATAAGCATCCTCCCGCTCCAAAGGATGATATGCAAATCCGGTAAACTTCGCGGGATTGGCTTGAATAAACGCCGCCATCCGGTCATTGCTCTCCGCTGTTAAAAAATTCAGTACGCCGATGCCGTACTTATCTAATTCATTCTCCCATTTTGTCATCAAAGGGATTTCCCCGTCATCAGCCTCATGCGGATCAGGAAAATCCCAAGTGAGATTCATTCTTTCCGACCGCTCCCGGTTATAATCGGAAAATGTCTTATCGTTTTTGCCGAAATTAAGGCTGTACGGCAGATGACCGTGAATATCGACAGGTTTAAAATGCTGCCGGAAAAGCATACAATCGCCGCCTCCCTTACCGCCTGACAATAAAAAAAGACCCTTATCCAGTGAAGAATAAGAGCCTCTTGTGTCCAAGTCAGCGGTTTCTATTTTTTCTCATATTAAACCCATTATTCCCCTCAGTCAAGTGGTCTTTCAAACTCAAACTTTCTTTCCGATAATAAAAATAATTATTTTATAATCATTATAAAATAATATTGACTTTTTACTGATAGGTGATATTATGTTCTTATAAATCTAAAGAGGTGATCACATGAGTTCAAATAAATTGACAACCAGCTGGGGCGCTCCTGTCGGAGATAACCAAAACTCAATGACGGCCGGCGATCGCGGTCCTGCTTTAATACAAGACGTCCATCTGCTTGAGAAATTGGCGCATTTTAACAGAGAACGCGTTCCGGAGCGTGTCGTTCACGCAAAAGGCGCGGGCGCACACGGTTATTTTGAAGTCACAAATAACGTTACAAAATATACGAAAGCCGCATTTCTGTCAGAAGTCGGTAAACGCACGCCGCTTTTCATCCGTTTCTCAACCGTTGCGGGCGAACTGGGCTCTAGTGACACAGTGCGCGACCCGCGCGGATTTGCCGTTAAATTTTATACAGAAGAAGGAAACTACGATATCGTCGGAAATAATACACCCGTGTTCTTCATCCGCGATGCCATCAAGTTCCCTGACTTTATCCATACACAAAAAAGAGATCCGAGAACACATCTGAAAAATCCGACGGCCGTTTGGGATTTCTGGTCTTTGTCACCCGAATCCCTGCACCAGGTAACCATTCTGATGTCAGACCGGGGCATTCCGGCGACTCTTCGCCATATGCACGGATTCGGAAGCCATACATTTAAATGGACAAATGATAAAGGCGAAGGCGTCTGGATTAAATATCACTTTAAAACAGAGCAAGGCGTGAAAAACCTTGATGTTAATACAGCCGCAAAAATCGCGGGCGAAAATCCCGATTACCATACGGAAGATTTGTTCAATGCGATTGAAAACGGCGATTTCCCCGCATGGAAATTATATGTTCAAATCATGCCGTTAGAAGATGCAAACACATATCGCTTTGATCCGTTTGACGTCACAAAAGTATGGTCTCAAAAAGACTATCCGCTCATCGAAGTCGGCCGCATGGTTCTGAACCGCAATCCGGAAAATTACTTTGCGGAAGTAGAACAGGCGACGTTCTCTCCCGGCACATTAGTCCCCGGCGTCGACGTCTCACCTGACAAAATGCTTCAAGGCCGGTTGTTCGCATACCATGACGCGCATCGCTACCGTGTCGGCGCGAACCATCAGGCGCTGCCGATCAACCGTTCCCGCAATGAAGTGAAAAACTATCAGCGTGACGGACAAATGCGTTTTGATGATAACGGCGGCCGCTCCGTCTATTACGAGCCTAACAGCTTCGGGGGCCCGAAAGAGTCACCTGAAGATAAACAGGCGGCATATCCTGTATCAGGTTTCGCTGACAGTGTAAGCTATAATCATCATGATCATTACACACAAGCCGGCGACCTGTACCGCCTGATGAGCGAGGAAGAGCGCGCGCGCCTTGTCGCCAATATCGTCAGTGCGATGAAACCTGTGGAAAAAGAAGAAATTAAGCTGCGCCAGATCGGCCACTTCTACAAGGCTGATCCTGAATACGGCAGACGCGTTGCCGAAGGACTCGGACTGCCGTCACCAAAATAACATCAAAAAACCTGCCGGTCTGCCCGGCAGGTTTTTCCTGTTTATTATCAATAAAACCGTTTTTTTCTCAATTACACGAAGTGGCATGCCGCAAAATGATGAAGCCCTTTTTCTGACAGCGGCGGACTTTTCTCAGCACATATCTTCTCGGCTGCCGGACATCTCGTTCGGAATTTACAGCCTGAAGGCGGATCAGAGGGGCTCGGTATATCACCCTTTAAAATTATCCGCTCCCTTTTCGCTCCGGGATCAGGAACAGGCACGGCTGATAACAGCGCTTTCGTATAAGGATGGAGCGGCCGTGAAAAGAGCTCCTCCTTTGACGCGTATTCCACAATCGTCCCTAAATACATAATGGCGACCTTCGTACATAAGTGCTCCACCACGCTTAAATCATGAGAAATGAACAAATATGACAGCCCGTGCTGTTTTTGAAGGCTGCTGAACAAATTGATCATCTGCGCCTGGATGGAGACATCTAACGCCGCCACGGGTTCATCCATAATGATAAATTGCGGCTTGAGCGCCATCGCTCTTGCAATCACGATCCGCTGCCGCTGCCCTCCGGAAAATTCATGCGGATATCGGTCGATAAAGGTTGCGGAAAGTCCGCAGGCTTCAAGAACCTCCGCCGCTTTATCACGCGCGTTCCGCTTTACCGCCAATTGATGCTCGATCATCGCTTCACCGATGGCTTCTCCGATCCGGCGCCGGGGGTTTAAAGAACTGAACGGATCTTGAAAGATGAGCTGCGCTTCCGATCTGAAAGTTTTGAGCTCGCGCCGGCTCATCCGAAACACATCACGCCCCTGAAAAAACACCTCTCCCCCTGTTTTCTCATGAAGCCTCAAAATGGTCTTGCCGATTGATGACTTTCCGCTGCCCGATTCTCCCGCTAAGCCGAACACTTCTCCCTTTCCTATCGTAAAACTGACGCCGTCGACCGCTTTTACGGGTTTTTTATGAGTCTTTCTCATCCCCCCATGCTCCTCGTAGTATTTTTTCAGCCCCTTGACCTCCAGCAACACATCACTCATCTGCTTTCTCCTCTCTGTAAAGCCAGCACGCCGCCTGATGCCCCTTCCCGAATTCAGTAAAATGCGGGCTCGATCTCCGGCATATTTCCGTGCTGTGTTCACATCGCTCCGCAAAATAACAAGACGATCCGGACAGGTCCGCAAGCTCGGGGACCTGCCCCGGAATGGTGTAAAGCGTCTCCCTTTTTTGACCGATAACCGGCTTGGCCGCGAGCAGCCCTTTCGTATACGGATGCTTCGGATCAGAAAACAGCTCTGCAACCGGTCCTTCCTCCACAATTTTTCCCGCATACATAACAATCACATAATCAGCCATTTCAGCAACCACGCCAAGGTCATGAGTAATGAATAAAATAGACGTGCGAAATTGCTTTTTCATATCCCGCAATAAATCCAATATCTGCGCCTGAATGGTTACGTCAAGCGCTGTCGTCGGCTCGTCGGCAATGATCAGTTTCGGATCGCAGCTTAGCGCGACAGCCGTCATGATGCGCTGCAGCATGCCGCCGCTCAGCTCATGAGGATATCGGTGCATAACCTGCTCGGCATTCGGGATCTCCACTAACGTGATCAGTTCAACGGCCCTCCGCCATGCCTCTTTCTTACTCAGCAACAAATGTTCGCGAATCGGTTCGGTCAGCTGCTCACCGATTGTAAATACCGGATTCAAAGATGTCATCGGTTCCTGAAAAATCATCCCGATTTCGCTGCCGCGGATTTTCTGCATGTCTTTTGGTTTCAATTCCAACAGGTTCCGTCCGGAAAAATGCACCGCTCCCCGTTCGATTCTCCCCGTCTCGGGAATAAGCTGCATAATGGACAATGACGCCATGCTTTTCCCGCAGCCGGACTCTCCTACAATACAAACCGTTTCCTCCTCATGTATCGTAAAGCTGACACCGTCCACGGCCTTTACCGCACCCTCCTCTGTATAAAAAGCCGTTTCCAAATGCCTCACTTCTAAAAGCGGTTTTTTCATTTCATTTTCACCTGCCGTTTTACCTTAGGATCAAAAGCGTCTCTTAAACCGTCTCCAAGCAGATGAATCGCCACAACGGTCAGAAAAATGGCCGTTCCCGGCGGAATCCACAGCCACGGGCGGAGTGTAAAATCCATAAAATGATTCGCCGCTTCCATCATGTTTCCCCAAGAAGGTGTCGGCGGAGCAACGCCAAGCCCGAGAAAACTCAGCGCAGATTCACTCAGCATCGCTCCCGCCACATGCAAAGTCGCCGCTACCAGTAATAACGGCAATGTGTTGGGAAGCAAATGATAGAGGATTTTCCGTTTATCACTAAGCCCCAAAACTTCCGCGGCCATCATAAACGGCTGCTCCTTCAGCGACAAAATCTGTCCGCGTACAAGCCGCGCCAAACCGGGCCATCCGATCAGACTTAACATCATCATAATCAGGTACATTCTGTATTCAGAAGGCACTTTCCACTCCGACATCACCGCAGCCAAAATCAAAAGCAGCGGCAGGCCCGGGATGGACATGAGCATATCAGCAATGCGCATAATGATCATATCAGCGGCTCCCCGATAAAATCCGGCCGCAGCCCCGAGTAAAGAGCCAATGACAAGCGACAGCACCATTGAAGCAAGCCCCACGGTCAGAGAAATCTGCCCCGCCAGCATCAGCCTCGTCAGCACATCTCTCCCGTACTGGTCGGTGCCCAGCCAGTGATGGATTCCCGGCTGCTGATTGGCATTTGAAATATCCGTCCGATCTGTTATGTACGGAGAAAAAGACGGCCCGATAAAGCACAATAAAAACATAAAACATAAGAAAAGAAGACTGATGACCGTCAGCTTATGATGCAGCAGGCGGCGGTACGTCTGCTTCCAAAGAGAAGGCGGCACCCCTTTTTGTTTTTTCATTCCGAACACCCCCTATTTCAGTCTGACCCGCGGATCAACCGCGGCATAAGCGATATCCGCTAAGAAGTTCCCCACAATCGTTAAACAAGACAAAAACAAGGTAAACGCCATCAAAACCGGATAATCACGATAATGCACAGATTCCAGCTGAATACGTCCGACTCCCGGCCACCCGAAAATCTGTTCAATAATGATGGCTCCGGAAAACAGTCCCGGCAGTTCAAAAGCAAGCAGGGTGATGGCCGGAATGAGCGCGTTTTTCAACGCATGTTTCCAGATGACGGTGCGCTCTTTCAATCCCTTCGCTCTCGCCGTTCTGATATAATCCTGTCTGATCACGTCCAGCATGCCGGAGCGGAAATACCTTGTCAGCGAGCCGATGCCGAGCATAGATAAAATCACGACCGGAAGGATCATATGTCTGGCGGCTTCAAGCACGTACGAAAAACCTGTACTCGTGCTTCCGGTATCAATCATCCCGCCGACAGGCAATATTTTCAAATCCACCCCAAACCACTTAATAAACAGAAGGCTGATAAAAAAAGACGGGAACGCCATGGAAGCAAAAACAAGAAACGTCACGATCCCGTCAAACCATGAGTATTTCCTGACAGCGGATATGACACCCGTTATCATCGCGGCTGACCATGTGACAAGCAACGCCAAAAACGCGACAAAAAACGAATTCCAGACATATTTCCGAAGCAGTGACAGGACGTTCTCCTGATATTTCAAAGAAAACCCAAAATCTCCGCTGAGCACATTTCCGAGCCACGTCACATAACGCTTCCAAATCGGCTGATCCAGCCCGTAAAGCGCTTTTAACTCCTTCGCTCTTTCCGGAGTCAGATTTACATTGGAATCAATATAATCGCCCGGCAGCATGGCGAATAAGAAAAAAATAATAAAGGACGTACCGAATAAGATCACAAGCATTTGAATGAATCGTTCTGCGGCATACCGTTTCATAAAAAGCCCCTCCTTTCCGCTGAAAGGGCAAAATCCCCAGGATGCATCGGGTATTTTGCCCAACCGTTCTATCGAATTGAGACATTTGAGAGACTTGAACTGATTCCAGAATAATTATCAGGCTCAAGCCCTTTTATTTTTCCGCTGACCGCCCTTGCGCTCTGACGGTAATGAATCAGAATGTAAGGCGGGTTTTCCCCGAGCTCCCGGTACAGCTGGTGATAAATCTCTTTTCTTTTGCTGATATCAAGCGTGCCGGCTCCTTTCTCTATCAGCCGGTCCGCTTTCGGATTGGAATACCCCGTCACATTATTGGGATGGCCGGAAGCCAGCTTTTCCACCGTGTCATTCGGATCAAGGATCTGCGAGGTGGAAACGGCGGCAAGGTCATATTGTTTATCATTGATTTTCGCTACTTCTGTATTAAAATCCATCACTTCCGGTTTTAATGAGATTCCGATGTCCGCGTAATTTTCTTTCGCTATCGGGATGAAATCATCATCCGCTTTAGACGTGTAATAGCTGATTTCAAGCTTTTTGCCGTTTTTTTCACGTACACCGTCTTTGCCCGTTTTCCAGCCTGCTTCATCAAGAAGCTTTTTGGCTTTTTCAGGGTTAAACGCGTACCGATTGACACCCTTGTCATCATAAGCCCACGAAACTGGAGACACCGGAACATTCGCGACCTCTCCGTAGCGTTTAAAGCGGACATCGACGATTTTTTGACGGTCAAGTCCGTAAATAAGCGCCTGGGACACTTTCTTATCTTGAAAAGGCGGACGCTTGTGATTGACGTATACAAGACCGTAATCATTCACGACAGATACGCTTATATTGGCAAAACCGAGACTTTTTAAATGCTGAACCGTATCATCATCAGGTGAGAAAGAAGCGTAATCAAGGTCACCCGTTTCAAACAGCTGAAGGGAAGTTGACGGATCGATAATTTTATAAATCAGCTTTTCCGTTTTCGGTTTTCCGGCATAATAGTGTTCATTAGCCTGATAGCGTATTTCCTGTCCCGGAAGGTATTCTGTAAATTGATAAGGTCCCGCTCCGAGCGGTTTGGCATAAAGCTCTTTTAAATAGTCCAGTTTGCCGAATTGATATTTCTTCCCGTAGTAGGCTTCTGACAGCACCTGCCCGCCCAAAAGAAGCAGCGACTTCGCACTGACTTTCTCAGTCGTGATTTGAATGGTTCTGTCATCAAGGACGCGAATGCCCTCTATCGTCTTTGCCTTTCCTTCTTTGTAAGCCTTACCGCCTTTAATATAAGCCGTGGTGATATCTTCATAGCCCGCGTATGCAGGATCATGCAGCAGTGTTAAAGTGAATGCGGCATCCTTTGCGGTCAGCGGTGAACCGTCGCTGAAAACGAGATTTTTTCTTAAACGGAACGTGTATGTAAGCTGATCTTTGGAAATTTTCCAGCTTTCCGCAAGAGCCGGGGCAGGCTTCCCCGTTTTATCCAGTTTGACTAACGGTTCAAAAATAGGATCTGTCGCATTTCCATCCCAGCCGTTTTCGTAAAAGTACGGCAGAAACACGCCGCCCGGCGCGGAAATCCCAGCAACAAAAGTGTCAGTTCTGGCTTTCGATTTAGCGGGAATCGCCGCCGGATGAGAAGCTTTAAATTCCTTTGTCTTGACATGGGCGATACGTATTTCTTCCTTTTTATCAGCCGCAGATGACGGTTCTTCCCCGGCACTCCCTAACGCGCACCCTGATAACACGATGGATACCGACAGCGCGAGTACCGTTGTTTTTATCCTCCATTTTCTCTCCTTCATCTTTATCGAACCCCCGCATGCTTTTCATCTATCTTTATATAAATCTGCTCCATCTGTTCCTCATTTCTCATAATCTCCCGTTTGTTTTTCTCTACAAGCAGTTCGAAATTCAATGTGTGTTTTCTGTACTTTTTCCGTTTTTTGCTCTTTTTGCGCACATGTGATACCTTTTTTAACGCCACTTTTCATCCCTCCGCTTTTCATTTCATTCAATGATTTTCACGCAAAAAAGGCCCTTATCTGTTTAATAGATAAGAGCCTTCGGTGATCCGATCAGCCATCGTTTGGAAATATGTAATGATTATGTTAATTCATACAATCCCTACCTGTCAACTATAATTTAAAATATCGTGTCCTTCCGGGGGTTTTCCTCATACACTCTCTCATTTTTCCGCATATGCTAGAAAACATAGCAGATTACAAGTGAAAGTGAGTGAGAATGTGGAAAAGACAACATTGACCGGTCGCATCGTCAAAAAAGATGACCCGGACTATAATGCTGCAAGAACCAATATCAATTTAAGCCTGCAAAGATATCCAGACATCATTGTGTTTTGTCAAAACAAACATGACGCCCTCAATGCGGTGAGATGGGCACGTGAGAACAATGTGCCCTTCCGTATCAGAGGCGGAAGACACAGCTACGAAAATTTTTCTCTGTTAAATGACGGACTAGTCATTGATCTCAGTGAAATGAAGAAAATAAGAGTAAATGAGGATAAGCGGCTGGTCTCGATTGAAGCGGGAGCCGAATTGGGGGAAGTCTACCGGACACTCTGGCGGTACGGCTTGACCCTTCCTGCGGGAACCATTGCGAATGTGGGAATCACGGGGCTGACGCTCGGGGGAGGAATCGGATATTTAACAAGAACTGCCGGACTGACTTGCGATCGTCTCCTCCAGCTTGAAATGATCATAGCGGACGAAAAAGCGGGTGCTGACTTGATCACGGTCAACCGCTCAAAGCACTCTGATCTATTTTGGGCATCTCAGGGCGGAGGGGGAGGCAACTTCGGCATTGTCACATCCATGATGTTTAAAGCCGTGCCGATCTCGTGCGTGTCTGTTTTTTCTGTCACTTGGGGCTGGGATGATTTCGAGGAAGTATTTAACACGTGGCAGCGCTGGGCTCCATTTACAGACAACCGGCTTACCTCATCAATTCAGTTTTGGCCTAAGGAAGTCAACCGCATAGAAGCGCTCGGTCAATTTACCGGGACAAAAGAGGAGCTGAAAGAACTGCTGGCTCCGTTAATGAAAGCGGGAAAACCGACAAGCGGCATGGTCAAGACAGTGCCATTTATTAAAGCGGCAGCCTTTTTTAACAGCCCGGGAGGCAATCAGCCGCAAAAGATGAAGCGGTCAGGATCCTTTATTGAAAAACCATTATCAACACGCGCAATATCCACTTTAAAGCGCTATTTAGAGCACGCTCCGAACGAAAACGCCAGTGTCTGGCAGCAATCTCTCGGCGGGGCGGCCGGACGGATCGCTCCGGACCAAACGGCATTCTACTATCGCAATGCAATCATTGCCCAAGAATATATTACAACTTGGACATCTGCTGAAGAAGAAAGACAAAATGTCCGCTGGATCGAAGGACTGAGAACGTCCCTATCAAGAGAAACGATGGGAGATTATGTGAATTGGCCTGATAGAGAAATCAGAAACTGGCTGCAAACGTATTACGGAGAAAATGTTCACCGCCTCCGTCAAGTCAAAACGAAATATGATCCGGAAAATATATTCCGCTTCGAGCAGAGCATTCCGCCGCTTCGCCGTTCACCGTTTTTCTAAAAAAGATGAAGATGGACACACTCCATCTTCATCTTTTCTTTTATTGATATAAGCGGCTTCCCTTCTCTGCAAACTCTTTTGCTTTTTCTTTCAGCCCTTCATTGACGGCCTCGTCTTCAGTAAGTCCGTTTTCCTTCGCATAATCACGAATATCCTGAGAAATTCTCATGCTGCAGAACTTCGGGCCGCACATCGAACAGAAGTGAGCCGTTTTTGCGCCTTCAGCCGGCAGTGTTTCATCATGATATTCCATTGCTCTTTCAGGATCAAGCGACAAATGAAATTGATCACGCCACCGGAATTCAAACCGCGCCTTAGACAGAGCATCGTCACGGATCTGTGCACCCGGATGCCCTTTAGCAAGGTCTGCGGCATGTGCCGCGATTTTGTACGTAATGACGCCTTCTCTTACATCATCACGATTCGGCAGCCCCAAATGCTCCTTCGGCGTGACATAGCAAAGCATCGCCGTCCCGTACCAGCCGATCATCGCCGCGCCGATCGCTGAAGTAATGTGGTCATAGCCCGGAGCGATATCCGTCGTTAATGGGCCGAGCGTGTAAAAAGGCGCCTCTTTACAAATTTCCAGCTGCTTGTCCATGTTTTCCTTAATTTTATGCATCGGCACATGACCCGGCCCTTCGATCATCACTTGCACATCGTGCTTCCACGCAATCTCCGTCAATTCTCCGAGAGTCTCCAATTCCGCAAACTGCGCTTCATCATTGGCATCCGCAATCGAACCGGGACGAAGCCCGTCACCAAGTGAAAAAGCGATATCATAGGTCTTCATGATTTCACAAATTTCTTCAAAATGCGTGTACAGAAAGCTTTCCTGATGATGAGCCAGGCACCATTGCGCCATAATCGCCCCGCCGCGGGATACGATTCCCGTCGTGCGTTTAGCCGTTAACGGGACGTAACGAAGCAATACGCCGGCATGGATGGTGAAATAATCCACGCCCTGCTCCGCCTGCTCAATCAATGTGTCACGATAAATGTCCCACGTTAAATCCTCGGCAATGCCATTAACTTTTTCAAGCGCCTGATAAATCGGCACCGTCCCCACAGGCACGGGGCAGTTGCGGATAATCCATTCACGCGTCGTATGAATGTCTTTTCCCGTGGATAAGTCCATCATCGTATCGGCGCCCCAGCGAATCGCCCACGTCATTTTTTCGACTTCTTCTTCGATAGAAGATGTAACAGCCGAGTTGCCGATATTGGCATTAATTTTCACATGAAAATTCCGGCCGATAATCATCGGCTCGCTTTCCGGGTGGTTGACGTTAGAAGGAATAATCGCCCGGCCGCTGGCTACCTCGTCTCTGACAAATTCGGGAGACACATGCTCCCGAATTGCGATAAACTCCATTTCCGGCGTAATGATGCCTTTTCTCGCATAATGCAATTGTGTTACATTTTTCCCCGGCTTGGCCCGAAGCGGTTTCCGCTGCAGGCCGGGGTATTCGGCGGCACGGCCCTCTTTTTTATAGCCGTTGTCTTCAGGTCTCACGGTCCGGCCGTTATATTCTTCTACATCTCCGCGCCCGGTAATCCACTTTGTGCGGAGCGCCCCCAGACCTTCATGAATATCAATCTGTACATCCGGGTCTGTATACGGTCCGCTCGTATCATAAACACGGACCGGCGCATTCTCCTCTTCCCCGAACGCCCCCGTTGTCGGACTAAGGCTGATTTCCCGCATCGGCACTCGTATGTCGGGCGAAGAACCTTCTGCATAAACCTTTTTACTGCCGGAAAAGCTCGACATAATGGAAATGTTCGCTTGCTGTACTGATTGATTTTGCATACAAATCTCTCCTTTATCATTTGAATAACAGAACCAAGCTCAGCACCAGCACAAAAAAACCGGGTTCAAAGAAGAACCCGGTTTTGCAGTCAGAAAGAAACTATTATTGTTTTCATCAACAATAATAAAACCTTTACTTCCCCACGCTGGTACGAACCAGATCAGGTCCAAAGGGTTAAGAAGCCGCCGCTTCTCTCTCAGCCCGCTCAGACGGGCACCCCCAGTAACTATTGATTTCGCTCTCATCGTAACATAAGTTGTGTACAAAAAAAAGCATATTATCAAAATTCAGATAACGGGACGGTCATAAGCTCTGTTTCCCGAACGCCTTCTTCGGTATTAAAAACCCGATAACCCTTTGCGGTTTCCCGGGAAGAGACAGCCCGGAACAGCTGACCGTCTTTATAATGAAGCGCAGCGCCGTCATCAGCGGCATAGCCCGCCCTGAGTTTCTTTTCGGAAATCAGGCGGTGATACACCGGCCGGCGCTCCGCTTCTCCGTCATAGTGCGGACAAAAGCTGCCCGGCAAAAATCCTAAAGCTCTTAACTCTCGCAAATCCCCCGCTGAATCCGTCACTCCTTCTTCATACCAGCAAATCGCTCCGGCGCTGAGACCCGCCAAGATGATGCTGTTTTCCCAAGCTTCACGAAGAATAAGGTCAAGCCCCCACTCTTTCCATAAGACAAGCATATTGCGCGTATTTCCGCCGCCGACATATATAATATCTTTCTTCATGAGAAAGGATCTGAGATCAGAACCCGGCGGTTTAAACAGCGACAAGTGATCCGGCTCACACCACAGCTTTTGAAAGGCCTGATAAAACCTGCTGATATAATTCTCCGAATCTCCGCTTGCCGTCGGCAAAAAACAAACTTTCGGCTTTGACCGCGCCGACTGCTCTAAAATATACTGATCCAGCACAAGATGATCCGGCTCCATTGAAAACCCCCCGCCGCCCATTGTAATAATCTGCTTCAATGTCATCACCTCTTTTTTCTCAAGTATAACAGCTCATTAAAAAGGCGTTATCCCAATTTCGGATAACGCCTTCAAAAAGTATTTATTATCTGAAATACGCACCGTATAACATAACGGAGATCCCCGCGGCGATAATCGCCGGAACAAGCTTCGAACGGGCATACTTCACAACATTGATCCCCAACACCGTATTATCACTGAGGGGAGAAGCAAACCAAATGTTCCGCTCGCAAACACGGCCCCGATCGCTAATAATAAGCTGGTATGTAACTGAACCGCCAGCGTCCCAAGTCCCCCAGGATGACCCGATAAAATAGGATATAACAGCCCCCAGTATAAAAAGAGACGGCGCAATAAACATATGAGGGATCCATGATGTTAAATGAGAAGTAACATATTTCGAGAATCCCAGATTTTCAGCTACTGCTGTTACGGCTCAAATCAGCGATAACATAATAATAACGTTGACCAATTCGTTTCCGCCCTTAATAAAATGGGTAACAAGCTCGCCTGCAGGAAAGCGCTGAAACATAAAAAGAGCTAATGCTGCAATAACCGCTGCCAATAATGCGATTAACATGACCTCAAGCATATCGCTTTTGAATGGCCGCCCCACCAGCTGAGAAACAGTGTTAATAGCAAAAGCAGCCGATCGGAAAGATTAAACTCCACGGCCGAATCGGTGTTTCCTTAATATAAGCACGGTGCGCCGAATCCAGCTCCTCCTGCTGCAGGTATCATGTTTTCACAAGCCTTGGAGGATATTTTCATACAACAAAAAAGGCTTCTACATATTGTAGAAGCCTTTTTATACCGGTGGCCGGGGTCGAACCGGCACTCCAGAAGGAACACGATTTTGAGTCGTGCGCGTCTGCCAATTCCGCCACACCGGCATGTAATGCGGGCTTTTATTCGCCTTAATGGTTCGTACGATTCGTCTATGATTCGTACGATTCGTCTGTTAACCGATTATCGCGCGCCATATTAAGCGCTATGTCAATCGTGTGTAACCGGGTCGTTATCGACGAATATAAATATACCACGGTTTTTAATGGCCGTCAATACGTACGACCAAATTTATTGCGAAACATTTCAACCTTGATGTATTAGGATCTTAGCGAATTAATTTACGAAAATTGAATTTCGCAGATTGAAAATCAAACGAACTGACTATTTCGTTACATCCAGTGCCCGTTCATCACATTTTGTGATAATCAAACGCCTGCCTAAAACGATCCATAAGCGATCCGCCACGATTTAGCCGCGCCTTAACCGTCCAAGCCGCCTTCCTGAACCCTACGTATAGGTAATCGTCGAAACGTCTAATTTCGTGCGATTTCGCTTTCAGAATCGTTGCGTGCCACGCTTCTACGAAAGGCGCCGCATGTTCTTCGAGCCTGATCGTTCTGTCTACGCTGGCCTTAGCGCGAAGTAAAATTCCGTAGTATTTATAAATACCCTCTGCGTCAAAGTAGCGAGACATCGCGTTAAATATTTCGTCAGGCAATGCGCCTTTTAACGCTTCAGCCGGCACAGTCGCCGTATCTAATACGTTGTTTTGGTTTTTAGAACGCTTAATAGAATCCGATGGTTCGTTTTCCGTTTTCGGTGCTGCGGTCGTTGTCTCCGTTGGCTTTTCGGCCTGTACGCGATTGGACACTGTCGACTGGTCATCTACCGGCAGGATCACGATTATATTCGCGCCCTTCCCTCCGTTTATCTTCCTTGTTGTTGCGATTTTCTTAACGATGCCGAGCGTCGCCAATTTATTTAGGGCCCGACGCGCAGTCTTGACTGACTTGCCAATGAGTTCCGCCAGCGTTTCCGCCTTCAGGTGCGCCGCCCCGCTGAACTTAACCGCGTACCGGGCGATCTTCTTCAGCGCTTGGCGGTCGGTGTCGTTCAGGTCGTATGTATTGCGCTTAATGTGTTCGTAGACTGCCGAGTTTAGGTCAGCCGTCGAATCAAACGTTTGATGCTCCGCTAAGTAATGCATAACGTTTCCGCCTTTACGTATATTTGTTAATACGTATTTTACGCATACACGTATATAGACGTCAATATTAAATTACGTTTTTGCGTAAATTTCTTTTTTACGTATTTACGAAAAGCGTTTTGCGCATTATAATAAAATAAAAATGGACGGAGGTTACGTATGAGACGAGTGGTTTTACGTATCGATAAATTAATGGAGAAGCACGGACTAAACCAAGGCGAATTTTCGGAAAAGGTCGGAATACGCCCCGCAGCCATCTCTCAATTATCACGTAATCATGTGGTCCGGATTTCAATCGAACACTTGGATCGAATCGTGAATACGTTTGAAATCGACGACATCAGCGAGATCATAGAAATTATTTCCGATTGATATCCGAACGCATATTCGCATATAATAAAGCCGGAGGTGTTCGGCATGACTAGCGATAACAAACTGTGGGCTTCGAGTTTTATCTTGCCGGAATTACGCGAAGGCTTTCAGCGATTGGCTGAGGCGAAGCTTAAAGTAGAGAAGCCGCAACTGGACGCGCAGCAGATCGAGGATATGGAAGTGACGGTCGCGCAATCGATGGAAGTAGGCGCAGATTTGTCGTTCGAGCTTTATGACGACGGATACATACGTGAAGTAATTGGCGCAGTTCATTATGTAGACCATATACGGAAGGAATTTCGTGTGAAGGACGCACGAGGCGATACTAATTTCGTGAAGTTTGCGGATATCATAAACGTAAAAAATGCCCCATCCGGTTAAGGACGGGGCTTCTTCGCTTTATAACGCTTTATCTGATTTATTTTTAGACGGAGGACCTATCCAATTAACAGCGATGTTTTGCTTACAACGTCTACAAGTCGCGTTTACACTTCCCGAAGCCACTCCGTTATGCTTATATCCGCAGTTAGGACACGTATACTTCGCGCCGCCTTTAGCCATTGCAAAAAACGGTAAACTGAATATGATTAACATACCGCCAGCAATTATTCCGATAATCGTTAAGCTTAAGAGAAATCCGAATAAAACGAGCAGGATGCCAATCGTCAAACATACTATTCGACCTGCGCCAAATTTCTGTTTCCTTACAGTCACCGTTTTATATTCCACGTTGATCCACCCGTCCTTTATATGAGTTAACAAAATTATACTACGGCGCCAAACTTATCCGCAATGAGTTTTTATGTACGCAGGCACCTACGTATTCATACGCAAGCGCCCGCAAAAAGTTCCGTTATTTTATTTCGTAGTTCCCTCTCGTTTTGTTCCGATTTCAAAAAGACCCGTCGCGGCCAGACCCGCAAAGCCGCCGGCCCACAAACGTAGCACCAAGTCGAGGTCAGTAAACGGATAGGCAATCGCGCCCAACCCGATACCGATGACGAAACTGAGAGCCGGCACAATATTCGTCGGCAGCTTAACCGTTTTCTTAACGAGCTGAACGAGCGCCGTTAGGATGGGCGCGAGGATAGTCGCGAAAATTAACACTTCTTCCATAATTATCGTCTCCCTTTTCGTTTATTTTACTGTTGCGCCTGTAATTTTTCCGGCATAGATATTTACCTTTCCGAACTGATCCGTCTTGATCGTGTAAACGTCCGTTTGCGGATTCGCAAGGATTTCGTATTTAAGGCCGCCGAATTTTCTCGGACGCAAATAGTTAATTTCGTTCCCTTTGACCGGCGCTTTGTTGGTCGGATAGATGCGCCATGAGTCGGCAGACGCCGGAAGGTAAACGTATTTTTTACCGCTGGATGACGGTTTAGAAGAACCGGCCACCCCCGTCAGTTTTAATACTTGGCCGACCGTAATCTTATTCGCGTTCTTAATGCCATTGTATGCTTGTAACTTCGCCATACTGACGCCTGTTTTCACCGCAATTTCGGACAAAGTGTCGCCTTTCTTAACGGTGTATGTCGATCCGGATGCCTTGGCCGGCTTGCTTGCGGAAGACTTGCCTCCGAGCGCTTTGAGTTCCGCTGCGATTGCCGCTTTTACGGCTTCCCAACGGCCTTCCGCTAACACACGGTGCGGGCAGTATTTGCCGGACCAGTCTTGGTGTTTGCGCAGACGATCGATTCCCCATCCGCGTTCCTTCAGCAATTGCGCAATAAATTTGATCGCCAGTTTTTCGGCTGCTTCGTACTTGGCGCCGCCTGATTTCGAGTAACAAACCTCCACGCCAATAGACGTCCGGTTTCCGGAATTTGCGCCGCTACCATCTCCTGTATGCCACGCGTTACGGTCTGTCGGTATGCCCTGAACAACCTCCGTATCGTCTACTGCGAAATGGTAAGACACTTCGTTGTTGTTTCCGATCATATATCGGATCTCTGCGTCTGCTGAAGCATCGTTGGCCGTATTGTGGAACGTAATGTACTTCGCATCCATTGAATACGGACACTTAATCGAATACTTACTTGATGAAACTAGATTCTTACGTACTGAAATCGCCATTGAATCGTCCCCTTTTCGTTTTTTGTATTAAAAAAGCCCGCCGGGACTCTCACCTGACGGGCGTGTTGCATTTATTCGGTTATAAAAATAGCGCAACTCCCGATATCGCTAACCCAGCGACCGTTAGAATTACGCCCCACAACCATTTCGTATTTGCTTTCATATCCGTAATATCCGACCTATTTTCTTTCGCCAAGGCTAACGCTTCGTCGGCTTTTTCGTCGGCGCGTTCGGCTTTATTTTTGACGTCGTTAAAATAGTCGACTTTTGTATCAATCCGTACGAGCCACTCGCGAATATCCGCTATTTTATCGTTAAATTCGTTTGTGTTCGGTTCCGGCATTCAATTGTCGCCTCCTTTCGTCTATTTACTAATCCCCAACAGATCCATCAGACGGCTCTTCGCTGGGAGGCGTGTTGGGATCGTACGGCTCGCCTGTAATTTCTTCGTATTGTTCCGGCGTGATGCGGCCGACCGCAACGACATCATAAACTTGTTTTTTCGTCCACCGACCCGTTTCGTAAAACCCTTTGATATACGTGAACCAATCTATCATATTATGAGCCTCCCATCGCAATTAGATAGTATAGATCCGCGACCTGTTGAGACAGGACCTCAATTTCGCTTGGTTTTGGTGCAGGTGGTTTTACACTGTCGATATAATCTTGTGTTGCCGCCTCAACCCAAACGCCCTTTTTAGGATCATATTTCGGATCGTATAATCCGGCAGGAATTAACGCCGTTGTGCAATTTGGAGGCAGTTCCTCGCCTGCCTCCGTATTTATTTCGATATCCGCTTCGCCGTCATATTTGAAATTCTCATCGTAGAAAAGAACGTGCACATTCATCGCCTCCATTACCATAGTGGAATCCCGATATTAAAAGATACTCGCGTAACACTCGCCGAGTCGGTTGCTGAAAAACCATCGAATCTCAAATCGCCGTCAATCGTAAAGGCAAAGCGCGCAGTCCCGTATGATCCGATCGTAGGCACGACAAAGTCCACGGTCTGCGTCGGCTTATAAGTGAATTTGGCAACCGAAGTACCTGCGGCCGGTAGTGACCCGAATGTACCCCGCAGTTTAATTTCGTTATTCGCAACGGAAAACTTGAACGGATAGCTAGCGTTTTGTTGCGCTCCGTTAATCAAAGTAACGTTATTCCACGTCGCGGACCACGGACTATTCCACTTATCTTTATCCGCCTGTACAACGTGAATGTCCGTTTTGTTTGCGTGAGCATCTACCTTTGACTGCGATCCCTCTACCGATTCAAGCTCGCGCCACGACGTCCATGAATCCGAGCTCGCGACCTTATTACGCATAAATTTCCGGCGGCCCGATGACGTCGAATCGTTGCTACTATAGGACGTGTATTCCTGATACGCGTACGTACTGTAGTTATGAACGAGCAGATATCCGTTGTTATTTACCGGGGCGTTTAATACCGTCGTTGCGCCGCTCATGTAATAGAAGCCGGTATCCGTCACCGTATTAAAATCGACGCCCGTCATGTACTTTGCTGCGCCGGTATCCTGCGTCAATTTAAACAACTGCGATCCGTTCCACTTGTCCTTCTCAACCTGCGAAGTATGACGAATGCCATTCGAATCGTGCGCCCGGAATTGGTCGAGAGGCGCCTGCTTAACGTTGTCTACGTTATTAAGTCCGATCTGATCCTTCGTCACTGAGTGCGGGTTATCAGTCCGATCTGCGTGTTCGTCTGTGTACGCTTTACTGTCCATAAGAGCCTTATCGGCTTTTTCTTGCGCTCCTGCTTTCGTTTCAATATTTTCGAGGTCTTCGAATTTCTTGCGCAGCTCTTCGATGGTTTCAATGGCTTCGTCATACAGTTCGTTTACCTTTGCGATCAAAGCCTCGAAGTCATCGATATAATACTCCGCAATAGGAACAATATCCGTATCAATCAGTGCCTTGTCGATAGTGAACGAAAATTTATGAACGGAGAGCGCCTGTTTATTCGCGTAATAGAGATTAAGCTCCGCTCGCACGTCGCCGTAGTGGCGAATCTCTTCGGACGATAAAACGTGCTGCGCGATGCCTTCGACCTTATCCACGATCTCTACGTTTTTTATAAACCGGCTACCGTCCTCCATGAACAGAACGAGCTTCCCGGTAACAGCAGACAACGGTAACGGGACGCCGTCCTTTGTTAACGAAAAGATTAATCGCGCAGTATCGATGTCTTGCGTGCTGAACTGTATGGCGGTTTTAATGTTCGTTTTAGTCCAACTCGTTACCTCAAACGCAAGGGGTGCGTTATTGTATATCACTGCAAAACCTCCTTTACCGCATAAAAATAACGGCTACACCGTATCCCTTTTCGGAATCGTAAGCCGTCTTAATTTGCATTACTTTAAATCCGCCATTGTCCGCTGTTTTCGTTGCAATACCGTCGGTGCCTGCCGTAACTCTATCGCCTACTCTGACGGTGTCGTCAATGCGTACGTGTATTTGCCCGATAAGCCCGACGATATGCCACTCAACGCGCTCATCCCGCGGAATATATTCAAGGGTCGGATCGTAGTTCGGATTCTCTTTCGGCACGACCAGCTCGCGACCATTCTCGATGATTGTTTCGTAGATCATGCCGCCAAACTCGTTACGTAAGAACCGATCATTCCAGTAAAAACCCGCGCCTCCCAATACAACGCCCGCAGTTTCAGATATAATGCCGTCCACGCTATCCCCTGGCTGCGCTTTTCGGATTTTATCGCCTTCGAGCGTTACCATGAGGCCGGAACCAATTCTCTTCCCGTCCAGTGACTCGAAATACTCCGCGACGTCCTTAAAGTCGGAAACGCTTTCGACCCGGCCGACGCCCTGAATATTACCGTTCATGGAGTCGATCTTCCATTTGATGTTCCCTGCGGATGCCTCGCCAGAACCATATCCGCCTACAACCGTATAACCGTCATCGTTTATTACGGACTGTGACGATAAGATGGTCCGTGCAGGGCCGTCGCCTTTTGTATGCGAATTGTTCGTTGCGAGAATAGCCTGCCGTGATCCTTCAGTCGATGAGCCTCCCGAAACGCCTCCCATAAAGTTTCTAGGCCCTTTCGCAACATTATCACCCGTAGCCGCAATGATCGCGCTCGTCGGATCTAAAGGTGATCCGCTTGTGGTGGCGCCTTTGAATCCACCTTTAAAATTCGTAGGGACAACGCTATACGAACGCCCTCCGAGATTTGCCGCAGATGCATACCCAACCGCGTTAATTGCCGCAAGTTCTACTTGGTTGTTCGGAGAATAAACGCCCATCTCACCACTATCTCCGATCAATGTGGCGCCAATCAGAGAAGCGTTATAAACCCCGCCACCGAACGAAACCCCGATAGGCGAAGATTCAGAAATTGTAACACCGGATAGCTGTACATAGTCCGTTCTTTGCGCGCCGCCAAAAGCTCGTATGTCGTGGCTGGCCGTCTTAAAACCTCGAATCTTAATTCCATCAACGTTGATATAGCTAGATTTAAATTGAAACGCGACTACCGGGTTGGCCTTGTAATCGTATTGCGGATCGCCGATCGCAGTAAAATTAGAAATTTGAACGTGCTTATAGGCTGAGATAACCAGCGCTCTCGGAGAAATATCTGCGTATAAACTATTAAAGACGGGTTCAATTGACGTGCAATTTGCGAATGTCACATGATACGCAGATGTACTCTCAGGATCAGTCTCGCTATGATGGGCGATGTGTCTTGCATCGTAAGAACGAACGTCCCTATAAGAAACATGATTCGTCACATGGATGTTTTGCGATGCCGGCCATTCTTTGTGCGCCTTTACTTCGACGCCTCGAATGTTTCCGCTCGTATAACAGCCGTCTACCCAAACATTTTTTGACCCGTCATCAATTTCGATCCCATTCGAATTAGCAGCACCGGCCGGGTGCGCCTTTCCGCTAGGGTTCATACAATGCGAATTTGAAATGAAAATGTATTCGCTATAATGTGTCGTAATCCCATCGTCACCGTAACCGGAGGCGACGCAGTTATCCAGCCAAACGTAATATGATCCGTCAGCCGTATAATTTTCCGCAGTATTGTCGTATGTCGGAGCCGTTATATCAAAGCCATGTAGGCCGGGGTTTACCGCCTCTACGTCCTTAATCCAACCGAATTTTACTTTCGCTAAGGTTAAGCAGCTCGAATTTATACCGCCCGTCGCAGTCACGCCGCCTTGACGATCCGGATTCCAGTCGAGTGTCATTCCCTCTACGTAGATATTCCGGTTTCCTCCTGAGTGGTCAGCGTTCGTAATAACCCACTCGCTGGCCGGCGTATCTTCGTGTAACTTAAGCGTAGTAACGCCTTTTCCTTGACCGATAAGATACGTCCATGATGGGAGTTTAGCGCCTTTTATGACGTATTCGCCTGCTGATAAATTAAGGCGCACCTTACCATTACCGAGTGCCCTTACGAAAGCATCCGTACTATCTGTTTCGCCAGTAGGATCGGCGCCATAATCGTCCACGTTTACGTTGCGTTGGATCTTTCGGAGCAACTTGTAATACTCTTTATCAAGCCGCTCTTTTAATAGAGGTTCGACGTTGCCGTCTGCGTCTACACGAGCGTCTACCACCTCTTTTACGTTCGTTCCGTCTGCGTTAAGAATCAAGTTTTTTATACGGTTATACAGACCGTCTATATATGTGCGCAAAGAAAACCCGCTATGGTCAATCTGATCTGACGTATGGGCATGTTCTGCGGTCTTATGGCGGCTCAAACCGTTACTCAGATCGAGCATGTCGTTGCCGATGTCTTCGAGGTTTTGGTTGTAGTTCTTGATATACTGACGGTCAAATCCGCTAGTATCAGCTTTCTTATATGAATATTTCCCCATGCGCTCACCTCCGTTTAGTTCGCTTTAAATTGTGTGTTGATTGCTATAAAAGCGTTCGCAGTTGTATTCGTGCTGCTCTCAATACAAACATCACCGTTCGTTTTTATAACGCCGGTATAAATAAAACCAGCGCCTGCCGATCCGGTAAAATGATACGGGTAAGTTGGCCGAAAACCTGCCGGCAGTGTGTAAACCGGTGTTGTCAGTCCGAGGGTTCCGCCTTTCGCAACGCCTCGTAATATCACCGTTCCGACCATATCCTTACCGTACTGAACCGGATAACTTCCGGAAGCGTCGGTGTATTGCGTCCATCCACTTTTAAACGTCGGAGCCGTCCAGGTTACATTCGTTAGACGGGCTTCCAATGCGGCGGCCGCTCCGCCAGACTCCTTCGAATCCCAAGTTAACTTTTCCGATGCAGTTACGTGTATGTCCGTGTTTTTGACATGCGCATCTAAATCGCTCTTGAGCGCCAATCCCGCTGTATTCAGTGCGCTTGCTTTAATAGTTCCGGTGGACGCATCGATTACCTTATCAACCGTTTTCTTAGTCGTATCAAAATCTGCAATTAAATCCGACGCTTTTTTCGTGACTGATCCGAATGTAAAAACTGGCGGTTTTTTGTCATTCGAATAGTCTTCGATAGTTAAGACGCGTAGCTGAACGTTAATATCAAACGGTTCGATAACGCACCACAGATAATCGCCTTTCCTCACATCTTTAAAACCCATATTTGCGAGCTCAATAGCCGTAAATACTAACGATATGTCCAGACTGTCGTTGAGCTTACTTTTCATTTCCGTTAACAACGAATCTTTATCGGTAAACCTTTCGTCTTTTACCGGCTCGGCGTGCTTTATTCCGTAGATCGCTGCTAGTGGACTTGTATACTCCGCCTGCACAACATAGGTACCATCATCTTTTTGTTTACCGTAGCCGCGAATATAAGTCGCAAAGCTACTAGTATCGATCTCTTTTTCCGGCTCACTGACGTTGTACTTGTATCGCAGAAAAGGTTCGTCTTTCTTGCTGCCGATCTTTTTCGCAATGTAAATACGCTTACCGGCGTAATCAAATTCTGCGCCAAACTTTTCGAGAATGCTTCGCAGTAAAGCTAACGAATTATCCCATCCGAAGTTTTGAACCTCTACTGATGTCGGAAGATCCGTATAGTCTACTTCGTACGTGTATCCGGTCCCTTTTAACGCAAAATCGAGCATCGCATTTATTCGCAGCGTGCCCGATTTCTCTTCGTAAATCCGATAATTTATCAAGTCGTCAAATATCCGGTGAAGTGCCGTTACCTCTACACCCGCGCCGTTTTTGGACGTTTTTTCCTTGTGCGTTTTGATAATGTATTCTTCGTCTTTATAAATAAGAATATTTTCGTTTTTAACGAGTTTATAACCGTGTTGATTTAGATCAGTCTTATACCCCGTTACATTTAACGTTTTTTCGCCCTCGATTCCGTTACTACGCGTAGCAAAGAAGCCCGGCAAAGGTTCTGCGATTCCCGATATATCTTTTACTGCTAAAATAGTCATCGTCGCTGCACCTACTTATACAAATAATGAAAATCGAAAGATATTTCGAAGTTTCCCACCGTTCCGGAAAGTTCGATTTCGTTCCATCCGGGCGCAAGCGAAATGTAGCCTCGGTTCGTATTCGCGTATATGCTTGTGCCGTTTTTCAAATGCCGGAGACCTTCAAGCTTCAACGTATCGGTTGATCCGGAGCTCCCTGAATAAGACACCGTTTGGGTAGTCGTTTTATTCGCGAGCTTAAAATTGGATGAAGCTCCTTCATAAACGATATCTAACGGTACGTCTTCGGCTGGATCAATTGTTACGTTGCCTGCGTTGTAAATTCGGAATCTGTTCGTTTTGTGTCGATACGATAAATCGTCCGAAGGTAGCAAACCTTGCGCGACTTGCCACTTATCGGAGTTAAATGTTAATGGGTCGAGCGTTGAACCTAAAGATGCCGCAAAAGGAAAAGCAGCCGTAAACTCCACCGTAAGTTTCCCGCTCCTAGGCGTGATGTCTTCCGGTTCGTACGTACTGCTTACTTTTACGGACCAAACCTTTCCGGGTTGGCGCGAATCTATAATTTCCATTTCGTTCTGTGTCGCGAATAGATCGTATATCTCATCTAGTAACAAATGATAATCGAGATGATCCACGCCTTTAAAAAGAAAAACGGCCGTTAACTTCCGGATGTCGAATGTCGTACCTACATCGATTGATCCGTTGCGGCCGTCTATTTCCTGAAGATCTGTCCGATGGGTTAACGAGTCCTTTCGAAAACTAAGGAGCCGTAAACCGAAATTACGGTGATCGATCGTCTCACCGTTTTTTATAATTATCAGATGCACTACCGATCACCCCTAAATAATCTTTTCATCATGGCTTGTTGCGCCTGAGAGCTGTCGACGTAGTTAGTTAAAGCATCCTTATCTACCCGTACGCTCGGATCTTTTTGCGCAATTATATTAAGCGTCGCTAAAGATCGTTGCTCCACGCTCACCAGCCGCTCAAGTAGATTCGCTACAACCGTCTGATCTGTTCCACTCTCTACGCCTAATTTCTTACCGGTTTCTTTATAAAGTTGAAGCGCCCGCTGACGGTTATTCTTTAACGGGATGACTGCTTCCGGACCCTCTTCCGCAACCCAAGCGAGTTGCTTTTGCGTCACAATGTCGCCGATTTTGTAACCCTTGTAAGGGCCGCCGGCACGCATTGATTTAATTCCGGGTACATTGAAAACCGTTTTGTATCGTGAAATGATGTAGCGAATGGCTGCAACCGCGTTGTGAACCGGATTCATGATGTCGCCCATGCCCTTCATTTTATACGCGTCAAACGTCGGTCTAATTGTCTGCATAAGACCCATCGACGGCGTTCCGCGCTTCCAGTTGCTATCCCATTTGTTGATCGTTGAAGGGCCGGTCCGTCCTCCGGATTCTTTCATTGCGATTGTTGTTAATGGGTTAAACCAACTACTCGGAACTTTTGTGACGGCCATCGCTTTACGAATCCACTGTTTTACGTTACCTGTCGCTTTTTCCCCACTTCCGAAGCCGCCGCCAAAATCATCGATCTGCTTCTTAACGAAACCGACCATTGACGATTTAATCTTTTCGTAAGACCCTTTCGCCAAACTGCCGAATGCCCCCGAAATTTCCGGAAGCTTTAGTCCGAGGCTGTTGACAACCTTCGAAACTAGCTTCTTCGGATCTGAAACGTAATCCCACACGTCAAATGCGAAATCTTTGACTTTACTCACGGCGCCTTTCGCGACATTTACGACAGTGTCTTTTGCGCCCGAAACCGCATCAACCCCTCTTTCGAAAAGGTTTTTCTTTTTCGTCCCGTTCTTGAAGGCCGGAATGCCCTGCGCAATAAGCTTTTTCGTCATGCCGTGCGGAAGGACTTGAGTTCCTTTCGGTAAATTAAACAGCGTATCTCTGCCAGGACTTAGGCCGGTAAATCCGGAAGGTGTTCGGAACAGCTCAGGGCCGCCGCCATCTCCGAGGATCGCTGGACCGCCTGGGTGTCCGCCTGCTGCCGTACCTTTCGCATATCTAGGTATCTCTAGTTTCGGGATGAAATGCTTCTTATCGACGCCAACCAATCCGAGAACCTTATTGATACCTTTTTGCGTAAGACCGTTTACGATACCCTCGAAGCCGCCGATCATCTTGTTCCCAAGAGCCTTGACTCCGTTGACAGCTTTACCGGCCATACTTTTGATTCCGTCTCCAATTCTTCCTGGAAGCTTTTTCGCGCCATCTACTATACTGTTAAAACGTTCCATTACTTTTTTCTTCATCTCGTAAGTTAAAAGCGCCATCTTATTCTTAACATAAGTCCATTTATCGGAAATTGCTTTTCCCATGTTGGTTACCAATTTTACAATCGGCGAGAATATAGCTTTTAAGATTCCGAGGACGGCGTTCCATGCAGCCTTCCAATCCCCTCGCAACACAGCCGAGAACAACTTGATTACGTTAGTCACTATATTTAGCGCGGCTCTAATGACGGAAACTATTACAGGGAAAACTGCTTGAACAATGCTCAGAATAAACTTTACGGCAGGAATTAAAACAGTTTTGATAATTATGGCAGCCGCTTTTAATACCTGAATGATAATTTGTGCCGCGTATTGAATGATGGGTACAATCAACGGAAAGACCGCTTTTACGACTTCCAAAATTAATGGTAAGACGTTAACTACCAGATCCTTAATTACTGATGCAACCAACTGGATGATAGTAGCCACGAATGGCATCGCGGCCTTTACCACTGCTAAAACGACCGGAAAAATCGCCTGAACCGCGCTCAACAAAACCGGTAAAACTGTAGTTGCGATCATTTGAATCACCGGCGCAATCGCTTGGATAAGACTTAGTATCACTGGAAATACCGCTTGAACTACGTTCAAAACAATCGGAAGCAGTGACGTAAATCCTTCGACGAGAATCGGTAGAACTGTCGTTACAATTGACGTTATGACCTGTAACAACGTACCTTGAACCTGTACCCATATGTTTAATAGTCCGCTAACCAAGCTAATTATCCCCGGAAGCATCTGCGTGAAAGCACTCGCTAATTCACCGAGTAAAGGCGTAATTTGAACGACCGCATCCGAAAATGCCGTACCTAGGGCACCTGCTAAACTTGCGAACGTTGCGCCTAATTGTGCGAAAGACGGTCCGAGCTCTGCGATAGCTGCGCCTAGCTCCGCAAAAGCCGGCTTTAACGTAGCGAGACTCGTAACCATAACGTTCATCGTTTCCGCGAACTCCGGCGCTAGCTCAGCCGCTATTTCACCGAAGTATTGACTGAATGCATCAAATACCGGTTGCAAGGCCGTCATTGCGCTACTAATAACGCTTGAAACTTGCGACCAGACAGTCGTTACCGAGTTACGGAACTGTTCGTTAGACTGATAAAGGCGGAATAAAAATCCGGACAAACTAGCTAACGCCGTAATCGCGAAGCCGATCGGCCCTGATACGCCCGCTAACGCCAAACCAAACCCCGTAATCACGGGCGCAACGATAGAGATTACGCCGCCGACACTTGAGAATGCGGTTTTCAATTGTGCGAAAAATATCCCCGCCGCGTCCGCTACTTTAGCTGCGACGCCTCGGCCGAAGAATTCTGAGGCGTTCTGTCCGAGCGAGTAAAAGAACGAACCAATTGCAGTTATCGCACTACTGAATCCGCTCTGAATGGCGGTTCCAATGTTAACCGCACCGGCTGCAAATCCGTTCCACATGGCCGGACCTTTTTCGAGCAAGTACGCTGACATACGATCTACAGCCGCAATGATTCCATCAAACGCTACCTTCGCGCCGTTGTATGCGACTAAGGCACCGGATTTGATTGCGTTAAACACTACACCTAAAAGCTTTTGTAACTGCTCCGAATGTTTGTATACGAGAACAAAAACGGTCACTAACGCCGTTATACCTGCTATTGTTAACGCAATTGGACTCGTCAAGGCCGCTAATATCGATGTGAAGACGCCCATCATACCGCCTGCAGCCGCTATTTGAACCGATAAAAGCCCCCACGCGATTTGCAACGAACCTAAACCGACGAGCGCACCTCCGATTCCTGCTAACAAAACGCCTAGGACGGTGACGACGCCTAGAATAGCCGCTGTTACCGCTAGCGTGATGGCCACGAACTTCTGCATACCTGGCGATAAATTATTAAACGCGTCTACAACTTTTTGCAAAACGGCAACTAGCGCGGATACGGCCGGGGTTAACGCTTTACCGACATTTATTTGTGCCGTCTCGAATGCGCCTGAAAGCTCTTCGATTCGCCCTTTCAAGTTGTTCATACGCTCGGCCGCAACGTCCGCCGCTTTGATCTTATCCATCGCATTAGCCATCTCGGTAAAACCTTTAGCCCCGGACTTGCCGAGAATTAATGCTCCGCGGATAGCATCGGAGCCGAAGATTTTGTACAGTGCTTCCTGTTTATCTTTGGCGGACATACCATCCAAGGCCTTAGAGAGTTCTCCGGATATCTCGGTCATACTTTTAATGTTTCCTTGAGCATCGAAAAACTTATTGTCCATCACCCCAAGTGCAATCGATGCCTTAGAAAATGCTTTTTCAAATGAGGCGGTACCCTTTTTTAAGCCGGTTGTCTTGGTGACATACGCATCCATCGCTTTGTAAATATCTCCGAGATCTTGGCTAGCCGGTTTAAATCCCTGTTTAGCCAACTGTTCAAACGCTTTTTTCGTATCTAATGAAACAAGGCCGAGAGACTCCATTGTTGTATAGGCACCGTCTGTCATTGGCACTAAACGACTTAACATTGTTTTTAGTGATGTACCAGCATCAGATCCCTTTAGTCCATTCTGCGCAAATACTGCAAGTGCTGTAGATGTATCTTTAAAAGATAAACCCATGCCCGCGGCTACCGCTGAAGTCATGGACAGTCCGTACTTCATTTCTCCGACAGAAGTAGCCGAAGCATTGGCCGCTCCTGCTAGAATGTCGGCAGCCTTGGCAACACTTAAATTATCGTCTTTGAACGCATTGAGCGCGGTAGAGGCGATTTCTGCAGCATCTGCCAGTTCAAGATCACCGGCTGTCGCTAATGAAAGTGCGCCGGAAAGGCCTCCGCCCATGATATCTTTGGTAGATACGCCTGCTTTAACGAGCTCTTCCATACCTTGCGCAGCCTCTAACGCGCTGTATTTAGTATCCGCACCGAGTTTAACCGCCAAGTTCGTTAAAGCGTCGCTATATTTATTCGCCTCTGCCGGATCCATTACCGATTTAACGTTCGACATTTGCTGCTCGAAGTCCATCGATTTCTTTGTCGCGAGTCCGAGGGCTCCGCTGATTGCCAACGTTGCAACGCCGAATGATGTTGCGATTTCGGAGCCAATCGACTGTAATTTTCCGCCAATTGTTCGAAGGTTTTCGCCGCTCTCTTGAGCTTGCGTTCCCATACGGTGCCACGCATTCGCTTGCTGTTCAATCTGCGTGTTAGTCGCTCTTAATTGCGCTTGCGTCTCACGGAGCTGTGCGGTAGCTTCGTTCATTCTTGCGCTAAGCTCTTGCGTCTCCTGAGCGTCTTCTCCTTTTGCGCGCTTGGCTTCGAGATATAGCCGGCGAAGATCTTTTAAGCGTTGTTGCTGAAGATCGATTGATTTAGTTAGGTGGTCGGCTTTCTGCCTCAGTTGATCCGAGGTCGATCCGAAGTTATCAATGCCGGCCGTTGTCGCTTTAAACGCCGCGTCAAGCGCACGCATTTTCGTCGTGATCGTATTGACGCTCGCATTTAATTTTGCTCCTAGCTGTGCGAATCCCGTACTCTGCTCTCTAATCCGCTTATTAACGAGGTCGAGTTGATCCTCGGTTTTCCTCATGGCCGCTAATGCTTTGTTGTACTGCGTCAGTAACCGGACAGAGGCGTCATTGTCTTTTCCCTTTACTCGTACACTCTCTTCATACCGACGTTTAAGCTCGGACAGCTTCGATGTGTGTACCTGCATCGTACGATTAAGCACGTTCGCTTTCTGATTAAGAGCGTCAAGACTGTTATCGAATCTACCGGCGCCAGCCATCGTTGCCTTGAATTCACTATTAACAGCCTCAAGTTTCTTGTTGATACCATCGAGGCCGCGAGTTAACTCAGCGCTATCTAGTCCGATACTGACCCGCAAAGAGCCGAGTAATTCCGCCATGCTTTACCTCCTTTCTAAAAACCGAGTACCTGATCGATATAGACTTCCTTCTTCCCACCGCTTGAATCGCTGCTCTTGTCTTTTCCGCCTCCGGAAAATTGCATAAGCTCGAAGAACCAACCTATGTCCATTTCGTCGAGATAATAGATATCTTGTGGGCGCTCCATGCTATCGAGGTAAAGCTTTTTAAGGTCGTATTCAAGCTTTTCGAGGAAGTCTAACGGGAAAAGGTACCCTGGCTTTAGTTTTTTGCCGGAGTCTCCGCAGTGGCTTCGCCTTCATCTTTTGCAGCAGCAGTCTGCTCAACGCCCGCATTTACCGTCCCGACAACGCCTTGGATAGTGTCCGAGATTGTTGGGATCATTTTTTCAGAAGCAATTCCGTCGTAGAATTCATCAAGTGAGAATTGGTTGTCATAAACACGAACAACATAATCAACGAGGTTATCGAGATCGCCGACGTCTAGTTCGTCAAAATTGCTTGTTTTCGATAGCTTGATAGCTTCGCGAAGCATTCTTCCTTTAATAAATGGCGCGTGAAATACCTTTTCTTCACCTTTGATAAGTAATGTAATCTGCATGCAAACACTCTCCTAATTTTTGTTTTTTTGAGCGAACAAATAAAAAGAGAGCCGGCCGCCACCGAACTCTCTGATATGAATCTATTACTCGCCTGAAGGCGGTGTTTCGCCGCCGGTAGACGATGAAGGCTCGTAAACTTTCGTGAACCATTCGTTAATAACCGTTTGATTAACGCCTTCACCTTTCGTGTAAACTGAACGGCCCCAAACACCGTCAAACTCACGACGCATGAATGTGCCGGAAATTGAATCCGTTTGGAATTCCGGACTATCCGTTTTAGTAGCGAACTCTTCTTCCTGCAGTTGGAATTTACCTTTATATAGCGCGTAGAGCTTATCGCCGCCACCCGATACTTGCGATTTAAAGAGTAACGCACCATATGGCGCCAAATCAGTGTCTTTCTTCTCGAGCACGCCATCAGCATTAACCGTATGTCCGAGTAATAACGCCTGAATGTCGTGGGACAACTGGTCAACGCCGATTTCTACCTCGACGCCACCGAAAGCCGTTTCGATCTCAGACGGTCCATCATCCGCGTTCAAAGTTTCGCTGTTTGTGTTCGGTGAAATAGACGCCTCAATCGCCTTACCGATCTTAACCGGTTTATCGTAAGTGGCGCCCGCTTCATCGTCCTTAATCAATTTCGCAAAGTAAATATCACGTAATCCCATGCGTGTTCCTGCCAAATTTATTCCTCCTCCGTATTTTGCGCATAATAAAAACGGAGAACCTTGTGGTAGATCTCCGTTTCGTGTTCGTATAGGTCGTACTGCCCTAAGCGCCCAAAGCCCGCATCGACGAGTTGCTTCTTAATGCCAGTTTCTAGCCGAGCGTATTCGCTTGGGTCCTTCGTATAAATATCAACTTGAACGTAAAATCCCGTCGCTTCCTCCGCGTCTTCCGCATTGAACGCGCTCTTTTCGTCGTAGAAGAAAAAACGGATATACGTTTCGTCCTCTCCGCGATATTTAAGAAAAACAACGGGTACGCCCAACGGTTTAAGCGCCGAATTAACGATTGCCCGCGCACTCATCGAAATAACTCCCTTTCTAAATAGCGTCTGATCTCGCGCTGTGCTTCGTTCTTTTTCGCGTTGAAAGACGGCTCAATAAAAGGCATCGCTTGGTGTCCCGGGTGATCGACTTCTCTGCCGTAGAATGTATATCCATCGCTCATGACCTTTTTGTTCTTCGCTTTTTCTAAGTGCGGACTGGTACCGAACTCAGCGAATCGCGATATAAAATCAAGGTCGCTCGGTCCGATTTCGATAATGTCGTTCTTAACGTCGCTGACCAGTATCTTACTTTGTGCGCTAGGCTTCCGCGCTTCCATCTCCTCAAATACCGGCTTAGCGCCGGCCTCAAGTGCGCCTTTCTTAACGGACTGCGATTCCCGTCCCATCCGGTTTAACCTCGCCATTAGCTCGCGCATGCCTCTTACGTTCGATCTTGAGCTCACTTAACGTCGACCTCCTTCGCAATAACCGTGAAGGTAACGTTTGCTTCGTTATCGTTGATAATGCTTTCGATCTCGAACTCTCGTCCGTCATATTTAACGCGCATCTTGTTATTAAGCAGCGTCTTCATTCGCTTTGAATAACGAATGATAAAACGGGTCGTTCTCTCGGCCTGAATTGTGGCTGCCGCAATAAATTCTCGGCCCTGTAACGTCTTTACTGCCGACCAAACCGTGGCAACCGACGTCCAGCCATCGATCTCAAACCCTTCGTCATTCGTTGTGTTTGCGTACTGCAAAAACGTGATCCGCTTATTAAAACTTCCGATGTTTACCGCCATAGCGCTCACCTCAATTGAAGGATCATACCGGCGATTTTTGTTCCGCTGTTAGCTGTCGTCCTGTTTTCGTAGGCGTCCGCAACAAAGATCAGTGCCGCCATTTTGTACAGGTCCGATTCGGTATCCTTTACGCCTGCGTTTTCCATGTGCTTTTCTGCTGCGGAAATAAAAAAGGAGACGAGTTTATCATCCTCATCTCCATCAATCCGCAAGTATTCTTTTGCTTCATCAAGCGTAAGTGCCATCGTTATTCACCTGCCGGAGGTGCCGGTTCGTTGACCATAATAGCCACCGTTTTCTTAATCGAAGGTTTCGACTTAGACGCGACAGTGATCGTAGTTGTACCGGCTGCTTTAGCCGTTACTAAGCCGGAGCTAGATACGGTTGCTGTCGCGGTGCTGCTAGACGTAAAAACCACACTTTGGTCTGCGCTTGAAGGCGTGACCGTTGCGTTAATCTTATACGTATCGCCCACCGTTAAGGTCTTGGAGGTTTCCGTTACATTGACGCCTGTAGGTTCGGTCGCTAATGTAGTCACCGAAAGCTCGGCGCTAAGTGGCGACGGGTCACCGGTGTTAGGAATTGCGCGCACCTGATACTTATACGTTGTTAATTGCGTCAAGCCGCTGTCTGCAAACGATGTCCCTACGCGAGATCCGATAGATACTCCGTCTCTGTATACCTCGTATTCTTTAATGCCCCCATTAAAGGTTACGGCGTCCCAACTAAGGGACGCCGATGTGTCTTTAGGAGTCGCCGTTAACCCTTGGGGCGCATTAGGGCGTAGTTTCGACTTTCGCGATACGGAATGCAGATTTAAGTTTGATTTTGTGATCAAAATACGCAGTCAATACGAATACGTTTTCGCCAGTTTTAACGTCTTTATCGCTTTCGTAAGTGATCGCTGGATCGTAGTTGAAGTGAGAGTAACGGAAGTCACCAACGATCGGGCTAACTGCGGCATCAGAGAAGACGACCGGCTTGCCGAGAATTTGCTCAGGTTGCGCGCTGTACAGTGTGGCGTTACCGTTCGCAAGAGTTTCAACGATGTTCATGTAATCAGAGTAGCGCATCATGATTTTAGCGTTTTCGCGATAATCTTCGTGAAGATCTGCGATAGCTTGCTTAATCGCTTTGTATTGATCAGCCGCAGTGATTTCTTTAATACCAGCAGCATAGAAGGACATTTCTTCTTCGCCAGCAACCGGAGTCGCAGCGAATGCGACTTTCTTTTCTTTCGCAGCTAAACCGGATTGAAGAGCGCGTTCTACTGTAGAAACTAGCGCAGTGTCAGTCGCAGCTAGGATCGTCTCAGATACAAGCGCCATGACTTTGAATTTGTGACGACCGAAAGAAAGTGAGCTGCCTTCTACTTTCAATTCTTTAGCAGTCTCTAAGTCTTGGATGAAGCTATCATCATCAAGAGTAAAATCCACTTTAGGAAGCTCTAAGTTTGTAACGTTAGTGTACGTAGATACTTCACGTAGTGGGTTCTTAACGAACGGCTCAAGTAGCAATTCTTCGGAAACAGTTTTAGGAAGTAATTTTTCTCCACCAGTTCCGTTACCGTCGCCTAATGCTGCGCGAACTTCTTGCGCTGGAACTTCTTTACGCATAGTCGCACGAATTAAACCTGCTTTAGCCGATGTTTTTTGAGTCTTTGGATCAGAGCTTGTAAGACCTTCGGATACGCCTGCTTTAGCTTGTTGTAAGCTTGCTTGGATTTTAGCTTTTTGCTCGCGCTCTAAAGAATCGTGTTGGTTTTGTAGAATATCCATACGCTCTTTAAGATCGTCTTTTTTCTGTTTAAGAGCTCTTACATCTTCGATAGAAGCGTTTGGATCAGCCGCTTTATTCATGATTTCCTTTTCTACAGATGCTAATTGAGTACCTACAGTATTTAAGTTAGCCTTCAGATCAAATAGTTCCATTAAATAATTCCCCCATTTTTGAGTTTTAGTAAGTTTGTTTGTGCTTCCGCGATGAGTTGCTCGCGTTCCACGCGCTCTCTTTCCGCCTGCTTTTCGTCTTCTTCCGTTTGATTAAGTAAAGCGTCCGGAGTATTCCGGTAACTCGCGAATAACTTCGTATCTACTTTCGCAGCCACTTGTTTTGGAGCTTCGATACTGTCGCAAAGCCCTAATTCGAGGCATTCCTGCGCTGTAAGCCACGTTTCTGCGTCCAAAAGAGCGATTAAACGATCACGATCAAGCTTTTCGCCCGCCTTTCCGAGATAAGCCTCGACAAGACTTTCGCGAATGCGATCCATGTCATCGGCCTGCTTGCGGAGTTCGTCCGCGTTTCCCTGCGCTAAGGTCCACGGATTGTGAATCATCATCATCGCGTTTGCGGGCATAAAAATAGCGTCACCGGACATTGCGATGACGCTTGCGATACTGGCCGCCAGCCCGTCGACATAAACGTTAACGTGGGCTTTGTGCCGCTTTATGATGTTGTAGATCGAATTCCCTTCGAAAACGGACCCGCCAGGCGAGTTAATATAGATATTTAGCGTTGAAACGTCGCCAAGTTCGTCTAAATCCGCCTTAAAAGTCTGTGCTGTTACTTCGTCACCCCAAAATTGAGCCGAGCTGATTTCGCTGTAAATGTAAACCTCGCCAGCCTTAGCGTCATTCTTCGCCGCTTTGATTTCCCAGAACTTCTTTATCGTCCTCACCTCCTTTCGCGTCTTCGTTATCATCTTCGTTAGTTTTTAACGTTGGAGGCGTTGGCGCGTCGGCACTCGTAATTTTCTGCTGCGCGACTTGGTCGATCGGGAACAGGTCTTTGCTCAAATAAAGCGTATCTCCGCCCTTTTCTGGCGGTAAATCCTCCCACGCACGCACCTCATTCGGCTTAAACCAGCCGCTCCGGATGCCTTTTTGGTAGAAATCTCCGCGAGTCCTCATGTCCCCCCGCAATAACGCGTTCATGTTGAACTTAAAATAATAACCGGCCTTACGTTCCTTTTCGGTCAACAGCTTCCGGTTAAATTCTTTTTCGTATTGAGCCGCGATAGGCGTCAGCGTTCCTTGTACATAATCGATGTAAAGTTGCTCCATGTTCGATACGCTTCCTTGCGTTTCGCCGAGCATGTATAACGGGATATTAAAGGCCTGCGCAACTCTTGAACGCGTCACCTTTTCGACTTCAAATGCTTTCGTATCGATGAATTCCTTTTTTAATTCACGTATTTTTACGCCCTGTTCTTGAATTAAGATGCCACCGTTATCCCTATAGAAGCTTTTAAAGTTCTCAAGCATCTCCGTTTTCCGCTTCTCGTCCAACTGCGTAGCTAATTCGAGAATGAACGATATCTTAGCGCCGTCCATCTGTTCGAGACTGAACGTCCTTACATCGCGATCAAAGTCGAGTGCGTTCCGCAGCACCTTTAACGGCGAGATTCCTTTCAGTCCGTCAACCGATGTATACTTAACGTGAATCATATCCATGTTGTGAACGAAATAGTTTCCGTTATCGCCGAATATCTCGTACCAGAGCTCGCGAGACGTTTCTTCAATGACCGGCTGCACTCGCGAAGGGTCTAAAACCTCCAACCCGACGACTTCATAACGCATTCCATACCGCTTTATCGCGTAGGCATTGCCGTAAACAGCCCGATGAGTCTCTAAAAGTCCGATCATTTCACCGGAAGTCATGTTATGGTTCGGCGCGTACGTTAATAGTTCGGATGCCTGCGACTCGATCGGCTGATAGTTCTTGTACGCCTTGATCGGCAGACTTGCCATCGTGTTTGATAACCGCGATACAGCCGAGAAAACAGTCTCGTTATCAGCCAACGCGTGTTCACCATAGTTTCCGAAAATACTAGCGCGAGGGACAAACCAGTGCGCGAGATCCTTTTTAGCGGCCGCCTTTGCTTCAGGTGCGCCTCTGAAAAAGCTTCGTACGTTGCTCCAAAAGCCCAATTTCCTCACCTCCTAACCGTTTAATAGATCGTTAATCGAGATAAATCCGACACTTCCACCTGCAATTGGCTTCGTCATATCAAGATATACCTGCGAATGGGCGTTAAGGAACGCAGCAAAGCCGTCTATCTTTCGGTAGCGCGTCTGCTTGGTCGGCAGCCAGTTTCCGTTACGATCTTCGACGAGTTTGACGTTGTTTAAGTACCACGTGAAGAGTTTGTTTTCGTTATATACGACTCTTCCGCCGAGCAGTAATTCTTTAACATTCTTCAACGGATCGCTCAGCGTAATATAGCCCTGCCGCACGACCTCCGTTTGGAATCCGTAGTTCTGCAGATCTTGCACCAACCGCATCGCATTCGCCGGGTCAAACGTGATCTTTTCGATCTGATATTTGCGCGACATTTCAACGAACCAATCGTAAACGTACTCGTATTCCACGTATTCGCCCGGAATAATCGTCAAATAACCGTCGGTTTCAAACCCACGGTAGTCGATTTTTTCGTTATCTTTTTGTACTTTTGCCGCCGGGACCCACGAATGAGACAAAACAAAAACGCGATTATCCGGCAAAATGAATTCCAGACACGCGCTCGTAAAGTCTTCCGTTTGTGATAAGTCGAAGCCGCCGATGCATCGCATGCCATGCAACGATTCCGGATCGACCCGTCCGTTATTGCGCTTGATGACCTCGAAGTCGATAAAGCTTTCTTCGCCGTTGTCAACGAAGATATTGAACCGCTTGACCAGCCAGTCGTTGTATTCGCGTGGGACGTGTCGGTCTGCGTTAAAGTCCTGAATCATCGACGGAATATCCATCGTTACGCCGATGTTTGGGTTCGCTTTGATCCACATTTCCGGGTTTTCGACCTCTGATATGTCGTCTAATTCCGCCATAAAGTAGAAATTTCGCTCTTGAACGTTGCTTCCGTCAAGAACATCGGAGGCAATTTCGTAATATTCGACTAGAGGTCCGTCGAGCTGATAGCCGGCCGTCGTAATGTAAATGATTAACGGCTGAGTCCGCGCAGCCCTTGAGTTCTTGATTACGCTGATAAGCTTCGAATCTTTGAATTCGTGGATCTCATCGAATATACCGAGGTGTGTATTTAAGCCGTCCAACTTTTCGCTATCTGACGCCCGCGCTTCGATTTGACTCATTGACGCGTCGTGATAGATGCCTTTCTGATTCTCGCGAATATGTTTCCTCAGCTTTGGCGATTTTCTAATCATGGCGCGGCTCTCTTCGAAAAGTACGCCCGCTTGCTGCTTCGAGTTGGCTAAAACGTAAGCCCTGGCGCCCGGTTCGCCGTCTTTTGTTATCGCAAAGTTGGCCAATCCGCTGATTTTCGTTGTTTTTCCGTTCTTACGGCCAACGAATATAAGGCCTTCGCGGAAACGTCGCAGACGAGTATCGCGATGAACCCAACCGTACAGCGATCCGATTACGAAGTGCTGCCACGGCTGAAGCGTTAAGTTTGAATAACGGCCCTGTGACGGCTTGCAGTACCGCTCGATAAATTGGATCGGACGGTGTCCTTTTTCTTCGTCAAAGACGTAAGGGAATTCGTCAGTGCCGGCGCGTTCAAGATCGCGAAGGTGGCGTTTGCAAGCGAGGATATTTTTCTTACTCGCGACTATTTCACCTGACGTTACCTTTTCCGCATACCAAGTCGTTAGCAACTTTTCGGCCGGGTTTTCACGTATAAATCCGGCTATTTTTTGCGTTTTTAGCCAGTTTTCGTACCATTTTTCGACCTCTGTAGCGTTAGAATTTACTGAAATCGTCGTCATCGTCATCACCGCCCGCGTTTAATTCTTTGCGCTGTGCCGGCGTTAGATCGAGCGATTTCAGAAGGTTATTTAATGTCGTAACCGTCTTCGTAAGCTCAATCGCTAACGGATTTTTGACGAGATTTTCCGCGCCTGCCTTGTTCGTATGCCGCATCATTAAAGGGTTTTCCGCCACTTCCTTTTTTAATCGGCGGTAGAACTTATGCGTATCGACGTAAAGATCGATAAGCTCTTCGTCCGATTCCGTATACCTGTCGCCAAGATATTCGCGCAGCCTTTTCGCAGTTGGTACCGCCATATGATCGCTCCTTTCGTTCAGGGGTTTACCCCCTTTAATGTAAAATTTCCAGTCGCGCTACAAGCGAAGGGGCCTCGCCGGTCCTTACGTTTTTGCCTTCGGATGCCAACGGGTAGGGGGGCTATATATCCGGGTTAGCCTTCGCCTTCAACACGTTAATCTTGCGCTTCTTCTTCGCCTTTCCAGCCGGTCTAGCGCCTTTTTCCGGATGCCTTCGGTTGTGGCACGAATTGCACAAACTTACGAGATTTTCGAGCTTTAGTGATAATTCCGGATGATCGCGGAGTTCTTTGATATGATGAACCGTCTGAGCCTTCGTTATCTTACGTTCTTTGAGACAGTCTTGGCACACGCCGTGGTCACGCGTCAGAGCCAACGCCCTACACTCCGTCCATGCCTTCGACTTATAGAACGCCCGTGCTTCGGGATCGCGCTTATGTTTGTCGTAGTAGTTAGGCATCGACCGGATCACCGTACAAGTTATAGCGCTTAACATCAGCGGAGTCCGGATTGTACGTTATCCTTTCGATATTACAGTCACCGTTATGCTTCTCGATATTGATATACGTTGGAACCTTTCCGTTTGCATTATCGGTATGCCACAGAAACTCTATCGCAACCTTACCTGTTAGTTCTTCGCCTTTGTATATAACGCGAGGTATCGATTGTTGATCCGTTAGTTCTATCGTTAGTAGGTTCGGTTCTGATACCGCACATTGACACCCGGCACAACACGGTTTACTATCTTCGCGATGAATACGGCTACCCTTTAGCTCAATCACAATGCCTCTCTCCTTTCATAAAGTAAAGCGTCAATCACTCTACAGTGACTTACCAACCTGAAGCACCCCACCAATATCGTTGCACTTTGTCTTTATCTTTTATATAAGTTCTTTATCGCGATAAGGTATTTAATAGATTACTAATATCTGCGTATCGTATGAGCGCAGCGAATAGATCGCTATTATTTGTTTCTCTTTTACAAATTGCTCTTTTACTTCTTTCTCTTTTTACAATGGGGTCTGAACACATTACCCGTAGTGTGGTCTAGCCCCATTACCGATAGTGTGGTCAGAACACATGAAGCGTCATATCAACGTTTGCGCCGTCTCATCCGGTACACATCGAAGTCCGGCACGATCTTCTCACCGTCTTCATTAACGATATACCCATCGTCAGTTATGTGCGGACAGAACGACGGAAAATACCACTTGAATCGCTTCGTCCCTTCGTAGTGTCCGGTCGTCCGTATAATCCCGTTCGTCTCTAAGATCGCGGCCAGCAAATTGATCCGGTGCTTATCTATGCGCAAGTGTTGCTGAATCGTATCGTAGTTTAAGAAGCATGCACCGAACCTATCGTTTGTGCTACCGTCACTTCGCGTATGATTACCGTCAATATACGACTGCAGTAGAAAGTAAAACGCCACCACATCGCGTATCTCCGGCTTACGTTTATAATCGGCATAAGCTACGTCACAGGCTTCGTTAATCAATCGAGGAAATACCTTGCGCATAAGCTCGCGGCTGTATACCTCGAACCCTTGCGGACTGTCTAAGAGCGCGGCTTTGTCATTAGGCATGGGCTTTCGTTCTTGTTGGTCGCCACTGTCGATTGATACAACGTTACTCATCTCCGCAATACCTCCGTTTCAGTTCCGCCATCTTAGCGTCTATCTCCGTCTTCAACCGCGTCGCCTTTCTCTCGCGCAGCTCTATCGCTTTAGCACTCGTCGGAGGTTCCGCAAACCGCAACGTCTTAAGCTCGTCGATAAGCTTCCGTACTCTGTGATTCGTTACGCTCGCCGAATAATGACGCCGACAGAACGGGCACGCGAAGTAGGTTTCAATAATGCCTTTACGGTGCGTTTTCTCTTGTGGCACAACGGCGAAAGAACGGCCGCATTTATCGCAATTAGCGTTCATTCTGCGCCCTCCTTCTTCGGAGGCCACCATCCACGAACCAAGTACCCCATGACAAGCCCACCACTAGATACGTACCCTAATCTCAAATATGGATCGTCGAAGATGTATTCCATTATTACTCCGAGACAACCAAAAACCAGGTTCACAAGAAAGAGAATCAATATCCTAAATGCAGTCTTCACTCAGCGCCCAACTCCTTCCGAATCAATCGCTCGGCTTCTTCGAAAGAAAGGTCGGCGTCATTCGGAAACTCAAACACGGCTTGTGCGCGATTACCGGATTCAAATTCGATAGTGGCTTCGACTTTTGTTCCTATACGGTGCCACTGAGGAAATACGCCATTATCACTAACGAATGTCAAGTCTCGCATACGCTCCATCTGATTAACGTTTATGTTCATCGGTGCGTCCCCTTTCCGGAAGCTTTGTCGACAGCCTTTCCGTCCAGATAAACCGTAGGCTCTTCGCCTATCCTGTCGAATAAAGCTCGCAATGACTGCGCAACCTCGGCTCCATTCTTTAACGTTACCTCGCCTGTCGCCTCCATATAATCACGCAATTCAGCCAGCGCCTTAGTCGCCGCCTTTGCTTCGCGCTGAAGCGCTTTGAGGCCGGTTATGGCTTCGGATACCTCTACGTTTACTTTTACGCTGATATCGCCAATTGATTCGCGTTTATCCGCCATTCACATCGTCTCCTTTTCGTTTCTTAAAGCGCGATTCAACGTGAAACCCGCTTTTACAGGGGCGACAGGGATCGAACCTGCCCACGCGGTTTTGGAGACCGCATCGCCACCGAGGAACATGCGCCCCTATTTGCCACACCGACCGGGGTTCGCATTGTTAAGAGGCGTGCCGGTGGGTGCCCTAGCGTCACCGGAAGGCTCGGAAGCACATTCCGACTGATCAGTAAAACGCAAGCACAAAAAGACCTCCGCCGTAGGATGCGGAAGCCTCGTTCTGATTGCGTCTAAAATCACACGAAATAAACGTACCTCACCGCCGCCCTACCGAATACCCTCCGGCCGGATTAAACCGGCTGTGGTGTGCTTATTTCGGTGTTTATTCTATATGACCGTTATATAACGCCACAAGAATATCGCCGTCCTTGTTGAAACTAACTAGTAACTCTCTGCCGAAATATTCGGATTGATTCGGGTGGTTTGCGTATTCCTTTAATACATTCGCCACTTCCTCGTGCGGAACCTCGCGATTATCTAAAGTCGAGCCGTAGTTGTCACTTACTTGCGTTAAAATCATTCGAACCAATAGCGAACACCTCCGTTTGATATACCGCCGCAATATGTATTAAAAGGACGCCAAGTTGCGGCTAGTGCCCGTTGTTATTCCGTAGGGGTGGCGTCCTTTATCGTACATACTGAAAACCGCAAACCTCGATCGAGCTTCATAACGTAAGACAGCATATTGGACACTTTAACAAGTATTTTTCAAATAAAAAACCAAATTATTTTCATCCAGTAAAAATCACCGGACAACGTAATTTGGCTTCTCTTTGTATTATTAAATTCTAATCGCGATCAAGATATAAGTAATTAATATCTGCGTCCGCTAATGAGCGTAAGCGAATAGTGGCGCTATTATTTAGTAAGTCTTTATAAGTAAGTATGTATAGTAAGTCTTTATACGCAGTGAAAATTACTGGAACGTCCGGTGAAAATCGCTGTATGATCCAGTAAAAATCACCGGACAAATCCGCCTATGCCCGCATCGACAGTATTTTCCCCGTCAGGAACAGCCCTACGACCGCCTTCCGTTTTAGCATCGCCAAGTATATCCGCCTTGCCCAGCTCTCCTCGTGCTGCAGCGCTATCGAAACCGCCTTCCCTACGTTCGGATGTTCGACTATGCGCTTAATCAACGTCAACTTTTCGCGCACTGTTTTACGGCAGCCCGACTTGAATTCGTTTTGTATGCAACCGTTAACCGCGATATAACATTTCCGCCGCGCCAGATCTACCGCAACCTTCTCGCTATACAAGCCCCATCGTTTTGCGTACCGTTCGAGCGTATCGCTATCGATGTACGAATCGAATAGTTCCGGATTATATTCGCGCATCAAACTGCCGTCATTAATCTGCCGGTAATGGTACAGCGGCTTATCGATATAGTATGCCGTCCGACAATACGTAAACGCGTCCATGTTGAACAGCCAATCTTCGCCGAGATACTTGCCGTCCGGGAACGTTATGTTATGCGTATCGAGCACGCTTCTGCGGATCACCTTGCCGACGCCGCCGTACGATCCGTTATATAAGAAATCCGTTAATATAGTCGCTTTAATCTCGGCCCGTCCGATCGGCTCATTCGCTTTTGCGCTATAACTTTTCGTATAGCTTTTCGTCTCGTCTTCGTAATCCCAACGCATGTCCGTAAACACAATATCTGCGTTGTTTTCACGGGCGGCTTCGTACATAATCGCGTAAGCTTCAGGCTCGATCCAATCGTCCGAGTCGATAAATGCTACGTATTCGCCACGCGCCTGCTTTAACGCAGTATTACGCGCCGTTCCCGGACCTTGATTCGCCTGATAGATCGGTTTGACTCGTTCATCTATCGTGGAATAGTACCGCAGAATATTGCGCGTCGCATCAGTCGAGCCGTCATCTACGACCAAAACCTCGATATTTTTAAGCGTCTGTCCGATCACGCTGTCGATGCAATCGCAAAGATACTTTTCGCCATTATATACCGGTATAATAACGCTCATTTTCGGTTTCATTTATAACCGCCCTTTCAGTTCGGGAATTCCCGAACTTTATTCGATAGGATAATTATACCAACGCGTGCTCGAATTTCAACACAAAAAAAAGACGCCGATTTACTCAGCGTCCTCTTCCGTGACTTCTTTTACCTCAAATAATTCTTCGTATTTAACTCCGGTTGCTTTCATGATAGATGCTACGTGCCAGTCGTAATGCCTTTCGGAATTATCGAATCGAGAGATTGCCGACTGAGTAACGCCGGATCTACGCGATAATTCGGATTGGGACCACCCTAATTGCGAAAGTAGCGCTCCAAGACGAGGCTTTACCGTAATTTTCATTTCGATCACCTCGTTACAATTATACGCTAGAGGATATTTTTGCGCAAATACCCTTGACGATATCTATGCGCTAGCGTATAGTTTAAAGTAACGAAGGGCCCTCGTTAATAAAATCCGAGAGGGGTAACGAAATGATTAATGTTCCACGAAAACTGAATAAGGCGATTAAAGAACGAAACGGAGGCGCAGCCCCACCGACCAAAGCAAAGCTGCACCGTCCGAATCGAACGAAACAATTCCAGTATATCACAGCGTTTATTCTATGCGCAATGTTATTCGCATCCACTTCAGTCACCGCGCAAGCCACCGACGTTTACCGCAACTTTGCCGAACTCCAAGCCAACGAACCCGAGACGAACTACAATATTTCCGCAGTCGACCACGCCACGTCCGTCCTGATACTAGCGCCACATGGCGGCAGTATTGAAGGCGGAACTAGCGAACTTGCTCGCGAACTCAGCAACGACTATTCTACGTATCTATTCGAATCCCTTAAGACGCCGAACGGCTCCGACCTTCACATCACGAGTACCCATTTCGATGAACCGACTGCGCTATCCTTAGTTGCGCGACACCAACGCGTTATATCGCTCCACGGCTATAGCGGAAGCGCCGAGCATATTATCGTAGGCGGCACCGATCCTGTTCGTGGTCAGACGTTAGTAGATCGCTTGAACGTTGCCGGCTTTAGTGCCGAACTTGTAGGCGCTGGACATCGATTCGCAGGCGCAAGTAGCGCGAACATAGCGAATAAGTGTATAACCGGCGAAAGCTTACAGATCGAGCTTAGTACCGGTTTACGCAAAAGCATGTTCGGTACGTTCTCGCTTAGCGGACGCGCCGGAACCGAAACCGCAACGTTCTATAAGTTTGCCGGGCTACTGTCGGAGTTCATTAACGAAAACTATAACGTTGGAGGTAAAGAATAATGATGCGATATACGTTGGAAGTCGAAAAGTACGGTATCTGTAGCGATGGATCTGAGGCGGTTATGACTACGGCAGGGTTTAACCAGGCGCTTAAGGACGCATCAGAGGCGGGGATTTGCGAGATTGATATACCACGTGGCGATTACCTGATCGACGGGGTTAATAAAGACTCCGCTAATAAACCGGAAGAACGTTCGGGTATTATTGTTCCGTCCAATATGACGTTAAATCTACATCCGGAAGCCGTATTCCGCGTGGAGCCGAACAGTTCCTTTGGATATACGTGTTTCTATATCGGAGAAGTAGAAAACGTGACGATAAAAGGCGGCAAGATACGCGGCGAACGTTACCAGCACGACTTTACCGGGCACGGCAATCTAAAAAAGAAGGAAACTCACGAATGGGGTTACGGCATAAACGTACATGGCGCCAAAGATGTCGTGATCGAAGGCGTTGATATTGCGGATTGCACAGGCGATTGTATTATGGTGAACGCGCAAGGCATGTTAAACGTACCGTGGACGACTTACCGACCTGCCCGCAACGTTACGATTGAGCGTTGTAAATTAGACGGTGCTCGTCGAAACAATATATCGGTCACTGGTGGAGAAGATGTAAAGATCGATAAAAACGTAATAACTAACGCTGGCATAAACGATGGCTGCAAGCCTATGTTCGGCATTGATATCGAAGGTTATGGAGAAGGTAATATCGACTACGAAGAGCCACGCAATGTGAGGATAACGAATAATACTTTCAAAGGAAATGTATTACAGTCCGTTTGTAATTTCAGCGGATACGAGGTCGCTATTTCCGGAAACTATTCGGATAACTCGATCTCTTACGGATTCGGAACTGACACCACTATCTCGAATAATACGCTAGTACGTACGGACAAGAAATATACCGCAATTACGAGCCTCGGCGTTTCTGCCGGCTTTACCGGAAATAACACGACAATCACAGGAAATACGGTAAAAGGCTTCAGCAGTGGTATTGACGTTCGCGGAGCAGACGTTTCAGTATCCGGCAATACAATTTCGGAGCTTAACGCGGACGGCACCGCATTGGCCACCTTCGAAGCCAAGAACGTTAAGTTTTCGGATAACATCGTAAATCACTGTCCGGGTAAATTATGCAGCGCGCGTAACTCAAAAGATATAACGTTCGAAGGTAACGATCTCCACGATTCGGATATTACTGCGATAGAGATTACCGATTCCATTAACGTTAAAGCGAAGTCGAACGACATTAAACGCAGTAAGCAAGGCGTCGTGGTTACGCGGTCTTCGGCGAAACTGCTAGATAACGATATCGATCTTGCCGACTACCCTGGCGCAACAGGATACGCTATATCTTTCGATAAGGGAAGCGACGTGAATATCGAATACAGCCGTATACCAAAACCGGCAAACATGGCTATTTACGGAGAAAGCGCTGAGGGTCGAACCGTTCGCATTAAAAATAACGACATTACTGACGCGAAATGCTTGATACCGATTTACGTCGTCGGTGGTAAAAACCCTGAAATATCCGGAAATGACATAACGTTTAATCGGAAGGCTTCGGGTGGTTACGGAATTCAAACGAAAAACACCGACGGTGCCTTAGTAAAGGAAAATGTTGTGTATTCGGCCAACTCATTCGCGTTGTACAATCCGATTAAGACTTCCGAGTCTGTGAATTCGCGAGTCATCGGAAATAAGGTATCCGGCACCCTATCGCTCAACGAAACCGACAAGGAATATCAAAATATTCCGATTTAACTTGACATTTTCTATGCGCTAGCGCATAATAGAGTTATAGAAAGGAGGTGAACGGTAAATTGATTGACATCATCGTAAAGCTTTCCGCGCTCCTTGGCACTTGGTTAGCGATTTTCAAACTCTCGCTAGAGCTTCGCAAGATGCGCAAAGAGGCGAAAGCAAAAGAGCGACGGCTTCCGACCAAGAAACACCGTCGCCGCACATAACCCAACGGGGGCGAAAGCCCCTGTCAATCAATTATACCACGTATGAAACGGATTAATACCACGGAAATTTTGCTAATTGTCGTCCTTGTCTCATGGATCGCGAGCATGAATTTCGCCAAGCTTTCCGCGCTCGATTATATCGGAATCGGATCGGCGATCGTGTTTTTTGTCCTTCTGCTCTTACGGCGGAAAGGCGGTGTGGAAAATGACGCTTGATATAAGATGCCTGTGGTCGGACAGTCCGCCATTAACAACGAAACAGAAAGCGCAGATCATCGACCTGTACGAACGACCAAAGAACATATTTCAGGACAGCGGACGCGCGTATCAGATCGGTTTTAACACGGCGCTTACCTACTTCGGATATCTAATCGAAACTAAAGGAGACGATCTACATGAAAACGGTTAAAGCTTACTTTACTCAGGATGAGCAGATCCCATTTAACAAATTATCTTCTTGCGAATGTTGTGACGAAGAAAACTCCAAAGAAGTTTACGCAGAAGAGGTTCCGAGGGGCTACGTATGGACGTCATATTGCCACTCATGTCGATACGAAACCTCAGGGTACGAATTTTAGTATTAGTAGGGAAACGGAGAGTCATAACGATGATTGAATACACTTGCCACGATTGCAATTACGCAAAGTTAGATATCGAAATCAAGCCGGACGCGTGCTGCCCTACGTGTGGTACGCGGCTGGAAGTCGAGGAGGAAATCGTATGAAACGTTTAGTCAAATCGCTCGTAATCACCGCCACCCTATTAACCGGCACTATTGCGCTGGCTCCGCAAGCTGACGCGGCATGGTCGGGCTGGCAGACGGAGAAGTTCGGGCATAAGGCGCGGGTATATACGGACGCAACCACGTACAGCAGTAGCGCAAGCACGGTCGACTGGAAAGCCGAGAAGAAAGGCGGCTCAACGCTGTACTACACAGCCGGCGTTTATAAAAAGCGCAGCCGCGGCGGGTTGACTGATACGAATTTAGTACAGCGCGGGAGCTTCAAGACGTCAACGCCGCTGAAGTCGTTTAGTGCGAAATCGATCCGTAGCAAGACCGGCAAAGGCACATACGTTATACAGATCGACTGCTATTCGGATTCAGGCAAGCGCAAATACGTCGGTACGTTTGAGTCAGCGAAATTCAACGTTAAATAATGAACGAAATGAGCCGCTTCAAGCTTTCGGATACCTATCGTACCTGAACGCGTCTGAAGCGGCTCTCTCGTTGTAATTTCGTGGTATAATCGTTCTAAACAACGATGTAGGACACGGAGGTACAACGAAAATGGAGGAAAAATACGAGACTAACGGCATTGATACGTCGATCACTTACGAATACAAGGAATTTCCGGACAAGCGCGCAGGGCGATGCGACAATTGCGATTATACGCTTTTCAAAAGCTCGGTGAAGAGCGGAAAGTTTCTTCGGGAGTGCCGGCGGTGTGGAATGAGAAAGAACATTTAGGAGGCTTCTAATGACTCGACAGTTGTATACAATAAGAAAAGAATATCAACATGAGGATTCAGCTTATTATCATATAAACGAGTTGGCACTAGAAGAGAAATCCGAGGAAGATCCTAGCATGGTGAAAGTGTACGATATCCATGATGGACTGTCTTTCTGGGTTGATATAAAGAAGCTAAAAATGGTTCGATAAGTATCATCACAAAAATTTTCCAACAACAAATCACTTCGTTCTCGCGGACTATTACTATATCATTAAAGTAATACGAAGCTGAAACGAGGTGATTTTTTTTGTTTATTTCGCCAATGCTATTAGAGTCCGCAAAAGACCCGTTTGATTCTGACGATTACATTACGGAAATCAAATTCGACGGTATCCGCCTGCTCGCGTCCAAAGCTAACGGACAAATACGCCTCTACACCCGCCACAACAACGAAGTCACCGCTAAATTCCCCGAACTCCACACGCTACAAATCCCGGACGGCACTGTTTTAGACGGCGAGCTTATCGTGCCCGGACCGACAGGCGCCGGAGACTTCGAGGCTATGATGGAGCGGTTTCAATCGCGAAGAAGTTATCATCCGATAGTATTCTGCGTGTTTGATATATTGCGTCTCGACGACGTATCAGTTACGTCGAAGCCGTTATATGAGCGGAAGGAATTATTAAGCGGCCTTGCCCTCGATCATCCAAACGTTAAGATTGTCGATAGCGTTACCGGTAATGGCCGCGCTGTTTTCGACTTAGCGAAAAGCTCCGGCATTGAAGGCGTCGTTATGAAGCGCGCTAATTCATCCTACGCGGAAAATAAGAGATCAGATCGTTGGTTGAAGATCGTTAATTACGAATACACTGACGTTTGGATTACGGGATATCGGAAAGAGGATAATGCGCTTGTTCTGGCGTATGAAGACGGTTCTTATGCGGGCCTGATGGAGTTTATGCCGCACGCTGAACGGCGGAGATTTCATTCGGAGCGGGTAGACGTTGGAGAAACGGATAAATACGTGAATATAGAGCCGATAAAATGCCGTGTGAAGCATCGATTTAAGACGCGCAAAGGACTGCTGCGGATACCTTCGTTTGATTCGTGGAAGAGCTGATGATATATTTAAGGCATAAACACCGAAGGAGCTATACGAATGGATGAAAAACAATACGCTCGCATTGCGCTTACAAACGGGCAGATTGCGCGCTTTGAATTACCTACGAATCTAAACAGCCGAGACATAGCTATCTTAAAATCGCAGATCGAAGTTCTTGAATTACAAACGGAAGATGACGAAGAAAAGACGCCCGCATAAGGCGTCCTTTTTCGTTTTATGCTCCGCGTGACGGGCTCGCTCCTCTAATTGCGCTTTCCAACGGATTAGCTCCGGGTCTTATTTCACTCATTCGTCTCACCTCCGATAAAGTAAAATTATACCACGCGCGCTTTCCTTTTCGCACCAATATTCGACCATATCGCGTCCTGTTTCCGTTTATTCTCGGCAGCTTCCGGAAACATACGAAAAAACTCGGTTTCGTCTTCGATCGGTTTGCGGAAATAATAGATGAGGTTCTTCGCGCCGCCTCCGTTCTCTACCGTTTGTATAAGCTGCGCCTGAACTAGTGTTTTAACTGCGTTACGATACGTTGAATCGCTCATCGCGAGCGCCCTGGCCGCCTGTTCTTGCGTTGGAAAAGCGTAACCGTAGTCCGCATTATAAAATTTCAGTAGGAACGCGTATACCAACACGGCGTTACCGTTCAGCTTCGGAAAGTATTGATAATGCGTAAGAATAACGTTAGGTATGCCCGTATAGCCCGCCGCAGTATCAAACGGAAGGGCCTTCGCTTTGTCGCTCATATAATCGTCCTCCACTTAAATAAATATTCGACTTAAGCCGGCTTGCGGCGCTGCCACTCCGTTAACAAACGATCGAGTTCGGGTGTGCGTGCATATTGCCAAAACTTCCGTAAAGTATTTTCGTTTAAGCCTACGCAGATATAGCGCTGGTCATGGTCGCGCAGGAATTCGTATAGATTCGCAGAATAGCAGTAATAATATCCGTTTTGCATTCGGTCGCACCTCCGTAAATATATAAATAAAAAGGCGCCTATGCGCCCGTATGCTCTACCCTTTCCCCTGTTGCGATGTTGACCGTAAACTGACCATCTGTGCGTCCGTTAACAAAATCGTTATAGCGCTTGCGGCGCTGCTTATTTAGTGACTTGGCACGCGCATCAACGAAAATAGATTCGTAAGTCGATAGCGAACGGCGCGTAGGTTCGGCGCGATTACGGCCCGTTTGATCGTACTCTTCCGCCAACTTTCCGGATCGCTCTCCGTTCTTGCGTGTCGTTTCCAGGCGCTCGCTCATGATCGGGTATTCCGCCTTCATTTTGTTTTTATTCGTATCGGTGAGCTCTTCGAAAAGTACGAGATCGGTCAACCGTTCTAACGAGATTAGTTCGGGTTGCTGACCTGTTGCGTCCATATAAGCGTCTGTTAGCGCTGTGATTCGTTCTAAGCGCGTTACACGATCGGAGATATAAATGGTCCGCAAATCTAAGGCGGCGTGCTCTGCGCTCTTGTACGTAACGATTTCGCCGTCAACTAATACGTGATCGCCTTCATCAGGCTGGCCGGAAACACAGCGCCAAGCTAACGGACCACCCGTCCTATAATCTTGTCTAACTTCGAGCTGCAATTCCGTAATCATTTCGTGCAATAAACCGTTATCCATTAATTCGTCCCCCTTATCGCGTAGCCTTCGCCGTGGCTCGCCCAATAATAATAAATTTCCGCCAAGCTATCGGCAGCCGCGTTCAAATGAGCTACGACACCTTGCTGCGTTATGCCCATCCGTTCGCCCGCCTCGGTTTGCGTTAATTCTCCGAAGTAAACGAGCTCGATCGCCTGTCGTTGCCGAACCGTTAAGCCGGCGAGCTCGATCGCTTTATGAATATCGATCAGCACTTCCACGGCCGCATAGTCGCCGCATCGCTTCCGGCTGACGAACTTCTGGTAATCGGCGAGTAATAGCTTGACGCCTTCTGCGTTATCTAGCGCATAGGCTGCGTTAAATTCGCGATCCTTTCGGTGGAGATCGACTTTTACCGTTCCCATACGTAAAACCTCCCGTTTCTTTTTCGTCCTACAACCTAGTAATCGCGCTAGCTATCGAAATAATTGCGAACAATTTCGTCCTGCCAATCGAAATCAAACGAGCTCACCATACGTCCATTCCATTCGATCTCATCCCCGGCGCCTAACGTTAGTTCATTCCAGCGGTAAGGACCTTCCGGAAAAGTGGCCGCGGCATCCCTTAAGCCGTCACACTGACCGTTGTCATGTGAGAAGAAGAATGCCTCGTTTCCTTTGTCGATTCCGTACCAGCTCGGTAAATGCGGGTATAGATTTTCGCGCATAAGGTTATCGTCAGTGAAATCGTCAACAAGTTCGTCAAGTTGCGTCCGACCATCTCCCCATTTATCCGTCGATTTACCTTTCGAGTCCCACCCAATATCTGTTATTTGAGCGAAATAAGCAGGCGGCTGACCTTCGAGAAATTTTGCGTTATATTCCGATATGTCGGTGTCACCGCCTCTTCTGAAATTTGAGCACCATTTCGTAGTTGCTGGCGGTATTAACTCCGTTCTAGGCGGTGCTTTCCGCAGTATTAATATCTGCGTAGGAATCGTAGTACCTACGTGTTGGAACGTTTCTCCCGGAAGTAAAATAGTCGCGACCTGCCAGCACGTTTCGTGCATAAACTTTCGAAGTTTAGATGCATAGTTAGCGAAGGATATGCCTAACGGAAGTACAAACGCAATATAACCGCCGGGCTTAACCGCTTTGATAGCGAGTTCGATAAAAGCAACCTCCGACTTGCCTCCGTATTCTCCCTTCTTTTTAGTAATTGACCGCCATTCCTCGCCTTCTTGCGGCTCGAACTTAACGTTTACTCCGTATGGCGGGTTGCCGATTACTAGGTCGTAATAATCTCGGCGTCCGTGTACTAGCGCATTCCCTTCGATAATCTCAGCGTCTGGATATAACAGCGATGTTACTTTCGCGCTTGTACTATCGAGTTCTAACGCTGTGATGTCGGCGGCCTTCGGCGCATGTTCGAGAAATACGCCGGCACCAACGGAAGGCTCCAGAACCTTCGGAGTCTCAGGCAGCCGCGGCTTTAATACATCCCATACGAACTTTGCGACGTGAGTAGGCGTGAAAAAGGCCCCACCGCTAAAAGCATTCGGCAGTAACCCGCCTGCCGACGTATAATTTTGCCGTAAGAATTCGATATCTTCTTCAGTTATTTGACCGCGATCCTTCGCGATGATTTCCATCGACTTAACGTTTCCTTCCCAGCGTTTGCGATCAGCTTTCCCTATAGCAATCGTCCCCTTTTCGTTTGACTTTCGCCCCAAAAGCGAATATAATTTCCGTATAATGTATAATCGAGGTGTATCCGTATGGTTATTAATTGGATTTCAGCGCAAAGTAATGACGCTTACATAACGCTTGATAAACAACGAAGAATATACGTTTCGTCCGGCGCACGTAAAATCATCGGCCTGCCTGACAAAGCACCGTTTTACCTGACGATCGGCTACGATGACGAAGCGAATCGCCTTGTTTGCGCAAAGCCTGAAAGCGTAAAGGCCGATGCGACTCCGTTCAAATTCGATAAGCGCTCGTATAATAAAGCCGCAAGCAAAGTAATTAGGGCAGCCGGATTCAAAGACGAGGACCTTCCGCTACGTTTTCAGATGATTGGCGAAGAGGAAGCCGCGAAGCAGGCGTATATGGCGTACCCTTCCGGCGTTTATGCTTTCAATTTAAATCGTAGCTGATCCGCCAAGGCACATCCGATATACCACGCAACGCGCGAAGCAATTCCGTTTCCGACAATCCGGTATTGTGCCGATAAAGAAATATCGTCTGGCAGGACGTAAGTGTCTGGCGCAGATTGGATTCGGAGACATTCGCGAACGGTGAAACGGCGAGGTGCTTCGGTCGGATGGATCGGCTGGCCGCTGTTATGATGCGCTGGAATCGTATTAGACGGTCTATCTAGCGATTGCACGCGGTTAGCTTGGCCGTATGTGTATTCGCTTTTAGGCGTCCAATACTTTCCGCAATCTTGACGCTCAGGCTCAGGCAAATCCCCGATAACATCCCGCAATACTCGCGTCTGAAAATCGCCTTCTAACGGCTTCGGAAACTCGAAGGTGAATCCGAGGTCTTTTCGTATTCCGACGATAAACACGCGCTCTCGCTTCTGTGCTACTCCGTAGTCCCACGCGCTCAGCGCTTTCCACTCAATCTCGTAACCTATTTCGTTAAACTTCTCGATAAGCGCATCGAATGTAGGACGGTGGCGCTTCGTTATCAGTCCTTTTACGTTTTCAAATACGAAGGCTTTCGGTTGCTTGCGTTCAATGATTTCGAGGTATCGCCAGACAAGTTTGCCTCGCTCTCCATCTGCTCCCGCACCTTTACCCGCAACCGAGAAGTCTTGGCATGGCGGCCCTCCGAATATAACGTCTGTGTTCGGTAAACTGTCGATATCAATTTCGTTAATATCCGCCTGTTCCACGTAATCACCGAAGTTGTGACGGTAAGCTTTAACGGCATTCTTATCGAAGTCTAACGCCTTCACGATATCGTAGCCGGCCGCTTTGAATCCGATTGCGCCGAGTCCGCCTCCGCAGAATAATTCGAGCACAGTCAGTCCGTTCGCCGGCTGTTGCGGCGTTAAATTAAAGTGCGTCATAGCATCGCCTCCATTAGCTCATCCAACTTCGCATATAGCTGCTCGTACGTTCCATCGTTAACAATTTCGTAATCAACTTCGAAACTTTGCAGCGCTTTTTCAGTCGGATGATCGAGCGCTGCTAAATCGAAATCGTCGCCGGCCTTCCGTGCGCGTTCAATCCGTAATTCCTCCGGCGCTGTGATGAGGACGATGGTAAATCCTTCGGCGCGCAGCCGGTCATATTCGTTCTGTTGCCGAACGTCTTCGATCAGTACGCGATTCTTCAGGGACGGGGGTAAGCCGCAATCACATTTGCGTGAAAAGAGCGCCGTGTATGCGTCGACTTTCGCCATACATGCGTCTATCCAGACGTTCTCGCCGAGTATCTTCCGCACCGCCTGACCGAATTCTTGATAATACCCGCGTGGCTTCGGCTTTTCAGGTACGGAAGGGAAAGCGCGATGGAAAGCCGCTTTTAATTCGTCTCCGAAGGCGAACGTTTGGAAATCGTAATACGTCGATAGATAGCCGGCAGCTTGCGACTTGCCTGCGCGTAACGGTGCGGTTAGGGCGAGCTTCATGGGCGCTCCTCCTTCGGTACGTATTCGACGATCTCATAGCGCTTGCGGATCTCCGCCTTTATCGCATCTTGTTCGTCCTTCGGCATATCGTAGAAATCGGGCGTTTGGTAATACGCTTGATCGTTTACTTCCTGTGTTATCACGCCTTTGGCCGCACCTTCCGATAGATAAGCGACTTTCCTTCCGCTAGAATTCATCCGTTTTCCGTCCTTATAGATAACGTAAATCACATCGTTTGTCATAGGCCGGCTCTCCTTAGCGCCACAAATGCTTCCGCCATTACCTTCGCGCTTGATTCCGTTTCCTTTCCGACTTCTGCGGCCAACCGCGCTAACTCTTCGCCAAGCGTCCGTTTGTCTTTATACAGCGTGTCGATTTCGTCTCTATGGCGATCAACCGTTCGTTTTAAAAACGCTACCTCTTGCGCTAAACTGGCGATAACGTCGATTGGGTCGGCTGGCTTCGGTTCGTCTTCGGCGGCTTCGACCGGGACGAGGACGCGGTAACGATCGTGTGAAAAACCAACAATGACAGCGCCGCTAGGTTCTTCGTATTCAGCAACGTCAACCACTCCGGCGCCCACCGCGAGGACCTCAGTGACGATTCCGTACGATTCTCCCGACTCGTCAACGTACATAACCTTCTCGCCCAATTCCGCCTTCCTATCGATCATTTCGTAGCGCTCACCGTCTATGTGGACGATGTCGGTCGGTTCGAGTACGTGATATTCAAAATCGAAGATATCTCGATGACACGACGTCTGTATGCCCCTACTGCAACTGAGTAAACTTTCCACCTCAAATAAATATCCGTTACTATACGGGTCTTCACATTGAACGTCTGCGTTTACGATGACGATCTTCTCGCCGACCTCCGCCTTCCGATCGACATCTACGTATTCGCGCTTGATGCCGCCAAGTGTTTCGTCAGCCAGTACGTGGATTTTAGCGTTTGCGTTTACGATATTCGCCATATTATCGATATTCCTCCTTAATATTCGAACATATTCTGATTTAGCTCTTTCCGCCTCAGCGCTGAACCAACTCATCCGATCACTTCCTCCGTACGTATTTCGCAAATACTTGGCGTGATGATTTCGTCGAGAAGTTGGGCAACGTAAGTCCAGCTCCCGCAAGGTCGTCAAGTTCTCGCTTCTCGCGCTTAGTCGGGTATTCGTCTAAGAAACGTTCTGTAAGCGCGATTATATCTTTTCGTGTTATATCCGCCACTACACGGCCCTCCCGTTAATTTATTACGCGAACCTGCACCGACTGCCGCCCGAACTGTACCGCGCCGGCTTCTTCCGTAACTAACACGTCAATCTTGGCGCCCTTAATCGCGCTCCCAGTATCCTGCGCCACGGCTTCAAACGTCGTGCCGTCTGCCTGCCGCACCTCAACCGCCGAGCCTAATGCAATCACTGACGGATCGACCGCAATAATACGTTTGCCGGCGTGGTAGATCGTATGGCTGACGTCGAGGCCGGTCGCTGTTGTTCCGGTACATCCTTCCGCGCAATAAGCCGTATACGCAGTCGCTTCGAACGTTTGCCAGCCGGAAGGCTCTGCGTGCTTATGCGGCGATTTTACGTGCTTTTCGTTAGACTGCGCCTTGACTTCGTCTTTTACGGAAGCAAGTTCGGATTGGAGCGTCTTTATCTTCGCATCCTTGGCCGCCAGTTCAGCGTCCTTGCCATCGATAACGGCTTCCGCCTTTTGCAGCGCGGATTCTTCCTCGGTGATTCGCGGTGGGTCTGGCGGTGGTGGCTCCGGTGGCTTGGCGGTCGGGTTCGTAAGTAATTGCGTTGACATCGCTAGATTCGTTAGTATACCGATGCTTACACCTCCGTTCTTGTTAACTCGTCAATGCTAATCGGAAATTTCGGTTTAACTAACGAGTAAACCGCTTTCGCGTATTCTTGGATTTCGACTTGACTATCGTGTGCCAGACGTTGATTTAAGAAATGCACAACCGATTGAAGCGATGCCGTCCAGTAATAGCGTACGTACATTCCGTAAGCCGGAAGGAATAGGCGCGCTTGCTCTGCGCAAACTCCCGAATTCATAGCACGTTCATACAATCGCTCACCAAACGCAACGTAGTCGATCAAGTCTTGTGTGGCTATTTCGCCTTGTTGTTCCGGCAAACAATTACCGCTACCTTGCTTCGAATTCTCCGGTGCTGATCTCCATTCGTCTGCTTGCGGAATATAAAACGTTGGTTCTTCGGTAACATAGCGCCTGCTCGACTCATTCCAAGCGTCCATTGTGTGGTCGGAGCCTACGATGTACTTCCAATGCTGCCGCGCAACCATTAACGGCGCGTATACTTCGAACTGAAGCGTTGCATGACGGAAAGGTGACGTATGGCCTTCTCGCGCAAGAAATTTAATAAGCCGGATGTCCTTTTCGTCTAGCTCGGTCGATTCCTTGTCGTAGGAAACGCGAGCTGAGTTGACGACAGAAAGATCGGAGCCCATTACGTTTGTTAATCGGACATATCCGTTGTCGAGTACGTTAATCTTTTCGTTCATTGTTTGTCCTCCAATCGTTTTAATGCTTCGCCGTTTTCGCGAATAGTTTCGTTAATCACTAATCTGCGAGCTTTCTCTTTCGTAGTTATTCGGAATGTACAATCGTCTTCCCCGTACATCTCGCAATAAACAACGTAATCGCGGAATAGGTCGTTCATATACTCGATATCGCCGCATCCGTACAACTTACCGTTCAGAAAGCACGCATATATTTGCGTCATCTAAGCGTCTTCCTTAGGTAGGTCATTCAGTCTCGCGTACTCTCCAAAATACTTTATTGCTGCAGCATTATATGCTCGTGCCGCCTTCTCTGCTGAGTCATACTGACCTAAAGAGATAGGCTTTTTGTTTACTCGTATACACGCTCTCCATCTTCCTTGGTCTTTTCGGTACTGTACTCCCTTATAGCCCGATGAGTTGGTAGAAGGTTTTATCGAGTTAGCAATATTTTGGCTTGCGGTAGCAATTCTAAGGTTATCCCTTCGATTGTCTAATCTGTCTCGGTTAATGTGATCTATAACAAAGCCCTTCGGAGGGTTCATGATCTCCCGATGCATTCGAACAGTTTTGAATTTCCCATCATTATACACAGTGCGAGCCGCGTATCCATCGGAACTTCTCCTGTGCCATTTATATTTACTCAAACCATCGAAGTCCTCTTCACTCACTAAACAGATTCCGCCATTAGATAAACTAATCTCTTTATACGGACGATCCACTGCTGCCAAAACCGCAATCACCTCTATCCGAGTTACTAAGATCATCAACTTCCGCAAACACCGCCTGTTCTATCGGCTTAATTATTCCCTGCCCGATACGATCACCTTTGCGGACGATGTACGTAGATTTCGGATAATAAGTGCCGTCAATATTCTCGACCTTCCCGTTTAGGGTACGTAATCTAGGAGTCGATCCCCATTCTTCTCGCGCAATATTATCGACAATCACTCCGACCTCGCCACGATAGCCCGAATCAACTGTTCCGAGTTGTACACGCAGTCTAGTATTCAGCGTAATGCCTGATCGCGGTCGGATCTGCATTTCAAAACCTTCCGGAATCTCGAACGCCAAGCCCGTCGGCACACACGCCGTTTCGCCCGGTTCGATAATAACGTCGGCCGCCGCGACTAGATCGAAGCCAGCGTCCGTTGCGTGTGCGTAGGCCGGCGTTTGAGCGTCCGGTGATAACCGTTTTATATTTACGTTCATTTCGTTTCCTCCTTCGTGCTTTCGCTTGTTAATATCGCAAGCAAGGCGAACACGGACACTATCGAAAACCACCGGAATCCTATCGTATGGATGTACGGCAGAACGAAAAGCAGTCCGGCGATGATCGTTGCCGTAGCGCTGATAAATCGTTTCATAGGCGATGACCTCCTCACTTATATAACGGGTAGGTAATCGCCACTTTTGCGACATCACAGGATAATTTCCTTTCGTAAATAACTGCGAATCTATTCCGAAAAATGGACGCTCATTCGCCGAAATAAAAATCCGAATCCTTTAGCGCTTCGACCGTCGCCTTCTTATAGCCGTTGCCTTTTTGCGAGAAGAAGTCGTGCGATTTCGTCTTCGTATTCAGGCCGTTCATGACGATAGGGTTCGGCCTTTCCTCTTCGAAATACGGATCGAAGCCGAGGTTTTGTAGCGCCTTATTCGCGTTGTAACGAAGGAATCGTTTTACATCGTGTGTTAAGCCGACCGCATCGTATAGATCCTCGGTATATGCGACCTCATTATCGTACAATTCCGTCAGCAGTTCGACGGCAAAGTCGCGCATCTCAAGCTGGACGTCCGCCTCTTGCTTTCCGTAAATCTCCTGCGCCAATAAGCCGACGTATACGCCATGGATCGCCTCATCGCGAATGATAAGGTTAATGATCTCGCCGCTGCTCGTTAGCTTGCCTTGGCCCGCGAAATATAACGGATAATAAAAGCCGGAATAAAACAGGAAGCTTTCGAGGTAAACCGAAGCCACAAGCGCCTTATACAGCGAAAGGGCATCGCCTTCTTTGATGCCGCGATATAGGCCGGTTATTAGCGCCGCCTTCCGCTGCAAATACGGATTCGTCTTAACCCACTCGAATACTTCGTTAATAGTTTCGGTAGGCGCAAGCGTCATAAATATATTCGAATAGGACTTCGCATGGACAGCGTTCTCCATCATCGCCATGAAATTAAGGACGGCTTTACGTTGGTGGCCGGCGATATGTTGCGCGATGATAGGCATGCCTTCGTTGCCTTGTTCGGTGTCCAGGAGCGTTAAGCCGGCAAGATTGCGCATATATACGAGTTGCTCGGCCGGGCCCAACGCCTTCCACGAAAGGAGATCGCCATTTAGCGAAATCTCTTCCGGAAGCCAGAACTGCTTAACGTTCTGTGCGTAGAACATTTGCGTAAAGTCGTCTTCATGACGCGACCAATCGGCCGCCGTATGGGTTGCGTTTTCATTTGTCAAGTATTCGTCCTCCATTTCGCAATTTTTTAAGCTACCGCTCTCTTGACATATAGAAGCTATAGTTTATAATTTCAAAGTTAGAGAAGGGAGTATCTGTTTATGAAAAAAGAGCGCATAATAGCCGTAACTAAAAACCAGGCATTTCCACCATTTTCCCCTGTAATAGTACACACTAGTGGTAAGAATAAGGGAAAGATGGAAGATGTATCTATAGATGATTTATCCTTTGCTGAGAAACAGAAGTTTGATAGTTTGGTTAAAAAAATAATAAAGAAATACTAGAGACGAATTATCGTCTCTTTTTTCTCAGCTAAACCGCACAGGACAAACAGCCCTCCTGCCCGGTATCCTTCGTCCGCGCATAATACAGCGTTTTAATCCCCTTATGATGTGCGTATAAGTCAATCCGATTGAGATCGCGCGTCGTCATCGTATCCTTCAAGAACAACGTAAACGAAATACCTTGATCGACGTGCTGCTGAATCGTTGCGATCATATCGACGACTTTAAACATATCCATGTCGTACGCTTCCTTGTAGAAGAACCAGTTCTGCGGCGATAACCCCGGCATCGGATAGTACGTCTTCGAATTGCCGTACGTACGCTCCTCGATGCGCTCCATAATCGGCATGACCGACGCAGTAGCCGACTGCACATACGAAATAGATCCAGTAGGCGCGATACATAAACGATAGGAGTGATATAGTCCGTGCTCTGATACGAAATGTTTAAGGCACGCCCAGTCGTCTTTAGTCGGTAGTTCAATTCCGGAAAATAACGCAGAAACTTTTTCGAACTTAGGTAGATAATCATTCGCGAGATATTTATCGAAGAAACTTCCGTCTGCGTATGCCGAGCCTGCATAACCGCGATAAGTTTCTCCGGTTTTACGCGCAATCTCTGCGGACCTCCTGATCGAGTGGTAGTTAACCGCGGCGAAGAATACGTTAGCGAAATCCCGCGCTTCCTCCGATTCATAAGCGATGCCGTTCTGCGCTAAATAGCCGTGTAGATTCATCGCGCCGAGGCCAATCGAACGCATCTCGCGGTTAGCTCTGGCGACGGCCGGCGCGTTCTTGATATTCGAAGTTTCCGAGACTCGCGTGAGAGCATCGACGGACAGCTTAACGATCGTTTCGAAGTCGCCGTTTTTCATTACGTTTGCAACGTTGAGCGATCCGAGATTACACGAAATATCGAGGCCGATTTCGTCTTCTTCGCCATAGTCGGTGTATTCCGATACTTGCGACGCCTGAAGCACCTCCGAGCACAGATTCGAAAATTTAACCTTCGATACGTGACCGTTCGCGTGCTCTGCGTTAACGTTGCCTTCGAACATAATGTACGGATAGCCCGATTCGGAGCGCAACACAGCGAGCTTTTCGAGTAGCTTCCGCGGATTAATCTTTTCCTTACGCACGGCCGGATTATCGACGAGCTTATCGTACATCTGACCGATATCCATTTCGTCTAGGTGCGTTCCATACGCCTTATACACGGTGTGCGGATAGAAAACGTAAGCTGGCCGATCTTCTCGCGCCAGTTCGATGAATTTATCCGGAATGACAACGCCGATGGATAACGTTTTGACGCGGACGTCTTCATCGGCCGAGATTTTCTTCGTATCAAGGAAGTCGTTAATGTCCGCATGGAATACGTTGAGATAAGCCGCGCCCGACCCTTGCCGCTGACCCATCTGATCTGCGTAACGGAACGCATTATCGAGCAGCTTCATAACGCCGACTACGCCCTTCGTCGCGTTCTCTACGTCTTTGATCGCCTCGCCTTTCGCCCGCAGCTTCGATAAATTAAGCGACACGCCGCCGCCAAGCTTCGAAAGCTGCATCGAAATATCAATTGCGCGACTAATATCGTTAAGGGAATCGTTAACCTCGAGCAGGAAGCAGGAAACGAGCTCGCCCCGACGCTTCCGGCCCGCATTCAAGAACGTCGGCGTTGACGGTTGGTATTCTTGCCGCATCATCAAATCTACGTACTCGATCGCCTTGGCTGCGTCTCCTCCCGCGAAGAATAACGCGACAACAGAAACGCGGTCTTCGTATCGTTCAAGGATCTTTTTGCCGTCGTTCGTCTTCATCGCATAGTCGTTATAGAATTTGAACGCGCTCATGAACGAAGGGAATCGGAACTTGTGCGCATAGGCCGCCTGATAGACCGCCTTGATTTCATCGAACGTATAGGCGTCGAGGAATTCGGTTTCGTAGTAATCGTTATCGCGCAGATAGTCGAGCTTTTCGCGAAGGTCGTGGAAAAATACGGTGTTTTGATTTACGTAGTCGATAAAATAAGCGCGGACGGCTTCGAGATCCTTTTCGAATTGGAACCGGCCGTCCTTCTGTAGCATAATTTCGTTATTAAGTTCGATATAGCTTGCGTGTTTATTCGTCAAGCGCGTTCACCCTTTCGATAAATTGTCGTACATCTGCGTCCGTGCCCGCTAATTCAAAGCGCCCGACCACCGGCACGCCGTACTGCTCCGCAATCACATCGGCCGCCTTTGCGAAATTATCGCCCCAATTGCGATTACCCGACGCAGCCACGCCCGCAAGATATTCGCTGTTATCCGCAAGGAAATCCGAAACTGTGCCGGCAACCTGACCGAAGCCATACGTACCGGTCACGCATACGAATGGCTCGGCGATCATCAGTCCCGGCTTAATTTCGACGGCGGCCAGACCGGTCTTGGCGACGAATCGGCGGACGTTGCCGGTCAGCGAGTAATAAGCGATCAGCATCCGATCTACCCCTTCCGTCTCTCAATTTCCGCCTCAACTTCGTCCAGCCGCGCCTGTGTCCGTTCTCGCTCGATACGCTCCTCGATTAGTTTCCGGTCGTGGAAGCTGATGGCGGTATCACTTTCGATCAGTTTTTCGTTAAGCCAGCGTCTCATATTTCGCAAACCTTCGTCGGTCGCTCCGTAGATCATTCGGCCGTTCCCTCCGTTTCGCGCTCGCGTTTATGTGCGCGATATGGTTCGACGATCAGCCATAAGATAAAACGGACGATTCCGTAAAGCCCGACGAGAAGCAGTCCGAATACGGCCGCAATCGTAAAGATCGCTTTTGCTACGGGAGATTCTATCGCCCATATCAGAAATCTGACTAATAGAAAAAACGTTGCGATTGTAAGTATCCACGAAAGCGTTTCGATTAATCTCCGCTTAAACATTCGCATCACTTCTCCTTCACCGTCATTATGTTTTCGTAGCTCGACATAAATGGAATCCGGAAGCCGACCGTCTTGAATTCGTACGTCTTACCGATTTCGATCTCCGCGTACAGGTCGCTGGAATTAAACTTCCGCGCAAATATTGCGTCGGTATTTTCGAACACTTTCGCGTTACCTTTCTCGTCATCTCCGAAAATCAGATACTTCGAGGAATCGTCAGACGTTTTCGTTTCTTTGTCCGTCACCTTTATTACGTAAGTGTTTTCGTTATGGTAAGACGCAATCGTATACGCCGGCGCTGCTACCACGAAAGAAAACACAGCCAGCGCAATTACTGCGATAGTTCCCCACTTTATTACGCGGTCCATTATTCCGCCTCCTCCGGTTTTATAATCTTCTCGCGGACAAGATACGAAAGCCCAATCGCCGCCGCGTCCGATTCGTCATCTGTCCGAAATGTAAAGTCGGCCGGGAGCGAAAGTATCCGCCGTACTCCCGCCTCTACTTCGTCTTTTGATGCGCTGCCTTTTCCGGTTACGTCCTTTTTAACCGTTGTCGGCGTGATCTCCACATCCGCCTTATAGCCGTATTTACCAAGCGCTAAGTCGATGACAGCCCACGCACCAAACACCGTTTGGGTCGACCGCCTATTGCGCCCTTTCGTGTAATGCTCCCGGACAACAACGTCGAACGGTCCGTGTTCGTGCAGGACCATCGTTGCCGCTGCCTCGATATAAGAATACCGGTGGCTGTCCGGCGACTGGCTCGTCGTGCTTACAGACGTTACGTGTACGAGATTCACGCGCGGACCTGACTTCAGCCGTTTGACTTCGAGGACCGCGAAGCCGGGATTAGTCGATATATCTAACGCTAGAATGCGGATAGGCTTGGTGCTAGTCATCTAATACCGCCTTCCACCCTGCGATGAGCCCTAAAATAAGGGAGATAGGAACCGATAGTGTAGCGCTTACCTCCGGATTAATTAGCGATATCAAAAAGGTAACGAGAGTCGATAACAATACCGCAATTAACGTGTAAAGAATAAACCTCGCCATCAAACCGCCTCCCCTTTGCGTACTTTTTCGATAAACTCTAGCGCCCCGGCGTACTGCCTTTTCGTAGAATCAAAGACGTTCGACCGTTTGACTCGCGAAACCTTATCGCGGATGGCTTCTAGTTCAGCCGCCGTAAGCGATTGCGCAATAGCCGTTTTGTACCCGTTGAATGTCCAACCGTTAAGGTCGACCGCCATCGGTTTGCCGTCGTCAATCGAATTCTGAATTTCTACGAATCTATCGAGCAGCACGTCGATGTCTTCGCGTCCGATTTCGAGGCCGAACGCCCGGATGTCCGGCGACTTTTCGAATTCTCCTTCTTCGTACTCCCACGCCTTCTTCGATGCGTTTACGTAGAGGATCACGTATAAGTCGACGCCATACATCTCCGCATAAGCGACACACTGCTTAACGTGTTTTTCATCCGGCTTCTTCAGCGAATAGAAAGACGTACGGGCCGCGCTCGTTTGCTTCGACTTGATTTCGAGTCCCACGCGCAATACTTCGCCATCTTCCGTGACATAGCGCATAATGCCGTCGCACGTTCCGAAAAGGTGAAACGTCTTGCCAGCGCGCTCGATCTTATGGTTCCGCTTGGCGAAGTCCTCGAACATCGGCGTGCCGTCCGGATTACGTTCGAAGCTGAACGGGCAGGGGCGGCCGACTTTCTTTTCGAAATGTTTTTCCATAAAGAGCAAATCACGCTGAATCATATCGCCAATTGCCGTTCCGATGCGGGTCCAGCGTCCCTGATACGGAGGCTTTTTCGTTACGTCTCTCGGATCTCCTTGCGCCTTATGATAAAGTTCACGCGGGCAGGCATTCGCAGATGACGGCGAGAAATACGGTTTCTTCGGAAATACTTTCGGAGCATCTGCGTACCATCGGTGGATCTGCGCGTCCAGTGCGTTATCCCACGTTTCCGGAAGCGAGTGCCATTCGTTTAGATATTCGATGAGTTCATCCGCAATCTGTTGCGCATAGCCGGTCGGTTCGGGCGTCGGCGCTAATTGGGCGCGCAGTGAGTTTGCGGCTGATCGTGCGTTTGCGTTCGTCAATTAATCACGTCCCTTCATCGTACGCCCGATAATACTGCCTAGCTTGGCAAACATATCGTGATCCTCCGGAAACGCTCGAACCAAACGAATTAAGTCCGTATTATCTAACGCAACCATATGAACTTTGCGGACAATTGCGTTCTTAGGCTTAAACTTCAGCGGCCGATCTGCGGAGTCTTGAACGATGTTTTCAAACTCGTTAAACTCCTCTCTTACATGCGGTAGATATATCCGGAAAACTTTAATCGTCGCTTCTACGTCGTTAAGCGCGCGATGATGTCCTTCAAGCGAGATATCATGGCGGTTAGCAACGTCCTTAAGGCTCGCAGACAATTCCGGCTCAACAAAACGCGCCATAGCTCGCGTACAATAGAACCGTTCGGGCTCGATTCCGCCTCGACTGATAAACGACAGATCGAACGGAGCATTTTGCGCAACTACAATCGAATCGCCAATAAATTCGTTCAGCTTTTCGAGTGCTTCGACTTCAGCCGGCGCACCTTCGAGATCGGCCGCAGTGATGCCGGTCAGCTTCGTAATGAATTCCGGCAGCTCTCGCCCCTCTTCCAACGCAACCATCGTATGAAAACGATCAATTTCGTTAAAGCCTTCGTCAATCTTAATCGCACCAATTTCCGTAATTTGTTCGGACTTATAATCGAGTCCTGTCGTTTCTAAGTCGAGTACAACGTAAGTTTTCGCCATATTAAACCGCCTCCTTGTTTTTAAACCATTCTTCAACGGGCACACCTTCGCCCCATTTGCGCATAACTTCGATATCTGTACCGTTCGGCACAACGTCTCCCCAACGGTAAGAATTAAGCATGATATCGCGAATGTCTTGCGCTTCTTCCCACGTAAAATCCTCCGGAACTTCGAAAATGAGTTCGTCATGCACCGTTGACCACAGCGCCCATCCCGGTTTGTTAGCGCAATATTCGTGCGCTTTAATCATCGTGACTTTCGTTTGAATAGACGACGATCCTTGTACGCGAGCATTTGTCGCTTGACGCAAAGCGCGATTAATTCGTGAATTATGTTTCCTTGCGTCATCGTATTTCGGATCATTCCATTTTCCGTACGGAATGTTTTTGCGCGGGAGTTTAGCGTCTGGCAGCCGGCGTTTTCGCGCATTCAGATCAGCCCAAACGTATCCGTTTTTTCGCACAAATTCTTCGTTCTCTTTTAACCACGCCGACAGCTTCGGCATACTTCCGAACAACTCTTCTTTAAACTCGGTCGCCTCTTTCTTACCTACGCCTAGCATATCCGCTAGAGAATAATCACTCATTCCGTATAATGTAGCTAACCATGCGACCTTCATTTTCTTTCGCTCTTTTGTGTCGGAACCATCAGCATTCTTATAAACTTCCTCGTACGGTCGTTTGTAGAAGTTCGATGCCATCGTTGCGTATGGATCACGTTCTTCTAAAAACGCATTAATCAGTACTGGTTCGCCCGACAGGTGCGCCACACACCTGATTTCCTGCGCTTTAAAGTCGGCGCCTACTAGCAGCTTTCCGGGAGGAGGACCGAACATCGGACGTGCTTCCGGTGGCTGATTCTGCACGTTAAACCCTTGCTGCGTTTTATCCTCTTCGTCCTTTCCGGAGCTGAATCGGCCCGTCACGGTTCCCATCGGATTGAATCGCGAATGCCAACGCTCAGTTGTTGGGTTTTGCTTTGTCGGCAGCGTGTCGATATACGTACCACTCAACTTAACGATATTCTTGTACTCTAGGAGTTTCGCAATGACATCGTAGTCGTCTTTCAACGGCTTGAGCGTTTTCTTAGCGTCCATATTCGGGAGCTCCTTGCCGATTGCCTTTGAAAGTGCGGGCCGCATCTGATGAGTCGAGTTTAGATTTATCGGTTCGTCTCCTTCATGGAATGGCGTCAACTCCACAACTAATTCCTTTCGCAACTCCTCCGCACGCTTATGCAGCTTTTCTCCGTATTCTTTCGCGAAATCCAAGTCAAGAATATATCCGTTGGCTTCTAAATCGACGATTACATACAATAACGGAACTTCAACGGTTTGATAATATTCCAAAATCGTCGGTATTTTCGCCATGTGATAACGCTGAAATTCGTACAGCTTCCACGTTAATTCCGTATCCTTCGCTGCGTAAACTAGCGCTAGGTCTAACGGAACTTCTTTAAATTGCGCATTCCTGCCGAACAGAGCATCGAAAGTGTCTGCCGGTGTTTTTAAGTATTTAGGCGCTAAGTCTTTGAGCTTAAACGAACCGGCTCCGCCTAATGTTCGATCACTCTCGTTTTCGTTCAGAAGGTGCATCGCGGTCATCGTATCCCAAGCGACGCCTTTCAAATCGAACCCATGCCGCCGAAGCATCGCAATATCGAATATCGCGTTGTGTAAAACCTTGCCGATTGATTCATCGTTAAATACAGGCGCCAGACCTTCGAGTACATATTCGCGACTTAACTGCTCGCAATCAACGTGATCCACCGGTATATAAACGTGCCAGTCAGCGTTTGGCAACGTCAGCGAAAGCCCCACGATTACGTCCGTATAGACATCTACGCCCGTCGTCTCGGTATCAACTGCGATTATTGTTTCGTTATTTAACGCCTTGATTAGCGCCTGAAATCGTTCTTCAGTCGTAATTAATTCGTAATTATCCGGCGTATTCTCGACCATCTGCCGCAAGGTTTCTTCGCGCTGGGATTCCTGAAGCGTCTTCCATAGCCGGAGTGCCTCCGCCTTGCTGAACGCTTTAGGGTTGCCGGCCTTGTTCACGCAGTCAGCCGGATCGCGCGCTAGTTTGCCCGCATCCATGGCCGCCTTGACTTCCGTTACCCTTTTGCGATCGGCATCCGATAGCTTCATCGCGAATATCTTGCGCCAGCTTTCCTCGATCGGCTCGGCGGTCTTGGCTTTCGCCTTCCGCTTGGCCGTCTCCTCTACTGCGTCCGATTTCGGTGCCGCCGGCTTAAGCGCGTTCAAGTTTAACCGTAAGCCTTCCATCCGTCGTCCTCCTTCCTCGCGTAATAAAGTCCGCTTAATCGCTCGTTACGTTCAGGTATCCGAAAATTATTACGCCTACCAATAAAATTAACGGAGCTACAGCCGAATAAAGCGCGAATACGCCCGCAACAAATGCGGCTATAATTCCGAATAGAAATGCGATTGCTCTCGGTAATCTCCTCATAAATCGACCGCCTCCGTCCATCTTCGTTTATATCCCGCTTCGTTTTCTGCATACCATTCCGACCAGCAAGACGGCCCGCACGCATAAACCTCGAAGAGCGAATCGTAAATTGCGGATCGCCCTTCGTAGAGGTTAGCGTTACGTGCGGTGCAGACGGAGGCCGGCTTAGCGGTCAAAGCGCGCCTCGACTGGCGTGATAAGGCGCAGGTTTGCCGGTTTTTCTCTGCAAATTCCGTACTCCTTCGTTTGAACTCCTACGCGACCCTCTTCGGTATCGTCCACGACTTCGCAAATCTCGTTATCTCCGTAGTCATAGCGAACAACATCGCCGTTCTTATACTCGCCAACCTTGCGCCCAATCTTCGCCCACTTCGCTTCTTCGGCTTGCTTGCGCTCGATTTCGGCGGCTTCCTCTTCGGATAAAATTTCGAGCTGATCTGGCGTTGCGTAGCCGAACCTCTCGGTACTGTCAGCGATTCGAATACGTTTACCCTTAGGGTGATTGAAGTTATTATATAAAACCTCGTAAATCTTATCGTTCTCAAATCCGCTAAGAGGGTAGTCTCCGCCGCCTGAAAGCAACCGCACCTTATCGCCTCTTTTAAATTTAGCGCGTGCTGCTGCGTCTTTAGCTTCGGCAACTTCTTCGTCAGTGGCGCGGACGAGTGATGCTTCTGAACGCCATTCCGTGTATTTACCGTCCATAGTTTCGACCTTAAAAGGAATGATCGCACCCGTATCTTGAATTACTTTAACGATTTCTCCTTTTTCGGTGACAATAGCCTGACCGACCACCTTCGCATAATCACCGACCTTCAGACGCTCAGCTTCTACGCTTGCGGCGCTGACTTTGCGGTAGACTTCGAATTCGCAATGGTCCAGAGAGTACGTATCAAATTCGTCTCCGTCATCGTCAGTGATCTGAGGATCTCCGTGCGAATCAACGTAATCAATTTCGTAATACTCGCCCGCGGTTAGATAAGATCTAGGAGCCTCATCGAACTTAATATAATCGCCTTCCTGCGCTTCGCTTTTGTCAATCCGTACGTACCCCGCTTCACCCTTCAAAGCAGCCACGTCGGATTTTAACGATTCGATTTCGCCTTCCGCGCTGCTGACGCGTTCTTCTAATGACGGACTGGTGCTGGTGGATACTTTGCGGAAGAGTTCGTAATCGTCGCCAAATCTAACCCGCCCAAAATCTACGTCGTCCAAGAATCTAACGTCGTCCGCATGGTCGGCATCATCCGTAATTTTGTAGAAAGCGCCGTAGGTAATATCGTAACCACCTTCCTCGGCCCGTACCAAATCGCCCATCTTCGGTAAACCTTCCGTCTTCACATACTCCGCACCGCCATACGCAACCTTCGTAATTTCACCGTTCACCATATCGAGTGTCTTAACGCCGTCTAATTTCGCCATCCGTTCGTCCTCCTTATTCGAACCAGCAAACAATTGCTGGCTCCTCGTATTTAAAATCCGCTAGGAATTCCGCGTATGTCATGTATTCAAATCCGCCCGCTTCCGTTTCAAATTTCTCCATGGTGTCCGTACCCACTTCGGAAACTTCCGGCATTTCATCTTCGGAGTAGTCGTCCGGCCCCACTAAGTCGAGATGATGCGCCAGTGCTTGCTCCTCTGTTTCAGCGGCAATAATGTCGTAATAGCCGTTTAATCCGACTTTAAAGAGTTTATATTCCGCCATCACACCGCCTCCTTTTTAAGCACAAGAACGTCTTCTCTTTGCGCGTAACCCTCAACGTAGTCAGCTTCGACCTCTGATATCCAAAAATCATTACCGCAACAATCGCAAGCAACGCCGTAAGGATCGAGGTCAAGCTCACTTTCAAAGATATCGTTAGCTTCGTACTCATTGTGAGCCTCAACGAAAATAGCCCCGTAATCACTTTTCGCATAGCCGCCCGTGCTCATATCGCTGTATTTAAACCACGCCATCATACCGCCTCCGATTCGTTAATTTCCGTAAGCTCTACGTCTTCCCGCCGGAAGTTCAAATCCATCCGTACCCACCGCTTGCCGTCCTTCGACTGCGGCCCCCAATACTCGGTAAGCTCGCGATTCTCGAACATCCACACGGTAGGCACCGGACCGCGGCCGATCAGCACGCCGATAAAGTAATCGACTTCATCGAGCTTATACGGTGTCCGGTCGCTTTTCCGTGCCTGAACGATGAGGCTGCCGCGCTTCTTCCGATCATAAATCGTTTTTACCTGAAACGTTTTCCACTCTCCGCTTAACGGATCTTTTGCGCTAATATCGAATGCCTCTTCCGTTTCGGACGTACTGACCGCCTGCCAGCCGCTAGCCAGCAGCGCAGCACGAGCGATCAGTTCCGAATACTTGCCGGTATCTTCTGATTTATGCGCCATATGAGCGCCTCCTTTTCGTTTGGTTGATACGTAATTAGAACGGTAATTCTTCGTCGCTAGGCTTCCAAGGCTCAGGTTCGTTCGCAGCATTTCCGCCGAGTGACAGACCGATTAAGCTGATATCGAAGCCGGCCGCGACTAGGTTTTCGATCTGAGTTTTCTCATCCGCTTCGAAAAGCAGGCCGTCAAACAGCGACATATCGAATTCTTTATCCGCATACTTAGCGAAGTTCTCGCGCTCCTTCTCCGTTAGATCGTCTTCCATGTCGATGATAGGCGTTAAGCTAACGGTTGTTGCCGTGCCTGATCCTGTCTTTTCAAGCTCGAACGCAACCTTTCCGAGTTTCTTTTCATACTTCAAGATAACCGCGTAAATTGTTTGCGCCTGCTTCTTCGAGAGGTCGATAATGATCGGTTCGCCCGTCGCCAGATCGATGAATCCGAGAGCATATCGCTCTTTTACGCGATATTTACTCGCCTCTTCTTTATATCTCTCTTCCGCATGGCTATCGCCTTTGTTTTCGGCTTCTTTCTTTAGATCCTGATAGTACTTCCACGCGAGATCCCACGGCGTGTAATTGCCGACTGGGAAGCCTTTTTCGTTCATAGTGCTCGGGTTTTCAGCCACGAACGAGTTAACTTTTTTATAGATTCCGTAGTTGTAGAATCGGATAAGATCCGCAGTACCGAGAACGCGAACTTTAAAGGAAGTGCCGGATGTAAAACTTGTGAACTCGGTTTCCTTACCGTTTCCGCCCTCGTTCGTTGAATTTAAAGCGTTTAACGCCGCTGCACCTTTTTCAAATTTGCTCATTCGTTTTCCCCCTACGTTTTTATTAAGGCTTTTCGCCCTCGCAAAATGCCGGTGTCTGCGCCCGAAACGCCGCCAGCGCTTGGCAGTAGCGACGCGACACGGATTACCTAACGGCCGCCCCGACATTCTCCGAGGACGCGACGCGCCTATCATGCGTCGTCTTCGCCACTTTGCGCCCACATGCCGAAAAGTATTAATCCGATGATGAAGGCGGCAATCGGTCCCACCCACGAAAGATCAGACATACGCCGCAACTCCTTTCGCCGCTTTTGTAAGCCTGCGTTTTAATTCGAAGGATTCGGCGGGCAATTCGTCAATCCGCATCTGAACCGCATTGATTCGCGCTTGGTACGCCATCTTCTTCGCTTTTGATCGCGTTCGTTTAAGCTCGGCCGTCAGGTGCGCTATTTCTTCGTGAAGTTCCGCGGCATAATTTTCGTTATTTTGAACCGCAGCCTCTACGCTTTGTTTCATCGTGTAATACGCTTCGTTGATAAATCGGATCGCCGTATTCTTTTCGGGAGGATGAACGGTCAGTACATAATCGCTATTCAGCGCGAAGAGTATAACGACTCCTTTTCCGCCGTACATACGCGCTTCCTTGCCGTTAGAATCTACGGTGATTCCGAGATACTTTGCGTGCTGAAGCTTTTGCGCAACCCAATTACGCGCTACGTGTAAATTCGTAATATTGTAACGTTCCTTCAGGCGCTTGCGTGCATGGTGCGAAAACTTGACCTGACCGGCGGTAATCATCCGACGCGCACCGCCTTAATCGGAGTAGCCGGCAAATAGTCGGCCGGGTCTTCATCGTGCGGCCATGCGCCTTGGTAAATGAAATCGGTGAGTTTGCGCTCATCTAGCGCTAAAAGCGTTTGAGATTCGTTAAATGTGGGTAAATTCGATGTATGCATAGTACGTTAGCCTCCGTTATTTTAAGGATAATCGCACTAGACCGAGGACTTGTTCGCATAATTGTTCCCTTGAATTTGTTGACAATATGCAATACAATGAGGACGTAGCGAAAGTCCTTCGGGTCTAGCTGCGACAGAAATATTAAGCTGTTAATTCGCGTTGACAGTTTGATCGGAATCGTTGGATAAACTTTCGATGGGACGGAGCATTTCCTCCAAAACGTTGCGCCAACAACGTGGAAACTTCCGTATCGTTTGTACATCCGCGAGTCCAAGTATCGAGAATAAGTTTTTTTCTTTCGTCGTCCTGCGCCAACAGGGCGACTTTTTCTTTAAGCAAAACCGCGTCCTCAACACTCGCCAAAGTGTCTTCCGGCTCCCAAACGGTTCCTTCTTCGTTAATAGCTTCGATTGCAATTTCGTCCCTAGATCGTCTATTCTTCACAAATCTATGCCGGGTTTCGCGAATAATTCGCTGTATCAGCGCCTTCTTTTCGCGTCCGTTATCAGCGAGATTTTCTAACGCCCGCCCGATCGCTTGATAACATTCCTGCTCAAACGATGTAAAGTCCGGAATCAGATGCGCTAACTTTTCGGCTTCTCTTACTACGTAAGGTATTGCGCCGCTGTTCGCTGCAAGTTGCAACCTATTAAATTGTTTAATTTCCACTTTATCATTTCTCCCTTCGCCCTACACTTATATAACGGGTAGGATGCATTCGATTTTGAGACACCATTTTTAAAAAGTTTTTCATTTGTTTGGTTGATTATCCTCTATAAGAAAATATTAGCATGGAACAAACTTCAATTGTTTTAAATTTGGTAAAGTAACAAAAATTGTTTTAGCGATTTTTCCGAATAATCAAAATAAAAAAAGAGCCGTCTGCACGGCCCATCCCTAAACACTTATCCGCCTACTTTTATTTCTGCAACCTTGACGCTACTATCATCATTCGATGCTTGTTGAGTGCTACCTGAACTAAGATACGTTGAGACCAGCGCCCCTAAAACTAAAACTGCTAATAAAATTTTCTTCATAAATAACCTCTCCCTTTTCGAATGTAATTGACTTTAGTGCTTGGACTTGATCCTCATCAACGCCTAAGGTTAATAAAAAATCAGCAGATAGGGACGCGAACAGGAAATTCATCTTCCCTAAAAAATACCGCCAGCCCTTATACGCCTCTTGAGTTGTTTTGTGCTGGATATAATCGAAGTATACTATAAAGTCAGCATCACCTCCCAAAAGAAGTTGTTTTGATAGCAGGTTTAGATCAGGGACTTCAACCCTTCCCTGTTTAAAATCGAAGTAAAGTTTCGCGAAAAATAAATTGCTGTCCGCAATCTTAATTAACGCATCATATCCTGTCTTCTCGGCGGCTAATTTACTTTGATTTAAGAGCTTTATGCTTAGTTCTGGGTTTTCAGCTAGATAGGACATTGCTAAACAGTAATACCCATCAGATATATGCTTCTGATTTAACGCTGTAGAGATTAGGACCTTAGCGTGTTTTCGACATAGATCTAATTCATTAAGATGCAAATAGGCTGGTGCCAGTATCTCAGACAACCTATACGAAAAACACTCTTTAAAAAACGCTCGTTGCCTTTGTCTTGAGCTATTTATTTTCTTTAATTCTACATCAATAGCTTTTGCTTCTTTCGTCATTTCAAGAAATTCTTTTCGATAGTACAGTGACACGCAATTATAAATCCTTTTAAACAAGGCCAGATCCTTGTCGCTTGATACCTTTAATTTACTTATCCTAGAAGACATCTCACTGAAGTTTATTTTATCTGTCATGAAATCACAAATGATCGTGTAAGTGTTGATGTAGTTCTTTAAACCAGGGTCATTCCTGTTTTGGTCAATAAGCTCTTGCAGAAGTCCAATATCCCTCTTTAGGGCAGCATACTCAAAGGCTTGCTTCAAAGTTTCAGTTGAATTTAACTTTAGACACCATTCCCTCATTTTTTGATCGTAGTCAGCTCCGAATAAATATCTGGATAAATGTAGAAGCTGCCTAAAACCTATTCCCCCATCTTCCTCAAGTCCGTATAAGCAATCCTGGTGAATGTCCGCTTCTAAAGAAATTCGTGGTATACTTAATTCGCGTTCTTGCCTTATTTGCACAAATTCGTCTCTAATTGACGTCATTCTGAGTACCCCTCCGCTCTTTACGTCTTATCCTATTTTTAGTATAATCAAAATGTTCCTTTTTGTAAACAAATTTTCCTTGAAAGGTTGTTGGATGATGATTGATTACTCTCCGCTATTCGAATTATTAGAAGAAAGAGGTATGAAGCTAAGTCACTTTAGGGGAGAGAATTTTAATTCCAAAACTCAGAGGAGACTTAGTAATAATGAATCAGTCAACCTTCGTACCATTGAGTTCTTATGTCTAAAGTTAAATGTCCCAATTGAGAAAGTAGTTCGAATCTCTCCTGACGAAGTGGAAAAATAACTGTTTATAGTCTATAATTTCCTCCGTGACACCTTATTTGATGTAGTACGGAGGTGTTTATCACGTTTAAGGTCGGCAAATGTCGGATACCCGAACTATGCAAGAAACGCGGAATTAGTCTCAGTCAACTCGCAGCAATGGTCGGAGTATCAAAAACGCACATGTCCGATTATGTCAGCCTTCGGAATCTGCCGAGCATCGAACGAACCTACAATATCGCAATGATGCTCGGCTGCGCGCCCGAAGATCTGTACGATTGGATTGAGGTATCCGACAGCAACACGGAGGGTTAATACAACCTCCGCCGACCTAAAGTACGGGAATTCCCGAACCTAAACGCAAAGTATTTCTTACGACCTCCGCACGATCATACACGTCTCGCAACGCTTCTGTACCGCGCTTTATAAGTAGTTCATCAGCGTCTTTCACCTCCGTAATATAACCGTGCGCAAGCCGCACCTTTCCGATCAAATAACGCTCAATCTCCCGCCGTAACTTTTCGCCAGCTTTGTCGTTATCTGTAACCACCGTTAAATATTCGATAGGAGACTGCGCAATTATGTCCGCCTTCTGTAAATTAAATGTGCTGCCGCCTGTTCCGATCGCCGGTATGCCCGCTGATCGCCACGCCATAGCATCGATTTCGGCCTCGCATATCACCGCGCTTTTAAGCCGCTGCGCGTATACGAGATCCATTCCGTACACTAAGTACCGGATAGGCATGCCGCCGTTTACGTACCAGAACGCCTTTCCCTTCGTTGCCCTATACTTAACGTTTGCCAGCCGGCCGTTAGGAAGCCGCCAAGGAATCGCGACTGCATTTCCGGCAAGCGATACGCCGGCCTCTTCTTGGGCCGCGTCCGCAATGCCCCGGCCCGTTAGATAAGCGTTAGGCCCCGGCGTTGTGTCAGCGAGGATCGATTCCGGCAAAGGCTCCGGCTTCGTGACGGCCTTTAATTTCGGGAGCCGCAGCGCCATACGTCCGCCTTCAGCCGCCGGTGCATACGTTTCCAATAAGTAATCGATTGCGTCGTCTTCGGTTTCGCCGCGCAGGAAAGCGAGCAGTTTAACGAACCCGCCCCGCGCAAACTCTTCGTCATAGGCTCCCGAGTCGCCCCAATAGCCGGCTTTTGCCGACGCTGTGTCTTCGAGGTAAACGTAAAAGCTCGGCGTCCGATCGTATCTGAATGGACTGGCGGCCAGCAGGCGTTCATCGCCCCACGTCGGCCGGGTCCAGTTGAATTGTTCGAGCTCATACCGAATGTCGACGTCTACAAAACGTCCATTCAAAGTTAATATCGGCAATTCGAGACACTTCCTTTCGAGACTTGTAAATTATATTACGACATTGTTACGAAACTTGCAGTCGCAATTTGTCGAAAATATTCAAAAATTTAGATGTAATTGTTGACAATATCATCCGGTAAATTCCAAACGATCTAAAACTCGAATACGTCCGCAGCTCCGGCACCCGTTTCCGGCTGTTTCACCACGCCGATTTGCGGCAGATAGATAATCTCTGCGACTTCCCCTTCGCCGCCATCGCGCCCTTTATTCAATCCGATTAAGCCGCGTCCTTCTTTCGCGTTCGTATCAACCGCAATCAATAACGCAGCATCTTCGAGCAGGGCTTTCGTTTTCTTGACGTCCTTACGCTGCGGCAGCTTAAGCTCGCGCGCTCCGTCTTCCGTTTCTTTCTCGTCATCCTCATCCGCCTGTGTGAGCGCAAAGATCGTCGTTTTCGTATGCCCGGCCAGACGGCGCAGTTTTTGCGAAGTATTAGCCGCATCCCCGCCCGCCGTCTTTGACGTATTGGCTTCGTAGTCGAGGTAATAAAACGGATCTACAAGCACGACGTCAGCCTTCGTTTCAATAATGTCCGATTTTAGGTCGCGTAGGGTTCTTGAGCCGAAGTCTTCATCGTCGACAGCTCGCACCGTAATGTTTCCCGGAATGATTTCGTTAAGACGATCAAGGAATTCCATAAAACCCGCCTCGAACTCGTCGGATAGTTTTCCCTGACGTACATCGCGAGAATTGAATCCGGCTTCCATATCGACGCCGTCCAGAGTCGCAGTCGTAACGCCCATGGTTCCGGAAATCGATACGTACAGACGCACCAACACTTCGTACCAGCCCATTTCCATCGACCAAATCAGAACGTTCGCCCCCTGCATCGCACAGTTAGTGACCTCCTCTAACGATACGGCCGATTTACCGCGCCCCGACTTTCCGTAGATCACGTACACGTTCGACGATACGTAGCCGCCCATCGCCTTATTAACAAAGTCGAATTTGCTGCGCCAGATCCGAAAGGACTCGCCGGCCTTACGGTTTTCATATTCCGCTTTAAACTTGTCGATGTCCCGTTTGATATCCGTCCCGACCGAATTTCGAACGTTTGTTCTCATTTTAAGACTTTCGGCCTGCCCCGTCAACCACTCGAAGAATTTTCCCATATCACCGCTTTTTTGCGCTTCAATAAATCGTTTTTCGAGCTGCGGCTCCTGAACCTGACGATTGGTTTCCGGATCAATACGGCCGTTCATCAGCTCGATAAATTCGCGCTCGGCCGCCCGATCTTTGAGGTTTTTCGCAAGGTAATCGTAGCTGGCTTCGATATTAAAATCCGGTTGGAAGTCCGGCACCTCATTCGCAACCATCTCGGCTGTCGGCGCTTGGCCTCGGTATTTCTCCGCGTAATCCATAACGTACCGGAAGGCCTTGCGTTCGCCCTGCGTTTGGAAGTCGGCTTCGGAAACATTGAAGCGCAGAAGGGCGTTCGGATCGTTCGCTTCGATGGCTTTCGATATTAGTAAAGTTCCGTAGTTCATGCGCGCTCCTCCCTTCGATTTTTACGAAAGAAAATCCGTTTAACTAATGCTCTTACTCCTAATGCAATCCCCTCAGCTGTATATAAAGCGCCTTCCCCGATATAGTAAATCGCGACTAGTGGTAAGTATATCGGAGATAGGACGAAGAAGATCACGTTTTCTATGCGTACCTGTTTAGTCCACTCTTCATCCGTATAAACGTATCTAATTCTGCGCTTCATTCGCCCGCCTCCCGTCTCAATTTCGCCATAACAGCGTCAGCCTTCGTTTTATACTCCGCATCTCCAAACGTCTCGTACAAGCGCATGTTATCGTTGTATTCGTCCAGCAGCTCGTCAGTCTTCCGTTTACGTTTCGCAACCTCCTGCGCACTTAACGCCCGCGCCGTCTTCGGCGTTTCCTTCGGTTCTCTCGCCATCCCAACCGCCTCATTTTTCGCGTAACCTATTCCGAAAGAAAAATCATCCGTAAAGTGGAACGATGGGCCCGACGGCTCCGGATAGTCCGTCTCATCGTACTCTAAAAGGTAATCTTCCGCGAACTGTTTCCGGCATACTAGCCGCAGATCCGTTTCGAACGCGTCGAGGAATTCACCGTTTATGGCGTCGGTCAGCTCGAACTCGACGTATTCACTTACGCCCCACTCATCGGTTTCCTTTACTTCGCGCCAAGCATCGACGTAGAATATCCGATTTTCGTACCCGACAACCGAGACGAGGTCTCCGAAGGTGAATTCCGTTTTCATCTACGCATCCCCCTTTTCGATTCGCCTACGAATTCAATCTCGCGGCATAAGTCGCCTACCCGATCGGCCAGACGTCGCTCACCGAATACTTGCCAAAGCTGATCGAGCGCAATGTTGCTCGTATAGATAGTCGGTAGCTGGTTCGTTACTCTTGCGTTAATTACTGCGTGTAGATAGCCGCGAAATGCGGGCGTACAGTCTCGCACCCCTATATCGTCTAGGACCGCAAATGGCGCTGACATAGCGAGTTTCATCTTCCATTGAAATTCCGCCATACCTTCGTCGTCATTCGCCATAGTCGCCAAGTTAAACTCTGTCTGCCATTCGTTAACATCGAGGAAATATGCCGGACGCTGTAAAGGCGTTAAGCCTCGTCGCAGGGAGCCGCTATAATGGACGCGCAGCCATTCGTTAAGGAGCGCCGCTGCTGTCGTTGTTTTGCCAGTTCCGGTCTTTTCACTTACGAGATAAAGCGACTTGATGCGGTCCTCTGCCGCTACCGAACCGGATTGCTGATCGAATTGACGATTAAATGTAGACGCGTAAGCATAAGCCGCTTTATAAGCCTCCGGTTGGTCACCGCGCGCTGGCGAATTCTGTAGCGTCACGAGCCGGTACTCACGCGGAAGCCCTGCCGCCGCCGAACGTCCTCCGTTTCCGCTTACGCCGTGCATCTGAATGAAAGCCGTACAGTGTTTCGTACAAGCCGCCGTACCTGCCCCCATGCATCCGTTAGCAAGTACGCAATTGTTTTCGTTAGTCATATTCGCGGACCTCCTTTCGTTAGTTCTTACGGAGAGTAAACTCCGCTTTTACTTCCCGATTCCATTGATTGATCACAAACCTTCCTTTGGTCGCCGCGTATCCTCGCTGCTTAAGCCACTGGACCATAGCTTCGACGATCTCCGCCTCACTCATCGTATATTTTAAAGTCATTCGCACTCCTCCTTTTGTTTTTTCTCGTTTTCTAAATACGCATCTTTCTCCTCTTCGGTTAAGACCTCGTAATCTTCGTTCTCAAGGAAAAACATCGTTCCGAAGCATTCTTCGTGAATGTTTACATCCATCCGAACCCATGTCGGAAAAGCCGTAACTTCATCCGCCGTAGTCCCTTCCGGATAGTTGATTTCTACATATTCCCGATCATACTCGCCGTTTGCGATCTTTTCTCTAATCGGAGACATGTCGATAATTTCATGAACACGGAGAACGCTCCCTTCCGGATAATTCTTGCCTCCATAAATGGTCAATCGAATCAAATCTCCAACGGACGCTTTTGCCTTGGTCATGAGCCGACCTCTTCGCGTGAGTCGTCGATGATAGTTGTTATGCCGTTCCCTAAAAACAGTCTTACTGATTGAATGGGTACGAAGTCTGTCCGATGGTCCACCTCTTCAGATACAGTTAAACGCGGGTATTTACGACTGTAGTAAACAACGTCGCCCACACGAACCTCAGTCGGCTGCGGAGCGTTCAAGTATTCGTCAGGCACCGTCAAGCCTAGCGCACGTCTTATCGCAATCGCCTTTCCGATGTGAGCGTTGAAGCAGTCGTTAGGTGCGGCTTTGGCGATTCCTTTTTCTCGTAATTCACTACGAACACGCTGACTTTTTCCGAAGACCAGAGCGACAACGGTACGCTTCTCTCGGTTAACAACGAACTCTACACGATTTGTACATTCCCGCATCGTATAATTACCGTAATAGACCGGGCATATCGAGCCAGCATCCTCAATCAGTTTCTCAACGTCCGCCTTCGCCTGCTCAACGATCTCATCACGGCGGATTTGTGCGCTTACAATAGGAGCCTGACCGTGTGTAGTATCCATCTCCGCATCGAACTTCCCTTGTCGATAGCCTTCGCCATAAGCCCGCATTCTGATCGCCCGCATAACTTCTTCGCCGTGAGCGATTAATTCGTCGTATCCCATTGCGTTTAAATCGATTTTCATTCCGTCAGCCTCCTCGTTTTTAACTTCGCTATTGACGATGACTTCGTATTCTCTTGCCACTACGTAAATGCCGTGCTCTTTTACGGTAATCGTACCGTAGATGTCTCCTACGCTCAGTACCGTGCAGATATCGCCAGTCTTATAGTCGCCTGATGATGTTATTCCGTTCGTAATCAACACGCGCTCGCCAACTTTGGGGCGACGATTTTCAGTGATGATAAGCTCAGCGTCTTCTTTTCGGATTGCCGATAAATGATTCGGTCCTGTCCGTATAAGATAAGTAGGACCTACGCATTCTACTTCGAATATCTGACCGATTTTATCTGCGTACCAAGCCGCTTCACGAGTCGCCTTCTTAATCCGCACATACTTTTTCATTTCAGCCATTACGCAACAACTCCCGAAATTTTTATAAAAAACCGAACACATATTCGTGTTTATGCGGTACAATATACCTTAGTTACCGAAAGGAGGTTCGATTCATGACGCTAGCAAAACAAATCGCAACAGTCGCAATCATCGTTACAACTATCGTTTATTTACCGAAGTTCGTTGATGTACTCGGAGGAGGACGCTAATTCCCGGCGTTCAGCCGCCCGGGCGCGCTAGAACCACGCATCATCTACGTCGTTATTCCGTTTGCCCCTTGCCTCTTCCGCTAGAACTGCGCTGACCGCCCGCTGCAGGTTTCGCCCCATATACGTCTGCATCCATCCGAAACTGACGCCCGGCCATTCTATGGACGGCTTATAATCCGCAAAACACATATCGATGAATCGCTTCGTTATCTCCGGCCCGTATGCGCCCGGTTTTCGTTTTGTACCGACCCAGCGTCCGAGCATGCCCGCTTCGGCTTGGTAGCCGCGCATGGGTACGTAAGGGACGCCGTAGAGCCGTTCGTGCTCCGCTTTGAGGTACGCTTGGAAATCGCGCGTATTCCACTTGGCGACCGGCTTCGTTTCATACGTTGTCATCGCGCGTTCACTCCTTCGATTTTGATTCCGAGAAGATTGAGCGTGTTGATAACGCCTTCCCTTTCGCATTCAAGGCTGAACGTAACGCCCCGGGATTGCGAAGTCCGTTGCTTTTCCTGAAGTTCGGCGAAATACTCGCGTACCCGGTCTTCCGGTGTACCTTCGACTTCGTATCCGTTAATTAACGCGGCCGCTAATGTAGTGACGTCCATATCATCGAAAGTGTGTCCGTCATACCATCGAGGAGCGTGCCCCGATAGGAAGTCCGCATGTGCACGTAATATCCAATCGTCTTCGTGTCCGAACCCTCTTGCCGATTCGATAACCTCCGCCTGTTCCTTCGTGATTGTCGGCTTCATTTTAGCGCCTCCTTTGCGTGTAAATTAATTTCATATAGCGCAGTAACCGGAACCAAATCGACGCTTTCTTCGGGTAACTGCGAATTTATTTCGATCACCCTCAGCGCCGTCTTCAACCGCTCATTCTCGCCAATCAAATCCGCCACAGCACAGCGCAATCGTTTAACTTCTTCGGTCATGTTTTCGCCGCCTCTCCGCTGTTTTATCGCTGACCCTACCAATCGCCCTCGACCGCCAGTAAAGCCGCTATTCCCTCGCGAAACTCCCGTATTAATCGTGCTAATTCCGCTAGCGATGTCGCATCCGAGTCACGCAGCCGTCGATTCATTACGTCGAGTACCGCGCGTTCGACCGTTGAGTGATACGCTACTTCGCGCCACTTTTCCTTCGGCGTCGGGTCAGCGTTCGGGTTCTCCGCAAGCTTCTTCGGCCAGTTCGGCGCCTTTGTCGGGTCGGTGAAATAGCGTTCATTTACGATAATGTTGAGCGTGTCGGACGTTAGTTTGTAATCGGGTGAGATCGGGATTTCAATCGCCATTGTTGGCGTCGCCTCCTTCGTTAGCTTTTCGTTCAGCGCACAATAACCTCAACAACGATCTATGAACGTATGAGTGCTTGTTGTAAGTCCGTAATAAGCTTGCGATATTGGACCGCTCTTCGTTGGATAACGGCCTATCTAAACCGAGCCGGGCGCCTTCTTTGTAGATATCCATATTAACGCCTTCCTTTCGTTTGTTAATAAAACCCAGCAATCGTTCCCTTTCGCTCACTCTTGCAGATGTTCCTTACCGCGATAGAATTATTAATTAATAAGTATCTGCGCGAAAAGGTTTTAATTGAGCGCTATTATTTATCTAGTTATTAATGGCTCTAGTTAAAAGATGGTTCTAGTTAGTGTAAAGTCGAGCCGTGTATGGGTCCGCCGTGTATGGCTCGGCGTCACATGGCTACGTAAGCTCCTCCGTATCTCCATCGAATATCGCGAGCTGGCTGATCGGCATGATCGTATATCTTGCGTTATCCCATCGCTGTGTCTTCGGGTCCCGCGCCTTCTGCTTTACGACTAACGGACGCCCCTGCCATCGATATTCGCATAGCGCTTTGATCCGCCTGTTCGCTGCAGCTCGGCTGAGATTTAGCGCGCCGGCTATCTGGTCCTGCGTCGGGTAGCATTCGCCATTAGCGTTCATGAACGAAGACAGCACGCAAAGAGTCTGCCAACGCTCCGCTCCGATATCCGCGATAAGACCTTTCTTAACGGCGTCGACGTACATCTTAACGAAGATCCGCGTTTCGGCCTTGCCAGACGTGACGTTGTATTCCGATTGAGACTCGACGGATACGAGACGCTGATGTTCGTCGGTCATTCGTTATCACCTCTCACTTCTATAACGGGTAGGCTACCGTCAATTTTGCGACATCAGAAGTAAAACTTTTTACAACCGATAATATGCACGCCAAATTAATACCGCGCAAAAATGGACAAAAAAAATTAACCCCGCCTTAAAAGACGAGGTTAAAATAATTTCTCCACAGGGCTGAATTTTTTATGTGCGTTCATGACATCGCTACTAAATAGATTTACATAGTTCCGAACCATATCTAGGCTTGTATGCCCTAGGACTGCTTGCAGCGCAAAAACATCTGCCCCGTTCTGTACCGACATTTTTGCAAATGTATGTCGAAAAGTATGAGGAGAACACCGAACATTCTTAATATTTGCCATACGTCCGTACTTAGAAAGCCGGTTCTGCACCTGCCTTCTAGTTATCGGTGTATTGTCTATCGTAACAAACAGAGCATCGTCCGGAACTTCGCCTCGTATTTGAACATACTTCCTGAGCCTAGACTTAACTGTAGATTGTATAGGGACAAGGCGTTCTTTGTATCCTTTTCCGTTTATTAATATTTGTGAGTCTTCCCACCTAATATCCTTTACGCTTATATCCGTAAGCTCCCGTATACGTACTCCGGTTTCTATAAGAAACAGCATGATTGTATAATCACGAAAGCCGGTAAAGGTCCCCTGATCCGGCTGCCGCAGGATATCCCGAAGTTGCTCGCGGCTGAACGTCTCAATTACTTCTTTCTTCTGTTTAACCAACGAAAGTTCTTTCGCCGGATTATCATCTATCATACGGTTCTTTTCGAGGAAATTAAAGAACGCCCTAATAGCGCGAAGCCTCGTATTGATCGAAGTCTCTTTCCTTCCGAGTTTGTCCATCATGTACACAATAACGTTCTCTTTCAGTATTTGTAGCGTTATTTTTTCTGGCCTAGTCGAGATACCTTGATGTTCGAGCATTGAGCGAAATGACAGTAGTTCGTTCCGGTAATACTTAAGCGTATGTTCCGAAAGATTCTTAATTTTACATTCTCGTATGAATGCGTTGTATGCCGTTTCAAAATCGGTTAATTCAATTTCAGGCTTGTCCGCCTCTGGGACCGCCGCTATTATATTTGACCGCCTAACCAACCGCATCGCCTCCGTTTTGTGTTAAATAAACGGAATCGTACGAATGCGAACGCAAAAAAGCCACCTACATTGCGTAGATCGCCCGTCATATTAGCGCTTATGTCACCGGAATGTATCCGCGGATTTTGAGTCGTGCGCGTCTGCCAATTCCGCCACACCGGCATGTAATGCGTCGTATTCAACCGACGTATATAAATATAACATGCATTTTATAAAGTGTCAATGGTTTTAGTAAAGTTTTTTCAAATGGTAATGCAGTATATACGATACAAGCAAGAAACTTATATTGATAGTCTTCACGCTTTTATTATATAAAAAAAGCGACCTGCAATATGCAAATCACTCTCATATATGTTTTATAATAATAAAATTGATGACCAATTTAACATAATTCGCTCAAAGTTAAATTGGTGCCGAGGGCCGGACTTGAACCGGCACGGTAGTCACCTACCGCAGGATTTTAAGTCCTGTGTGTCTGCCAATTCCACCACCCCGGCAATAGAAAGGCGACACCCGGATTCGAACCGGGGATAAAGGTTTTGCAGACCTCTGCCTTACCACTTGGCTATGCCGCCGTAATTTGGAGCGGAAGACGGGATTCGAACCCGCGACCCCCACCTTGGCAAGGTGATGTTCTACCACTGAACTACTTCCGCAACATGTAAAAAGAACTTATTACATCTTATGCTGTTGTTTTTAAAAAAATGCAACTGGGCTAGCTGGATTCGAACCAACGCATGACGGAGTCAAAGTCCGTTGCCTTACCGCTTGGCTATAGCCCAATGATAATATGGGGCGATTGATGGGAATCGAACCCACGAGTGCCAGAGCCACAATCTGGTGCGTTAACCACTTCGCCACAACCGCCATAATCTGAAGATGAATAAATAATATAGTGGCAGGGGCAGTAGGAATCGAACCCACACCGGAGGTTTTGGAGACCTCTGTTCTACCGTTAAACTATGCCCCTATTTATAAAATGGTGGAGGGGGGCAGATTCGAACTGCCGAACCCTGAGGGAGCGGATTTACAGTCCGCCGCGTTTAGCCACTTCGCTACCCCTCCATCATTTAGAGTGCCGGCCAGAGGACTTGAACCCCCAACCTACTGATTACAAGTCAGTTGCTCTACCAATTGAGCTAGACCGGCAAATGGTGGCTCGGGACGGAATCGAACCGCCGACACACGGATTTTCAGTCCGTTGCTCTACCAACTGAGCTACCGAGCCTTTTTATAAATGGCGGTCCGGACGGGACTCGAACCCGCGACCTCCTGCGTGACAGGCAGGCATTCTAACCAACTGAACTACCGGACCATTTTTTTTTGGTTGCGGGGGCAGGATTTGAACCTGCGACCTTCGGGTTATGAGCCCGACGAGCTACCGAACTGCTCCACCCCGCGATGATAATGGTGGAGGATGACGGGCTCGAACCGCCGACCCTCTGCTTGTAAGGCAGATGCTCTCCCAGCTGAGCTAATCCTCCATCATATAAGTGACCCGTACGGGATTCGAACCCGTGTTACCGCCGTGAAAGGGCGGTGTCTTAACCGCTTGACCAACGGGCCCTGGTATTTTTTCGTTTGTTATGTATTGATAATTAGTGGCGGAGAGCAAGGGATTCGAACCCTTGAGACGGGGTTACCGCCTACACGATTTCCAATCGTGCTCCTTCGGCCACTCGGACAGCTCTCCACAAATGGCTCCGCAGGTAGGATTCGAACCTACGACCGATCGGTTAACAGCCGATAGCTCTACCACTGAGCTACTGCGGAATGAAGTCTGCCTGGCGATGTCCTACTCTCACAGGGGGAAACCCCCGACTACCATCGGCGCTGAAGAGCTTAACTTCCGTGTTCGGCATGGGAACGGGTGTGGCCTCTTCGCCATCATCACCAGACGTTTTAGTGACATGTATTATTATACTATGTATTTCAGAAAAAGCAAGAGTTTTTTAAAAAAATTCTCTCAAAACTAGATAACAGTAAGCATACATTCAAATTGGTTAAGTCCTCGATCGATTAGTATCTGTCAGCTCCATGTGTCGCCACACTTCCACCTCAGACCTATCAACCTGATCATCTTTCA
>NZ_CP093219.1:1547500-1812500 GCF_051034795.1 Bacillus sp. jun7
TTCATCTACCTCGTTCTTTTGTAACTCCGTACAGAGTGTCCTACAACCCCAAGAGGCAAGCCTCTTGGTTTGGGCTGGTCCCGTTTCGCTCGCCGCTACTCAGGGAATCGCATTTGCTTTCTCTTCCTCCGGGTACTTAGATGTTTCAGTTCCCCGGGTCTGCCTTCTCATATCCTATGTATTCAGATATGGATACCACTCCATTACGAGTGGTGGGTTTCCCCATTCGGAAATCTCCGGATCAAAGCTTGCTTACAGCTCCCCGAAGCATATCGGTGTTCGTCCCGTCCTTCATCGGCTCCTAGTGCCAAGGCATCCACCGTGCGCCCTTTCTAACTTAACCGTTAAAAAGAATCACTACGTGATATCTTGCATTACTAATTGAATGTGAATTACTTCTGTTATCTAGTTTTCAAAGAACAACATCTCGAAGAATCAAATGATCCTTCAAAACTAAACAAGACAGGGAACGTTCTGTTTATAAGACCCAAGGTCTTATATTCCGTTAAAATCCTTAGAAAGGAGGTGATCCAGCCGCACCTTCCGATACGGCTACCTTGTTACGACTTCACCCCAATCATCTGTCCCACCTTCGGCGGCTGGCTCCATAAAGGTTACCTCACCGACTTCGGGTGTTACAAACTCTCGTGGTGTGACGGGCGGTGTGTACAAGGCCCGGGAACGTATTCACCGCGGCATGCTGATCCGCGATTACTAGCGATTCCAGCTTCACGCAGTCGAGTTGCAGACTGCGATCCGAACTGAGAACAGATTTGTGGGATTGGCTTAACCTCGCGGTTTCGCTGCCCTTTGTTCTGTCCATTGTAGCACGTGTGTAGCCCAGGTCATAAGGGGCATGATGATTTGACGTCATCCCCACCTTCCTCCGGTTTGTCACCGGCAGTCACCTTAGAGTGCCCAACTGAATGCTGGCAACTAAGATCAAGGGTTGCGCTCGTTGCGGGACTTAACCCAACATCTCACGACACGAGCTGACGACAACCATGCACCACCTGTCACTCTGCCCCCGAAGGGGACGTCCTATCTCTAGGATTGTCAGAGGATGTCAAGACCTGGTAAGGTTCTTCGCGTTGCTTCGAATTAAACCACATGCTCCACCGCTTGTGCGGGCCCCCGTCAATTCCTTTGAGTTTCAGTCTTGCGACCGTACTCCCCAGGCGGAGTGCTTAATGCGTTAGTCTGCGAGCACTAAGGGGCGGAAACCCCCTAACACTTAGCACTCATCGTTTACGGCGTGGACTACCAGGGTATCTAATCCTGTTCGCTCCCCACGCTTTCGCTCCTCAGCGTCAGTTACAGACCAGAGAGTCGCCTTCGCCACTGGTGTTCCTCCACATCTCTACGCATTTCACCGCTACACGTGGAATTCCACTCTCCTCTTCTGCACTCAAGTTCCCCAGTTTCCAATGACCCTCCCCGGTTGAGCCGGGGGCTTTCACATCAGACTTAAGAAACCGCCTGCGAGCCCTTTACGCCCAATAATTCCGGACAACGCTTGCCACCTACGTATTACCGCGGCTGCTGGCACGTAGTTAGCCGTGGCTTTCTGGTTAGGTACCGTCAAGGTGCCGCCCTATTTGAACGGCACTTGTTCTTCCCTAACAACAGAGCTTTACGATCCGAAAACCTTCATCACTCACGCGGCGTTGCTCCGTCAGACTTTCGTCCATTGCGGAAGATTCCCTACTGCTGCCTCCCGTAGGAGTCTGGGCCGTGTCTCAGTCCCAGTGTGGCCGATCACCCTCTCAGGTCGGCTACGCATCGTCGCCTTGGTGAGCCGTTACCTCACCAACTAGCTAATGCGCCGCGGGTCCATCTGTAAGTGGTAGCCGAAGCCACCTTTTATGTCTGAACCATGCGGTTCAAACAACCATCCGGTATTAGCCCCGGTTTCCCGGAGTTATCCCAGTCTTACAGGCAGGTTACCCACGTGTTACTCACCCGTCCGCCGCTAACATCAGGGAGCAAGCCCCCATCTGTCCGCTCGACTTGCATGTATTAGGCACGCCGCCAGCGTTCGTCCTGAGCCAGGATCAAACTCTCCGATAAATGGATCACAGACTAAGTTCACTGCATCCTGCAGTAACGTCTGTGTGATCTGCATCATGCAGACCTTAGTTTGACTGACTACGCACATCGCTGTGCGATTTATTTAAAACTTTGAATTAACAGGTACGTTTTGTCTTGTTTAGTTTTCAAAGATCATCTCAACCTCATCTCGAGGCGACTTTTTCAGTATAACATTTCAGCACTTTGCTGTCAAATGTTTTTTATTTTTATTTCTCCGCCGCTGTGAGCTTTTTGGTGAAGCGCATCAGCGACGTTTAATAATATACCATGCCTATGATTCAGCGTCAACACTTTTTTTGAAAGAATATCCTCGATGAAATACTTCCTGCCCTTTGGTCTCTATTTGAGATACTTCAACAAAGCCTTTTTCCGTCAGGTAATCAAGCATGACACCGAGATCTTGGGTGAAGTGCACCAGTTCAGGGTGCTGAAGCAATTCTCCAAACTGCCACATTTCTTTTTCTTTCATCACTTGAAAAAGGTGCGCAGAACCGATTTCAGCTTTTGAATGGATGAGAAAATCATTTGCTAAGAATAATAATTCAAGCCTTTTCTCCAAGCTTTCGTGACTCTCGACAAGTTCGGAATATAGCTTATATACCTGCGGCTCAATGTGACGGACCTGGTTCCAGACTGTCGTTTCGGGATAAAACCCCCGGTCAATCACTTCTATGCGGGCCAAGTGGTGAAGAGCGTGCACTACCGCATAATATGCATCCAGAAAATGATCAGCTTCAAAAAACGCTTTTCCTTCTACAAATCTTCTGATCAGCTTGCCGTATTCCATTCCGATCTTTAATTTCCGCTCGGCGAAAGGAAAAGTGCTGAGCCGGTCATTGAGTTCAGATATATATTCATTGCGGTCAAACAGCACTTTACCGTTGATGATCCAATCTATGACTCTTCTATTTGTCCCAAGCAGAATCCATTCCTGAAGCAGAGCATCCGTTACAATATGTAAAGAAGCGGTTTTGTGTTCGAATTCATAATGCTTTATAAAAAGAGGTTCATCAGCCTGTTTGACAATGACAAGCATGACCGCATCAAAGTTATCCGTGATGGATGATGCTTTACTCCTTCTCTCAATCATAAGGACGGCCAGCGTATCGGGATGACTTGCTCTTTCTTGGTAAATTGGACGGAGAAGATTGTCCATTACGATTCCTCCAATGCGATTGTTTCACTAGCTATTGTTTCTACATTTCTATGATAAAACATGAAAGTCCTTTTTTCTAAACACATTGCACTATTATAACAAATTTCCTTTCAGGTGCCATATTTATTCTTCCCTTTTCTTACGAAAACATGAAGAATATGCCATCTGTTTTGTGCTATAGTTAAACGAGAGGGGGATGGACATGGCGAAATACTCAAGCAAAATTAATAAGATCAGAACGTTTGCGTTAAGTTTGGTTTTCGTTGGGTTTATCATTATGTACATCGGGCTGTTCTTTAAGCAGTCTGTTTTGCTTGCCAGCTTGTTTATGATTCTCGGCCTGCTGTCGATCGGACTCAGCACCGCCGTTTATTTTTGGATCGGCATGCTGTCCACAAAAGCGGTCCGGGTGATGTGCCCCGCTTGCGAGAAAGAAACGAAGATTCTGGGCAGAGTGGATATGTGCATGCATTGCAGAGAGCCGCTTACATTGGATAAAGGATTGGAAGGCAAAGCGTTCGATGAGTCTTATAACAGAAAAAACAGTGTAAAATAAACGAAGCTGACCGTATCAAAGCGGTCAGCTTCGTTTAGTGGTTTTCTTTTTTGGAACATTCTTGGCAGACGCCGTAAATCTCCAAACGGTGGTGGCTTACCTTAAACCCTGTGACGTGAGCAGCAAGCTGTTCCACTTCGTCAAGCCCGGGGTAATGGAAGTCCACGATTTTTCCGCAGCTTTCACAAATGGCGTGATAATGGTCAGAGGTGACAAAGTCAAATCTGCTGGACGCATCTCCGTACGTCAGTTCCTTTACAAGCCCCGCTTCCCGGAATACACGCAAATTGTTATACACTGTCGCAACACTCATATTAGGGAATTTCCCTTCCAAGGCTTTATATATATCGTCCGCTGTCGGATGTGCCATAGAATCCACGAGATATTCCAGAATGGCATGACGTTGAGGAGTAATCCGGACTCCCGTATCCTTCAACGTGTCTAAGGCTTCTTTTAATTCATGTGCAGCCATCCGTCATGCACCTCTCTTCTAAAAAAGATTCTTACTTTATAATGTTTATAATTAGTGTACATCTTTTTCCGGTCTCCTGTCAAATGTAATCTGAAGAAAACCCCGTGAGTTCAGCATTTGTCCATTAATTAGACGCAATTTGTTCCAATTCGCGAAGCGCCTCCGCAACGTGATCTTTCACTTTTACCTTTCTCCACTCCTTCACAAGACGGCCTTCTTTGTCTAACAAAAAAGTGGATCGCTCGATACCCATATATTCTTTCCCAAAATTCTTCTTCAGCTTCCACACATCAAAAGCTTCCGCCAATTTATGTTCATCATCAACAAGGAGCTGGAAAGGAAGATCGTGTTTTTGCTTAAATTTTTCATGTTTATCACGGCTGTCAGGGCTTACTCCGATGATAACCGCATCAAGTCCCGCGAAGCTTTCGTGCTGATCACGGAAATCACATGCTTCCGTCGTGCATCCGGGTGTCATGTCTTTCGGATAAAAATAGAGAACGACGTACTTCCCTTTAAAATCCGTCAATGCTACTTCTTCCCCGCTGTCATTCACTAATTTCATATCCGGTGCTGTTTGTCCGATTTCAATCGTCATTTCTTATACCTCCGGGTTTTTTATTAAGCGTATCCAATTCACGTTAAGATTACAACCGTTATCCCCCCGCTCTTTTCTGGAAGCATGAACCCGTTGTGCTCGCAATGAAGCATGCTACAATAGAACATGATGTAAGGAGATATTAGGAGGGTCATTTTTTGTATACAAAATCAGTTGAACTTCATAAGGAAGCGTTAGAGCATATCGTCGGAGGCGTGAACAGCCCGTCCAGATCCTATAAAGCGGTAGGCGGCGGTTCACCCGTTGCGATGGAAAAAGCGAATGGCGCTTATTTCTGGGATGTAGACGGGAATCAGTATATCGATTATTTAGCGGCTTACGGCCCGATTATTACCGGACATGCCCATCCGCATATTACTGAAGCGATTAAAACAGCGGCTGAAAACGGCGTGCTGTACGGGACGCCGACCAAACATGAGGTCACTTTCGCCAAAATGCTGAAGGAGGCCATTCCTTCACTTGATAAAGTACGATTCGTAAACTCAGGCACTGAAGCGGTGATGACAACGATCCGGGTTGCACGCGCTTATACAGGCCGGACAAAAATCATTAAATTCGCCGGCTGCTATCACGGCCATTCTGATCTCGTACTTGTCGCTGCGGGTTCCGGCCCGTCTACGCTCGGCACCCCTGATTCCGCCGGCGTGCCGAAAAGCATCGCCAATGAGGTGATTACCGTTCCTTTCAATGACATTGAAAGCTACAAAGCCGCGCTGGATAAATGGGGTTCAGAAATTGCAGCGGTTCTCGTCGAGCCGATCGTCGGCAACTTCGGCATCGTTGAACCTGAAAAAGGATTTTTAGAACAGGTAAATGAATTGACCCATAAAGCGGGCGCGCTCGTCATTTATGATGAAGTGATCACGGCATTCCGTTTTATGTACGGAGGCGCGCAGGATCTTCTTCAAGTGAAGCCTGATTTAACGGCGCTCGGTAAAATTATCGGGGGCGGCTTGCCGATCGGCGCTTACGGAGGCAAAAAAGAGATCATGGAGCAGGTTGCTCCGCTCGGCCCGGCATATCAAGCCGGCACGATGGCCGGAAACCCGGCATCTATCCTATCAGGCATCGCCTGCCTGGAAGTGCTGAAGGAAGAAGGCGTTTACGAGCGGCTTGATGAGCTCGGCGCCAGACTTGAGCAGGGCATTCTCGCCCATGCGGAGACACATGGCATTACCATCACCGTCAACCGTTTAAAAGGCGCGCTCACGGTTTACTTCACTGATGAAAAGATCGTCAATTACGAGCAGGCGGAAAATACGGACGGAGAAGCATTCGCCAAGTTCTTCAAGTTGATGCTTGAGCGCGGCATCAATCTCGCTCCATCGAAGTATGAAGCTTGGTTTATCACAACCGCACATACTGAAGAGGATATCGACGCCACTTTACAAGCCGTTGAAGATGCGTTCAGACATATGAAAAAATAACTGCTGAAACAAGCGGGAGCCCGGGGCTTCCGCTTTTTCTTTTTGTCCGATTTGTGAGATAATGGTTTTTTCAAAAAAAGACCTTGAATAATTGGTATGATCCCTGTATATTACTTTATTGTTTAGCAAATCAGCCGACAGGGAAATGTAAGTGTCAGCCGTTCGTTCGGCACATAATTTATTAGAGAAAGGAATGCACGCACAAACCAATGAAACTTGGTGCCCGCATTTTTAAAACAGGGATTGCGATTACGCTCGCGCTCTACTTAGCATCATGGATCGGACTTCCGTCGCCGATCTTTGCCGGGATTGCAGCTATATTTGCCATACAGCCCTCTATTTACAGGTCTTTTCTTATCATTATTGATCAGGTTCAGGCAAATATCATCGGCGCTGTCATCGCTACGGTATTCGGACTGATTTTCGGACCGAGTCCGATTATGATCGGATTGACCGCAGTGATTGTCATCACGATCATGTTAAAACTGAAAATTGAACACACCATTTCGATTGCGCTCGTGACGGTTATCGCGATTTTAGAAACACCGGGAAACAGCTTCCTGACGTTCGCTCTGATACGAACAAGCACCGTTATTTTAGGCGTGCTGTCTTCTTTTATTGTGAACCTTGTGTTTCTTCCGCCGAAATACGAAACGAAGCTGACTCATCATACGGTTGAATATACCGATGAGATCATGAAATGGATCAGGCTGACGATGCGTCAGTCCACGGAACACTCGATATTGAAAGAGGATATTGAGAAGCTGAAGGAAAAGATGATGAAGCTTGATCATACGTACCTTCTTTATAAAGAGGAGAGAAGCTACTTTAAGAAAACGACGTATGTAAAGTCGCGCAAGCTTGTTTTATTCAGACAGGCGATTATTACGGCAAATCGGGCGCTTGATACGCTGAAAAAGCTGCACCGCTATGAAAACGAAATTTATCATATGCCGGAGGAATTTCAGGAGACGCTGACAGAAGAAATTGATTATCTGCTTCATTGGCACGAAAGGATTCTGATGCGGACGGTCGGCAAGATCAAACCGCATGATGACGATGCTGAAGAAAGCATAAGATATAAACAGCTTTTGACGAAGTCTTTCTTGAAAAATCAGCAGAACTGCGAGGATGAACTGCTTGATTACAATATGCTCAGCATTATGGCTGCGGTTGCGGAATACCGCGAGCAGCTGGAGCATCTCGATACATTAATTACGAGTTTTCAGACATACCACCCGAAAGACAGCGAATTAGAAACAGACGAAGAGTAACCCGGTGCTTCCGTAAAACCGGGTTTTTTTGCATTCAAAAAAACGTATGCCACCCATTCGGACGGCATACGTTTTTGTATCAGTTCAAATTCTGAATCGTAAATAAGTGTCTGTACTGGCCGCCTCGGGCCATTAATTCCTCGTGCGTGCCGGTTTCGACGACGGCGCCGTTTTCCATGACGACAATTTTATCCGCGTGCGTAATCGTGGACAGCCTGTGGGCGACGATAAAAGTCGTCCGGTTTTTCGCAAGCTTTTCCATCGCTTCCTGAATGTAGTGTTCACTTTCAAGATCAAGAGCCGATGTCGCTTCATCCAAAATCAGCAGCGGCGGATTTTTTAAGAATACACGGGCGATCGAAATCCGCTGCTTCTGCCCGCCTGACAATTTGACGCCCCGTTCGCCGACTTTGGTTTCGTAGCCTTCGGGGAAGTTCATAATAAATTCATGGGCATTTGCTGCTTTCGCAGCCGCAACCACCTCATCCAGAGACGCTCCCGGTTTACCGATGGCGATATTTTCACGAATCGTCTCACTGAACAGAAACGTATCCTGAAGCACCATTCCGACTTGATTGCGGAGGCTTCTCGCTTCATAATCACGAATATCTGTGCCGTCAATCAGCAGACTGCCGCCGGATACATCATAAAAACGCGGTATGAGGCTGACAAGCGTCGATTTTCCGCCGCCGCTCATTCCGACGAGCGCGACGGTTTCCCCTTTTGTCACCTTTAAGGAAACGTCCTGCAAAATCGTTTCTTTTCCTTCCTCATAACGGAACGAGACATTTCGGAATTCAACTTCGCCCTTAATGCCGTCAGCTTTTAGTGCATTCGGTTTATCAGTCAGTTCATACGGCTCGTCGATAAATTCAAATATGCGGTCCATTGAAGCGATCGACTGGGTCAGCGTCGTCGATGAGTTGATCAATCTTCTGACCGGATTGTACATTCTGTCAATATAGCCGACGAACGCAACCATCGTCCCTACCGTCAGCGGGCCGTTTATGACAAAATAACCCGCAAATGCGATAACGAGCAGCGGCGCCAAATCCGTAATGGTGTTCACAACTGCGAACGTTTTCGCGTTCCAATTCGTATGACGGATCGCTTTGTCCAGAAAATGTCCGTTTTTTTCATCAAAATTGGCTTGTTCATAATCTTCAATGGCGAAACTTCTGATAACGGGCATCCCCTGAACTCTTTCGTGCAAATGTCCCTGAACTTGGGCGAGTGCCTGAGAACGCTCACGTGTCAGTTTTCGGAGACGGCCGTAAAAGTATTTCACTGAAATTCCGTATAACGGAAACAAAATGACAGATATCAATGTCAGCTTCACATCGAGTGTAAACATAATACAGATGACGATCAGCACCGTCATCATATCAAGCCAGATATTCATCAGTCCCGTTATGACAAAGTCTTTTGTCTGTTCGACATCATTTATCACCCGGGAAATGACTTCGCCCGTTCTCGTGTTGGCATAAAACCTCAGGCTCAATTTTTGAATATGATCGAACAATACCCCCCTGATATCGTAGAGCACCCGGCTGCCCGTCCATTGCGCGAAGTATTGCCGATAGTACTCTACCGGGGGACGCAGAATTAAAAACAGCACGAACATGATGCCCATTATCGTGAATAGCGATGATGTTTTAGCGCTTGCCGTTCCGCTCCCTTGAATAATGTCATCGACCACGTATTTTAACAGAAGCGGGAGAGCCAGCGGGATGGAGAATTTTATAATGCCGATTAACACTGTGATAAAAATTTGTTTTTTATAAGGTTTTACAAATTGCATATAGCGTCTGATTACGCCCACACTTTATCCCCCTCTCTCTTTAAGGCGTGTGAGCCCATGTGAAAAACCTGTTGACACCCCAACAGGTTTTTTATTGTATTCTTTATTTTGTATAGCGCAGATACCGTTCATACCACATATCAACAAATTCCGGAGCAAACGGTCCTTTCCGCTGATGAATCCAGTGCAGCAGCGTATTCAGATACTCCTTCAGAATGCTGTCGATCTCTTTAGGGTAATTCATTGATTTGCGGTGGTCATCGTATTCATCCTCGTCAAGAATGTTATATGTCATATCCGGAAACACCTTGACATCCAAATCGTAATCAATATATTTGATGGCCTCTCCGTCATAAGCGAACGGCGAGCTGATGTTGCAATAATAGTGTACCCCGTCATCTCTCAGCATTCCGATGACGTTAAACCACTGACGGGCATGAAAGTAGCAGATCGCCGGTTCTCTCGTCACCCACGTCCGTCCGTCGGATTCCGTCACCATTGTCCGGTCGTTAGCTCCGATGATACACAATTCCGTACTTTTTAAAATCGTCGTTTCATTCCAAATTCGATGAAGCAGCCCGTTATGCTTATAGCTGTGAATTTGAATGGTTTCTCCTTCCTTGGGATATCCCATATTTCTCCCCTACTTTCTGTAAAGCCCTGCAGTCAATGCAGCCGCAATTGCTTTCCGACAAGTCTTTTCACTATTATAACGTTACGAATTAAAAAATGAAAATAAAAGAACCACTCCGCTTCCGGAATGGCACATTCATTTCTGCACATAGGAAGACGGCTTTTCCGTGCTGCGATAAGACTGGATGACTTGCTCTGTCTGCCTTTGGAATAACTCCTGTATGCCGGCCAGGTCTTTTCGCTTTGTCGCAATTTCGTCCTGTACATTGTCCAGCTTTGCGTCTCTTTCCAGACTGATGAGTTCCGCTTCCACCTGCCGGCAGCGGTCAAGTTCTGACTGCAGCTCGAGAAGCTGATCCATGATTTTCATCTGTTCACTTACAAGCTTTTCAAACTCTGACATCGGGTTCCTCCTTAGGCTTTTAGGTTGATACTCCTTACCATTTCGATTTTACGCCGGAAAACCCTTTGACTCATTCTGTAGAGGAATCACAAGTTTTGTCGTTTTGGCAACAGAAAAAAGCACTTCCATCCGAAGATGAAGTGCTTTTTCGTTTCAGTGATTAGCTGTTTTGCTGTTTGTTTTGTTCAGCAGATTGGTTTTGCTTTCTAACCTGCTGCGCATCAGTTTCACTGCCGAATTCAGTGCCGTATTGACCCTGACCGGAAGCTGATTGCTGGTTTTGTTTTTTCACCTGCTGAACGTCTGTTTTGCTGTATTTTGAGTTTGCCATTGTTATCACCTCCACGCACTTTAGAATGCGCAGGAGACGATAAGACTATTCATCTTTTTTAAAACTTATACGAGCAGAGAGCGTCCGCCGTCAATAATGATGGTCTGGCCGCGGATCATGTCCGCTTTTGAAGAAACTAAAAACTCCACCGTGTCGATCATATCTTTAATCTCGACCATTCTGCCGGCCGGCGTATTTTGGCGGGCATCTTCCAGCAGTTCATCTCTGTTAGGGAAATGCTTCAGCGCGTCCGTATCAATCGCTCCGCCTGACACCGCGTTTACGATGATGTTTTTCGGAGAAAGCTCAACCGCCAGATAACGGGTTAACGATTCTAAAGCAGCTTTTGAGACACCGACCGTCGTATAGTTTTCAAGATAGCGGATGCTGCCTAGCGAACTGATGCTGACGATGTGGCCGCCTCCGTTTTTCTCCATCATCTTTGCTGCTTCCTGAGCGCAGAAAAGTAATGCTTTCGCGTTGATATTCATCGTCCAGTCCCAGTGTGTTTCTTCGAGTTCCATAACCGGTCTCAGCACGCCTGAAGCCGCATTATTGACGAACACGTCCAGTCTGCCGAATGTTTCGTCAATCTGGTGAAACATGTCTTTGATTTTTGCCGGCTGGCCGACATTAGCTTTAATGACGAGCGTTTTAACGCCGAGTTTTTCAATTTCTTCGGCGGTTTCTAATGCCGCTTTTTTACTGCGGGCGTAATTGATGACGATATTGTATCCTTTTTCCGCGAGTCTGATGGCGGCAGCTTTCCCGACGCCTCGGCTGCTTCCCGTGATCAGTGCGCATTTATTTTGTTCCATTTTTCCTCAGCTCCTTGCTGTGTATAGTTCTTTTCATTCAACAAACAATAAAAGCAATATGTGTTGAAAGGGGTCTTTTATATGTATGTCGGACGTGATATGGGCGAATTGGCCATGATGCCCAAACAAGATTGGAGAGATTCAGAGCTCGCCTATTTCCATCATGCCTTCCAGCAAATTATGCCGTATTTAAACGAAGAAGGCCAGTCCAAATACCGGGAACTGATTCAGGAAATCGAAGCCCGCGGCGGACTGAAACGGAATGAAGCGGATTACGGCCACGGCACTCGCGTCAGCTATGACTGACGCTCTTTAGCGGCCGCTTTCTTCCGCCATTTTCCATATCTTTTGATGGGAAACGGGAAATGCGTATTCCTTGAGCTCCTCTTTTGTGACCCGTATGAATTCCGTTGTATCCGACACTTGTTTTACTTTACCGAAAAAGACCGAAATATTCCAGACGAGATGGGTGAAAACATGTTCTACGATGCCTTCCAGCTCCCCGATTTCAGCGGTTATTCCCATCTCTTTTTCTAAATAGGCTTCAAGCTGCTCTCTTTCGGTTTTGATTCCTTTCTGGGTTTCGGTATTCGGAAACTCCCACAAGTTGGCGAGCAAGCCTTTTGGCGGCCGTTTATGAATATAGACATCGCCTTGTTCGTCTGTCAGCACAACGGCTGCCATTGTTTTTATTCCGGGCTTTTTCTTTTTGCTTTTAACGGGCAGCTCCCGCTCTGTCCCTTCCGCAAATGCCGAACAGTGCTTTTGTACGGGGCAAAGCAGGCATGACGGCGATTTCGGGGTGCAGATGATCGCGCCGAGCTCCATTAAACCCTGATTGAATTCAGATGGTTTTTCATGAGAAATGAAAGCGGATACCGCCTGTTCGAAAATGGTTCTGGTTTTAGGTTTTGCGATATCGTCCCATATGGAAAGAATTCTCGACATGACACGCATCACATTGCCGTCTACGGCGGGAATCGGTTTGTTGTATGCGATGCTGAGCACGGCGCCTTTTGTATAAGGGCCGACGCCTTTCAGTCCGCCAAATTCCTTTTCCCCGGCAGGGACGACTCCCCCGTACCGCTCATGCACTTCTTTTACGGCACTTTGCAGATTTCTTACACGGGAGTAATAACCTAGCCCTTCCCAGGCTTTGAGCACTTTTTCCTCATCGGCTTCAGCGAGCGCCGAAACGGTCGGAAATTGCTCAACAAACCGCCGGAAATAAGGAATGACGGTATCTACGCGCGTCTGCTGCAGCATCACCTCTGACACCCACACCCGATACGGGTCCTGATTTTCTCTCCACGGCAGAATTCTCTGTTCTCTTTCGAACCATGTAATTAAGTCCTCGCGAAATTTGTCTATATCTTTTTGTTTCATTTTTTCTTCAAGTGCGTTCATATCTTCTCCTCAGATGTTTCGGGTTCCGCTTTTCTTGACACTGTATTTTGGTGTAAACTAAGGGCACGTTACGATAATATGTTACATTAAATAGTGATAAAGAAAAAGCGGAAACATATGAGAACGGCGGATAAACGCCATGATTGGGCAAACAGAAAATGGGGAATATCTTATAATGCGAAATATGCGGGCGGCTGATTTTTAACGCCTGCTAGGAGGTCAACAATGGATACTGGCACTCACGTTGTCATGGGTATCGCGCTTGGCGGAATCGCAACTCTTGATCCTGCCGTCGGCATGCACACCCCCATGTCTCAGGCAGTTATGATCGCCGCGCTTGCCGGCTCTCAGGCACCTGATATTGATACCATATTGAAGCTGAAAAATAATGCCGTTTATATTCGAAATCATAGAGGATTCACGCACTCCATTCCCGCCGTATTATTTTGGTCCGTTCTGATTCCGGGCATTTTGTTTATGTTTTATCCGGAAGCGAACTTTTTGCACCTGTGGCTGTGGACGCTTCTGGCTGTCGTTTTGCATGTGTTTGTTGACATTTTTAACGCGTACGGCACACAGGCCATCCGCCCGTTTTCGAGAAAATGGATCGCTCTCGGTTTAATCAATACCTTTGATCCGTTTATTTTCGTCAGCCATTTGGCCGCGATTGCCGTGTGGTATATCGGAGGTCATCCGGGCGTGACATTTCTGATGCTTTATATCATCCTCGCAGGATATTACGCCGTCCGGTTTTTGATGCAGCTGCGGATAAAGCGAAGGCTGCGCGAAATGATTGAAGAGGAGATTGAAACCATCATTATTTCGCCGACGATGAAATTCAGGCAATGGCGTATCGCCGTGACAACGGCGCATGCCTTTTATGTCGGCAGAAGCCTTGACGGCCATGTCGTGATATTGGATACATTCAACCGCGTGCCCGTTCCGGAAACCGATGTGATGAAGGCCGCGAAACAGGACGAAAATATTGCAGCCTTTCTTTCATTTTCCCCCGTTTACAGGTGGGAGGTCGATACTTTTAAAGATCATTATGAGGTGCGCTTTATTGATTTGCGCTACCGGAGCAAAGGCCACTATCCTTTTGTCGCCATCGTCCACCTCAGTCATGATTTAGAGCTTCTCTCTTCCTACACGGGCTGGATTTTCAGCGAGGAAAAACTGCAGAAAAAATTAAAGCTCGGCTCTGTTTAAGAGCCGAGCTTTTTTTGTCTTCTCACATATATAGCGGCAAACACGAGACTGATCACCGATAGGGCGGCCGCGGGTTTAAAAAACGGCGGGTAATACGTTAATTGAATATCGTTTTTTCCTTTTTGCGCTTTAAATCCGATAAAGGAATAATCCGCTTTTTCAATCTGTTCTTTTCTGCCGTTTATCTTCAGCTCCCAGCCTTTTTCATATGGAATCGGAAGCATGATATACGGTGCGCGGGTTTTGTTTTCATACGAGATATGAAGCGTATTTCCGCGCCATCTGAGATCGGCCCGCGGTTCTTTTTCCGCTTTTCGGTATGCGTTTTTCAGCGTATCGTACCGTTCTTCGTAAAGCGCCAGTCTGTCAAGCTGATACGATCCTTTCGGCAGACGGATTTGGATATTTTTTGTTTTCGGCACTCTGACAGTAAGATCGTTGACACCTGTTTTGTAAATGGATTGATTCGATTTTCTCGTTGTCGTGTAATCGTTCACTTTTAATGTAAAGCCCTGGTCCTTCGCTTTATTCTTCAAATAAAAGCTGACGTAATAATCGCCGCCGTCCATCTTAGCGGCTTGCGGCGTAATGATCAGGCCGCCGCCGTCTTCGTTTACCGTCAGGATGCCGTCTTGATAATCCGCATGGTCGGCCGTTACCTTTGCCTGACGGATCATATTTTTCGCCTCAGGCGCTTTTTTCGTGTTGGCTGTGCTTGATTCCGTGATGATCCCGTCAAGCATTGCCCGTTCTCTGGCAAGGGCGGGCGCTTTTTTCAGACCGTCCTCGTTATATACGCGATCAGCTGTCCGTACGAACGGAAGCATATATTGATTTTGATAAACCGCATAATGGGATGATTCCATGGTTTTTTTGAACCCGTACGGCACGCCGGCCTCGTTTGTTTTTTCCGTCATATAATATTTTCCGTAAAGCAGGCTGTATAAATTAGCCCTGTTTCCTAATGTCGCATAGCGGCTGACGCTTTCTCTGCCCATATCAATCCGGAGATCGTTCCAGTAAAAGGACAGCAGATTGCGGTTCAGGATGCTTGAGTATACGCTGAATCCGTTGAACCCGTAAATGATCGGGGTGTTATTGAAAACACCGTTCATCCAATCTAAACGGGCAAACGGATCAGGGTCTTTTTCTTTCAGACGCTGAATAAGCTCTGTTTGTTCTTTGCCCTTATAGTCAGGACCCGTCATAAAGGTATGCGATACCGTATAAATCTTCCCGCCTTCTGATAACGCATATTTTTCATATGTATTAGCCGTCAGCACCGCCGTCAAGAGAATGACGGCATAGACGGCGGGCACCGCGCCTTTCAGTCTTGTCTTTGCTGCAAGGAAAGCGGCAATGGTCAGCCCCAGAAGGAGCAGGATAGGCAGGTTGGCCTGATCAGAAATATCCAGGCTGAACCGTCTCACTTGGCTCCAATAGAGCAGAACGGCGAGTACGGCGGATATCAGCATACTCTTCATGCTGATGTCTGAAAGCTTAGAAAGCCCTGCTGCAACCGTTCCCGCAATCGTGAAGCACAGGACGTATTCAAACCTGTTTTGCGGAGCTGAAAAACCGTTAAAGGCGCTTGCCGCAAACGGACTGAAGTGAAACAGAATGTACAGCAGACTGATTCCCGCAAACAGCCGGAACAGCCGGTTTTTATATAAAGAAAATGTAAATAGAAAAAGTAAAAAAACCGCCGGCAGAATGATTATCCGGCTTGAAAATAAAATGTTGTCGGAAAAATCAAGCCATGCAATCTGCTCTGAATACGGCGGCCGCAGATTATGAAGATATCCGTATACGACAGGGATAAAGGAGACTGCGCTTATGCCGAAGCCGAGAAGGCCTGACAGAATAAACATTCTGCATTGAGTGAGCTTTTTGACTTCATTGTCTTCAAGATGAATGGTCCATCTGAATAAGATGTAAATGCCGATGAAAATCAGATTAATATACGCAAAATAAAAGTTGTTGATCAATGTCAGCGCACAGGCGAAGATAAACCACGCCGGCTTTTTTTCCCTGATGATTTTTTCCGCGCCGAGCACGAGCAGCGGCAGCCACACCATACTGTCAGTGAAAAAGTCCCAATACACCTCATGCCGGAAGTAGATAATCGAGACCCCGTACAACACGGCGCCGGCAAAAGCAGGCACCGTCCGTTTGACGAAATAGCGGAACACACACGCCGCCGTGAATATGATAAAACTCTGCTTGGCGATGCTGATAAAAACGGAGGCCTGCGCCCAAAACAGCGCATCAGCCTCACCCGTCAGCTGAATAAGCTGCAAAAAGCGGACAGCGGCGGAGATAAACAGGAATAGAAAAGAAGTAGAGAAATAATAGCCGAGCTGACTGTACACTCCCCCGCCCAGTCCGAACGAATAGCTGTAAAACAGCCTGCCGTTCATATATTGATCAAACAGCAGCTTTTTGAAGACCGCCATTTGGGCGATCCCGTCTCCAGACCCCGTCATATAGCGGCCTGCCGACCACTCTTTTAAGAAAAAAAATATGAGCGGCTGCCGCAGCCAGCACACAGGCTGCCGGCAAGATCCATTTATTTTTTTTTCATACAACGTCCCCAGACCCTGCGCACAGCGGCGGCTGTTTAATGGTTCCACTTGCGCTTTTTTGTATAATTCGTTTCATTTTGTTCTCCGTACGTTATATTCGCTTCTTTAATTAAATAGTGCGGGCGTTTTTTTGTTTCATAGTAAATCCGGCCGATGTATTCTCCGATGATGCCGAGACTCAAAAGCTGGATGCCCCCTAAAAACAGCACGGCGGAAATAATGGTGAAGTATCCGGGTACGGACACGCCGTGTGTCAGAATATGAACAAAGGTTGTTACAATATAAACCATCGACAGAAGCAATATCAGAATACCGGTGAAAAAGCATACCCTGAGGGGCTTGTTGTTGAAGGAGACGACACCGTCCATTCCGTAGTTGAACAGATTGCTGAATGACCATTTGGACGTGCCGTTCTTCCTTTCGACATTTTCATAAAATACGATTTTCTGGTCAAACCCGATCCAGCAGAACAGCCCTTTCGAGAAACGGTTCCCTTCACTCAGCTTCAAAAGAGCATCAACGGCCTGCCGGCTCAGCAGGCGGAAATCTCCGACCCCGTCACGCAGGTCCACTTCGACGGCTTTGTTGATAAATTTATAATACAGGGAAGAAAGCACGGAACGCACGGGGCTGTCCCCTTTTCGGTTGCGCTGCGCGATGACTTGGTCATACCCTTCTTCATAGCCTTGAATGAAGTCTTTCAGCAGATGGGTCGGATGCTGCAGATCGGCGTCCATCACGATTACCGCTTCGCCCTGCACGTGTTCAAATCCTGCCAGAATGGCCGCTTCTTTCCCGAAGTTGCGGGAAAAAGATATGTATTTGACGCGATGGTTTCTGGCGGCCAGTTCTTTAATCTGCTGAAGGGTGTCATCCGCGCTTCCGTCATTGATGTAGAAAATTTCATAGTCATAATGAATCGTCTGAAATTCTTTTTTTAAAGATTCATGGATGAGCTTGACGTTGTTTCCTTCATTGTAAGACGGAATAATAATTGAGATTAACCTTTGTTTCATGAAGGCACCTTCTTTGTATTATTCTTTTTTTAGGACGGCCTTAAAGGAATTGTCCGCAAAACTTCAGTAAGGCTTTTCCTTTTTTTAATGACGTTTAAACCCTTTTTTTGTTACAGGGAAAGAAATTTTTTTCTGCATATGGTTTATATTTTGTCATGTTTTTCGGCAGATATGAGAAAAAAAAGAAAAAGTCTGTACGCGGGACAGACTTTATTGCTGAAGGTATTCATGAATCAAATGGCTGACGATGCGCGGTTTTTCGTGAATGACCCAATGTGAGGCATCATCTATGAAGATTAAGTCGCCGTTTGGAATCATCCGTTTTGTTTCCTTGGCGAGCTTTTTGCTCAGCGCGCGGTCGTTGACGCCCCATATTAACCGGTACGGAACGGGCATTTTAAGCGGAACGGCAGGGCCTAAACCGCCGGCTCTGATCGCCCGGTACCAGTTCAGCATCGCCGTGAGCGCTCCTTTTCTGCCCCATGCTTCTTTGTAGCTGTCGACATCTTCCCGTGAAAAAAGCGCCGGGCGTTCGGATAAGCCGATCGCGTGATCCAATACGCGGTAATCGTCTTCAGACAATCTCCGTTCCGGCTTTTCCGGAAGCTGAAAGAAAGCGATATAAGAGCTTTTCTTCCACTGCGGCGGGTAGAACGGTGTGACCTTCCGCATAACCGCCGGGTGCGGGATATTGACCGTGATCAATTTTTCAACGTATTGCGGCCGCGTGGATGCCAAATGCCAGGCCACGGCTCCTCCCCAATCATGTCCGATGACGACGGCTTTGTCATTTGTAAAATGAGTGATCAGCCCGATAATGTCGTCTCTGAGCGTATCAATGGTATAGTTTTCAATGCCCTCCGGTTTGTCACTGAGATTATAGCCGCGCTGATCAGGCACGACAACATGGTATCCGGCATCCGCCAGCGGTTTGATCTGACTCTTCCAGCCGTACCAGAATTCCGGAAACCCGTGCAGCAGCACCGCCAAAGGACCGTCTTTCGGACCGGCTGAAGCCGTGTGCAGCGTCACTCCGTTTGTTTCGATCATGTGAAACGTAATGTCATTCATCGATTCTCCTCCCCGTTTGTTTCAATCTTCTTTCTGTTAAGACGATGATCAGTACGCTGATCGCAATCAACAATACGGCCTGAACGATCAGGGCGAACGGCTGAGTCTGCCGGATAAGCAGGCTGCCCGCAAATCCAGCTGCCGCCGAAATAAGGCCGAACAGAATCATGAGGAGCGCACTGAATCGATTGCCTTCTTTCCACTGCGACTCATCCGCCATAGAGCGCTTCGTCCGATATCCGTACAGGCTGTTGATCGACTTCGGCGGAAAAAACGTGACTGAAATGCCGGCCGCAGCCATCAGAAGGCCGCCGATTACCATTATCATATCCGTCACTCTCCTTTTCATCTTTTACGAAAGGAAAGGCGAAAAGTTTCAGAAAAAAAGCAGGCTTATTCGCCCGCCTGAATCTTTACTTTTGAGTTAAGTCGGCCGTTTTCACATAACCTGCTTTCCCGCCGTATGTGACGTACGCCCATTTACGGTCAAACCCTCCGTCATGGCTGAACCCCCAGCCGAGCACATTGACGGTTTCACCCGCTTTAACAGACCCTTTTTTGCCGGTTTCCAAAGTCGGCGTATAAAAATCGGTTTGTTTCGCGGTCACCGCCTTCACCGGCTGCTTCATCAGAAAATGCGTGGAAATATAGGCTTTGTGACCTTTGTAGTCAATTTCAGCCCAATCTGCTCCTTGAAGCCGTTTAACCTTTACGGAATCCTCTGAACGAAGCGTGCCGATAATCCGCCCTTGTTTATTGGGTTCTTTGCGGACATTAAGTTCTCCTGCTTTCACGATATATGTATCTGCTGCGGTGTCTATTTTTGTCTGGTGAACTGCTGCGGCATTCGCTGCCGGATCAAAAAAAACGGTGCCTGCGGCTAAAAATAAGCAAAGTCCTGCGGCCGGAATAAATGCGGTTAACCCCTTTTTCATGTTCATTGTGGTTCCTCCCCGCTATTTTATAAGTTATTACACATTTCCACATTCCGCCGGTCGTCAAACATGATTTTCCCATTTCTTTTATAAAAAGAAAAAACCGCCGGACGGTATCCGGCGGGCGCACTGCTATATTAATGCAGGAGACCCCTGCTTTGATCCAAATAATGAGAAACGTCTTCCCGAACGCTCTGGAACATATGGAGCTTGCTGCCGTATGATTCGATCCATTCCTTGACGACGCGTTCCGTCATTTGCTCTCCTTGATACGGGCGACCGGCTTTTGCGTAAGTCGCTTCGAAATCTCCCCATAAAAGCTCAACCCAAGTTCGCGCTTGCAAATAGCTGAGCATGTCATTTTTCTCAAGCAGCAAATTCGTCAGTTTGTCGATATATGTATTCATGTCTCTGTCTCCTTTCCTTGGGAAAACCTGCTGCTTTTACGCAGCTCGTCACAGGCATATACTAACTTTACGTCTTCAGTCCAGAAGGCGCAACCTTTTGATATTGGCCGAGGGGGAAAACAAATGGTCCGGAACAAGGCAAAAGGATTTCCTAATCAGAACAATAATAAGTTTGAAGGCGAACCGCGGGCAAAGGATGACTACGCTTCTAAACGGGCGGACGGTTCAATTAATTCGCACCCGCAAGAGCGCATGAGAGCTTCAGGCAGACGATAACACACACCGTAAGAGACCGGGAATGACCCGGTCTTTTTTTTTTGCGAAAAAAAACATCCTCTTGCGGTCATAACGCTAAATAAATTCCATAATATGTTAAATGTTAAAACGAAAGCCGGTAGACAAAAAAGGAGGGGGTTTTATAAAATGAAGACAGTTTCAAAACGATTGCTGAGCCTTACCGCATTCTTACTGTCAGTTTCATTATTTGCTGTTTCAGCTGAAGCAGCGGGCAGCCCGCAGACATCTGTATCAAACAGCGGTGAGGAGTTTGACGCAAATCAGAATCAGCCTGTACAAACAACACAGACATCCCCCGCTTATGAAGGAACGGGCCTCACCAAAAGACAGCTTGCACAAAACAGCAAAGCTGACATCAAGTCATTAAAGCCTTCCAGTATTATTGGGACAGACGAACGAATCAGAATTTCTCCCACAACATCATTTCCATATCGCGCGACAGCACAGCTGACCGTTACATACAGCGGCAGCACAAGCACCTACGGATGCACCGGTTTTTTTGTCAATGCCGACACGATCGTTACGGCGGGACATTGCGTGTATGATCAGAAAAACGGCTGGGCATCGAAAATTACGGCAGCTCCCGGCCGCAACGGGTCATCGTACCCGTACGGCTCTTATTCAGGCAAGACATTCTACAGTGTCAAAGGGTGGACAGAAAACGGTGACACAAACTACGACTACGGCGCAATCAAAGTAAACGGGTCGCCCGGGAATACTGTCGGCTGGTACGGCTACCGGACGACCAACAGTTCCAGTCCGGCCGGGCTTTCCTCAACCGTGACAGGATATCCGTGCGACAAAGTGTCCGGTTCCATGTGGTCGGACAGCAAGCCGATACGTTCTGCCGAGACATATAAACTCACTTACACGACAGATACGTTCGGCTGCCAGAGCGGATCGCCCGTTTACCGCAATTACAGCGACACCGGCCAGACCGCCATTGCCATTCATACAAACGGCGGGTCGTCTTACAATCTGGGAACAAGGGTGACAAACAGTGTATTCGACAACATTCAATATTGGTCAAATCAATAAAGCTTTTGTTATCTTTCTCGCGGCGGCCGTTTTATGCGGATGCGGCAAAGCGGATGATTCCGCCGCCAAAAAGGCAATGCCCGTTACACTCCATGTTGAGCATGCAGACGGTTCACCGGCGGCCGGTGTGACGGTTACCGTGATGAAAGCGGCGGAGTCAGATCATCAGCCGAATATAGACCGCGGAGAGATAATAGGCAAGACTGATCACCACGGCGATATTGCATGGAAAAGCGGCGCGAAAGGAACCTATGCCGTCGTTTTTGAAAAAGACGGAGTACCGGAAACCCGGAATATTTCCTTAGCTGAGAGTGATAAACATACGGTGATCAGCATTACATTGAAACACTGAAAAAAGCTTGCAGGCGGAATATCCCCTGCAAGCTTTTTGTTATCCTTTATGCACTTGGTATTCATAAACATCTTTCTTCTCAGACAGATGAGCGAACGTGGAAAGCACAAGGCCGAGAGCCGTCATCAGCGCACCGCCGGCAAACAGCCATGAGTAAGATCCCGTTCCCCCGAGAATCAATCCGCCGATCCAGGCGCCGAGCGCGTTTGCCAGGTTAAAGGCGGAAACGCTCACCGCAGCGGCTATTGTCGTGCCGTTTTCAGAGGAAGAAATAACCTTGGTCTGCAAAAGCGGCGGCGTGCCGAACGCACAGGCGCCGAACAAAAATGTCGCTGAAACGGCGGCGGCGGGAAAGACAGCGATATAAGGGAAAATCGCCAAGACGCCGATCAAGCCGATCATCACACCGATCATCGTGCGCGTCAGCAGTTTGAGCGGCACTTTCCCCGCGAAGAAATTCCCCGCCACTCCGCCGAGACCGTAAGCAAATAATGCGCCTGTAATGCCGACTGTGCCGAACCCCGCTGAATCTCTTAAAATCGGCTCAATAAACGTGTAAGCGATAAATACGCCTGAGTAGCCGAGAATGGTGATCGCAAAGGAAAAAATCACTTGTTTATGCTTAAAGACACTCCATTCATTCATCAGCATCGGAATCACTTTCGGTTTTCGGTTCGGTACGACCAGCATCAGTCCGATCAGCCCGATCAAGCCTAAAACGGAAATAATGAAAAAGACGGCCCGCCAGTTAAGGGCATCCCCTAAATAAGAGCCGAACGGAACGCCGAGCATCAGCGCCACGGTTAATCCGCCGTTCATGGAAGCCGCGGCGGCGGATCGTTTTTCAGGCGGCACCATTTCACTCGCAAACACCATGGCGATCGCAAAAAAAGCTCCGTGAATGGATGCGGATAAAATTCTGGAAATCGCCAGCACGGCGAAGTTCGGCGCAAAGACGCTCATCAGGTTGGCAAGGACGAAGATGCCCATCAACCCTAGCAGCACCGGCTTTCTCGGCAGCTTAACCGCGATAATGGTTACGATCGGGCCCGTCAGGCAGACGCTTGCCGCGTACGCCGTAACAAGCATGCCCGCTGAAGATACATGTATATGAAAGTCATCGGCAATCGACGTCAGAATACCCATGACAGCATATTCCGTATACCCGATGGAAAATGTGCAAATCATTAAAACAAAAATCATTAATTTCACAGATGGCTGTTTCATTTTGATATTCAACGCAAATCGCCTCCTTTTTATTAAAAAACAACGAATTCCATCTTAAAAGATATCAAAAATGAATTCAATCATTTTTTACTGAAAGGTTGAAACGAATGTGCCCGAAAAGAAAAAGAGGCCGGAACCGGCCTCTTTTGTTATTATTTTTCTTTTAAAACGGAAATCGGCAGTGCTTCTTCCCCGTCAGACGGGGAAGATCTGTGTCCCCAGGCGAATACGCCGTTGATGTAATCAATGCGGAAAGTGTCATCAGAACCTTCTATCTGATACACCCCGCCGGGCCGAAAGTCTTCCGGGTTCAGCATGTAAGCTTTGGCCATCGTCATTTTCCGTTCAAGCACGGCCAGTTCATTTACAATGCCCATCTGTTCCGCTTTTCGCGCTTTTTCCGTCAGTCCCGCAATTTCTGTCTGTAGTTCATGAGGCGTCATTTGACTGTATCGTTTGTCCATTTCAGTTTACTCCTCTTCCTGCAAGAATTGATCAATATCGTCAATCGAGAATCCTTTTCTGAATAAGTACTGTTTGACCTTCATTCCGCTTTCATAGCTGCCGTCATAGCGGTATTTCCTGATCGCTTTTTCCGCATGAGCCTTCAGAGCTTCCATCTCGGCTTCATCATCATTTTCATACTCCGTCTGCTCCAGAGCGGCATTGATGACGTCGAAAGGGAAACCTTTTCGCTGAAGCTGCATCTGCGCCCGCTGTCTGATCTCTTTTGTGGACAGCTTTTTGTCTTTTTTGAGGATTTTGCCGATATGTTTCAGCGCTTCTTGTATCTGCTCATCAAATGTAAACGCGCTGAGCGTCTCCTTGATGGTATCGTCGTCTATTCCTTTCGCTTTCAGCTCGCGGAATAGGACGTCAGGACCTTTGCCGTTTGTTTTTTTGTGGGTGCTCGCATAGGCTTCGGCAAATTCTTTGTCATTTAAGTAGCGGTAATCGTACAGTTTATGGATGACTTCAGAAATAACCATGTCCGGTGTTTCTTTTTTCTTCAGGTGATCCCGGACTTCTTTTTCAGAGCGCATCCGGTATGATAAAAATTCTACGGCGCGGTTAAAGGCTTTTTTCACGTCATCGCCGTGCTGGATCTCAAGAATGTCAAGCTCGTCCAGTTCTATCCCTTTTTTCAGGTCAAAACGCACAAGTACGTCGGCGTCGACGCTGAATGCATATTTCTCATCAAGAAAGATGTTGAAGCGCTCGGTATTTTTCTTTTGGGTCGATATTTTTGTAATAAACGGCATCCCGGTCTCCTTTCCCGCCCCGATGTTCAGGCGTTTTTCTTTTTGGCAAATGAGGTACAGTATATGTATCAACGTGTAAGGAGAGATGGATATGAATATCGCGATGACAGGCGGCACTGGTTTTCTGGGCCGGCATCTGACAGGTGTGCTTACCCGCCGGGGACATCATGTCTATATTTTATCAAGAAAACAGAGAGAAACCGAACAAAAAAATGTGACATATGTTCAATGGCTGGCCGAAAACGCGGCGCCTGAGCGCGAGCTTCCCCCCTATTGATGTATGGGTGAACCTCGCAGGCAAATCCATCTTTGACCGCTGGACGGACACAACGAAAGAACAAATCATTTCAAGCAGAATAGAAGCGACGAGAGAAGTCAGACGGATTATGAAGCAGCAGCCGAAAAAACCCCGGGCTTTAATTCAGGCAAGCGCCGTCGGCATTTACGGCACCAGCACAGAGAAAACGTTCACTGAGCAGTCCGATACGTCAAATGAAGACTTTCTCAGTCATACGGCTCATATGTGGGAGCGTGAAGGCCAGAAAATTGAAGCGCTCGGCATTCGGACGGTATATGCCAGATTCGGGGTGATGCTCGGTGAAAAAGGCGCCCTGCCGCTCATGGTTCTTCCTTATAAGCTGTTAGCCGGAGGCACCGTCGGCTCTGGACGGCAGTGGCTGTCATGGGTTCATGTCGATGACGCCGCGGAACTTATTGCTTTTGCGGCGGAGCATGATGACTTGTCCGGTCCCATGAATGTGACATCGCCGAACCCCGTAGAAATGAAGCAATTCGGAAAGACGATCGCAAGCGTCCTGCACCGCCCCCATTGGATTCCCGTACCGGAATTTTTTCTGGAGAAGGCCTTGGGAGAAATGAGCCTGCTGATCGTAAAAGGCCAGCGCGCCCTGCCTAAGCAGGCGCTGACATCCGGTTTTCAATTTACGTATGAAGAACTTGAGTTGGCTTTAAAGGATCTCTTATCTGCATAAAAACGGAAATAAAAGCCAATCCTATTGGTATTCTGTTTTGAAGGAGGGTCTTCTTTTATGGAAAAGAAGCGCGAAAAACATCAGCAGGGAGCCAATCTGAAAAAAATGCAGGAAGTCCTTTATTCCGGTGAATTCAAAAAAGCGGAAAGAGCAGCCAAACGGAAATAAACTGAATAAAGATCGGGACCGGGCAGATACTATGTTTGTTTGATATCACTTTTTTCAGGGGGCGATTGATATGGGCAGAAATCATACTCACAAAAACCGTGATAAAAACAAACAAAAACTTCCTCAAGTTCCGGATGCTTTGAAACGCGAAACAGACGGCACGTACGAGGAATATTCAAGCGAGCTTGCTGATTCCGCTGACCGCGAAGCGCAGGCGCGGATGAAAGCCGCTGACAACAGAGCTAAAAGCAAAACCCGCTAATACGAAATCCCCGCCTCTGTATGGAGACGGGGATTTTTTTACAACTCGGTAAACAGGCTCTTTGCCGGCGTCCGTTCTTTCGCCTTAGGCTGTTCATCCGGATAGCCCGTTTGAATGATGGCGGCGAAGCGCTCATTGTCTGCAAGGCCGAAGTCTTGGTGAACCTGTTTGTCATACATGATGCGGCCGCTTTTCCAGACCATGCCGATGCCGTTTTCATGTGCGAGAAGCTGAAGGTTTTGAATCATGCCGCTCAGCGCCGCGAAATCATCGTTTCTCGTAAATTCATTTTCATCTTCTTTTAAGACGACCAGCAAAAATCCCGGAACGGCGCTGAGGTTTTTTCTCATGTTCCGCTCTTTTTCCTCGTTGAAATCATCTTTTATTTTTTTGAAAAATGAGACGTAGCTGTCCGCAAGCTTTGCTTTTCCCGCTTCGCTTGCTGCGTAGATAAAACGCCATGGCTCCGTCAGTCTGTGGTTCGGCGCGTAAACGGCCGTTTCAAGCATATCTAATATGACTTCAGAAGGTACGGTTTCCGGTTTAAACGACCGGATGGATCTTCTGTTTCTGATTGTATGTGTAAGACTTTCGTTTTGCTGTAATTGTTCGGTTTTCGGCATGCGGATTCACCTTCCTATTCAATTGAAAATGATTATCATTTATAATATAACGGATACGACCGTCTTTTGTAAACCGTTACGGAAGCTGAAAATTGATTGATTCGGCATACACGGCCGTTCCCGTCATCTCGATGTTCATCTTTTCGTTATCTTCTGTAATCCTGATTTCCACTTTTCCGTCTTTCCCGATTTCCTGGCCTTGTTCGATCGTGAGGCATTCGGCTTCAGAGCCTCCGTATTGCCGCATATAGGCTGCCATGACGCCTGAAGCGGTTCCCGTGACGGGATCTTCGGTCGTTCCGGAGAAAGGGGAAGAAAAATGGCGTCCGTGCAGATCAATTTCCGGATGAACGGTTTCCAGAGAAAACGGATGAACGCTCGCTTTCGGAAGATCGCGCAAAACAGCGGGGAATTGTGCGTTGTCCGGCACCATATTCCGTGATGCTTGAAGTGATCTCAGCGGAACAATCAGTGTCCAGATCCCCGTTGATCCGTAAACAATCGGCAGCTCGCTGTGAAAATCCTCAGCCGTAATCCCGAGCGAGGCCGCAAGCTTTTCTTTGTCTCCCGTAAACGGCAGAAATTGCGGGGGTGCCTGTTTGAGCGTGATGTATACCCGGCCGTTTCGTTCAGCGGCTTTTGCGGGAAGAATACCGGCTTTTGTCTCAATTTGATATGTCTGATCAGCCTGAAGCCTTCCCTTTTCAATTAATGCGTAAAGAGAGGCGACGGTAGCATGTCCGCATAAATTCATTTCGTGGCCGGGTGTAAAATAGCGGATGCGCAGATCGGCTTCTCCGCTTTTGCAGAGAAATGAGGTTTCATTGTACCCTGCCATTTCGGCGATCATCTGCATCTCTTCATCTGAATAATCATCTCCGTTAAAGACGATTCCCGCGGGATTTCCCAAATCAGGAATATCGGTAAACGCTTCATATTTAAACACGGTTGCCTGTTTCATTCATCAGCCTTCCTTTCACCTTATGATCATGTTATTCAGTATAACAGAGTAAAATTAGAATTTTTAGTTAATTCTTCAAAAAAAGACGCCTTTTAACGGCGTCTTTTTTTGGTTTTTCCGATCAGGCGGGTGACGAGAATCATCGTGACGGACAGCGATCTGTTTTTGCGGTACGCCAAGTATTTCCCGCGCCACTCCGGTTTGTATTTTTCTTTAAAGGCCCGCAGCCCGCTGAAGCTGTACATATACCGGACGTTGTTGAAAATGACGGCCGCGATTCTTTCCGACCAGAAAGATGTAAAAGCCGTTCCTACGTTTGACAAAGGCGCCATGCCCATATTAAAGGTGGTATAGCCTTTTTCCTGCGCCCAGAGAAACAGACGGATGAAAAGCGCGTCCATAATACCGTTCGGCGCGCTTTTCCGATAACGCATCAAGTCGACTGATATCTCGCCTTCCTGATACATCGGCATCAGGTTGGCAAAAGCGATGATCTCCCCTTCCGCGTCTTTCACGTAAGCAATCGGCGCCTGTTCCAGATAATCCCGGTCGAAGAAACCGAGAGAAAAACCTTTCTCTTTTTTCGGTCCGAGCCATTCGTCCGATATGTCTTTCAGCTTGGCGATAAACTCGGAGGAAAACGGCGGTTCCCCGACATGAAATGTGTAGCCTTCGCGGTCAAATTTGTTGTTAATCGCCCGCAGCCCCGCCTTTTTCTTACCTGACAGCGTAAATGCTTCCATATCCACGAACGCCTCTTCTCCGAGCTTGAAGAAGTTATAGCCGAAGTCATGGTACAGCGCCAGATCTTCACGTTCGATCTGATAAAACATGACACTCAGCCCCTGCTTATGCGCTTCATTCAGAAATTCCTCAATCACAAGCGGAAAAGAGTCTCTCTGTCCTGACGGATCACCAAGCACGACAAGCCTTCTGGAAATCTGGCCGAACAATAAAAGCGCTTTGCCGTCGCTTGAGAAATAAAACCGCTTATCCCCGAGAAAGCCGAGATGGCTGAGGGCGTTTCCGCCTTCTTCCGCCAAAAAGGACTTCAGCCGTTCAGGATCGGCCTTTTCTCCGATCGGCTCCGATCTTTTATGATAAAAGACCGTAAACAAAAGGAAAAACAGCGGCACAACAATAATGGCCGTCATCGTGGCATATGTAATGTGCGAATTGTTATGAACGAAATAATCGTGGCGCAGCAGCCGATTCATTTTATCCCAAATAAAGCCGGCAATGAGATTGTAGTTAAACAAGGCGATAATAAACAGAGCGGCGGCAAAAATCATCTGGCCGAGCGTATACGAGGCCTGCTCTCTGATAAACTGCCGCTTTAACAGCACCAGCAATACGATGACGACAGGCAGAATAAAGATCGCGCTGATGTTCAATCCTTTTAAGAAACTGAACACAAAACCGCCGACCAGCGCGGCAACCGCCATTGAATAAGAACGTTTCGTCCGTTTGTATAATTCAATCGGCAAGATTAAAAGAATCAAAGCCGCGCTTAACGATAACGCGTTAAACGCAAGGAGCGCCGGGCGCGGAATATGCGGGATGACCGTCTCCCTGTCAATCGGCAGGGCGACGGATGCCAGCACAACGACTCCCGCCATGAAAACCAAAAGCGACAGCGAACCGTAAAGCACTCTGATTAAGATGGCGCGCTGGAATACGAGAAGCACGTTCGTCGTTTCCACGGCGGGCGCCATCTTCGGATTTGATTCCAGCCGTTTAAGCGTATTTTCCGTTAAATCGCCGGCCGCAAAGAACAGCCCGAACACAAACGGAATAAATGAATACACAATCCGGTAGATAACGATGGATGTCACAACCGCCTCCTGCGGAAAGCCCATATTCTGCATGCCGAGCAGAAACAGAAGGTCAAACGAACCGAATCCTCCCGGCACAAGGCTGATGATTCCCCCGATAGCAGCAATGGCAAATACACCGAATACATGGCGGACATCCGCGTGAATCCCCATGACATACAGGGAATAATACATGACGACGGCCGCCGCAAACCATTCGGCAAACGATGCCCCGATGTAAGAAAAAACCGGATGCCTCGGTTTTGCTTCACCGTCTTCTGCGCCAGCTTTTTTATTGTTGATCCAAGCGGCGATTAAGGCTGCCGGCACAATAAGCGCCACTCCGGCGATAACAGCCCACAGCCACGGTTTCTCACCTGTAATCTCTCCGACCGGCAGAATGCGGGCAATGGTCAGGATACTGAAGACGGACAGCCCGAGCAGCGCTGAGGACGTAAGCCAGGCGATGCCTGCGACGAGGCGTTTTACGTCATTCGTATGCTCTTTGTAAAGCATCGTCCGCAGCCCGACGCCCGCCAGACCGCCGAATCCAAGGACATTGTTAAAGGAATTGGCGATAAAGGAGACCCTGAATACTTTCCAATTCGGAATGTCGAGGCGAAGCGTCCGTTTCAGCACAAAGTCATAAAAGGACATCGCGCTGACGGCAAGGAGACCGAGCAGAACGAGAATAAATAAATCGTAACGCTCAATCCCGTTAATAATGTACAGCGTTCGTTTAAAAGAAAGGTCTGTCAATTCCTTTTTGGACTGATAAATGACTAAAAGCAAAACTGCAATAGGAAATAATACTTTTAATATCGATAAGGCATTCTTTTTAGTCAGCAATGTTCTCTCCAATCATCATAAAATAGCTTATTTATTATAATTCCCCCAATAATCTCCAACATATTATACACTACCACCTCACATTCAAACAAAACTCGTCTGCAACTTTCTTTCTCTGATTAAAATCAGTAATATGGTATGCAGGAGTATGAATGAGGAAGTGAGACGATGGATTATAATCTGCATGATACAACGGTATTAGGCGGCGATATTTTTTCTCCTGAGGAACGGGATATTTGGGTGCTGTACATGAAAGTGATGACATCGGCGGGACTCGGCGATGTGTCGGAGTGGATGAAACTGGATATGAGCATGCCGCAAATGAAGGTGCTGATGCTTCTGAACAACCACGGAACTCTTAAGGTGAGTGACATAGCAGAGAAAATGGGCGCTTCCCTTTCAAATACGACGGGGCTGCTTGACCGTTTAGAAAAATCATGTTTCATTACACGCGCTCCGTCAGAAGAAGACCGCCGTTCAGTCGTCGTTCAATTAACAGAAAACGCAAAAGATATATTCCGCAGCCTTTATCAAAAAGGACATGTGAAATTGAAGCGTTCATTGGAAACGCTGACCGCTGAAGAAAAACAAACGGTCAATCAAGGGCTTGCCATTTTGGCAAGAGCGCTTGATTCTTCCAAACAGGCATAGAGATGATAAAGGCCTGCCGGTATCGGCGGCCTTTTTTTGTTTGACATTTAATTCACTCTAAGTGAATAATATATTCGAAGTGAATTAAAACGGAAGGATTGATCAGTATGCCGGATCCATTGCAAACAGAAAAAAACCAGAGCCGGGCCATCACTCTTTTTACGATCGGTGTGTTCATGGCGGCGCTGGACAACGGAATTATTTCCGCTGCTCTGACGACGATTAACAGCTCTTTTGATGTTTCTCCTTCATGGGGATCGTGGGGAGTGACCCTTTACACATTGGGACTCAGTGTCAGTGTGCCGATTGTCGGCAAGCTGTCGGACCGATACGGGCGGAAAAAACTGTTTATGATGGAAGTCGGCCTGTTCGGACTCGGCTCTTTGCTTGTCGCACTCAGTCAGAGCTTCCCGATGTTTTTGGCGGCACGGCTCATTCAGGCGCTTGGCGGCGGCGGAATTTTTATAATCGGGAGTTCGCATGTGCTGGCCGTGCTTCCGAAGGAGAAACAGGGGAAAGCTCTCGGGCTTTTAGGGGCGATGAACGGTATGGCGGCCGTCCTCGGACCGAATATCGGGAGCTTTTTGCTTGATGTAACCGGGTCGTGGCATTGGCTGTTCTTGATTAACCTGCCGATTGCCGCCGCTTTGGTTGTGTGCGGCGGTTTGTTTATCGCTGAAACGAAAGAGCCTGAGGCGAAACGGCTTGATCTCGCCGGGACAATGCTGCTGTCTCTTGCGATCTTATCTTGTATGATCGGTATCACGAATCTCAATGGGGCGAAGCTGTCAGAAAGCATAATGGACGTAAAGGTGTACGGCTATCTTTTGGGAGCGGCACTTCTCTTTCTGGTGCTGCTTAAGGTCGAAAAGCGGGTTGAAAACCGGGGGGGCGATCCGATTCTCGCCTACTCGCTGCTGCAAAATAAAGTGTTTCAATGGACGCTCGTCATCGGATTTTTATCGGGAGGGCTGCTCGCTGCGGTCATTTTTATTCCTTCTTATGCGGAGCAATATTTGCACGTATCGGCGGAGAAAGCGGGTTATTGGATGACGCCGCTTGCGTTGGCGTCAGGCATCGGAGCGTGGCTCGGCGGGGCGGTCACGGATAAAAAAGGGCCGGTCTTCTCCGCGGCTGTATCAGGCGCCATCGCCTTTGCCGGATTCAGCCTGTTTCCGTTATGGGTGACGGATAAATGGGAATTTGTCACGGCGAGTGTCATTGCGGGGATCGGTTTCGGATTTCTGCTCGGGGCTCCGCTGAATGTGCTTGTATCAGAAACGGCGGGCCAAAACAAAGGAACAGCGCTCGGCACGCTGTCACTCGTAAGGCAGGTCGGGCTGACGCTCGCTCCGGCTTTATATGCCGGCTTCATTACAGCGGGCTTTGACCGGATCGGAGAGGACATTAAAAACCGCTTAATGAAAAGCGGCATTCCCGCTGATCAGGCGCAAACGCCCGATATTGGCGGCGAACTTTCTTCGTTGCAGGAGCAGGTAAGCCGAATCCCCGTTCCCGCCGTCAAAAAAGCGGTTTCTGATGCGATTGAAGCGGGCATTTCCAGCGGCTACCACCATCTTTATACGGCAGCCGCCGTCATTTCATTATGCACGATCGTGTCTGCGGCTGTTTTGGCGTTTTTCCGGAAGCCGGCATCCTCTAAGACAGATGCCAGCCCATCCGCCGGGAAAGCTCAGTAATATGGGCGATGTGTTGTTCAGAGTGCCAGACATATAGCCCGAGCGCCTGTTCCAGCGTAACCGTCTCTTTAGATACAGGATGGAAGTACGTCCGTTTGAATTGGGCTTCCGTCATGGAGTGCAAAAGAGCGGCCCATCTTCTGTGCAGGATTGTTAACAGCTCAAGCGCATCCCCGCAAGCGGCGGTTTTGGAATCATGAAGATCGGCCCAGCCTTTTTCATCATAAGGACGGATTTCCGGTTCATTCTCCGTTAAGCTCAATTTAAACCGGGTATAGCCGTTCATGTGGCTGTCCGCCAGATGGTGAACCACTTGGCGGACAGTCCATCCCCCTTCGCGGTACGGCGTATCAAGCTGACTGTCCGACATCGCTCTGACAGCTTGTTTCAGTTTGGCCGGAGCGTGTTCCAGCGCATTGATCCATTCTTGTTTCTGTCCGGACGAAATCGATTCAGCCGGCTGATATTCTCCAATCGGATAGCTGAGGGTTTGTTTTTCCATTTTTGTCTCTCTCCCGCTGATCGTATTATGAAAGTATGATGGTGATGTCGCAGCCTTCCGCTTTCGCTTCACGAAAGACCTGAAGCACACTCTCGGCGCCATTTTCTGTAAGCTCCTTGCTTTGTTCAAACTGTCTCCATTCTAAAACGAGGGGATATTCCACCCAGCCGGTCAGACAATCCCATAAAGCGTCAAGGTTTTCACCGTAGTATTCAGGAAGGGCAAGTTCCTTTTTCAATGTCTGGTGCAGGTCGCTCATACTTCTGATTTGCTCCCCGTTAATAACTGCTTTATTCATGCGCGGCTCCTTTCTCTTGATTCTATTCTATCAGTTTACCATTTTCCTCTTCAGAAGTGACCGGAGTCTGCCGCGGTTCCAGCTGGACGATGCCTTGCCCGCCGTCAACGGCCACCCTGTCCCCTGTTTTCAGTTTTGACGTTGCATTTCCGCACCCGACAACGGCAGGAATCCCCAGTTCCCGGGCGACGATCGCCGCGTGGGACAAAGGGGCGCCGACGTCCGTTATGATAGCAGCCGCTCTTGGAAAAAGCGGGGTCCAGCCTACATTGGTTGTCGACGTCACTAAAATTTCCCCCGCCGCAAAAGAATCACCGTCTTCCGGAGCATCAAGGACACGGACAATGCCCTCCACTCTCCCGGCCGCTCCCGCGAAACCTTTTAAAGTATGCGCATCATCCGTTTCCGCAGGCATAAAAGCATCGTAATAATCCGCTCTTTTGTCAGGATCCTCAGCCCATTTAAACGGATTGAATCTTCCGTTAATAACGGATGGGAACGGCGGCAGTTTTTTATAGGTTTCATAGTTTTGCTTTCTCGCTTGAATCGATGCAACCGCCGGCTCTTTCCCCGCGAGCAGATCGGTTATTTCATGCAGATACAGGAAGAAAATATCGTTCTTCATGCCGGTCATTTCCGCCGCTCTGAGCGCGAATGCTCTGGCTGTCCGGTACACCCTGACAAATTCGGATCTGGTTGTTTCTCTCATATTCGCGTATTCTGACGCTTTTTCCATTTTGGCTTTGAGCCATTTGACCTTATGAGGAAACTTTTTTTCAAATCTTCGGAAGGCCTGTTCATGCGCCCGCTGCTGTTTCAAAAGCAGTTGTTCGGCATCAATACCCGACTCCTTGTGTTCTTTGATCTGCTTCGTCAGCCAATCCCGGTTTTCTCCCGGATGCGGTATGGAAAGTTCGTATTCATGCGGACCACGGTGGCCTTGGTTCCTGAGATATTCTTCCTCGCTCATACGGCCTTTCATGACTTGATCAATGCCGATAATCGGCTCCAGGCTGGCCAGTCCGCCTTTTCCCCTCAGATTGGAAAGCAGGAGATTCGCATCTTCTATGCCTGCGAGTTTTGTTAATTGAGAGGTTAACGACGAAGAGGATTGCGCAGAATCACGCCCGCCGGATATTAACGCAAACCACGCGTTGCATAAATACGGATAGATCTCATTGTTCCATATCGCTAATAATGCCCGCTCCGTTTCGGCGCGTTTCAGCTTTTCCTCAATATTCCGGCACCACTCCGGCGATTCGTCCAAGTAGGAGGACATGTTTTTTTTCGCTTGCTTCATTTTCGACAGATACGGTTTCAGTTTTTTCGGGATGATCTTCAAAAGTTCATACTTTGAGAACGGATATAAAGGAATCTTCATTTCCGCCGGGATTTCTCCCAATGTATCGCTCATCATTTTTCCAATTTTTCCGCCTTTCGGATTCAGACCGAAAGCGGCGAGAACGGAAAGAGGCTGGCTCATATTGTTATAGGCTCTGCCGCAAATATTGCCGGACCAGACATAATAGCCCGGAATGATGCCCGACTCTTCATCCAGATTCCGGAGGAGCGACCATGTCAGCGGCGTCATCACATCGGGAATCGCTTCTCCTATATTTGTGTTTGTCCATAAAAAATCACCGCTGAAAGAATCGTTCCATTCATAGGTTTCCAGATTTCCGGCTTGTAAGGTCGTAATCGGGCGGGATTGAAGAATATACAATGTCCCGCCCGCGGCGGCCCATTCAATATCCTGCGGCCCTCCAAGATCTTTTTCCAGCTTTTTCGCCAGTTTATAGAGCTTTGACGCATATTTGCGAAATTCCCCGGGGCCGTCATATTTTTTCTTGGGCCGTGCCAGTTTAAAAGAATAGGCATCGGCTTCCCCGGAAACGAGCTGCTCCCCGAGACCGTAGACGTAATTGCCTGTCATCTCCCGCCTGCTCCCCGTAATCGGATCTGCGGTAAACAGCACTCCGGATATCTCAGACGGTATCATCAGCTGGATGACGATTGCGATTTCATGCTCATCTTCCATTCCCTGAACGGCGCTGTACGCTTTTACTCTTTCTGACTGTACCGACCGGCGGACTTCATCAATCGCCCTGGACATGTCTTGATCTGTTTTGACATTCAACACCGTATCGAATTCTCCGGCAAAGGAAGCCTGAGCGGAATCCTCGCTCAGCGCGGATGAGCGTACGGCAAACAACGCAGATGCATGGCGGCTGCGGATGGAATTCACATATTGATCAACAGCCTCTCTCGCCTGATGGCGGAGCTGTCCGTCCTGAAAGGCTGACGGCAAAATCACAAACCCTTCAGGCACAGGATACCCGCTTTGATACATTTTAGAGAGAATGCTTCCTTTTCCTCCCGCAAAGGAATAAAGTTCGGCCGGAAGTTCTCCGAATGTTTTGACACAGTCATTCATAATGTCCCCGCTCCTTTTTAGTCGTTCATCCAAGCTCACAGTTTTTCTCTTTTTCACTTTTTTTGAAAGTATTTCCTACAAGTATACAATATATCGGTCTTCACAAGGGAGAAAATCAATGGCGTTATTTTGTCATAAATGCATCCGTCAAAACAGCCGCAGGCGGGGGCTTTGTTTGCAGGATGTACAACTATCCGTCCTCGTGCCGGATAAAGCGGACCCGTATCAAAAAGGCGGCCGAAGCGCCGCCTTTTTTTCAGACTGTGCGGCCTTGATGCGCCGCCGTATTTCTTTTGGTCTGCTTCGGCTGATACACTTTCCCGACAAACAGGTATCCGTATCTGAAATGGTTGCACCCCCACGATACGAAAATGGGACCGAGCGTGCAGATCAAAAATAAAAGAAGAATGGCAGCCGCTAAAGGCATTGACCGCAAATAGCCTTCCAGAAGATATCCGCTGATTAAAAAGTAGGAGTGCAGCAGATAGATTGAAAACGAATAGTTGCTGATCATCATCACAATCGCGGGCACTTTTTTGAGCTTTGAAAACAGATGAAAACACAGAAAGATCATACTGACCGCGTAAATCATAATATCCGGACGCTTAGAGGAAATGGAGCCGCCGCTGATATATGAAACGGCCACAATCAATATTGCCGATACGGCCGCACTGAAGTAAACCGCATAACGGTACTGATTGATGAGCGATAAAAAACGCGGATATTCCTTTCCGCAATAAAATGCCAGACAGAAATAAAACACCCAGCCCGGAAACGGAACCCAAAAGAACGGAAAAATAGAATCAAGCCCCGATGATGCCGGCGGATGAAAGATCGAAAAGTAAGCCAGATAGACGGCGTTGATGATAAACGAAACAGACAGCACCCATACTGGGGATGTGTTGTTCAGCCAGCGGTGCAGCAGCATATGGAGAATGTAAAATTGAAAGATCACAAGAATGAAGTAGCCGATGAAGTTTCCTAAAAACACATTTTCTAAAAATTTACCGATCACTGAAACGAATCCGGCTCCTTCTTCCGCCACGCTTTTCATTAAAATGGCATCCACCGCGGCAATAAACAGAAACGGCACGAAAATGACTTTGCCCCTTTTCTTTAAAAAACCCGCTGGAACGCCTTTCGGGTATGACCTGGCAAGCAGAAATTCCGAAATAAAGATAAACGCCGGCGTGCTGAACATCAACAGGGTCCGAAACGCATCAACCGTATGGGCGGCACTGGCTAAGGACTCTTCCTGAATCATCAGCACCATTGAAACTGCGTGAAGCAGAACGACACTTAAACAGGACAGGCAGCGAATTACGAAAATTTCTTTTATCTGCATGCGGCCGCTCCTTTTTCACAAGCGCGCCGGACTTTGGCGTATGCTTGGCGCAGCCATTTTTCCCGCAGTTCGGGTGTGCTCGTTCTGACGACAGAAAAAAGGTTCCGCTCGGCTTTTTGAATGCCGCAAAATTGCAGAATGCCTTTTTTCAGCGTAATCCAGTCCGAGTTTTTCCGGAACCACTTTAAGTACCAGCCCGGGGAGTCCGCCGTATAAAAGACCTGTGCCGTCTCTGCCCGGAGCAGTCCTTTTACGCGGCCGTTTTCATATGTGTAGGCTTCTCCGGCGACAAGCACTCTGTCAAAAAAGCCTTTCATAATCGCCGGAACGCCTCCCCACCACAGCGGGTAGATGAAAATGAGATGATCCGCTTCTTTCATCAGTTTCCGGTATTTCTTCGTTTCAGTGTCCCGGTTCATGTCAGAGCGCTTTTTTTCGCCGCCGTACTTCAGCACGGGATCAAATTGATCGGCGTATAAATCAATGACCGTATAGCTTTGGCCGCTGTCCTTTAAAGCCATGGCGACGTATTTTACGAGAGCCGCATTGAAACTGTTCTCATCCGGGTTTGCATACACAATCACCGTCTTCATATGTCCCTCCCAGTATTTATTAATTTTTACAATGATTATATCATGATGTCATATGAATGAGGCAAAGACACGAGAAAGGCTTTTTCCAGTTCTGCTGCCGTTTCGATAACCCCTTTCTGCATATTTTGCTGATTTTGCCGCCGCGGATTCAATGACAAGCATCCGGCGCTTCTGCGTTTTTAAGCGGCCGTATGGTATACTAGCTGTCAAATGAATGGGCTTGGAGGACAACATGAGAATTTTAAAGTACGCGATTTTAGGGCTTTTGCGAAAAGGCGAATTGAGCGGATATGATATATCGAGCTATTTTAAGGAAGAGCTCGGCCAGTTTTGGAGCGCAAAGCACAGCCAGATTTATCCGGAATTAAAAAAACTGACGGCTGAGGGATTTATTACGTTTCGCACTGCGATTCAAGGAACGAAGCTTGAGAAAAAAATGTACACGCTGACTGACAAGGGAGAGCTGGAGCTTGCTGCCTGGCTGACGAAAAAAGACCCGATTCCGGAAACGGTGAAGGATGAATTTATGCTGAAGGCTTATTTCATCTCAGCTTTGACGCAGGAAGAAGCTGATGAGCTATTCACCGATCAGCTCGTAAAACGGAAGGAGAAATTGTCCGATCTGGAAAACAGTTATCAAGAACTGATGACATCGTCCGCGGAGGCGGATTCATTTTCTTCTCCTGATTTCGGCCATTATCTCGTGCTGACAAAAGCGCTTGAGCGGGAACGGAATTATATTTCCTGGCTTGAAGATATTTTGGCTCTCATCAAAAAAGCATAAACAAAACGGGGCGGCTCTGTATCTGCAGGCCGCCTGTTTACGTTCTGAGAACCGCATTGATAAACGAATCAGCCATTAAAATAAGAAAAAGCAGACTGAAATAAACAATCGAATAAAAAAACATCCCCTTCGACCATTGCGTGTCATCCGCCGCCTGAAAGCCTTTGACGCTCCGGTACAGCCAGATGGCCCCGAGCAGGAGAGCGGTTGCGGTATAAAACGGGCTGACGTCTATATAAAGAGGAACGAGCAGCGAAACCGCAGTCAGAACGGCGATATAGCGCAGCATTTTTATTTTTGTGACGCGATTGCCTTTTATGATCGGCAAAAGCGGAATGCCGGCGGCACGATACTCTTCCTTTCGCCTGATTCCGATCGCCCAGAAATGCGGCGGCTGCCACAAAAACATAATCGCGAATAACAAAATCGCGGGCATATCAATGTACCCGGCCAGCGCGCAATAACCGATTAAAGGCGGAGCCGCCCCGGGAAAGCTGCCGACAAATGTGCTCCAGACGGATTGTCTTTTAAACCAAAGCGTATAAACGACGGCATACAGCAAAAATGCAAGCAGGCCAAGAACGGCGGTCAGTACATTAAGCGAAGCAAGCATGATGAATCCGCATGCGCCGAGACATGTGCCGTACAGGATCATGACCGTCGGCGGTATTTTTCCCGTGACGCTGGCGCGGGTGCGGGTTCGCGCCATCTTTGCGTCCATGCCGCGGTCAAAGAAGTTATTAAAAACAGTGCTTGACGCCATGACTAACGCCGTTCCGATCATGGCAACCGCCATGGCGGCAAATATACCGGGCCCTCCGCCCGTCCTTTCCGACTGAAGCCACGCGATCCAAAATCCGCCTAATGCGGCGAGTGAATTTGAGATGATAATCCCCGGTTTGGCAAGAATGATAAAGTCCTTGACCGTCATCCGGTTTCCGTTATGCTTCATAGACTGTTCCGTCTGTGCTGCATTTGAATTCATTTGTTGAGGTTCTCCTTTTTCGGCTTATCATATCAGGAAGAATCAGGAAGCACAATTTATTTTGGGCATTTTTCACACAATTGTAAATTGTATATGAAAAGCCGCATCTTGTGACCGGATGCGGCTTTTCCCTTTTTCTATTCAAAGTCTGCCCATACTGCTCCCTGATCCGCCGAACGGACACCATTTTCAATCCAGCGGATGCCCTGAGCCCGGGCAGGCGATGGCGGGCTCCACGCATCATTTTTGCGCCTCACTGAGATGTTCGCTCTCTTCAGTCACACAAAAGCCGTGTGTATATTGCAAATCGACGTTCTTCTTTCCCGAGCCTTCCCAAGAAAACTTCGGAAAAATAAAAACCCTTGCCGGTTAGACGGCAAGGGTTGTTTCTTACAGTGTAAATGCGATATCCGCCCCTGATACAGGGTCTTTGACGAATACGCCCTCTTCTTTTTCTTCGATCTCAAAGCCGGCATCGGTCAGCGCTTTTGTCACACGTGACAGCTCTTTTTGATGCGGCAGCGCGATGGTGTAATAATCCAGCCCGCTTGCATTTCCCGGTTTCGGCGGCGCATGTTTTCCGGCCCATATATTCAGACCGATGTGATGGTGATACCCTCCCGCTGAAACAAACAGAGCGGACATGCCCGCGTAATTGCCGACAATGTCAAAACCGAGGATATCGGTGTAAAACGCTTTGGCTTCCTGTAAATCCGTCACATGAAGATGGATGTGACCGATTACGGTTCCTTCCGGGAGACGGCTTTTCCGTTCAGCTCCGGCTTCTTCCAAAAGCCCATCCACATCGACGGGCGCCGTTTGCATGACGTAATTGCCCTCTGCATCCCGGCGCCACGTGCTGCGGGGACGATCGGCGTATATTTCAATGCCGTTGCCGTCCGGATCAGACAGGTAAAGAGCCTCACTGACTGCGTGATCCCCCTGCCCGAGCGCGATGCCGTTTTCAATCAGCCTGGCCAATGCGATGCCGAGTTCTTTCCGGTCAGGCAGAAGTATCGCGAAATGGTAAAGGCCGGTGACAGACCGCTCCGGCAGAACGACGGCGCTCGGATTTTCTTCAAGCACCAGCAGGACGCGTTTTCCGTCTGCTGACAGTTCTGCAGAACGATCTGTCTGCGAGATGACTTGAAGGCCGATGACATTCCGATAAAAGCCGAGCGACCGTTCCATATTTTTAATGGTCAATTTGACATAACCGATTGCCGTATCTTGATGAATGCCGGTCATTTGAACGCCTTCTTTCTTATGCTGAAAAAGTTTCTCCCTTTTTTGATTTGAAAAGGAGCTGATCCAATGAAAGCAGTCGGCTTCCTGAAAGCGCTAAGTGAATTGACGCAACCAGTAAGATGAAATCAAATTCCGATCCGCCCATAAATGGTGAGGAAAGCTTCGCCGTGAAGATGGCGCCGACTAATGTGAGGGCAAACAGAACGCCGATTATGCGCGTCGCCAAACCGAAAAAGATCAGAACCCCGCCGACAAGCTCAATCGTCGCGATGACGTAGACCATAAAGGCCGGAAGCCCGATGCTCTGGAAAAATTGCGTAGTTCCTTCCAACCCTTGAAACTTGGATAAACCGTGAACAAAAAAGATAATACCTGTTACAACCCTTAAAAGCAGTGTTCCTGTTTCGAATGATTTATTCATAAAATCCTCCTTGAAAATTATTATCACTTACTTTATGTAAGCTAGTATATATACATAACTTATTTACGTCAAGTAATTTTGTTACATTTAACGAAAATAACTTAAAAGTACTATTTGTCTTCGCAAAAAAAGACCTCCGCACTCTGTCGGAGGTCTTTTTCCCTATCTATGATTCCCGGAACTGGCTTTCATATAATTCCCGGTAAAACCCGTTCTGGCTGAGCAATTCGGCATGGGTTCCTTTTTCAGCCATTTCGCCGTCTTTCAGCACAAGAATCTGATCGGCTTTTTGAATCGTATTCAGCCTGTGAGCGATGATGACGCTTGTTCTGCCCGCCATTAAACGGCCGAGCGCTTCTTGTATTTTCACTTCCGTCACCGTATCAATGTTGCTCGTCGCTTCATCCAAAATGAGCAGCACAGGGTCCGCCAGCACAGCTCTCGCGATGGAAATAAGCTGTTTTTGTCCTTGGCTGATGCCCGCGCCGTTTTGGGTAAGGACGGTATCGTAGCCTTTCGGGAGCCGTTCGATGAATCCGTGGGCATTGGCGGCTCTTGCGGCTGCCTCCACCTCTTGGTCAGATGCATCCAGACGGCCGTAACGGATATTTTCCCTGATGGTGCCCTGAAAGAGAAAGGAATCCTGCAGGACAAACCCCATGTTTTTTCTCAGACTGGATCTCGTCAGTTTTTTGATGTCCGTTCCGTCGATGAGGATTTTCCCGTTATTCGGCTCGTAAAAGCGGGCGATCAGGCTCGTAACGGTCGTTTTACCCGCTCCGGTCGGTCCGACGAAGGCGATTGACTGTCCTTTCGGAACGCTGAAGGACAGATGTTTTAAGATCAGGCTGTCTTCCTGATAGCCGAAGGAGACATCTCGGAATTCAATCTCTCCCGTTTTGATCGGCTGGTGCGTCGCATGCTCTTCATCTTCCCGCTCCTCTTTTTCATCCAGCACGTCAAACACCCGTTCAGCCCCGGCGATGGCCGATAACATCGTATTGAACTGATTGGCTAAATCATTTAAAGGGCGCGTGAACTGCCGCGAGTATTCTGCGAATACGACGATGGAACCGATCGAAATCCACCCCTTCAGCGCAAACAGCCCGCCGACCGCCGCTATAATCGTAAAGCTTAAATTGTTTAAAGAGTTCATGACTTTCGGAATGAATCCCGAAATTGTCTGCGCCCAAAACCCTGATGATTGTAACGCCGCGTTTTTTTCTAAAAATTGCTCCATGACGCGGTCTTCCCTCGAATAGGCTTTAATGACCTTCGCTCCTGATATCGACTCTTCAATAAAACCGTTCAGCTCGCCGAGGTTTTTCTGCTGCTGCTTAAACAGGAGTCCCGTCCGGTTGGTGATCCATTTAATGCTCAAAAGCATGATCGGAATAATCAAAAGCGTGATCAATGTTAAAAGCGGACTCATGTACAGCATGACGGCGATTGTGCCGACGAATGTAATGACGCTCGACAGCACTTGAATGACGGATGTATTTAAAGTGGAGCTGACATTTTCGATATCATTGGTAACCCGGCTCATCAAGTCGCCGAGGCGCTGTTTATCAAAAAACGGTATCGGCAGCTCATGCAGATGGGTGAACAGTTCGCTCCGCATTTTAAACACGGTGCTTTGCGAAATATTGATCATCCAATAGTTTTGAAACCATAAGGACAATGATTGCACGAGGTAAATCCCAAACAGCAAGAACAGCACCCCCGCCAATCCGTCCGTCGTCCGTCCGACGATAAAATGATCAATTGCTTTCCCGATGACGAACGGTCCGAGCAGGCCGAATATGGCGCTTATGACTACCATGATGATCACAAGGGTTAAAAGCCCTTTTTTCTCGGCTACATACGACCAGATTCTGCGCAGCGTGCCTTTTGTATCTTTTGCTTTCGCGCGTTTTCTGCCGCCTTCATTTGGTTTGAGCGGTATTTTCGGATATCGGAAAGGTTTACGAATGTCTTTCTCCACTGTCAGCTCCCTCCTTTCCGAATTGTGATTCATAAATCTGCCGGTACAGATGAGACTGTGCCATCAGCTCTTTGTGCGTGCCTTTTGCCAGCAGTTCGCCGTCTTCAAGCAATAAGATGGTGTCAGCCTTCATCGCGGTCGTTATTTTCTGCGTAATAAGCAGTGTCGTGCATTCATAGGATCTGATGGCTTGTAAAAGCTTCGCTTCCGTTTGAAGATCGAGCGCGCTCGTACTGTCATCTAACAGCAGGAGGGACGGCTTTCTGATAAAAGCGCGCGCGATGGAAATCCGCTGCTTCTGCCCGCCTGACAAATTGACGCCCCGCTGTCCCAGCACCGTGTCGTATCCGTTTGACAGTTTCATAATCGTGTCATGGATTTGCGCGTCTTTGGCCGCTTCCATTACTTCATCTAGTGAAGCATCCTCCCGTCCCCAGGCGATATTTTCACGGATTGTGCCCGAAAACAGAAGCACTTCCTGCGGCACATAGCCGATTTCCCTGCGCAGCCCGCAAGCGGAGAATTCACCGATCGGTTTGCCGTCTATGAAAATACTGCCCGAATCAGCCGTGTACAGGCGCGGAATCAGCTGAAAAAGCGTTGATTTCCCTGAACCTGTCGCGCCCATAATGGCAACCGTTTCTCTCGGGCTGGCAGAAAAGGACACGTGATGCAGCGCGTCTTTTTCCATGTCCGGATAGCGGAAGGACACTTCGCGAAACTCAATCCCGCCTGCAAGCGCCCGTGCCGGGTCGTGCCCCGTTCCCTCGCCGCCTTCTGTTTCCAGCACCTCGCCGATTCTTTCTCCGGAAGCCTTCGCCCGGGAAAATACCATAATGAGAAATGGCAGGACGGACAGCGCGCCTGTAATCCGCGTCGCATAGTTAATGACGGAAACGACATCGCCGACCTGCGCTCCGCCCTGAGCAATGCTTTTGGCGCCGAACCATAAGATAAACAAAATGCAGCTGTTCATCAGCAGCATTAAAATCGGCATCGCCGCTTCCACGAGACGAAAAGCGGAGACCGTTTTTTCCATCAGCTTCGTATTCGATTTCAAAAAACGTTTCACTTCGTGGTTTGCACGGAGGAGCGCTTTAATCAGTTTGATCGCCGTCAGGTTTTCCTGCATGATCGTGTTGACCTGATCAAGCCGCTTTTGCACAGACCGAAACAGCGCGCCGCCTCTTTTCAGCACCCACAGCAAAAACAAAAGCAAAATCGGCACCGTGATCAGCAGAAAAAACCCGAGTTTCACATTGACGGTCAGCGAGAGAATAATGCCGCCCGCGATCATTAACGGCGCACGAAGCATAAACCGGAGACTCATGAAAAGCATATTCTGGACCTGCGTCACATCGTTTGTCAGCCGGGTGATAAACGATGTGGATGAGAATTGCGCAAACGTCGAATAAGAGAAGGATTGAATTTTTTGAAAAAGCCCTTTTCGCGTATCATACGCATAGCTCTGGCTGATGTGGGCGGAGTAGAATGAATTTAAAATTCCCGATGCGAATGAAACCGCGGTCAGTCCGATCATCACGCCGCCCCACAGCCAAACCGTACCGAGATCCTGCTTTAAAATTCCTTCGTCAATGATTTTCCCGATCAGCAGGGGCTGTATCAGCTCTACCGCAAGCTCGATGAGCATGAAAAACAGAGCGATTCCCGCCAAAAGGGAATACGGTTTTACATATGATAAAGCCTTTGACATGTGTAAGCCTCCAAATCCTTTGTTCAATATTATTATTTTATGCCTTTCCGGCAAATGAATAAAGAAATTTGGTGTGCCGTTTTTTTAATAATCTGCGAAAAAGATAAAACCTTCCCGGGGAGGGGAAGGTTTTGACCTTATTGATCCAATTGCTGTTCAATGCGCTCCCGCATTTGCGGAACGCCTAATCCGACAATGACCTGAAGCGCCCTGCCTTTTCTGACGACGCCGTGGGCTCCCAGCTCTCTGAAATCGGCGTCACTTTTGACCTTTGATTCATCAGCGACAGTGACGCGTAGACGGGTGGCGCAATTGGTGACCTCCGTAATATTGTCCTTTCCGCCCAGCGCTTCAATATACAAAGCGGCTGTATCCCGCTGTGTTTCGTCTGCCGCAGCCGTTTCTTTTGAAGCCTGCTTCCGTTCTCTGTACTCCTTTTTCGAATAAAGCTTTGTTTCCTGCCCTTCCTCTTTTTCTCTGCCCGGTGTGGCGATGTTGAATTTGAGAATGAGGAAACGGAAGACGAAAAAGTAAACAGCGGTAAAACACAGCCCGATGATGATCTGGTATACATACGTCAAGCCGTGGCTTGACGCCAGCGGGATCCAGTTCAAGGTCGCAGCTTCGATCAAACCGCCTCCCATATTTCCGACGACGCCGGCCATATACATGACGGTTGCCATGGAAGCGGCAAGCAAAGCATGAACCGCAAATAAAAACGGCGAGATAAAAAGGAATGTAAATTCAATCGGCTCTGTAATCCCTGCGACAATGGACGTCAAGGTGACCGGGATCAAAAGGCCGGCGACGATTTTTTTCTTTTCCTTTGAAGCCGTGGCGTAAAAAGCGAGCGCGATTCCCGGAATGCCGAAGATTTTCGAGTTGCCGTGAAGCGCGAAGCCCCCCTGCGGGAACAATTCTTTCAGCGGTTTGACGCTTTGAGAGTATTCCCCGAGATGCTGGGCCCAATAGGTGACGATACCGCCTTCAGCCACAGCCGGACCGTAAATAAACGGCGAGTAAATAAAATGATGCAGGCCGGTCGGAATTAAAATCCGCTCCAGGAAGGTGTAAATCCACACGCCGATCGCCCCGGAAGAAACGAGAAAACTTTGCAGCGAGCCGATTCCGGACTGAACCATCGGCCATACGTATGCCACCGCAAGTGAAATCGGTATCATAATGAAGAAAGAAATGATAACGATGTAGGAAGAGCCTTGAAAAATCCCCAGAAAATCCGGCAGTTTTTTATCAAAATAACGATTGTGCAAATACACGACAATAGATGAAATAAAGATGGCGCCGATAATATTCGTATCAAGCGTTTTGATCCCGGCGATCATCGTCAGCCCGCTCGTTCCGCCGGCTTCCTGAGTCATATCGACATGAAAAGCCCCGCCCCAAACCGTCAGAATCGCATTGATAAAGTAATTGAATGTCAGATAAACTGTAAGCGCTTCCAAACAAGCCCGCGCCTGCGCTTTTTTCGCTAAGGCGACAGGTATGCCGATCGCAAACAGGAGCGGCATCTGATTAAAGACGGTCCAGCCGCCCTGTTCAATGACGTACCAGCATTGATACCAAAGCCCGTCAGGATCAGCCAGCGGCCCCATCAGCGTTTTATTTTTAAACAGCGTGCTCAGACCGACAATAATACCGGAAAATGCAAATAACAAAACAGGCACAAACATCGCGCTGCCGAAGCGCTGGACTTTTTGCATCATTTCACGTGACCTCCCGCTATTTATCAAAATTTTCGAGCTCTTTATAATCAACATATGCACGGAATAACGCTTCGCCCACCAGAAAAAACGGGGCAAATGCGACGATTTCCGTTTTATCGCTTAACGTCACCGGCTTGCTGGTCGCATAAAGATTATACGGCGTCGTTTGCGCCAGGACGTTGTTTTTCAGATTGGTGATTGAAATAAACGGAACTCCCTTTGCGGACAGGGTCCTTACCTGCGGAATTAATTCGGGTGTTTCGCCTGATAAAGAAATAATGATGAATACGTCATCAACCTTAAAATCATCACACATGATATCAAACTCTGTGATGTCCTGAATTAAAATCAGATACTTCCGCCGGGATACAAACATCCGCTGCAGCTCACGGGCGCACACCCTCTGAGCCGTCCCCGATCCGTAAACGAAAATCCGTTTTGCTTCATCTATCAGCCGGCACATCTCCGTCATATCTTTTGACTTCACGTATTTTACATTGGCTTCAATATCATCCAGCAGCTTTTCAAACGTCATATTCTCGCCCTCTTCAGGCTGATCCTCCCATTTCAGAAAAACACGGAATTCACTATAGCCGCTGAAGCCCAGTTTTTGGGCGAGCCGCAGGATGGAAGACCGAGAGACATTGCAGGCTTTCGCCATGTCATTGATACCGAGATGGTAGCACGTATGCTTATGATTCAATATATATTTTAAAATATAAAAATCGTTGTCATTTAATTTCGCGTAATGCTGATTAACCAGTTCTTCAAGACTCATCCCAAAAATCCCCCCGTTTTCTTTCTATTATATAGAATAACAGATAAAGAAAACGGGGAAGATTGTCATCAGGAAATAGGAGACGGGCTTACATCAAGCTCAGGCCAGTAGTCTTTATTAGCCTCCATCAGATCTTCAAGAATCAGTCTTGCCACACGGGCATTCGGCACTGTTTTTGACAGGATCAGCGCCTGCCACAGCTTTTGAAACGACCGCTCTTCCCACGCTTCAGCCGTCAGTTTTTCGACAGACACCTGCTGTTCCATCAGGCCTTTTTGAAATTGCGGTATGTTCCCGACTGAGAGCGGTTCCGGTCCGTTTGAACCTACGAGACAAGGAATCTCAACCATGGCTGACGGATCAAAGTTTGCGATCGCGCCGTTATTTTCAACGATTAACAGCATTCTCTCCCCTGTGTTGTAAGCGATGGCCCGGGCAAGGTCGACGATATAGGAAGCATGATCATCAATTTTAATTTCACTGTTCTCCGATGATTGTTCGCGCGTAATCATATCGCATTGGCTGAAAATGAAAGCTTCCCGCCCTTCCATGACTTCGTTGGCTCTCGTATGGTTCGGGTTTGATTTTTTCACCATATCATCCGGGAATAAGTAATATTGCAGATATGTGTTCGGAAGCGTATCCGGATCAGCCGCCTGTACGTCGCGCGCTTTTTTGAATGTGTCATTCCAGCTTGCTTCAGTCTGTTCGGCCTCCGTCTTCGGAACGTAGCCGTATTCACGGACATGCTCTTTCAGCTTCGGCATTAAATCATTGCCCTCTCGATCGGTGATGGACGTCCACCAGCCAAAGTGGTTCAAGCCGTAGTAACGGACGTTCATTTCTTTTCGTGAAGATAATCCGAGGATGTTCGCCATGCGATCCTCAATTCCGACCGGCATGTCGCAGATGTTCAATATTTTTGAATTCGGTCTGAGGCGCCGTGTAGCTTCGGCCACAATCGCCGCCGGATTGGAGTAATTCAGCATCCATGCGTCAGGCGAGTACGTTTCCATATAATCAAGAATCTCCAGAACACCGCCGATAGAGCGCATGCCGTATGCGATTCCGCCCGGCCCGCATGTTTCCTGGCCGACCACGCCGTACTTCAGCGGGATTTGTTCATCGAGTGCGCGCATCGCATATTTTCCAACGCGGATATGCGCCATGACGAAGTCAACATCCGTAAAAGCCGTCTCTGGGTCATCAGTCGCCAAAAATTCAATGTCCGGCGCTTTTTCTTTTATGAATACCTCACACGCACCCGCAATCCGCTCCTGCCTTTCTTTATCATTGTCATAAAGTTTCAGCTTTCTGATCGGAAACTCTTCCAGGTGGTTCAAAAGCATTAATACAATTCCGGGGGTAAATGTGCTGCCGCCGCCTGCAATAACGATTGAGAATGATTTGTCTGTCATGTGAAGCCCTCCTCTGATAACGTTTACATTTTATTTATATCATGAGAAGGTCCGATCTGTACCGGGTTTGGAGGAGTTAGATCATTTGATCATTTTTAGTTATTTTTCTCAAAAATCGGGAAAGTTCCCACAGGTACAAAAAAGGCCTGCTGTCATCAGCAGACCCCTTCTCAAAAATGCTCTTGTAAATCAGAAAGCAGCACTTCCTGCTCAAATTGTGGATTTCCGATCGGAAAAATCCTGGCTGTTTCCTTGTCTTCGTTGACATGCTGAATATAAATCGGAACTCCTTCATACGTCACATACGCCATGGCGGCGGATTCCGAAATGTCTTTCGCACGCTGTGTATTCACGTCTCAAACCTCCTTTAGGCCTCACACATAACGTGTCCGGCAGCCAAGAGAAGTATGCTTGTTTCTTACAATTGTCCGGCGGTGAGTTTGAATTTTTTGAGGCGTTTGTAAAACGTGCTCCGCGGGATTCCGGCCATTTTGGCGGCCTGTGTAACATTCCCCTTCGCTGATTCAAGCGCGTTTACGATGATGTTTTTCTGAATGTGCTCCCGGATGGAGACAGGGGACGCTTCTTCCTGTTCATAAGACTCGGCCGCCTCTTTAAGACCTGACGCTTCAAGCAGGGCTGCGATGGGGCGCCCTGACAGCCGTCCGTCCGGGAACATGACGGAAAGACGTTCAAATACATTAAACAATTCCCTGATGTTCCCCGGCCATTTCCGGCTCTTTAATAGGTCTAAAAAATCATCAGGAAGCTCCCCCCGCCAGCCGCGATTTCGCTGAAATTCAAGGAAGAGGCCGGGAATGTCTTCGGTGCGTTCTCTTAATGGAGGGAGGTGGATCGGACAGACGTGAAGCCGGTAAAATAAATCTTCTCTCAGCTTTTTGCATTCGACAAGCTGTCTCAGATCAGTGTGGGTGGCAGTGATAATTCTGATGTCAACGGGAATCTCTTTTGTCCCGCCGACCGGGGTGACTTTCCGCTCCTGCAGCACCCGTAACAGAGCGACCTGCATGGAGTGTGATATTTCTCCGATTTCATCGAGGAAAAGCGTGCCTTTATCGGCTTTTTGCAAAGCGCCGTTATGTCCTTTCCGTTTGGCTCCGGTGAAGGCGCCTTCCGAGTAGCCGAACAGTTCGCTTTCAATCAGCTTTTCGGGGACCGCCCCGCAGTTGACAGCGATAAACGGGCCGTTTTTCCTGGAGCTGTTGTTGTGAATCGCCCGGGCGGCAATCTCCTTTCCCGTCCCGGTTTCTCCCGTAAGACAAACGGTTGCGTCCGTTCGGGCGACAAGCTCCAGCTGCTGGAGCATATGTCGGGATGACGGGCTTTTGCCTGCCGCACCATGAAATATAAACGACGGCTTTTCTTCTCGTTTAGATAAGTAAATGCATGAGAAGCCGTTCTCCTCCCGCTTCGTCTGCTTGATATGATAGCCCTGTTCCTCAAGCTCGCGCAGCATATGTCCGGTAAAATGCTGAACGGGACGGCTTGCGGCGATAACCCGGCTCATTTCATTGCAAAGCACGATCGGATCGTGAGACCGGGTAAGCCCGGCGAATTTGCTGATCATGTCAAGTTCTGTCATTTTGATCTTTAGGGCAAGCTCCCGTTCCGCCGTATAAGCGATGGAGGAGGCAATTCCGAGCATAAAAGGCTGAGCGCGGGCGGCGGGGCAGGAAATATCAATGACACCCGCCAGCCGCCCGTCTTCATAACGGATGGGCGCGGCGGAACAGCTCCATTGATGAGAAGCGAGCGAATAATGTTCAGAGCCGTGTATCATGACCGGTTCATTTGTATAAAGAGCTGTCCCGATCGCATTCGTGCCGACGGCCGTTTCCGTCCAGCGGGCGCCTTTTAAGAAATTGATGCGGTTCGCTTCATGAATGGTGCGCGGGTGGCCGTCAACTGAATGGACAACGCCGTCAGAATCAATCAGAAGAACCATCATTTCCATTTCCCGCATCGCCGTTTTCATTCTTTCTGCGTGCGGCGTTGAGGCCGCTAAAAATAACGCATGCTTTTCGGCCTGCCTTTCTAAATGATCTGCCGGCATTACATTCGGTCCCTTTTCTAGATACGGGTTGACGTCGGCTTTTTTGCAGCGGTGCCATGAAGCGGCCACCCGCTTCTGAATACGGGATTCATCGAGCACGCCTTCTTTCACAAAACGCTTCCAGGTTTTAAAATCATTCCGAATGACATTCATTGTATTCGCTCCCCCCTGTTCAGACCATCTTTTCATATATTGTAGGGGAAAAGTAAAGCGCTTTCAACGAAAAATACCCCTTCTCATCTGAGAAAGGGTATTCCGGTTATACGGAATGCACCGCAAGTCCGGTGACATTCAGCAGGGCTTCCTGAAGCGTTTCTGACAGAGTCGGATGCGCCGCGATAAAGTGCTCCGACATATCCGCCGTCATTTCACCGTTCATCATCATGACCGCCTGACCGATCAATTCCGTCACGTCCGGCCCGATCATTGACACCCCGACGATTTCTCCGAATTCCGGCTCGGCAATGATTTTCATTTTGCCGCCGTACTGATGCTTAATTAACGCTTTTCCGTTAGCAGAAAATGAGCATTCTCCGATTTTCACATCTCCGTATGTCTCTCTCGCCTGTGTTTCCGTCAGCCCGACAGCTGCCATTTCCGGCGATGTATAAATACAGCGGGGCACCGCCCGCATATTGACTTTGCTGTCCTTTCCCGAGGCATGCGCGGCGGCTGTGATTCCTTCATGAATGGCGGCATGCGCTAGCTGCATCCCTCCGGCCGCATCGCCGCACGCATATATATGAGGCACATTGGTCTGCATATGGTCATTGACTTCAATCCCGCGCGGAGAATACCGGATGCCGGCTTGATCCAAATTCACCCCTTGCAAACGCGGCTTTCTGCCGATTGCAACCAAAATGTGATCAGCCTGAGCCTCAATTTCTTTTCCGTCTTTTGTCCACACGGCGGTTTTCCTTTCTTTGTCAATCCGCTGAAGGGCGGCTTTTGTCTGAATATCAGCCCCGCTGTCTCTTAAAGAGTCTTCGAAAGCGGCGGCGATTTCCCCGTCTTCTGCCGGGAGCAGCCGGTCAGCCGATTCAATCACCGTCACTTTCGTTTTAAACCGGCTGAATAAAGAGGCAAATTCGCAGCCGATCACACCTCCCCCGACAATGAGCAGAGACGAAGGGATTTTCTGTAAAGAAAGCGCATCTTTGCTGTCGATTACCCAATCGCCGTCAAATGGGGCAAACGGCAGCTCCGCCGGTTCAGATCCGGATGCAATCAATATCCGGTCCGCTTCCAGAATGTCTTTTGCGCCTCCTTCTTCTTCAACAAGCAATGTCTGCTCTGTGAGAAATGAGGCTGTCCCGCTGATGACTTTAATCTGATTTGCTTTCATTAAGTATTGAATTCCCTGCACGAGCTGGCTGACGATTTGCCGTTTGCGCCCCTGCATGCGGTTCCAATTGAGTGTAATGTTTTGCGGCAGTTCGATGCCGAATGTATTTGCATGCCTGATTTTATCGAGCACATTCGCACTTTCCAAAAGCGACTTTGTCGGGATGCACCCCTCATTGAGACAAGTGCCTCCGAGCGGCCCTTTGTCGATCAGAACGACTTCTGCTCCTCTCCGCGCGGCAGTCACGGCAGCTGCATATCCGGCCGGCCCGCCGCCGATAATGGCTAGTTTCATTTTTTCACCTCTCTCTATAAAATCAAACCGGCAGGCTCTTCAAGCAGCGCTTTGACCGTTTTCAGGAAGTCCGCAGCCGGGGCGCCGTCACATACTCTGTGATCAAAGGTAAGACTCAGCGGCAGCATGATGCTTTTGACAAGCTCATCTCCTTTAAATGCCGGCGTTTCATAGCTTGCGCCCACTCCGAGAATACCGGCTTCAGGCGAATTAAGAATCGGGGTGAAATGCTCAATTCCGTAACCCCCGAGATTTGTAATAGAAAATGTCGATCCGTGCAGGTCATCTCCGGAAGCATTGCCTTCCCGCGCCCGGCGTGCCGATGTGCTGATGTGATCCGCAAGCTCAAGGAATGAAAGCTTTTCCGCATCCCGGATCACCGGCACGACGAGACCGTTTTCAAGAGAAACCGCCATCCCGAGGTGGACATATGGATAGGTGATGATCCGCTCCTCTTGATAAGAGCTGTTCAGCTCAGGATGCTGTTTCAGCGCAAGCACCGCGGCCCGGGATACGAAATGTGTGACCGTCAGTTTAACACCGCTCCGCTTTTTCGCGCTGTCGGCGAGCTGCTGCTGCCATTTTACAAGCTCCGTAATGTCCGCTTTCATCGTCAACGTCAGCTGGGCGCTGTTTTGCAGGCTTTTGTGCATTCGGTCTGCAATCACTTTTCTCATCGCTGAAGCCGGTTTTTCCTCCGGCTGTGCCGTCTGAACCGAAGACTGCGGTTCAGCTTCCGTCTTCATCGCCTTGATGACGTCAGCTTTTACAATTCGGCCTCCGGGACCCGTCCCGTTCAGCGTATCAACTTTCAACCCGGCTTTCTCCGCCATTTTTCGGGCAACGGGAGATATTTTCACGCGGTGTTTACGCTTTTGCCCGGCTTTGGGAGCGGGAATATGTTCAGGTTCAGCTTGCGGTTTCCCTGCATTTTCAGGAGCCGGTGCCTCCTTCTCCCGCACTTCTTCGCCGTTTTCCCCGATATAACAGATGGGCGTTCCCGGGGGGACTCCTTCTCCCTCTTTGACTTTAATGTGAAGAAGCGTGCCGCTTTCAGGCGCTTCTATTTCCATTTCTATTTTTTCCGAGTTGATGCTGGCGATGCTCTCTCCCTTTTCAACCGGGTCGCCGACTTTTTTATTCCAGACGGATACTTCACCTTTCTTCATCGCCATTCCAAGCTTCGGCATTACTACTTTTACAGCCATTCTATATCCCTCCTTTAATTCATTGCCGGCTCGCCAAGCAATTCAAGTGTGACGCTGACAATACGGTCTGGTGTCGGCAAATATTGATCTTCAAGCACCGGCGAAAACGGCACCGGTGTATGCGGCGCTGTAATCCGCTTAATCGGCGCATCAAGCAAATCAAAGCCCTTATCGGCGACAATCGCAGCAATATCCGTGGCGATGCTGCAGCGCGGATTGGCTTCGTCAATGATGATCAGCCGGTTTGTTTTTTCTAACGATGTGAAAATCGCTTCCTCATCTAGAGGAGACAGACTCCGGGGATCAAGCACCTCGGCGTCGATGCCTTTCTCAGAAAGCTGTGCAGCCGCTTCAAGCGCGGTATTAACCTGCTTGCCGACCGCAAACAGCGTGATGTCGCTGCCTTCGCGTTTGATATCCGCTTTTCCGAGCGGAATTGTATAATAATCTTCCGGCACCTCGCCCTTCATGCTGTAGGACGTTTTGTCTTCAAAAAAGAATACCGGATCATTGTCTTCTATTGCCGCCAGCAGCAAACCTTTGGCGTCATACGGATTGGACGGCACAACCGTCTTCAGACCCGGGATGCTGGTGAACAGGCCATACAGCGCCTGCGAATGCTGAGCCGCTGCCCGGAACCCGGCTCCGTATGTGGTGCGGACGGTGATCGGCACTTGCGCTTTACCGCCGAACATATAGCGGAATTTCGCCCCTTGGTTAATCACTTGGTCAAAGCACGTTCCGATAAAATCATTAAACATCAGCTCGGCAATCGGTCTCAGCCCCGTGGATGCCGCAGCCATGGCCGCACCCATATAGCCCGCCTCAGAAATCGGTGTATCCAGCACTCGGCTGCGCCCGAATTCCTGTACGAGACCCTTTGTGACCCCGAGTACACCGCCCCATGCCTCATCATCTTGCAAATGATCGACCGCCGCTCCCCCGGCGACATCCTCACCGATTACAAGCACATTTTCATCTCTTCTCATCGCAAGCTTCATTGCTTCATTGATCGCGTCCGACATGCTTATGACTCTCGCCATCTCACATTCCCCCTTTTTCATATGACACGTAGACGTCTGTCAACAGCTCAGACTCTTTCGGATAAGGACTCTTTTCGCTGAACGAGACGGCTTTTTCAATCGATTCGCTGACTCGCTGTTCAATGTCTGACAATTTATTTGCATCTGTTTCTTTTAGAAGATAGTTTTTAAAGCCTTGGATAGCATCCTTTTCTTCAAGATGCTCAGTCTTTTCATCCTTTGTTTTATAAGTTTGGGCATCGCCTTCGAAATGGCCGTAGTTTCTGTAAGTCATACATTCAATCAAAGACGGGCCTCCGCCGTTTCTTGCTCTTTCTATCGCTTCCCCGGCTGCCTGATAAACCGCTAAAATATCTTTTCCGTCCACCGTGACCCCCGGCATGTTGTAGGCAGCCGCCCGATCGGCGATTGAATCACAGGCTGACGCGTACTCAAATGTCGTGGCTTCGCCGTAGCCGTTGTTTTCGGCGATGAACACGACAGGAAGGTTCCATACTGCCGCTAAGTTCAGCCCTTCATGGAAGGTGCCTTGGTTATTGGCTCCGTCTCCGAAAAAGCAAACGCTTACATTTTTAGTTTGTTTATATTTAGCCGTGAGCGCTGATCCGCATGCGAGCGTAAATCCGCCCCCGACGATTCCATTTGCGCCTAACATGCCTTTATCAAGATCCGCAATGTGCATAGAACCGCCTTTGCCTTTACACAGTCCGGTCGCTTTTCCGAATATTTCCGCCATCATGCCGTCCAGATCACAGCCTTTGGCGATACAATGGCCATGTCCCCTGTGTGTGCTTGTAATGCTGTCGCCATCATCTAAATGAGCGCACACCCCCGCAGCTACCGCTTCTTCACCGGCATACAAATGGACGAATCCGGGAAGCACTCCTTGCGCGAAAAGTTCATGCACTTTGTCTTCAAAGCCCCTGATTTCCAGCATCTTTTGGTACATCCACAGCGCTTTTTCCTCAGTTAATGACAAGCCTTCTCGTTTTAACAATTCCATTTTGTGCGCCTCCTTCTATTTAGGGTTCACACTTATAAATGCAAGAAGCATGCCAGCCTTTGAAGCCCGTAAAATGAATGTTTTTATTTTTTCAATGGAGACAGTTTGAGACAGGTGTCTCATTTTGTCTCGATCTGTTCCCTTTGTCTCGTTTTATGGCATACAAAAAAGACCGGGCATCACCCTGTCTTTGACAATGATCGACGTATTTATTTCCTCGGAAATCTTTTATTGCTTCATTCTTCCGCATACAGTCTATCACGGCGTTTGAGTGGTTACACTCTTTTTTTCATATCCACGCGCTGCAGTTCATCCTTTTCTTCAACAGCCCGATTCAGTGCTTGAAGCATGTAACCAATGCCTTTATACGATGACAGAGGCCAGGTGATATGCTGATGCTCTCCGATGACGGCGTTTAGAACGCTTCGGTATTTTTTCCCGCCAAGCATGACAAGCTCTTCGACGTCGGAAAAGCCTTTTTCATGAAATTGACGGCGCAGCTCGTCCGCTGCCATGATCTCCGGGTGACCGGTTCCAAAAGTGACATCGTAATTTCCGGGAACAGTATCATCCGGACGAAGAAATCCATACTTCGCCGACAAAATCACCCACTCATCGAAAAATGCTTTCGCATATCGCTCGCACGCCTGATGAAACGGGCTGAGATAAGCGTCTTCCGCCCTTACCGGCCCTGTATCTGAATGGACATCCCAAATTTTTTTTCTTGCCGCAGGGGATGATGCACAGTCGTTTCATTTTTCTCTCCCCCCTTTATGATGTATGTCCTATCAATGTACCATTATTCGTTTATTTCTGCATGACGAAACCGGCCATGGATCTGTCTGGGTAAAGCTGCACACAAAAAACCCGGAATTCAAACCGAACTCCGGGCCGGATGAAGAGTTGTTTATGTCACTCTTGCTCCATCCCATCAAGATACTTTCTCTCAAAGTCATCGAGCAATGCACGCACTTCATCTGTTGACTTTGTATTCATGCATTGATTTCTTAATTCACTTGCTCCCCGGAATCCGCGGAGATATATCTTGAAAAAGCGAGGGAGCGGTTTATATGCTCTAGCTTCTTCTTTTGAATACTCATCATGGAGATCCAGGTGCAATCTCAAAAGATCAAGCAATTCCTTACTGCTATGCTCTCTCGGCTCCTTTTCAAAGGCGAACGGATTAGTAAAAATGCCTCGTCCAATCATAATCCCGTCAACACCGTATTGTTCAGCGAGTTTCAAGCCGGTCTCCCGGTCAGGAATATCCCCATTGATCGTCAAAAGGGTATCTGGCGCAATCTCGTCACGAAGTTTCTTAATTTCCGGAATCAACTCCCAATGCGCATCTACTTTACTCATTTCCGCTCTTGTACGCAGATGAATAGAAAGATTCGCAATGTCTTGTTTCAGTATGTGTGTCAGCCAGCCGCGCCATTCGTCAACATCCGTGTAGCCAAGTCTCGTCTTCACACTTACCGGCAGACCTCCTGCTTTCGCCGCCTGTATTAATTCTGCCGCAACTTCAGGACGGCAAATCAGGCCGCTTCCCTTTCCATTCCCCGCCACATTAGGGACAGGACAGCCCATATTGATATCCAGGCCCTTAAACCCTAATTCCGCCATCCCAATACTCATTTGGCGAAAGTTTTCAGGCTTATCTCCCCATATGTGGGCAACCATCGGCTGTTCATCCTCCGTGAAAGTCAAACGGCCGCGTACACTATCCTTCCCATCCGGGTGACAATAGCTTTCTGAGTTTGTAAACTCTGTGAAAAACACATCAGGTCTGCCTGCTTCACTCACAACATGGCGAAAAACGACATCCGTCACATCTTCCATTGGTGCCAGTACAAAAAATGGCCGCGGTAATTCACGCCAGAAATTATCTGTCATAACAAATCCAAATCCTTTCATGATGGGATACAGCCAAACCTTTATCCCAAAATTAAAAACTGACCATGCTTCTTTTACACTTATAGCATGTGTCAGCACTTCTTATCAAACGATAGTAAATTTTGAACATTTCACTTTTTACACCTTAAAAAGTGAAAAAGCAAACTGGAGTAGAACACATTAATTGAGTTAACGTAATAGACTATCGCTATAGTTAACCCCATATCGTTCATTTCTGATCAACTCAGTCAACTCCTTAACCTTTAAAAGGGTCTGAGAGAGAAAAAAGTGTGATGATTATCTACACCTAATTTTTATATATATTGTGGTTTATTAAGATTAGCGCTGACCTTCATCTTTCTTAGCGGCCTTACTTTTGCTCTTTTTGGATAAAAAGGAGTCCAACCTAAATAGAATATCATATGAGTTCTCCCTATTACCATAAAACAAATTTCAAGAAATAAGTTGATTAAGCAAATGGGGCTGGGGGGGGGGGGGTATATCTGAGTACTGAAGAGAATGTAAAAAGAAAAAGCCTTAACTTGCCGATTGTGAATCACATGAAGTAAAGAGGATGGGAAGAGAAAATAAACTTGAACTTAACAGAATTCAAGAACTTCAATCTGGATCTTTTCGGATTTGCTCATGGTTTAGAAATAACCAACGCAGCAAGTGGCTTCTGGCTCTATACAGTATATGTACTAAGGGTCGATCGGCTTTCAAAGCCCATATGTTAATATCTTTATACAATCACCTATATATATTTGTATAAGGTTACGATCCGGTAATCCTGATCCAAAACCAATAAAATAGACTGCTGACTAAGTGCCGCAGTCTTCATTCATAAGATTAATAAGAAAGTGTTCATTTTCTTTCATCATTAAATAAGGCGTCAGAAGTTATTGCTTTCATTTCGAATATTCTTTGTTATACCTGTAATGATTTGTATAACAGTGAAAACCCCCAAGAAAACAGTGACAATATTAAACCATGGATTATCATAGAATGAAAGATATGTTTGAAAGAAATCCAGTTCAACTATGTTTGCTGGGAATCCATTCATTTCTCTATAATTCGGACCCCATCCCGTTAATTCTACAAAATTAAAATAAAGCTGTGATATTAAAAATGCCAACAACGTGTGAAACCAACTTCTTTTATATACTTTACCCATTTCATTATCCATTTCCTTTTCTGCAATACTTTTTAGCCTAGTGTCAATCTAACATCATTATATGATGAAGCATGATTGTCGCAATAATTACTTATTAAGAATATAACCATCGCAGGTATTACTGTAAGAGTTGTTATCTCTTGCGGTTCCGCCTCATATTTATTCCTTTTTTTGGAACAAGAGAAATAATTGGGGTCCTTTTCCTGTTTAGGCTTTCATATTATGTATAACGACCAAACATGCTTTTTTAGTGTGTTTGATCTTTTATCGATGTGCCAACTGCCGCTGGTGATTAGTGTAAGTAAGCACCCTTGCCTTTTACAGCTTCTACTTCAGAACCTTCGTTCAGTTGTTGAAATTCCAATATCTCTCATTCGGTTTCACCTCCTGTTTATCTTTTATTAAAGACCTACTTACTTTGGCATGATAAATACTTTACAGTTGAATAATGTTACAACTTCATTTCAAACCAATGATATCAAATTATTTTACATTATCCCAATAATGTCATAATACACCACAGCGTCATTATACAAACGAGGTCAAAATTGGCTGTTTTTCACTCGCTTTTCCACACGTTTTTCAACTCTTTTCGTCAGTTTAAATAAAGATCTCCGAGAAAAGAAGAAACATAAAGTTTAGAAAAGACAGCCAGGGCAAAGGCTCCGCATAAAAAAAACCCGGAAATCGGAAATGTTTATACCGAATCCAGGTCTGATTACGAATTGTTTATTTTAGTTAGACGATTTCAACACAAGCTTCGCCACGGCTTCCACATGAGCCGTCTGCGGAAACATATCCACAGGCTGAATATATTCGACGCGATAGTCCTTCGACAGCGTCTGCAAGTCTTTCGCCAGTGTGGAAGGATTGCAGGATACGTAGACGAAGCGTTTCGGTTTTACTTTTTTGATGGTATCTAAAAATGTTCTGTCACAGCCCGTTCTCGGCGGGTCGACGATGACTACGTCAGGACGGAAGCCTTCTTTCGTCCATTTCGGGAGCCAGTGTTCGGCTGTTCCTGTGACATATGCCGCGTTTTTGATGCCGTGTTTTTTGGCGTTTTTCTTCGCGTCATCAATTGATTCTTTAATGACGTCCATGCCGCGGATCTCTTTTGCGCCGCTTGAAACCCACATGCCGATCGTACCGACGCCGCAATACGCGTCTACGACTTTTTCTTTTCCTGTCAGCTGAGCCGCTTGTTTCACTTCGTCATACAGCTTGACCGTCTGCTCAGGGTTGAGCTGGAAGAAAGCGCGGGCGCTCAGTTCAAATGACACGTCACCGAGCACTTCTTGAATGGCATGGCTTCCGGCCAGCGCTTTTGTTTTGTCACCGAAAATGACGGATGTGCGCGCGCCATTGACGTTTTGAATAATCGATTTCACTTCCGGCAGCCGGTTCTGAATGGCTTTGACGATCTCATCTTTATTCGGCAGTGTCTCTTTCGCAGTGACAAGCACGACCTGCACTTCGCCTGTTTCAAAACCGACTCTCGTCACGATGGTGCGGACATCGCCTTTTTTGGACCGTTCGTTATAAACGGATACGTTGTGTTTTTCCAAAATACGGCGGACGATACCCGTTGTTTTGTTTGTCGCCGGATGCTGGACAATGCATTCCTTAATCGGGACGATTTTATGGGAATCAAGTCCGTATAAGCCGGCAATGATGCTGCCGCTTTGCGAGCGTCCGACTTGGAACTGGCTTTTGTTCCGGTAATTCCAAGGGTTGTCCATTCCGATCGTATCTTTAATGTTCATTTCTTCGACATTGAATCTCGTATGACGTTCCAGAGACTGAATGACGATGTCGCGTTTTTCGCGAAGCTGCTGGGTGTATGCCAGATGCTGAAGCTGACAGCCGCCGCACTGGTCGTAGACCGGGCATGGCGGCGTGACGCGGTGTTCAGACGGCTTGCGGATTTTTTTGACGCGTGCTTCTGAAAATTTCGGCTGCACATTTGTCGCTTCGGCAACGACTTCTTCCCCGGGCAGAGCGCCGGGAACGAAGACAACTTTTTTCTTAAAATAGCCGACGCCCTCTCCGTTAATGCCGAGACGTTTGATGGTCAGCGGAAATGTCTGCCCGATTTTCAATTCGGCAGGCGCCTTTTTTTGATGTTGATTCACGTTTTTTTCTCTCCGTTTCTATATAAAGCCTTTCTCCTGGGAAAACGGCTGATTTGAAATATCACATCTTTTCAGTATAACATGCAGCCGGCGGTTCCTTCATGTTTTTCACTGGAAGTTTCCAAAAAATGATCAAAGCGGTTTTTCATTCAATACTTCTCCACAAATACAAGGACGCATAGCTTAAATACGGCGCCCATTCGCTGCTTACCTGAAGCATCACGTCTTTTGACGGTTTATCCTCAAGGGCGAAGCGGCGTTTGATGGCATTTTGCAGGCCGATATCCGCCAAAGGAAACAGATTCGGGCGGCCGAGGCCGAACATGAGCACGTTTTGGACGGTCCACGGGCCGATGCCTCTGATGGTGATCAGCTTTTTCATAATGTCTTCATCCGATAAATGGGTAAGTTCCGCCAGATTGAGCGCTCCGTCTGCAATCATGCGTGAAATGTCAATCGCATATTCCGCTTTTCTCATGCTGAACTGGAGCTCCCGCAAGTCCTGATACTCAAGCGCCGCAATCGTTTTCGGTTCGGGATAGCACCAGACGCCGTCTTTTTGTTCACCGAAGGCATGGACGAACCGTTCCGTTAAGGTAAATGCGAAAGACAGGTTGAGCTGCTGGTGGATGATGCATTTCATGAGACAGTTGTAGACGTCATATTCCAAGACGAGCGGGGTTCCCGCATGCTCCTCAAAAAGCGCCGACAGATTTGTTTTTGAGAAATGATCAAGCACCGGCTGAAGCGGCTGTTCCCACTGAAAAATGTGTTTGATCCGTTCAATCATCTCCTCGCGGTCCGTTTCTCCGCTGACGAGGAAGACCGGGTCTGCGGCGGTGCCTTCCGCTTGAACCGTGATGACGGACAGTTTGCCGTCCCGTGTTCTGAGCGGCACTTTGATTGATCTTGCATGAAGATCGACCGCATTCAGCGGATCGAGCGACAGCCTTTCAAGGACTTTATCAAAATGATACGGCGGCGTGACCGAAACCGTTTCCTTCCACATATGCTCCACCCCTTTTTGTCCAAGTATATCATGAAGCGGCCGGGCGGCAATTCGTATACTTTTCTTCATAACGCCGCATGATATAATGGCAGGCGGAGGGTTGTTTATGATACATATAACCGCAATCACAACACATAATGAGATATTAGATAATATCCCCCTATCACGTACAGAACAACCGGACATCGCATGGTACTGGATTGATTTTTTCGGCGCTGAGATGCATGAAACCGAGCTGCTGCGGGATTATTTTCACTTTCATCCGCTTGCGATCGAGGATTGCTTTCAGCACATGCAGCGGCCGAAGATCGACCATTATGACGGCTACCGTTTTTATGTGCTCCACGCCTTGAACCCGGACACACTGGAAATGGAAGAGGTGGACATTTTTCAGTCCGACCGTTTCATCGTCAGCTTCCATTTGCACGAATCGCCCGGCGTCTCAAGGGTGAGAGAACGGTTTTTCGCTTCTCCGGGATTAGCCAAAAAAGGGCCGGGGCACATCACTTATATGATTATGGATCAGCTTGTCGATGAATATTTCCCCGTGCTGTACAAAATTGAAGACCGGCTGAATGAAATTGAAGACAGCAGAACCCATAAATCTTACGGCACATTAATGAATGAAGTGTTTGAATTGCGGACTGATCTTTTGAACCTGAGACGGACGATCATTCCGATGCGCGATTTAATGTACCGGATTTTGAGCCTTGACCATGTAAAAGAAAGCCGTGAAACGAAGGCATATTTCAGCGATATTTATGACCACCTGTTAAAACTGGCCGAGCTGATCGAGTCAAACCGTGATATGACGTCAGATTTACGGGACAGCTATGTGACGCTGAATTCAAACCGGATGAACGCCATTATGATGACATTAACCATCGTCTCGACCATTTTTATCCCGCTGACGTTCATCGCGGGGGTTTACGGCATGAATTTCGATAACATGCCTGAGCTTCATTGGAAATACGGGTATTTTATCGTTTTGGGCGTCATGGCCGTTCTTGTGGCCGCCATGCTGTTTTGGTTCGCCCGCAAAGGCTGGTTTAATATTTTCAAGTAAGAACGGCTGCCGGCTGTTCTTTTTTTTGAGAAAACATGATATGTTGGAAAAAAACGTAAAGAGGTGTGCGCCGTTACCATCTTTTCTCACAAAATCATTTCTTCTGTCCTCCTGCTATTCAGTGTTATGTCCATTGCCCCGCTGTATAACGGCTGTACGGTGTCTGATTACATCTTTGAGTCGCTCGGCTTTTCTTCCTGGTCTGAAGACGGAGCCCATATCTCCGTCATTCCCGGGGTCGTCCTTTACTTTGCGGCGTTAATCTGGTGTGCCGCCGCGTTCAGGCGGACGCTTCCCGCGGCGGGGCTGTTTCTGATCTTTCTCAGTATGGGGGCCGCTTCCGGTATCAGTCCTGCCACCGAATATGCCGCTTTTTCCTTAAAACAGTTCGCGCCCGAAAAAGAGGCTGTCGAATATTTGAAGCACCGCAGCGAATGCAGCCATCTGATTGAGCGAAAAAGAGCGGGCATGAGCTGCACGCTTTATATCAATCATTATGGAAAAGGGGAACAAACCATTTCTGTCACGCCGGATTTATCAGAAAACATAAAGGACGTCACATTCAAATCAAAAACGTTCACTGTAAAACCCCGTTCAAAAACAATCATCAAAACGCGGTTTAGCGGATTTTATAAGGGGAAAGCCGCCTCAGACTCCGGATGGTCTTCAGAACCTGAACTGAAAGTGGCAATCCTGTACACAGCAGAATAACCATTTCGCATGTATAATGGTGGAAAACTTTTCATTGGAGGGACTGTCAAATGAAGATCGCCATCGTCGGACTCGGCAATATGGGCCGCCCCATCGCCGAAAATATCATGAAAGCCGGATACAGCCTGACTGTATATAACCGGACGAAAGAAAAAGCGGCTGACCTGCTGGATAAAGGGGCCGAATATGCCGAAACGCCCCGCCAGGCAGCTGAACATGCGGACATTGTGCTTTCAATGCTGTCAGACGATGAAGCTGTAACAGGCGTGACGTTCGGAGCTTGCGGCATTATTGCCGGGTTATCTGAAAACGGCATTCATATTTCAATGAGCACGATCAGTACGGCGCTGTCAGAACAGCTTTCCGCTGCACATTCGGGCAGAGGGCAGTCCTTTATTGCCGCTCCCGTCCTCGGCCGCCCCGATGCCGCCGAGAAGGCCGAGCTTCGCATCATCACAGCCGGACCGGCAGAAGCGAAGAAAAAGGCCGAACCGCTGCTTAACATCCTGAGTCAGCAAGTATTTGATACGGGTGAAGAAACAAAAACGGCCAATGCCGCGAAAATCAGCGTCAATTTCTTGCTCGTTTCTATGCTGGAGGCGTTATCTGAATCATTCTTAATGATGGAGAAGTTCGGTTTAGAACAAAAACAATTTTTAGAAATCGCCGGTGCGCTCTTTGGCTCTCCCGTCTATCAAAATTACGGAACCATAATGGCCGAGCAGAAATTTGAGCCGGCCGGCTTCAAAATGTCTTTAGGGCTGAAAGATACCAATCTGGCGCTCGCCGCCGCAGAACAGGTTTCCGCAAAACTCCCTCTTGCCGAACTGGCCAAGAGCCATTTTGAAAGCGGGATCGCACAAGGCTTCGGGGATCTGGATTGGGCCGCTTTGATTAAATGTATCAAATAACAAAACACCTCTCCATTACCAGGAGAGGTGTTTTTTACAGGCGCGGCAGCTTCATTTCTTTCTCAAACATCAGGTCATCAATGCTTTTAAACGTGTAGCCTTCTTTTTTCAAATCGGTAATGGCATCGTCCAAAGCTTCTGAATTGTCCTTTGAAACAGTGTGGAGAAGGTAGATCGCGCCGGGATGCGCCTGTTTTATCATGTGATCATAGGCGTATTTTTTCCCTTTTTGCTCGTTAACCTTCCAGTCGACAAATGCGACGGACCAGAAAACGGTTTGGTAGCCGAGACGCTTCGTTTCTTTGAGGACATATTCGCTGAATACGCCGCGCGGCGGACGGAGATACAGGTTGTCCCGCTTTCCGGTAATGTTGTACACAGCTTCCGTGACGGAATCGAGTTCGTCTTGAATCTGATCGCCCGTTTTTGTCGTCAGATCAGGATGATGAAAAGAATGATTGCCGATGATATGGCCTTCCTTTGACATCCGTTTAATCAAATCAGGCTGCTCTTTCACAAAATGACCCGTGACAAAAAAAGTGCCCGTGACGTGATGTTTTTTTAACACATCAAGCACTTTCGGGGTGTACCCATTTTCATATCCGTTATCAAACGTTAAATAGATGGTCTTTTCTTTCGTATTGCCCAAATAAAAGGCATCATATTTTTTGACCAGATTGTCCAGCTGTCTGCCGGCATCCGGCGGCTGATGATTGACGCTGCGTTTAAATCCCCAGTTTATCCGTTCATTCGGCACGGCTTCTGCGCTGTTGATGCCTCCTGCAAGTAAAACGGCCATGCAGCAAATTGAACAAAACCATTTCATGACCAGCACTCCTTCTGCATTTTTCCTTATTTTGCAGTAGGCCCTGCCCTTTTATACAGCCGCATTATGGAAAAAGAAAAACCCCGGCATCCGCCGGGGGTTATTCCCAATCCTTTTTAAAGCGTTCGTATTTTGCTTCCAGATCATCAAGCATGCCGATGAGCCGGTCTATATCTTCAACGTCCGTTGATTCAGGGTCTAATGAATCAATGACATTCATAAACATATCGAGTCTGTTCTTCAGGTAATCGAGCTGCTGATCTTTGCTGTTTACTGCATTCCCCATACTTCCACTCCATTCATTTTTTATAATGGTAGCGTATTTTTTGGCGTTTTTCAATGGTTCCGCTACTTGCGATCTTGGCAGATCAGGTCTAAAATTAACAGTTGGCAGACGTTAGTATGCCCCATTTATAAAGGAGTTAGATAGTCATGACACAAAACACAACACTGCGTCCGATCACACCGGAGTACGATCCTTGGGAAGCGTACATGGATGTCGACCAGTATGGAGATATGAAATTGACGAACGTTGAATTCACAACGACGACTTTGTGCAATATGAGATGCGAGCACTGCGCCGTCGGGTACACGCTCCAGCCGAAAGACCCGAATGCGCTGCCGATTGACCTTTTATTAAAGCGGCTTGATGAAATTCCTCTGTTGCGCTCTATCAGCATTACGGGCGGCGAACCGATGCTTTCGCTGAAATCGGTAAAGGAATACGTCGTCCCGCTTTTGAAATATGCGCATGAACGCGGCGTGCGCACACAGATCAATTCAAACCTGACGCTTGATATCGGGCGCTACGAACGGATTATTCCTTATTTGGACGTTCTTCACATTTCCCACAACTGGGGAACGGTCGAGGACTTTGCCGACATCGGATTTGCGATGATGGAGAAGAAACCGACATTTGAACAGCGGGCGCGCTATTTTGACAAAATGATTGAAAACAGCCGCACGCTGGTCGAAGCAGGCGTAATGGTTTCAGCGGAAACGATGCTGAACAAACGCACGCTGCCGCATATTGAACATATTCACCGGCAGATTACGGAAGAAATGAAATGCCAGCGGCACGAAGTCCATCCGATGTATCCGAGTGATTTCGCCAGCGCGCTTGAATCACTCAGCCTGAAGGACATGAGACAGGCCATTCATCATCTGCTCGACATTCGCGATGAAGAGACATGGATGCTGTTCGGCACGCTCCCGTTTTACGCATGCAGCCCTGATGAAGAAGACCAGAAGCTCCTCCGCCGCCTGCGGGAAGCGAAAAACGTTACGGTGCGAAACGACCCTGACGGCCGCTCCCGCCTGAATGTGAACATTTTTGACGGAAATATCATTGTCACGGATTTCGGCGATACACCGCCGCTCGGCAATATTAAAACAGACAGCCTTCCCAATGCATATGACAAGTGGAGACAGACGAAGCTGAGCAAAGAGCTGAACTGCCGCTGCACAAACGTCCGGTGCCTCGGACCGAACGTCCTTGTCAAAAACAGTTATTATCAGGACACGGATTTTTCATTACGAAAAGCCAGAGGTTAACAGAAGATGGAAACGACAATTACGGACATTTTGAAAAGCAAAGTGGTTGAGATCATCATCGTCGCTCTCGTGCTTTACGCCGGTGTTTTTCTGATCAACCGCTTTGTCCAGGTGTTATTTAAACGCATAGATTTCTTGGAGGAACGGAAAGGGAAAACGATTGAAAGCCTCGTCCGATCCATCACCCAGTATACGGCGACGATCGGTTTTATCTTTTACGTCATTTCTTTATTCGTTCATGATTTCGGCCGAATTTTAGCCGGGGCGGGTGTTGCCGGTATCGTCATCGGTTTCGGCGCCCAGTCGTTAATCAAGGACATATTGGCCGGTGTCTTTTTGATATACGAACGCCAGCTTCATAAAGGCGATTACGTGACGATTAACAATCTGTTCAACGGCACAGTCGAAGAAATCGGGCTCCGTTCCCTTCAGATCCGTGAGTGGACCGGCAAGCTGCTTACCATTTCAAACGGTGAGGTCAGACAGCTTCAAAACTATAACATTGATTTTATGCGGATTACCGAGTCCGTCGTGATCAGTTATAAAGAAGATCCCGAGCGGGTATATGCCGTCTTAGAAAAAGCCTGCGACATGCTCAATGATGAGCTTCGCGATTCACTGAAGCGAGATGAATTTCTCAATGCGACGGAGCCGTTTCAAGTGCATGGAATCATGAGCCTGAACAAATTGACGAGAGGCATAGAATTTACCGTCAAAGGCATGGTTCAAGATAAAGAATACTTCTCGGCGAGCCTTGCGGTGAGACGCGTTCTTGCCCGGGAGCTGTACAACAACAATGTGCAATTGCTTGAGGAAATGTATCACACACAAAAAAGCTGATTCCCGAACCGGAATCAGCTTTTTTTAGTTATCTCGGCTGCGCTGTCATTTGAAAACCGAATGTAACGTGATCCTGTACCGGAATCCAAGCCCCGATTCCTTGCGAAGTCACATTTTTGACGACAAGTTTCCGCTTGCTGCCTTTCAGCACCAAATACACTTCACCGTATGTTACTTTTCCTTTTTCATTAACGGCCGGAGCGTAGGCGTGCAGGTAGCCGAGCCGCTGCGGAGAAATTTTGTAGGTTTGATCGCGTTTTGTGCCTGCGCCGATAACCGTTTCAAAAGCGAGCGGCAGTTTTGTTTTCTTCATCGCTTTTTGCATCATCATACTTTTTACGTCTTCTGCGTTCGGCACCTTCGCTGTGAGCCCGCCTTTGATTTTGTATTGCTGTTCTTGGGCGTATGAGATAACCGCGGTTTGCTGTCCGCCCCGGTTATCCGCTCTGTTTGTGTTAATTTTTTTATATTCCCAGTTGGCGACCGTTTCGTTCGATTGATAGCCGAGCGCCCATTTCCCGAGAAATATTGTCGCCCGATATCCGATGGCAAGCGGTGAACCGGAAACCGAGGATTCATTCAGCATCTTTATCAGATGCGGATTTTCGATATTGATCTCGGATGTATCTAACAATTCCTTTGCCAGTTTGCTCGGCTGAAGCATCGGCTGGTCCTGTGAAGCATTCGGATACGTATTTTCCTTTGAAATGCTTACGACAGAGTTGGGAACCTTAAACGGTTTCTTTGCACCGGCAGACGGCATTGCGAAAAAACTAAAGGATAACAGCAGAATCAATGTGGCATGAAACAGCTTTCTCATCATATCACTCTTTCTATAGCATTTTCCTTTAGTCTTTTCCTCCGCAATCGTTGTTATCCGCATTTTTTACAGGTTAAAGCAGGAAAAAACCGATCGCCATAATGACATAAGCGGCAAGGAGCGTAGCCCCTTCAAACCAGTTCGAATCACCGTCATTTGAAATCATCGTCATCAAAAGGACGGATGATATCATCGCCACAAGCTCGGGCAATGTGAATACAAGCGGCATATTGACCGGAAAAAAGATGGAACAGATCACAAGAACCGGGGCTACAAACATGGCGATCTGCAAAGTCGAACCTACCGCGATTTCAACGGCGACATCCATCTTGTCTTTGTACGCCATAATAATCGCCGACGCATGCTCTGCGGCATTTCCGACAATTGCGACGATAATCACCCCGATAAACAGCTCGCTCCAGCCGAACTGTTCAGCCACCGCATGAAACGTATGGACAAGGTTTTCAGATATGTAGGCGACGATAATGGTGGAGATAAATAAGACGGCCGTCGCTCTTTTCCCTGACCACTCAGGCTGCTCCTCTTCTTTCTTTGCCTCCGGCTGATTCGGCTGATAAACACCGCGGTGGGTGACGAGCTTGAAATAAAGAGCTGCCACGTACAAAAGGATCATGATGATGCTGATGCCAACACTCAAATCAAGCTTGTTTTTTTCCCCCATATCCATGGAAAACACTTCGGGAATGACAAAAGCTACGATAATGGCAAAAATCAGCAGGCCAGAATTATGCCGGGCATCATGAATATTGAATTCCTGCCGCTTGTATTTCAAACCGCCGATAAAAAATGACAATCCCGCGACGAGCAAAAGATTGCCGAGCACCGAACCGGTCAGTGAAGCAAGAACGATGCCCGTCAGCCCTTCTTTTAGGGCAAAAAGCGATATAATCAGCTCTACCGCATTGCCGAACGTGGCATTCAGCAGACCGCCGATCCGCGGTCCCGCGATAATGGCAAGAGATTCAGTCGCTCTCCCCATATAACTTGCAAGCGCAATAATCGTCAAGCAATAAATAATAAACAAAACCGCTGACGGCCAGTGCATCAGGCCGCCGATGACTGAAAGCGGAACTCCCGCCGCAGCCGTAAAGAAAAAAATCCGATTCATATCTGCCTGGCTCCTTTTTTCGAATAAGTCTTTTTATATCCTTCTCAAAAACTCCCTCAATTACACTTCCTCGGCAGCCCGAATTGGCATTTTCAGGTTGCCGGACGCGGAAAATCCGTGTACGATCAAGAAAGATACTGAAGAAGGAGAAATACGCGATGTCACAACTGTACTTCTTTATTTTGGTTCTGCTTGTTTCCATCTCCGGATTTTCCCAAGGCATGCTTCTGCCGGTGATCTCCGTCATTTTTGAAACGAACGGAGAATCCGCAGCCATAAACGGACTTCACGCAACCGGCCTTTATATCGGCGTGCTTCTGGCGTCGCCGTTTATGGAGGCCCCGCTGCGCAAGCTCGGATTCAAACCTCTGATGGTCATGGGCGGATTTCTTGTTATCATCAGCTTATTCAGTTTTATTTGGCTTCAATCCATATGGTTATGGTTTTTTCTTCGGCTGCTTATCGGAATCGGGGATCATATGCTGCATTTTTCAACCCAAACGTGGGTGACTTCCAAGTCAACGCCCCGAAACAGAGGAAGAAACATTTCGCTGTACGGACTGTCCTTCGGGCTTGGATTCGCTGTCGGCCCGTTCATGGTCCCTCTTGTGAAAACAAGTCCGTCCCTTCCGTTTATCGTATCCGGCTGTATCAGTCTTTGTGCCTGGCTGTTTGTGTTTGCCTTACGTAACGAGTACCCGGCGCAAGGTCCGGATGAAACATCCGGAGACAACAGCGCAAAACGGTTTTACCGCGCCCTTCTTTTCGGCTGGGTCGCTTTTCTCCCGGCTTTCGGGTACGGTTTTTTAGAAACGGCGCTGAACGGAAGCTTTCCCGTGTACGCCCTTCGTTTAGGTATATCCGTTGATGCCGTCGCGCTGATATTGCCCGCTTTTGCCATCGGAAGTATTGTATTCCAGTTCCCTCTCGGTTTATTAAGCGATCGATTCGGGAGAAAACCTGTCCTGCTCGTCATCTTATTAACGGGTGCCCTTTGCTTTTTGACAGCCGGACTGTTTCCGTCGCCTTCTGTCATCGGCTGCTGCTTTTTCACGGCGGGAATGGCGGTCGGCAGTATGTTTTCCCTCGGCATCAGCTATATGAGCGACCTGCTGCCGTCCCATCTGCTGCCGGCGGGCAATCTGCTCTGCGGCATTTCCTTCAGCCTCGGCAGCATGATCGGCCCGGTGGCGGGCGGCTGGTATATGCAGCGGTTTGAAAGCGCCAACTTGTTTTACTTTATTACGGTGATTCTGGTCTGTATTTGGCTTGCGCTCGTCTTCGGAAAAACAAAGCACAGCCCCGCTTCCGAATCCCATTCTTTTCCGGTCTCATAAAAAAGCCGCCTGATCTGAGCCAGGCGGCTTCTTTCTAGTGGTATCCGTTCTGCCCGTTAGCGCTTCCGCTTGTTTTATTCTTCGGGCCGTTTTTTGAGTTTTGTTTATTATGGCTTCCGCCTTTTTTCGTATGCTTGGTCATAGCCGATTCCCTCCGTTTTTCAGCTTGAACGTCATCCGTTCCTCTATAGCTTGCTCCCGCGGTACGGATTTTCATCAGGAAGCTTTTTACGTTTATGTAAAAGCGCGTTGATTTCTCCTCCTAAAATCAGCAGGGTTCCCGTAAGGTAAAACCAGATCATCAGGACGATAATTCCCCCGATGCTCCCGTATGTGGCGCTGTAGTTGGCAAAGGTGCCGACGTAAAATGAGAACAGCATACTGACGATAATCCAGCCGGCTGCCGCGAACACGGCTCCCGGCAGCACAAAACGGAGGGAAAGCTTTTTATTCGGCGCGAAAATGTAAAGCGCGGTAAACACGATTAACAGGATAAGCGGACTGATACCCCAGCGGACAACCGACCACACCTGCAAAAATAGGCCGGAGGCGCCGATAAAATCCGCGGCCAGCATTCCGATTTCTCTGCCGAACACCGGCAGAAGCAATGCGATTAAAATCGTAACCACCATCGCAATGGTTAAAAAAATTGAGGTCAGGCGAATGATGATAAATGAGCGGTTTTCCTCGACTTCGTAGGCATGGTTAAATGCTCTGACAATCGCGTTCATACCATTCGAAGCCGACCAGATGACGGCGATAATCCCGAATGACAAAAGTCCGCCGCTGCGCTTGTTCAGCGTTTGCTCCGTTATGGATTTCACCATGGACATGGCGCTGTCGGGCGCGTATTGATCGACCGCCCCGAGCACGTCTTCTGCCGATATGGGAAGATAGGCGGTGAGCGTCAGCATGAAAATCATTAACGGAAACAATGACAGCAGGAAAAAATACGCCAGCTCCGCCGATTTACTTTGTCCTTCATGCAGAGAAAACCTTGCAAACAGCTCCTTTATAAAACTCATGACATCCCACCTCAATGATCGTTTTTCGAAAAATGCTCCTTCGTTTCTTTTAACAGGTCAATGACCTGCGGTGTCGTCTGCTTCAGCTTGGTGATCTGCCCGTTTAAAAAACTCAGATCGTCCGATACGGTATTGGCGATGATTTTCACTTGATCCAGTTTTGCGGAAGCCTGCTGTTTCAGGGCTTCAGGATGTTTTCGGTAAAATGCCGCACGCCGCCTGCACGCGTCCATATTCCGGAAACATGCCTCTCTCGTCGGCTTATGTAATAAGGACAGTGCTCCGCCGGCGGCAGCGCCGATCAGAATCGCTTTTGCCATGATGCGTGTCTGCTTCATCGGTCAATCCCCCTTATAAATGATGGTCTTTCTTTATTATCTCCAGCAAATGACGGCACCCGGACTCGACCAAAGCGTACACCTCGCTGAAATTTCCGGTATAATACGGATCGGGCACGTCGGCAAGGTCCGACTCCGGTACATAATCAAGCAGCCTTGCAATACGCGGCGCCGCTTTTTTATAACCTGCCATGCTGCGCAGATGTCCGATATTTTCTGCATCCATCGCAATGACGTAATCAAAATCGGTCAGATCAGACTCACGGACCTGCCTCGCCGTGATGCCGCTTGCGCTGATCCCTTTCTTCTTCAGGATCTCCTTTGTCCCTTCATGCGGCGGATTTCCCGCATGCCAGGCGCCGATTCCCGCTGAATCAATGTTAATCTGCCCGTTCAGCCCGTTTTTCTTCACCATATCAGAAAATACCGCCTCTGCCATAGGCGACCGGCAAATATTTCCCAGACAGACAAACAGCACATGTATCATATCGATAACCTCCCTATTCTTTCCCCGCATTTTGAGGATCAAAAACCTTATCAACATCTTAGCAACTTTTCTGCGGCTGTGGAAATAAGCTTTTATTCTAAATGAATTCTGTTAGAATAAAGGGTACGAAAACGGTCATGAAAGGATGCATGAATTTGCCGAGCCAACAAACAGAAACGTTAAACAAAATGATTGAAGACATTTCGCAAAAGCTCAACATGCTCAATGTCGGCGTCATCAGAGCGGAAGATTTCAGTGATGAAAAAATAGAAGATCTTACATACCTTCATCAAATGGTCATGAAAAAAGCATCATTCAGCCCGAGTGAAATGCAGGCCATTGCCGAGGAGCTCGCTTCTCTCAGAAAATAAACCCATGTCAGACCTGCCGAAAAACGGCAGGTCTTTTCTTGATTTAAAAAAGTAAAAAATAAAAGTTCATCGGTTTGACACATATAAAAAGAAGGAGTATAGTAACTGTGAACTTGGTAGAACGATATACTAAATGAGCGGGCCGCTTATCTTTTTTTGTTTAGTAGAACGATATACTCATTGTGATATCAGCGTTATTCAAGTTTGTCTATGCAATCGTTTTATCAAACCAGTTTTCAAAGAAAGGCAGTGGTTCAATAAAGGGGATTGGTGCTGTGCTTTTATCAATTAAAAAAATAATTTAATTCTTTATTAACCGCATTAGGGGATGTCATCATGAAAAACATATACACCAAAATGGCAGCGGGTCTTTATATTAACTATTTCCTGCTGGGCATGATCAATATTATTATTGCATCCAATATGGAGGCATTATCAAAACAGCTTCATACTTCCGCGGCAGGGGTCAGCTATTTGGTCTCCGCCATCGGGATCGGGAAGCTGATTTCGCTTCTGTTTGCCGGGAAGCTTTCGGATACATTCGGGAGACGGCCGTTTATCGTGTCGGGCGCCTTTCTGTATCTGATTTTCCTAATCGGAATTCCGCTTTCGACAAACTATACGGCCGCGTTTATCTTCGCCATTTTCGCCGGGATCGCCAATTCCTTTTTGGATTCCGGGACATATCCGGCGCTTATTGAAGGATTTCCGAAAAACGCAAGCTCTGCAACCGTGTTAATCAAAGCGTTTGTATCCATCGGCGCGACGGTGCTTCCGTTTTTTATCGCGTTTATTGCGGACAGGCATTTGTTTTACGGCTGGACGTTTTTCGTACCGGGCATTATTTTCTTCCTGAACGGCTTTTTTCTGTTGAAAGTTCCGTTTCCGAATCATAAGCAAAAAGAAGACGGCGGCCGGACGGAAGCCTCTCCGTCTGATGACGCGTTCACATCACAGCCGTCGATATGGCGCGAAGGCCTTGCGATCATTCTGTTAGGCTTTTCATCAACGGCGCTGTTTATGCTCGTTCAAGTATGGCTTCCTAAGTTCGGGCAATCCGTTTTGGGCATGCCTGAGGTGCAGGCCGTCAAATTGTTGAGCTATTACAGCATCGGGGCGCTTGTGTCCGTGTTATTGCTGGCTGTGCTGTTAAACAGAGTGATTCAGCCGATTACGGTAATGGTGCTGTACCCTGTGATCGCGGCAATCGCGCTGCTTGCTCTGATTTTCATTCAGCAGCCGGCCGTATCGGTCATCAGCTCCTTTGTCATCGGACTTTCAACTGCGGGCATTCTGCAATTGGCGATGACGGTTATGGCTGTTTTATTCCCTAAAAATAAAGGTACAATCACATCTTTTGTTAATATAGCATCAAGCTTATCTTTTATTGTCATTCCGCTTGTAACGGGAGCGATATCCAAAGCCGCCGGCCTGACGCCTGTTTTTCTGCTTGATATCGGAATTGCGGCCGTCAGCGCCCTTCTCGCATTGTTTATCGGAATCCGCTTTAAGCAAGTGATGAAAGCCTGACTATTTTATAAGGGAGAGGATTTATCATGCAATCTATCACGATCAGAAATACGGTCATCGGCGAAGGGCTTCCGAAGATCATTGTGCCGCTGATGGCGGCCGGAGAGAAAGAGCTGCTCGAAGAAATTGAAGCCGTCAACGGGCTTCGCCCGGATATCATTGAGTGGCGGGCGGATGTATACGAGCATGTTGACAGCCTGGACGCCGTAAAAGGCATGCTTGAAAAGCTGCGGAAAGCCGCAGGCGCAACCCCGCTGCTTTTCACATTCAGAACCCATAAAGAAGGCGGAAATAAAGTTATTGATGACCGCTTTTACATTGAATTGCTTAAAACCGCCATCGAAACAAAACATATTGACCTTGCAGACGTTGAGCTGTTTACGGGAGAAGCGGAAGTCAAATCAATTGTGAAAACCGCTGAAGACAACGGCGTATATGTCGTCATGTCCAATCATGATTTTCATCAGACACCGAAAAAAGAAGAAATCATTTCCCGGCTGCGGAACATGCAGGCGTACGGCGCGCACATTCCGAAAATCGCGGTGATGCCGCAAAGCACGGAAGATGTTTTCGTCTTATTGGATGCCACTCACACGATGAAAACACAATACGCGGACCGGCCGATCATCACGATGTCAATGGCGGGAACAGGCCTGATCAGCCGCCTGGCCGGCGAAGTCTTCGGCTCAGCGTGCACGTTCGGCGCGGGCAAAGAAGCATCAGCGCCCGGGCAGATTCCCGTTGAGGAATTGCGCAGCGTACTCAGCATTTTAAATAAACATATGTAATCAGCGTTTTTTGCCCTCAAAGCGGGTTGAAAAACAAATGAATGGACTAACGGAGGAATACATCATGAAGAAAGAATTAGGACGGATTAACGGAAAAACTCAGCTTATCGGATTATTCGCGACACCGATCGGACACTCTTTATCTCCGGCGATGCACAACCTGGCGTTTAAAAAATTAGGATTGAACTACGCTTACCTCGCGTTTGAAGTCGGCAATGAACAGCTGGAAGATGTGGTAACGGGAATGCGTGCCTTAAACGTCAGAGGCTTCAATGTCTCGATGCCGAACAAGATGAACATTCTCCCTTATCTCGATGAACTCGCGGATTCAGCGAAATTCACCGGCGCGGTAAATACAGTCGTTAATGAAAACGGCAGACTGATCGGACACTCCACTGACGGTATGGGATACGTCCGCAACTTAAAAGAACACGGCATCGATATCACAGGGAAAAAAATGACGCTGGTCGGTTCCGGCGGGGCCGCCACTCCGATAGCGATTCAATCCGCATTGGAAGGCCTCGGAGAAATCTCTATTTTCGCCCGCAATGACGCGTTTTTCGAAAAAGCGGAAGAAAATGTCCGCATCATCAATGAAGAAATGAAGGGATCTTCTTGTAAAGCGAAAGTCTTCCCGCTCGAAGATCAAGATGCGCTGCGTGCTGAAATCGCTTCAAGCGATATTTTCACAAACGGAACAGGTGTCGGCATGAAACCGCTTGAAGGCTTGAGCGTTATTGAAGATACATCCATGCTCCGTCCGGATTTGATTGTGACAGACGTCGTTTACAACCCCGTTACGTCGAAATTGCTTGAACAAGCTCAAGCGGCCGGCTGCAAAACCATTAACGGTCTCGGCATGATGCTTTGGCAGGGCGCCATGGCATTTGAATATTGGACAGGCCGTAAAATGCCGGTTCAGTATATTAAAGAGCAAATGTTTGAATAACCTATTGTGACAGAAGCGCCGAAGGACAATCCGTCTTCCGGCGCTTTATCTTTTTTCCCCCTCCTCTCTCTTTCTTCTCATGCGCCAAAACGCTTATAATGGATGTAACGAATAAAAACCAAGTGAGGAATGCGACGTATGAAACAGCAAAAAAAACGCCGGGTGACATTGCAGCAGGTCGCCGAACATGCCGGCGTCTCAACATCCACCGCTTCATTAATTGTCCGCAACAACCCCCGAATTTCCGAAGCAACCCGTGAGAAAGTGCTGCAATCCATGCGGGAGCTGGGGTACGTATATGATCGGGTCGCCGCGAATTTACGATCACAGACGTCCACAACGGTAGGATTGATTATCACTGACATTTCCAATACATTTTTCTCAGAGTTTCTGATCGGCGTTCAGAATACGCTTGAGGAAGTCGGATTAACGGTGCTGTTAGGCACGACATTTGATTCCGTCGCCAAGCAGGAGCAGCTGATTTCGACCATGCTGGAGCACAGGGTCGGCGGATTGATTTTGTGTCCGGTTTCAGGTGCGGCTGAGGAAACCCTTTCCCGCCTTGAGCAGCTTGACATTCCGGTCGTGCTCGCCGTCAGGGAGATTGCCGATGCAGACTGTGATTTTGTCGGAGCCGATTATGAAGAAGGCACTTATAAGGCAGTGCGTCATTTCATTGAGAAAGGCCATCAGGAGATTGCGTTTCTGGGCGGCGTGAAGCACTCATCAACATGGACGAAGCGTATGAAAGGGTTTAAAAAAGCGCTCCGTGAAGCGGGTCTGGAAGTGAAAAATGAATATGTCATTGACAGCGCGCCGACCCGCGAAGCAGGCTGTGACGCCGTGACGGTGCTCCTCCGCCGGTCTGAGCGCCCGACCGCGATTTTCTGCTTCAGTGATTTGGTCGCGTTCGGCGTCATGCAAGGGATCAGAAAAGCCGGGCTCGTTCCGGGCGAAGATATTGACATTATCGGCTTTGATAACGTGCCGGAAGCTGAAATTTCTTATCCCCCGCTTACAACCGTTTCTTCCTTTCCGCGGCAGTCGGGAAAAGAAGCGGCTCAATTGCTGCATCATAAAATCACCAATTCCCAGCACAAAAAACAACGCATTATTCTGGCGCCTGAGCTGGTCATCCGGGAATCTTCACAAAAAAAGCGGAACGCCTGATACGGCGCTCCGCTTTTATATTACGCAAGCAGTTTTAATGATTCGCGGTTGAATGCCGGAATGTCATCCGGTGTGCGGCTTGTGACCAGCTGGTTCTGGCAGACGACGACTTCTTCATCCACCACATTCGCGCCCGCGTTTTCCATGTCGATTCGGATTGAAGTAAATCCTGTCGCTTTGCGCCCGTCCAATGCTTTCGCGTTGATGAGAAGCTGAGGTCCGTGGCAGATGGCGAACACCGGTTTTTTATCATCCATAAACGCTTTGGCAAATTGGACGAAACGGTCATCCGCACGCAGCATGTCAGGTGAGAATCCGCCCGGGATCAGCAATGCGTCAAAGTCTTTCGGATTCACATCATCGATGGACGCGTCCACTTTCACTTCCGCTTCCCCTTGTTTGCCTTTGACTGTTTTTCCTTTTTCCTGTTCAATTACGGTTAATTCATGACCCGCATCTTTAAAAGCTTTCGCAGGTTCAGTATACTCGACATCCTCAAAGTAATCCGTTAATACAACTGCAATTTTTTTACCCATAGTTACTACCTCCTGCTTGATGAAGTCTACATAAATCCATGTACCCCAGCCACACTAACATCAAACATAGGTAACGCGTTTACCGCCCGCCTGTTTTACATAGGTCATTATCCTCATTTTTTATCTTTTTACAAGAATCATCATGAAATCTATATAAACTTTCACAAAATATTCTTACAATGGTACTGCATGACAAAATTTGTTGAAAGGTGGAGAACAGGTGAGAATACAGAAAAGACGATGCAGCGTCAATATGACACTCCGTATTCTGCTGCCCCTAGTTATGATACTTAGTCTAATCCTCCCAACATCACCCATTAAAGCAGAAGAAAACAAATCCTCCAGTGTGAATCTCAGCATTTTAGCCACAACTGACGTTCACGCTAACATGATGGACTACGATTACTACAGCGACAAACCGACAACGGAATTCGGACTGGCCAGAACGGCTCAGCTTATTGAGAAGCACAGGCGCGAAAACCCGAATACGCTGCTTGTCGATAACGGAGATCTGATTCAGGGCAATCCCCTCGGAGAATATGCCGTAAAATATGAGAAAAATGATATCATTTCAGGCGCAAAGACCCATCCGATCATTGAAGTGATGAACAGTCTGCATTATGACGCAGGAACACTCGGCAATCATGAATTTAATTACGGGCTTGAATTCCTGGACGGGACAATCAAAGGCGCTGATTATCCGATCGTTAACGCCAATGTGAAAACAGTAAGCGGCGAAAACCGTTATACGCCTTATGTCATAAAAGACAAAACCGTCACGGATGAAAACGGCGGCAAGCATCAGATAAAAGTCGGCTACATCGGCTTTGTTCCTCCTCAGATCATGACGTGGGATAAGAAAAATCTCGAAGGCCGCGTTCAGGTCGAGGACATTGTGGAATCCGCAAAGAAAACCGTTCCGAAAATGAAAGCTGAAGGTGCTGATATCGTCATCGCCCTCGCCCACAGCGGTATCGAAAAAAAAGCGCAGTCTTCCGGAGCGGAAAACGCCGTTTTTGACTTGGCAACGAAAGTCAGCGGAATTGACGCGATCGTATCCGGCCATCAGCACGGGCTTTTCCCTGATGCCGAATACAAAGGCGCTGCTCAATTCGACGTCGATAAAGGCACGATTAACGGCATCCCCGTTGTTATGTCAAGCAGCTGGGGCAAATATGCGGGCGTCATCGACCTTAGGCTTGAAAAAACAGACAGCGCGTGGCATGTGGAAGATGCAAAAGGAAGCATCGAGCCGATTGCCGGCAATGTGACTTCGGAAAACGAGACCGTCGTCAATACCGTCAAAAAAGCGCACGAAGGCACTTTAAAATACATCAGAGAACCCGTCGGCCAGACAAAAGCCGATATCAACAGTTTCTTCGCCCAAGTAAAAGATGATCCGTCCATTCAAATCGTAACGGATGCGCAAAAATGGTACGTCGAAAATAAGATGAAGGATACGGAGTACAAAGATCTGCCTATCCTCTCGGCGGGCGCCCCGTTTAAAGCCGGCGGGCGGAACGGCTCAAACTACTATACAAACATTTCCGCTGGCGACCTCGCCATCAAAAACATCGGCGATTTGTACCTGTATGACAACACGGTTCAGATCGTCAAGCTGAACGGAAGCGAAGTGAAAGACTGGCTCGAAATGTCCGCGGGGCAATTTAATCAGATCGATCAGGCAAAAGGCGGCAGCCAAGCGCTTTTAAATGACGCCTACCGCTCATACAATTTTGATGTCATTGACGGTGTCACCTATCAGGTCGATGTCACAAAACCGGCGAAATACAACGAAAACGGAACAGTCATTCATCCCGATGCAAGCCGGATCGTCAACCTTTCTTATCAAGGAAAGCCCGTCAGCGCCAAGCAGGAATTTCTGATCGTCACAAATAATTACCGCGCTTCAGGCGGCGGAGGATTCCCTCACTTAAGCAATGATAAAATCGTATACTCTTCTGCCGATGAGAACAGGCAGGTCTTAATGGATTACATCATCCAGCAGAAAACGATTAATCCGCAGGCTGATCATAACTGGTCCATCCTTCCGGTCAAAGGGACAAACCTGACATTTGAATCTTCCTTGGCCGCAAAGCCGTTTGCCGACCGCGCAGATGACGTCGCCTATATCGGTGAATCACAAAACGCGGGCTACGGACAGTACAAGCTCCAATTCAAAGATGATGAACCGGGCACAGATCCGCCGAAAGATGACGCATGGAAACTCACCGTTATGCATACTAATGACACGCACGCCCACCTTGATAACGCGGCGAGGCGGATGACGAAAATCAAAGAAATCAGAAGCGAAACCGACCGCAGCATTTTGCTGGATGCGGGAGACGTTTTCTCAGGCGATCTCTATTTCACAAAGTGGCAGGGGCTGGCTGATTTAAAATTGATGAACAGCATGGGCTACGACGCAATGACCTTCGGAAATCATGAGTTTGATAAAGGTCCGGGTGCTCTCGCCAGCTTCCTGAGCGGTAACGGGAGCGCGTCTGACCCGTCCGGAAAATACAATTTTCAAGCGCCTGACTTTCCGCTCGTCAGCTCAAATGTCGATGTGTCCAAAGAGTCAAAACTCAGACCATTCATGAAAAAAGCAGACACATTTACGGCAGGGAAAAAGAAAAAAGCAGGCATCTATCCATATATTCTGCTTGATGTAAACGGAGAAAAAGTCGCCGTGTTCGGCTTGACGACAGAAGATACGTCCGTCACATCAAGCCCGGGAAAAAGCATTGTCTTTCATGATGCCTTCCAATCCGCACAAGATACGGTAAAAGAAATACAGAACAAGGAACATGTCAATAAAATTATCGCCCTGACCCATATCGGGCATCAGCGTGATCTCGATCTCGCCAAAAAGGTAAAAGGCATCGACTTAATCGTCGGCGGACATACGCATACGCTTGTAGATAAAATGGAAATTGTCAAAAACGAAGAGCCGACCATCGTCGCCCAGGCAAAAGAATACGGCGAATATTTAGGCCGTGTCGATGTCGCATTTGACAAAAACGGCGTCGTCCTGCCGGAACAATCCTCTCTTCAAGCGCTGCCGGTGAATGAGCAGACGAAAGAAGACCCGGATCTGAAAAAAGAGCTTGATCCGTTTAAAAAAGAGCTCGTCTCAGTTAAAAATGAAAAAGTCGGTTCAACGAAGGTCGCACTTGACGGCCAGCGCGAGCATGTCCGCTCCAAAGAAACCAATCTCGGAAACTTCATCGCGGACGGCATGCTGCAAAAAGCGAAGGAAGCCGCCGGCGCCCAAATCGCGATTACAAACGGGGGCGGCATCCGCGCGGGCATTGATAAAGGAGACATCACCCTCGGCGACGTGCTGAATGTGATGCCGTTCGGCAACACGCTTTACGTCGCGGATTTAACCGGAAAACAGATCAAACAAGCCCTGGAACAAGGGTTAAGCGGAATTGAGGCTCAAGGCGGCGCCTTCCCTCAAGTTGCCGGTTTAACATACACGTTTACACTGAATAAAAAGCCGGGACACCGTGTTCTTCAAGCTGCGGCCGTACAGGATGACGGCAGTGTAAAGCCGATTTCTGATAAGAAGACATACAGAGTCGCCACCAGTAACTTTGTCGGTGAAGGCGGAGACGGATATTCCGTCTTTAACGAAGCGTCCCATAAAGAAGACCTTGGCTTTGCCGACTATGAGGTCTTCGTTGAGCAGCTTGAAAAAGCGGGAAAAGCGGTGGAACCGAAAGTTGACGGCCGCGCGCAGGAAGTGTACCTGCCGACAAAACAAAAAAACGGTTCGTGGACGCTTGAAGATGACAGCGCATTTGCCGTCTATGCCAAAAACGCCAACACGCCGATCGTGTATTACGATAAGAATGACGGCGCCAAAAAGCCGATTGATCTCAACGTGACCAAAAAACAAATCGGCCTGTTAAAGGACAGAACATCGGATTCTTCCCTTACGATCCTGCATGACAAGTTCAGCATGAAAATGCCGATGGCAAACGCCGCTTCAGCTGATACACGATTCGGCGTGGCGCCGAAAGGAAAAGTTAGCGGGGCGCTTTCAAATGTATACGACTTTACAATGAAGCAGAAAAACAAAGACATCAAAACATTCAATGCGCCGGTAAAGCTCACCCTGCGCATTGAGAATATGAAAAAGGCGAAACAGCCCGGCATTTATCATGTAGACCGGAAAAAGAACGTCTATACAAAAACAGACAACGGTTCGGTTTCACACGATCTCGTCACGGGCTATACAAATCATTTCAGTGAATACACCATATTAAACGCAAACACGAAGAGCGCGCCGCCGACAAGCGGAGATCACGGCTCCGGAAAGCAGCCAAGCGGACAAAAACCGTCATCCGGCCCTGCGCAGGACGGAGTATCGCCGGGCGGCCTGCTTCCTGATACGGCCACAACGATGTATTCCATCCTTCTTGCCGGGTTACTCATCAGCGCGCTCGGAACGGCACTGTATCTGTATCAAAGAAGAAAAGCAAAAAAAGTGAACGAAGCATAAAAAGACCGCTTTTATCAGGCGGTTCATCCCAAAAGCTCTCCTGATCTGATATCAGGAGAGCTTTTTCTGCCGGTCCCCCCTCTGAGTCGACAGCCGTATGGCCGAGTGATAAAATATGAACGTTATTCGCGAAAGACTGCATCCGCATCGTTCAACACTTCACGGCAGGGCCTCTCTTTCACACGGCGCCGCCTGTTTGGAGGACTTTTTTTGAAGATTACAGGAAACAAACGAAACCGCATGTCTTACAAGAAAAAGCTGTTATACGTGATAACAGCGCTTTGTTTTATCAGCTCGCTCATTTTTGTCACTCACAACGCTTCTTTTTATGAGCGGCCGATTGCCAAAGTGACGAAAACAACATTGGAACATCAGTCTGACGTACAGGACATGCATAAAAACAAAGATAAGATTTTCACTCAGACGATCACAGCCAGACTTGAAAACGGAAGTCAGAAAGGACAGCTCATTCATTTGTCCAATCAGTATTCTTTATCCGGAGCGAATGATCAGAAATATTCGATTGGCGATGAAGTATTCGTTTCTATTGATAAAGGGAAACCATCAAACAAAGATATATCGGGAAGCATTATAGATAAAAAACGGGATAAACAGATTTTGCTGATCGCTTGGGTTTTCATCTTCACCTTGCTTATCGTCGGCAAAAAACAAGGCTTCTTTTCGATCGTCAGCCTGATGTTTAACGCCGTTTTACTGTCGTTTGCATTAGATTTGTACAGGAAGCATCCTAATATAGGGTTAATTTTCATCTGCGGTATCTGTATTCTCATCTTTACTGTCATCTCATTGCTGCTTGTCAGCGGTTTTCACGCGAAAACATACGCCGCCATAGCCGCGACGCTCGCAGGCACGTTCGTTTCCCTGCTGATTACGTATCTGGTAATGCTGGCAACCGGAGAGAAAGGTCTCAGATATGAGGAAATGCAGTATTTAACCCGCCCTTATCACACGGTGTTTATGGCCGGGGTATTTATCGGATCACTGGGAGCGGTCATGGATGTGGCCATTACCATGACGTCATCTGTCTTCGGATTATATGAAGAAAACAAGGGTATCTCATTACAAGCTCTCAGACGTTCCGGGATGGAGATCGGAAAAGACATCATGGGGGCGATGACCAACATTCTGTTTTTTGCTTATATAAGCGGCTCTATTCCGATGATGCTTTTGTATTTGAAAAATGATTCCCCGATAGGATTCACTCTTTCTATGAACATTTCCTTGGAAATAGCCAGAGCATTGGCCGGGGGGATCGGAATTGTATTAACCATACCCGCCAGTCTGTATGCTTCTGTCTTTTTTATTAAACGAAAGAAGGCAAGCTCATGAATGTCATCGTAATTCTCGCGGCGATTTTATTTCTATTAATGGTCATTATCGGCGGAAAAAAAGGAGCGAGGTCTTTTATTGCGTTATTCTTAAATTTCGGGGTTCTCTTTCTCACCATTATTTTCATGACAGATCCGCATATCAATCCGATTGTTTTAACATTGCTCTCTTCCGCCGTGATTTGCAGCATTACTCTTTTTTATATTAATGGAGGAAACGTCAAAACCGTAACTGCCTTTATTTCTGCGATGCTGACCATTGCATTGCTGCTGTTTTTTATTATGGCCGTAACAAAACATACTTCGATTCAGGGATTCGGTGAAGAAGAATTGGGGGATATCGGCATATTCACACTGTTTGTCGGGGTGGATTTTGTAAAGGTTACCGCAGCTATGATCATCATGGGCACGATTGGGGCGATTACCGATGTCGCGATTTCCATTACTTCACCCATGCGGGAAATTTACAGTCATAATCCGTCCATGAGCAGAAAAGAACTGTACACATTCGGATTAAGCATCGGGAGAGATATTTTAGGAACGAATACGAATACGTTATTCTTTGCTTTTTTCGGCAGCTATTTGGCTTTAATTATCTGGTTTAAAGACTTATCATACTCAGCTGAAAAAATAGTGAACTCAAAAGTATTCAGTGCGGAAGCCGTCACCATTCTTTGCGCCGGAATCGGGATCGGCATCATCATTCCCGTTACGTCCTGGATCACCGCCTGTTTTTTAGCAAAACCAAATAAACATTAAAAGCTGCCGGGACACGCCCGGCAGCTTTTTTTATCTTATACCCACTTTACAACGTCTTTTGAGGCAGATCTTGTTTTCGGGCGCGGTTCTCTGACACGGTAGCCGAATGCGGCCATGACAGAGATGTCGAAACTTCCGTTTTCCAGAAGCCCTTCTTCTTCAAGAATCCGGTGGATCTCTTTGTAGTTGAAGCCTTCAACAGGGCAGGAATCGATGCCGATCTGCGCAGCGGCTGTCATCATATTGCCGAGGGCGATGTAAGTCTGTTTGGATGCCCAGTCAAACAGCGAGCGATCTGATTCAAGCAGATTGAAATCATTTTTCTGGAAGTCTTCCGTTTTGCTGATATAGCCTTCATACATATCTTCCGGCATTTTTTTGACTTCCCGCAAGTGGTTTTTGACATAGTCGGCGTCAAAACGGATATCCTTTGCCGTCCGGGCAAGCAGAAGTACGAAATGGCTTGCGGTCGGCAGCTGCTTTTGCGCCCCCCATGTGAACTCGCGGAGTTTTTCACGAAGCTCCGGATTTTGAACGACAACAAATTTCCAAGGCTCCAAACCGAGTGAGCTTGGGGATAATCTTCCCGTTTCTAAAATGAATTCAAAATCGCTTTCTGAAATTTTTTTCTCAGGATCAAATTCCTTTGTGGCGTGTCTGAATTGATACGCTTCGATGATCTGCTGTTTTTTATCTGACATTCATGATCTCTCCTTTTCATCTCGTTATGTACTATTGTAGCCATTATTTTTGAAAGTACCAGTACGCACATTTTTGTTGGATAGTATTCATTTTGATACTGACAAAAAAACGGGCTGCCGCGGCAGTCCGTTTTTATTTTTCTCTTCTCGCAAAGTCGACGAAACGGAATTTATCGAGCCTGTGCCGGCTTTCCGTATATTGGAAGAGGCTGGTATCCTCCAAAAAAACGCGGTTTTTCACGACCGCCATATGGCTGAACTCGCCGAGATCCAAATACTTCCGGTCTTCCTCCCCCGCCGGCTCCACGACAATTTCCTTTTGCGCGTAGCTGATGGACAGGCCGAGCTCTCCTTCGAGATACTCATAGATCGAATCTTCACAAATCGCCTTCGTTAATAGAGGCACATGTTTTTTCACAAAGTAATCCTTGTCCAAAATAATATGTTCTCCGTCAATCCGTCTTGATCTGACGACTTCCCACACCTTTTCATCCGCTTCTGTACCAAGCTCTTTTGCGGCTTCTGAGGGAGGCAGGATCAGCCCGAGACGGTGAACCTCCGTTCTCGTCTCTTTTCCGAGCGTTTCCGAAAGCTCCTTGAAGCTGATCAGGCCTGAGACGGGAAAGCGCATTTTTTCTCTGTCTAATATGACGGAGCCTTTGCCTTTGATTTTCTGGATGTAGCCGTTTTGCGCCAGCATATTGAGCGCTTTACGGACGGTTTCTCGTGATGTGCCGTATTGATCGCACAAATCATTTTCAGACGGAAGAACGTCTTCAGCCTTCCGCTGGCCGCTTTCGATCTGCCGCACCATATCTTTATAGATTGTGATATATTTATTCACTTTCATTCATGACCACCCAGATTAGTGTATCACGCTTTTGTCAGATGATAAACGATCGATTCATACGGACGGAGCGTCAATCGTTCCGGCCGCCCTTCCCTCGGTTCATCATTCGTCAGCAGCACCATAAACCGCCAGCCGTCCGTGTCTTTAAGCGGAACCGTAAAGTCCGCTTCTTTCCCGTAGAAGTTGTTGATGCACAGAAGTTTTTCATCCTTGCCGTGTCTGACGTACGCCAGAACCGCCGGATCATCTTCAGCAAGCAGCTCAAACGTTCCTTCAGTCACGATGTCATATTCCTTTCTGAGCTTGATGAGCTTCTGATAATGGTAGAAAATTGAATCCGGGTCCCGCAAAGCCGCTTCCGCGTTAATGTCCCGATAATCATCCGCCGCCGGAATCCAAGGCGTTCCCGTCGTGAAGCCGCCGTGCGGTCCGCTGTTCCATTGAACGGGGGTTCTTGCATTGTCTCTTGATTTCTCTTTTAAAATGGCGATAATGTCTTTTTCTGACACGCCTTCTTCCTTCATCTTTTTGTAAATGTTCAGTGATTCGACATCGCGGTATGAGCCGATGTCATCGAACTTCGGATTGCCCATGCCGATCTCCTCACCTTGATAAATGTAGGGCGTGCCCTGCATCATATGAATGGCCGCCGCCAGCATTTTGGCTGATTTCGTCCGGTATTCGCCGTCGTCTCCGTATCTGGATACAGCCCGCGGCTGGTCATGATTGCACCAGAATAATGCATTCCAGCCTCCGCCTTTTTGCATCTCCGTCTGCCAAAACGCTAAAATCCGTTTCAGCTTCAGAAAATCAAACGGAGCGAGCGCCCATTTTTCACCATTCGGATAATCCACTTTTAAATGATGAAAGTTAAAGGTCATATCGAGTTCTTTATTTTCAGGGTTTGTGTACCGGATGCAGTGGTCAGCCGTTGTCGAGGACATTTCACCGACCGTCATGCTGTCATATTTCGAAAACACTTCCCGGTTCATCTCATGAAGAAATTCGTGCACGCGCGGCCCGTCCGTATAATAAGGGCGTCCGTCACGGCCATCCTCGGCATCAGGAAACGATTGGTCTTTAGAAATGAGGTTGATCACATCCAGCCGGAAACCGTCGATCCCTTTTCGGAACCAAAAATGCATCATGTCGTAAACCTGTTTTCTCATCTCTTCATTTTCCCAGTTCAAATCGGCCTGCGACACATCGAATAAATGCAGATAGTGCTGGCCTGACGCCGGGTCGAGCTCCCAAGCGGAACCGCCGAATTTTGATTCCCAGTTGTTCGGCGCCCGGCCGTCTTCCTTTCCGTCTTTCCAAATGTAAAAATCCCGATACGGACTGTCGGGTGACGAGACCGCTTCTTTGAACCATCGATGCTCGACTGATGTATGGTTTACGACAAGATCCATGACGACCTTGATTCCTCTTTTGTGCGCTTCATCAAGAAGGCGTTCAAAATCCTCCATCGTTCCGTATTCTTCATAAATGGTGCAGTAATCGCGAATGTCATAACCGTTGTCATTCTGCGGCGAATCGTAAATCGGCGTAAGCCAAATGACATCAATCAAAAGCTTCTGCAAATAATCAAGCTTCTCGATAATACCGTTCAGATCACCGATCCCGTTTCCCGTCGTATCATTAAAGCTCTTCGGATAAATTTGATATACCGCTGCCTTTTTCCACCATGGTGTGCTGTCTGTTTTCATTTTTCTTCACCGCCTGTATTGTTTTGAATGGAAAGGGAAAAGGGACAGCCTGTTAGAAGGCGCCCCGCAGGTTTTCTATTTTTGCCGTTTCAGCCGCGCATACCCGTATGTTCCCGCAAACGGGAGAATCAGCACAATCAGCATTCCGATCGCAAACGGACCCCAGTACCGGCTCATAATGGAGAAGATCCCCGGCACGCCGCCGACTCCGACCGAGCTTGCGAGAACGCCTTTGACGGAGATGAACATCCCCGCGATCCCCGAACTGATCATAGCGATCACAAACGGAAATTTGTAACGCAGATTCACGCCGAAAATCGCCGGCTCTGTAATGCCCAAATATGCGGAAATGCCGGCCGTCAGTGAAAGCCCCCGCTGTTTTTTATCTTTTGTAATGAGCATCATGGCCAGAGCCGCCGATCCTTGAGCGATATTTGATAATGCGAGCATCGGCCATAAAAATGTGCCGCCGAGCTTTGATCCGATTAATTGAAGATCGACCGCGAGAAACGTATGATGCATCCCCGTGATCACAAGCGCCGAATACAGCCCTCCGTACAGCAGGCCTCCGATGGCGGAGAATTGGCCGAAAACGGCAATCAATCCCGCCGTCAGCGCGTTACCGATCGCAAAGGTGATCGGACCGATGATAACAAAGGATAGAAAACCGATGACCAAAAGCGTCACCGGCGCGACGACCAACAGCTGAATGCCCTCCGGCGTCCGTTTCGTCAAAAAGAGCTCAAGCCTGGCAAGTAAATAAGACGCCAGCAGAATCGGGAGCACCTGACCTTGATACCCAACTTTCTGCACCTCAAGGCCGAACAAGTTCCACACCGGAATATCGCCGCTCTGCTCGGCGGCCCCGTAGCCCCATGCGTTTAACAGATCAGGATGCACCAGCATCAGCCCGAGCACGATGCCCAAAAGCGGGCTTCCTCCGAACCGCTTCACTGCCGACCAGCCGATTAAAGCCGGCAGAAAAGCGAAGGCCGTCCCCGCGATCAGATTAATCATATTGGCAAGATCCGCCCATTGCGGATACACTTGAACAATCGATTTCGTGCTGTAAAAAATGCCTTCCGCCGTTAAGATATTGTTCAGACCCATTAACAGCCCGGCCGTGACGATCGCCGGCAAGATCGGAATAAAGATGTCCGCAAGCGTTTTCACAGCACGCTGTAAAGGATTCATGTTTTGCGCTGCCGCCTTCTTCACGTCATCCTTGGACGCTTCACCGATACCCGTTTCCTTCACTAATTCCGCATATACTTTGTTGACCGTCCCCTGCCCGATCACGACTTGAAACTGCCCGTTTACCGCAAAAGATCCTTTAACAATGTCTATTGCATCAAGCATTTTTTGGTTTACCTTGGTTTCATCTATTAATGCAAACCGCAAACGCGTCACACAATGAGTCGCCGCCTCAATATTTTCGATTCCGCCGACAGCTTCAGCGATCTGCCTCGCAGCCCGGTTAAACTCACCCATGCCAACCCCTCCGTAACCGTTTTCATTTCGTCTCAAAAACTTGTATATACATGTTTATGACTCTATTGTAATGATGTATATACATGTCGTCAATCTATTTTTATAGCGCTTTCATCACAAATATACTGCGAAAGACCCTGAAACAAAAAAAGCCCCGCCGGAACCGGGCCTTAACTTCTTGTTTGGTCGGGAACATGTCCGGGCGGAATTCACAACAGGAGCACAAAAAGCATACAGTACTGTACAACTAAGTTAAAGAGGTGTGAAGAGATGCCATCCACTGTTATCAACCTGTACTATTTGAAGATTAACAGTATTTCTGGCAACGGATCTATTACGATTGGGGAAGCGGCATACAACAGTCCCACCACAAATAACAAATCACAAGGACTGAACTCTTCATTCGGCGATACGTCACCTATAGAATCGATGATGGAGAACTTGTTAAATGATCCTGATGTCAACGACCAGACAGCCATCGGAACCGCAGATACCGCAAATATTACGCCGGTGCCGCCCATTATAGATTAAAGGGGTTTTTATGAATGCCTTACCAAATTAACGTCGTCAATATAAAAGTAAACGGAGCAACGCAAAACGGAAACGTCGATATCGGTCAGACCGTACAAAACAGCCACACCGCCAACAGCAAATTTGTCGGCGCAAACTTTTCTTTAGGGGATTTTTCGCCGGCCGCCGGATGTTTGAATTCGGGCCATCTTGACCCTGACGTGAGCGATCAGGATCAGATCGCCAACCCGTCAATGCCGATCGCAAATCAAATATAGGGAGGTTCTGCCGAAGTGGATATCGAAAAAATGAGAAAGTGGCTTGAGATTACGAACGAGCACAAGCCCAGCGACTTTTGGACCAATGTCCTGAAACGGAAATCTCCCGAAGATTTTTTCTCCTTACAAAAAAACACCCTGACTTATGATATTTATCAGGATGAACAGCACACATTTGTCATTGTGGAAATGCCCGGCGTTTACGAAGAAGAATTGACATTGAGGCTGCTGTCAAGAACACGGCTGCATATAAGAGGAAACATCACACCCCTTTTTCCGAAGAACATGGGCGTCTGCCAAAACCGGTATTACGGGGAAATCGATGAGACGATTGAGCTTCCTGAACCGGCTGAGCCCCACCTGTTACAGGCGCAGTGCGTAAACGGCCTGCTCCACATTTCCTACCCGCGCCTTATGGAGCACATTCCTTTTCAGAAAAAAATATAAAGAGCCGGCTTACGGGCGGCCCAGCCGTCTGTACACTTTCTCCTTATAATGAGAAGATGCGGGTTTTGAGAACATGGCTTTCTCCTCCGTCAGTTTGTCGAGTCTGACTTGTTTTTCCGTCCGTTTGTTCCGCAGGTGATCCCGCTCCTGTTCATTGCGGCACTTGGCGATCAAATAATCGAGCGTCATCAGCTCTTTCTTCAGCGCGCCCTCATCCTCGGCGATCCCGGCGTTTTTTAATATGCGGTAGCCCATTCTGAGCGACTCCGGAAGATGTGCGGCATCGTCTTTCGGCAGGGGCTTTCCCATTCCTTTGATGCCGGCGAACTCTCCATCCTTAATGGCGCGCTTGATTTTATCTTCAGCCACGATATGGGCAATATCCATCACTGTTCACCTCTTTTTTCAATAGAACCGGGTGTGATCATACGGAAATTCACATCCCAGTTTGTGCCATTTGTGTTTTTTAAAGCTGTCATTCAACAGATGAACCGCTGTTGCGACAGCGTTTTTCGCCCTTTTTCCGATGAGCCTTTTCCACCTTTTCTATTTGCTGGTTTCATGGTATATTGATTACGTTCGTTTTTTCTATCGTTCCGTGTAAACCGTGATCGGAAAAAAGGAGTGTAACAATGAAAACATTTATAAAAGAAAGAGGACTTGCCTTCTTCTTGATAGCGGTCGTGTTATTGTGGGTGAAAACATATGTCGCTTATATTTTAAACTTTAACCTCGGCATAGACAACACGATCCAGAAAATATTGCTTTTTGTGAATCCGCTGAGCTCCAGCTTGTTCTTTCTTGGATTTGGGCTTCTTTTCAAGAAGAAATTACAGCAGACAGCCATTATTGTGATTCATTTTTTATTGTCTTTTTTGCTTTTTGCAAACATCGTCTATTATAGATTCTTTAATGATTTCATTACCATCCCGGTCATGATGCAGGCAAAGACAAACGGCGGCCAGCTCGGAGACAGCGCGTTCTCGTTAATGAGATGGACAGACGCCTTCTACTTCCTGGATACCGTCATTTTGATTATTTTGGCCCTTAAGATGAAAAAACCGGCTGAAAAACCGGCGAAGAAATCATTCAGAATCGTTTTGGCTTCCGCCGTGCTTGTGTTCCTGATCAACCTCGCCGTCGCGGAATCAGACCGTCCTGAGCTTTTGACACGCTCATTTGACCGAAACTATCTGGTGAAATACCTGGGCACGTACAACTTTACGATTTACGATGCCGTGCAGAATGTGAAATCAAACAGCCAGCGCGCGCTTGCCGATTCAAGCGATGTAACGGATGTGGAAAACTATATGAAGGCCAACTATGACGTGCCGAATAACGTCTACTTCGGAAAAGCCGAAGGAAAAAACGTCATCTACGTCTCATTAGAGTCTCTGCAGTCCTTTATCATTGATTACAAAATTAACGGCAAGGAAGTGACGCCGTTTTTAAACAAACTGGCGCACGATAATCAAACATTCTACTTTGATAACTTTTTCCACCAAACGGGACAAGGTAAAACATCTGATGCGGAATTTATGATGGAGAACTCTCTGTACCCGCTTTCGCAAGGTTCGGTTTTCGTCAATAAAGCGCAAAACACGCTGCAGTCCGTTCCTGCGATCTTAAAAGGCAAAAAGTACACATCTGCCGCTTTCCACGGAAATACGCAGACTTTCTGGAACCGTAACGAAATGTACAAATCGGAAGGCATCGATAAGTTTTTCGATTCCGCTTATTATGACATGAGCGAAGAAAACACGAAAAACTACGGCATGAAAGACAAACCGTATTTCAAAGAATCCATGCCGCTCTTAAAGAGCCTGCCGCAGCCGTTCTATACGAAGTTCATTACGCTGTCCAACCACTTCCCGTTCGGAATGGATAAAGAAGACACGGACTTCCCGGCGGGAGACTTTGGCGATTCAGTCGTCAATAATTACTTCCAGTCCGCGAACTATCTGGATGAATCAATTGAACAGTTCTTTAATGACCTGAAAAAAGACGGCCTGTACGATAAGTCGATTATCGTGATGTACGGAGACCACTACGGCATCTCCGAAAACCATAATAAAGCGATGGCGAAAGTGCTCGGCAAAGATGAGATCACTGAATACGACAATGCCCAGCTTCAGCGGGTGCCGCTCTTTATCCACGCTCCCGGCGTGAAAGGCGGCCGCAATCATAAATTTGCCGGTGAAGTCGATGTCGCGCCGACCGTTCTTCATCTGCTCGGCGTCGATACGAAAGATTATCTCATGTCAGGTTCTGATATCTTATCGAAAGAGCACAGAGAAGTCATTCCGTTCCGTAACGGAGACTTCATCTCGCCGAACTATACGAAAGTGTCCGGCAAGTATTACGATACGAAAACCGGAAGACTTTTAGATGATTCAGAAGTCGACAAAAAAGAAGACTCTCTCGTCAAGACCGAGCTTGAAATGTCTGATAAGATCATCAACGGCGATCTGCTTCGTTTCTATCAGCCGAAAGGCTTCAAGAAAGTGGATCCGTCACAATTCGATTATACGAAGCGTGAAGATTCCTCAGCAGACGATCAAAAAGAATAAACAAAAGCCAGATCATTGATATGATCTGGCTTTTTTATGTTCAGCTCCCGGCGGCGGCCATAGTGCGCTTTTGCAGGCTGTCGGAAAGAACTGAATAAGCGACGACTTTCTTTTTCTGCTGTTTGACGACATCTACATGATCTTCGTAGCTGTATACAAACACCGTCACATCTTTTTTTCCTTTTCTCGTCTTAATGACAAGCGGATCGGCTCCGTTTTGCGGATGAAGATAACGCTCTTCATCCCCTGGGTATATATAATGCCGTTCGATAAACACGGCTTCGTTAAAATCATCAATCACCCGTCGTTTGTCTTCGCCTTCCAGACGTTTTCCGCCGAGGGAAACGGCAGCGGACTCGTCACTGAGCTTTGAATGGGTTTCAAACTTGCGGAGGATCCATTCCACCGCTCCGGTAGGAAGGCATGTCAGCACAATCTTAATCAGGCTTATGACAACAATTGAAACAACTGCAATCCATGTCACCTTACATCATCTCCATACTTGTTCTACATGAATCTTAACATAGAAGAAAACATTGTTTTTTGTACATTATGTGAAACTTGATATATGTTCAAAAAAATCCGGATCACATAGGTGATCCGGATTTTTCAAGTCTGCTTCTGATCGTCAAGGCGGACGGCTTCTCTCAGCTCTTCCGCGACAAATTCGACGTTCGGCCCGATAATGACCTGCGCCGTTTTATTCCCCGTTTTGATAACCCCTTTTGCTCCCGCTTTTTTAAGCGCCGCCTCATTAATGAGAGACGTATCCTGCACGGTCAGCCTGAGGCGGGTCGCACAGTGATCAATCGTTTCGAGGTTTTGCCTGCCGCCGAGCCCCTTGAGCATGGCATGTTCTTCGACGGAACCGGCCGTATCTTCACTAAGCACTTCTTCCTCTTCCTCATCATCTTCCCGTCCCGGTGTTTTCAAGTTTAACGTTTTGATGAGCATGTAGAAGACGACAAAATAGATCACCGCATAACAAAGCCCGACAACGAGCAGCAAAAGCGGTTTTTCGGCAATGCCGTAGCTGAGGAGATAATCGATCGCCCCCGCCGAGAATGAAAAACCTGACCTGATTCCGAGAACATTCACGATAAATAAAGAGAACCCGGTTAATATAGCATGAACCCCGTACAAAAGCGGTGATAAAAACATAAATGCAAATTCAATCGGCTCTGTAATTCCGGTAATAAATGCCGTCAGCGCGAGACCGATCATCATTCCGGCCGTCGCTTTGCGCTTACTTGGCTTAGCCGCGGCAATCATTGCCAGACATGCGGCCGGAAGCCCGAACATCATAATCGGGAAGAATCCCGTCATATAAGTCCCCGCCGTCGGATCCTTCGCAAAGAAGCGGGCCAGATCTCCCGTTTTTCCGTGAAAATCGCCAAACTGGAACCAAAAAATATTATTCAGCACATGATGAAGACCGAATGGAATCAAAAGCCGGTTAAAAATCCCGTAAATCCCGGCGCCGATCCCGCCAAGCCCGATCATCCATTCCCCGAAGGACGTAATCACCGACTGAATCGGCGGCCACACAAATCCGAAGATCCCCGCCAAAATAATGGTAATCAGCGCCGTTACAATCGGAACGAGCCTGCGCCCGCTGAAAAAACCGAGATATTCGGGCAGCTTCGTATCCTTAAAGCGATTATACGTGTATCCCGCAATTAACCCCGCGATAATCCCTCCGAAAACGGCCATATTATTTGTCGAATTGATTGATTTTACAGCCGCGTCCAGCATGATATAAGAAATGGCTCCCGACAGAGCGGCGGCCCCGTTGCTGTCTTTCGAAATCCCGATCGCGATTCCGATCGCGAAAATCAGCGGCAGATGATCAAATACCGCGGTCCCCGCCGCGTAAATGAACGGAATATTTAATAAGTCCTCTCTGCCGATGGCCAAAATAATACCAACGGCGGGCAGAACGGCAATCGGAAGCATAAAAGACTTTCCGAGTTTTTGCAAAAATTGAAGCATTTTACCCATCCCCCTTCTTTTTTCTTAAATATACCACATAAGTTATCTAGTGATCTATACCAATTTTCCTTCATTTATTCACATAAGGCTTGTTGGTTTTCTATTTATAAACCAGTTGTGGTAAGCTTGAATCAGATGATTAAAAATAGAAAGCGGGAATGACAATGATTGTAACGAACGATCAAGAATTAGAAGGCCTTAAAAAAATCGGCAGAATCGTCGCGCTGGCGCGTGAAGAAATGAAGAAAAAAGCCGAGCCCGGCATGAGCACGAAAGATCTTGACCTGATCGGAAAGGCGGTGCTTGACGAGCACGGAGCCGCTTCTGCTCCGGAGAAGGAATACGATTTCCCGGGCGTGACATGCATCAGCGTAAATGACGAAGTCGCTCACGGCATTCCGAGCGCCTCTAAAATCTTAAAAGCCGGAGATCTTGTCAATATCGATATTTCGGCGGAGTTCGGCGGTTTTTATTCCGATACGGGCATTTCATTTGTGCTCGGAGAAGGCGATGAACGTCTGCAAAAGCTTTGTAACTGCGCAGCATCCGCATTTCAGAAAGGATTGGATCAGGCAAAAGCCGGCAAACGTCAAAACCAGATCGGCAGAGCCGTCTACCATGAGGCCCGCTCCAACGGATTTACCGTCATTAAAACGCTGACGGGCCACGGAATCGGCAGAAACCTCCATGAAGCGCCGAACCACATCATGAATTACTACGATCCGTTTGATAACGCGCTGTTTAAAAACGGAACCGTGATCGCGCTTGAGCCGTTTATTTCCACGAAAGCGGAAACGATTGTTGAAGCGGGAGACGGCTGGACGTATAAAACGCCGGATAAAAGCCTTGTCGCCCAAGTGGAACACACCATCGTGATCACAAAAGACAAACCGATTATTTTAACTGCATTGTAATGTTTCATCTCCCTCCCGAACAGGTATACAACAACTAACCCGAAGGAGGGAGACGCATGAAAAAAGATAAAGAAAAAATCAAAATCGAAAACGAAATACACGCCATGCACGGCGTAACGAAACAGCAGATTTTAGAGGATTTCGAGGAATTTAAGGCGTACCTTCATCAGAAAATTTCCGCCGGAAAAAAACTGGGTCTGGATGACAGCAAAATCATTAAAAGCGCCGCCATCCTCGGGGACTATCTCGCCAAACACGAGGAGCCCCGCAATGCGGAAGAAAAACTTTTACAAGAACTGTGGGACATTGCGGATGACAATGAAAAACAGCATTTGGCCCAGCTTCTCGTCAAACTTGCCGGACACTGATACAGTGCCCGGCTTTTTTATGCTCCGTTATAAGAGTTGTGCTACACTGGACATATGTCTGTGAAAGGAGCCATTTTTCAACATGTGGTTTATTATCTTCGGGTTTATTTTCTTTATTGAAAGCATCATTCTTACCGTTTACGGGGTGAAGAAAAAGAAGGGGATGCTGATTTATTTCGGCGTCGTTTTCGGAATCATGACACTCGGAACGGTGCTGTTAAAATTAACCGGCCATTAAGCATGAAAAGACTGCCCTTTACATATATATGTAAGAAAGCTTTACATCTCTGAATCGAAAGGCTCAGTTTTTGCGTTATCCCTTTTCAGCGTCTTTTTATAGATGTTACAATGCCAAAAGTTTGGCAAAAACTTAAGAAACTCTCCCCAGCGGGAGAACGGAGAAAGGAGTTTTCTGACATGCATTATGGCAGCAAAGGCTGGTATGTAGAAGAGTTAAAGAAAAAAGGAATTACCCACTATGAAGGAAGAAAGCTTCAAAGCTTCAAAAAGTACTTCCTTGCCAATCTGCTGGAAACAAAGAAACAAGCATAACGTAAATCAGCCGTGCTGTCAGTGCAGCACGGCTTTTTTTCTATACATTAGTGAGCCTGTCCCTTTTTTTAAGGAAGGACTCCCCTCCAGCTTTCTGACAGCGCTTCTTCCCGCAGTATTTCTTCAATCGCTGACAGATTGCCTGAATCACGGTATTTCACTTCGTTCGCATACCAGACGGAAATGCTTTCTTTGCCTCTCGACAGACGCTTGAGGACGGGACGCGGATCGACATATCCTTCTTCAAGCACCCTGAAATAAAAGCCGGTAAATCCCGTCTGCTGTACACGGAGCACCATATCTTTGATGCCATATTTGAGCGCGAGTTTGACGCAGGGCTGGCGCGGCTGGCTTACTTGAACGACGGCTTCCCCCAGCTGAAAGACGTCTCCGATCCACACGTCTTGTTCGGCCAGTCCTTTGACCGTTACATTCTCTCCGAACGCGGCGGCGGGAAGTTTTCTCGCGAGCGTTGTTTCCCAATATGAATAATGCTCGGCGGGATACACGCACACCGCTTTATCGGGACCTCCGTGATGCTTCAGATCAGCCTGCCCGTCCCCGTCAAAATGGGTTTTATACAGCATGACGGGAGAATCTGCGGGCCGCTTGATGATGCCTGAATTGATTTGTCTGCCGGCAAATTCATGAATTGCGGGCTTTCCGAGATTGATAGATAAGACAGAATAGTCTTGCGTCATCTCGTTCACATCCTTTGCGAAATATCCTATCTTTCCTTTATCATAGTAAGAAAAAGGTGGTTTTTCCATGCTTCAGTATCATATGATTGCAGACGGCCGGGTTCAGGGCGTAGGTTTTCGCTACTTCGTCCAGATGGAAGCCGACAGACATAAGATAGCCGGCTGGGTAAAAAACCGTGATGACGGCCGGGTGGAAATCCTTGCCGAAGGCCCTGAAGAGTCGTTAAAACAATTTGCCGAAGCGGTCAGAAAAGGCAGCCCCTTCTCAAATGTCACAAACGTAACCATCGAAGAATCACACCGTCTGAAAGGGTACCGCACCTTTTCCATCAGTTACTGATAAGGCTTGTCCTGATAAAAATAATTCGGCTTCACAATCGTATCGTCATATGATTTATGAAAAATGTGGGTGGAAGCCGGCGAGATCGGCGGAATCAGCCAGGTCCAGTCGCCCGTCAGCTTTCTGCCCGCGTCTTGTTCCTGTTCTTCAAAGCGCTTAAATTGATTCGCGGCCGTATGGTGATCGACAATGCTGACACCGTGTTTTTTGTATGAATAGAGCACTGCCTTATTCAGTTCCACCAGCACCTGATCTTTCCACAGGTCAGTATTCAGGCTGGCGGAAATCCCCATGACCGAAGCGGCTTTTTTGAGCATATCATACCGCTTTTCGTCAGCAAGATTCCTTGCGCCGATTTCGGTTCCCATATACCATCCGTTAAAAGGCGCCGCGTTGTACGACAGTCCACCGATTTCAAGCCTCATATCGGCGATAATCGGAACCCCGTACCATCTGAGATTTAAATCGGCAAACTCTTCAATATCCGGATGGGTGATCGGCACTTCTTTCACGAGCGTCTGAGGCAGGTCATACCAGACCGGCTGCCCGTCCCCTTTCATCCGGAAAAGCAGCGGCAGAATATCAAAATCGGTCCGCTTCCCGCGCCAGCCGAGTTTTTCGCAAACAGCCGTCAGCTCATATGATGCCGGATCACCGACTCTTCCTTTTTCAGTCTCATATCCCGCATAGCGGATGAGCTGGTGATTCCAGATTTCCACTTGTTTCTCCCCATTCTTCTCAGGAGGGAAAATCGTAATCGTCGGTTTAATTTTTCCGCCGTTCGTGGCGATTTCAATATGTTCAAATAATGCGTCACGCACCTCTTCTTTCGTGTTCACATTGCGCCGGTCAATGACGTTCAGCGATTGCCAGAACAGACGCCCGATACAGCGGTTGCTGTTGCGCCACGCCATTTTCGCCCCGTGTTCAAGCTCTTCCGCCGTATGGACGTAACTTCCCGTCCGCTCTATCTCATCTTTTATCGCGTGCAGTCGCGCGTTGATTTGCGATTCCATTCCGAGTTCCCGATAGCAGACATCAATAAAATCCTTCGCCTCATCCCAAAGTATTTCCGTATGTTTCAAAAAACTCTCTCCTTCAATTTACATCTGTTTCCCATTGTATCGTTTTTAGGTGTGAACACAATGGTTTTTTTGTATCATACTGGAAACTGCAAAGAAAAAACACCTGTGATTTTCGCAGGTGTTTCACAAAACGGAATGCAGTTTTTCAGCCAGTGTAAGCAAATCCTCACGGTAGTTTTTTCCCGTCATCGGAATTCCGTGACCCGTCAAAAGCGCTTCCGGCTCCAGTTCCGCCAGTTTCTGAACGGATGCGGCCGCCGTCTGCGTATCCGCTGTAAAATAGGCGGGCGGCCCGTGAAGCTCTTGCTTTTGTATGACAACGTCCGCAAGCGATTCCTGTTCAACAGTGATCACGGCATCACCGGCAAGCAGCACGCGGTCTTTATCCCGGAATAATGAAATATGGCCGGGTGTGTGGCCGGGCGTATGCACCCATCTCCATTCCTCAAGAAACGGAACGGTACCGTCTGAAGGCAGTGCCTGAACGGACGGAATGCGGATCGTATGGCGCGGAAACAGCGGTGACAGCTTTGCGACAAGCCCTTTTTTCGCATCGGGCCTGGCAGGCGGATAATCCGCTTTCCCCGTGACGTACGGGAGCTCCTTTTCATGAATGTAAACCGGCACATCCCAAAGCTCAAGCAGTTCTTCAATCGCACCGACATGATCAAAATGACCGTGTGTCAAAATGACCGCCTTCAGCTCATACCCCTCTTTGAATCGGCGTTTCATTTCTTCTGTTATCATCTCCGCCGATTGAGGCATTCCCGCGTCAACCAGAATGATTTCCCGCGGAGCTGAGGGATTTTCGATAAAGTAAACATTCGCAATCTGCACGGTCAGTCCGTAAACGCCGTCCGCCGCTTTAAAACCGGCGCCGCTTCTCACTGAAAAAAGCGGCATAAACGGATCACTCATCATGGCACCTCCTCTGATGCCTTTAGTGTGCGACGAACCGGGTGTTTTATGTTAAAAAATCGTGATTGCGCCGATGATGAGCGCAAAGGCCGTCATGACGATAACGGCAAGAACCGCCCATTTCATCGCAAATTTCTGGTGTTCATCAATGGTGACCCCGGCAAGCCCGACTAATAAATGCGTCGACGGCACGAGCGGGCTTAACATATGAATCGGCTGGCCGATAATCGAAGCGCGGGCGATTTCCACCTTATCTACACCGTACGCCACGGCGGTCTCAGATAAAATGGGCAGCACGCCGTAAAAATAGGCGTCATTAGGCATCAGAAACGTAAAGATACCGCTCGTTAAGGCAACAATCGCCGGAATAAAACCTCCCATCTGTTCCGGAATAAGCGATACGAGGGAAATGGCCATTTCATCAACCATCTTCGTCCCCGTTAAAATTCCGGTAAACACGCCTGCGGCAAAAATCATCGAACCGATCGCAAGCACATTGCTCGAATGGGCTGAAATGCGCTCCCTTTGATCGTTAAGTTTCGGATAGTTGACAATCAGCGCGATACAAAACGCAATGATGAACAGCACGGTTAAATTCACTTTTCCTGACACTAAAAATCCCACTAAAGAAAGCGTTAACAGTAAATTGAACCACCACAGTTTCGGCCGCTTCCATTCATCTTCCGCAGCCGCAGCCGTTTCATTTGTATGGGACGGCTGTTTTAATTCGATCACCCCGAGCCGTTTCCTTTCCATCCTTCCGAGTACATAAGCGACCACAATCATACACACCATTCCGCTCGCGATGACGGGCAGCATCGGCCCCGTCAGCTCTGCCGGGTCAACGCCGAGCGCACTCGCCGCACGCGGCGTCGCGCCGCCCCATGGTATCGTGTTCATGATACCCATGCCGACCCCGGCGATTCCCGCTAAAATAATCGGACGGATTCCGAGCATGATATACAAAGGCAGCATTGCACTTGTCGTAATCATATACGTCGTCGAGCCGTCTCCGTCCAGTGCGACAAGCATGGTCAAAACGGCTGTTCCGACCACAATTTTGAGCGGGTCGCCTTTAACCAGCTTTAAAATACGCGACACCATCGGATCAAATAAACCGGTATCAATCATAATGCCGAAATAAAGAATCGCAAACATAATCATCACTGCGATCGGCGCCACCTGTTCAATGCCGGAGATCATCATCTCGCCGACCCGGTTAAAAGAAAACCCGGCAATCAGCGCAAACACGATCGGCGTTAATACGAGCGCCGTTAACACTGAAAGCCGTTTTGTCATAATCAGCACCATAAAAACAAGCATCATAAGAAAGCCTAAGATTGCTAACACAGTATGTCCCCCTTATTATGAATACGCTTACATTTTAAAGGCCCGATCCCCTTTATCCGCCTTTTTGCTATCTTATGAGAATTGGATATTGAAGTAAATATTTTGGATTTTAAAGATTTTTAATTTTTTATAACCTTTTCGTTCATTTTGTTCATTTATAAATCAAAAGCCTTCCGCAAATATGCGGAAGGCTTATTTTTCGCTGCTCATCATCTCTTTATAGAACTCGGTCTGCTCTTCTAAAAAGCGTTTTGCGCCGCTGCTGTTTTTATAAAAGCTCTCCCAATCCCGTTTTTTCAACATTTGCTTCCACTCCGCGGATGAAGTAATCTGTTTCAAAGCCTGATCCCAATAGGCGATCTCGCCTTCGGTCATGTCTTTCGGCCCCATGATGCCTCTCCAGTGCGCAAAGACAAACGGCACCCCCTGCTCTTTCCATGTCGGCACATCGCTGAAGCCGGAGAGCCTTTTGTCAGACGTAACGGCCGCCAATGTGATTTTCCCTTTCCGATAGGCGTCTCTCGCTTCTGAAATGGTCATTGAGGCGGCGTCTATCTCGTGACTGATAAGAGCTTCAATGACTTCATTGCTGCTTCCGTATTGAAAAAAGCGGATATCAAACGGAGAAATTCCGGCCATTTCCGCCGCTCTCGCAAAGGAGAGCTGGTCATCATTTCCGAGGCCGGGCGCAAATCCGATTTTTATGCCGCCCGGATTTGCTTTAATATCGCCGAGCAGCCGCTTTCCGCTTTTTATCTTTGAATCCTTGGGAAGAGCGACGGTCTGCCACTCTTTTGCGATAATGGCCAAAGGCGTAAAATCAGCTGCCTTCAGCCGGCTTTGTCCCAAAATTTCATTGCTTAACAGCAGGCTTGAATTCATACTGATGACATCCGTTTTTCGTTCGTTTACATATTTCCAGCCGCTGTCTCCGCCTCCGCCGGGTTTATAGATGATCTTTACGGGCCGGCCTAATATTTGCTTCCGCTCTATTACCGATTGCAAAGCTTTTGCCGTTACGTCCCAGCCCCCTTGAGGCGCTGCCGGGACGACAATTTCAACCGGCCCTTCAGCTGAGCGGAAGCCCTCCATCTGCCGTCCGTCAAAAGAAACCAGCGCCGCCAGCATGACAAGAAGCACTCCCAACCGCTTCATTTCTCCCATCCCTTATTCATGTGCTAAATAATATTTCCGTTCCGGCCTGCCGATAATGCCGTACTCTAATTCAGCGAGCGCTTCTTCCCGAGAAACGAGAAACTCGGCGTAGCGCCGCGCCGTTGTTCTGGAGGCGCCCATTTTTTCTCCCAGTTCTTCAGCCGTCATCCCTTTTTGGGCCGTTCTGAGCGCGTTTTTGATTTTTTGAAGCGTAATCGAATTAATGCCTGTCGGCAGATCATTGTGCTGTTTTTGTTCTTTCTGACCGCTTCCGAAAAACATGTCGATCACAGACTGGCTGAGCTCCGGCTGTGAGTGCAGCCATTCTCTTTTTTCACGGTACTGCAAAAGCACTTCTGTAAATTTATGTGCCGACACCGGTTTTATGACATAGTGGGAAACGCCTGATCTGAGCGCTTCCTGCAGCAGCCTTGTTTCGGCAGAAGCCGTAATAATGATGATATCAACGGAAGGAAAACGGCCGCGGATAAGCGGGAGCAGATCTGTCCCCAGCTCATCCGGCATATAAATATCCAAAAGCAGCAGATCAGGCTGCCGTTTCTCAAGCAGCGATATAGTGTCTTTGGCATTGATTGCTTTGCCGATGACATTGAATCCATCAAGATGTTCGATAAATTTTTCATGGATTTGCGCTATTCGAAAGTCGTCCTCTGCAATCGCGATGTTAATCACACCGATTCCCCCTTTGGCCTTTCTTTCGGTATAAACACCGTAAATACAGCACCGCCGCTCTTTTGCTGCGAAATCTCTATCGATCCCTGCAATTCACTGACGGCTTCTTTCAGATTGGCTAAGCCGTATCCTCTCCTAGTCCCCTTTGAAGAGTAGCCCTTTTCAAATATCGTTTCTGTTTTTTCCTGAGGCACGCCGTCTCCTGAGTCCGCCACTTCGATGACGATATCCCTGCCGATATCGGTCATGAAAAAGGATACCTCTTTTTTCTCTTTTTCGGCGACGGCTTCGAAAGCGTTATCAATAAGATTTCCGATGATCGTAATGAGCTGGGATGAACCCACATGCTCCGGCAGCGATTCTAAAAAGCTGTTTTCATCTATTGAAAGCTTCACTTTCTTCTCAGACGCCTTTCCCATTTTTCCTAATAGTATGGCCTGAACCCGCTGTGAATGAATGTTTTGAAAGAGGATTTCATGCTGTTCATTCTGGATGGCGTACTCTTCTTTTATCAGTTCAATGGCTTCATTATATTCTCCCAGCTCTAACAGACCGAGTATCGCGTAAAGCTTATTCGAGAATTCATGCGTTTGCGCCCGGAGATCCTCCGAGTATTTTTTCATTTCAGTCAGCTTGTTGATCAGTTTCTTGAGCTCCGTTTTTTCGCGGAAGCTGATCACCGCTCCGTATACTTGTCCGGTCTGTTTCATTTCTTTCACATTTAAGATAAATACTTTATCTCCGGCACGCACCTCCACGTTCGGCGGTAATTCTCCCCCTGCCAACACCGGCATGAGCTTTGCGCCCGGCATGATTTCTTTTATATGCCTTCCGATCATCGGTTCCGGAAGATTCAGCATATCAGCCGCAGATAAATTCATCATGGTTACCGCGCCTTCTTTGTTTACGGCGATAATCCCTTCTTTAATCGCAAGGAGCATCGCATTGCGTTCCCTGTACAGCGCTGCAATTTCATGCGGTTCAAGGCCGAGTGTATCTTTACGGATGCTTTTTGCGAGCGCCGCCGCTCCCCCGATGCCGATAAGAAACACCAAACATGCAAAATAGCCTAAATGCCGCAGATGCGCTTTCATATCTTTTTCTATCTCATCTTGTAGAAACTCGACTGTCACCGTTCCGACGACTTCGTTATGATTTTTTTCCTCCAAAATAACCGGGGCGCTTCCCCGGACGGCCTTCATTCCGTCGGAAACCGGAGACCCGCCGAACATGACGGTTTTGTTTTGCAGATTTTGATTTTCTTTCGGAATACTGCTTCGGGCCGAATGAAATGCAACATGCCCTTTTTGATCAGTGATGTAGACGGCGTGCGCGCCTGCCTGTTCTTTCATTTGTTCAATGACGTCTAACTTTGTAAAAGCCTCTTGATCCGCAAGCCGGAACGCCTCTTTTACGGGAGGCATGTATGAAATGGTTTTTGCCGTTTGCACCGCCAGCTGTTCAGCCTGCTTCTGCCCTTCCTTTAATTGCTGAAAGGCAAATATAACCGTGAGCGTTCCGATAACAAGTATTAATAAAGCCGTAATTAATCCGGCGATTTTCATTTGCAGAGAGACATAAAACCGCTTCGCTTCCAACACAGCACCAGCCGTCCTTTCCTCCTAAAATCATACCATTTTTCAAATCTTTATTTCTCATTTTTGAGAATTTTCGTGATCTTTTTCTCTTGCGGCTTACCAAAAAGGTGATGATAGGTATATATTTACTTTTACACAATTGATATAACACATAAAAAAGACTGACCGAAGTCAGTCTGCAATCTATCAGGAAATTGTAACTCCCGCGCTTGCATATCCCGCCACTGTATTAATAAGCGAAAGGCCTGTCGCAGTGGCGGAGAATACCATTAACAGCCGGGTTTGAGGAGTTACCGCAATGTTCAGCCCTGTCGTGATTCCGTTGCTGATGCTGCCGATTGACAATACGCCGGTGAGGGGAGGAGCTAAAGTGACGGATGCTCCGGGGATCGGCGTGAACGTATTGTTCGGCACAGTAGAACTGTATAGTTGTGCGGTTATCGTAACAGTCGAGCCGACAAGCGACAATGCTGCGGTTGTACTGAAATAGGCGGCAATTGATGTAATGGTTCCGCTTCTCGGAGCAGAAAAAGCAAAGTTCAGCAGAGTTCCTCCAGCCCCGGTAAGATCAATTGCGCCTCCCCCTCCGACATTGACGCCCGTCACAGAATTGCCGAACCCGACAAGGCTCACCGTTCCGATTAATCCGCCGGCAATGGTCGTCACGGCAGTGGGAAGACCTGAAGCATAAGGAATGATCGCGCCTGCTCCGGTGATCCCAGTTGCGCCTGTTACTCCGGTGGCGCCTGTTACTCCGGTTACTCCGGTTACTCCAGTTGATCCCGTTACTCCGGTGATCCCGGTTACTCCGGTTACTCCGGTGGCTCCCGTTATCCCGGTTGCTCCCGTTATCCCGGTTGCTCCCGTTTCTCCGGTTACTCCAGTGACTCCGGTGATCCCGGTTGCTCCCGTTTCTCCGGTTACTCCAGTTGATCCCGTTACTCCGGTTACTCCCGTTACTCCGGTGGCTCCCGTTATTCCTGTCGCTCCTGTTACTCCGGTGGCGCCTGTTACTCCTGTTACTCCGGTGGCGCCTGTTACTCCGGTTACTCCAGTTGCTCCCGTTACTCCGGTGATCCCGGTGGCTCCTGTTATTCCGGTGGCTCCCGTTATTCCGGTAGATCCAGTATCTCCGGTGGCTCCGGTCAAGCCCGTTACTCCTGTCGCTCCGGTGATCCCAGTGGCTCCCGTTATCCCAGTGGCTCCAGTATCCCCGGTGGCTCCCGTTTCTCCGGTAGCACCTGTTACTCCGGTAGCTCCGGTTACCCCGGTCGCTCCGGTAGCCCCTGTTACTCCGATAGCCCCTGTTACTCCGGTAGCGCCTGTTACTCCGGTTGCTCCTGTTGCTCCAGTTACTCCCGTTACCCCGGTTACTCCAGTTGATCCCGTTACTCCGGTTACTCCCGTTACCCCGGTGGCGCCTGTTACCCCGGTGGCGCCTGTTACTCCGGTAGCGCCTGTTACTCCGGTAGCGCCTGTTACCCCGGGGGCTCCCGTTATTCCGGTCGCTCCTGTTACTCCGGTAGCTCCGGTTATTCCGGTCGCTCCGGTTATTCCGGTAGATCCAGTAGCTCCGGTTGCTCCGGTTATTCCGGTCGCTCCAGTATCCCCGGTGGCGCCTGTTACTCCGGTGACTCCGGTGGCTCCCGTTATTCCTGTCGCTCCTGTTACTCCCGTTACCCCGGTGGCGCCTGTTACTCCAGTAGCTCCGGTGATCCCGGTTGCTCCCGTTACTCCGGTAGCACCTGTTACCCCGGTTGCTCCCGTTAATCCTGTAGCTCCTGTAGCTCCTGTTACTCCCGTTATCCCGGTGGCGCCTGTTACTCCGGTTGCTCCCGTTAATCCTGTAGCTCCTGTAGCTCCTGTTACTCCCGTTATCCCGGTTGCTCCGGTCAAGCCCGTTACTCCAGTAGCTCCGGTGATCCCAGTGGCTCCCGTTATCCCGGTGGCGCCTGTTACTCCGGTAGCACCTGTTACTCCGGTGGCTCCTGTAGCTCCTGTTACTCCCGTTATCCCGGTTGCTCCGGTCAAGCCCGTTACTCCAGTAGCTCCGGTGATCCCAGTGGCTCCCGTTATCCCGGTGGCGCCTGTTACTCCGGTAGCACCTGTTACTCCGGTGGCTCCTGTTGCTCCGGTTACTCCCGTTACCCCGGTTGCTCCTGTTACTCCGGTCGCTCCTGTTATTCCGGTAGATCCAGTATCTCCGGTAGCGCCTGTTACTCCGGTAGCACCTGTTACTCCGATAGCCCCTGTTACTCCGGTAGCACCTGTTACTCCGATAGCCCCTGTTACTCCGGTAGCACCTGTTACTCCGGTGGCTCCTGTTACTCCGGTAGCACCTGTTACTCCGGTGGCTCCTGTTACCCCGGTGGCTCCTGTTATTCCGGTAGATCCAGTATCTCCTGTTGCTCCTGTTACTCCGGTGGCTCCCGTTATTCCGGTAGATCCAGTAGCTCCGGTTGCTCCGGTTAAGCCCGTTACTCCAGTAGCTCCGATGGCTCCGGTTACCCCGGTTGCTCCTGTTACTCCCGTTACCCCGGTTACTCCAGTTGATCCCGTTACTCCTGTTACTCCGGTAGCGCCTGTTACTCCGGTGGCGCCTGTTACTCCGGTGGCGCCTGTTACTCCGGTAGCGCCTGTTACTCCGGTAGCGCCTGTTACCCCGGTGGCTCCCGTTATTCCTGTCGCTCCTGTTACTCCGGTAGCGCCTGTTACTCCGGTAGCGCCTGTTACTCCGGTAGCGCCTGTTACTCCGGTAGCGCCTGTTACTCCGGTGATCCCGGTTGCTCCGGTCAAGCCCGTTACTCCAGTAACTCCGGTTACCCCGGTTGCTCCCGTTACTCCCGTGGCTCCCGTGGCGCCAGTTGCTCCAGTCGTGCCGGGATCTCCAGTGACGCCGGTTGCTCCCGTGGCACCGGTTACACCAGTCGAGCCCGTTGCTCCGGTAAACCCCGTTGCTCCGGTCAGCCCTGTTGCTCCAGTGAACCCCGTTGCTCCGGTCAGCCCTGTTGCTCCAGTGAACCCCGTTGCTCCAGTCAGCCCTGTTGCTCCAGTGAACCCCGTTGCTCCGGTCAGCCCTGTTGCTCCAGTGAACCCCGTTGCTCCAGTCAGCCCTGTTGCTCCGGTGCACCCCGTTGCTCCGGTGCACCCCGTTGCTCCGGTGAATCCTCTTACATGAAAATGATTTGGATGACAGCATGGACACCATCTTTCATGATAGCAAGAGGTTTTGCAACAGAATTCTTCACAGCAATGGGCCCGTTTTTGATAACTGCGCCTTTGATTTCTTCTTTTATGTTGAAAATGACAGCAGCACTCATTACAATTCCGGCAGTCGTAATCCCAAGAGTCGTATCTGTTATACCAAGTATCTCCTTTTCTCATTACACCACCTCTTCTTGCATAATATTTCCGCAAAAGAAAAAGGTGTGGCAAAATCCCATTTCTATTGGGCGAATTTTCAAATGTTCTTAAGGCTGCACCATGCACAGCTTTTAGAGAAAAAAGACCTAACTGTGCATAAGTCAGGTCTTTCATCTTTAAAATATCAGTCTGCTATTGTCATTAGGTTGTCGGGAAACGAATGCTGTTAAAATCGATATTGAGAGCTGACGCTGCTGTTATATTATTTGCAGTTGTGAAAACAACTCTCAACTGGTACGTATTTGTTCCTGCGGTCGGCGCTGTATCCACTGTTGTATCAGCAATCGAAAAACTATCCGTAGCTGCGGTAGTATTAGTTCGCGACAGAGTTCTTGTATGAATTTGCACTGCTCCCCTATATAATCTCACTTCAAAAACAAAGTTTGAATTCGCTGCAGTTGTTAACGCGGCACTGAGTGCATAATCCAGCTTTACATTCTGCAAAGCATTAACCGGGATTGCCAGCGTAGCAACGGGAACTTCTGTATTTAACGGCGGATAAACAGTGAGCGGCCCGTTGGTTCTTGTGAAGAGCAAGGTTGGTGTACTGCCTGTGGCGCCGGTTGGGCCTGTTGGGCCTGTTGGGCCTGTTGGGCCCGTTACTCCGGTTGCCCCGGTTACACCAGTCGGGCCGGTTGTACCGGTTGAGCCTGTCGATCCAGTTGCTCCGGTTTCTCCTGTTGAGCCAGTAACCCCTGTTGGTCCAGTCACACCGGTTGGGCCCGTCGCGCCTGTTATTCCAGTTAGCCCGGTTGCACCTGTTGCTCCTGTTATCCCCGTTGCTCCAGTCACTCCAGTTGCTCCGGTTATTCCTGTTGACCCTGTTACACCGGTCGAGCCGGTTTCTCCTGTTGACCCAGTCACTCCTGTTGCACCAGTTACACCAGTCGAACCGGTTGATCCTGTTACTCCTGTTGGGCCGGTTGAACCCGTTATGCCAGTCAATCCTGTTGCTCCTGTTACTCCGGTTGGACCAGTCTCTCCCGTTGGGCCGATTTCTCCAGTTACCCCCGTTGCCCCTGATGGGCCGGTTTCTCCAGTTACCCACGTTGCCCCTGATGGGCCGGTTTCTCCAGTTACCCCCGTTGCCCCTGATGGGCCGGTTTCTCCAGTTACCCCCGTTGCCCCTGATGGGCCGGTTTCTCCAGTTACCCCCGTTGCCCCTGATGGGCCGGTTTCTCCAGTTACCCCCGTTGCCCCTGATGGGCCGGTTTCTCCTGTTACACCGGTTGCTCCAGTTACTCCCGTTGCACCGGTTTCTCCTGCTGCCCCAGTTGCTCCGGTTGATCCCGTGGTTCCGGTTTCTCCTGTTGGCCCTGTTGCGCCGGTTGGGCCTGTTACTCCGGTTGCGCCGGTTACACCAGTCGGGCCGGTTGTACCGGTTGCGCCAGTCGCTCCAGTTGCTCCGGTTATCCCCGTTGCTCCAGTTGCTCCGGTTTCTCCTGTTACACCTGTTGATCCCGTTACACCAGTTGGACCCGTTACTCCGGTTGGGCCAGTTTCTCCCGTTGGGCCAGTTTCTCCCGTTGGGCCAGTTTCTCCTGTTACACCGGTCGCTCCGGTTTCTCCTGTTGCACCAGTTACACCAGTCGAACCGGTTGCTCCTGTTACTCCTGTTGGGCCGGTTGAACCCGTGGTGCCTGTTACACCTGTTGGGCCTGTTACACCGGTCAAGCCGATTGCTCCGGTTGGACCCGTTTCTCCCGTTGAACCTGTTACTCCAGTTGGGCCGGTTGCTCCGGTCGAACCTGTTACACCAGTTGGGCCGGTTGAACCCGTTATGCCAGTCGATCCTGTTGCTCCTGTTACTCCGGTTGGACCGGTTTCTCCCGTCGCCCCAGTTTCTCCGGTCGCTCCAGTAACTCCAGTTGGACCGGTTGCTCCTGTCGGTCCTGTCGGTCCGGTTGTTCCCGTTCCCCCGGTTACACCAGTTACCCCAGTCGATCCTGTTGCTCCGGTTTCTCCAGTTATTCCCGTTGCGCCGGTCGCGCCGGTTTCTCCGGTTATACCCGTTACCCCAGTCGCGCCGGTTGAGCCGGTTTCTCCGGTTGCTCCAGTCGGTCCTGTTGCTCCAGTTACTCCGGTTGAACCCGTGGTTCCGGTTTCTCCGGTTGAACCCGTTGCTCCGGTTGGGCCGGTTACTCCAGTAGCTCCGGTTGCCCCGGTCGAGCCTGTTTCTCCGGTTGTGCCTGTTACTCCTGTTGCACCAGTCGATCCAGTTGGACCTGTTACACCAGTTGAGCCCGTGACCCCAGTTGGGCCGGTTTCTCCAGTTATTCCCGTTGCGCCGGTCGCCCCGGATGCACCCGTTGCTCCGGTTGAACCGGTTTCTCCCGTTACACCGGTTGCTCCGGTTGAGCCTGTTACACCTGTTGGGCCTGTTACACCGGTCAAGCCGATTGCTCCGGTTGGACCCGTTTCTCCCGTTGCACCTGTTACTCCAGTTGGGCCGGTTGCTCCAGTTACTCCCGTTGCACCGGTTTCTCCTGCTGCCCCTGTTACTCCGGTTGAGCCCGTGGTTCCGGTTTCTCCGGTTGGCCCTGTTGCGCCGGTTGGGCCAGTTTCTCCAGTTACACCAGTCGAACCGGTTGTTCCTGTTACTCCAGTTATTCCGGTTGAACCCGTGGTTCCGGTTACTCCTGTTGCTCCAGTTACTCCCGTTGAACCTGTTACCCCGGTTGGACCGGTTTCTCCGATTGAACCTGTTGCTCCGGTCGCTCCAGTAACTCCAGTTGGACCGGTTACTCCTGTCGGTCCGGTTGTTCCCGTTCCCCCGGTTACACCCGTTACCCCAGTCGCTCCGGTTGGACCGGTCGATCCGGTTATTCCAGTTGAACCAGTTACTCCCGTGGCTCCGGTTGCTCCGGTTGGTCCCGTTTCTCCCGTTGAACCTGTTTCACCAGTTGGGCCGGTTGAACCCGTTATGCCAGTCGATCCTGTTGCTCCTGTTACTCCGGTTGGACCGGTCTCTCCCGTTGGGCCGATTTCTCCGGTTACCCCCGTTGCCCCAGTAACTCCAGTTGGACCGGTTGCTCCAGTTACTCCCGTTGCACCGGTTTCTCCTGCTGCCCCAGTTACTCCCGTTGCACCGGTTTCTCCTGCTGCCCCAGTTACTCCGGTTGATCCCGTGGTTCCGGTTTCTCCTGTTGGCCCTGTTGCGCCGGTTACACCAGTCGGGCCGGTTGTACCGGTTGCGCCAGTCGCTCCAGTTGCTCCGGTTTCTCCTGTTGAGCCAGTAACCCCTGTTGGTCCAGTCACACCGGTTGGGCCCGTCGCGCCTGTTATTCCAGTTAGCCCGGTTGCACCTGTTGCTCCGGTTATCCCCGTTGCTCCAGTCACTCCAGTTGCTCCTGTTACACCTGTTACACCTGTTGATCCCGTTACACCTGTTACACCTGTTACACCTGTTGATCCCGTTACACCAGTTGGACCCGTTACTCCGGTTGGGCCAGTTTCTCCCGTTGCACCAGTTACTCCGGTCGCTCCAGTTACTCCCGTTGACCCTGTTACACCGGTTGCGCCGGTTTCGCCGGTTTCTCCCGTTGCACCAGTTTCTCCTGTTGGGCCAGTTACTCCGGTCGCTCCAGTTACTCCCGTTGCACCTGTTGGGCCGGTTGAGCCTGTCGATCCCGTTGCTCCGGTTATTCCTGTGGACCCTGTTACACCGGTCGCGCCGGTTTCTCCTGTTGACCCAGTCACTCCTGTTGCACCAGTTACGCCGGTTGGGCCAGTTTCTCCCGTTGCACCGGTTACACCAGTCGAACCGGTTGTTCCTGTTACTCCAGTCATTCCGGTTGAACCCGTGGTTCCGGTTGCTCCTGTTGCTCCTGTTACACCTGTTGGCCCTGTTGGTCCTGTCGATCCTGTTGCACCCGTTTCTCCGGTTGGACCGGTCTCTCCCGTTGGGCCGGTTTCTCCCGTTACACCGGTTGCTCCTGTTGCCCCGGTTGGTCCCGTTTCTCCCGTTGAACCTGTTACTCCAGTTGGGCCGGTTTCTCCGGTCGAACCTGTTACACCAGTTGGGCCGGTTGAACCCGTTATGCCAGTCGATCCTGTTGCTCCTGTTACTCCGGTTGGACCGGTCTCTCCCGTTTGGCCGATTTCTCCAGTTACCCCCGTTGCCCCTGATGGGCCGGTTTCTCCAGTTACACCGGTTGCCCCAGTAACTCCAGTTGGACCGGTTGCTCCAGTTACTCCCGTTGCACCGGTTTCTCCTGCTGCCCCAGTTACTCCGGTTGAGCCTGTGGTTCCAGTTTCTCCTGTTGGCCCTGTTGCGCCGGTTGGGCCTGTTACACCGGTTGCGCCAGTCGCGCCGGTTATCCCGGTTGGACCAGTTTCTCCGGTTGCCCCAGTTTCTCCTGTTGGGCCTGTTACACCAGTCGAGCCGGTTGTTCCTGTTACTCCAGTCATTCCGGTTGCTCCTGTTGAGCCAGTCTCTCCAGTTTCTCCGGTTGAACCCGTTGCTCCGATTGGACCGGTCTCTCCAGTTACCCCCGTTGCCCCTGTTGGGCCGGTTTCTCCAGTAGCTCCGGTTGCTCCAGTCGGTCCTGTTGCTCCAGTTACTCCCGTTGCACCGGTTTCTCCCGTTGCACCTGTTACTCCGGTTGAACCCGTTGCTCCGGTTGGGCCTGTTGCTCCTGTTATCCCCGTTGCTCCAGTCTCCCCAGTTGACCCGGTTGGTCCTGTCGGTCCTGTTGCTCCAGTCGAGCCAGTTTCTCCAGTTGCCCCAGTAACTCCAGTTGGACCGGTTGCTCCTGTCGCTCCGGTTATCCCCGTTGACCCAGTCACTCCCGTTACACCGGTTGTGCCGGTTGGGCCGGTTGAGCCTGTCGATCCCGTTTCTCCTGTTACACCAGTTGAGCCCGTTACACCAGTTGAGCCCGTTACACCAGTTAGACCCGTTACTCCGGTTGAGCCGGTTGCTCCTGTTATCCCCGTTGCTCCAGTCTCCCCAGTTGACCCGGTTTCTCCAGTCGCCCCTGTTACCCCCGTTGCTCCGGTTGGGCCGGTTTCTCCAGTAGCTCCGGTTGCCCCGGTCGCGCCGGTTTCTCCTGTTGGCCCTGTTACACCGGTTTCTCCGGTTGTGCCTGTTACTCCTGTTGCACCAGTCGCTCCGGTTATTCCTGTTGACCCAGTTACACCAGTCGCTCCGGTTTCTCCTGTTGACCCAGTTACACCGGTCGCGCCGGTTTCTCCTGTTGACCCAGTTACACCGGTCGCGCCGGTTTCTCCTGTTGACCCAGTTACACCGGTTGATCCCGTTACACCAGTTGGACCCGTTACTCCGGTTAGGCCGGTTTCTCCAGTCGCCCCTGTTACTCCAGTTGAGCCCGTGGTTCCGGTTTCTCCTGTCGATCCAGTTGGACCTGTTATACCGGTCGCGCCGGTTATCCCCGTTGCCCCTGTTACTCCGGTTGCCCCAGTTTCTCCCGTTGCACCGGTTACTCCTGTTGTCCCAGTTACCCCAGTCGCTCCTGTCGATCCCGTTGCACCGGTTGAGCCTGTTACTCCTGTTGATCCGGTTACTCCCGTCGCCCCGGTTGTTCCGGTTGAGCCAGTTGGGCCTGTTGAGCCAGTTACACCTGTTGCTCCTGTTGCTCCTGTCGATCCGGTTATCCCCGTTGCCCCGGTTGCTCCTGTTACACCCGTTGGACCTGTTGAGCCGTTTGGACCTGTTGCTCCTGTTGCTCCTGTCGATCCGGTTATCCCCGTTGCCCCGGTTGCTCCTGTTACACCCGTTGGACCTGTTGAGCCGGTTGGACCTGTTACTCCGGTTGGACCGGTCTCTCCCGTTGGGCCGATTTCTCCAGTTACCCCCGTTGCCCCTGTTGGGCCGGTTTCTCCAGTCGTCCCTGTTACTCCAATTGAGCCCGTGGTTCCGGTTGCTCCTGTTGATCCTGTTAAACCTGTTGGCCCTGTTGCGCCGGTTGATCCCGTTGCTCCTGCGGGGCCGGTTACTCCAGTAGCTCCGGTATCCCCGGTCGAGCCAGTTACTCCAGTTGGACCGGTTGCTCCTGTCGGTCCTGTTGCTCCTGTTATTCCGGTTGAGCCTGTTGATCCGGTTGGACCGGCCTCTCCCGTTGGGCCGGTTTCTCCAGTTACCCCCGTTGCCCCGGTTACTCCAGTCGCTCCGGTTATCCCCGTTGACCCAGTCACTCCCGTTACACCGGTTGTGCCGGTTGAGCCTGTCGATCCCGTTGCTCCTGTTATCCCCGTTGCTCCAGTCACTCCAGTTGCTCCGGTTTCTCCGGTTGAACCAGTTGACCCTGTTGGACCGGTTGCTCCGGTTGCTCCTGTTACTCCGGTCGATCCGGTTGAGCCTGTTGGCCCTGTTACTCCGGTTGCACCCGTTACTCCTGTTACTCCAGTTGCTCCAGTTGCTCCAGTCACACCCGTTGCTCCAGTCACACCCGTTGCTCCAGTCACACCCGTTGGACCGGTTGGGCCTGTTACTCCTGTTACTCCAGTTAGTCCTGTTACACCAGTTATTCCCGTTACACCAGTTGGACCAGTTGCTCCGGTTGAACCTGTTACCCCTGTTGCGCCAGTCACTCCAGTGGCTCCTGTTGGACCCGTTTCTCCGGTTGAACCTGTTACTCCTGTGGCTCCAGTCACACCCGTTGCTCCAGTCACTCCAGTGGCTCCTGTTACTCCAGTTGCTCCGGTTGCTCCGGTTGGACCCGTGATTCCTGTTGGGCCGGTTTCTCCTGTCGGTCCGGTTGGTCCCGTTACCCCAGTCGGTCCTATTGCTCCTGTTGAACCAGTTACACCAGTTGAGCCTGTTGATCCGGTTGCGCCAGTAACTCCTGTTGGACCGGCCTCTCCCGTTGGCCCGGTCGCTCCTGTTGCACCAGTCACTCCGGTTGTTCCCGTTATTCCGGTTGCACCGGTTGAGCCTGTTACTCCAGTCACTCCGGTTGAGCCCGTGGTTCCGGTTGCTCCTGTTACACCAGTCGAGCCGGTAGCTCCAGTTACTCCTGTCGGACCAGTTACTCCGTTTGGGCCGGTTACACCCGTCGCTCCTCTTGCCCCGATTGCTCCAGTTACTCCCGTCGCCCCTGTTACTCCAGTTGGTCCTGTGGCGCCAGTTGGGCCGGATGCCCCGGTTGCACCAGTTGATCCCGTTGCACCAGTTACTCCGGTCGATCCTCTTGCTCCTGTTACTCCTGTGGGGCCCGTCACTCCAGTGGGACCTGTAATTCCTGTTACGCCAGGTTCACCCCCGGTTTGCGCCAATGAAACATCGTCTATTAAAACCGTGCCGGAAGAAACTTTACTTAATACAATGACGGCAGAGGCCGCGCCAGAAGGCACACTGCTTGTTTTATAGATTTCAGACCATGTGTGAAAGAGCACGTTCGGCAAATTTCCGGGTGTGATATTTTCTTGAATGGAACTGATTTGTTCACCTGCTGCGCTGACATAGATGATCTGGAGAGTGACTTGGGGACTTGGCTCATTTCCGAGCGTTGCGAGTGATACGAATAGAGTCACTGACTTGGCTGAAATGGGAACGATTTGACTGAGGTAAGCATATGGCTGAGCTCCAATAAATTGCGCTGAATATCTCCCTGAATGTGCAAACAAACTGTTAATCTGGGAATTTGCCGAACTCCAGCCCGCTAATGTGCCTGTTTCAAAGCTCCCGTTTATAATCGGATTATTCATTCAATCTTTTTCCCTCTCCTTCCCGTTGTTGACCGTCTTACTTATTAAGACAGCATATTAATACGGGCTGTGTTTTGACAACCTAAATAAAAAAGGTGATTTCTTTTCATCACCTTAATCCGATCCTTGAATGGGGAATCCCGTCGCAATGAGGGAGCGGTTTGCCGCTGCGACTTGTGTTACGTAGTTCGAAGAAAGGACAGATAAATAGAGCTGATACGCGGCTGTTTCATCCGCCTTCATTTCGTCGATGTACGTAAAAGGAATTCCTATGATTTGCCCGCCTGAAGAAAAGAGGTTCCTCTCTTGTCTCTGTGTTTGTATCGATACGCCATTTCTTTGCAGATTGACAGCTAAGACCAATGAGAAATGAGACGCGAGCGGATCTAATTCCACATTTACTTGTATGACGGCATCCGTTTTCACCAATTGATCTGTCGGCGCAGCTATCACTGCGCTTAACACGTTTATCGGTGTTCCTTCTAACGGAATCGTCATTAGTTCTGCTGTATTTTGAAAAGCTACCGCAGGAACCGCTCCCGGCGGACCCTCAGGCCCCGGGGGACCGGGCGGACCCGCCTCCCCTTGCGGACCGCGGGAGCCGGCGGGTCCTCTTTTGCCTTCGGGACCTCGCAGCCCGGGTACGCACAAGGCAGATCGATTTTCATCTGAAGACGGAAACCGTTTTTCCGTCCCTGTTTCCGGACTTTCATGTTCACATGGTAATTGTTCATACCGGCGTTTCATATGTCTGCTCATATATTTGTAAGGTTTCTGTTTCAATATCATGTATTGATTACGGCCGCTGCTCATAATATCACCCCGACAATATTCTATTCGCACTGAAGTCATCATGTGCAGGCCCTTCCCATTCCTTACAGAAATAAAAAAAGGCAGACCTGAGTCTGCCTTTTTTCTTCTACCATAACCCTAATACTTTCCACCATAATCCGCCGATCACAAGCCATGTCACAATATGGACGATTGACAGGATAAAGCCGATGGACCACCATTTGCTTTGCGATATATAACCCGCTCCGAAAAAGACCGGAGCCGCTCCTGATCCGTAATGCGTCGTCGAACCGAAAAGGTTGCTGAAAAACGCCAGGCTGAGCGCCGCCAACAGCGGCGGAGCGCCTGCCGCCACGATGACGGCGAGAAATGCAGCATACATGGCACTGATATGCGCGGTTGCGCTCGCAAAGAAATAATGCGTGTAATAATACACGACAATCAGAATCATAAATGCCACAATCCATGAAAAACCGGAAACAGATGATTTCATCATATCGCTGAACCAAGACACCATGCCGAGCTCATTCAGGAAATTCGCCAGCATCACAAGCGCCGCGAACCAAGTCAGCGTATCCCATGCACCTTGTTCTTTTTTGATGTCCTCCCATGTTAATACCTGTGACAAAAGCAAAACGGATAATCCGATCAGGGCCGTCGTCGTTGCGTCGATATTTAAGCTTCCTCCGAAAATCCACAGCGCAAGCACCAATAAAAAGACGATAACCATGGAGAGTTCGGATTTTTTAAACGGACCCATTTCTTTCAATTTTTCCGTTGCGATTTTAGCCGCATCCGGTGTTTCTTTAATTTCCGGCGGATACAGCTTATAAATGACGAGCGGCGTAATGATTAAGCTCGCCAATCCCGGTACAATGGCCGCAATTGCCCAGCTTGTCCATGTGATGTCCACCCCTGCGACATCGTGGGCCAGCTTGGCGATCAGCGGGTTCGCCGCCATTGCCGTCAAAAACATCGCAGACGTAATCAAGTTTCCTTGAAAACCGGTTTTTAATAAGAAAGCGCCGATTTTCCGCTCTGTTCCGTCTGCCGGCGTTGATCCGAAAGTTTCGGATAATGATCTGATAATAGGAAAAATAATGCCGCCCGCCCGTGCCGTGTTGCTCGGAATGGCAGGTGATAAAATTAAATCACTGAAAAGCAGTGAATAAGAAAGGCCGAGTGTTTTCTTCCCGAACCGTTGTACGAATACGTAAGAAATCCTGGCGCCGAGCCCGGTTTTGATAAATCCCCGGGAAATAAAAAAGGCGATGACAATCAGCCAGATTGTCTTGTTTCCAAATCCGCTTAACGTATTTTCAATAGATAGCGTTCCCGTTAACGCGGTGACTGCCAATGCAAAAATTGCAATTGCGCCCATTGGCAAGGGCTTGGAGATAAAGCCGATAATTGTTGCGACAAAAATAGCGAACAAATGCCATGCTTTAGGTTCAAGTCCGGACGGCGCGGGAATAAACCAAATGATTAATCCCACAGCAACAGTAATAAGCAAAGGAATGATTTTTACTGCCTGCTGTTTTTTTGCGTCTTTTTCTGAAGCCATTACAGGTCTCCTCCTATTTTGTTGTCTTCCATCCCCTATCCCATTTTACTACTTAACTAAGTTAATAAACGTTTTTGTTAATTAAAAAACACAAAGGAATATTTTCCTTTGTGCTTCTTGTTTATTATTTTAATATACCCGACCCGGCTTTAGATATAACATCTGATTTTACATTTGATGATGAGCCGATGGAACCGTGCAATGACGGTGTCCAGCCGACGGACTGACTTAATCCGTTGGCGGCTGACGCGTTAATTGCGGCGCCGTTTAAAAGAGTGCCGTCTTCATGAAGCGCTTTTCCGCCGCTGAAGACGCTGATGACTTTATCAGCAGCCAGTCCCGGCACTTCAAAGACATTATTCTGGGCATATATTTTTGACGCGTGGCCTGCGCCCCACGCATAGCTGAACGGGTATGCGGCGCTTTTAGAGCCTGCGTAAAAATTATTATAAATATGAACCTGCCCGTACCGGACCCGCGGTGCACGCTGGACGATGTTCTGGTAATAGTTATGGTGAGTGGTCACCTTCAGTTTTCCTTCATCCGACGTCTTGCTGTCGCTGTTTCCGATGACGGAGCCTTTGTCATGGTCATGATATTTATTATAGGACAATGTAATATAATTCGCCCCGTTGGCTATATCCGTCTGGCCGTCATGGTGCTGATATTTTCTCCCGTAATAGTAAGGAAAACCGCTGTCGGGATTCGATCCGTCATTAAAGGTGCAATGATCGATCCAGATATGCGTCGCGCCGTTAATGGTGATATTGTCATATTCCGAGTTCCAGTTGCCGCTGCTGCCGTCCGTCGGGTCCCATTGCGGAAAATAGTCGTAAGCGTCTTGAAATTCAATGTTGCGGATGATGACATTGTCGACGCCGTTCTTTATATTAAAACTTCCGCCTGTCACTTTGGCATTTGAACCCGAACCGATGATCGTCGTATTTGAAGGAATGTCAATCACGACCCGTGCTTTCTGGTTTTTTTGAGATCGCTGTCTGGCGTCTTCCTGGGTGCCTGACGGCGCTTTTTTCCCCCATTTGTCCGGGTCGTACGCCTTCAGATAAGCGTTGAGATCATATGCCGGATCTTTATAATCATTAAAGCCGAGCGTTTTATTGCGGTCGTCCGTATTCATATTGATTGTGCCTTGTATGTAAATAATCTTCGGCGTGCTGTTGGCGCTTCCCCCTAATGCAGAAACGAGCTGCTGTCTGTTTGATACGGTGTAGACATTCGATGAAGAGGCTTTCGCGCCGCCGGTTGTCCCGCCGGAAGCGGCTCCCCAGCCGTCATTTGTTCCTAACGTCTGCCGTCCCAGGTCAGCGGCATAGACGTCCGCAGGGATCATACATAAACAAACCGCCAGCATAAATAACATTTTTTTCATGAATTGTGCTCCTCCTGATTTTTCATTCCAATTTATTACAATTGAATTCTACCAAATCAGTTGAGAAACGGCACCGAAAATGTACAGCATGTGCCTTTCGGTTTTATTGCGGAAACCGCAAAAAAATCCCAAGGGACCGAAAACCCCTTGGGATCTGTTCAGCTTACGCCCATGATTTTACTTTTTCGTTATCCGTGACAAACAGAAGAACTTTTCCTTCATCTAAGCGCTTTTCAAATTGTGATGCTTCCTCTTCTGAAAAGCCGATTTCGTGAATTTTGTTGCGGAGCTCGTCGCCTTTTTTATTAAACATATTGCCGACCGCGTGTTTAATGCCCGTTTCTTTCGCTCCGATGGTATTGACATCAGTATTATCTGCCAGGCGGTCCGTTCTGTCGTCATCATGAGAAAGCACATATACGTCTTCTTTTGCGACACCCAATTGCTGAAGCTCTTTTACGTCCTGCATCAGTTTTTGATCATTTGTATATTCTCTTACTACCGGTTTCATTGATAAGTCCTCCCTTTTGTTTTTGTATATTGGATGTTTACCCGCTCAACCAAAGGTCAAACAAAAGAAAGAGAGTTCCGGGAAAAAACGGGCAGATTGTCGGTGGATATTTTCCGGCGGGACATGTTACAGTAGGGAAAGCTACATTTATCAGAAAAATAAAAATCTTCATGAGCCGATTAAGCAGGGAGGTGGTTCCTATTCATTACTTTTCACCGGAACAGCGATTTAACGCTTGGGTTGTCAGTGATTTAGTGAAGCAGGTATTCCGCCGGCATACCCGCTGCCCGGATGGAATAAAAGAGCTTACGGTCTTTGCTGAAGATACTTTTCATATTAATATCGATTTCGTTTTCTCTATCATTATCAATATCGGTGATATCGAATCCGTTCTGCCGAAAGAAATTGAAAATAAGCTGGGTTCTTATCTGACCGCGCTTCAGCCCGTCATTACCGCTGACATGCTTCATTCTTCAAAAACGAATGCCTATGAATATTTGGAACATGAGAAAAACACCGATGTGTACCGGTTATTCTTTTAAATACGCATATAAGGAAAGAAGGGCCCTGGCCCTTCTTTTTTTGTTGCCGGCGGACGGTTTGATTTTGTATTCGGGAAATGGTTCGTGTTACATTTGGAACAAACACTCATGTTGAAGGAGGATGCATCATGCCGAAAAATCAGCAGCAGATTCAATTGGCAAGACGCCCTAAAGGCGTTCCCGTCCATGACGATTTCCGCTTTGAAACGATTGCCGTTCCCGAACCGAAAGACGGCGAAGTGCTTGTGAAAACGAGTTATGTGTCCGTTGATCCGTACATGCGCGGACGGATGCAGGATACAAAATCATATGTAGAGCCGTTCGCTTTAGATGAAGCCATAACAGGCGGAGTGATTGCCGAAGTTCTGACAGACGGCGATAAGCTGAAAAAAGGAGATGTTGTGATCGGAAATCTCGCATGGCAGGAATATTCAGCCGTCAATGAGTCCGCCCTCCGCAAGTTGGATACGGATATTGCACCCGCCCAGGCGTATCTCGGCATTTTAGGGATGACCGGACTGACCGCTTACTTCGGGCTGCTCGATATCGGCCGTCCGAAAAAGGGCGAAACCGTCGTCGTTTCAGGGGCTGCGGGCGCCGTCGGCTCAACAGTCGGGCAGATTGCAAAAATCAAAGGCGCGCGGGTTGTCGGCATCGCCGGTTCTGACGAAAAAATCGCGTATCTGAAAGAGGAGCTTCAATTTGATGAAGCCATTAATTACAAAACGGCGGATGATATTCAAAAAGCGCTTGAACAGGCATGCCCTGACGGCGTCGATGTCTATTTTGACAATGTCGGCGGACCGATTTCAGATGCGGTGATAAACCTGCTGAATGAATTCGCCCGCATTCCGGTATGCGGAGCGATCTCTTCATATAATACCGAAAGTGAAGAGGAAGACATGGGCCCCCGCGTCCAGCCGAAGCTGATCAAAACAAAAGCGCTGATGCAGGGGTTCATCGTCAGTGATTATGCTGACCGCTTTTCCGAAGGCGCGAAACAATTGGCCGAATGGCTCAAGGACGGGAAGCTTCATTATGAAGAAACGATTACGGAAGGATTCAGCCATATTCCAGACGCCTTTCTCGGCCTGTTTAAAGGAGAAAACAAAGGCAAACAGATCATCAAAGTCAGTGATCTAAGTTAACATGATGATGAAAAAAGGAGGGCTTTGTCCCCTCCTTTTGCTTTTTCGCATCAGCCGCGAAGAATCAAAGTCAGAAAGCCGTCTTCATCAGGCTCCGTATCTTCCAAAGTGAATCCCGCTGCTTGAAAGCAGGCTAAACTGATTTGATTGTCTTTTTCGATGCTTGCCGCCCATTCCCGCACGCCGGTAAACCCAGGATCAGTCAGCAGTTTTTGCAAAATCTGTTTTCCGTACCCTTGAAGCTGGTACAAAGGATTGACGATCAATCCGATATACGCCCGTTCCTCCACAAACTCTATAGAGACCATTCCTGCCGGAAGCTGCCCGTCATATGCCATAATGACAGTATCGTCTTCATCTTTATTCAATCGTGCATACCACGCGTCTAATGGCAGCATCGCATCCATTCTCCGTCTGATGTTATCGTTCTTAAACCAGTGTTCAAGTATTTTCAGCTCACGTTCCTTCAATATTTGAAATCGGTCTATTGAACCCATCTTCCCACTCCCCTGCCCGAACCTTTTCTATTATTTTACAATAAAAAAAGAAGGGCTTCCCGCCCTCCGTTTCTTATTTCTCAGATAATTTTCCGCCTGAATAAACGGCCTCTTTCAGCTCAATTCCGAGTGATTTGGCCATTTTTTTCAGTTTGGATTCTTCCATCGGCGTGACAAGGCTGAGTACGGTTCCCTCTTTACCGGCCCGCCCCGTCCGGCCGGATCTGTGGATATATCCGTCTTCATTCGGGATGTCCGCGTGAATGACGTACGGAAGATCATCGATATCGAGTCCGCGCGCCGCAATGTCAGTCGCCAGAAGCAGCGGAAATTCTCCCCGTTCAAACGCTGATAATATCTTTGCCCGCTCCATTTTTTTCGCTTCTCCGTGCAGGATGCCGAGATCCACATGGTGATAGGCGAGTTTTTCCGCATAGACGCTTAAATTTCCGATATCTCTGACAAACACGAGCGCCTGCATGCCGTTCAGCCGTGACAGCTTTTGCAAAAGCTTCACTTTATCCCGCTGATCGCAGACGAGATATTGATGCGTGACGCGCGCTTTTTCCGCCGTATTCCGCTCCACTTTCAAAACGGCCGGTTCATGTGCGATGGCATTCAGCACCTCTTCTGTCTCCGGCTGCAGCGTAGCGGAAAAGCTTAAAAGCTGTCGGTCTTTCAGCGTCGTTTTAATGATTTTTTTCATCGTTTCGCGGTGTTCCTTTGTCACGAGCTGATCCGCTTCATCAAGAACGATCGTCTTGACTTCATGCATTTTCAGCTTTTTCGCCTGAATCAATTCGAGCACCCTGCCCGGTGTGCCTGCAATGATATGCGGTTTATTTTTGAGCTTCTCCACCTGCTTTTTCACGTTTGCCCCGCCGATCAAAGACAAAGCGCGAAGATCGGAGCCTTTTTTCCACTCCTGAATCACTTGAAAAATCTGCATCACAAGCTCGCGGGACGGCGCTAAAATGATCACTTGCGGATGTTTCTGTTCCGGGTTGATCCGCTCCAGAACCGGAAGCGTGTACGCCAATGTTTTTCCCGTTCCCGTCGGGGATTCGGCAATGACGTCTTTCCCTTCCATGATCACCTGAGCGGCTTTTTCCTGAATAACGGTCGGCTCCTGAAAGCCTGACGCCTCCCAGTTTTCGGCGATAAATGGTTGTGTATGCTGTAAAAATGGCCATGTTTGGGTCATGTCGTTCTCCTCAATTCTTAAAATCTACTCCATAGTATCTCAAATGCACGCGGCAAACGCAATTTTCTTTTTCCTTCCAAGCCTTTTAACAAACGGTCTCCTCCTTTATAATCATAAATGAGAAAGACACATGATAAAAAAAGCGTGTCTGATAACGATAGAGGTGTAATGATGAGTATTTTATCCGTAAAAGATTTAAGCCACGGCTTCGGTGACCGTGCGCTTTTTAACAATGTATCGTTCCGTCTTTTAAAAGGGGAACACGTCGGCTTAATCGGAGCAAACGGCGAAGGTAAATCAACGTTTATGAATATTATTACCGGAAAGCTTGAGCCTGATGAGGGTAAGGTTGAATGGGCGAAAAACGTGCGTGTCGGCTATCTCGATCAGCATACCGTGCTTGAAAAAGGAAAAACGATCCGCGACGTGCTGAAGGATGCGTTCCATTACTTATTTGCGATGGAAGAGGAAATGAATGAGATTTACAACAAAATGGGCGAAGCGGACCCTGACGAGCTTGAACAGCTGCTTGAAGATGTCGGTGTCATTCAGGACGCCCTGACAAACAATGATTTCTACGTGATTGACAGCAAAGTTGAAGAAATCGCCCGCGGCCTCGGCCTGCAGGATGTCGGTCTTGACCGCGACGTCACTGATTTAAGCGGCGGACAGCGGACGAAAGTGCTGCTCGCCAAACTGCTTTTGGAAAAGCCGGAAATCCTTCTGTTGGACGAACCGACGAACTACCTTGATGAACAGCATATTGAATGGCTGAAACGCTATTTGCAGGAATATGAAAATGCGTTCATCTTAATTTCTCACGACATTCCGTTTTTAAACAGCGTAATCAATTTGATTTACCATGTGGAAAACCAGGAGCTGACGCGTTATGTCGGTGATTATCATCAGTTTATGGAAGTCTACGAAGTGAAAAAACAGCAGCTCGAAGCCGCCTATAAAAAACAGCAGCAGGAAGTGGCTGAGCTGAAAGATTTCGTCGCCCGCAACAAAGCCCGTGTCAGCACGAGAAATATGGCGATGTCCCGTCAGAAAAAGCTTGATAAGATGGATATGATCGAACTGGCGGCCGAAAAACCGAAACCGGAATTCCATTTCAAGCCTGCGAGAACGTCAGGCAAGCTCATTTTTGAAACGAAGGACTTAGTCATCGGTTACGATACTCCGCTGTCACGCCCGCTCAATCTCAGAATGGAGCGCGGACAGAAAGTCGCCCTGTACGGCGCAAACGGCATCGGGAAAACGACGCTGTTAAAAAGCCTGCTCGGTGAAATCCAGCCGCTGGAAGGCACGGTGGAGCGCGGCGAGCATCAATACACGGGCTATTTCGAGCAGGAAGTGAAAGAAACCAATAACAATACGTGCATCGAAGAAGTGTGGAGCGAATTTCCTTCCTTTACCCAGTACGAAATCCGCGCCGCCCTCGCCAAATGCGGCCTGACGACCAAACACATTGAAAGCCGCGTCTCCGTTCTCAGCGGAGGAGAAAAAGCGAAGGTCAGACTGTGCAAGCTGATCAATTCAGAAACAAACCTGCTCGTGCTTGACGAACCGACAAACCACCTGGATGTCGATGCGAAAGAAGAGCTGAAACGCGCGCTGAAAGAATACAAAGGCTCCATTCTGCTGATTTCCCACGAACCCGAGTTTTACATGGATATCGCGACGGAAACATGGAATTGTGAGTCTTGGACGACAAAAGTGCTGTAAACACAAAAAGGAACTCCCGCCCGTGCGGAAGTTCCTTTTTTTCTTAATGTCCGGCTTTTATTCCGGCGAGATGTTTGCGTCCCATGAGAAGGACAAGCATGCCTACAAAAACGACGATCCCGCCTACTGTATATGGAGTGCTTGCGGTGAAGTGTTCTGACAGCATTCCCGCAATCCACGGAGCGAGCGCACCGCCGATAAAGCGGACTGAGCTGTAGGCTGAAGACGCGATTGAACGTTCAACCGGCGCAGCACCCATCACAGCGGTTGTCATGATCGTATTCACCATACCGAGAACGGCACCGGCAACAACGATACATGTAATGATCAACGTCTGATGGTCAGTCCAGACCCCCATAATAACGAGAATTGCCGCAAAGGCGATAAAGAGAACGACGAGCGAACGCACTGTGCCCAGCGCTTTGTGCACGAGCGGCGCCGTAAAGACTGACGTAATTGCCAGCAATAACCCCCAGCCGAAGAAGACATATCCAAGGCCGTGTTCATCTAAATCCAGCACGAACGGAGAATAAGCAAGCAAAATAAAAAATCCAAAGTTGTATAAGAATGCAGATACTGCCATTGTCAAAAGGCCTTTATATTTGAGCGCCTTCATCGCATCAAACACACCGACGCGTTTCGCCGGTTTCGGCAGCTTCGGCAGCATGAGTGAAATCGCGCAAAGCGCTATAAACATCAGGACAGACACTCCGAAGAACGGAGCGCGCCATGAAATGCTGCCCAGCTCTCCGCCGGCAAGCGGCCCGACGGAAATTCCCAGTCCGAGCGCGGCCTCATACAGAATAATAGCTTTGGCGCTGCCGCCGACAGATACACCGACGATGACGGCAAGCGCGGTTGAAATAAAGAGAGCATTCCCAAGTCCCCAGCCGCCGCGATAGCCGACAAGCTGAGCGATTGAACTTGAGCTTCCGCCGAGAGCGGCAAACACGATGATAAAAATAAGTCCGAGAAGCAGCGTCCATTTTGCGCCGATCCGGCTGGAAATCGCGCCGGAGAAAAACATCATAAAACCGGTAACGAGCAAATAACTTGTAAATAACAGAGATACTTCACTAGGTGAAGCATGTAATTGTGCGGCGATCGCCGGAAGAATCGGATCGACAAGACCGATTCCCATAAAGGAAATCACACAGGCAAACGCAACCGCCCAAACGGCTTTCGGCTGGCTGAATAAGCCTGTTTTCTGCTGTGATGATGTATCCATTTGACCAGACCTCCTGTTTCATCCATTAAAAGAAACGCTATATCCATAGCGTTTACAGCAAAATCATTCGATTGATTGAATGGCGCGGTCAGCTTTTTCTTTCATTCCGTTAAGGCGCGTTTTAAAATGCTGAAATGTGCTGATCTTCTCATCAATCATCTCAAGCTGGTGGTTCAAAGCGTGCTGAATCTCTTCCAGCTTTTCTTTCCGTTCCTTCGGATCCAGTGACAACAAGTACCCCTCTTTGTTTAATTCCAGCTGACGGCTCATCTCCATAAACTGCTGAAGTTCCTGAAGGGAAAAACCGAGCACTTCTTTTGTGCTGGTGACTTTTTCGAGCTCCTCCATATCATCTTCAGAGTAAAGCCGGACGCCGCCTTCTGTCCGTTTAGGAGCAGGAATCAAACCAATCTCCTCGTAAAAACGAATGGTTCGTTTTGTCAATCCGCTTCGCTTGGCAACTTGATCAATCTTCATCCATTCCAAGGTGAATCCCCCTCTTGTCGTATCTGTTTCTATTATACACCATTTGAACCTTAACGTAAACGTAAACTTTTTATGCCGGATAAACTTGGCTTGGACGGAACCTTTGTCTTTAAAGCGCCGGGAGACATCTGTGTAAGATAAAAAAAGCCGGTATGACCCGCCGTCTTCTCGGGGGCCGTACCGGCTTTTCTTAATTCTCAAGTTCTTCAATCATCAGTGACAATTCGGTCCAGCGTTCCATCGCCGCTTCAAGCTCTTCAGCCGTTTTTGCCTGTTCGGCCATCAGTTCTTGTATCTTTCCGAAATCACTTCCCGCTTCAGCGATTTCCGCTTCCAGACGCTGATGCTTTTCTTCAAGGCCGGCGATTTTGTCTTCGATGCCGTCCCATTCGATCTGATCCTTGTACGAAAGCTTTTTGCGCTTTTTCTTCGGCTCTTCTTCCGCCTTTTTCTCTTCGGCCGGCTGTTTTACCGCCGTCTTCTTCGCTTTTGCTTGTTCCATGTATTCACTGTATGAACCTTGGAAACGGGAAATGACACCGTGTCCTTCAAATACGATCAGGCGGTCCACGACGCGGTCAAGGAAATAGCGGTCATGGGATACAGTGATGACGACGCCCGGGAACTGTTCGATATAATCCTCGAGCACGCTTAATGTTTCTGTGTCCAGATCATTGGTCGGCTCATCTAAAAACAGCACATTCGGCTCCTGCATCAGTACATTCAGCAAGTACAGACGGCGTTTTTCCCCGCCCGACAGCTTTCTGATATATGTCTGCTGCATCGGACGCGGGAACAGAAAACGCTCAAGCATTTGTTCCGCGGTGATGACATCGCCTTCCGCCGTTTTGACGATTTCGGCCGTCTCTTTTATATATTCAATGACTTTCATATCACCGTTCATTTCGCTGTGATCCTGGGTGTAGTAGCCGATCCGGACCGTCTGCCCGATGGTGATATTACCGCTGTCAGGCTGAATTCTGCCGGCGAGGCTGTTTAAAAGTGTCGTTTTCCCGATTCCGTTCGGCCCGATGATGCCGATTCGTTCCCCCGGGATGACAAGCTCATTAAACTGGCTGATCAGCGCTTGGCCGTTATAGGTAATGGCGACGTTATCGGCTTCGATTACTTGTTTTCCGAGACGGTGGGAACCGATCGCGAAATCGAGTGATCCGGAGACTGCCGGCCCTTTTTGCTCCTTGAGCGCCTCCGCTCTGTCCACTCTCGCTTTTTGTTTCGTCGAGCGCGCTTTCGCTCCTCTTCTGAGCCACGCCAATTCGCGGCGCAGGAGGTTTTGACGTTTTGTTTCTTTCTGCTCCGCCAGCGCTTCCCGTTCGGCCCGTTTTTCCAGGAATACTTCATAGTTTCCTTTATACGTATAAAGGCTGCCTCTCTCAAGCTCGTAAATTCTGTTCGTCACCCTGTTCAGAAAATATCTGTCGTGCGTGACAAGCATAACGGCGCCCGGATATTGCGATAAGTAGCCTTCCAGCCATTCAATCGTTTCATTGTCCAAGTGGTTTGTCGGTTCATCTAAAATGAGCAGGTCAGCCGGCTGGATGATGTTTTTCGCAATCGCGACGCGCTTTCTCTGGCCGCCGGACAGCTCACTGACATCCTTCATCAGATCGGTGACGCCAAGTTTGGTTAAAACCGTTTTGGCTAACGTATTCGCCTCCCACGCATCATTCGCGTCCATTTGGGCCTGCGCATCAAGCAGGTGTTTCTGGCGCTGGTCATTTTCCGGTTCTTCATTCAGCGCCTGAAGCGCTTTTTCGTATTCTCTCATCGTTCTCATGACGGCTGATCCGCCGGAATAAATATGTTCAAGAACGGTTTGTCCGGCCGGAAGCTCAGGGTCCTGATGCAAAAACTCAATATGCACGTTTCCTGAAGCCGTAATCTCGCCTTCCTCCGTTGATTCAAGGCCGGCAATGGTTTTCAGAAGCGTAGACTTCCCCGTTCCGTTCGGGCCGATTAAACCGATTCTTTCATTCTCTTCAATATGAAAGGAGATATGGTCGAATAATGTCTTATCTCCGTATGTTTTATAAAGGTTTTCCGCTTTTATGATGCTCATGGTTCCTATCAATCCTCACGTAAGTTCATGTGTTCATTTTAAATCAGGCGCTGGAATAAAACTAGTAAAAGGACAGACAAATTTCTTGGAAGAGATCATTTTGTCCGAAGAATGTTTCCGCCTCTCCTTTTATACACTGGAGGGGAAGAGGTGATGACATGATCAGCGTCAGTTTGTGCGTTATCGTGAAAAATGAAGAGGAGGTGCTTGCGGGCTGTCTTGATTCCGTCAAAGACATTGCGGATGAAATTGTGATTGCTGATACGGGCTCGACCGACCGGACGAAAGAAATCGCGGCCCGTTATACGGATAAGATTTATGATTTTGAATGGATCGATCACTTTGCGGCCGCCCGTAACTTTGTGTTTTCGAAAGCGGAAATGGATTATATTCTGTGGCTGGACGCCGACGATATGCTGACGGAAAAGGACCGTGAAAAGCTGATTGAACTGAAGGCGTCGCTTTCAAAAGAGGTGGACGCGGTATCCATGTACTATCACGTCGGCTTTGATGATCGGGGAGAGGTCAGCTTCAGATACCGCCGCAACCGACTCGTCAAGCGTGAAAAAGGATTCCGCTGGATCGGAGCCGTGCATGAGTATCTTGAAGTATACGGAAACATCATAGAAACCGATATTGCCGTCACACACCGGAAATCCGAGAAAAAGCACTCGCCTCCCTCGGACCGCAACTTGAAGATTTATGAGAAAATGGCGGAAAACAGTGAAACGATGACACCGCGCGATTTGTTTTACTTCGCGAATGAATTAAAGGATCACGGCCAGTATCAGCGCGCCATTACGTATTATCACCATTTTCTTTCCACAAAACAGTGCTGGATCGAAGACGAGATCAGAACGTGCCAATATCTATCCGATTGCTACAGAGCGGTCGGCCATGAAGAGGCCGCCATGACGTCTCTCTTAAAATCATTTCTGATCGATTGTCCGCGGCCGGAGTTCTGCTGCAGGCTCGGCGACTATTTTGCGGAGAAACGGCAATACCGGCAGGGCGTGTTTTGGTATGAGCTCGCCCTATCCGCCAAAAGCAGTGATGCAGGCTTTACCCAGCTCGAATATTCCACCTGGTACCCCCATCTGCAGCTCTGCGTCTGCCACTGGCAGCTCGGCGACAAAGAAAAAGCGAAGATTCATAACGACAAAGCCGCCTCCTATCATCCGTCACATCCGAGTGTCCTGTATAATCAAAACGTGCTCGGCACATAACAACGAAAATAAGAGCTGCCCCGTATGCAGGGCAGCTCTTTATTGATTACGCTGTCGGAATTCCTCCGCTGACACTGTAAATTTGGGATGTCACATAGCTCGATTCTTCTGAGGCCAAAAAGACATAAATCCCTGCCAGCTCCGCCGGCTGTCCGGCACGCTGTAATGGAACGGCCGGTGTTTCCTTGCCGAATTTCGGAATGTTTTCACCGGGCTGTCCTCCTGAAATCTGCAGCGGTGTCCAGATCGGCCCCGGCGCTACCGAGTTGACTCTGATTCCTTTATTCGCCAGCTGCTTTCCTAGGCCGACGGTAAAACCGATAATGGCATGTTTCGTCGCGGCATAATCCAACAGCATCGGGCTTGGATTATACCCTTCTACGGACGTTGTCGTGATAATAGACGCGCCTTCCGGCAGATACGGAAGCGCGGCTTTGACGAGCCAATACAGTGAGAATACGTTGACTTCAAATGTTTGATAGATTTGTTCTGTAGTAAGATCGCTGATATCATCCACTGCCTGCTGTTTGCCGGCGACAAGAGCGAGCGTATCAAGACCGCCAAGCTCTTGATACGCTTTTTCCGCCAATTCTCCGCAAAACGCTTCATCGCTTAAATCTCCCGGCAGCAGAACGGCTTTTCTTCCCTCTTTTTCAATTAACGCTTTCACTTCTTCGGCATCCGGCTGTTCCTCAGGCAGATAGTTAATGGCCACATCCGCCCCTTCCCGGGCATAAGCAATTGCGGCGGCCCGGCCGATACCTGAATCGCCGCCGGTGACGAGGGCTTTTCTTCCCTTCAGCTTGCCGGCTCCTTTATAGCTTGTTTCACCGCAGTCCGGCACAGGCTTCATCTCTTTCTGCAAACCGGGCGGTTCTTGATATTGTTTTGGAAATTCATCATGATCATATTTCGTCAGCGGGTTGTGCAGATTTGCATCAGACATACAAGACTCTCCTTTATCATTGGTGATGTATTCGTATGTGTACCCCTTTAGCATGACGGATCAAACGTGTAAGTGCAGTTTCCGCTTGATAAAGGGAAAACAAAAAAGGAGCCCGTAAGCTCCCTTTTTTTTTATGATTCTCCGAGCACGTTTTCAGCCATTTTCGCTAAATGCTGGGCGCTTCCTGAAATCTCCTGCATCGTGGCAGAAATTTGTTCAACCGCCGCCGCTTGGCCGTCCGTGTTCTGGTTGATGGATTCAATTGAGTCCTCCAGCCCTTTCAGCAGGCTGTGGATTTTTTTCGTAATCTGGTCAATTTGGCCGACATTGTCTTTTGAATGAGTGGCAAGCTTGCGGATCTCATCCGCCACCACGGAAAAGCCCTTGCCGGATTCTCCTGCTCTCGCGGCTTCAATGGCCGCATTCAAACCGAGCAGATTGCTTTGATCCGAGATGCCCTTGACAGTGACGGAAATGTCGGCGATTTCTCCCGCGCTTTCACTGACTTGTTTCGCCTGAGCGGAAATCCCGGTCATCTGTGCTGAGAAACCGCTGATGGATTCTGAGATATCCGCGATCGCCGAAGCGGTCTGTTCCACGACGGCGGACAGGCTTTCAGCGACATCATGAAGCTTGGCTGATTTTTCAAGGCTCGTGCCGAGACCGACGCCGCCGATGACTTTTCCGTTTTCATCATGAAGCGGAATCGCTCTGGCGATCAGCGGAAATCCGAACAGCTCTTTCGGCACCATGCTTGTCTTCTTCTGATTCATGCGGATCGCGTCTGTAATGATGTCCCCTTTTTGCAGCGGGTCTCCCGGCTTTACATTAAGAGAAAACGTTTTAGCCGGAATATTCACGATTAATTTTTCTGTATCATAAATTCCGATGGTGATGTCATCTTGGATCAGGCTGTTTAAAAAAGGCGCAACTTTGACAAAAGCGTCAAGCAGGCTGTGCGTTTGCTGCTCCGTCTGTATACTCATTTCTTTCACTCCTTCTTAATATGGGAATTGACGTTTTTCATGCTGAACCGAAATCCATTTCAGCGTGGTGAATTCTTCAAGGCTCCATTCGCCGTTCAGCCTGCCGAGACCTGATTGTTTCTCGCCGCCGAACGCAACGTTCGGTTCATCATTAATGGTCGTATCGTTGACGTGAATCATGCCGGTTTCGATCCGCTTAGCAAACTCAACGCCCCGCTCCACGTTTGCCGTATGCACGGCTCCGCTTAAACCGAACGGTGTCGCGTTTGCGATGCTTACCGCTTCATCCTCCGTTTCAAACGGCATGATGCAGACGGCCGGTCCGAACAGCTCCTCCTTCGCGATGCTCATCTCAGGTTTCACATCTTTTAAAATGACGGGCTCAGCGACCGTTCCGCTGAATCGGCCGGACAGCACCGGAACCGCTCCCTCTTCTATCGCTTTTTCGACAGACCGTCTCAGACCTTCCGCCTGTCTCTCATTGATTAAAGGACCGATAACCGTATCAGGGTCCATCGGATCGCCGACTTTCAGCGATGACACTTTCGCTTCGTAAAGCTCTGTAAATTTGTCATATACAGATGTGTGAACGAGCACGCGGTTCGCCGACATACAGATCTGGCCTTGATGCGTAAACCGGCTGAATACGGCCGCATTGACGGCGTATTCAAGATCAGCATCCTCAAGCACGATCAGCGCGCTGTTTCCGCCAAGCTCCAACAGCGGTTTTTTAAAGTGTTTGATCGCAAGCTGTCCGATATAGCTGCCCACTCCGGTTGAGCCTGTAAATGAGATTATCCGCGGCACGGGATGCTCAACAAAGCTGTCGCCGATCTCCCCGATATCCGTCACGATGACATTCAGCAGCCCGTCCGGTACGCCGGCCGCTTCAAAAATTTTCGCGATAAGCGTTCCGCCGCAGATCGGCGTTTCTTCATGAGGCTTCAGCACGACGCCGTTCCCCGCGCCGAGTGCCGGCGCAACAGATTTCATCGAAAGGAAAAACGGGAAATTAAACGGGCTGATCACCCCCACGACTCCGGCGGGTATTCTGTACAGCCTGTTTTCTTTTCCGTCAATCGTGGACGGGAGAATTTTCCCTTCCATCCGCACCGGAAATGTTGCGGCTTCTTTTATCATATTTTTGACAAGTCCGATTTCAAACTCAGCCTTCAGCCGTGTTCCGCCAAGCTCCTCCATGATTAAGTAAATAATCGCTTCTTCGTGCTCTTCAATGAAAGAAACGGCTTTTTCCAAAATGGCCCGCTTTTTAAAAGGGTTTACTTTGTCCCATTCTTGTTTCGCAAGAGCCGCGGCGCGATATGCCGCATCCACGTCATCAGGCGTCGCTTTTCGGAATGAGGTGATGACTTTTTGAGTATAAGGATTTCTGTTTTCCAATACGTTCCGGCTGCTCCCATCCCTCCATCGGCCGCCGATAAACTGCTTATTTAGTTCTTCATATTGAAACATGTAAACATCTCCCTTTCACCGAAACTTGAAATTAGTTGATGAGTCATCTTTTGTATCGGTCTTAAGGTGAGAAAATTGAACTATTTCACAATAAAATTCCCTTTCCTTCCGTGCATCGACGCTTTTTAGCTTTGTCCTTTTAAAGTGGAAAATTCTTTAATTGACTGCGAGAAATTTCGACAATATAATACAAACGTCAGTGTATATAATGATAAGAATATTATGAATTTTCAGGAGGACCCATATGTCTTTACTATTTCGGAAAAAGCCGCTGGCCGACTTAAAGGCCCAGAGCAAACAGACCAGCCTGTCCCGCTCGTTAAGCGCTTTTGACTTGGTTTTGCTCGGAATCGGCTGTGTTGTCGGCACGGGGATTTTTGTGATTACCGGGACTGTGGCCGCGACAGGCGCAGGACCGGCTTTGATTCTGTCGTTTGTGCTCGCGGGCCTTGCCTGCGCGCTCGCCGCGTTTTGTTATGCGGAATTTTCTTCATCCATTCCGATTTCAGGCAGCGTATATACGTATTCATATGTCACTCTCGGGGAGTGTCTCGCGTTTTTAATCGGATGGGACTTAATGCTTGAATATGTTATCGCGCTCGCCGCCGTCGCAACCGGCTGGTCATCTTATTTCCAGTCGCTTCTTGCAGGCTTCGGGCTGCATCTTCCGGAGGCGCTGACCGCCGCACCCGGCAGCAAAACGGGTGCCGGGTTCAACCTGCCGGCCGTTATCATTATTTTGGTCATTACCGCGATTGTTTCAAGGGGCGTGAAAGAAAGCACCCGCTTTAACAATGTCATTGTATTGATGAAAATTGCGATCATTCTGCTGTTTATCGTCGTCGGTTTCGGCTACGTGAAACCGGAAAACTGGTCGCCGTTTATGCCGTTCGGGATGAAAGGCGTCATCACGAGCGCCGCGACCGTTTTCTTCGCGTATCTCGGATTTGATGCCGTGTCAAACGCGTCGGAAGAAGTGAAAAACCCGCAGAAATCAATGCCGGTCGGAATCATCGGCGCGCTTGCCATCTGCACCGTCCTTTACATTACGGTATCGCTTGTCCTGACGGGAATGCTTTCGTACACCAAGCTGAATGTCGGAGACCCTGTATCTTTCGCGCTCCAATTTGTCGGCCAGAACAAAATAGCAGGCATTATTTCCGTCGGCGCGATTATCGGGATTACAACGGTCATGCTCGCTCTGCTTTACGCTCAGGTGCGCCTTACATTTGCGATGAGCAGAGACGGCCTCTTGCCCCGCATGTTTTCCAAGGTTCACCCGCGTTTTAAAACACCGTTTCAAAACACATGGGTGACGGGGATCGTTGCCGCCGGGATCGCAGGTTTTATTGATCTGGGAACCTTGGCGCATCTCGTCAATATGGGAACCTTGGCGGCCTTTACGGTCATTGCGATCGCCGTCATCGTTTTAAGAAAGAAACATCCGGAGATCAAATCTTCCTTCCGTGTTCCTTTCGTGCCTTTTGTGCCGATCATCAGCGCATGCTTATGCCTGTATCTCGCAAGCAGCCTGCCGGGCGTGACATGGCTCGCCTTTGTCATCTGGATCGCCGCCGGGATCGTCGTTTATATGATGTATTCGAGAAAACACAGTTTGTTAAATAAATAAAAAGGGAGGCTCTTTTTTCTGTTTGAGAAAGAAGAGCCTTTTTTGCACTTGATAATTCATTCACCTTATGAATAATATGGTGTATGCTTCGTTTACATAAAAAGGAGGAGAATCACTTTGGCAATTGCCGCCCCGCTTAAAGAAAAACCTGTCCATCGTCCCGAGACAACCATGTATTCTATTTTGTTCATTATCGGGATCTGTCATCTGCTGAACGATTCACTGCAAGCGGTGATTCCGGCGATGTTTCCGATTTTGGAACGTTCCATGAATCTTACATTTACGCAGCTCGGAATTATCGCCTTTACGCTGAATATGGTGTCTTCCGTGATGCAGCCCGTCATCGGCTGGTATACGGATAAACGCCCGATGCCGTATGCTTTGCCGCTCGGACTCACCGCAAGCATGCTCGGCATTTTAGGTCTCGCGTTCGCCCCGTCTTTTCTGACGATTTTATGCTGTGTCTTTTTTATCGGCCTTGGCTCCGCCGTCTTTCATCCAGAAGGATCGCGTGTCGCTTACATGGCCGCCGGCGAAAAGCGCGGATTGGCGCAATCGATTTACCAAGTCGGAGGGAATACCGGCCAGGCGATGGCGCCCTTGATTACCGCGCTGATTCTCGTTCCGCTCGGTCAATTCGGCTCTGTCTGGTTTACGCTAGTCGCCGCAATCGCTGTGCTGTTTCTCATTTATATCGCCAAATGGTATAAAGGCCGTCTTATTCATTTGCGCGCCGCAAGTAAAAAATCACCGGCCGCCGCTGTGCAGACCGTGATTACAAAACCGATTATTCTCGCCCTTATCATGATTATCTTCTTAATTTTCGCGCGCTCCTGGTATGTGAGCGCGATCGGCAACTTCTATACGTTCTATGCGATGAATGCCTATCATGTCAGCATTCAGCAGGCACAGAGCTACATCTTCGTCTTTTTATTTTTCGGAGCTGTCGGAACGTTTCTCGGCGGGCCGCTTGCAGACCGTTTCGGAAAGCGGAACGTCATCATCGTTTCCATGACGGCATCGGCTCCCTTGACGATTTTCCTTCCGTTTGCGGGACCTGTCATCGCCTATGGCGTACTGGCGCTGATCGGCGTTGTTCTGATGTCCAGCTTCTCCGTGACGGTTGTCTACGCGCAGGAGCTTGTTCCCGGCAAAATCGGAACGATGTCAGGGCTTACGGTCGGGCTCGCCTTCGGAATGGGCGCGATCGGAGCGGTTGCGCTCGGAGCTCTTATTGATTCAGCGGGATTGACGCCGACCATGACAGCCGTCGCCTTTCTGCCCGTTTTAGGTCTGCTCGCCTTTGTCCTGCCGAGCGACAAAACATTAAAAGAATGGCATTCATAAAAAAATCCCTGCCGAAAAGGCAGGGATTTTATGTTTCAACCGTATAAAAATGAGTGTCAGGAACCGCATATTTCGGAATAAACCCGTCTCTGAAATCAGGAAACGCTTTTTGAATTTCATCAATCCATTTTTTTACGTTTTTGATGTACGGGACGTAAATCATACTGACTGTCGCCTCATCATCAATGTGATAGTACCAGCAGAGATTGAATTCGTTCTCCGTGACGAGCGTAAAGCCTGAAAAATGATAAAAAATCAGCGGGGTGTCATTGACATATACAGCCCCGTCGCGCAGGCTGACGTCATATTGCTCAATATTCCACAGCGCCGCATTCGCGCCGATCGACTCCGTGACATGCACGTGTTCAAACTGCGCGGGCCACTTTTCAACATACCTTTGGTCACCGTATGTCTTTTTTTCTTCATTCATCTCCACCGTACAATAGGAGATGCAATCCTGTCTCCACTGCCAGACCGCCCGATACGCTTCCCCGGTATTCCGCGCGCCGACAAACCCGGTGTTGTACTGCCCCGTCAGCTTGTAATAAGACGCAAACCGTTCTGAATTGCGGTGATCCGTCAGAAAAAGGGAAGCATCCGGCTTTTCCGCAAACAGCTCGCCCGCATCTGCGAAGAAAAAGAGATCGGTGTCCAAATGGGCAAAATATTCGGCTTCATCATACTCCGTCATCACATGGAACAGAAAAGCCGGCTTCAGCGTCCAGCAATATTCATGAAATGTCCGGCCGCCCTTTGCTTCAAGCAGCTCCGGGTCCTCCATTTCATGGAGCTGAACCGCCGTGACATGTTCCCACGGCACCTGCTGAAGCAGTTCGTACGCTTTCTGATCGACACACAGCACATACAGATGAAAATCCCGGCAATGCTCATGGAGAGAATGAATCATCGGCATCAGTTTAAAGATATGCGTTCTGGAAACAATGGTTGAAAAATGATATTTACTCACCATATCACATCCAATTTATTTAAGATCCACATGCAGTAAATCAGCAGTCAGCGCTTTGAACGCCCTTGCAAAGTGCGTGACGCCCAGCTTTTTTTCCGCTTTTGCCAAAAGCTTTCCGACCTCCGGCAGCTGGAAGCTGTTCGCCGTGATACGCGGGCTTTTCGTCTTCCAGTCCGGGTCAAGGTTGCGGTCTTTAACCGCGTGCAGCAGCTCGAGAAAAATGTGCAGCAGGCTTTCATATTTCTCATAATCAAGCAGCACCGCGATGTCTGCCATTATGCTGTTGGTTAACTCCGCGTCAAACGGGCCGTTAAACGCGAGGTGCACGTCAAGCGAATGAATGTCATTGTACTTGTCGCACATGTACGCGATATTCGCCCTGATGTCATCAACGGAAGCGCAGTTGCTCGGATGCTCCTGATGGACGCTCATGATATCGCGCCGCAGCTGAAATCTCATTCCCGACTGATGAAGCCTGATGCCGAGATCATAATCTTCAAAGCCGTATCTGACAATGCCTTCATCAAACAGGCCGAGATCTGCCACGTGCTGCCTCTTAACTGATGAATTGTTCGTAATGAAAAAACGCCATGGCAGACGGTAGCCGTTCAAATCATCTCCGTATTTTTCCAAAATGCTTTTCAGCACCCGGATAAAGTCGGTATCTAAATCAAAGCATCGGTCAAGAAAGCTTCCGTCTCTGATGTCACTTTCATCAAGGAGCGGCTCTTTATCGCCCGGCAGCTCTTCATACAGTTCGGCGAGTTTTTCCTTATGCTCTTTTTCAAAACGGTCATAATAAAAGCTGTAAATCCGCTTCCAGAACATACCGCATACGACAAGATCGTCCCGGTTCTCATGAGCCTTGATATGCTTCGCCACCAAATCCTTTTCGGCAAGCATGTCGCTGTCATGGAAAATCAAAATATCGCCTCTGGCATTGCGGACCGCCTGATTCCGGCCGTAAGCGATCCCTCTGTTTTCTTTAATTCTCACAAAAATCAGCGGAAAATTCGCGCTGAATGATTCAAGCATGGATAAGGTTCCGTCTTCCGAACCGTTGTCAGCCACAATCACTTCGAACGGCTCTGTGCATTCCTGTTCATTCAGGGACAGCAGGCTGTTATAAAGCCTCTCCTTGGAATTATATGCGGGAACAATGACGCTTGCCTTCACTTTTCGTTCACTTCCTGTATATGATCATTTATTTGTTATCATCCTCAGATGCAAAGCCGCTGAACTCCGGGCAGACGGCGCTGACCGTCCCGATCACCCGCTTCAGAATGTCCTGATAAAGCTGATGGACAAACGGCAGGTCGGTCCGGTCCGTCTCATGAATCTGCCGAATGTCGCCGGCTGTGACGATCCGGTATCCGCTGAAATGATAAAAAATCAGCGGATTTCCGTCTTCGAGCACAAGACGCCCATCCTTCCATGAAAACGTGTGGCGGCCGTAATTCCAATGGCCGATATTCACGCCGGGGGTGTTGATGTCACACACGTTCGGGAACAGGCCGGACATGTAATCCAAGTAGCCTTGATCTCCGAATTTTCCTTCGCCCGGCGCATTTTTGCATTCTTCAAGGCAGCGTTCTTTCCACCATCTGAGACAATCTGTGCCGGCACTGTCGGTTTTGAAGCTGAGAAAACCGGAATTATACCGGCCTAAAAGACGCTGCAGCATGTCGATTTCCTGTTTTTCAAATGAGGGAATAACGATATCGCCCCGTGACAGAAGCACCGAACAATCCGGCTGATTGTCAAAAATCGCGCGCGGATCAGTGAAGAAAAACAAATCGGCATCAATGTACGTGACACGCTCTAATTCCGGATGTCCGTCCAGCACGAATTCGAGAAATACCGGCTTCACCGTCCAGCAGTATTCGCTCTGATCCCTCGTCCGCTTCAGTTCAAGGAGCTCCTCATTTTCCAGTGCGGACACCTGAATCAAGGTGACATTATCCGGACGCATTGCCTGAAGAACGTCATAGGTGTCTTGATCCATACACAAAGTAAAAATGGGGGCGTCCGCCTGAACCGCTTTCAATGAGCCGAACAAAGCGATAGCCTGATACAGCCTTCCTTTTGATAAAACTGTGCAATATGCGCTTGTCACGTCTTTCTCTCACCTCTGTTTCTGTTACTTTTGAAAAAAGGCTTTATACCATTCGATCGTTTTTTCTAATCCTTCATCAATGGTATGCGCGGGCGTCCAATTCAGAAGCTTCCTCGCCTTTTCCGCTGATAAATATTGGTGCTTGATTTCGTGGCTTCCCTGGTTAAGCACTTTCGGCTTGAGGTCACTGTCCATCGCCTTAAGAATTTTTTCTACAAGTTCCAGCACCGTCAGCTGAATCTCATTGCTGAAGTTGAACGCTTCTCCCGCAAGATTGAGCTCCTCCATCTTTTCTGCCAGCAAAAGGTATGCCTCGACCGCATCCTCGATGTAAAAATAATCACGGATAAATGTGCCGTCGCTGCGGATTTCCGGCGCTTCACCGTTCAGCACGAGCTGAATCGTCTGCGGAATAATCCGGTTGAAGTTCAAATCCCCGCCGCCGTACAAGTTGCCGCAGCGCGTAATACAGACCGGAAGTCCGTACGTATTAAAATATGTGTGGCTTAACAAATCGGCACAGCTTTTTGATACGTCATACGGATGTTTGCCCTGAAGAGGCATGTTTTCATCGTACGGCAGTGTCGGCTGGTCGCCGTACGCTTTATCACTGGACGCGACGATCACCCGTTTGATGAGCGGATGCCTGCGGCACGCTTCAAGGATGTTCCATGTGCCGAGAATATTGGCTTCAAATGTGGAAATCGGATTGCGGTTTGCGACGCCGACGATCGCCTGAGCGGCTAAATGAAAGACCGTGTCAATTTCATATTCGCCCAGCGCCCGCTCAATCACATCCAGATCTTCAAGCGCGCCGTGCACGATATTCATTTGCTTCACTTGTTCTCCCTGATACAGGTTCGACTTGGGCACAGTGTCACGGACAAGTCCCGTCACATTAGCCCCCTGATCGATCAGTTCCTTCACCAAGCAGCTTCCTAAAAGACCTGTACATCCCGTCACAAACACATTTTTATTTTTCCAGAAACTCAAACTTGATCACCATACCTTCCATACATGTTGTCCCCGGTCCCACATCTTGTTGATTTCCAGCAGGTTTTTATACGTATCGATCGCCGTCCAGAAACCGTAATGCCGGTATACCGCCAATTCGCCGTCCTTTGCCAGCTCCTTCAGCGGTTCTTCTTCAAACATGACGTCTCTGTCTTTCGGCAGATAATCAAATACCTTCGGGCTGAGCACGAAAAATCCGCCGTTGATGATGCCGTCACTTGAGGTTTTTTCAGAAAAGCTTTTCGCCATACCGTCTTCAACCGTCAGCGTTCCGAATTGCGAGGTCTTTTCTATACCGGTGACGGTCGCCGCAGTCCCTTTTGATTGATGATAGCTGATCAGATGAAACAGGTTGATGTTGGCCAGTCCGTCCCCGTACGTCATAAGAAAGGTTTCATCACCGATGATGTCCTTCGCCTGTAAAAGCCGCCCCGCTGTCTGCGTGTGTTCCCCCGTGTCTAAAAAAGTGATTTTCCACGGCTCGGATGTTCCCAATATCCGCACTTCTCCGGTAGAGCTGTCCAGCGTCATGCTGTGATTCTTCCAGTCATAATCTAAGAAATATTCCTTAATCATCTCTCCTTTGAAACCAAGAAGCAGGATAAATTCGTTCACGCCATAGTATTGATAGAGTTTCATAATATGCCATAGAATCGGTTTGCCGCCTATCATGGCGAGCGGTTTGGGACGTTCATTGGTGATTTCGCTCATTCTCGTTCCTTTTCCGCCGCAGAGAATGACTGCTTTCATCTCTACCCCTCTTCTCTGTGAATATTGGATTCGAAACCGCCCGTATAAGAGAAACCAACCCGATAATTTGTCCGATTCTCTATCACCGGTTTCAAAATCTACTGTAAGATATGAGAGATTGGCGCCCTTTGTGACCAAAAGCTCTCTCTTTTTTCAGATTGGTGAAGATACACACAAAAAAAGAGCCTCACGGAAATTCCGTAAGGCTCTTTCTATTATTTATTATCCTGATTCAGCTTTTCTTTGCCGTAATGATATTTAGACGGATCAACCGGCGTAAAGTCGCTCAATTTGTGGAATCTGAGCAAGTCTTTGTACATCACGCTGTCAGACAGCTTCAGCTGCTCTGTGACTCTGGCTTTCAGGTTTTTCGTTTCCTGATTGCCTTTCAGTTCTTTTCCTGTCTTCGTATCGTATACGACATTGGAGATGGAAGTATATTTCGGCGTGACGTAATCTCCGTTACGGAACGTCACCGTATCATCATGGTCTTTCGAGAAGAGATCGGTGCCGAAATTAATATATTTCTTAGAATCGATGCCTTCCAAGTGAAGGATCGTCGGCACAACGTCCATTTCACCGCCGTACGTATGGTTCACCCCGCCTTTTTTGCCGGGGATGCGAAGCATAAGCGGCACACGCTGATTCTGCGCGTTTTGATAAGGCGTAATTTCTTTGCCGAGAATTTCTTTCATCGCGCGGTTATGGTTTTCAGAGATTCCGTAGTGGTCTCCGTAAAGCATAATCACCGAGTTGTCATATAAACCGGATGACTTCAGATCTTTAAAGAACTGTTCAAGCGCTTCGTCGAGATAACGCGCCGTCTGGAAATAGTCATCCACAGTCGCGTCGCCCGTTTTCGCTTTTTCGATCGTTGCGTCTTTTTCATCAAGCGTAAACGGATAATGGTTCGTCAGCGTGAGCAGATGCGCGTAGAACGGCTGTTTCAGCGATTGAAGCTTCGGTATGGATTCTTTGAAGAATGGTTTATCCTTCAGTCCCATATTGACAAGGTTGTCATCAGACATATCGTATGTGCTGGCGTCAAAGAATTTATCGTAGCCGATATGTTTGTAAATCTGGTCACGGTTCCAGAATGATTTGTAGTCACCGTGTAAAACGGCGCTTGTATAGCCCTCACTTTGGTCAAGGATGGCAGGAAGCGATTGATACGTGTTTTCCCCTTTTGTCACGAAGGCTGACCCTTCAGGCAGTCCGAACAGGCTGTTATCCATCATCAGCTCGGCGTCAGATGTTTTACCTTGGCCCGTTTGGTGGAAAAAGTTATCAAAGTACGTCATGTCCTCTCCGCCGCGTGCGAGTTTATTCAGGAACGGCGTGACTTCTTTTCCGTCAAGTTTGTAATTGATCAAAAACGATTGGAAGCTCTCCAGATGAATCTTAATGATGTTTTTGCCTTTGGCCTTGCCGAAATACTCGGCGTTCGGCTTCGCATAATGCGACGATGTGTAGTTTTCAACGCTCGTCAGGTCATCGCTGCTGGCATATGCCCGCTGTGATTCCGTCTGCGCCGTCTGTACGCCGTCATAAATCGTGTAATTATAAAGGCCTAAGTATTTTACAATGTAATTGCGGTCAAACGTTCTTGTCAGCAGCTCCGGGCGGTCCTCTTCGGCGATCGCCAGGTTCACGAAGAACAACACAATACCCGTCACGATAATTAATGACGTATACCGTTTTTTCAGCTTGAATTCCTTCAGCTCACGTCTCCACACCAGAAGCGCGATTAAAATAATAATATCAACAAAGTATAAAATATCATGGCCGGACATAATGCTGAAGATGCCGTCTCCCATATTTCCGACATTACCGGATTGCTTTAAGTTCGGGAATGTCAAGAAATCATCGAAGAATCGATAGAATAGGATATTTGCATACAAAATAAACGTCATGATGAAATCAATAATCACCATGATAATCGCTGATTTGCGGCCTTTCGCAAACAATGCCAGTCCTAAAAAGAAAATGGCGCTTGAGAACGGATTGATCACAAGCAGAAACTGCTGCGTCGGACCCTTCACCCCAAGGTTGAATTCAGCATGATAGGCTAAATACGTTTTGGCCCAAAACAAAATAATAGCCAGTACAAAAAAACTAAGTCTGTAAGAAAATAATTTCTTCATGGCAACCTCTACTTTCCTAAACACTTTAAATCTGTATTCTTACTTTTTGCTTCAATTCCTGCTTTCCGAGCAAAACGAAAGCATCACACAGCCCCATAAACACACCATTTTAAAAAACGATATATTTATCATTCGTGTCATGCCCATTGAACATCTTATCCCGCCAGCCATTAGACGCAGGATATCCGTTCTTCGTTTCACATTTTTTTCTGGCATTAAAAGGTACCGTATCAGACCCGGTCTGAAAATAGGAGATACCAAATATAAGAATAACACAAACTTCTAAAAACGAAAAATGAATATCAAAGACAGCCGCCCAACAGGCGGGCTGAAGTTATTGTATGCAAAGGGACTGAAAAACTTGAAGGTTTTTTTTGTGAGGTAAAAAAAGGACCGGAGTCATCCAGTCCTTTTCATCACATCGGTCAAATCCCCGCCCAAACATCTTTTGCGTAAATGCCTTTTGTCTGGAGGTCCAAAAGCCATTCTTGCGCTTGCCGTTCGTCTGTTTCGTGGACCGACTGATACGCTTTTTGCAGCGTTGCCTCTACATCGGGCGCCATTTTGCTGCCGTCGCCGCATACGTAGAGGTGCCCTCCCCGGCCGAGGATGGAAATTAAAGCGCCGGCGTCTTTCGCCATTAAGTGCTGCACATACGTTTTCGGTACGCCTTCTTTGCGGGAGAAAGCCGTATGAAGCGTCACGATTCCGTCTTTTTCATAAGCTTCAAGCTCATCACGGTAAATAAAATCATGATCGTTTCTGCATCCGAAATACAGATGAGCCTCCCCCAGCTCTTTCCCTTCTTTTTTTAACGCTGCCCGAGCCTGCAGAAATCCGCGGAACGGGGCGACTCCTGTGCCGGGACCGACCATAATAATCGGTTTTTCCGGATCTTCCGGCAGCCGGAATCGTGTTTCCGGAGTGCGGACAAACATCACGATACCATCCTCAGGGCGGCGGTCCGCTAAATAATTCGAAGCGACTCCGCGATACTCACCCAAACCGCTCCGGGCGGGGCCGCGAACGACACCGACGGTAATTGAGGCCTGCCCGGGATGTTTCCGCGGCGAACTTGAAATCGAATAATACCGCGGCTTCAGCGGGCGCAAAAGCTCCAGAAATCGCTCAAACGGCAGTTCACACGCTTCATATTTTTCAAGGAGATCGAGCATCGAGACGCGCGATGTTAAGATTTGCTCCTGATAGACGCCCTCCTCAAGAAAATCTTCCAATTCCCGTTTGTGCGGCGGACAGACCGTATAAGCGGCCATTTCCCGGATTTGAGCCCTTGATGCCGCCTCCTGCAATTCGACACAGCTGCTCAGAAGATCATGCAGCCTGACCGGCCGATCGAGCGGGAGATGAGCCGCGCTCTGTCCGCTGGCCGTCAGCAGTACTTGATCATTCCCGTTCAGATGGAACCGGCGGAGAACACGGCTGACCTGCTCTTTGCTGTTTACCGGCAGCACGCCGAGATGATCCCCTTCATGATAGGCAGCCTCTTTCGGCAGAGTGATTTCAATATGCCTTGTGCTCCGGCCGCTTTCCGGCGCCTGAAGTTCCCTGTTTTCCGCAACGGATGCGTAAACCGCCTCATACGTCTTTGCCAAAGGAGACCCGCCAAGCCCGCTGACAAATTGAAGACCCAGCGCACTTCGCTCTTTTTCGGCATTTTCATTCAGCTTGAGACCGAATGCCTTCATGGCGTCCGTCCACATGCTTTTTTTCCATTCATCAAGCTTTCCTTCAAAATCGCCGCTGACGTCCCCTTCGCCTCGGGCAGAAAAGCGTTCCGCCCCTTTTTCGGCAAGCTTCTCATCAATCAGTCTCGGCACAGCCTGATATGTCGCCGCCCAGTTATGATCACCGCAGCCGAAGACGGCATATCGGACGCCTTCCAGTTCCCCGCGTTTGGCTTCTTCAAGCCATTGAACGAATTGTCCCGCGTTGCTCGGAGGCTTTCCGTTATAAGAGGACGTAATGATCAAGAGAGCTCCTTCTTTCGGCAGTTTTCCGATCCGGTCATTTAAAGGCGCCGTTTCAGTCCGGACGCCGTGCATCCCGGCAGTATCGGCAAGTTCCCGCGCCACGCCTTCTGCGGTTCCCGTATCTGAGCCGTACAAAATCAGAAGCGGTCGGTTATCAAGCCCGATAATGGATGCGCCTTTTGTTTCCCGTTTTTCTTTTTCGACGTCTTCCGCCGCTTTTTCAGCCGCCGGGAGAGCTGCCGCAACGGCTCCTTTGTTTCTCGGCCGCACCCGGATATGAAAGTCGCCGGGCTTAATCGTCAGTGTCTGTTTAATATCGAGCTCATAATCGGTGTGATCGATAAAGGTAAAATGCTGCAGAATCATCCCCAGAACAAGAGTTGCTTCATGCAGGGCGAACTGCATACCGATACACGCCCTCTGACCGTTTCCGAACGGCTTGTACGCATGGTGAGGCACTTGATCAGGATGTTCAAACCGCTCCGGATAAAATTCCTCCGCATTGTCTCCCCACGCGTCTTTATCACGGTGAAGCTGGGGAATTAAGACGGAAATTCTGTCTTTCGGCGTGATCGGATATTTCCCGCCGATCACCGTATCCTCTTTCGCATAAAGGCTGAACGCAGGCGCGGTCGGCCATAAGCGCAATGACTCCTGCAAAATCATTCGGATATAACTAAGCTCCAGTACTTGTTTATAAGAAGGAACGGGATCGGTCAAAACCCGATCGGCTTCTTCATAGGCTTTTTCCAAAACACGGGGATGTTTCAGCAGAAAGTAGATGGCAAAGGAAAGCAGGCCGCTGGTCGTTTCGTGGCCGGCAATTAAAAACGTGATGATTTGAAACCGGATATTTTCATCATCAAGTTTTTCGCCCGTTTCCGGGTCTTCCACATTCAGCATTCTGGCCAGCAGATCCTTTTCATCCCGGCCGCCGTCTGACTTACGCTCTGCGATAATACTGTCTACTAACGAAAACATCGCCTGAATGTCATGATGAAATTGGCGCTTCGTCCTGATCATGAGCTTATCCTGAACATCAAGACGCTGCATTTGGTGCATCGCTTCATCAAGGGCGCGCACCATGCTGTTGATAAACGGATGAGGCGTTTCCCTGTAATAGCTGTTAAACCGATAGTTAAAGCCGCAAAGCCCGATCGTATCGAGCGTCAGGCGGGTCATATCAGCAGGCACATCAACGGCCTCATCCGGATTCAGCCTAGCCCATTTTTGAATTAGCTGCACCGCGATATCAGTCATCATCGAATGATAATCTTTCATCGCGCGCTGGCTGAAGGTCGGCATCAGAATATTATGCGCCTTTCGCCAGTTAGGCTCATGCGTCCAGCTTGTAAACAGCCCGTCACCGGAAAACGCCCGGACTTTCTCCAAAGCCCCTTCAATGCTTTTATCGAACCGCTCTTCATCACAAACCTCTTTCACCAGTTCATGTCCGGACACGACGATAATGGCGCCCGCCGGGGTATGCAGCTGAAAAATAGGCCCTTGCTCGTTTGCCAGTTTGATCAGCGACATTGTAGGCTTGTCTTTATCAAGCAAAGGAAGATTGCCGAGCGGACCGAATGTCTTCGGCTGCGGAATCGGACCTGTTTCCTTCATGAATAACACCCTTTCTTACACATTGATGCGTTCCTTCCAACTACAGTGCCCTTTTCACCGGCCGATTATCCGCCGTTACGGATCAATCCCCGGATTGACGATCAATAACGGTTTTTTCTATACTGGAGAGGCTTGTCAAATACAGAAATAAGGTGAGTTCACATATGGATTTTGAAATCAAGTTTTTATCGTTTTATGTCATTCAAGTGGAAGGAAAAGACGAACAGGCAAATAAACAGTTCAAACATTTCCAGACCCTTGACACGGAAGAATTTGAAGAAAGCGAGCTGAAGGATTTTCTTGACGGGGAATTGAAGAAAATCGTCAAACGGAAAGCCGTACGGCATCCGCAATCCGAGCAGGTCCCCACAAAAATCGGCCATTTTATCACGGAGCCGGGCCATGAGCTTGATTCAAATCCGAATTACAACCTTTTCAACCGCGCCAGACTTGCGGATACGAAGGAAGCATTTATCGAGGCAAGCGAGCAGTTCGTCCGTACTTATCTTGACACGAGCGCCGTGCGCGGCGGTGTTTTTATCGTGGCATCGGCCGTTCCGCGCAAATATTTTGAGGACAAATTCGTCTTTATGATGAAATGCGATTTCGAGCCGAAGGTCGCCCGCATCTCAGACGCCTCGTCTCTCATTAAAAAGGTCGAAATGGCCATCACGACAAAAAACATGAAAAGCATTCAATATCCGTATATGCCGGAAGAAGGCATGACGGAAGAGCATGAGCTGAAAATCCACCAGGCCTCGCACGCCCGTTATTTCGAAGATTTTCTCAAATTTGTCGAATATGGCGAATCGATGCCGGAAATCATGAAAAACCAAGTCATGAACATGGTGCAGGAGCACGTGTATGAAACTTTTGAAGAAAACAGCGAAGAGCTTCAGCAGTTTGAGCACGACATTGAAATTTGGGAAGCGAGTGAAAAGCGGGAAATTCAGGAGCGCCTCGACACCCATCAAGTCATCGAGGCATCCGCGCAGATCATTGAACACACGCCGGAAGCCGAGCTGAAAATGAAAGTCGGAGAAACAGAGATTAAAGGATTACTGGCTGATTTCGGCGAATCCATCCATCTCGCAAAAGTGAACGGGCGCTATGTCGCGCTCATTGAGGCGGAGACGATCTCGTTTGAAAAAGGCAGTTCGCCGGTGGAGTTTCACAAGCCTGAGGGGCTGCATGAGGTGATTGAGCGGATACGGAATAAATCTGAACAAGACTGACAAAAGTCCAGACGCCATGTTCTGGACTTTCTTTATTTAATAAGGCTCTTTGAGCAATCGATAGCATTCACCGATGATGTCTTGGACGCCGGGCGTTCCCTTTATCTCGCGGCGGACGATTTCAGATGAGAGATTCTGCACCTGTAATGCCCGCTCCGCCCGTCTTTCAAAGTATGATTGACATGCAGTTTCATAGTTTTCGTGTTTTTGCAGTTCTTCACTAAGCACAATCGCGTCTTCAATCGCCATCGCCGCTCCCTGCGCCAATGTCGGCGCTCCTGCATGGACAGCATCCCCACCCAGAACGACGCGGCCTCTGTGCCACGGTTCTTTGAGCGCCATCTGCTCAATCTTATGAAACAAAACGGGATATTCCTTTGACATATTCTCTGTCACAAACTTCACTCCCGGAAATCCGCGCAGCAAGTCTCTCACCCGTTCAAAACGCGTGTCCTCATCATCCCTGAAGTCAGCGTCATACGGCCGGATGATAAATACGTATCCTGTTTTTTCAGACAGCGGCACGACCCCGACCTGCGTCTGCCCTTTTTTATACATCAGTGTCGAATCATGAAATATCGGCTCGGGAAAAGAAATGTAAAATCTGTGCGCTCCCATGCCGAGATACTCTGTTTTCACTTCCCTTTGCAGCATTTGATCGCGGACAGCGGAGCGGATGCCGTCAAAGCCGGCGAGAATGTCAGCCGTCATCGCGGTTCCGTCTCCACAATGCACCGTTATTTCATCTGCCGTTTCTTCGTAAGACACGACTTTTTTACCGGGCAGAATCGTGACTCCCGCCGCTTCAGCATGCTTCCTGAGGATATCGTTTAATGTTTGCCGCAATATATTATTCCGCCCCGGCAATGTATCATCTAAAAACGCCTCACTCACTTTAAACTGCAGCGTTCCGTTTTCATCATGCTGCTTCAGCCATTCCGTTTGAAAGCCGTGTTGACAGCATTCATCATACACACCGATTTCCCGAAGCACCCGAAGCGCATTTTGAGGCTGAAGAATGCCCGCTCCGCTTTTTCGCATGTCGGACGCCGCCTCGCAAAGGGTTACTTCAAAACCTGCTCTGCCGAGAGAAATCGCTGCGGACAGGCCGCCGATCCCTCCGCCCGCTATGATGATCTTTTTCACTTCATGGTTCATCACGATACCGCCTTCTCTATTTATTTATCATTCATTAACTATTAGCCACCTTACTATACAGGCTGAAAAACTGTCAATCTTTATAGGTTGCCTTTTGAATCCGGCAAGCTTATACTTTGAATCACTAAAATGGTACGGAGGCTTACAAAATGGAGTTGAGACATTTGCCGGATTACTCGCAGATTGCCGGACGCGCTGAGATTTACGCCGATATGGATGCTGAATCATTGAAAACATTTTTGACGTTATTTGATATGTCTAAAAAAATGAATCAGGTCATGGAGCATTATTTCTCAAGTCACGGATTGTCCGAAGGGAAATTCAAAATTTTAATGTTTCTGTTTGACGAACCCGGCCACAGCCTGAGTCCGACGGAGCTGGCGAAAAAATCCAATGTCACCAAAGCGACCATCACCGGATTGATCGACGGACTCGCACGGGACGGCTTTGTAAACCGCAGCCGGCATACCGGTGACAGACGAAAAATCAGCATCGAACTTACAAGGGAAGGAAAAGAAAAGCTGATGCTGTTTCTTCCCGGCCACTTCTCCAACATTTCAGCAGTCATGGAAAGCTTCACTGCTGGAGAAAAAGCGGAATTGACAAAAATGCTTGAAGTTTTATTTGATAAGCTTCTGCTGTTTTCCGGAGACAGAACATAAAAAGGCGTCCCTCTCAGCAGGGCGCCTTTTCCGCGCGGTTAATCATCACTGTTTAAAATCCCGAAAAACCGAAGCAGGTTGATAAACAAGTTGATAAAGTCGATATAAAGCGTCAATGCCATCAAAGGAATCAGGTCAGCCGTGATGTCCCGGTGCTTGATCTGGTTCAGATCGTATAAGATGTACATTGAAAACACAATTGTTCCGATGACGGAATACGCCATCATGGCGGCGGAATTCAGCGGGCTGAAAATATTAAAGATCCCCACTGCGAGAAGCGCGATAAGAGCGACAAGCAAGAAGGACCATAAAAACGACAAGTCCTTTTTCGTTTTAGCGCCGATCGTGCCGAGCACCGCAAAAATCACAAACGAAGAACCGAATGCCTCCAATACGACATAGGCTCCGGCTGCGGACGCATAATGGCTGATGATCGGAAACAGCGTCATTCCGGAAATAAAAGCGAACGAAAAGACAAACACATATCCGACGGCTTTTTTTCGGCGCAGCCAAAATGCGGCGATGATCATGACGACCTCTAAGATCGACAGCGGCAGCATCAATGCCGGCGGAATGAACCGGCCCGTATACAGGCCGATTGTCGCAACTAACAGTGTAAACACAAATACCGTGATAATGCGCTGCATAATAGATTGTTTGCTCTCATAAGCAGCAGTTTGCATGTCAAAAGTCCTCCCAAAAAATGATCGTGATAGGTCTATTATAAATAAAATGGGAGAAATTTGCATGATTTTAAGAAGATTTTAAGGATGTCAGGCCTGACGTTTTGCTGCGCACTCCTGCATATCCATGAAATCATGCAGTTTTTTCGTCAATCCGCCGTGCCCGAATCGGATATTCCCCTTCTGCCCCGGCGTTTTCACGAAATCAAGGAATGCCAGCACATAAAGACGCCTGACGGGAATCGGAATGACGCCCGCATCATAAAACCAGCCGTCAATTGTATTGAGCACGCCTTTATTTATGCCGTATTGCTTCGTGCACCAATGCAGAAAGCGCACTTCGGGCAGGTGCAGATACCGGCTCTCCCGGAAAGGAACAGTTGAATGCTTCATATGTACCGCCTCCTGTCATTGGCTGTTTTTTAAGATTGTTTTAATTCTTTGCTCTTCAGGGAAAATCGATATTTCTCCACCTTATCAATTTGTGTCACTTGGGAATTATGAACCGTAATCTGAACAGTCCCGAAATCGAGCGTTTCCAGCGCACTGATAATCTTTTCGATCACATGCGGATCTACGTTTCCTTTGGACGTCATCATGCTCCCCCTTTATGTCTGGCCGTTCGTCTTTTGACAATGAGTGTTTTAATTCATACTATTCTGATAAGAAATATATAATTATACTATTATGTTTTCATTCAGAAATCAACAGCATTTACACAATTTTCGGATATGTTTTCTTTGCGAAAACTTTCACTTCCTTCGCTTTGACATAAACCGTGTCGCCGACGCCCGCCCCCAAGGCGTCATATTGCTCTTTTGAGAGCTCAATCTCCAAGTGCTGGCCTGTGTCGGTACGGACGGCTTCCAATCTGACGGACGGTCCGATGGAACGGATATGAGCCGCCTTTGCTTCAAATGAATGCAGACCGGACGGTTTTTTTTCTACAGTAAAATGGTGCGGCCTCACATAAGCGATCCCCTTGTCCTGATCAGCATGCCCGACAGGTATTGCCGCGTTTCCGGTGATCAGCTTTCCTTCCTCCACTCTTCCTTCAAATACGTTGACACTGCCGAGAAAGTCGTACACAAACGGATTTGCGGGGTGATCATACACCTCCTGCGGCGTTCCGATCTGTTCAATTGCACCTTCATTCATAATGACGATGCGGTCGGCCACATCAAGCGCTTCTTCCTGGTCGTGAGTGACGAAAATACTTGTCATGCCGAATTCATCATGAAGCCGTCTGAGCCATTGCCTTAACTCTTTTCTTACTTTGGCGTCAAGCGCGCCGAACGGTTCATCCAACAGCAGAATGTTCGGTTCTACGGCCAAGGCGCGTGCGAGGGCGGCTCTTTGTCTCTGTCCGCCTGACAGCTGCGAGGGATAGCGCTTTTCATAAGGTTCCAGTTTCACAAGCGCCAGAAGCTCTCTCACCTTTTCGGCAATTTCCTTTTTGGCGGGACGCTGCTTTCGCGGACGGACTTTTAATCCGTAGGCGACATTTTCAAAAATCGTCATCTTGCTGAATAACGCATAGTGCTGAAACACAAAACCGACATGTCTGCTTTTTACATGCGTATCCGTCACATCTTGTTTTCCGAACAGGACACGTCCCCCATCCGCCTGCTCGAGGCCGGCAATGACTCTCAATAATGACGTTTTGCCTGAGCCTGACGGGCCGAGAAGCGCAACCAGCTCGCCATTATTGACGTGAAGATTGATATCCCGCAATGCCTGATAGTTTCCGTAATGCTTAGAAATACTGTCGATCGTAATCTCCATAATGACTCCTTCCTCATCCGGCTTTGACAGAACGATAACCGGCTTTCCATTCAATGATGTTTTTCAAAAACAGTGTCATAATCGCAAAAACCGACATGACGGAGGCCGCCGCAAAAGCGGCCGTAAACTGATATTCGTTGTACAAAATTTCGATATGAAGCGGGAGCGTGTTGGTAACACCCCTGATATGACCGGAAACGACTGATACGGCGCCGAATTCGCCGATTGTTCGGGCCGCGCTCAAAATCACCCCGTAGATCAGCCCCCATTTGATATTAGGAAGCGTCACATGCCAGAACGTTCTCCAGCCACCAGCACCAAGGGTAACGGACGCTTCTTCTTCAGCATTTCCTAAGCTTTGCATAAGCGGTATTAATTCCCGGGCGATGAAAGGGAGCGTCACAAACAAGGATGCAAGCACGATTCCCGGGACTGCGAATACGATTTTTATCTGGTGATCAAGTAAAAATGGACCAAGCCAGCCGTGAAGCCCGAACAAAAGGACAAAGATTAAGCCCGCGATTACCGGAGACACGGCAAACGGCAGATCAATCAGTGTCATAAACAGACTTTTCCCCCTGAATTCATATTTGGTCACAGCCCACGCCGCGGCGACGCCGAACAGCGTATTCAGCGGAACCGTGATGAAAACGACGAGGAGCGTCAATTTCATCGCGGCAAGGGAATCCGGATGCGTGACAAAGAGGATATATGCTTCCGCTCCCTTTTTAAAAGCTTCAATAAATATGAATGCAAGCGGCATAATTAAAAATATGGACAAAAAGAGCAGAACTGCTGAGATCAGCACCCATTTCACAACGGGTGATTCCCGTATCTCCCGCTTTGGCACGGCTGTTTTCGCTGTTTTCGCTGTTTCCAGCTGCATGGCATATCCCCTACCTTCCTGCGTATTTTCTCGCGGTGAGCCATTGCAATCCATTGATGATGAATAAAATGAAAAATGTGATGACAAGCATGACTGCCGCAACAGCTGTTGCCCCGGCATAATCGTATTGCTCTAATTTCGTCATAATGATCAGCGGGGAAATCTCGGTTTTAAACGGCATATTGCCCGCGATAAATACAACAGAACCATACTCCCCGAGGGCGCGGGCAAAAGATAATGCGAAACCCGATATAATAGAAGGAAAAAGCTCCGGCAGAATGACCTTTTGGAAGGTTTTCCATTTCGAAGCTCCAAGTGACGCAGATGCTTCTTCCGTTTCCTTTTGGAGATTTTCTAAGACGGGCTGAACCATCCTGACGACAAAAGGCAGCCCGATAAACGTCAATGCGATGACAATGCCGATCGGTGTAAAGGAAATACGGAAAGGAAACAACTGTCCGATCCAGCCGTCCGGTGAATACATTGCCGTTAATGTAATGCCTGCGACGGCGGTCGGCAGCGCAAACGGCAGATCAACCAGGCCGTCAGCCAGCCTTTTCCCCGGAAAGTCATATCTCGTCAGCACCCAGGCGATGACAACGCCGAAAACCGCATTGATCAAAGCGGCGCAGCCCGCCGTCAAGAAGCTCAGCCGATAGGAAGCCGCGGCCCTCGGCTCAGAAATGATATGCCAGACGTCCCCGGGCCCCATTGACATCGTATGAAAAAACACCATGGACAGCGGCACGATAACCAAAACGGCCATATATAAAAATGTAAATCCCATCGTTAATCCGAACCCCGGAATCACGGACGGTTTTGTTTTTTTGAAAAGTAACGTTCTCATACTCGTTTCCTCTTTCTATTTCTCATAGATGCTGTCAAAGGTTCCGCCGTCATTGAAATGGGTTTCCTGCGCTTTTTTCCAGCCGCCGAATTCCTTTTCGACCGTCACCGTTTTAATCTGCGGGAATTGTTTTTCATACTTTTTCAGAACCTCTTTATCGCGGGGCCGGTAAAAATTCTTCGCGGCGATCTCCTGCCCTTTTTTGCTGTAGAGGTAGGACAAATATGCTTCAGCCGCTTTTTTTGTTCCTTTTTTATCGGCGGTTTTGTCGACAACAGAGACAGGAGGCTCAGCCAGAATGCTGATTGAAGGATTGACAATCTCATATTTCTCCTTGCCGAATTCCTTCAGTGTGAGATAGGCCTCATTTTCCCAGGCGATCAGCACATCCCCCATCCCTCTTTCTGTAAAACTGGTCGTGGCTCCGCGCGCCCCTGAATCAAGCACTTCCACATTGCCGTAGAGGTCTTTCATAAACTGTTTGATTTTCGTGTCGTCATGATGATACGTTTCATCGGCATATGCCCATGCCGCTAAATAGTTCCATCTGGCTCCGCCCGATGTTTTCGGATTGGGCGTAATGACCGAAACGTCCTTTTTCACCAAGTCAGCCCAATCAGTGATGTGTTTCGGATTCCCTTTTCTGACTAAGAATACGATGGTTGACGTGTAAGGAGTTGATTGATCCGGCAGACGTGACTGCCAGTTTTGATCAATGAGTCGGGCTTTTTCTGCTATCGAATCAATGTCATAACCTAAAGCAAGCGTTACGACATCAGCGTCGAGTCCGTCTATTACGGATCTGGCCTGCTTCCCCGAACCTCCGTGCGACTGCTGAACGGTTACATCTTGACCCGTTTTCTTTTTCCAGTAGGAAGAAAAGGCCTGATTATACTCTTTATACAGCTCCCGTGTCGGATCATACGATACATTCAGCAGCTGAACGGTCTTTCCGTCTGATGACGCGCTGCCGGACTCAGATTGACAGGCTGACAGCGCCCCTGCCAATAAGATCAATACTAAAAATGCCGCTGTTTTTTTCATGTGCCTGATTTCTCCTCTCTTTTTCCGCATAAAAAAAGGCATATTATCCCCTTTCAAAAAAGGGAAATAATATGCCTTCAGTTGACTGATGGGCAATTATACCGGTATCAGATTTGGGCAGAACGGCCAGCTTTCGTTTGTGTACGATCAGCTATTTGTGCCGGTTCGATGTGTATAAGAATAATTCAAACTATCCCTAGCTGTCAACTAAGTTTTAGAATATTTAAATTGTTTTCCGCTGACAAAAAAAGCGCCCCGCCTCTGGCCGGAGCACCTTTTTTCTATGCTTTTGCTTCCTCGATCACACATGTGACACCCATGCTGGCGAGCGCCTGCTCCAGGGAGCCGTAAGTTTGATACTCTGAAAAATCAAGTCCCAATTGGATAGAAGTCTGTGCCACATCAGGCCGAATGCCGGAAAACACGGTTCTGATGCCGAGGAGAAATAACGTTTTCGACAGCATATACAATTGCTGCGCCACCATCGTATCGACAATGGGCACACCGGACAGATCAATCACAAGGTTTGTGATCCGTTTGGCGACACAGTTTTCCGGCACCGACTCCAAAATCACACGCGCCCGTCTCGTATCAATCGCGCCGATGAGCGGCAGAGTGCCGATCGTATCCGCGATCAAAATAACCGGACAGCTCAATTCGGAAATAAGCTCCTGCTGAGATGACAGCCTCGCGATCATTAATTTCTGAAACTGTTCAGTAAAATCCGTCATCAGCTGATCAAACGAGCCGTTGACAATGTAATTCCAGCGGCGGGCATCCTCATTTGTTACAATGTCCTGATGCTCATCCATAAAACGGGTGACCGCCTCCCAAAAGACAGTTCTTGAATTGCCGATCGCCTCAACGACCTCATGAACCTCCGCGTCTTGCTCCACTCTGCTTTTCGCTACCTGTGCGGCCCATTTTTCTTTGTTATGCTGAAAAACGGCCGGATCTTCCAAAAAAGCGCTTGCGATGACCGTGTTTGTAAAGGTATGCTGCTCGATCAGCAGCCGTTTCATTTCCTCGCTTAATTGATCCGCAGAATAAAAACGCCCTCTCAGCTTCCGTCTCAGCTTAAGCCATTTTTCCGTCAGCTCTGCCGAATGTGTAATAATATAATCATGAAGTAATTGGTCTTTGTTCACTGCCGTCTCCTCTTTCAAGAATATGTACTTTTGTCTAAATTATAAATCGGAATCGCCAATCGCACTAGAGAAATTAAAAAAAGCCGGCACATTAAAGCTTTTGATTGCTTTTTTCGGCAGGAGGATACACTATAAAAGAAATGAAACAGGAGGTCAGTATGATGATCAAAAAAATCGCGACAGTTGCCGTATACACTGATGATCAGCAAAAAGCGAAAACATTCTGGACGGAAAAAGCGGGGTTTGAAACCGTCGCCGAGCATCCGATGGGACCGGGCGCCTTCTGGCTTGAGGTAGCGCCCAAAGGGGCCGCCACTCATTTGGTTATTTATCCGAAATCGATGATGAAAGGGGCCGAGCATATGAAGGCTTCTATCGTATTTGAGTGTGAAGATGTCTTTGCCGCATACGAACAGATGAAAAAGAACGGCATCACCTTTTTAGATGAACCGAAACAAATGGAATGGGGCAGCTTCGTGCAATTTAAAGATGAGGATGGTCATGTCTTTCTCCTGAAATCGTAATCCGTCAGGCATCTCAATTGACTTTGAGAATCATTTTCATTTAAAATGTTGGATAAAGCGTGAAAATGATTGGAGAGCTGCCAGATGTTTGTGCAAATCAGAAAAATGACCGTAAAAGAAGGACATGCCGACAAAGTAATCGAACGCTTCAGTTCAGAAGGCGTGATTGAAAAGCAGGAAGGTTTGATAGACGTAACGGTTCTGGAAAAAAAAGTCCGCCGCGGTGATGAAGAAGTCGTCGTGTTAATCCGCTGGGAGTCTGAAGACCATTGGAAACAATGGGAAAAAAGCGAAGACCACATCGCGGCCCACAAAGCAAACCAAGGCAAGCCGAAACCTGATTATATGCTTGGAACGGATGTCGGTATGTATCATGTCAGAGCCGTTAAAACAGGCGTACACGAAAAATAATAAAGAGCATTTGCCCCAGGGCAATGCTCTTTTTATTTTTTCTCCTCATACGGCAGGACAAACAGCGGTTTATCGGGCTTCCATTCCGCATACAGCACGTCCTCCGTTTTTTTGATGTTCAGCTTTTTCAGCTCCTGATTCAGCTGCTTTTCTTCCAGCCCGGCTTCTTTCAGATTTTCATACAGCACTTCGCCGTCAATAATCAGCGTGACCGGCAAAGAGACCTGCTTCGGCTTTATTTGCATGTCGCCGTTTTTCGTCGTGTCATATTGGAATTTCGGCAGGACGCTGACCATCCCGTTTGTTTCTAAAATCGCGTACTCCGCTTCCTGTATGGAAAAGCAATTCGCCTGTCTGAGAAGGCTTTGCAATTGATTAATGTCCAGCTTATTCTTTTTCAGCACATCATATTTCAGTTTTCCTTTATGGATGATAATACTCGGCTCGCCTTCCAACAGCTTTCTGGAGCTTTTTACTTTCTGCGTAATCAGTTCGATGAGATAAATTAAAACCCCCCATAACAGAGAAGCAAAAATGATTTCAATAATCCTGACGCCTTTATCATACACCGCATTTCCGACCAGTTCGCCGAGGATGAGCGCGGAAATAAAATCAAACGGCGTAATTTGCGAGAATTGAGTTTTTCCAAGCAATTTTAAAATCACAAATAAAATACCCAAACCGCATACTAACTCCCAAGCCACTGTAAGTAAATGTCCCATATTCGCACCTTCTTCTTAAAAGTCATTACCATTATGGACATCCGCCTGTTTTCTATACAGCGGCCGGCAATACACAAAAAAACGCAGCCGAGGCCGCGTTTTTTCACTTCTGCTTACTGTTTTTGATTCGATCTGACGACCCGTAAGCACACCTCAGCGGCATAACCGGCTGCCGCTCCGGAACCGGCAAACATCGCGGCAAGCCCTAAGCCCATTCCTTCCCAGCCGCCGACACCGAAAATGCTGTAAACAACCGTACCGAAAGCAGTCAGGCCCAGCACCGCCAAAAGGCACTCAGGCCACATCTTTTTCGGCCATTTCTTACGGAGCACAGCCGATACGGCAAAGTTAAGACAAAATGCGGCCAGACAGATCAGATAAAAAAACCCCATGTCTTTTGCACCTCCGTCATAAGGAGCTTTTTATTTACTCACCTTTTTTTCAAACAAATGATAACCCGGCGCGAGCCCTTTTGATTCGTAACCCATTCCGCTGTAAAACGACTGAAGCGCCTTGTTTTCGGCCACGCAGTCGAGCCGGATTTTCGTTTTTCCCGGACAAGACACACCCGTCTCCGCCCAAGTCATGATTGTCCGGCCGAGCCCCGCGCCTGCAAACCGCCTGTTAATCGCCAGCCGGTGGAGATATACGGACTCCTCATGTCCTTCATCGCCCCATAGACGTCTGTCCCACCCGCTTGCTTCGGGAAGCAGCATGACGACGCCTGCCAGCTCTTCATTCTGCCTGAATAAAAAAACATACCCTTTGGCGATCGCCTCCCGCATATTGTGGGTATCTTCCCCTTGCAGAAGGCCGCTCCACTGGTTCGACCCTTTATCGCGAAGCCATTCTGCCGCTTGCACGAGCAGATCCATAACCTCTTCTTCATCATCCTTCCGGGCGGAGGTGACCCGGAATGCCCCCGCCTTCTCCTCCGTAATCGTAAATGGTGTCATAAAATCCTCCTGTAATCAGAATATTCGACACCTTTATTATAGACCAAACGCAGAAAGGAAAAAAACAGCCGTCATGTTTGAGGGCCGTTTAAAAAATTTTCTTCTTATCACGTTCTTCTTTTAAAATCTCAACCGCTTCCCTGAAACGCATAGAGTGAACGATTTCACGCTCACGCAGAAAACGGAGTGAATCATTCAGGTCAGGATCATCGGAAATATCAATAATCCATTGATACGTCGCTCTCGCCTTTTCTTCAGCCGCAATATCCTCATATAAATCAGCAATCGGATCTCCCTTCGCCTGTATGTAAGACGCTGTGAACGGAACTCCGGCCGCATTGTGATAAAACAGCGCGCTGTCATGGTTGACGTAATGATCACTGAGCCCTGCATCACGCAGCTGCTCCGGTGTCGCATCTTTTGTCAGCTTATAAATCATCGTCGCAATCATTTCTAAATGCGCAAACTCCTCCGTGCCGATATCCGTCAGCAGGCCGATCACCTTATCAGGAATCGTGTAGCGCTGGTTTAAGTACCGGAGCGCTGCGGCCAATTCGCCGTCCGCCCCGCCGTATTGTTCAATGAGAAACTTAGCCAGCATCGGGTTGCATGTACTCACTTTAACCGGATACTGCAGCTTTTTTTCATATACCCACATTTACAGATCCCTCCTTATACTTGCCATGGCCAAGGACCGCGGCCCCAGTCCCATTGAGCGCCGGCCTGACTCACGCCGAATTGCAGAAGCGGTCCGTACTCAGGTTCAAACCGTTTTCTCAGCTGCCTTGAGTACCGGGAATATTCATGAAACTGCTGAAGCGCGAGACGGTCATGGGGATGCGTATCCAGATAAAGCGTCAGCTCCACCAAGACAAAGTCCGCCGCCTGGATTTGTTCCAGCAGCCGATAGTATTCATCATCAATCTTTTTCGCCATATTCGATTCCCCCCCGATAAGGATTATCATAGAAATCGTAAAGATCCTTCCAAAGGGTTCCTTTTCTCAATGCCTCCATCGGAGAAAACTGCTCCAAGTGATACGGCTGAAACCGCATATAAAGATGCGGCGGCGTTCTGTAGTATTTTCTTCCGATCGGCGGGCAGGGATCAAACCGGCTGTGGAAGGGTTTATAGGATTTGACCGGTGTAAACGGCTGATTTTCTTTCATTACGATCCTCCTTTCCTAAACACATGACCTTAATAGGTATGAATCCGTATCGGCATTTATGCCCTGTAAGAAAATAAAAAAGCCCGTTAAAAACGGACTCAATGCAGCTCATCTGGAATTTGAAGTAAAAAAATCATAATGAAAAATCTGATTGAAAGCGCTGATAATGTTTAATTGTATATTCCGTAATTTGCTGATCATATTCAGGATATTCATATCTCAATAAAACAGCCACTGACGTTGAATATGCTCTGAAGAGATCCTGGCAGTCAAACAATGCCTTCCACACGCTTTCATACGTATTGCCGACATAAGTATTCAGCAGAATTTCCCAATCTTTCGCATTCATGTATTGTTGAATATACTTATAATTCTTCCCTACACTTAATGAAAACTGATGCTCTATCCCGATATTCCACGCAATCATACGCAAAACATTAGGCCTTAAAATGTCATTCATATGATCCAGCGCAAACAGTATTTCTTTACGCATTAATCCTTTAATCACATAGGTTGAAACCATCCAAAATTCATTGCAGCAATCATCAAACTCTCCGGGGGTCGGTTTCTTTATATGATATTGTTCATCACTCGCAATAATCTTATGGTTGATTCTGTCATCCTTGTCTAATACTATTTCCGCCAAACCATCACTCTGTGTAAAATAATCCTCTGTTTGACTCAGAGGGATCAAAGTTAAGTCGATTTTATGATGATCTTTAAAAAGCATGAGATAGGAGAACCAGTCTCCGAGTTCCGGAGGGAAAAGTTCCATATCTTCAGGTTTTTGCATCATCATTCTTTCGCCAAACTGATCCAGCCAGCTTTCGTCAGATGTGAAAGAGTCCATATCGGTCACAAAATAAGAAATATCATAGTCTTGAAATTTGTCTCTCGGTACATTTTTATTGGTTCTTGATCCCTCTAAAGTGACAAGACGGATTCTCTCGTCCTTCATCGCAATATCAAGAATCAATTTCATCATTTCGTCTTCACTTCTCACATGTAAAACCTCCCGATAAAGAGTTTTTACAGATCATGCTTTTCAGTTTATAAACAACTTGCTCATGATTTACAGAAATGTCATATGTACTTGATGATTTTGCTCCAATCGTAACACAGCTGCAAGAACATGAGAAGAGCACTCTTGCTGTTCCAAGAGTGCTTTTCCCGAATGGTCAGATAAATTGGCTGTCCCGATGATGATGGTGATGGAACGGGTAGCCGCCGTAGCCTCCGCCATAGCCGCCAAAACCGTACCCCGGATATCCTCCGAAGCCGCCGTAGCCGCCAAAACCGCCGTAACCGCCAAAACCGTATCCCGGGTAGCCGTAGCCTCCGCCGAAACCGTATCCCGGATATCCTCCGAAGCCGCCGTAGCCACCGTAGCCTCCGTAGCCGCCAAAACCGTACCCCGGGTAGCCTCCGTAGCCTCCATAGCCGCCGCCGTAAATCGGTCTTCTTTCATTCATGATTTATCGCTCCTTCACATAGGTTACAGTCCAGTTTATGACATGCGGAAGGAAACGTATGGGCATCCGCCCAGTTTTGGTGAAATAATCAATAATTGCTTACGGAGAAATACGATACAGGCCGGCCGCATAAGCAAAATAAAAAGGCCGGAACTTATGCCGTCCCGGCCTTTTTGTCTTTATTCGCCTAAATCCACATTGTGATAAACCTGCTGTACGTCTTCGAGGTCTTCCAGCACATCGATCAGCTTTTCAAATTGAGCTTTCGCATCTTCCGGAAGCTCGACTTCATTTTGCGCAAGCATCGTCAGCTCCGCAACCGTGAACTCTTCAACGCCGGCATTTTTGAATGCCTCCTGTACGGCATGGAATTGATCAGGCTCGGCATATACGATAACACTGTCATCCTCTTCTAAAATATCGCGCACGTCCACATCAGCTTCCATCAGCAATTCCAGCGCTTCATCCGCCGTCTTGCCTTCAACGCCGATAACGGCGGTCGCATCAAACATGTAAGCGACAGACCCGCTCACACCCATATTTCCGCCGTTTTTCCCGAATGCGGCACGCACTTCAGGCGCCGTGCGGTTTACATTATTCGTTAACGCATCAACGATGATCATTGAACCGTTCGGCCCGAAACCTTCGTAACGCAGCTCGTCAAAGTTCTCCTCCGCGCCGCCTTTCGCCTTTTCAATCGCACGCTCAATAATATTTTTCGGCACACTGTACGTCTTTGCGCGCTCAAGCACCACTTTTAACGCCTGGTTCGATTCCGGATCTGGCTCGCCTTGTTTTGCCGCCACATAAATCTCACGGCCGAACTTCGCGTAAATCCGGCTCGTATTTGCGTCCTTTGATGCTTTCTTTTCTTTAATATTGTTCCACTTACGGCCCATTTTGTTCCACTCTCTTTCACGAATTGAATCTGTATGATAAATACTCTGCTTCTATTATACCTCAGCGGTTGGGTTGTTTCGAGTGTAAGACATTAGAAAAAACAGGCACGCTTAAAATCACCGGAGCGCAGTAAGCCGAATTTGAGGATTATTGTACAAAACATAAAAAAGCCCCTTCATACAGGAAGGAAGTCGCAAGCCAAAAGATTCATTTTATTCTTATTACCTATTTCCTACACTGTATATCCTGACTCCCGTGGTAAAATTTTGATATCGAACAAAAGAAAGGATATGGTCATGAAAGTTTTCGAAGCAACCACCCTCCTGGCCGCCGCCAAACAGCGCGCGGGTGAATACAAAAAACTGCGCGGCTAGATGGTTAATCTGAAAAAAGCGTTTCAAGGCATGGCTGACCTCGGTGACGGCGATTTCTCTGGTCGGGGCGCAGATAACATCAAAGCCTTTTTCCAGGACCACGCCGGCGTCACAGACAGCTGGCTTGATCTGATCGACATGAAAATCGCATTTCTCACAAGCCTTCCCGGCAAGGTCGAAGATGCCGGACTTTCCAGTTCGCATGTGGAGGAATCTTTCCTGGAGCATGAACTCACCCACGCCCTCAGTAAATCAAAGGCGATTATGGAAGGGCAAAAAAAGGACATGGGGTCCATCCTCAGAGAGATCGAAGACATCATCTCGCTTGATCTGTTTTCAACGGAAAGCACGGATCAGAAGCTGTCTTCAGCTGACAAAAAAAGAAGCGAAACCATACATAAGCTCGGCAAGCTTGATCACGATCTAACGAAAGAATACGCAGAAACGGAAGCGAACGAACAGTTCATCCAAGCTGACTTCCAGCAGCTTCAAAACGCCACGGGCAAAGGAAAAAGCGCCACGCCGCTTCACTACAACGCCAAGGCGTACCGTGAAAGCGACATCCATAAGAAAAAAGGCGAGATTGCAAGACATTCGGATGCTTATTTGAAGATGAAGAAAGAGGAAGCGAAGGAACGAGAGATTGAAAAACTGAAAGAAAGACTGAAAAACTACGATTATGCGAATGCTGATGAATTCTACTCAATGGCCAAAACAATCGGCTATAAAAACCTGACAAAAGAACAGCAGCGCTACTTCACTCAAATTGAAAACACGCGTGAACTTACAGACGGTTTCAAAGGCGTTGCCGTCGGCCTTTATGATTCCGGAAAAGACGCGGTCACTGGCCTATGGGATATGGTCACAGATCCGGGCGGAACGGTTGAAGCCATTACAGGAGCGGTGGCTCACCCGATCAAGACGTATGAAGCCATTTCAGCGGCAATCGAAGAATCGTACCAAAAAGACATGGTGAATGGCGACACCTACTCCAGAGCAAGATGGGTGTCATATGCAGTGGGCACCGTTGTGACATCAGTTGTCGGCACAAAAGGCGTCGGCGCCGTCTCAAAAACAGGCACAGCCGCCAAAGTGACAACCAAAGTCAAAACAGCAGCAAGCAAATCCGCCGCAGCACAAAAAGTGATAACGGTCTCAAAACAAACCGTTGATCACATCAAACAAAAAGTAAACACAAGCATGGAAGTATCAAAAAAACGTGTCAAAACCAAGTTAAATCAAATTGGAGATCTCACCCTGGCTGATATTCTCCCCTATCATCCGCGTCACGACTTAGTGCCGGCAGGCGTTCCTTACAACGCAGTCAACGGGGTCACACTTAAAGAGGGACTGCAGAAATTCGCCAAGGTCATCCTGCCGAAACCGTACGGAACCTCCGCAAGCGGCAGACGGACACCGGCACCGCATGTACCGCCGGTAACGGTCAAATACGGCGAGCATTTTGCGAAATGGACCAGAAAGAAAGTATTGAAGCCGAATGTCATTTACAAAACAAAAGAAGGCTACACGTACACCACTGACAACTATGGTAGAATTACAAGTGTCAAAGCAGACTTGCAGCTGGGAGAAGCAAAACGCAACCAATATGCGCAATCAAAAGCAGGTAAACCAGACCGTCTGACAGATGACGACGGAGGCCACCTAATCGCCACCCAATTCAAAGGCTCAGGCCAATTCGACAACATCGTGCCTATGAATTCTCAGATTAATAGGAGCGGCGGGAAATGGTATGAGATGGAGCAGGAGTGGGCAAAGGCTCTTAAAGAAGAACCTCCTAAAAGAGTTAATGTTAACATAGAATCTCTATATAAAGGTGACTCTTTAAGACCCACAAAATTCATAATCGAATATACGATTGGCAATAAAACAAAATTCGTGACAATAAAAAACCAAGCTGGAGGTTAAACCTATGGAAACTGAGAAAATGGGACAGTTATATCAACAAATAGCAGAACAGCTTAATGAAATGATTCCATCTGAATGGACAAAAATCATTCTTTATGCGGAAATATTAGATGATTCATCAGAAGTTTACTTTTTCTTCAATACACCACAAAGTGAAGAGAATATCTATTCTCATGATATACCGAAACAATTCGATGTTAGTAAAAAAATATACGTGAGTTTATTAATTGAACTTCAAGAGTTATTCGAGGAGTTAAGAGAAGAATTTAAAGCAAACAACCAAGATATTTGGACCAATTTAACGCTCAAACTAGAGAATACTGGAAAATTCTCAATAGACTACGATTATACCGATGTCATCGCCTCAAACTTAAACGGTACTCAACGGCAAGTAGTATGGGAATATAAAAATTTAGGGATTTTGCCTGAAGATGAGAACGATAAAGAATTTGTAATAAGCTACTTCGGTCTATAAATCAATAATGGCTCAGCACTTTACTGCTGGGCTGTTTTTTATAACTAAGATCTCTCGACAATAGGAGTTTAAAAGGTTGGAAACTAAAAAAATGCAAGATCTGTACCAGATTATTTGTGATAAATTAAATGACATCATACCTTGTGGATGGACAAAAATATATCTTTATGCAGAAGTATTAGCTGACTCTACCATGGTTCTCTTTCACTTCAAGACACCAAAAAAACGTCAACTGATTTATTCGCAAGATCTACCAGCCTGATACGGTGTAAATAAAGATATCTTCAACACTTTTTTAAGAGAAATCCGAGAACTTTTTGAGGAATTAAGAATTGAGCACAAAAGAATAATAATAAACAAAACAGGCAGCATCCAGTAAACGGATGCTGCCTGTTACATCGTTATGTATCGTCTGAAGAAGTCATTTATTTTGTTTTTTAAATATGAAAATAGATATGACGGTAAATATGATGGCTGTAATGACAATGACCCACAAGCTCGCAGCCGTACTGATAAAATGGCCGTTTAACTTGTAGACGATCCCGTAATGCTTTTCATATTCCTGTATTTGGTCCGCAGAAGCATGTTTAAATACTTTATCAACTGAGTCTGTCATAAACGCTTTTCTGAACAGAACGGCGGTGTGGCTGATAGGGAAATACATAATAATCTTCTGCACAAACACCGGTACGCCGCCGATCGGCACATATACTCCGCATAAAAAACCGATGGCTGTTCCGACAATTGTACTTAACGTCGAAAATGCATTTTGTGTGTGAATAAACAGCGTTAAAAATAAATTTATGGAACTTGAGAGTGCAACTGAAAGAATAATGATCCCCAATACTTCAAGTATATCTGTACCGCTTAAAAGCTTGCTGCCTGTTGAAACGAGAAAAATTTCACAGCCTAAAAAGGCGATGAAAGAAAAGATCAAGCCGATGACAAATGAATGAATGACATAGCTCAATTGGATGGTCGCCCTTGATAAAGGAGCTGTTAAAAAGTCATACGTTCTCTTGCTTTCTTTATCTTTCACCATAATTCCGAAAGCGCCTAAAGTCGTTGTCACAGCTGTAATGGACAGCAATCCCGCCACCATCCATTCGTTCACCATTGCTTTGGGATCATCTGTCGAAGCGACCAGGGCCTTAATAGCGTCCAGCTGTGTCTGCTGTAAGAACACGGCATATAACAGAATGACGATAAATACTGACAGCAAAGAAAGAAGCAAAAGCGTTCGATCACGGAAGTATATTTTTATATTTCTGCTGATTAAACTGGATAAAGACTTCATTTATGCAATGCTCCCCTTTACTGGCAAACTGCTTCCTTGTTCTTCGATAATATGGATAAACACATCATCCATATTTCCTTTAATCACCTCGAAAGATTCAATTTTTCCTTCAAGACCTTTCAAAATGTCCAGCGCATGGAGAGTAGACTCAACACGAAGGGAATAAATAGAGTTTTTAACCGTAAAATCCAGTTGTTTATTTTCAAACCATGCAGTCGGATCAACGCCTTGCTTAAACATCATGTGCAGACTGTCAAACGCATATTGATCTTTCAGCTGACTCGGTGTACCCTCTGCGATCAGACGTCCTTCTTTGATGACCACAACGTTATCAGCCACAGCGGCCTCCTCCATGTAATGGGTCGTTAAAAAGATCGTCATGTTTGTTTCTTCCTGCAGCCTTTTAATCGCATTCCAAACAAATACTCTCGTTTGCGGATCAAGACCTGTAGTAGGCTCATCTAAAAATAATATAGTTGGTTTATGGATGATGGCACGGGCAATATCCGCTCTTCTTCTTTGTCCGCCTGACAAATCGCTGTATTTTTTCTCCTTAATATCATCCAATTTTAAATAGTCTGTTACAAACTGATAGTTCTCTTGCACTTGTACCTTGCTTAAATGATAATATTGTCCGCGGTTCATGATATTTTCATAAACGGTCAATCGTTCATCCAAAATGCTCTCTTGGAAAACAACTCCGATCTTTTTGCGGATATGATTATTCTCTTTTCCCTCACCAAGCGTATAACCGTCTATTACCACTTTTCCGGATGTCTTTTTAATCAGCGTACAGAGAATATCGATAGTGGTCGATTTCCCTGCACCGTTCGTTCCCAGAAATGCAAACAGCTCTCCGCGTTTGACAGAAAAGGATACCCCTTTCACTGCTTCAAATGATCCATATTTTTTGCGCAGATCGGTTACTGTAATAATGTCTTGTTCTTCTCCCATTCTGTTCACCTCGAAAAGTAAGATTCTATACCGTTGTTCACTAACTTTATATCGTCATTCCCGCCAGGATTTTCTCATTTTTATCCAAATTTATTATCTACTTATAAATAATTATCTTGATTATGAAGATATACGTACATAAAAAGACTTCTTAAAAGAAGCCTTTTATCGTTTTACGTTAATATTATGCTTTCATTCCCCAAGTCATTAACAATCGCCACTTTGTTAAGAAGCTTTGTAAGGATCTCCTACACAAATAGATTTTTCTTTTCCTGCAAAAACGGTAGAAATTTTAGTCGCATTCGTTAAAAAGCCTTTAACAGTTATCGCAAAATCTTGCCCTCCCTGCTTTTTAAAGGTACAAGATCATAGCGTGATGTTTTTCCCAATTCCGTTTTAATAAATAATTAAAAAAGGTTTCATTTGTGCTTATATGTGGCTTTTTCTTCAGCAACTGATGAAGACTTAAAGAACTCATTCTCTTTGTAATTCATTTGCATATGTTTCAGCCTTTTAAAAAAGTAATTTTCTAATTGTTTGTCTATACAATAAATAAAACAGCCTTTTTGTCCCCGGGTCATCAAAGTTCTGTATGTGTTGCGAATAATTTCGTCTGCAAGCTTCTCAGCTTCTTCTGAATTTTGCTTTAGCATTTTCTTCAAACCACGTAAGGAGGTATCTGTTCTCGCCCGCTTTGAATGATCAGTCAATACTACTCCATCCCTGCACACTAGATCATTTCCTATAATTACACCTACATAATCAAATTCCAGACCTTGGCATGTGTGTATACAACCTATTTCATTAATAGAATCTTCGTCAATTGCCCATGTGTCTGAGTTATTTAAATTCCAACTCATTCCGAATTGATATTCAGGAATCTCGATATCATGAAATTCTGTTCTAGCTTTTCCTTCCTTCACCCAATCCCAACAGTAACCAGCAACTATTCGAGCTTTATTATTAACTTTATTCAGATCTTCTATCTGTTTACGCAATTCATTTGGATTTCTATATATACGAAAATCGTAGTTCATTCCAATATAATTAGAATTCGCAGTTTCCCGAATTTGAAGAACATCATCTAACCAGCTTATATAACCATCTGAACCATTGCAACGAAACTGTGAATCCAGTTTCATATTTGTAACCTGAGCATCTAATTCTTTTGAGAATTTAAGGATTGTATCAGTGCTACCAATATCTTTTAACGTTACTCTTTGATGTTCGTCTATGAAAAAAACAGAAAGTTTGGAAGCATTTATTATTTCCTTAATTTGATTTTCCCCAAGGTTATTAAATAAACCGGATTTCTCATTTAATCGATGCGCCTCATCAACAATTAAAACGTCAAATTCACCTGATGGAGCATTGACATAACTGCCCGATCCTTTAAATAAATTATCAATGTGCCCTTTCCGAAAGTTTTGTTTTAACTTAGTAGCATATATATTTCTGGGAGCTGCATTTTTTGTTACATACTGTCCAACGAGACTTCGGTTTGTTGCTTCTACTAATAAATTTACAGCAAGAACAGATTTTCCTGTACCTGGCCCGCCTTCTACAACTAAAACTTGTTTAGTGTTTGTACGTAATGCCTCATTCGCCAAATGTAAAGCCGTCTCATAAACAACTTTTTGATTATCAATCATCATAAACTCTCGATTACCTTGAAGCATACTGTTTAACGAATCTTGAAGAGACTTCGAAGGCCGTATTCTTCCTTTATCTATTGTATATAGGATTTCTTTGTTGTCTCCATATTTAATATACTTTTTAATGAAATCACGAAGCTTACCTGAATCACCTTTGATAAAAACAGGAGCTTCTTTTATATAATATTCATATATTGAATCAGTTAATGGATCGTCTGTACCCTGATTCAAGTAGTTATGTAAGTATGTACAAGGATATAGCATGATATCTTCTTTTTGCGCATTTTCATTGTAATCCTTTATTAACGAAGCATATGACCAGGCTTGATAAGATGGATGGGTTGTTTCGCGAATTCCCTTATTTATAAACGTTTTAACGATAGCCTCTTTACTATCAATTTTCTCTACTTTCTCCCATTGTTTAAGTTCCACAATCACAACAGATGAACGATCATCCTTATCTGATCCAGATATAAGAAAATCAATACGCTTTGAAGTATGGGGTATTTTGAACTCAATAGCAATTCCTGCGTCCTTAGGAATTTCTCTATCACTTAATACCCTATACATATACTGCATAGAGTTATCCCAAGATCTAACCTCTCTCTCATTGATTTTGCCAATCTTATCATTATAGTTTTTACAGATATTCGTCACCAAATTGTCGTCAAACACATCACTCAGAAACTCTTCTTTTGTAGCTTCATAGACTATCATTGTTTCACCTTTTCATTAACTTTTTGCGTTATCTCTATAAATTCGCCGCTCAAAATAACTAAATTGAGCTATATTGAGAATACCATTTTTCTTCAAATTAATCTGTTTTAATATGATAATTAAAAAGGTTCCTTCACATATTAATATAAAAAGCAGCGTTCTCAAAAAGAGAACACTGCTTTATTTCAATACTAGCTTTGCCACACACTCCACATGATTCGTATGCGGGAACATATCCACAGGCTGCACTTCGAGCGTCTGATACCCGCCATCCTCAAGCACCCTCAGGTCTCTTGCAAGCGTTCCTGGATTGCAGGACACATACACCACCCGCTTCGGTTTCATGTCGATGATCGTCCGCAGGAGGGCTTCGTCGCAGCCTTTTCTTGGCGGGTCGACGACTAGCGTATCTGCCGTGATGCCTTCTTCGTACCAATTTGGAATGACGGTTTCCGCTTCTCCGACTGCGAATTCCGCGTTTGTGATGCCGTTCAGCTCAGCGTTGCGTTTCGCATCCTCGATGGCTTCCGGCACGATTTCGACGCCGTACACTTTTTTCGCCTGCTTCGCCAAGAAGAGAGAAATGGTTCCGATGCCGCAGTAGGCGTCGATGACGGTTTCTTCTCCTTGCAGCTCTGCGTACTCAAGCGCTTTGTCGTAGAGCACTTTTGTCTGTTCCGGGTTGACCTGATAGAACGATCTGGAGGAGATGGCGAATTTGACGTCTCCGATGAGGTCGTAGATGTATTCTTCGCCCCAGATGACGTTTGTTTCGTTCCCAAAGATGACGTTTGTTTTGTTTGGATTGATGTTTTGCACGATGGATTTGACGTGCGGGAATTGCGCCGTAATGTCTTCGATGATCTTCGCTTTGTGCGGAAAATCGCTTGTTCTTGTGATGAAGACGATCATCATTTCGCCCGTGACGACGCCGTATCTGACCATGATGTGACGGAGCCAGCCTTTATGGCGTTCTTCATTATAGGCTTTGACACCGTATGCTGCACAGATGTCTTTGACGGCTTGAACGGCTTCGTCGTTTTTGGATTGCTGAATCAGGCAGGCGCTCATGTCGATGATGTCATGGCTTCTTTGCTGATAGAATCCGGCGACGAGCCCGCCTTCTCTTTCTCCTACCGGCACCTGCGCTTTGTTTCTGTAATTCCACGGGTCTTCCATGCCGAGCGTCGGGTGCACGGTGACGTTTGAGAGGTCCAGCTTGCCGATCCGTTCTAAGACGTCTTTAACTTGTTTCTGTTTAAACAAGAGCTGGCCTTCATAGGTCATGTGCTGAAGCTGGCAGCCGCCGCATTGCTTGTAGATCGGACACGGGGCATCCGTTCTGTGCGGGCTTTCTTCCTTCAGCTCAATCAAGCGGCCGAAAGCGAAGCCTTTTTTGACGCGTGTCACTTTGATTTGCGCTTTTTCCTCAGGCAAGGCGTTCGGCACGAAGATCGGGAAGCCCTGAACCTTTGCGACGCCCGCTCCTTCATGCGTCAAATCCTCAAATGTCACGTCATAGTATTCATTTTTTTCTATCGGGGGTTTCATTTTCATCTATAATCACCTCTAGTTTTACCAATAACCTTGTTTCAGCGTGCTGGCAAACCTTCAAATTCAATGTCAGCCTTCAAAGGTTTCCGATCACGCTGAAAAGATGACAAAATCCTAAAACGAATACTGTTTTAGGATTTTGTCCGCGTATTAGTCATCCAGCTGTTCCGCTTTCTCCTTCGGCATGATGACGTGAATATGCCGGTACAGATTCACGAATTCGCCCGGCAGCATGCCGCCGTATTCGCCGTCCAGGTTCAGCTGCATCTTTTCTGATACATTGACTTTCACACGGTTCGCTTTTGTGTAAATAATGTGCTGATCGTTAATATGATCGCCTCTGAGCGCCATGCTCGCGACTCTGATAAACTCCGCGAGATTGGCTTTTTTCAAAATAATTAAATCAAACATGCCGTCATTCAGGCTGGAATCAGGGGCCAGCTTCTCGAATCCGCCGACCGAGTTGGTCAGCGTCACTAAAAACAGCATAATTTCGCCTTGAAACAGCTTGCCGTCATATTCAATCTCGACTTCTGTCGGTCGAAGTGAAGGCAGCATTTCCATTCCCTTTAAATAATAAGCAAGCTGGCCGAGCATCGTTTTCAGTTTGCTTGGCACATCGTACGTCAGCTCCGTCAGACGGCCTCCGCCGGCGATGTTGATAAAATACTGACCATTCACCTGTCCGATGTCGATCGGGCGGGCCACGCCGTTAATGACGGTATCAGCGGCATTCAGTATATTCTCTCTCGGAATGCCCAGCGCTCTGGCGAAATCATTTGTCGTGCCGACCGGAATGATGCCGAGTGTCGGGCGTTTGTCTAACGGCGCAAGACCGTTGACGACTTCATTAATCGTTCCGTCTCCGCCGGCTGCGACAATCAGGTCAAACTCCCGCAAAGCGGCTTCTTTTGCGGCGTGGGTGGCATCCCCCGCGCATGTGGTGGCATGGGTGGAGGTTTCATAACCGGCTTGTTCAAATTTTTGCAGGACCTGGGCAAGATTTTTCTTGAAAAGCTCCCGTCCTGAAGTCGGATTGTATATTATGCGTGCACGTTTCATTATCTCATCATCCTACTTAAGAGTATCCGATCCATTATTAACACTAACAACCTTTAATTATACTATGACTTGAGAAAATCGCAACAATATGTACAGGAATTGCCAGAAGAAAAAAGGCCCCGGCTCCGTTTAAGGAGCCAAGGCCCGCTGTCTTACTCTTCTTCCGTTCCAGGTTTTTTCTTACGGAATTTCGCTAATACTTCATATACGATCGGCACAATCAGAAGAGTCAGCAGAGTCGAACTGATTAAACCGCCGATAACGGTGACACCGAGTCCTTTAGAAATGACTTGGCTTCCGCCTTCAAAGCCCAATGCCAATGGAAGCAGGGCGCCGATTGTCGCGATCGCCGTCATCAGAATCGGACGCAATCTCGTAGAGCCGGCTTCCAGGAGCGCTTCTCTCGTCGATAGGCCTTCCGCTTCTTTATGGATGACGCGGTCAATTAAGACAATCGCGTTTGTGACGACGATTCCGATCAGCATCAGCATACCGATCATGGCATTCAGACTGACCGTCTCTCCGGATACATACAGTCCGACTAATGCGCCGATGACTGTAAACGGAAGCGAGAACAGAATCGCAAACGGCGCTAATGCTCCGCCGAACGTAATCACAAGAACGAGGTATACGATGGCGATTGCGGCAAGCATCGCTAAGCCGAGTTTCGTAAAGGAATCTGCAATGTCCGCTGATACACCGCCGGTATCAATGGATACATTGTCCGGCTTATCCAGTTTGTCAACTTTCTTTTGAACGGCTGATGACACCTTCGTGACGTTGTCAGAAGTGACGGTTGCCGTTACGTCAGCGTACACTTTGCCGTCGCGTTTGGAAATGGTATCGGATGTCGTGCCGTTTTTCACTTTCGCCACATCGCCGATTTTTACTTCTTGGCCTGCAGGCGATGTGATGGTTTTATCCTCTAATTCTTTTACACTCTTATACTGGTCTTTTTCTGTTTTGATGTTGACGTCAAGCTCTTTGCCGTCTTTTTTCACCGTTGTCAAAGGAGACTGTGACGTTTGGGACATCAGGGCTTGGGAGATTTGCGAAGCCGTCAGGCCCTGCTTGCTGAGTTTCTCCTGGTCAGCGACGAACGTGTACTCGTCATATGTGCTGGAAAGGCCTGAGTTGACGTCTTTCAGATCCTTCTCCTTTTTCATGATGCCTTCGATGTCTTTGACCGTGCCTTTAATATCAGACTCTGAATCTCCGTACACATAGTACGTTAATTCGTTGTTGTTGCCTGACGAACTGAAATTTTGTGATTTCCATTCGCCGCGGCTCGATGTTTTTTTGATTTCTTTTAAGACATTGTCTTTTTCTTTGTCAAAATCAGGCGTGTCATCCTCGTATTTCACGTAGAACAATGCGCCGTTTGAACTTCCGCCGAGCGGACTTTGCGAGCCTAAAGAATACTGAACGGTATCGACATGTTTGCGTTTAAGCAGCATGTCTTCCGCTTTTTGGGCAGCTTTTTCAGCTTCGCTTTTCGTTTCGCCCGGTTCAGGCGTGTATGTGAGCTGCATCGTTTTGTCCGCTTGCGCAGGCAGGTAGCTCGCGCCGATCAGAGGTACGAGGAACAAACTGCCGACAAGCATCAGAACCGCGATGATAGATGTAATCCATTTATGGCTTAATGACCAATTCAGCACTTTTTTATAGAAATTGGCCAATCTGCCCGGCTTATGCTCTTTCGCTTTAACAGGTGCGCCTGTGAGCGATTTTTTGAATAAGCTGTGCGCAAGCATCGGCACCAGTGTGATCGAAATCAACAGTGATGCGGCAAGCGCGAAGACGATTGTTAAGGCAAACGGCATAAACAGTTCACCGATCTGTCCGCCGACCATGGCAAGCGGCAGGAATACGGCAATGGTTACGATCGTTGATGACATGATCGGTTTAAACATTTCTTTCGTCGCTTCACGCACCAATTGCTTCCCGCGTAAAGGTTCATCTTTCAGCCTCATGCGGCGGTAAATGTTTTCGATCACGACAATCGAGTCGTCGACTACCCGTCCGATGGCGACCGTCATCGCACCGAGCGTCATTATGTTCAATGTGACATCAAGCTGATTCAGCACAAGAAGCGCAATCAGCAGTGACAGCGGGATGGAAACGATAGAAATCATCGTTGATTTAATATCTCTTAAGAATAAGAGAATGATCACGACCGCAAAAATCGCGCCGAAAATCGCTTTGCTTAACATCGTATCCACTGACTCTGTAATCGGCTCTGCCATATCAAGAGTCGAGCTGTACTTGAACCCTTTATGGTCTTTTTTGTATTGATTCAGTTCATCTTTAATCGCATCGGCCACTTCTACCGTGTTGGCGTCATTGGCTTTTACGATATTAATTCCGATGCTGTCCTTTCCGTTCGTGCGGGAAATGGATTCAGCTTTTTTCACATCTTTAATGTCGGCAATGTCAGAAAGCTTGACTGTCGGCACCCCTGCTGACGCGCTTTGCTGTGCCTGCTGCATAGCCTGAGCGTCCGCCGCAGATGCCGCACCGGCTCCGCCCGCTTGACCTTGAGCGGCAGAAGAAGATGTGACCGGAATTCTCATATCTTTCAGATCTTTAATTGACGTAATATTTCCGTTAACGACAACTGATTTTTCCTTGTTGCCGAATGTGTACAACCCAAGCGGCGTATTGACGTCAGAGCCTTGGATCACTTTCTTGACGGTATCTTCATCAAGTCCGTACTCTTTCATTTTTTTATCTTTGAAAGAGAATTCCACCTGCTCTTCCTGCTGTCCGGAAACTTGTACGGACGCAACGCCCTGAATGCCTTCAAGCTTAGGAACGAGAGTGTTTTCCACATTTTTAGTCAGATCTTCAAGCGAGCTTTTGCCGCTTGTCACACTGAGCGTCAAAATCGGGAAAGAGTTGAGACTGTAACGGGAAATGTCAGGTTTTTTCGCGTCATCAGGAAGGCTGACACTGTCCAGCGCTTCAGCGACTTCGGTTTTCGCCTTGTCCATATCCTTGTTGTAATCATATTCAATCATAACCGATGAGACGTTTTCAGAGGATGTGGACGTTACGACGCTCACTCCTTCTAAATTCTGCACCGCCTGCTCGATCGGTTTTGTCACGTCATCCGCAACTTGACTCGGAGCAGCTCCGGGATAAGTCGTATTTACTGAGAGGTAAGGCATGTTGACGTCCGGTATGGATTCCTGCTTCATATTCATACCGGCATACAGCCCTGCTACAGTAACGATAATCGTCATCAGCCAAACTGCGAATTTGTTCTTCAGTACAAAGTTAATAATGTGGTTCATCATGTCCTCCGTTAATTTTTATTGACTGACTGGTCATTCTATATAATACTAAACGGTATAACTCAACATCGTCAACTAATAAGGCAGTAAATTTTTCTAAATTTTTCAGGATTAAGGGGAAGCACGTCATGAACGAAAAAAAAGAGAAAATCATAAAAACAGGCATCCATTTATTTGCCAAAAAAGGGTTTTCTTCAACAACCATTCAGGAAATCGCCGGTGAATGCGGAATTTCAAAAGGGGCCTTCTATCTTCATTTTAAATCAAAAGAAGACCTTTTGCTCTCAGCATGTGAGTATTACATCGGCATGTCTATGGAAGAAATAAAGAAAATCAAAACAGAACATCAGCATAAATCGCCTAAGGACGTATTCCGAAAACAAATCGCTTATCAATTCCAGGAATTTATGGAGCACAAGGACTTTATCATTCTCTTGCTGAGCGAAAAGGTCATTCCTGAAAATCAAAAGGTCAAACAGTATTTTCATGAGGCCAATATTCAATTTAACATGCTGTACCGGGATGCTTTGCTCTCCGTTTACGGAGATGCCGTCATACCGTTTATAGCGGATGCGTCCGTTATGGCGCAAGGAATAGTGAGCTCCTATATTCATTTCTTGATTTTTAATGAACATACGGCATTCCGGACGGAAAACGTGGCGGCCTTTCTGATTGCCAGAATCGATGACCTGATTACGGGACTGATAAGAGACAATCCCGATCCGCTGCTGCCTGAGGATATCTTCACTCAGCCGGCGGCGGACAGAGAAAGACTGCTTGCGGATATTCAAAAGATAAAAGCACAGCAGGGGCTGCCTGAGGACGTCCTCGTATCGCTTGAAGTCATTGAAGAGGAATACGCAAAGGAAGAGCCGCGAAAACCGATTATTAAAGGAATGCTATCCAACTTGGCAGGCAGCGGAAATGAGCAGATTGAAACGCTGCGGGCTTCCATTGAAACCTATTTCAGCTTATAAAAAAAGAGACCGGCGCTTACCGGTCTCCGTGTCAGCAGCGCCCTTTCAGGCGGCTGCTTTTTTTATCGTTTTTTGATTTCTTCAAGTAAGATTTTGTTGACCATCGGCGGGTTGGCCTGTCCTTTTGAGGCTTTCATAATCTGCCCGACAAGGAAGCCGATCGCGCGGTCTTTTCCGTTTTTGAAGTCTTCAATTGACTGCGGGTTGCTGTCAAGCGCATCTGTTACCAGCTTCAGAAGCACGCTTTCGTCAGAAATCTGCACAAGGCCTTTTTCTTTGACGATTTTTTCTGCGTCGCCGCCTTTTTCAATTAATTCTTTAAAGACTTTCTTCGCGATTTTGGACGAGATGGTTCCTTTTTCAATCAGCTTAATCATGCCGGCAAGGCCTTCAGGAGTCAGTGCGACATCCTCAAGCTCTTTTTGTTCGGCGTTCAGGTAAGCTGAGACTTCACCCATCAGCCAGTTTGATGCCTGCTTGGCTTCCGCGCCTTTATTGACCGTTTCTTCGAAGAAGTCAGCCATTTCTTTCGTCAGCGTCAGAACCATTGCGTCATAAGCCGGCAGGCCGAGCTCTTCGATATAACGCTTGCGGCGCTCGTCCGGAAGCTCAGGAATGGTTGCTCTTACGCGTTCTTTCCATTCGTCATCAATGCAGAGCTCGACAAGGTCAGGCTCAGGGAAATAACGATAGTCGTCCGAACCTTCTTTGACACGCATCAAAATGGTTTTTTTCGTCGCTTCATCGTAGCGGCGCGTCTCCTGCTGAATGACTCCGCCTGACAGAAGCACCTGCTCTTGGCGTTTTTCTTCATGCTCAAGTCCTTTTTGCACGAACGCGAAGGAGTTCAGGTTTTTCAGCTCCGTTTTTGTGCCGAATTTCTCCTGGCCGATCGGACGGAGGGAAATGTTGGCGTCACAGCGCAGTGAACCTTCTTCCATTTTACAGTCGGAAACGCCTGTGTATTGGATAATTGATTTCAGCTTTTCGAGATATGCGTAAGCTTCCTCCGGTGTGCGGATATCCGGCTCAGATACAATCTCGACAAGCGGCGTGCCCTGGCGGTTGAAGTCAACGAGGGAATAGCCGTCGCCCGTATGCGTCAGTTTTCCCGCATCTTCTTCAAGGTGAAGACGGGTAATGCCGATTTTTTTCGTTTTTCCGCCGACTTCGATTTCAATCCAGCCGTTTTCGCCGATCGGCTTGTCAAATTGAGAAATTTGATATGCCTTCGGGTTGTCCGGATAGAAATAGTTTTTCCGGTCAAACTTCGTATCCGTTGCGATTTCACAGTTCAAAGCCATTGCGGCTTTCATCGCGAATTCGACCGCTTCTTTGTTCAAAACGGGCAGCACGCCGGGATAGCCGAGGTCGATGACGCTCGTTTGGGTATTCGCTTCCGCGCCGAATGGCGTCGGTGAGCTTGAGAAAATTTTAGATTTTGTTTTTAATTCCACATGGACTTCAAGTCCGATTACCGTTTCAAAGTTCACTTCATTTCACCCCTTACAGTTCAGGTTTCGCTTTATGATGATCTGTTGCCTGCTCAAAAGCATGAGCGACGCGGTATACAGTGCCTTCATCGAAGTGTTTTCCGATGATTTGCAGTCCGAGCGGCAGTCCGTCCGCAAATCCGCACGGCACGCTGATTCCCGGCACACCCGCGAGGTTGACAGGGATCGTTAAAATATCGTTGGCGTACATTGTGAGCGGATCGCTGGTTTTTTCGCCGATTTTGAATGCCGGTGTCGGCGTTGTCGGTCCGACGATGACATCGTATTTCTCAAATACGTCTTCAAAATCTTTTTTAATAAGCGTGCGCACTTTTTGCGCTTTTTTGTAATACGCGTCATAGTAGCCGGAGCTGAGCGCGAAGGTGCCGAGCATGATGCGGCGCTTCACTTCGTTGCCGAAGCCTTCTGAGCGTGTCTGTTTATAAAGGTCAATCAGGTTGTCCGCATTGTCTGAGCGGTAGCCGTAGCGGATGCCGTCAAAGCGCGCAAGGTTTGCAGACGCTTCGGAAGAAGACAGCAGATAATACGTCGCAAGCGCGTATTTGCTGTGCGGCAGAGATACTTCTTCCCATGTCGCTCCGAGGTCTTCAAGCACTTTTAAAGCGGCTAAAACCGATTCTTTCGCTTCTTTGCCGACGCCTTCTCCGAGATATTCTTTCGGCACGGCGATTTTTAAGCCTTTAATATCGCCAGTTAATGAAGAAAGAAAGTCCGGCACTTCGACATTGGCGCTCGTAGAGTCCATTTTGTCCGGGCCTGAAATCGCCTGAAGCAGGAATGCGTTATCTTCTACGGTTCTTGTGATCGGTCCGATCTGGTCTAATGAAGACGCAAAAGCGACCAATCCGTAACGTGACACGCGTCCGTATGTAGGCTTTAATCCGACGACGCCGCAGAAAGAAGCCGGCTGACGGATGGAGCCGCCCGTATCAGATCCGAGTGAAAACGGCACTTCGCCAGCTGCAACCGCAGCTGCGGAACCGCCGCTTGATCCGCCGGGAACCGTATCGAGATTCCAAGGGTTTTTCGTCGCTTTGTACGCGGAGTTTTCAGTAGAAGAACCCATCGCGAACTCGTCCATATTCAGCTTTCCGATCGTGACGGCTTCAGCGGCTTGAAGACGCTCCACAACCGTCGCATCGTAAATCGGATCGAAGTTTTCGAGGATTTTGCTTGAGCATGTTGTGCGAAGCCCTTTGGTCACGATGTTGTCTTTGACGCCGATCGGCATTCCGAAGAGAAGACCGTGTTCAGACCGTCCGTCAACCGCTTCGTCAAGTTCTTTCGCGTAAGCGCGGGCTCTTTCTTCATCAAGCTGTAAAAATGCCTGCACCTTATCATCCACGGATGCGATCCGTTTGTAAGATTCATCAACAAGATCGGATATCTTGATTTCTTTTTTATGTATCATTTGTTTCAGTTCTGTGATTTTGTGATCAAATAATGACATACTGTCTCCCTCCTTTAATCCAGAATAGATGGCACACGGACATAGCCGTCTTTATGATCGGGAGCATTTTTCATGACATCCTCGACCGGAAGGCCTTTACCCGCTTCATCTTCTCTCATTACGTTTTTCATTTTCAGCACGTGTGTTGTCGGTTCCACGTTATCCGTGTCCACTTCATTAAGCTCCTCGGCAAACGAGATGATGCTGTCAAGCTGTTCTGTGAACATTTCAGCTTCTTCATCCGTAATGGCGAGTCTCGCCAAATGAGCGACATGCTTTACTTCTTCTATAGAAATTCGTGACATAAGATCCACCTCCGCATAATTCTCCGTTTCGTCATATAATACTGATCATATCAAAAACGAGCCCTCTAAAGCAACAAAACGCCGCCTTCTGAGGCATGATGAAACCCTCTCTATTTTATCCTAAATCGGGGAGAAAGAGAAACGAATTATATGTCAGAAAATTTTTACTTTTATAATTTATTGGTAGCGTTTTCATCTCTAAGCTGTTCTATGTTGGCGGGGATTTTTTCCTTGAGCGGGCCAGGTTTCGAGAGTTGATTGATCGGGGATACTTTGTTAGGTTTAGTAACCATAGCCGGCACTAAATATGTGATTCGCATGGAATGATGACTAAAGGCTGGATCGCCGGCGCATATTCCGGCACTACTAATCTACAGAGGTGATGCAACATTTACATGAAAGAAGAGAGGGTCCAAAAACGTGAGTATTGAATTAATTATATCTCTTGGCATTTACTTTGCTGCCATGCTGTTAATCGGCTGGTACGCATTCAGAAAGACAACGAATATTAATGATTACATGCTGGGCGGAAGAGGACTCGGCCCGTTCGTAACGGCGCTGTCCGCAGGTGCGGCGGATATGAGCGCATGGATGCTGATGGGAGTTCCCGGCGCAATGTTCGCAACGGGGTTATCGACCTTATGGCTGGCGCTCGGTTTGACGATCGGCGCGTATTCAAATTATCTGCTGCTTGCTCCGAGGCTGCGCGCTTACACGGAAGTTGCGGATGATGCGATTACGATTCCCGATTTTTTCGATAAACGGTTCCGCCACTCGTCATCATTGCTGAAAATTGTTTCCGCCGTGATTATTATGATCTTTTTCACACTGTACACATCGTCCGGGATGGTATCCGGAGGCAGGTTATTTGAATCGGCATTCGGCGCCGACTACAAATTCGGTTTGTTTTTAACGGCGGGTGTTGTTGTGCTTTATACGCTGTTTGGCGGTTTCCTCGCTGTCAGTCTGACTGACTTTGTACAGGGAGCGATCATGTTTGCGGCATTAGTGCTTGTGCCGATCGTTGCTTTTACCCAGCTCGGGAGCGTTTCAACGACGATTGATTCGATCAACGCCGTTAACCCGAAACTATTGGATATCTTTAAAGGCGCGAGCGTCATTAGCATTATTTCTTATTTGGCATGGGGACTCGGCTATTACGGCCAGCCTCATATCATCGTACGATTTATGGCGATTAAAGAAGTGAAAGATTTAAAACCCGCCCGCAGAATCGGGATGAGCTGGATGGTTATTTCAGTTGTCGGTTCATTGCTGACCGGGATTATCGGGGTTGCGTATTCTCATCACTTCGGGGTCTCCGTAAAAGATCCGGAAACGATTTTCATTATTTTTTCTAAAATCTTGTTCCACCCGCTGATTACGGGCTTCCTGCTGTCCGCGATTTTAGCGGCGATCATGAGTTCCATTTCCTCACAGCTTCTCGTAACGGCAAGCGCCATTACGGAAGATTTATACCGCGCCTTTTTCAGACGGGAAGCGAGCGATAAAGAATTGGTCATGACCGGACGCCTGTCGGTATTGATCGTAGCCGTTATCGCCATCCTGCTATCCATGAATCCGAACAGCACCATTCTTGATCTGGTCGGATATGCGTGGGCTGGCTTCGGTTCGGCTATCGGTCCGGCGCTCTTGCTCAGTCTGTACTGGAAACGGATGAATGAATGGGGAGCGCTTGCGGCGATGATTACCGGGGCAGCGGCCGTTTTAATCTGGATCACCACAGGGCTTGCCGCTTCAACCGGCGTATACGAAATCATTCCGGGATTCTTCCTCAGTCTGATTGCCGGTATTGCCGTCAGCCTGCTGACCAAAAAACCGGCCGATGCTTCTTATCAGCTGTTCAGCCGGATGGAAGCTCTTTTGAAAAACAAGAAATAGACAAAAAGCCGTCAGATTTTATCCCTGACGGCTTTTTTCTTCCGCACTTGTCCTGCTATAAATACTGTGAGAAAATCATATCAATTTATTATAAGAAAAATTGCGGAGGTGCTGTGCAAATTGAGCTGGCCTATCGAACCAGACATTTTATTAAAGCTGGGCATTGCCACGCTGATCGGCATGATCATCGGTCTTGAACGAGAACTGAAAAACAAACCGCTCGGACTGAAAACCTGTATCGTCATCGCCGTCAGCTCCTGTATGCTGACGATCGTCAGCATTAATGCGGCATATCATTTCCCAAAATATTACCGTATCATGATGGATCCGCTCCGCCTTCCCGCCCAAATCATTTCCGGCGTCGGTTTTATCGGCGCGGGTGTGATCCTGCGTAAAAGCAATGACGTCATATCCGGCCTGACGACATCGGCTATCATCTGGGGCGCGGCCGGGCTGGGTCTGGCTACAGGCGCCGGCTTTTATAAAGAGGCGTTCGCAAGCCTCTTGTTTATCCTGATCAGTGTCGAATTTCTTCCGTGGCTGATCAGAAAAATCGGTCCCAACCGCTTGAAGGAAAAGGATATCCGCGTGAGAATGTCTCTTTCCGATAAAGACAAAATGACTGAGATTTTAAAGGAAATGAAAAGCAAACAGCTCCGCATTCACTCCGTCCGGATTGATGATCTGGGTGAAAAAGAATTTCCGATTATGGAAGTGAAAGTCAGTGTTCATAAAAGCCGCTACACCACTGACGTCTATTATGATATTAAAGAAATTCAGGGCGTCGTCGGAGTGAAATGTGATACGTTATAAAAAACGCCGGGTTGGATTCAGCCGGCGTTTTTCTATTTATACGAATGCAGAAAATTGATACTCCGTAATCGGTGTTTCATTTTCGATATCGCGCCTGAAGGCTTTCAGCATCCCGAGTTCCTCGTCCCCGAGTGAATTGAGGTCAAACGCCTGATGCAATAATCCGTAGATCAGCATATGGCGCAGCCGGAGGAAATCCGGGATGTGTTCAAACCATGCGGAATCAAGGTCATTTTCTTCCCTGTAGCCTTTCATAAAGTGAGTCATGAATTCACCCGTAAACGCGGCCTTGTCTTCATACGGGATGACCGGATACCACAACATGTTGTACAGCAGAATACTGATATCATTCACAAACCAATTGTAGCCGATATCATCAAAATCAAATGCAGTGATTTTTCCGTTGTCCCAATTAAAATTGCCATGATGCAGATCGGCGTGCACAAGGCCGTAGTTTTCAGGATTCTTCGGCAAACGGCGCAGTTTTTCCATTAGAGCATCCGCCCGCTCAAATACGAGATGCTGATCTGCGGGCACGTATTTTCTCAGCTTCAGCTGCTCCTCTTCATCCCATTCCTGCCTTTTATATGCCGGATCGCTCAGACGGTAGCTTTTTGTCAGCCGGTGCATGTTCCCCGTGTATTTTCCAAGCTCGTAAAACAGAGTTCCGTTCCAGTCTGATTCCTCCACTTTGCGTCCGGGCGCTTTTTCATAGACTCTTAATAAAAACGCTCCGCCTTTTCCATCCGGGACTTCTTCGACATCTTTGCCATTTAATGAAGGAATCGGTTTCGCTGCTGAAAGCCCTCCCTTTGCCAGATGATGAAGCCATTCCATTTCCCCGAGAATATATTCCGGTGTTCTTCTGATCGTATGCGTAATTTTTAAGATATACGGTTCGTTATCTTTCACAATTTCATATACGTAGTTCTCTGCGTCCGCAATAAATTGAAACTTGGTAAATCCGTATATTTCACCGGCTTCAGCCAGCACCTTATCTTCCTCAAAAATCGCTTTAATATCTTTATGCATGCTGATTCACCCTTCTCATAACGTTTGTAGGCGGTGTGTGTACTCAGCAAATGTCATTCATCAACATTCCTGCCCTTCTTTTTTCACAGCAGATTCGTAACATCCGCTTAGAAATGAAATGTGTTTTCCTGTTAATTCCTAATTATACAAATATCTTAACATACCTCATTCCTCGCTCCAACGATATTCACAATAAAAAACCCTTGCTCATACAGAAATGAACAAGGGTATCTTGGTTAATCGTAAATATGGACGGTCGGTTCTTTGTCACCCGCATTGCGGACGATCAGCGCTTCCTGCCCGTCAGACGAGGTAATGTTAATTTCGACATCAACTGAGCCTTTTGAATAATAATCCATCAGCTCACCTGTTAAGTATTGGGTAAAGGCGATGACTTCGCTTTTCCCGTAAAATTGCATCGGGATTTCAATCTTCATTTTTCTCATTTCATCGTTTTCGTACATTGCCGTTCCGACAACTCCGGTGTAATTCGGGAAGTAGCTGTCGATGGCGTTTTTGAAGCGTTTAAACACTTCGGAATCATCAGGGTATTTCTTTGCCGTGTCTGTATCCGCCGGATAGAAGACGTACTTTTCTTTGACATCATCCCAGTTTGAAATGGTGGATGAGCCGGCCTTGACTTCTGTTTTCGCAATGTAATTCCCCGGTACGATTGATGTTTTCGGCGCTTGTTTATAAAGGGCGACGGTAATCGGCACATTTTTCAGGTTATCCATTTTCCGAAGGCGGTTAACGACTTCCTGTGCGATTTCTTCACCGTGGCTGCGGATCGTTTTGTCGCTGAGCTCCACTTCCTGCTGCGGATCACCTGTGTTTTCGCGGTAATAGTATACAGAGTTGAGAGCGAGACCGATCATGACACCGCCAAGCTGGATGGAATTTTTATCTTTTCTTACTAAGTAATCCTGCTCAAGCATGGACGCTAAGTAAATCGGGCTGTTTTCATTTTTCTCTTTTGCCGATCCCGAGCTTGGCAGCACCGGGTTTAAGCCGAGATTCTGGAAATTGGCGTCTGCCTTTTTCGCCTTTTTCAGATCACTGCCCTCTTTTTTGCGGTCAAGCCAGCTGAGTACCGTGTCCTCATCTAAATACTGGCCTTCCTGATACAAATAGTCATCCGTCGGGAACGTGTCTTGAGCGAGCCGCATCAGCCCCGTCTCGAATTCATCGATGTCCAGCCTCGTGTTCAGCCGGTCCGCGGTCAGGCCGCGCGCTTTTCCGGCCTTAAACGGGAGCACCATTTTATAGTAGGAATCAGAGATATTATATTTCGGTATGATCGCTTTTTCAGAAGACTTTGCCGTTTTCTGCGTGATCTCTTCCTCTTTTTTTCCCCCGAAACTCGGCGAACAGGCCGACAGCATGAGTACTGCCGCCGTTGCCGTCGCCGCCAATGCCAACATCTTTTTCAATAGAAAACACTCCTCTTATTTCTTTAGCTCTCCCAATAGCTGTGCTTCATTCCATACTTCAATGTTTAATTCCTGCGCTTTTGTCAGCTTGCTTCCGGCCGCTTCTCCGGCAATCAGCAAGTCTGTTTTTTTGCTGACAGATCCCGTCAGCTTTCCGCCGAGCGCTTCAATCTGCGCCTTGGCTTCATTTCTGGACAGCTCTTCAAGCTTTCCGGTTAACACGATGGTTTTGCCGGCAAAATAAGAGTCGCTGTCCTCCGCTTTTACTTTTTTCGGGCCTTTGTAGAGTGTGTTCACACCGAGTTCCTCAAGTTCATTCAAAAGCTCAAGCATTTCCTCTTTGCGGAAATAGGTGACAACGGCATCGGCCATCTTTTCGCCGATTTCATCTACCGCAAGCAGCTCTTCTTCCGTGGCTTGTTTCAGATTTTCCAGGCTTTCAAAATGCATGGCCAGTGTTTTGGCCGCTTTTGAGCCGATAAAACGGATGCCGAGACCGAACAGCAGGCGTTCCAGCGAATTCTCTTTCGACTTTTGGATGGAGCTGATCAGATTGTCAGTTGATTTTTCCCCCATCCGCTCAAGCCGGATAACCTGTTCTTTCGTCAGCTTATACAAATCAGCGACATTACGGACGAGATGTTCACGGAAAAGCTGTGTGATGACACGTTCTCCGAGTCCGTCAATATTCATCGCGTTGCGTGAGACAAAGTGAATCAGGCCTTCTCTGATCTGCGCCGGACATTCCGGATTGATGCAGCGCAGCGCGACTTCCCCTTCAATGCGGACAAGTTCGCTTTCGCACTCAGGGCAGCTGGTCGGCATATTGAATTCTTTTTCTTCCCCGGTCCGCTGTTCAATTAAGACATTGACGACCTCAGGGATGATGTCGCCCGCTTTTTTGACGACCACTTTATCGAGAATGCGGATATCCTTCTCTTTAATTAAATCTTCGTTATGAAGGGATGCTCTTGAGACCGTCGTTCCCGCGACTTTTACCGGTTCCAGAACGGCGGTCGGCGTAATAACGCCCGTTCTTCCGACATTCAGTTCGATATCGAGCAGTTTTGTCACGACCTCTTCCGCCGGGAATTTATAAGCAATCGCCCAGCGCGGGCTTTTTGCCGTATACCCGAGTTCTTCCTGCTGGTCGAGCGAATCGACTTTGATGACGATTCCGTCAATTTCATAAGGGAGATCGGCCCGCTTCGCCTGCAGCTCTTCGATCATTTCAATGACTTCATCTATCGTGGCGCATTTTTTCCGTTCCTGGTTTGTTTTAAAACCGAGCTCATCCAGAAAATCCAGGCCCTGACTCTGTGTTTCCACACCCATCTCGTCAAGCTCCGCTATACTGTAGACGAAGATGTCAAGATTTCGTTTCGCTGCAATTTTCGGATCGAGCTGTCTGAGTGAGCCCGCAGCCGCGTTCCGGGGATTGGCGAACGGCTCCTCTTCATGTTTCAGCCGTTCTTCATTGAGCGCTTCAAATGACTGTTTCGGCATGTACGCCTCTCCGCGCACTTCTATGGAAAGATTCCGTTTCATTTTCAGCGGAATGTTGCGGATCGTTTTTAAGTTTTCCGTGATATCTTCGCCCGTCGTTCCGTCTCCTCTTGTCGCGCCTCTGACGAAATAGCCGTCTTCATAACGGAGAGAAACAGCAAGACCGTCTATTTTCAGCTCCACATTATAAGCGACGCCGTCACCGACAGCCTGACGGACGCGGCGGTCAAAATCGCGGAGATCATCATCGTTAAATGCGTTGCCGAGACTGAGCATCGGCGTGCCATGCTGCACCTTTTGAAACGATTCAAGCACCGCTCCCCCGACCCGCTGTGTGGGCGAATCAGGCGTTCTGAGTTCCGGGTGCTCTTCCTCTATGGCAATCAGCTCCTGCATCAGTCTGTCGTACTCGGAATCCGGCACGCTCGGTTCATCTAAGGTGTAATATTCATAACTGTACTGATCGATGGTGCGGCGCAATTCTTCTGCCCGGTGTTTCGCTGTTTCTTTGTCCATCATGTTCTTCCTTTCCTCTTCAGGTTACTGCTTTTCAATCGGCGCAAAAGCGGCAAGCAGACGCTTCACGCCGACTGGGCTCGGGAATGCGATATCAAGCTCGGTGCTTTCGCCTTCTCCTTTTACGCTGACAACCGTTCCGGTGCCCCATTTTTTATGGCCCGCTTTATCGCCGACCGCCCAGCTGAGCGAGTCGCCGCCTGTTTTGTTCGCATAGGAAACGGGACGGGATACGGGCCCGCGTTTTGGCTGCACTTTTCTTCCCGGCTGCATGCGAGGTGTTTTCTTCTCATTTAGGTTCTCCAATAAATCGCCAGGTATTTCCCTGATAAAGCGGGATTCCGGATTCATATTGGTGCGGCCGAATAAGGTGCGCATTTTGGCATTCGTTAAATACAGTTCTTCTTCCGCCCTCGTAATGCCTACATATGCGAGCCTGCGTTCTTCTTCCATCTCGGCTTCTTCCATCAGGGAGCGGCTGTGCGGGAACACGCCTTCTTCCATGCCCATTAAGAACACGACAGGAAATTCAAGCCCCTTAGCGGCGTGCAGTGTCATTAAAGTGACGGCATCCTTTCCGCCTGATTCCTCTTCCTTCTGGTCGAGCTGGTCAATATCCGCAATCAGCGCCAAATCAGTCAGAAACGCGACGAGAGACTTGTCTTCGCTTTTTTGTTCGAAGTTTTTCGTCACGGAAAGAAACTCGTCGATATTTTCAAGGCGGCTTTGGGCTTCGATTGATTTTTCGGCCTTCAGCATTTCTCTGTATTCCGTTTTCTCGAGAATTTCTTCCGTGAGTTCTGTAATGGACAGGTAATCCTGCATGTTCGTCAGATTTTCAATCATCGCGCCAAAGCCGTCAAGCGCGTTTGCCGCTTTCGCGCTGACGCCGATGAAATCAACCTGTTTGACCGCCTGGAACATTGACATTCCGTTCATCGCCGCATATGAAGCGATTTTTTCTAGCGAAGTTGCGCCGACGCCCCGCTTCGGCACATTGACGATCCGCGTAAAACTGATGTCGTCGTCCGGGTTTGACACAAGGCGCAGGTATGCGAGAATGTCTTTAATTTCTTTCCTGTCGTAGAACTTGGTTCCGCCGACGATATTGTAGTTCAGTCCGGATTTTAAAAGGGTTTCCTCAATGACGCGCGACTGGGCGTTTGTCCGGTATAAAATCGCGATATCGGAAAGCTTCCGCCGGCCCGAACTGTTCAGCTCATAAATTTTGCCCGCGACGAATTGGCCTTCGCCGAATTCATTGTCGCCGCTGTAATAAGAAAGCTTGATGCCTTCGTCATTTTCCGTCCACAGGTTTTTCGGCTTGCGGTTTGAGTTGTTTTTGATCACTTCGTTAGCCGCCTGCAGAATCCGCTTTGTTGAGCGGTAGTTTTGCTCGAGCAGAATCACGTTTGCGCTCGGGTAATCTTTTTCAAAGGAAAGGATATTCGCGATATCCGCCCCGCGCCATCTGTAAATGGACTGGTCGGAGTCACCGACGACGCAGATATTTTCAAGACGGGCCGCAAGCTGCTTCACAAGCAGGTATTGCGCCCTGTTCGTATCCTGATACTCGTCTACGTGAATGTATTGGAATTTACGCTGATAAAACTCAAGCACTTCCGGCACACGCTCGAAAAGCTTAATCGTCGTCATGATTAAATCATCAAAATCGAGCGATTGGTTTTTCAGCAGTTTTTTCTGATAATCGGTATACACGTCACTCGTGACCTGATCGTAGTAGCCGCCGGCCGTTTTTGCGAATTCCTCAGGTTCGATCAGCTCGTTTTTTGCGCTGCTGATGGAGCCTAAAATACTTCTCGGATCAAACTTTTTCGGATCGATATTCCGCTCTTTCAGAATCCCTTTAATAACGGAAAGCTGATCAGCCGTATCAAGAATGGAGAAATTTCGGTTGATGCCGATTCTGTCAATATCCCTGCGCAGAATCCGCACGCACATGCTGTGGAAGGTGGATATCCAGATTTCATCCGCGCCGGGTCCGAGAATGCTCTCAACCCGCTCCTTCATTTCTCTGGCTGCTTTATTTGTAAATGTAATCGCCAGAATGTTCCATGGCGCCACGTGTTTTTCCGCCATTAAGTATGCGATTCTGTGCGTCAGCACACGTGTTTTTCCGCTTCCCGCGCCCGCCATCAGAAGCAGCGGACCGTCCGTCGTCTTGACCGCTTCCTGCTGAACGGGATTTAATCCGCTTAATAATTGATTGCTAATGTAATTCATATCCGTTCACCGCCTATCAAACATATGTTCTATCATAAATCAATTTCGTCCGCTTGGCTACTTTGTCTTTACAGCCGCCACTGTTTTTAGCGCCTGATCAAAATCTTCATATACGGCATTGCCGACAACGATGACATCGGCATGACGGCCGAACCGTTCCGCCGTTTCCGCGTCTTTAATGCCGCCTCCGTAAAACAGGACGGACTTGTCTAGCACAGCCTTCGTTTTCTCCACCGTTTCTATGTCCGCCAGCATCCCGCTGTATTCCAGATAAAAAATCGGGAGATGAAGCAAATGTTCCGCGACCCGCGCATAGGCGAGAATATCTTCTGTTTCTATATGTGTATCCGCCTCCGTCAAAGCAGCCGCCTTACAATCAGGATTGATGATGCAGTAGCCCTCCGTCACGATTTCCTCCATTGACATGAGCTCTCCGTATTCTTTCATCGCCTGATGATGCATGCCGACAATCCAGTCCGCCTTTTTGCTGTTGAGCACACTCGGAATGAAATAAAGATCAAACCCGGGCACAATGGAATCAATCGTCGACACCTCAAGTACGCACGGCACTAAAAACCGCCGCACCTTTGACATCAGTCTCAGCACATTGTCCTCGGTGATATTGTCGCTTCCTCCGATCACAATGGCGTCAGTCCCTGATTCACAAAGCCGTTCCAGCTGTTCATCCGGTAAATCTTTATTCGGATCGAGTTTAAAAACATGCTTCCACTCGTTAACATCGTACATGCGTTTTCGTTCCTCCATTCGTTTCTTGCCATTTAAACATTATAACAAATTCGTTTGGCCCGGAAAAACGGAAAAAGACGTCATTCACCTGATTCACAAAAAAGATTGCGCTCCGCCTGACGGGAAACGGCTATGTTTGAAAACAGACAATATGTGGAATGTCAAAGAGAAAAAAGACAAGGAGTCTGATCTCAATGGAACAAGCCATTATCGTACTGATTTGTATATTGATCTTTATTATTTTAGTTCCCGCCGCATTGTTTCTCTGGATATACATAAGAGACGAAAAGCAGGAAGAACATTCAGTGCTGCGCAATTATCCCGCAGCGGGAAAACTGCGCTATATATTTGAAAAAATCGGACCAGAGCTGCGGCAGTATTTATTCAGCAATGATAACGAAGAACAGCCGTTTTCCCGGAGAGAATATGAACAGACGGTCATGTCGGGAAAGTATAAAAGCAGAATGATGGGCTTCGGCTCAGAACGGGATTTCGATCAGCCGGGCTATTATATCCGTAACGCCCTCTTCCCGAAACAAAGGGAGGAGCTGCGCGCAGATCAGACGCCGAAGATCGACACGATGATATACAAAATTGACAAAGACAACCTGCTGAAACGCAGCGAACACCGCGAAAAAGCAAAGGCGGACCCTTATTACCTGCATCCGGACGATGTGCAAGTGATCGGCCGCGATACATGCAAGAAGCCGTTTTATGTGAAAGGGTTAATCGGACAATCAGCGATGAGCTACGGCTCACTTGGCGACCGGGCAATTACCGCCCTGTCAAAAGGGCTGCACCAGGCCGGCGGCACATGGATGAATACAGGCGAAGGCGGCCTGTCTGAGTATCACCTGAAAGGCGGCGCGGATATTATCTGCCAAATTGGTCCCGGGCTGTTCGGCGTGCGCACTGAAGATGGAGAATTTTCATGGGAAGAATTTAAGAAAAAAAGCCGCCTCGAGCAGATTAAAGCCTTTGAATTAAAGCTTGCGCAAGGGGCGAAAGCAAGAGGCGGGCATATTGACGGTTCAAAGGTGACCGAAGAAATTGCCGCCATCAGAAATGTGCAGCCCGGACAATCCATTGACAGCCCAAACCGCTTCAACGAGTTCTCAAATGTCCCGGACATGCTTGATTTCATTGAGAAATTAAGGACTGTCGGTGAAAAACCGGTCGGCATCAAAATTGTCCCGGGCAGCCGCAAAGACCTTGAAGACCTTATTTCCTGTATGAGTTCATCAGGCAAACTTCCCGACTTTATTACGATTGACGGCAGTGAAGGGGGAACGGGAGCTTCTTTCCATGAACTGGCGGATTCCGTCGGCCTGCCGATTCTGACCGGCCTCCCCCTTGTTGACGGCCTTTTGAAGACATACGGTATAAGAGATAAGCTGAAAATTTTCGCATCCGGAAAGCTGCTCACTCCCGATAAGATTGCCGTTGCCCTCGCGTTAGGCGCGGATTTTGTCAATATTGCCCGGGGAATGATGTTTTCAGTCGGCTGTATCCGTGCTCAAGTATGCCACACCAATCATTGTCCTGTCGGAGTGGCGACAACCGATCCAAAACTTCAGCGCGCGCTCAGTATCGAGGATAAACAGCACCGCGTCTGCAACTACGTGCTCTCGTTGCGTGAAGGGCTGTTTCACCTTGCCGCGGCGGCGGGTATCAGCTCGCCGATTCATTTCTCAGCTGAACACATCGTATACCGGGAGGAAGACGGAAGCCTGAGGGAACTTCCCGGCCTTTTGAATCAGCACGCATAAAAAAACCGCCTGCCGTCATCGGCAGAGCGGTTTTTTACGTAGCTGAGGAGGATTCTCCTTTGTTTACGCGGTCAAGCGCCATTTCATAGGCGTCGTTCCCGTAATTTAAGCAGCGCTTCACCCGGGAAATCGTCGCTGTGGAAGCACCCGTTTCGCTTTCAATTTTGTGATACGTATTTCCTTCGCGGAGCATTCTCGCCACTTCCAAACGCTGCGCCAGCGATTGGATTTCATTAATCGTACAAAGATCGTCAAAGAAACGATAGCATTCCTCCAGATCTTTCAGCGATAAAATAGATAAAAATAACTGGTCCAGTTCTTTTCCGCGTAATTTATCGATTTGCATCGTCAAACACCTTCTCCTTTACTAATGGAAGCTGCATCGAGATCAGGCACGATATTAATCCATGTCTTTCCTGGCACAAACGGAAGAATCTCACCGCCTTTTACGGGCAGAATACGGCCGTCTTTATATTCCCAGTCTGACTCTATAACATCGCCGTGCTGAAGCAGGAGGCCCTTCCCCCCTGACTGAATATCGATGGCCCGCCTTCCATCTTTGTCTGTCATGCGATGGCCGGCTTCAACAATAAAAATGTTGTGCATGGCTAAAGGCTTTCCGGTCTCCCGGTCTGTCGCTTTCACACTATCAGAGCTTCTTGTATAAGCATCAGCTTTTTTATCATAATCGTATTCGACAAGATTTGTAACGTTTTGTGTTCCATAATCTATCCGAATATTGTAGGTTTCGTTTCCGGGTTTTGCATCTGATGTCTGAAATGGGAGCGGTTCTGTTTTTCCGTTCAGCTTGTATCCTTTTTGTTCCGCCGCCTTCCTGATATTGTCATACGACGTGTAGGAATTGTGGGGCGGCTTGCTGAAATCGGCTCTCCAAAACAGGCTGCCGTCAAAATCCAAACCGTTTATATAATCGTAAGTTCCGGACTCCAGCTGCTTTTTAGCGCCGGGACTCCAGCCATGATGGACAAATATGCTGTTAAACCCGCTGCTGAGCGTGACAAAATATTCCCTCGCGCTCCGCACAGGCCCGACCGTTTCCGGCATCTCACTTTGAAAAATCGCGAGAAACCGCGTAATCCGGCCCTCCGCGAGCGCTTCGATGACAACATCCGCCTTTGACAGCCCGGATTGGGGCCTCGCCTTCGGATGATTGTTCACTGCGACTGCAATCGGACGGCGTTCTGCAAGCTTCTGCTCAGTTTTCAGCCCCGTTAAAGGAGCTTCCGCTTCTTTCAGCTGCACCTGATCGGCATTGTTCTGCCGGCAGGCGGCAAGCAGCAAAAACGCAAAACAAAGCATACAAACGGTTTTCCATCTTTTCATATGTCGGCTCCCTGCTTTTATATTTTAACGCATTATCGATGGAAAGAGTACAGTTTTTTTCATCACGTCGAATATTCCTCTCGGCGTAATGCGGATATAAGGCAGGTGTGTGCTCTGCAAAAAGAGCAGCGTATAGATCGGATCGCAGAATCGGTAGCCCCGCTCCTCCAGCAACGTCCTCAGTTTTTGCTCTTTCTCAAGCACTTCTTCATAATTCTCCGCGGATGCAGAACCGTTTAAGGCGAGGGGGATCTCATGCAGAATCTTCCCGTTTTCGGCAAGCACGATTCCGCCGCCGATTTCTTTCATCCGTGAGAAAGCGAGCAGGATATCTTCTTTATTTTTTCCGGCAGCGATAATATCTCCGGTTGTCGTGTAAGAACTGACAAAGCCCTGCACCCGATCGGCAAAACCTTTCAGCATTGTATTGACCCGCCATTTTCCATGCTTATCGAGAAGCGTGAGATAGCATTCATCATGATCAAAAGAAAGCTGGTCAACAGAATTATCAATCGCAATCATATACGGCTCCATAATGACGGCGTTGCGCATTACCACACCCATCGGCATTGAAAACTGTAAATCATCCATCGTCATATCATATGAAAGCTCAAGAGGGACAAGACCGCCCTTTTTCCAATCCGTTTCTGTAAACGCATTCATATTTCGGCCGTCTTCCCTCAGCAGGATGCCTTTGGAGATCACCGTGACCGGGTCCGGATTCATCGGGTCATCGAGAATGTTCAATGAAGCAAGCCGGCCCGGACCGATCACACCGAGAAAGTCATCCATCTGATAATACTTCGCGATATTAAAGGAGGCCATATTGTAGGCGTCAATCGCCGGAACTCCTTCCTCCAAAGCGATTTTGATTAATTCATTCGTCATGCCGCCTTTATAAAAATGCGGCGTCGCTCCATCCGTCGTGTAAAAGAAATGATCATAATGCCGGAAGCCTTTTTGATGGAGATCCTGCAAAATCGTTCTCAGATCAGGGCGGATGGATGAATGTCTGAGCGAAACATAGTAACCCAATTCAAGCCGTCTCATCACCTCGTCGCCATTCATCGCCTCGTGGTCAGAATCAGCCCCGAACAGTTTCATCTTCGTCAGTGTTTTTTCAGAAGCTCCGGGAAAATGCCCTTCTATCCGCTTGCGCAGTTTCTTTGTCGCCTGCATGCAATGAAGCATCAAGTCATCGCCGTCCATGAGGCGCGGCCATCCGGTCAATTCTCCGCCTTGAATGACATCCGGATGCTCAATCCATTGCTTGCGGACATCAAAAGAAAGGAGCTGGTCCTCATTCAGCACTTCAGTCTGCAGATCATATCTGGACCACCAAAAATATTGCACCGGCTGTTTTTTCAGTTCTTCCAATATAGTAAGCGCTTTCTTTTTACCGCTGTGCAAAAGAAAAAACAAGTTATCATTAACAAACGTCGTTGTTCCGAATTGAGACACATATTCGGCGAGCGTTTGGGGATTATATATTTGAAAAGGATGTGTATGCGGTTCAATGTAACCTGGCACAATGTATTTTCCTTCACAATTTATGGTATGAATGTGCTCTGCTGCATCAGGAAGCTCATGACCAACATATACAATTCGGTCTCCGTAAATCCAGACGTTTTTTTTCAGCCATTGTTTTAAAAAAGGATTTAATACGAGAGCATCCCGTAAAAGTAGCGTTGGAAGCAGCTTTGAGTCTACAACATCCGCCTGTGATCTGATGTCTTTATTTTTCCAGTTAAAGGTACGTTCGGACATTCACATACTCTCCTTCGCTTATATTAGACCCATCGTATCACATCCGCACAATTATCGCACGGCTAAAACGTTACAAATTATTGAAGATGAATGAAAAACTTTTTCTAGGGAGCTGAAATGATGAAACCGAATATCAGTTTATTAAATGCCGTTATGCGCATCACTTGCGGCCTCACCATTTTGTCTGCCGCTTCAGCGAAATACACGAGAAAACCTTGGTGCAAGATGCATCTCTTCTGTATGATGATGGGCGCGATGAAAGCGGCGTCCGGCATTCTCCGCTTCTGTCCGGTGACATATATGTTCCAAGCCGGAATGAATCAGGATGACAGCCATCAGCAAGAAAAATAACAAGCCGTTTCGGCTTGTTATTTTTTTCTCCTGTCCCGCGAGTATGAGAAGAATCTGCCGGCGATCCCGGCATCACAAAAGCCGGGACAGAATTCAAGACTGCATGACAATCTTAGTCGTCATTCAGAAGAAAACCCGCATCTTTTATGACGCGGGGGTCTCCTCTTTATCGCTGCGATGCTTTCAGCGCACGGGCGCCGATATCGCTTCTGTAAAACAGTCCGGGTTTTGTCAGCCCTGAAACGGCGCTGTACACTTTATCCCTCGCCGCTTCAAATGTCTCAGCAAATGCCGTGACATTGGCGACCCGGCCGCCGTTCGTAACAAATTGTCCGCCGTCTTTTTTCGTTCCGGCATGAAAAACGGCGATCCCGTCTTCAGCGGACGTCAAACTGCCGATCGGCGTCCCTTTCGCATAGCCTTCCGGATAGCCTTCAGAAGCCAGCACAACGCTGACCGCGGCCGTATCCTTCCACCTTAGGTCAACATCCTTCTCATGCAGAAGATCTAAGAGCACCTGAATGAGGTCAGATTCCATTCTCGGCACGACGACCTGTGTTTCCGGATCTCCGAAGCGCGCGTTGAATTCAATGACTTTTGATCCGTTTTCCGTCAGAATCAGCCCCGCGTACAGCACGCCCGTGAAGGAGCGCCCCTCTTTCACCATTGCTTTTGCCGCCGGCTTCACAATCGTTTCGACTGCGCTTCTGACGATATTATCGGAAATGTGCGGCACCGGTGAGTAGGCGCCCATTCCGCCAGTATTCGGCCCTTTGTCTCCATCGAAGGCGCGTTTATGATCTTGAGCGATGACCATCGGATAGACGGTCTCCCCTTTTACAAACGCCATTAAAGAAAATTCTTCGCCGGCGAGAAACTCTTCAATGACAACAGATGCGCTCGCCTCCCCGAATTTCTCATCCTCAAGAAAATCGTGCAGGCATTCAATCGCTTCTTCTTCCGTCATCGCGACTGTGACACCTTTTCCGGCGGCAAGCCCGTCCGCTTTAATGACAATCGGCGCGCCTTTTTGCTGTACATATGCTTTCGCCTCTTCAAATGAAGTAAACGTCTCGTACTCCGCCGTCGGAATGCCGTGTTTTTTCATTAAATCCTTGGCAAACTGTTTGCTTCCTTCAATAATAGCCGCTTTTTCAGACGGTCCGAAAACAAGCAGTCCGGCTTTTTCAAACTCGTTGGCTATCCCTTCAATCAGAGGAACTTCGGAGCCGATAATCGTCAGCCCGACATGATGTTCTTTCGCAAACGCAATGAGTGCGGCATGATCGCTTTCTTCAATGTTGACCAGCGTCGCGCAGTCTGCCATACCGTCATTTCCGGGCGCGGCGTACACCGTGTCAACAAGCGGGCTTTGCGCCGCTTTCCAAGCCAATGTATGCTCTCTGCCGCCTTTTCCGATAATCAATACATTCACGCTTCGTTCCCCCCTTAATGTTTGAAATGTCTGATGCCGGTGAATACCATGGCGATTCCGTATTCATCCGCTTTTTTAATCGAATCTTCATCGCGGACCGATCCGCCGGGCTGGATAATCGCCGTGACACCGGCTTTTGCGGCTTCTTCGACTGTATCCGGCATCGGGAAAAACGCGTCTGATCCGAGCGCGCTGCCTTTTGCTTTTTCTCCGGCCTGCTCAATGGCGATTTTGGCTGAACCGACGCGATTCATCTGTCCTGCGCCCACACCGACCGTCATATGGTCTTTTGCAAGGACGATCGCGTTGGATTTCACGTGTTTGACGACTTTCCAGGCCAGCTTCAAATCTTCCCATTCCTGCTCGCTCGGCTCTCTTTTTGTCGGAATGCTGATGTCGGCGTCATCAAATCCATGGACGTCTAAATCTTGAATCAAAAGACCGCCCTGTACGGAAGTCAGCTGTTTTTCTTTCTTTCCTGATGCGGTCACGTCAAGCGTGAGCAGACGAAGGTTTTTCTTCGCCGTCAGCACGTTCAGCGCTTCTTCACTGAAAGAAGGGGCGATAATGATTTCTAAAAAGATGCCGTGAAGGGCTTCAGCCGTAGCCTGATCAACTTCACGGTTCAGCGCGATGATGCCGCCGAAAATGGAAGTTTTATCAGCTTCATACGCTTTATTGAATGCTTCCTCAATTGAAGCTCCCGTACCGACTCCGCACGGATTCATATGTTTAACGGCAACAGCTGCGGGTTCTGTAAATTCCCGGACGATTTGAACGGCCGCATCCGCGTCCTTAATGTTGTTGTAAGAAAGCTCTTTGCCGTGAAGCTGTTTTGCCGCCGCGATGGAACCGGAGACAGGAAGTGCGCTTTGGTAGAAAACCGCCTCTTGGTGAGGATTTTCACCGTAGCGGAGCGACTGTTTTTTCTCAAAAGTAACGGTGAATTGCTCAGGGTCTTTCTCACCGGCCTCGCGTGTTAAGTAATCAGCGATTAATGCGTCGTACGCCGCGGTATGGCGGAATACTTTGGCCGCAAGCTCGCGTTTTCTTTTGAGCGAAACGCCGCCGTGTTCTTTCATCTCATTGAGCACGGAGCTGTAATCGGCCGGATCTGTGATGACCGTCACATCCTGATGGTTTTTCGATGCAGCGCGCAGCATGCCTGGGCCGCCGATATCAATGTTTTCTATCGCTTCATCGTATGTTACGTCTTCTTTTGAAATCGTTTCTTTAAACGGATAAAGGTTGACGACCACAAGGTCAATCGGTGCAATGCCGTGCTCATTGATCTGCGCCATATGCTCTTCATTATCTCTTACGGCAAGCAGACCGCCGTGAATATTAGGATGGAGCGTTTTTAACCGACCGTCCATAATTTCAGGAAATCCGGTCACTTCCGAAATGCCGATGACATCCACACCGTTTTCCTGAAGAAGTTTTTTTGTTCCTCCGGTCGAAATGACTTCGACGCCGAGCTCTGTCAGTTCCTTTACGAAAGGTACGAGATTTGTTTTATCAGAAACACTGATTAGTGCGCGTTTGATTGTCATGCCTTTTCACCTCTGTTATTTAGTCCCAGCAGCCGTTTCACAACGCTCGGATACCATTTGTGCTCAAGCTCGTGTATTGTACGCTCTATGTCTTCAAGCGTATCGTTTTCCTGTATTTCAAATGCTTTTTGCGCGATAATCGGTCCGGTGTCCATGCCTTCGTCGACGTAATGAACGGTAATACCCGCCACTTTCACACCGGCCCGATACGCCTGTCCGACAGCGTCAATCCCAGGGAATGCCGGAAGAAGCGAGGGATGTATATTAATAATGCGGCCCCCGTATGCTTCAAGCAGCGTATCTCCAATCAGTCTCATATAGCCGGCGAGAACGATTAATTCCGCCCCGTGCAGACGCAGCTGTTCAATAATGGCCCGTTCAAAGGCCGCTTTGTTTTCAAAAGATGACGGTTCAAAGGCGAATGACGGGATATGTAAAGCCTCCGCCCTTTCCGCCGCCTTTGCCTGAGGCTTATCCGTCACGAGAAGCGAGAGCTCCGCATTCCACTTCTCTTCTCTCATGCGTTTGGCAATGGCCTCGAAGTTCGATCCGTTTCCTGAAGCAAATACCGCAAACTTTTTCATGAAAGAGCCGCACCGCCGAAAGAAATGCCTTCGCCCCGCTTGACCCGGCCGATCAGATAAGCCTTCTCGCCCTGAGCTTCAAGCGTGCCGATGACGTCTGTCAGGTTTTCTTCTTTAACGGCAAGGACAAAACCGATGCCCATATTAAAAACATTGAACATTTCTTCTTCTTTCAGCTTGCCGTGCTCCTGCAGAAACGGAAAAATCGGCGGGATCGGCCATGATCCGTGATCAATTTCCGCGCTCAATCCGTCCGGCAGCATCCGCGGGATATTCTCGATGAATCCTCCGCCTGTCACATGCGCCATGCCGTCCACCTTACCGCTTTTCACCGCCTTGAGCACCGGCTTCACATATATTCTCGTCGGTTCCAGCAATTCTTCGCCGAGAGGACGCGCAAACGGTTCATAGACAGTATCCAAATCAAGTCCGCCGTCATCAAGAAGCACTTTTCTCACCAGGGAAAATCCGTTGCTGTGAAGGCCGCTTGAAGTAAGTCCGATTAAGAGATGCCCCTCTTCGATATGTTCACCGGTGACGATTTCGTCTTTTTCCGCGACGCCGACTGAAAAGCCCGCAATATCGTATTCATCAGACGTATACAGCCCCGGCATTTCCGCCGTCTCACCGCCGATAAGCGCTGATCCTGACTGCTCGCATCCGTCCGCCACACCCTGAACGATCTGCTCAATTTTCACCGGATCAGCCTTGCCGACCGCCAAATAATCAAGGAAAAACAGCGGCTCCGCTCCCTGGGCAAGCACATCGTTTACACACATCGCGACCGCATCGACGCCGATCGTGTCATGCTTATCCATTGAAAATGCGAGTTTCAGTTTGGTGCCGACACCGTCTGTTCCGGAAATCAAAACAGGCTTTTGATACGGAAGCTCTGACAGATCAAACATTCCGCCAAAACCACCCAGGCTTCCCATAACGCCGAGCCTTTTCGTGCGCTCCACGTGTTTTTTCATTCGTTTGACGGCTTCGTATCCGGCTTCGATGTCAACTCCGGCATTTTTATAAGCATCAGACATCCCTATCACTCCTTGTCAATTCGTTTCTCCTTAAAAGGCAGAAAGAGAAAGGCAGCCTGAATTCCCGCTGCCTTTATGTCATTTTCACATTTTATTTTGTCAGCACCGCTTCTTTTACGTGAGGAAGCACTGTATCCTGATAAATTTCCGTCGGATATTTGCCCGTAAAACAAGCGAGGCATTGTCCGCAATTGGTGTCTTCAAATTTTCGGCCGACTCCTTTTAACAATCCGTCTACACTTAAGAAAGAAAGCGTGTCGGCTCCGATGATCTGACGGATTTCTTCCACGGAATGAGAGGAAGCGATCAGCTCCTCATGGGTTGATGTGTCGATGCCGTAGAAGCACGGATGAGCGATCGGCGGTGAACTGATCTTGACGTGCACCTCTGTCGCCCCCGCTTCTCTGAGCATTGTGACAATCCGGCGGCTTGTCGTCCCGCGCACGATGGAATCATCAACCATGACGACCCGTTTTCCTTCGACAACACCGCGGACGGCGGACAGCTTCATTCTGACGCCTTGCTCACGGAGAGCCTGTGACGGCTGGATAAACGTTCTGCCGACATAACGGTTTTTAATGAGACCGAGTTCGTACGGGATGCCCGTTGCTTCGGCATAGCCGATGGCCGCAGAAATACTGGAATCAGGCACGCCTGTGACGACATCCGCTTCAACCGCGGACTCCTGGGCAAGCATTTTCCCGAGGTTTTTCCGGGCGCTGTGCACGTTAATGCCGTCGATATTGCTGTCAGGTCTTGAGAAATAAATGTACTCCATGCTGCAGATGGAACGGTTGATATTCATGGAAAAGCGCTCTGATTTCATGCCTTCATCGTTGATGATCAGCATTTCGCCCGGCTCTACCTCGCGAAGGTACGTTGCGCCGACGACGTCAAATGCGCACGTTTCTGAAGCGACCACATAAGCATCGCCCATGATGCCGATTGACAGCGGTCTGAGTCCGTTCGGGTCAAGCGCTACAATCATCTCTGTTTCTGTCATGATTAAAAAGGCATAAGCGCCTTTCAGCATAGACAGCGAATTTTTGATCTGATCCTTCAGCGAAAAGTGTCCGCTGCGTTTAATCAGATGAGCCAGCACTTCCGTATCGGAGGAAGTCTGAAAAATGCTCCCTTGGTTTTCAAGCTGCTGCTTCAACTGTGTGGCGTTGACCAAGTTGCCGTTATGGGCGAGCGCAAGGCTGCCGTTGTTTTGCGAACGGAACAGGAGCGGCTGAACATTTTCATATCCGCCTCCTCCAGCCGTTGCGTAACGAACATGCCCGATCGCGCCTTTTCCCTTTACTTTGCTGAGCTCGCCGTTTTGAAATACTTCAGTGATCAGCCCTTGGCCTTTGTGCGCCGTCAGTTTTTCGCCGTCAGTCGCGACAATTCCCGCGCCTTCCTGTCCTCTGTGCTGGAGGCTGTGGAGGCCGTAATACGTAATTTGCGGGGCTTCTTCATGTCCCCAGATGCCAAACACACCGCATTCTTCATTCAGGCCTTTGATTTCAGCAAGCATGGAATAGCTCCTTTCCACGCGCGCTCAAGTTCTTTCGTTTGCGCGTGAACCAATTGTTGTCCGTCCTGGTTTTGAATCGCCAGAAGTCCGTCAGCCGTTACCTCACCGATATGAACCGCATCAGCCGCAGCTGCTTCAAACGCCGCTTGGTGTTCTTTTTTGACCGAAACGACGAAGCGGGATTGAGATTCAGAGAATAATAATGCCGCTTCCCCTTCAACAGTCACGTTGGCACCAAGGTTTTCCGTCGTCATGACGCTTTCAGCAATCGCTACGCCTAAGCCGCCTTCAGACACATCATGCGCGGATTGAACGAGGCCTTTTTTAATTGCGTCAAGCAATGCTTTTTGGCGTGACAGCTCTATATCAAGATCGATTTGCGGCGCTTTGCCGTAAATGCGGCCTTCTGTCATTTTTTGCAGTTCGCTTCCGGCAAACTCAGGTTTTGTTTCGCCGATCACGTATACAAGATCCCCCGCTTGTTTGAAATGCTGTGTCGTAATATGAGCGGTATCTTCAATTAAGCCGACCATGCCGATAACAGGCGTCGGGTAGATGGCCGTTCCGTTCGATTCATTATAAAGTGATACGTTACCGCCGATGACGGGTGTGCTGAGAACATTGCACGCCTCGCTGATGCCGTCGGCCGCTTTTTCGATCTGCCAGAAAATTTCAGGTTTTTCCGGGTTTCCGAAATTCAGATTATCCGTGACCGCAAGCGGTTCGGCGCCGGAGCATACGATGTTGCGCGCCGCTTCGGCAACGGCGATTTTTCCGCCTTCTTCTGGATCAAGATATAAATAACGGGCGTTGCAATCCGTCGTCATCGCCAGCGCTTTTTTCGTGCCGCGGATTCTGAGCACTCCCGCGTCAGAGCCGGGAGCGACCACCGTATTGGTGCGCACCATGTAGTCATATTGATCATACACCCACTCTTTGCTGGCGATTGTCGGCTGCTGCAGCAGGTCAAAAAGCGTCTCTGTCGCATCTTTCACTTCAGGCGCGGCAACTTCTGTTTCCTGAAACTCGCGGTAGTACGCAGGTTCCGCTGACGGTTTGTGGTATACAGGCGCCTCTTCCGCCAGTGCGTCGACCGGAAGTTCGCAAACAACCTCTCCGTTATGGCGGAGGCGGAGCATTTTATCATCCGTAACATGACCTACGGAAACCGCTTCAAGATCATATTTATCAAAAATATCGACAATTTCCTGTTCACGTCCGCGTTCAATGACGAGAAGCATGCGTTCCTGAGACTCGGAAAGCATCATTTCGTAAGCGGTCATACCCGTTTCCCGCTGCGGAATGAGATCAAGATTCATTTCAATGCCGGAGCCGGCTTTGCTTGCCATTTCAGCACTCGAACTTGTCAGACCGGCCGCCCCCATATCCTGAATGCCGACTAAGGCGTCGCATTGGATGACTTCAAGGCATGCTTCCAGGAGAAGTTTTTCCATGAAAGGATCGCCGACCTGCACCGCAGAACGTTTTTCTTCAGATGAATCTGACATTTCTTCTGATGCAAAAGTAGCGCCGTGTATGCCGTCGCGGCCCGTTTTAGCGCCGACGTACATGACCGTGTTGCCGACACCTTTCGCCTGGCCTTTTTTAATATCTTTATGATCAATCAAGCCGACGCACATTGCATTGACAAGCGGATTGCCCTCATAGCTTGCGTCAAACTGCACTTCTCCGCCGACCGTCGGGATGCCGATACAGTTTCCGTATCCCGCGATTCCCGCCACTACTTCTTCAAACAAGTACTTCACACGAGGTGAAGTGAGTTCACCAAATCGAAGAGAGTTTAATACAGCTATCGGACGAGCGCCCATTGAGAAAACGTCACGGATGATACCGCCCACTCCGGTCGCAGCACCCTGGTATGGCTCAAGCGCTGACGGATGGTTATGCGATTCAATTTTGAACACGACCGCCTGATTGTCACCGATGTCAACGATTCCCGCGCCTTCTCCGGGACCCTGCAGCACGCGTTCGCCGCTAGTCGGGAATTTGCGTAAAACCGGTTTTGAGTTTTTATAGCTGCAGTGCTCTGACCACATCACGGAAAAAATCCCGATTTCCGTGTAGTTCGGCAATCTTCCGATAATAGATTCAATGAGTGTGAACTCGTCATCACTGACACCCATTTGCTGATAGAGTTTCTCTTCTTTTATTTGTTCTTTACTTGGTTCAAGCAGTAGCGACATGAGTTTCCCTCCAATTTTTCACGATAGACCGGAACAATGTAAGACCGTCTGCGCTGCCGAGCAGTTCATCGACTGCGCGCTCAGGGTGAGGCATCATGCCTAATACGTTGCCTTTCTCATTCACGACGCCGGCAATGCCGCTGACGCTTCCGTTAATATCGCCGCCGTATGTGAAGGCGATTTGATTGTTTTCTTTTAATCTTTCAAGCGTTTCGTCATCACAGTAAAAATTGCCTTCGCCGTGGGCAACCGGAATCGTAATCGATTGTCCCTTTTCATAGGAAGATGTGAATAACGTACCGCCGTTCTGCACGATTAATTCAACCGGGCGGCAGATGAACTTTAAATCTTTGTTGCGTCTCATGGCGCCGGGCAGAAGTCCGAGCTCCTGCAGAATCTGGAATCCGTTGCAGACGCCGAGAACCGGTTTTCCTTCGGCAGCCGCTTTTTTCACGGCCGGCATGATGTTTGCGAATCTGGCGATGGCGCCGCATCTCAAGTAGTCGCCGTATGAAAACCCGCCGGGGATGAGCACGCCGTCAAATCCGTCAAGGCTTGTTTCCTCGTGCCAGACATACTCGACTTCTTCGCCGAGTTCGTCCTTTACGGCGTGAAACATATCAATATCACAGTTGGAGCCGGGTAACACAATCACCGCAAATTTCACTGTGCGACAACCTCCTCAACTTCATATCGGTAGTCTTCAATGACTGTATTGGCAAGAAGCTTTTCACACATTTCTTTCACGAGCGCGTCAAGATCGCGGTCAGATTTTTCGATCGTCAGCTCCATGTATTTTCCGATGCGCACATCCTGCACTTCATTGTAGGTCATGCTGTGCAATGCATGCTGCACTGCGCTTCCTTGAGGATCGAGCACACTTTCTTTTAAGCTGACATAAACTTTCACTTTATACATTATGAAATGCCTCCCAGTCTTTTGAAAATCTCTTCATATGCGTCGGTTAAGCTTCCCAGGTTCCGTCTGAACAAATCTTTATCGAGCTTTTCGTTTGTGTCTTTGTCCCATAGACGGCACGTGTCAGGAGAAATTTCATCCGCTAAAAGCACCCGTCCCTCTGCGTCTAAGCCGAATTCCAGCTTAAAATCTATTAATCTGACCCCGCAGTCTTCAAAAATATGCTGAAGTTCTTGATTCACCTGGTTTGTAATCGATTTGATCGTTTCGACATGCTCAGGAGCCGCCGCTTTTAAGAGCCGGATATGATCTTCTGTGATGAGCGGATCGCCGAGTGCGTCATCCTTGTAGTAAAATTCGATAATCGGCTGCGGGAGCTCTGTTCCTTCCGGGATGCCGAGACGTTTCGACATGCTTCCGGCGGCAATGTTTCTGACCACGACTTCAAGCGGAATGATGCTCACTTTTTTGATGAGCTGCTCTGATTCTGAAACACGCTCCACAAAGTGGTTGTCAATTCCTTTGGCGTGCAGATGTTTGAAAATCAGGCTTGAAATTTCATTGTTCAGACGGCCCTTTCCGCTGATCTCCGCTTTTTTCTCACCGTTAAAGGCTGTTGCGGAATCCTTGTAGACCACGCGGAGAATCTGTTCGTCTTCAGTTTGATAAATTCGTTTCGCTTTTCCTTCATAAAGAAGATTATTGTTCACAATATTCACGGAAGGCCTCCTAACCCGAATGTTGGGAATATTCAATCTAAGGCGGCTGAAGAAGCCGCCTCCGGCTGGCTTCTTCTATAAACCTAAACGCTCAAAGATCAAGTCGACGTTTTTCAGATGATAATTGTAGTCAAAGCAATCGGCAATCTGTTCCGGTGTGAGGCGGGACGTGATTTTTTCCTCCGCTTCGACAAGCTGGCGGAACGGCACTTGTTTTTCCCACGCTTCCATCGCTTTCGGCTGAACCGTGTCATATGCTTCTTCACGAGGCAGACCCGTGTCGATTAAAGCGAGCAGCACGCGCTGAGAATAGATTAAACCGAGTGTGCGGTCCATGTTGCGCTTCATGTTTTCCGGGAAGACCGTTAAGTTCTTCACGATGTTGGAGAAGCGGTTCAGCATGTAATTCAGCGCGATGGTCGCATCCGGAAGAATAATCCGCTCCGCTGAAGAATGAGAAATATCGCGCTCATGCCATAACGGAACATTTTCGTAAGCTGTCATCATGTAGCCGCGAATGACACGCGCTATACCTGTCATGTTTTCAGAACCGATCGGATTCCGTTTATGAGGCATAGCCGATGAACCTTTTTGTCCTTTCGCAAAAAACTCTTCCACTTCACGTGTTTCACTCTTTTGCAGACCGCGGATTTCCACTGCGAATTTTTCAATGCTCGTCGCGATCAAAGCCAGTGCCGCCATGTAATCCGCATGACGGTCGCGCTGTAATGTCTGAGTGGAAATCGGCGCCGCTTTCAGGCCGAGTTTTTCACAGACATACTGCTCTACGAACGGATCAATATTTGCATATGTGCCGACCGCGCCGGAAAGCTTCCCGACTTCGATCCCTTCTTTTGCCTGCTTGAAACGTTCAAGGTTGCGTTTCATTTCTTCATGCCAAAGCGCGAGTTTCAGGCCGAATGTCGTCGGTTCCGCGTGTACGCCGTGCGTGCGGCCCATCATGACCGTGTATTTATGTTCTTTCGCTTTTTCTTTTATAATGTCAACAAATCTCTCAATGTCCTTGAGCAAGATCTCATTCGCCTGTTTTAATAGATAGGAAAGAGCGGTATCCACGACATCTGTTGACGTCAGGCCGTAGTGAACCCATTTTCTTTCTTCGCCTAATGATTCTGAAACCGCGCGGGTGAATGCAACGACGTCATGGCGCGTATCCTGCTCGATTTCCAAAATGCGGTTGATGTCGAAAGACGCGTTTTCGCGCATGACCTTGACGTCTTCTTTCGGAATGACGCCAAGCTCAGCCCAGGCTTCACAGGCTAAAATCTCGACTTCCAGCCATGCCTGGTATCTGTTTTCGTCCGTCCAGATCGCGGACATTTCAGGTCTTGAATAACGTTCGATCATTATGCTCGTCCTCCGTCTCTATTCATCCATATGTTCGTGATGTCCTGAATCCATGTTTCATCAGGCTTCCGCAAAAATGTCATATGCCCCATTTTGCGGCCTTTTTTAATCTCGTGTTTTCCGTACAGGTACAGTTTGGCTTCCTTTAAAAGCTCCGTATGCTCCTCCGCAAGCTTCACTTCATCACCGAGCAGATTCACCATCATTCCCGGTTTGAGAAGATCGGTTCTGCCGAGAGGAAGTCCGCAGACCGCTCTGATGTGCTGTTCGAACTGGCTCGTTTCACAAAGGTCGAGCGTATAATGCCCGGAGTTGTGAGGACGCGGCGCCAGTTCATTGATCAAAAGGTCTCCGTCTTCCGTAACGAACATTTCCACCGCAAGCGGCCCGACAAGCTCCAATTTCTCCGCGAGCTGAACGGCAAGCGCCTCTGCCCGCTTTTGAACCGTTTCCTCCGCTCTCGCGGGCACGATGCTTTGGAACAGAATATTATTTTTGTGGATATTTTCAGCAGCCGGAAAGGTTGAAATCTCACCGTGCACCGATCTCGTCACGATAACGGAAAGCTCCATCCGGAATGATACCCAGCTTTCCAGTATGCACGTGCCGTTTTCTAGCAGCGCGGCCGCTTCATCTGTCTGTCCTTCTTCCTTAATGACAAATTGGCCTTTGCCGTCATATCCGCCGCGGCATGTTTTCAGCACAGCCGGGAGCCCCAGTGCCTGAACAGCTTCCTCAAGCTCCCGTCCGCTGTTTACGATCCGATAAGGAGCGACTTGACAGCCCGCTGACTGGATCGCCTTTTTTTCCGTTTCCCTGTTTTGGGTGATGAGCAGCAGCTCGCTTCCCTGGGGAAGATATGCATGTTCTTTGAGCCAGTTGAGCGCCTCGTAATCGATATTTTCAAATTCGTACGTAATGATGTCACTGACTCCGGCCAATTTTTGAATCGCTTCACGGTCATTATACTGGGCGGTAATCTCAATATCGGCGATCTGTCCGCATGGCGAGTCTTTCACGGGATCGACGACTGCGACTTTATAGCCCATCTGTTTTGCGGCGACAGCCATCATTTTTCCGAGCTGTCCGCCTCCGATAATGCCGATGACGGCGCCGGGATAAATCGTTTTTTTATCAGACAAGCTGATCACTGCTTTCCAGCACCGTTTGTTTTGTCGCATTTCTTCTCGCCTCTAGTTTATCCGCAATGTCACCGTCAAATGCCGACAAAATCTGCGCGGCTAACAGACCCGCGTTCACTGCGCCCGCTTTTCCGATCGCCGTCGTCGCGACCGGCACGCCGCCGGGCATCTGTACGATAGACAGAAGAGAATCAAGCCCGTTAAGCGATTTTGTCTGAACCGGTACGCCGATCACCGGCAGTGTCGTTTTGGCCGCCGTCATACCCGGCAGATGCGCCGCTCCTCCGGCTCCGGCGATAATGACTTTTAAGCCTCTGTCTCTGGCGCTTTCAGCATATTCAAACATCAAATCAGGCGTCCGGTGCGCGGATACTACCTGTTTTTCATAAGGAATGTGAAGTTCGTCAAGTATGTCGCATGCATGTTTCATTGTCTCCCAATCGGAGGTGCTTCCCATGATGATTCCTGCTAGCGGCTGCATTCTGTTCCCACCTTCTCATGCTTTGTTTTTCAGAAAAAAAAGCCCGGCTTATATTGCAACTATGAGGAAGCAATACAAACCGGGCATGGCGCGCGTATCGTCAGTCGTTCGCTTCTGCGATATCCATGTCAGCTGTTTATCACTTTCCTGCATAGTCCGGCCGTTTACGGCAGCCGGGTAGAAACTTATGGGCCATATTCCCAAGATTATATGAGGTCGTGTTTTGATTTCATGTTTATCTTAACAACGGACTTAGATAATGTCAACGACATTATCGAACGATATAAAAATTCTTTCTTTTAATGTTCGTGTTTAGATCAATTTCCCTTCAAATACGATTTTTTTCCCGCAAGGAACGACTTGAATTGATCCATTTTCTTTCTTTTCTGTAAAGATCGGCTCTTCCATCCGCCGGACGGGCATATAACCCTCTTCCTTCATTAAAGTGAGAATGGTGTCAATCGTTTCATCTTCCGTTACTTCAAACCGTTTCTTTTTTGGCTTTGTCATTCCTTAATTCTCCTCTTCTTCACTGCTTTCACCCAGAATCCGCCGTGGATCGTTTTCGGCTCAAAGGCGATGATAAACGCTTTTTCATCAAGCGTTTTAATCGTATCATAAAGCTGAAGCTCATATTTGCGCGGCGTCAGAATCTGCATGGCGGTCCGGTCTCCTTCAAGTCCGCCCGCAACCCAGCTTGTAACCCCGTATCCTTTTTCCCGGAGCTGTTTCGGCAGGTCCAGATCGAGCTCCTTCGTAATGACGTTGACTGTAATATAGCCGAGCGCCAGTTTCTCTTCAATTTTCATTCCCACTATGACGCCGAGGCCGTAGCCGAGCGCATAGGCAATGACGTTTTGAATTTGATTCAGATTGCCGAGCACGAGACTCAGGCCGGTCACATACACAAGGATTTCAATCGTACTGATGCCTGCGGCGAAATAGCGCTGTCCCTTTAATGTCAGAATCATCCTGATCGTAAAGAAAGAGACATATATAATGTTAATGATGAGAATAATGAGAACCATACCTATACTGTTGGATAAAATCGTCTGCATCACTGATTCCCCTCCTCTGATACTTTGAAAAGCATCAATCCTTCAATTAAGGATAGTTTACCCTCTTTTCATCATTTTCAAAAGAAAAAAAAGCCCGCCCCGCAAGGCAGACTGTTAAGCTCTTATCAGTGAAGCTCGGCTTTTTTCAATCGTTTGACGGCTTCATATTCCTTCTCAAGTTCACTCAGCGTGTACCCGGACAGTTCCTGAACATGGTCTTGATAAAACCCTGAGCGGATCAGCTTTGTCCTCAGGTGCTGCTTTTTCCGATTAATGGCTTCTCGCAACAACGGGGCCATCTTCATCATCCCTTTCCGAATCATAAAGAGTAGTGCCGCTTTCGAATTGCTGTTGCTCTCATCATATCTCGGCCGGGTCCTCAAAACAATACGCTTTATTAGAAAAATTTGTAAACATTGTGAAAGACAAATTTCGACTTATAAAGGGATCAGCGAAGCAGTAAAGTACTCGGAAATGAGCGGCCATGTCACAGCCGTAAAAACGAGCATGATGATGACCGCCGCGGAAATACAGTACATCACGTCAGCCGCAGGCTTTTCAGCCGATTTATATAGAATCTGCACAAACTGCACCATCGCCGAGGCGGCCAGAAACAAGGTCAGCGCCGTAAACACCACGGTGACGACCGGCAGATTCAATATCGCGAAAATCATCCACACGATAGAGCAGGCGACAGCCGGAACCAAAAGCGATCCGACCCCCGCGGCCGCATCCCGCATCGTAATTTTCTGTTTCATCATATAACGTGATACAAGCCAGACCGCGCCGGCCGCAGCGGCAAAAAAGACGAGCGTATACACGAGAACGACGGTAAAGCCGTCAAAAAACGTATGATGCCGCTCCCCGTATCCGAGAGGCCTTTGCTGGCTTGCCCTCAGCTGAAACCAATTTCCGATTGAGAAAAAGATACTGAATACAAGCATTGAAATAAGAGCATATTTAAAGCGGGAAAAGCCGTCTTCCCCAACGACCTTCACCGGTGATGTCAAAATGCGCAGCGCGAAACGGCAATAACGTTTGACCGCGGCCCATGCAGAAGCGAGTTTTTCCGTAAAAGCCGGAGCCGGGCGCCGTTCCTTTTCTTTTTTCTTTTGCTTTTGATAACGTCCCGCATTTCTGGACATTCTCGACAGCGGTTCTTCATCAGTCCCCTGATGCTGTTTTTCTTCTTCCAACGTTTCTTTTCTTTCTTCCGTCATGTCAGCAACTCCTATCAAAAAAATACGGCGGAATTTGTTAAACAAGAAAATAAAACACTTATATAAGGTACCGAAGCGTCCTTAAACAGTCAAGCGGTTTTCTTCACCCGGACACCCACATGACGTTTTATAGTATGTATTGGTTTTACGGAATAGGACAAAAACAAAAAACCGGCTTTCCTCAGCCGGTTTTTCCGTTATTTCAAGAAGATGAAATACAGGATAAAGATGACGAACAGCCCGTACATAATCGGGTGAACGCTTTTTCCTTTTCCTTTGCAGATCATTGTAATCGGGTAGAATATAAAACCGATCGCAATCCCCGTCGCAATGCTGTACGTCAGCGGCATCATAATCATCGTTAAGAATGCCGGCACAGCCACCTCGAATTTATCCCAGGCGATCTTACCGAGCGGCGCCACCATCAGCGCGCCGACAATAATTAAAGCCGGAGCCGTCACATTCGTGGTGACAACTGACAGAAGCGGCGAGAAAAACATCGCCAGCAAAAAGAGAATGCCCGTCACAACAGCCGCGAAGCCGGAGCGCGCCCCCGCCGCAACGCCTGAGCTGGATTCAACATAAGAAGTCGTTGTAGACGTACCGAGTACGGCTCCGATAACGATTGATGTTGAATCTGCCAGAAGCGCTCTTCCCGCACGCGGAAGTTTGTTTTCCTTCATCAGCCCGGCCTGTGTCGCTACAGCCACCAGCGTTCCGGCCGTATCGAAAAACCCGACGAACAAGAAAGTTAAAATGACAATCAGCATTTGTACGGAGAAGATATCCGGAAGATGCATCCACGCCTGTCCGAAAGTCGGCGCAAGACTCGGCACGCTGCCGACAATGTGCGTCGGAACCGGAATCAGCCCGCAGACCATGCCGGCAACCGCCGTCAGAAGCATTCCGATAAATACGCCGCCGTTTACGCGAAGCACCATCAGAATGACAGTCACAATAACACCGAAAACCGTCAGAAGCACAGGGCCGCTGTGAATATTGCCGATAGACACCAGAGTCGATGAGTTCGCTTCAATAATGCCCGAACCCTGCAAACCGACAAATGTGATAAACAAACCGATACCCGCGCCGACCGCCAATTTCAGCTCAGGCGGAATCGCATTAATGATTTTTTCCCGCAGTCCCGTCAGCGAAAGCGCCACGAAGATAATTCCGGAAATCAAGACGCCGGAAAGCGCAGCCTGCCATGAAATCCCCATGCCGAGGACGACAGAGAAAGCAAAAAACGCATTTAATCCCATACCCGGCGCAATCGCGATCGGATACTTTGCAATGAGCCCCATTAAAATACAGCCGGCCGCAGACGCCAAGGCTGTAGCGGTGAACACCGCGCCCTGATCAATTTTTAATGCTTCCGGAAATCCCTTCACACCGTTTAAAGACAATGTCAGCGGATTGACGAACAGAATGTACGCCATTGACAAAAAGGTCGTTAAACCGCCGATGATTTCATTACGATAGCTTGTCCCCAGCTCATCAAACTGAAAAAATTGCTTCAAGCCAATTGCCTCCTTCATTCTCTCCCATTTATTCTGCCCGTTATCCGCCAAATAAAAAACGCCCCAAATACATTTGGGACGCTTGACTACATACGTTCAGTCTGAATAAATAAGAATGGATTATTTATATCAAACGATTGAGATTGATCCGTAGTCAAGCCATTTACGGTAGCTTGGTAGAAACTTGCGGGCCATATCCCCGCCATTATACGATATCTGCATATTTGATTTCTGAGTCTATTGTATCAATTCAATTTTGAAAACTCAATAAAAAAAACGAACAATCCCGGTAAAAAAATTTGGTTTATTCGTTAATTGACCAAAAATGGAAGACGGCAAAAGCCGCCTTCCCGACATCATTTTCCGTCCGCAGGCCGAACCGGCACCGCGAATGTGATCCCCTTGTCATCCGCCAGCAAGTTCATAACCGTTTGATTGACGTACAAAGCGTATGAATCGAATGAGAAATCGCGCAACGAATAGTCTTTATCGGTTGAATCATCTAATTCAAAAACGGATTCCATTTCACCCGTTTTAAGGTTCGTGACTTTCGCCTTATTCTCTTTCAGATAATAGCCTTTTTCATACTCATTAAGCGATGGCCAGGTTTTCATTTTTTTCGTATTGCCGAGACCGATTGACTCACCGACATTGATCAGCTGATCTTCATCCGCCTTGCTGTAATTGATTCCGGTGAATTGATAATCGACGATTACCGTTCTGCCTTGCTGTTTGATCTTTTTGATGGTAATGCCGACATAATGATGTTTCGTTTTATAACTGACGGGCAGTTTTGTTTTCAGAGGCACGATTTCTCCCGGCTCTGATTCTGTTTTTATATCGCCCGTTATGAAAAGTGTTTTCGCTTTCGGGTCTATCGGTTTGCTGAATTGAGTTTGGCCGCGTATTCTTTTCCCGCCGCCGGGAAGATTCTTTCTGCCGCCAAGTTCAATATTCGACGCCGTCATTTCATAATGGTTTCCGGCATCATCCGTTGCCTCGTAAATCGAGATGGCATCATTTTTGGCTGCATCATAGAAGTCGATAGAATACAGGAGAGCCGATCCCGTCGTTCCGTTTTCCGCCCGGATATCGAAAAAGCGGTATAATCCGTGATTTACATTCACAGCTTTCGTTCCTTCAAGAGAAACGGACTTTTGTTTTTTAATAGGGAGTGTAAAGCGCCAGTTTCCGGGGATATCCTTGATTTGTGTAATGACAAGCGGAAGCTTATCACCGTCTTTCAGCTTTGAGCCGTCCGTGAACAGGCGAAGCTGCCCCGCGTACCGCCCGTCTTTCATTTTTTTCATATCACTGCTGTCATAATCCTCTGCTAACATATTCCGTGGATCTTTATAATCAACTTGAAAAGAGATGCTCTCCTCATCTGATTTCAAATTATCAACGATAAAATTGTAAACGAGCTGTCCGCTGTCGTAATACACACTTTTCACTGTCACCGTGATTCCGCGTGATTCCGCTTTCTCGTTCAATTTTGTCACCAAATTGCTTTTAAACAGCGCAGAACCTGCCTTATCCTGAAACAGACTGTAAATTTGTCCGGCAACAGGAATGTTTCCCATAGCCGTATTAACGGAGGGCATGAACAAGCCTGAGGACAGATACAGAATAAACAAAGCAGCAGCAACCGCAAGGCCGTTTATCACTTTTCGTCCCCATCTCCGTCTGACGGCGCCTTCTTTTCCGGCACGGACAGCGGCGCTATGTATCACGTTTTTCAATTCAGCTTTCGGCACGTCAATGTTCTGATACAATTGCTTCATTTGATGCTTTTCCATATGTGTTTATCCTCCTTTTCCAGCTCCTGCTTCAATGCTTTTCTCGCCCTGTGCAGATGCGTTTTTACAGTGCCTTCCGCCATTCCGGTCTGTTCAGCGATCATAGCAATCGAGAAATCTTGAAAATAATAAAGCTGAATGGTCAGCTGTATATGTTCGTCAAGCGTTTCCAGAGCATTCCGAAGATCTATGTATTCTTCAATGTTCTTATTCTCCGCGCGCGTATCGTGCTGCGGCTCAAACGGAATGACGTCTCCGTGCTTTTTCCTCATCGCAAAAATCGTATGAAGCAGAATCCGGATCAGCCACGTTTTAAAATATTTCGGCTCCTTCAGCTGCGCGATATGAAGAAAAGCCTTGTAAGCCGTTTCCTGCACTGCGTCCAGCGTATCTTCTTTGTGATGCAAATAGAGATAAGCTGTTTTATATAAAGTATCCTGATGGGTTGTGATCAGTTTTTCAAAGGCTGCGGCATCGCCTTTTTTCGCCTTTTTGATCAATCGTTCTTCCTTCACCTTATCCACCTCCTATGCTGTTAGATATGAATCAGGGCAAAACGGTTTCAAAAAGATAAAAAAAACGCCTCTTTATTAAAAAGAGGCGTTTTTTTCTTCATTTATTCCCACTCAATCGTTGCAGGCGGCTTGCTCGTAATGTCATACACGACGCGGTTGATGTGTTTCACTTCATTGACGATCCGTGTCGAAATCACTTCAAGCACATCCCAAGGGATACGCGCCCAGTCAGATGTCATGCCGTCAATTGATGTTACGGCACGGATACCGATTGTGTAATCATACGTTCTCGCATCTCCCATGACGCCGACGCTGCGGATGTCAGGAAGAACCGTGAAGTACTGCCAGATGTCGCGCTCAAGGCCGTGATTCGCCACTTCTTCACGCAGAATCGCGTCTGATTCACGAACGATTTCAAGTTTTTCTTCCGTTACTTCGCCGAGTACGCGGATGCCAAGTCCAGGGCCCGGGAACGGCTGACGCCATACGATATCATCCGGGATGCCGAGCTCTGTGCCGAGCGCGCGCACTTCATCTTTGAAAAGAGTGTTCAGCGGTTCGATCAGTTCAAACTGCATATCTTCAGGAAGTCCGCCGACATTGTGGTGCGATTTGATCGTTTGCGCAGTTGCCGTTCCGCTTTCAATAATGTCTGTGTAAAGCGTTCCTTGTGCAAGGTAGTCGATTCCTTTCAGCCTGTCCGCTTCATCATCAAACACGTAAATGAATTCGTTGCCGATGATTTTGCGTTTTTGCTCAGGATCAGAAACACCTTTCAGCTTGTTTAAGAATCTGTCTTTCGCATCAACTTTAATGACATTCATATTAAAGCCTTCGCTGAACGTTTTCATGACGCCTTCCGCTTCGCCTTTGCGGAGAAGGCCGTGATCTACGAAAATACAAGTCAGCTGGTCGCCGATCGCTTTATGAATCAAAACGGCTACGACAGAAGAATCGACTCCGCCGCTCAAAGCGCAAAGCACTTGTTTGTCTCCGACGGTTTCGCGGATTTTTTGCATTTCGATTTCGATAAAGTTTTCCATTGACCATTCGCCTTTACATTCACAAGGCCCGAAGACAAAGTTTTTCAGAAGGTCATTTCCGTATTCTGAATGACGGACTTCCGGATGGAACTGAACACCGTACCATTTTTTGTCTTTTTTGCTCATCGCCGAGTTCGGGCAGTGATGGCTTGTCGCGTCTACCGTAAACCCTTCCGGCACTTGTACGACTAAGTCGCCGTGGCTCATCCAGACAACTTGTTCTTCCGGAAGATCTTTGAACAAGTCAGGAGTTCCTTGAATCTGAATGCTCGCTTTTCCGTATTCGCGCTGGCTTGCCGCCTCGACTTTCCCTCCGAGGTAATGAGTCATCAGCTGCATGCCGTAGCAGATGCCCAATACAGGAATATCAAGTTCAAAGATTTTTTCATCACAGCGGAAAGACCCTTCATCATATACACTGTTTGGTCCGCCTGAAAGGATAATTCCTTTTGGATTCATTTCTTTGATTTCCTCAGCTGTCAACGTATGGGGATGCAGCTCGCTATATACGCCAAATTCACGGATCCGGCGGGTAATCAGCTGGTTATACTGACTGCCGAAATCAAGAACAAGAATCATTTCATTCACTAACTTCGTCATGGTTGTCACCTAATCTCCTCTAAGTTTTTGACACAGAAAAAACGGAGGACACACGTTCAGCCCTCTGTCGGCAAGACTTGTCCGGAAGCCCGGCTTTTTAACGCTCCCGGGCTCCCATTTAACATTCATTTATTCTAACAACAGGACGATATGCGGTCAAGACTATCTTCTTTTAATTATATTTTCCCACAACTGTCCCGATTCATTCCAAAGCTCCGCTGCATTATCCCTGCGGTATAAGGCCCGCTCATAGAGCAGCGTCAGCTCGGACATGTCGTTTGTATGGTACGCCTCGTCAATCCTCGCGGCAAAATCGCGCAGTGTTTCTCCGTCTCCCCTGCTGAATCCTTTTCGTTTCAGCTGGCGGAGCAGCGCGGCATATGCGTCGAAAAAGACGTCTTCATCCGTTCGCCGCTTCAATCTGGCTGCTGTAACGTGCGGAATCCAGCGCGCCCGGAGCAGCCAGGCGAGTGCCGCCGCGGCTGAAATCACGATGACGATGGCTGCATACGGCCACAGGTGTGCCGCGGTTTTGTTGCGGATCACAGGCTGCGGTGCCGCACTGTGATCCCGCTTTTTCGGTGTTTCTTCTTTTTCTGGCTTTGTTTCCTGACGCTGCTTGTCAGATGGTGAATCCGAATTCCCCGCTGAGCCTCCGCTGTCTTTTGCCGCGGTATGATTTTGCTCTGACGTAAACTCCGTCGGATTGGTGAAGCCTTTTGTCGGCTCAAACGTCACCCAGCCCTGATCGGGAAAATACACTTCTACCCACGAATGGGCGTTATTGTTTGTGACTTCATAAATGTGGCCGTTATGGTCGCCTGCCCCTTTATATTCGCCGGATGTATAGCCCTTCACCCAACGGGCGGGAATTCCCGCAGAGCGGAGCAGCACAGCCATTGCCGATGAAAAGTTATCACAATATCCTCTTTTCGTTTCAAACAGAAATTGATCGACATAATCCTGATTGGGCTCCGGAACCGCGACATCCTGTGTATGATACGAAAATGCGGAAGATCCGAGATAATCCTCGATCGCCTTCGCTTTATCGAACATATTATGATGATCCCGCGTCAGTCTGTCCGCAAGCTGTCTCACTCTTTTCGGAAGGCTGTCGGGGACCTGTAAATACCGGTCATTGAATTGATTCTGCTCACGGTATCGTTTCACTTTCACTTTTCTGAGATCATTCAGCTTAAAGACGGGCGCCTGAAAAGTCACCGTGTACCGTCCCATATTGCGGATGTTGCCCACTTGTTCACTGACCGGCGTAATTTGCTCGGTGTTTCCGTTCATTTCAAGCTGAATCGAGTGCTTCGGTTTAATATTGGAGACGCCGATCGGATACATGACGTGATTATAGAGATAATTCTCATCAATGGACACCTGTGCCGTATACCGGCTCGTCTGCACACTCCGGTCAAACCATATATCTTCCACGTTGCCGCCGTTCAGTTTATAGGACATGCCCTGATCGGTCTCCACCCAGCCTTTCCCCGTGTATGTATCCTTCGTTTCCACCCGGAAGTACGCCCGTTCTTTTCCCTTCCATGTAAAAACCGGCGTATCATCCTGCTGAAAAGGGCCGCCCAATGTTTCATCATGATTGCCGTAGCCGATTTTGCTTTCGGCGGCGGGCACTTCCTTGTGGTTTGTTATTTTTTTAAGAAACGGCACGGGGTCCGGCCAGTTCGGGTCTGATTTCGGAGCCGCCAGCCCGAACACGACGGAAGCGCAGATAAACAGCATCAGCGGCAGAAACCATTTGAGTATCAATCTTTTTTTAAACGCTATGTGTTCCGTAAGCCGGATGCGCTCCATATACAAAAGCCCCATCATCAAAAAGCCGATAAAGACGATCCGGATGACGGCGTACGCGGCATCATAAGGAGTAAACGTATCAAGCACGGTGATATACGCCACCGTCATGATAAAAAAGAATAATATTTTCCGCTGATAGATCACCCAGTAATGCAGCAAATACACGAGCAGCCATAAAAGCACAAAAAACAGCAATGTGCGGAATGACGGATTCATGTCATTCCATCTTCCGGACCCGATGTGGCGGGCATTTTGCATCACGTCCCGCAAAAAAGAAACGAGCCATTCCGGCTGAAAAACCGAACCTTTATAAAACAGGATGTGAATACTGATCAACGTAAACAGAATGCAGGACGGCACGGTGACGTACCACCTCATCCGGAAGAATGACAGCAGAAATGCCAAACCGATAAAAACGATGAAAAAACCGGTATGTTTTGTATCTGTAAAATTGTGCAGCGGCCTGAGCCATTCCCATAACAATAAAAAAGCGAGAAAATAAAACAGCAGCAGACTCAGCCTGCTTCCCTGGTTCTCGTCATGCGGCATGGCGCGCCACCTCTCTTTCTAAACAACATGGGACACCCGTTTGTCCCTGATCATTTGCACCTTAATATTTTTTTGAGCGAAGATGAGAGCGAGTTTCCGTTCTTTCTCTGAAAGCGCGGCATTCGTTTCTTTCGCCAAAAACACCGTCATGTCAGCACGGCCGGGCTCAGCCTGTTTGAGAAGGTCTTCTGTAAGACTGCCCGTCACGACGGCAATGGAAGCTTTGCGGACGCGCGGATCCGCCAGCTCTTTTCCTAAACGCCCGCCTGCATCAGCTTCTTCCGATTCTGAAGCTGATGCCAGGTAACGCAGCATCTTTCTGAAATGCCGGTCTCCCTCCCGGACGGGAAATACGGTCCGGTCGCTCCCCAATGAAATAAATCCTGCGGGAGAGCCCTTCACAAGCGCCGTGTAAAGCAGGGATGCCGAAGCTGATACCGCGGCTTCAAACGATGGGGACGGCCTGCAGTCCAAAAGGAGAGTCATATTCACACTCTGCAGCGGGTCAAATTCCTTCGTCATCAGCTCATTTCGCCGCGCTGATGTTTTCCAGTCAAGTGCGGAAAACCGGTCGCCCGGCTGATAATTTCTGACGCTCGCAGCCATTGCGGAGCGGTGTACCTGAAACGGAGCGCCGGCAGCCGCACCCTCTTCTCCGGATGCGGCCTGCGGCTTATAGTGAACAGACCCGTACGCCGGGAAAACCAGAACCGTATCCGTAACGGAAAACGACGCCGTCTTGTCCAAAAGCCCGAGAACATCTCCCGTCCGCACTCTTATCGTATGTAAATGATGCTCTCCGCGCGGCACCTGCGGCAGCTCATATTGTAACGTCAGCTTCCTTTGAAACCACGGAAACACGAGCTGTTTCGCACTGCGCCTCTCGCCAAGCGTTTCCGGCATCACATCTTCAATGACCATATATGTCAGCGGAAACGGCAGGCGCCTCGTCAGCCTGATGGTGACAGACAGCCTGTCGCCTGAGGTTAACTGGGCAGAGGACACGTCACGCGTCACCTGAAACGCCCGCAGCGGGTACACAGCGACCAGCCCGGCGTAAACAGTAAACGGCAAAAACGCATAAAATAAAAACCAGCTCACAAATCCGCCCTGAAACATGGCATAAGAGAAGACAGCCGCCGTCAGTACGGCCAACATAAGCAGCTTCCAGCCATATAGAAGCCAATGCATCTTCTTTCTCATTAGCGGACCGACATCCTTTGGACGGGCACTTTTTCCGTTTGCATGATGTCTTCTATAATCGCTTCCGGCGTCACATCGTTAAATTTCGCCTCTGCGGTCAGGATCATTCTGTGCGGCAGCGTATACGGAGCCAAATACTGGACGTCATCAGGAATGACGTAATCGCGGTCATAAAGCAGCGCGTACGCCTGCGCGGCTTTCATTAATGAGATTGAACCGCGCGGACTTACGCCCAGATGTACGGACGGATGCCGGCGGGTATGCTGAGTAATGCCGACGATATATGCTTTAATTCCATCATCCACCCGCACCTGCTCCAGTTTTTGCTGAAGGCTGATAAACTGTTCTTTAGAAATGACGGGCTCGATTGTTTCAAGCGGATTGCGCCCTTCCTGCAAAGACAGAACTTGAAGCTCTTCCTCGGCAGTCGGGTAGCCCATGCGCAGCTTAAATAAAAACCGGTCAAGCTGGGCTTCGGGAAGCGGATACGTTCCTTCATATTCAACCGGGTTTTGTGTGGCCATGACGAAAAACGGCTCAGCCAGCCGCATTGTCTTTCCGTCAATCGTGACATTCCCTTCCTCCATCGCCTCAAGCAGGGAAGACTGCGTTTTCGGAGAGGTTCTGTTAATTTCATCAGCCAGCACGATATTCCCCATGATCGGTCCCGGGCGGTATTCAAATTCCATCGTTTTCGTATTATAAATAGAGACACCCGTCACGTCTGACGGCAGAAGATCCGGCGTGAACTGAATCCTCTTAAAGTCAGCTCCGATCAGCTTGGCCAAAGCGCGGACCATCATCGTTTTTCCGACTCCCGGCACGTCTTCCAGCAGCACATGCCCTTTTGCGAGAATGGCGGCCAGACTGAGTATGGCGATATCCCGTTTTCCTATGATGATGTTTTCAATATGCTCAACGGCTTTCTCCAGCAGCGGATGCAGCTCTTCTTTATAAGCCATTCTTCTCCTCCTAGTCATCTCTCAAATTTCAATTATCGTAACCTAACTTTACCACAAAATATAAACAGTATAAAAAAACGTTTCCAGCGAATTGTTTCCAGTCTGAAAAAGGAAAAAGCTCCCTTTAGAAAGGAAGCTTTATTTCAGCTGGAGAGGCTCCATATGAACGTGTGAATGGTCAATGGCATGTTCCTCTTTCATCTTGCGTTCTACCTCATTTGCGATCTCATGACTCTCTTTAATGTTCAGATCAGACGGCACTTCAATGACGACATCAATATGAACGGAGCTGCCCAGATATCTCGCTTTAATATCTTTTAAACGGCTGACGCCCGCAATCTGTTCAATCGTCTTTTTATAATCAGAAATATGTTTGACATCAAAACCGTCAGTCAGCGAATGAGAGGATTCCTTAAAAATATCCCACGCGGTTTTGCAGATGATCACCCCGATGATAAACGCGGTAACCGTATCCACCCAAGCCAAATGGAACTGTGAAGCAAAAATTCCGATAAACGTGCCGATACTGACGAGCGCATCTGATTTATTATCAGCGGCCGCAGCTGAAAGGGCCTGGCTGTTTACCTTTTTGGCAAGCCCTTTCGTATAGCGGTAGACCACCAGCATCACGACGGCGCTCCCCGCGGCCGTCCAGGCGGCTATCATATCCGGTGTTTCCTCTTTAACGGAAAAAATAGATTGCGCGGCGCTGAACAGCACTTGCATTCCGACAAGCATCATAATAATGGAAGCGATGAGTGACGCGACGGTCTCTGCCCGAAAATGGCCGTAAGGATGATCTTCGTCAGGAGGTTTCTGAGAGATGCGCAAACCGATGAAAACAGCCGCAGATGCCACGATATCAGTCGTATTATTTAAACCGTCGGCCTGAAGCGCTTCTGAGTGAAACAAATAACCGATCACAAGCTTCACAGCCGACAATGCCGCATATGCGCCAATACTGACAATCGCTCCGGTTTCGCCTTTTTTCAATTCATGATATCTCTCCACTGAAAATCCTCCTTCCCGTTCAATTTTTCCTTCATTATCATACAAAGCGAAGACACAGTGGGTCTATAGAAACATGATTCACTTTCCACAGAAAAATAGTAAGCATAGAACATTTATGCGCTCAGGAAACTTATTTTTATTCACGAAACCCCTCTCATCCCAATCGTATCAAGGATTCTCGCCACCCTATGTTCATGGAATTATTTTCAAACCCATTAAAACACAAAAATAACAGAAAATTATTTCTTTTCCTTCCGGCACCTTCTGCTGTACGGACGAGAAAAAATGTCATATTTTCTTACATCATTTTCAACTGTCTGCGGCATTTATGATAGAATAATACTTGTCGGAATATTCAGCATAAACAAGCCAAAAGGAGGCAAAGAATGAATCAGCCTAACTCTTTATCAAAGGGATTAAAAACCCGGCATATGACTATGATTTCAATTGCCGGCGTGATCGGCGCCGGATTATTTGTCGGAAGCGGATCCGTCATTCATTCCACCGGACCCGGAGCGATTGTCTCCTACGCTTTAGCAGGATTATTAGTGATTTTTATTATGAGAATGCTGGGGGAAATGTCCTCCGTCAACCCGACAAGCGGTTCGTTTTCACAGTACGCGCATGACGCCATCGGTCCTTGGGCCGGTTTTACGATCGGATGGCTGTATTGGTTTTTCTGGGTCATCGTCATTGCCATTGAAGCCATTGCAGGCGCCGGAATCATACAGTACTGGTTCCCGGGCATTCCGTTATGGCTGACGAGTCTGCTTCTGACCGTGCTGTTAACACTGACGAATATTTATTCAGTTAAATCGTTCGGCGAATTTGAATACTGGCTTTCCTTAGTGAAGGTAGCGACGATCGTTGTCTTCTTAATCGCGGGATTTGCGTTCATTTTCGGAATCGTCCCCGGCAGCAAACCGGTCGGGCTGGAAAATCTGGCGGGCAGCGGCGGATTTTTCCCTAAAGGTCCAAGTTCCGTTCTGCTCGGCATCGTCGTTGTCATTTTTTCTTTCATGGGATCTGAAATCGTCGCAATCGCAGCCGGAGAAACGTCAAATCCGGTCGAATCCGTCACGAAGGCGACCCGCTCAGTCGTTTGGCGGATCATTATTTTTTACGTCGGCTCCATTGCGGTTGTGGTCACACTGCTGCCGTGGGATTCAGCCAATATTTTGGAAAGCCCCTTCGTTGCCGTTTTGAGCCATATCGGGGTTCCCGCAGCCGCTCAAATCATGAATTTCATCGTCCTGACAGCCGTTCTGTCCTGCCTGAACTCCGGGCTTTATACGACGTCACGGATGCTGTATTCACTGGCAGAGCGAAATGAAGCGCCGCGGCGTTTTATGAAACTGAGTAAAAGAGGCGTACCGGTTCAAGCCATTATCGCCGGCACCTTTTTCTCCTATATTGCCGTTGTTATGAACTACTTTTCTCCCGACTCCGTATTTTTGTTCCTGGTCAATTCATCAGGGGCGATCGCACTGCTAGTTTATCTTGTTATCGCCGTCTCACATCTGAGAATGAGAAAGAAAATCGAACGGACAAACCCTGAATCTCTTAAAATCAAAATGTGGTTTTATCCGTACTTAACCTACCTGACGATCATCGCCATTTGCGCCATCTTGTTATCTATGCTGTTTATCAGTTCAATGAGGTCTGAATTTCTGCTGACAGGATTTATTACTCTGCTGGTACTTGCCTCATATGTATTCCGCAAAAAACAAAAACCGAAAGAGAGCGCTTCCGAAAGCCGGGTTGCGCAATAACCGCAGACACCCCCCTCAAAAAAGGGCGGGTGTTTTTTTAACCAACCTGTTCCAGGCAGCATTAACTGTAGTACAGGATTTCAATAAATGATAAGGACAGGATGAAAAATGGCACTAGAAAAATTTGCAGATGAACTGCCGATTATCGAAACACTCCAGCCGCAGAAGAAATCAGACGGCAGCACGTATTATGAAGTCACCATGAAGGAATGCTTTCACAAGCTGCACCGCGATCTCCCGCCGACCCGGCTTTGGGGGTATAACGGTTTGTTTCCCGGCCCGACGATCGACGTGAACAAAGATGAAAACGTCTATATTAAATGGATGAATGACCTGCCGGATAAGCATTTTCTGCCCGTGGATCATACCATTCACCATTCAGAAAGCGGCCATCAGGAACCCGATGTCAAAACCGTCGTCCATTTACACGGAGGAGCAACGCCGCCGGACAGCGACGGCTACCCGGAAGCATGGTTCACGAAGGATTTTAAGGAAACGGGTCCTTATTTTGAGAAAGAGGTATACCATTATCCAAACAAACAGCGCGGGGCTCTGTTATGGTATCACGATCACGCCATGGCGATTACGAGGCTCAATGTGTACGCCGGGCTTGCCGGGATGTATATCATCCGCGAGCGAAAAGAAAAGCAGCTGAAGCTTCCCTCCGGAGAGTACGACGTACCGCTTATGATTTTGGACCGCACGTTAAATGACGACGGTTCCTTGTCTTATCCGAGCGGACCTGCTAACCCTTCCGAAACGCTGCCCGACCCTTCCATCGTCCCGTTTTTTTGCGGAAATACCATTCTCGTCAATGGTAAAGCGTGGCCGTATATGGAAGTTGAACCGCGGACATATCGTTTCCGCATCCTTAATGCCTCCAATACGAGAACATTTTCTCTCTCGCTCAATAACGGCGGGAAGTTTATCCAAATCGGTTCTGACGGCGGACTGCTTCCCCGCTCTGTCAAAACACAATCTATCAGCTTAGCCCCGGCCGAGCGGTATGATGTGCTCATCGATTTCTCCGCCTTTGACGGAGAACATATCATTTTAACGAACGGCACCGGCTGCGGGGGCGACGTCGATCCGGATACAGACGCCAATGTGATGCAATTCCGCGTCACAAAACCGCTGAAGGGAGAAGACACAAGCCGGAAGCCTAAATATCTTTCAACAATGCCTAATGTGACATCAAAAAGAATACACAATATCAGGACGCTTAAACTCACAAATACGCAAGACAAATACGGCCGGCCCGTTTTGACGCTGAATAACAAGCGATGGCATGATCCTGTGACAGAAGCGCCGAAGCTCGGCACAACGGAAATCTGGTCGATTATCAATCCGATGGGGGGAACCCATCCGATACACCTGCACCTTGTGTCCTTCCAAATCCTTGACCGGCGTCCTTTTGACTTAGAGCGTTATAACAAATTCGGCGACATTGTGTATACAGGCCCCGCCGTCCCGCCTCCTCCAAGTGAAAAAGGCTGGAAAGACACCGTGCAGGCGCACTCGGGGGAAGTCATCAGAATCGCGGCGACTTTCGCTCCATACAGCGGACGCTACGTATGGCACTGTCATATTTTAGAGCACGAAGATTACGACATGATGAGACCGATGGACGTCACGGATAAGCAGTAAACAAACATCTCCCCCTTTTCTCCAGAAGGGGCTTTTTTCATTTATCCAAAAATAAAAAATAAGAAGGCGCTTATTTGCATATACTGTAATAACAGGAAGACGATGCACCCTCATTGGAAATCTGGATAGAAAAAGGAATTAGGAGATTAGGGAAAAGTATGAGACAATGAAGGAGTGCACGAAAATTCATAAGGGAAGAAGTGACTTTATGTCTTACTACAACAAACGTAATCAGGAACCGCTGCCTAAAGAAGATGTCAGTACGTGGGAATGCACAAAAGAGGACTGTATCGGCTGGAGCAGAAAGAATTTTGCCGGCAGTGATACCCCGACTTGCCCCCTTTGCGGCAGTAAAATGATCGACGGCGTCCGTTCGTTGGTAAATCTCCAAAACAATAATCAAACGGCATCAAGTTAGACCTCCCTTTTACGAGTCTCAACATAGAGAAGGCCTCCATGTCTCATGAGAGGCCTTTGCGTTATCATGTCCTTTTACGATGCAAAGGAGCAATGAACATGAAAAACGATCGGCAGCAGAAAGATCTGAAGGAAATGGCAAAACGGCGGAAAATAAACCTTGCCGCACAGTCATTCATCGAAACGCTTCATTTTGCCGTTCCGATTCTCCGTTTTTTCAAATGGCTCGCCTCAGCCGCAGCCAGCTTTGTTCATTAAAAAACACCCAGCGGGCGCTGAGTGTTTTTTTTCATGATTGGATGACGGAAAAACTGTTGATAATGCCGTTGTCATTTTCCCAGACTTTTTCGCATTTTTTCGTATCCAAATGATAAGCATAAATGGTCCGGACCTTCGCATTCCGCCCCGTTTCATCCTTCAGACGCTTAGCGCCTTTTGCTTCCGCCATGAAATAAATGATGCTGCCGTCTTTAGAAAACTGAGGCTGGGCATCAATCAGCGGAGCGAAGTCCTTCCCGTTTGAGATAATCGTTTCATCTTTTTTTCGTTTTGACATTCATCAGACGGATGGACGCTTTTTGTTCCGTCCCTTTTTGTGTATAAGATGTAAAGACAAGGTTCTTTCCGTCCGGTGACACCGCCACGTCGCTGATAAACTGTTCAAGGTTTGTCAGGTCCTGAAGGTGTTCGCCCGCTCCTGCTGCAAACCGGATATTCGTCGGTTCAGGGTCAATCCCCTTCTCATTTGCCTCATCCGTTTTTTGATAATCCTCTTTTACGGAATAATGCAGAAGCGCAAAATCGTTTTGGCTGCGGTTATAAAAGAAGCTGCTTACACTGTCGTCTTTCTCATCGGCGGCGGGATACAGATTTTCATAACGTTTCGTTTTCAAATCAAAAGATGCGAGACGGAAAATATCTTCATCCGCTTTTCCGAGACGGAAATAAATGTGCGTCAGATCCTTTGATAAAAACAGACTGTCAGCGCTTGCCGTTCCTTTATAAAGCACCGTCTTCTTTTTCGTCTTCAGATCAAGCTTATACAGACGCATCTCATTTTGGTCATTATTCCCGACAAAATAGAGCACCTGATGGGCATCATCCAGCGCAAACGCCGGATATGCCGAAAGCTTTTCCTCGTACAGCACGCGGCCGTCCTCGTAATATTTCGTCATCAGATCTTTGTCTGTAATGGAAACAAGCAGCTTGTCATGACCGCCGGAGACAACGGCTTTCCCGCCGCCGTCGCTTTTTCCTTTAATCAGTAAAACGGCCGCGATGACCGCCGCCGCCAAAACGGCGGCCAGCAACATCCAGATCCATCGTTTCTTCTTCATTATCAATCTCTCCGTCAATCAGAAAAAGCAAGAATCAGTGTCCTTGCTTTTTAAGATGGTCTATTTTAATAGCTGTAGTGTCCGGATACTCTTCCTTTGCTTAACGGATATCCGAGCGCTTTGAACGCTTTCGGGCTGACATCCAATACGGCATTCGGCAGACGGCCTACATCATTTTTGTATACGGTGATAACCTTTTTCGGTTTTGCTTTCGCATAAGCTCTGATTTTCGTTCCGTTTCTCGGAACGTCAAATCCTAATTTTGTCGCGCAATCCCAGTGTCCCAGTTTTTTACCGGAAGATCCTTTTTTACCGACTCCATTATACCATGTAATATTTCCGTTCACTTTTTTAGCACTTGCATCAGAAGAGTAACTGATCGCTCCCAGCGTGCTTCCTGCTAAAATCAATAAGGCTAAGAATAACTTCTTCAAGCTTTCGTCCTCCTGATTCTTTATTCTAGGCAAAATTATACACCAGAAAGACGATTATAATATTTCAATCACTTTACATGTTCATTACAACGTGATGAGACATGCACATAACGACGGCACAATTTCCTGTTCTATATAATTCCATGGTAAATTATACTACAAAATTTAATTCATTAGCGTTATAATATTCATAGAGTATTTCTGCATTCAATATGGACTTTTTATAAGGCCTATTGATAGTTGCATAATATGATATATTTTGAGAAATCAGGCTTTAGGAAGCAGGCACTTTATTCCTTTTAACCGTGGTTCATATTGATCATGTACCTATACTCGTTTCAATCAGACTAGGAGTGATAATCAATGAAAGCGGCAAGATGGCACAATCAAAAAGACATTCGAATCGAAAACATTGATGAACCTAAAGCAGAACCGGGTAAAGTCAAAATTAAAGTCAAATGGTGCGGGATTTGCGGAAGCGACCTTCATGAATATTTGGGAGGCCCGATCTTTATTCCGGTCGGCAAACCTCATCCGTTAACAAACGAAATGGCGCCCGTCACGATGGGTCACGAATTCTCAGGAGAAGTCGTTGAAGTGGGCGAAGGCGTCAAAAATTACAGCGTCGGCGACCGTGTCGTCGTGGAACCGATTTTTGCCACACACGGACATCAGGGAGCCTATAACCTTGATGAACAAATGGGATTCTTAGGCTTAGCCGGAGGCGGCGGCGGATTTTCTGAATATGTATCCGTTGACGAAGAATTGCTGTTTAAGCTTCCTGAAGAGCTTTCTTACGAACAGGGCGCGCTTGTTGAGCCGTCAGCGGTAGCGCTTTACGCCGTCCGCCAAAGCAAATTAAAAGCGGGCGACAAGGCGGCAGTTTTTGGCTGCGGACCGATCGGGCTGCTTGTGATTGAAGCCCTGAAAGCGGCCGGCGCCACAGATATTTACGCGGTTGAACTTTCACCGGAACGTCAGGAAAAAGCGAAAGAACTCGGCGCTATCATCATTGATCCGTCAAAAACGGACGATGTCGTTGAAGAAATCGCTAAACGCACAAACGGCGGCGTTGATGTTTCTTATGAAGTAACAGGCGTTCCTGTCGTTCTCCGCCAGGCGATCCAGTCAACAAACATTGCCGGTGAAACGGTTATCGTCAGCATCTGGGAAAAAGGAGCGGAAATTCATCCGAACGATATCGTCATCAAAGAACGGACCGTAAAAGGCATTATCGGATACCGTGACATCTTCCCTTCCGTTCTTGCACTGATGAAAGAGGGCTACTTCTCAGCAGATAAGCTCGTCACGAAAAAAAATCGTGCTCGACGACCTGATTGAAGAAGGCTTCGGCGCTTTAATCAAAGAGAAAAACCAAGTGAAAATCTTAGTCAAACCGAACTAAACCGTTAGCTGAATATCAGACTCATCCGAAAAAGAGCCGTTCCGGCTCTTTTTTTCATCTCATCGTCTTTCCTTCCTTTTCCTTTTAAAAATGATCCCCTCTGCGCAAACTATTTTTTACCCTGTCCCGTCTATCCTTAGGCAGCAGCCTATGATACGTATTTTTAAAAAAGGAGCCCTTTGAAGCAATGAAGAACGAAACAGCCAAAGCGTCGCTTGTGACGTGCATAACTGAGCGCAAGGAAGACTTTTACCGGCTGGCGTACAGTTACGTAAAGAACAAGGATGACGCGTTAGATATTGTTCAGGAATCAATTCAAAAAGCGCTGACATCGGTCGAATCCGTCAAAAACCCCGATGTGATCAAAAGCTGGTTTTATAAAATTTTAGTCCGCACGGCCATTGATTTTCTCCGCAAACAGAAAAAACTGAAAGTGATGGACGATGAAACGATCGAGTTTTTAAGCCGCGGAAAGGAAGATCACTACAAGGACACAGACCTTCACGAAGCGCTCGATGACCTGCCGCATCAATATAAAACCATTATCATTCTGCGTTTCTTTGAAGACCTGAAATTAGAAGAAATCGCGGACATCACGGGGGAAAACATCAACACCGTCAAAACACGCCTTTACAGGGGGCTGAAGCTCATGCGCATTCAGCTGACGAAGGAGGATCTTTCTTAATGGAAAAGAGATTAGAACAATTAAGAGAAGAGTATAAAAGTGTGCCCATTCCTAAGGAACTGGACAGCATTGTCGAAAAAGCCCTTCGGCAAAAACCGAAGAAAAAACGAATCGTGATGTGGCCGACATCCGCGGCAGTCGCTGCGGCCGTCTTATTTACCGCCGTTGTCAATATCAATCCGGATGCCGCACAAGCCATGTCTAAAATCCCCGTCATCGGCAAAGTCGTCCAAGCCATCACATTCACGGAGATGAAGGAAGAAAAGAACCAATCAAGCATTGATGTGAAAACGCCCGCTCTGTCCGGACTTTCCGATCATAAACTCGAAGACAGCATCAACCGGCATTACATGAAAGAAAGCAAAAAGCTGTATCAGGAATTTATGAAGGCGACCTCAAAAAGCAAAAAAGGCCACCTCAGTATTTACAGCGATTATGAAACCGTTACTGACACAGCGGATCTGATCTCAATCCGACGTGATATCGAAAAAACGCAAGCTTCCTCTTATACACAAAGCCGTTACATCACGATTGATAAAAAGAATGAGGCCGTGCTTACGTTAAAGAGCTTATTTAAAGATGACCGTTATATTAAAGTCATCAGCCAAAATATTAAAGAACAAATGAAAAAACAGATGAAAGAAGATCCGAATAAAATATACTGGGTCGAAGATGATGATATGACGGAGCCTTTTAAAGCCATCCGCGCCGACCAGAATTTTTATATTACAGATAAGCACAAACTTGTCATCTCATTTGACGAATATGAAGCAGCACCCGGATATATGGGCGTTACAGAGTTTACAATACCGACCTCCGTCATCTCCAAGCTGCTTGTCGGAGACCGCTACATCAGATAAAGAAAGAAAAAAATCCATGATATCCGCAGATCATGGATTTTTTCTTTCGTCCCGCAACAGCCAAGATGCACAAGGGACCCTTTTCATATAACAGACGCCGGACAGGGGCTGAAAAGTTTAAGAAAATCACAGCATTTCATTCATTTTTTCTGAAACAAAATCCCCTTCCGAATGCGTCTAATTAACGGAACAAATGGAAGACTGTACAGAAATCTGCCATAGCCATCCGCAAAACAGCGAGAATTTCCGCACACATTATTGGAGGAATACCATGTCAGACAAGTCACTGCATCACCGCTATATTCCCGGACTGGATGGACTTCGCGCCTTTGCCGTCCTCGCAGTTATCGCATATCATCTGAATTTTAACTGGGCCGACGGCGGTTTCATCGGTGTTGATATCTTTTTTGTTTTATCGGGGTATTTAATTACATCTATTATATTGCCTGCCCAAGGCAATGCCATCACCCTTGATTTGCGTGATTTTTGGGTGCGCCGGATCAGGCGGCTTCTGCCGGCGGCTTATCTCATGATTATCACGACGGTCATTTGGGTCGTATTGTTTAACAGCGAGCTCCTGCATACCGTACGCGGAGATGCGGTCTCCTCTCTTTTTTACATAAGCAATTGGTGGTTTATCTTTCATCAACTTTCTTATTTCGACAGCTTCGGCTCCCCTTCGCCATTAAAAAACCTTTGGTCGCTGGCGATTGAAGAACAGTTTTATATCATATGGCCCTTCCTGCTGCTTGCGGGAATGTACATATGTAAAACACGGGCCCGGCTTGCGGCCGCGGTCATGTTCCTCGCGTTATGTTCGGCAGTCGTAATGAGTATGATGTATGTGCCTGGCGGAGATCCGAGCCGCGTTTATTACGGGACGGATACCCGCTCATTTGAATTGCTGATCGGCTGCGCTTTAGCTTTAGTGTGGCCGATGAAACGATTATCTTCCAAACGGCTGCCTAGCAGCATGAAACACCTGCTTCACGGGACGGAGCTTGCCGCTTTTGCCGCGCTGCTGCTTTGCGTCTTTTACACGGATGAATATGAACCCTTCCTGTACAAGGGCGGCATGCTTTTGATCAGCATCACCGCAGCGGTTCTTGTCGCATGTTTATGCCATCCGAGCAGCTTTTTGGGACATGTTCTTTCATGGAAGCCGCTTCGCTGGATCGGAACGAGATCATACGGAATCTATCTTTGGCATTACCCGGTTATCGTGCTGAGCACACCCGTACAGGAAATCGGAAATCCGGTTTATTGGCACTGCGCCGTCAGAATCGGCGCCACTTTCATTCTTGCCGAGCTATCTTACCATTTCATTGAACAGCCGATCCGCACTGCGGGCTTCCGGCCATTTTTACGCCGCGTGTTTCTGAACCGCTTTCTGGAATGGAAGACGTCCTCTGTCATCAGCAGAATGTCGCTCGGCCTCATTCTTGCCGCCATTCTCGTATTTGCGGGCGGGCTGTCAGGGATAGCCGAAGAGAAAAAACAGCCGCAATGGACGTACGCGCAAAATGATCAGCAAGAAACCGCCGCCTCTTCGCACAAAACGGCCGATCACGATCAGCCTGCAAAAGAAGAAGACAGCAAGAAAAAACACGGCGGCGAAAAAACGGACACCGCGTCAGACAAAAACAAGAAAGAACCAACAGACAAATCAAATACAAAGAAAAACGAAGAGAAAAAGGAACGGTCATCTCAAAAAACGGCTGATTCAAAACAAACACAGCCTCAGCAAGACGTGCTGGCCATCGGTGACTCGGTGATGCTGGACATTGCGTCATACCTGCGGCAGTCCCTCCCTCATGTCACCATCGACGGAAAGGTAGGAAGACAAGTCTCTCAAGCACTCCGGCTCACTTCGGAATATGCGTCATTTAATCAGCCGAACAAAGCGGTCATCATCGAGTTAGGGACGAACGGCTATTTCACAAACAGCCAAATTGAATCACTGATCAGCTCCTTTTCAAAAGCCGATATCTATCTTGTCAACACACGTGTGCCGCGGCAGTGGGAAAGCAAAGTAAACGAATCATTGCGCCGGCAGGCCGAGTCACGGAAAAATGTGACGCTTGTCGATTGGCACGCAAAAGCATTGCAGCACCCTGAATACTTCACACCGGACGGCGTCCATCTCATACCTGAGGGTTCTAAAGCGCTGACATCCCTCATCGTTCAAACGATGAAATCATGACAAAAAAAAGAGGCCCCAAAAAGGCCTCTTTTTCGTATATCGTCAGGCAAGCTTCTGTCCGCAATTCGGGCAAAAATTCGCGCCTTCCGTTTTCGTTCCGCAGTTCGGACAGAATTTCGGCTTATCCGCTCCTTCCGAGCCGTTCGCCGGTGCCGTCCCCTGATTCTGCTGACTTTGATCTTGCTGCGGCTGGTTCTGCTGATTTTGGTTCATTTGGTTCATCATTTGATTTGCCACATTCATTCCCATCATCATGCCCGCCATGTCTGAGGCGGCGCCGCTTCCGTTCATTTTGCCGGATGACATTCCGTCCGTCATGGAAATCTGCTGATAGCGGTTCACATCGCCCACCATGCCGTAAGAAGCGTTTTTCGTAATCATATCCTGAACTTCCTGCGGATAGTTAAAGCTCATAATATTGAAGCCCGTAATCGACATGCCGTCTCCGATCAGCTGCATATCAAGATCTTCTTGAATCCCTTTTCCGATTTCAAAGGAATTCGACTGCAGATTGAACATGTCTTTTCCTTCTCTGGTGATCCATTTCATCAAAAGCTGATCGAGAATAGACGTAATCCGGATTTTAATGTCCTCCACTAAATAGCTGTCTTTGACACCCGCAATCTTATCAATCAATCCGATGTAGTCAATGACCTTGAAGTTAAATGTGCCGTTTGCGCGGATCGGCATACCGCCCGGCATACCTGCCGCCGGAATGTTGATGGCGTTTTTTGTGCCCCACTTCACGGTGAACTCCTTCGTATTCACAAACAGCACTTCAGCCCGCATGCCGCTGTTAAAACCAAACTTAAACCCTTTTAGTGTAGATAGAAACGGAATGATTTCTGATTCGATATCATAATCGCCGTCATCACGGAAAATCCCTTCAATCTTCCCGTTGTATAAAAAGATGGCATCCTGTCCCGGCCGGATGATCAGACGGCTGCCTTTTTTAATTTCACGGTTGTTCCATTTATAGAAAACCATGTCGTCTCTGAATTCTTCCCACTCCACCACATTTGCTAACTGATTTCTGAAAAAACCCATGTATGCTCAAATCCTTTACATATAATTTAAAAACTTCCCTTGCTTCCGCTGTAACTCGTGCCGCCCCTCGTGACTCCGCCGTCATTGTCATTATCTTTATCAGGCTTTTTTTTCTCTTGTAACGTCGGTTCGGATATATGTGTCGTGCTGGCTCAGCACTTCAGACGTATCGTGATCCATATACGTGCTGCCGGTGACGGTGACCTTGCCGCCGGAATTGTACACCATCACGGTGACGGCGATTCCGGCCGCGGCTGCGGCAATAATGAGCTGAAACCACCATGTGAGCAGCAGATTGTCAGACTTGTCGTCCGGGCTTTTCCCCATATCTTTATAAGCCATCTTGATGTAGGTCTGAAACGCCTTTTCATAATGGCCTGCGGAAATATCTGACGAGATCGTATTCCTGATCGTATTCAGCCGGCTGTTATTCAAATACGTCTCCGCCTTTTTATATCCGGAGATAAATACTTCCCGATTTTTCATATCAATGGTCAATATCGCCGTACTTCCGCTAAAATGACTGTCATAAAAATCACCGGCGTACTGCTCGATGTCCTTACCGCCCGTTCCGTTTGCGGTCAGAATGATAAAATCGGTATGGCGCTTTGCCCCGAGCTTCCCGGCCAATTCCTCAAGTTTCTTCGTTTCATCCTTCGTTAATAAATGAGCATTGTCGTAAACATATTGCTTCTGTTCCGCGGCAGACGCCGATGTATGTAAAGAAAAAGACAGCATCAGAAAAAGGACGAAGCAGAAGAGACACGCTTTTTTTATGGATACTTTCATCAAAAACCGCCTCCTATCATAAGTGAGACGAGTCTTAATGCTACAAACGCACCGGCGGTTATGCCGCCGAACCACGCGGCCACTTTTCCGGCACTGATCGGCGGTTTGCCGACAACCTTGCCCGTCTGCCCGTTCATCGCAAAAATGTGCTCAGCCCGCTCATAGTCGTAGCTGACCATCCAGACCGGAAGCAGTACGTAAAAGCTGCTGATTTTATCGGTCTGAATCTGCTCATCCGTAATGTCAGCCGTCGTATATCCGGAGAAGGTGGATCTGATATAAGAATCAATATAATGGCTGATTTTATCCTTCGCGCGCGGAAAGAGATCGTCATCGGTATAATTGTACTTTTCCGCTATATATCCCGCTAAATAGGCCGTATTAAACTCCTTCAGCTCACTGTATGAGTAAGGTTCCAATTTGTCCATTAATTCATCATTCATTTTTTCTGAAGCGTCAACCGGAATTTTGAGATAATCAAGATTGATATCGCGGTACGCGTTGTAATACTCGGTCTCCGTCACCCGGTATTCTCCATCATCATAGTGATGCACTCTCGTACAAACGGCATTGACCTGAACCTTGCTGTTTAAATCAAACATCCAAAACGGCACGTACATGCCGGTTATGCTCTTCACCCGATCGGCAGACATAAATCCTTTCGGTGTCAGACGGCCGTTTCGGCACCACTTTTTAAAAGCGCTCATGGCCTCTTCTTTACTGATCGTAAAAGGGATCACCATCGAAGGCGCGAGATTTCCCGATAATCGGTCGGCGAGAACGGCGGCTCCTCCGCAAAATCCGCACGTCGTGGCCGTCGTTTCCGCCTCAGTCATTAATACCGCGCCGCAATTCTCACAGCGGTACTCGTTCGCCTCATTTTCGGAAAATCTCGTCGTTATATACTCTTTTGGCAGGCTTTCAATCTGATCCTGCCGCCCGCAGCTGTGACATGTCAGCATGCCGGATGAACTGTCAAAGACCATATCATCGCCGCAGTTCGGGCATTTATAAGAAATGATCATTCTGTTTCTCTCACTTTCTCTTTATATCGGACAAAGCTGCAGCCCGCTGTCTATTGATCTTTACTGAAAAGCATTTTCTGCTTGAGCGCCGCCAATTCATCATCGACACTGCTTTGATTGCTGTCATATTTAGCCGTCAGCTCGTCAATATCGTCTTTCGGAGACGCGTTCAGCTCAGCCATCGCATTGGCGTGATCAAGCGCTTGGTTGACCTTGTCTTCCATTCTGCCGAAAGCTGTCAGCGATTGGCCCGCATTTGACACAGAGGACCCCAATTTGTTCATTCTCTCCTGCGTTTTTGCCACAGACCACTTCGCTTTGATGGCATTTCGGCGCGACTCAAGCTCTCCGATATCAGCGACAAGCTTGTCATGCATTTTGCGCATTTGAGACGCGTTGGATGAAGCGAGCTGATAAGCCGTTTGCAGCTCGGTCAGTCTTGATTCAACAGCCGCTTTCCTTTCCAAAAATGCCCGCGCATCAGCTTCATTGCCGGCCTGCAACGCTTTCATCGCATAACTTTCCATCTTTTCGGCATCAGCCTGGCATTCAGTTAGCGCTCTTTTCGCCCGCTGTTCCTCAGCCATGACAGAAGCCGTCTCCGCTTTCACTTTTCCTAAATCACTGTTCAGATTCCGCAAATATTGATCAACCATTTTTTCAGGGTTTTCAGCTTTATCCAGCAACGCATTGATATTACTTGACATGATGTCTTTAAATCTTCCTAAAATACTCATTTTTCATTTTCCTCCCAAAATTAAATAGTAACAAGTTCACAGTTATATATACTGTTTTTTTCAAAAAAAGTTTCATTTTCTCTTGAATTTATGTATTTTTATATGAAAATAGTCTCATTCAGCCCATTTGTGCCGGCGGAAATTCTTTATGACCAGATACAGTGAGAACAAAAAATAAACAAACAGCCCGATCATCAACCCGCTCACTAACGGATAATGCTTCGCCGCATACACAAAGAAATCCAGCTGCGAAATCTGTTCCGGACTTGTAATCGTATCCGTCCCATTCAAAAGCTTTGAGAATTTAGCCGTATAATTCCAATCAAACGAATCAGAAACAAGCTCACTCCCCTGATACCAATTGACAGCGGCAAGACAAAGAAAACAAAAAACAGAAAACGCGCATTGCACAATAAGAAAAACATGTTTCATGAAAAACATTCCTCCGCGGTTCAATATCATAGGCCGTCACACTATACATGACGGCAGCAGCAGAAACTTGGTTTTACTCAGAACTGATAAAAACGTGATTGTATGTACTTCACAGCGGTTCAATTTACTGGATGCCTTTCTAAAGTATACCGTATATCGTAAAGGGTTTCAGACCTAAATAAAGAGGATGCTTCCCGAAGTCCGATGACTTTCAAGAAACATCCTCCATACTTTACAGTGATACTTCAACCTCTTTTAAGCTCGGCAAAGCATCGATCGCACCGATTTTGGTGCACACGAGCGCCCCCACCTTATTGGCAAATGAGACAATATCACGCAGCTTCGCAAAATCTTCGGCTGCCGTCTGAATCTCATCCGTGCGCGCCAGCTGATACAGCGCCGCGCCGACAAACGCATCTCCCGCTCCCGTTGAGTCTATTGATGTCACCGGAATGCTCGGAATGATGTCAATATCCTTCCCATTTGAAAGAAGGGTACCGCTTTTCCCGAGTGTCACCGCAACAATGCCGGCCCCGAGCTCATGAAGAACCGCAACACCTTCTTTATGATCCTTCGCACCGCTGATGATCTCAAGCTCTTCGTCACTGACTTTCACAAAATCACTTACGGCAACGGCTTTTTTTGCGGTGTTTATAAACTCTGAAACTCTTCCTTTCCATAAATCCTCACGGTAGTTAGGATCGAAGGAAATAAACTGTCCATTGTCTTTCGCAATCGACATCAGCCGTAAATAGGCTGAGCAAAACGGATCAGATAACAATGCCGTCGCTGACCCGAAATGAAGGATTTTGGCATCGTTTACCTTTTCCAGATCAATATCATCCAGCGTGAACAAAGCGTCCGCTCCTCTGTTAAACACAAAGTCGCGCTCCCCATTTTGTTTTAATGAAACAAACGCAAGCGTTGTAGGCGCTTTCTCATCCATGACGAGCATAGAGGTATCGACATGTGCGGCGTCCAATGTCTGCTTCAGAAAATACCCGAACGGATCTTTGCCTGTTTTTCCGCTGAAAGCCGCGTCTCCGCCCAGCTTAGCAATGGCTGCCGACACATTCGCCGGTGCGCCACCGGCACTTTTTAAGAAATTACGCCCTTCCGTCAAATCAACATCCACATCGGTACAAAAGAAATCAATTAACAATTCTCCAATACAAATAACAGATTGGCTTCCCACATTATCACACTCATTTATCAATTCTCGATTATAGTTTCAGTATAGTGCTTTCTGTCATAAATACAACCGTTTACATAGAATATTTTAAATTTTACGTATACTTATCTGGCAGCCCTTTGTTCCAGATCAGACATCATCTGCTGATATTTTTTTTCAGTTAAAGGATAAAAAGAAATAAGAATAATAGACAGCAGAATGAACAATCCCGGGATGAGCGCATTCATATTTTTAATCGCATTCAATGACGAGGCCGTCTGATCGGTATTCGCGGCATATCCGGCGATTCCGAGATAAACGGCCGAAAATGACCCGGCTAACGCAACTCCGAGCTTATTGATGAAACTCATGCTCGAAATCACCACGCCATCAGCCCGGACTCCGGTTTTCCATTCCGCATAATCGACACAATCGGCAACCATTCCCCAAGCAAGCGTATTTAAAGGCGTCGTAAAAAATCCCGAAACGAAAAGCCAAAAGAAAATAAGCGGCAGCGAAGAATACGATGTAAACTGAAGGCCCGCATAAGAAATCAGCGATAGCGCCGCCGTGATGATCATAACCTGCTTCCGGCCCCGCTTCTCAGAAAAGAAAGGAATAAACAGATTGCTGATCAGCGCTGCGCCGAAAAACAACACGGTTCCTAAAAATACAAATTCCTTATGGCTGACGTTATACGTAAAATAGTACACCATCGTGCTGAGCTTAATGTTAAACCCAATCGCAAACGCCAAAAATGCAGAAACCAAAATGAGCAAAGGCTTGTTTCGGAACAAAACGGACAACGTTTTTTTCATTCCTTGTTTTTTTCTTTTTTCAGGCTGAATCCGTTCCCGCACAGTAAAGAAACTGAACAGATTCAACGCGATGCTCACCGCCGCATAGATAAGCGCCGTCATCTGAAATCCGAACGCCTGATCTTTCCCGCCGATGGCGTCCGCAAGCGGGGTCGCACAGGAAATCGATAACAGAATTCCGATATAAACCAAAATCATCCGGGTCGTCGTCAGAACCGTCCGTTCCTCCACGGAATTCGTCATCCGCCCCGTTAAGCTGTTGACCGGAATCGTCTGCATGCTGAAGGACATCCCAAGCAGAATATAAGTGATGTACGCATAAACCATGTTCCCCGTCTCGCCGAAATGAGGGGTCGTGAAGCATAAGAACGTAAATAGCGCAAAAGGAAACGCCACCCACAAAAGATACGGCCTTGCCTTTCCCCATCTTGTATTCGTCTTGTCTAAAAGCACGCCCATAATCGGGTCAAAAATAGCGTCCAGCACCCTTACGATAAGAAACAAAGCTGCAATGACCGCAGGCTTAATGCCGCCGACGTCTGTATAGTAGAATAATAAGTATGCGTTTACAAACTGAAAGATAATATTGTACGACATATCGCCGAATCCGTAGCCGATCCGTTCCATCCAGGACAGGCCGCGATATTTCGTCTTTACTGCCGCTGCTTTTTCTGTTTCAATCATCATTTCCCACCCCAAGAATCCGTTTTCATTTTTGATAAGCAAGAGGGAGAATGCAAAGATCCTCCCCGTTCACTCAGCGATTTGGATACACCATCACTTTTAAGCATTCATTTTTGTATTGAAAGGCCCGTTCCATCGCCTCTTGCGTCTGCTCCAGCGGATATTGGTCCGTTATAAGGTGCTTCGTGTCCACTATGCCGGAAGCGAGAAATTCAATTCCCTTCGGATACGTATTCGCATAACGGAAGATTCCGTAAATATCAATCTCGTTATCCGCAATAAACGGCACATTGAGCGGAATCTCGTTCTGAGAAGGCAAACCGACAATCGCCAGTTTTCCGCCCCGGCGCACGGAAGCCAGTGCGGATTGCAATGCCGCCGGATTCCCCGCTGTTTCCCAAGCAGCATCAACGCCTCTGCCATTCGTGATCGTTTTGATTTCTTCACCGGCATCCTGTTCCCGGACATTGATGACATGCGTCGCTCCCATTTTTTTCGCAGCTTCTAACCGCAGCGGCTCCAAGTCGGTCACAATAATTGTGCCTGCCCCGTATGCTTTCGCTGCCGCAACGGCCATCAGCCCCACAGGGCCCATTCCCATGATCGCAACCGTTGAACCGGGCTGAAGCTTCGTTCTCGAGGCCGCATGAATACCGACAGAAAACGGTTCGATCAATGCCGCATCTTCATAGGATAGTGAATCCGGAATCGAAAAAACAAAGTCCTGGCGCATTTTGATATATTGGACAAACGCGCCGTCAACCGGCGGTGTCGCCAAAAACTGTACATCCGGGCAAAGGTTATAACGCCCCTCCTTACACGCCTCACAGCGTCCGCATGTGACACCGGGTTCGACAGCGACCCGGTCTCCTATTTTAAATTGATCGACAGACGATCCGATGGCGGCAATTTCTCCCGCGCATTCATGACCGAGGATAAATGGTTTTTCCACTACATAATTGCCTATTCTGCCATTTGTATAGTAATGCAGATCAGATCCGCAAATTCCGACAGCCATCACCTTAATCAACACTTCATCATGATTGATCTCAGGCACGGGCAATATTTCGATTTTGATTTCTCTCGTGTTGTGCATAACCGCCGCTTTCATGTTTTGAGGCACTGTGTGAGTCATTTGGCAAAATCCTTTCTCTTCTCTGAAATGTAAGTGCATACATTTTTGTTTTCTCTATTACTGCCCCTATTTTATCTGCTTTTCAAGACGTTCAACAGCCTTTCCTGCTGTATAAAAGGACAGCCGCACTGTACTTTTTATTTTTTCATATACAAAAAACACTGAATTGATAAAATAGTACTAATAGGAGGTGCAGGCTAATGGCTGAACTTGAAAACCGGACACATTTTGCAGAACTGCTGGCACCTGCCGTCAAATCGCTGAAACTTCATCCTGATTATAAAGTCAGAAGGAAAAAGAACGAAAAAACAGGACAGTCTTATATAGATCAAATCGCACTCCGATTAGGCGTTTCCTCTAACACGATCAAAAGCTGGATCGGACAGATGGGCGGAAACTACATTCCCGGACGAATTGACGACGGAAAGCTGTTCGGCATGATCTGGATCATTATAGAAAAGACTGATATGGATTCTGAATGGCTGACCGATCTTCTGGAAACCACCACCATTCCCGTCATCAAACCCGCATTGCCCGTTTGGACGGCGTCTTGTCTAAAAAAAGCAAAAATACTCCGGAAAGACGGATCATTCGGAGCGCCGAGTGATGACGATGTTGAAAAAGCAGTAAAGCGGCTGTTTCATGACAGACCAAGCCATGAAACGAATGCGCTTACGGAACAGCCCGTCACGCATAACTTACCGTCACGCCGGACCGGAAACTTTATCGGCCGCGGCTTTGATATAGAAGCGATCCGGCAATGGATGCTTTCTCCGTCACCGGTTTGTTTAATCACAGGCTGGGCCGGCATGGGAAAAACAACGATCGCTCTTGAAGCAGCCTGCCTTTGTGCCGGAGGTTCTTCAAATTGGCCGGCATTCAACAGCATCATCTGGATCAGCGCTGACTGGAAAGGATTAAGCTTCAGTGATTTTTTAAACACGGTCGCCTACCAGCTCGGACGCACCGAACAAATCGACAAATCCATCAACGAAAAACGGTTCGTCGTCCGCAATGCATTAGCCGCTCATTCAAATGAAAAACCCGTGCTGCTGATCGTTGACGGCATTGATACAGCGGAACGTGACATTCACGAATTTATCATCGGCCTTCCGCAAGGCGTAAAAGTCCTCCTTACGGCACGGGAAAACGTAAAACAGACATACCGGGACGGCCTCGGAGAACTGGCGGCCATCCAGCTGAGCGGTCTTGAACAAACGGATGCCCTTGATTTTTTCCATCAAGAAGTGCACCGCTGTCTGCAAACATGCAATCTCCCGCATAAACGGGAAAAGCTGGAGCAGCTGTTGCAGCTATCGCCTGACCTTAAGAATGAATTTGTCTCGGCAGCCGCCGGCAACCCGAAGGCCATGGCACTCAGCATTGCATACATGTCAGACGACGACATCCCCGCTCCCCAGCTCATTCAAGAGCTTAAACAAGCGGGTTACTCATTATTGGAATTGTTTGAGGTTCTCTTCGGCCGCACATGGAACAGATGTCATGAAGACACACGGAAACTATGGCAGACGCTTTGCTTTTTCGCTAAGCCCCCTGACGAAAAAAGCTTGGCTCAAGCGGCCGGATTAGACGCCCGCCGTTTTCATTACGCGATTGAGCAAATGCGGTCATATGCTTTAATACAGCCGGAACGAAGCGAAGGAAGAATTCAATACGCAGCCCATCAAACCGTTGTCGCTTACGGAGAACAGCACTTATCCGAAAATCCTGATTTTGCAAAAGAAGCCCGAAGCCGCTGGGCGCATTATTATATGGATTATGCGGAAACCCATATAAAACGGGAAAAGCCGAATTCCGTCTATTGGAGCTATCTGCTGGGACGGAATTTAGAGCTAATGAAAAAGGAATGGCCGAACATCCTAAAGGTCATCGAATGGTCGGGCGAAACCGGACAACATGACATCCTGATCAAACTCATCATCCGTATCAGCCATTTTCTAAGCAGAATCAACCTGCCCCAGCGAATCGAATACGGATTAAAAGCCGCCGATGCCGCCCATCAATCAGGCGAACACACACGGGAAGCCTACTTCAGGATCGACACGGCAGGCTGGGCGCTGATGGAAGTCAACGATTCAGACGGAGCTCTCAGGCAAATAGAAGCCGGCCTGAAGATACTCGAACAATCAGGCGCACCGGATCACGATGACTTGAAAGTATGGGGAATCGCCCTGCAATCGAGGCTGCTGTTAAAAACCGGAGATCCGGACAAAGCGGCAGCAATGCTGGACGGCATCAAAGATCAGCCCGTCTCGCCCATTATCCGGCACAGGGTTCTTCTGGTCCGCGGCGACCTGAGTTTCGCCCGCTCTCACTATGAAGAAGCCATCACATTATACGAAGCGGCAAACACAACCAGCGCCGCATACGGCGGCGAAAAAACGATAGAAGCCTATTTCAACCTGGGCATGGCTTACGTCAAGTGTGATCAACTCGAAAAAGCGGAAAAAGCCTTTGAACAGATGCTCTATGACAAACACAACGCCAATCAAGTTGAACTGATCTATTATCATTATGGAATGGCACAGCTGTTGTACCGAAAAGGAGAGAAAACGAAAGCAATAGAATCGAATCAGAAAGCAATTCGTCTGATTGATTCGTGGGAGCCGGGGATTGGGATTCGAGGTGAGGTGGAGCAGTTGAGAATGGTGCTTGAAGGAAATGAGGAAATCACATTGTAGTAAGGAAAGTGTGAGTTCCATCTTAGATAACCCCCTCACACCTTATTTATAAATAAATCAGGCCTTATCAGTTGAGTAAACTGATAAGGGCTATCTGATAGGGCCTCATGAGCATTTCAGATAAAATCAAATAGTTATTCAAGTTAATTACAGCAAATTCGATCCATGTTCTATTCATTTATAGCTACGATTGACAGACCATACTGAATATATGAGTCAGATAATAATTCTAATGGGACTGTTCCAAATGGGAAATAGAAAAACTTGCGATCATTTTTCGAATTCAGTTAATATTAGGAATCTTCAATTTAAATCGAACCAAATTAATTTGTTATCATTCCTTTTAAATATTTTAATTCAAGGAACTATCTCTTCCTTTACCTTTATTTATTCGTAGAACATTTGTCTGTCTAATAAAGAACAAATAGAAGAACAGAAATGAATAAAAAATAATTAAACTTGAAATTCTGAACATCCACTGAAATCCCAAAATATTCACCAAAAGCCCCAATAAACAAGAACCTAATGCAATTCCGCTATCGAAAAATAAATAATAGGTTGAATTCGCTGTCCCTAGAGCCGAGGAATTAACACTATTCACCATAATGGTTTGCAAACAAGAAAATACAGATCCGAAACCAATCCCCAATAATAAACCTGCAATGCAAAAATCTACATATGAAGAGGAATAACTAAGCAATAACATTCCACAGATATAAACAAAATATGAAACAGTTATAATTTTTTTCCCTTGAGCCTTATCAAATATTTTTCCAATTACAGGACGAGATATAATCATTGCAACCCCATAACATAGAAAAAAATAACCACCAGCATGGGGCTCATCCATAGCCTCAGTATACAGAGACAAAAAAGAACTGATCGAGCAGTATCCAAGTGCTAATAAAAATGCTATAAAAGAAATTTTCAAAACAGCTCTCTCAAAAAACTTAATTTTTCTTTTTATTTTCCCTTCTTTATTCATGCGAGGAACTTGAACCAACATACCTATCAAAAATGTTAAAAATGAAGATACTGTTGCAATTAAAAACATTTCGTGAACTCCAAAATTTGAGAATATATATAGACCTACAAAAGGACCTAGTACCATTCCAAGGCTCATTCCAGTGCCATAGTATCCTATGCCTTCTCCCTTTCTTGAGCTTGGAACAAGTTCGGCTGTAATTGTACTTAGAGTTGTAGTCATCATACCATAAGTACAACCATGAAATATTCTAAGCAATAGCAAAGATTCAAATGTCTGTGCTCCATAATATAAAAGGTTAGCAATTAAAAATAATATAGAGGATATTAGTAATAATATTCTTCTATCAAAACTATCGAGGCAATTTCCAATAAAAAATCTTGCAATTGTTGAGCCAATAATAAATACTGTTAAAATAATTCCGGCACTGATTGAACTTTTATTCATTATGTCAACTACATACATTGGTAATACAGCCATTAACATATAGTAACTGAAGAACATAAAAAAACTGGCTGTTATTAAGGCCATAAACGAATTTGTCCATAGTTTGTCCTCCATAGTATCTCTCCTATTAAGATTAAGAAACATATCTTTAAACACAAAAAGCCCAAAAAACTATATTGGGCTTTGTTTATTGAACCTTTCCATTCTGGTATTATTCAATTCAGCCATTCTTTCGTTATGGAAAATCTCTCTTGCCAAGATTAATCCTATAGAAGGTGCAATTTTAAAGCCGCTGCCATTAAATCCAACCATAAGATACAGATCATCAAATTCAGGATGAACCCCGATAATTGGAAGCCCATCACTTGTATAAGAATCGAAACTTAGTCTGCTCCCAAGATACTCTGCCTTATGAAGCAAAGGTAATCTTCCTACCAGTTTCTCTTTTGCAATCTGCATATCTCCATAGTCTAAATAAGAACGATCTTGAAGCAGAGCACCTGAGTGACTCATTTGAACTCCAAATAAAAGACGGTAATTTGAGAAAATTCGAAAGTATGTACCTATAGTTTCGTCAATACAGCTTGTTAAGTGTGATACCGATTTTTCTTTATCCCATTCAATAAAACCAAGGCCAATCGATTTCTTAAACATAGGCAGTCTCAATCCTAGTTCTTCCAACAAAAAATTTGCCCATATATTATTGGCAACCACATATTTATCTGCACGAATACTCCCGATATTTGTTTGTATCCCTGTAATCTTTTTTCTGTGATGTAATATCCTCTCGACTTTGACCCCTTCTAAAAGCTTCATACCTTTCTTTTCAGATTGTTTAATAAAGGTTAAAGCAGTTTTTGCAGGATCGGCATAACCGCCGTTAGGCTCGTAAACAATCGCACCTATTCCCTCAAGAGAAAAATCTGGTTGAAACTGTTGGAACTCATCTGGTGACAAAACTGAGACCTGGGAACAATATCGGTTTACTTTTTTCGCATTTGCTCTTAATTGGTCTGAACGAGTAGAATCTGTTATAAATGAAAACCCAGTTTTTTTAAAACCGCAGCTTCCACCAATTTTATTTCCCCAGTCAGCGTAAGTATCATAACTTTCAACAGCCCTTTTAGTATACCATTCGTTTTCATGAAAAATTCTTATGAATCCACCAGATTTGTGTGTTGCTCCATTCCCTGGTGGAATACCTTGTTCACATAACGCAATATTTTTCAACCCTAATTTTGTTAAATAGTATGATAAACTTGCTCCCATTATACCTGCACCAATAATTACTACATCAAAATGCATTTTCATAGTATTATTTCATAGTTTATCCAATTTTTATTAGTATTCACACCACCCATTTTTTCGTAAAGTGTCTGAGCTTTCAAATTATCATGAGATGTTTTCCAATTCATGACTGCATAGCCGTTTTCTTTAGAAAATTCCAAGGCATATTTAAACAACATTTCTCCTAACCCTTTCCCTCTATATTCTGATGAAATAAATAAATCGTTTAGAATAGATATTGCTTTAACCTTAGTAGTACTAAATGTGAAATATAAAGTAGCAAAACCAATAATCTCACCATTTTTCTCCATCAAAAACTGTTTTCCTGATCCGGGGTTATCGACTAAATAATTTATATGATTTTCTAATTCATTATCAGTAGGATCTGGGCATTTATAAAAATCAACAATATAAGATCTAACCACAGGGATTAACTCAAGTGTATCGTTTTTCGTAACAGGTCTAATTTTCAAATCAATTTTTGACATAAGAACAACATCCTTTATTTTTTAGTTAAATTTTATTTGTATTGCAGAGTATTTTTGAATGGACATTTTCCCTTAAATGGAATATTGTCATCATCATAAACATAATTCTTCCATCTCTCGCCTTGAACTTCCCCCAATTCTGAAAGATCGGGATGCGGAGGTACATCATCCCATTTTCCTAATCTAGTTCTAATAAGCTGTCGCACCTTCCTGCCTTTAGGATTATGACTTTCGATCCCATTAAAAATAGAGTTAGGCTGTATTACTAATACAAGTGAATTCCCAAGGTTTCTGCTCTTTCTTTTCAATAATGGGGGAAAACATGAGGTAATGAATAACTCCTCTCCACCAAAACAAAATCCCCACTGGGGATCTTCAGGATCTTTTGGTACATCTGATGGCCAACCTGATGGATCATTTTCATGAAGAAAATTAAGTATTTCCCACGTTCTTTTCCGATAAAATTCAATATTTTTTTTTTGTAATTCTGGTTTAAAAAAAATAATAATGTTCTGTTCGTATATATTATTTGCATCCCTTTTTTCTAGGAACGTTTTCAAAGCTTTAACAGCATCTAACAAGTCATCCTCAACATATGAATAATATAAATCCCCTTTGTTTTCAGCCGTTGTAGCAAAATAGCAAGGAAAATCTTTATTACATACCTTCTCTTTGTAATTGAGATATTCTTCCGTAAACCAGTCTGGGACGTTTATCCCTGCTTCTAAATCACTCTTTTTAAAAAGAATTGCCTCATTAGTTTTCAAAAAACAGCCCCCCATATATGTTGATAAATACCACTATTTTCATTATAATGATTATTGTGAAAATTACAATATGTAAATTTATAGGGGGAGTTTATTTGCAAGTCATTAGTAGAAATCCAGAGAATTTCACAGAAGAATATAACGTTATTCTAAGGAGGCTATTTCCAGCAAATGAACAATGTATAGATTCAAATATACCTTTTTCATCATCATGGGTCATAGTGGAAAAAAATAAATTTACTGATCCTCACCGGCATGATCTCCATGAAGTTTTCTTCATAACTGAAGGTGAAGGAATACTAAATATAGATGGAGAAGAAAAAATAGTTACAAGCGGTGACGTCATTTATATCTCTCCTAATAAGGAGCATACCATTAAAAATAAGAAAGAAAATAAACTTATTTTTCTAACAATTTATTGGAACAAATAGGAGGAAAATATGAATAAAAGATATCTTATAACAGTTCCGCCGCCTACACCTAATGGAGACCTTCACATTGGCCATTTATCAGGGCCCTTTTTAGCTGCGGACGTGCTTTCTAGAATATTCAAATTAAATAATAAACAATATCAATATCCTTTTAGCACAGATAGTTTCCAAAGTTATGTAACTTTTAAAGCCTTCCAATTAGGGAAATCACCCAAACAAGTCAGTGTGGACAACACCAATAACATATTAAATACATTACAAAAATTAAATGTACATCTTGACTTTTATAATCCTTTTAGAATTGAACATCAGAAGTATACACAAAAATTGTTTGTGGACTTATATGAAAAAGGTGTTTTTATTAAGAAAACAATAAAGATTAATCACTGTGAGCAATGTAACCAATACCTATATGAAGCTTATGTGATTGGTGAATGTCCGCATTGTGCTCACCAATGCGGGGGGAGCTACTGTGAAAAATGTGGTCTGCCAAATGATTCTGAAACTCTTCAGTATCCAAAGTGTAAGAAATGCGGGAGAGACGCTCAACTTAAAGAATTAGATGTAATTGTATTTCCTATTGAAAAATACAAACCTTTTTTAAAAAACTTTTATAGGAAATATAATTATTTATGGCGTAAAAACACACAAAATTATACGAAGGAAATTATAAACAAACATTTAAATGATATTATTCTTACTAACATGAATGACTGGGGTATTAATGTACCAATAAGGGGATTTGAGGGACAAGTTATAAATGCTTGGTTCGAGATATTGCCAGGTCATATCAATAATTCTGATTCCCAAGATTCGCTCTGGAATAAGGAATCAAATTCAGAAACAAACATTATCCAGTTTTTTGGGTTTGATAATATTTTTTATTATTTAGTGATGTACCCTGCTTTACTTCATGCAATGAATAATAAGATTATTCCAAAATATTTCTATTCGAACGAATTTTATTTAATAAATGGAGATAAATTTTCCACGAGTAGAGGAAATGCAATATGGGGAAAAGATTTTATTGATGAATATACCTGTGATTTTGTACGTTATTACTTATCTTTAACCTCTCCGGAAACTCAACAAACCAGTTATCAGCCTAAGGAAGTAGCTAAGGAGTACGAAAATTTTAAAGAATTAAATATGCTGATAAGCACTATTGAATCTTTAAATCGAGAAATCACTGAGCCTATCGCTTTGTTATTGGAAACCTATACGGAACGTTTCTATCAGGCATTTCAACTTGAAGTTTTCTCTTTAAAGACTATTGCTACCTTAATAAAAGAATTTATTACTGAAATTAAAAACCTGAATGCACTGGATAATTTTCATATTCTAAAAAGTTTAGCTGTTTTCTCATACCCGATAATGCCTGATTTCTCCAAAACCATCACTGAAAAAACAAAGACCGCCTTACTGTGGAATGAATTATTTGGATCTGTTCAGCAATTATGACATACAATACTCTTTATTCAAATTCAGTTAACTATCAATTCGAAAAAATCACACCAAATTTCTAGAATAAGAAATTAAAAAGCGAAGTAAATTCAGCATAGACTAGATGGATGGTTAAGCTATACTAATTCAATTTTTTATGCACTACAACAGTCGAAAGAGGCTTTTCACTAAGAGAGAAGCCTCTGAAGTTTATAACAGACTTAATAATGCTTTTTCGTTGATTTCCATTATTCTATCCACAGATTTCGGATAACATGATAACATCATATATAACCTTAATTAAACCGCACACTAGCTAAGCATGCGGCATTGACTAGCAGGTGGCTAGAGCTGCTATCTTTAAGATATGAAGTCTTAATGACAGATTGCTCTTTATCATTTCCTGTTTCAAATAAGAATGCAACCCATTTATCACCTTATTTACAATGAATTTTCATGTGTTACCCTAGACCTCATTAGGTTCTCATAAAACTGTCAGACAATATTCTCCTGTAGTATAAAGGTTCGTTTACGTCTGTTGTTCAGTTGTTTTGTCAGTAGATGTGTTTTTGACTCTCTTTATAGAAAAGAGAAATCCTAAAGCAATAGCAGCTCCGACACAACTAAATAAGCAGCCAAGAAATAAATAAATTGTTGGTTTCGAATCTCCAATACAAACTGATGCTATTCCACCTACTGCTGGAAAAAGTGCAACCATGTAACTGCTTATTGCTGCCCCAATTCTTTCGATTAATTTTAGGTAGAAAAACCACGCAAAAAAAGAAGCTATTACTGTTAGATAAATAAGGGAGCTCAGATAGGATACCGATATAGGTAAAGTAAACTTCAGTCCCTGAAACAAACATATTATAAGAAGGAGTAAAGAAGCTACGATAAACCCAACACTGTTAGCGTATAAAGGATTAATTCTATTTCTGGCATTTACTGCTGAGCTTGCGTCTCCTATTGCTGTCAGTATTGTGCCCAACAGTGCTATCCCTATCCCCTTTAAATTATCCAAGCTCAAGCTCTCTGTAAGAAGAGGATAAATTAATATACACACACCAGTAATTCCTATTAAACCACCAATTAAAATACGAGGATGAAGGCGATCTCCTATGAAAACACGTAGAGCAACTGGAGTTAAAACAGTTTTTAGGGAGTATATTAAAGTCACTAAGGCAGCAGTACTCCAAATAGTTGCATAATATAAAAATAAGTAACTAAGGGCGAAGTTACATATCCCGAAAGTGACAAGAGGCCCTATATCTTTAAAGGATGGGCGTCCTTTTGGGCGTACTATTAAAGTAAGTATCACAAACATAATTGCAGATCCAATAATACGGTAAGTTAATGACACTGCCGGACTGACAGGAGCACCTTGTATTTTGACTGCAATGAAGTTCAATCCCCATGCTAAGAGGCAAAATACATACATGAATGGGATCATATTTGCAATAATCCTTTTTCCGTAAGAGGGATATCAAAATAATCAAAAGTTTCAACTAATGCGTTTGTTAGTTGTAGTAACTGCTCCTCTGAATGATTCGGTGTTACATTTACTCTAAAACGTTCTGTCCCTACGGGTACAGTCGGAGAGTTTATTGGTTGTAAATAGATAAGATGTTTCTCTAATAATCTTTTCGCCGCATCCTTACATTTTTTCGCGTTACCAATTAGAACCGGAAGGATATGTGTTTCACTGCAATCCAAAACTGGGATACCAGCCTCAGCAAGAAAATTTCTCAATAGTTTTGTTTTGTTATGTAGTTCATTTCTCTCTTTGTCAGAGGTTTTTAAATGTTCAATACTTGCATAACAAGCAGCCACAACACCTGGTGGTAAAGAAGTGGTGAATATGAAACCTGTAGCAAATGACCGGATAGCATCAATAAGTACATTTGTCCCAGTGACGTAACCTCCAATTATACCAATTGCTTTAGCCATAGTACCTTGAATAAAATCTATACGATTTGCTACTCCTAAAGAAGCTGCCATTCCAGCCCCACGGGGACCATACATACCAATTGCATGTACTTCGTCAAGAAAGGTTAGCGCATTATATTTTTCAGCAAGATCTGCAATTTTTTCAATTGGGGAGATATCTCCATCCATTGAATACACAGATTCAAAAATAATAATTTTTGGTCGCTCATACGGTTGAGCAGTTAATAATGACTCTAAGTGTTCTACATCATTATGTTTAAAAATTTGACAATCTGCCTTTGTACTACGTATTCCATTAATAATTGAAGCATGATTAAGTTCATCCGAAAAAACAATACAATCTGGTAATAATCGCAACAAACATTGTAAAGTAGCATCATTTGAACTATAGCCAGTTGGAAATACAAGTGCGGCTTCCTTACCATGCCAATCTGCTAATGAAGACTCAAGTAAAGAATAGTGATAATGTGTACCCCCAATGTTTCTAGATCCTCCTGATCCTGCACCATATAATCTAATTGCCTTATGCATAGCTTCAGTAACAAGGGGATGCTGCGACATACCTAAATAGTCATTGCTACACCAAACCACTACAGAGTTTTTATCTTCTTTCCCATTTAATATAGCTGATGGATATTGTCCATTAATTCTGTTAATTGTTAAAAACTCCCGGTATTGACCACTTTCTTTTAAGGAATTTATTTTCTTGTTAAAGATTTCTGTATACATTTTTTCCTCCTTAATCCTTCACAATCGTTTATTAAAAAAAGGACTTTGTTTTCATGCTATTGTGATGCTCAATTTTCCAAAGTAGATACATAATAACCAATTAAAGTTTATTTCCTGTTAATTTTTTCTCCAACGAATCCCTCTCCTTTCTAAAATTTTGACTCAGATAAAACATAACATAAAATTTCAAAAATGTCATAAAAATCATTGGATATTAATGTTAAAATACCAATTAAAAAACTCCATACACTGGTTCTATATACTGAACATTATTTTATTGCAGCTTATTAGCTACTAATACATATCTCATGTCAAAGGAGTTTTATTTATCAAATATTGATTCAGAGAATGAACGCATTAGCGGTTATAGAAAAAACACTTTTTCAAAAAATGAAATAATTATTTATTCAATTAATCACTTTAACTGTTTAACATACGTTTTAAAATTTAATACAGCAATGGATTCCAAAAGAGACCTTTAAGTTGAGATGCGTTATCAAATGTTGTTGATATGTACCCAACAAAAGTGAAATGCACTCTGTGATTTCTTGATATAAAAACTCAAAAGAGCTAAGTAATGATTCAATTTTTGAAAATTCTCATATTCCTTAGCTGCTTCACCGAGACAAAACTGGTTTGTTTGACCTTAGGAGGATATAAACAATATGTAAAACAAAACCACTCCTGTAATTCCCTAATAAAAGCTTTATCCAAACTCAATTTCCTCCACTTGTTGAAAATCCACCTCCATTTTTATATAAAATTCATGGAGCAGAATTGTGCCGGAATAACCTTGTTATGTAGTGCTATCAAGCAATGCTGAATACATCACGAAATAATAAAAAAATTGTCAAATCCATAAAACTAACTAATCTTTGCTCCTGAATCAAGATCCTTTTTCAATAAGACATCGCGAGTTCAAGAAAACACCATCTAAAAACAGAAGGGTTACACTACGTTCATAATGTCCATACTCACATATTATAGTTTGCTGAAGCTAGTGTGACATCACTTCAAATTATGGACTGCTTGGGCATACAGAAACTGAAACCACTATACAGTTTATTTACGTATTACAAAAGAAAAAATAGAGGTTTCTCAAAAGTTTGCTAAACTAATGAGAAACCTCCATTTATTAAAAGTTTTAGGAACCTTTACGGCACCTAAATTATTTTCTGCTTACAAACCCTTGTTATATCAAGGGTTTTCGCCGTTTAATTACATCATGCCGCCCATACCGCCCATGCCGCCCATGTCAGGCATTCCTGCGCCGCCGGCGTTTTCTTCCGGTTTGTCAGCGACAACGGCTTCAGTTGTTAAGAGCATTGCTGCTACAGAAGCTGCGTTTTGCAGGGCTGAACGTGTAACTTTTGTCGGGTCAACGATACCTTTTTCGATCATGTTTACCCATTCGCCGGTTGCAGCGTTGAAGCCTACGCCGATTTTTTCGTTTTTCAGGCGCTCAACGATGACAGATCCTTCAAGACCTGCATTGTGTGCGATTTGACGGATCGGCTCTTCAAGTGCGCGAAGCACGATGTTGATACCTGTTTGCGCATCGCCTTCAGCTTCCACTGCAGCGACTTTGTTGTATACGTTGACTAGCGCTGTACCACCGCCGGATACGATGCCTTCTTCAACTGCTGCGCGAGTTGAGTTGAGGGCGTCTTCGATGCGAAGTTTACGCTCTTTCAGCTCAGTTTCAGTCGCAGCGCCGACTTTGATGACAGCTACGCCGCCGGCAAGTTTCGCAAGACGCTCTTGTAATTTTTCTCTGTCGAATTCAGAAGTTGTTTCTTCCACTTGAGCGCGGATTTGGTTGACGCGTGCAGCGATTTTTTCAGTGTCGCCGGCGCCTTCTACGATTGTTGTGTTTTCTTTCGTTACCACAACTTTAGAAGCGCGTCCCAATTGTCCGATTTCAGTAGATTTCAGGTCAAGGCCTAAGTCTTCTGTGATTACTTCTCCGCCTGTAAGAACAGAGATGTCTTCGAGCATTGCTTTACGGCGGTCACCGAAGCCAGGAGCTTTAACGGCAACAGCGTTGAATGTGCCGCGAAGTTTGTTGACAACGAGTGTAGCAAGAGCTTCCCCTTCAACATCTTCAGCGATCAGAAGCAATGGTTTGCCTTGCTGTACAACTTGCTCAAGCACAGGAAGGATTTCTTGGATGTTTGTGATTTTTTTGTCTGTGATTAAGATGTAAGGATTATCAAGAACCGCTTCCATCTTATCAGAGTCAGTCACCATGTAAGGAGACGCATATCCGCGATCGAATTGCATACCTTCCACAACTTCAAGCTCAGTTGTGAAGCCTTTAGACTCTTCGATTGTGATGACGCCGTCGTTTCCTACGCGCTCCATTGCTTCAGCGATAAGGCTTCCGACTTCCTCATCAGCAGCAGAGATCGCAGCAACCTGAGCGATAGACTCTTTGCCTTCGATCGGCTTAGAAATTTCTTTTAAGTTTTCGATTGCAACGGTTACGGCTTGTTCCATACCTTTACGCACGCCGACAGGGTTTGCTCCTGCAGTTACGTTTTTCAGGCCTTCACGGATCATAGCCTGCGCAAGAACTGTTGCAGTTGTTGTACCGTCACCGGCAACGTCGTTTGTTTTGCTGGCTACTTCAGCTACAAGCTTCGCACCCATGTTTTCAAACGCGTCTTCAAGTTCAATTTCTTTTGCGATTGTCACACCGTCATTTGTAATTAACGGAGAACCGAATTTTTTCTCCAGAACCACGTTGCGTCCTTTTGGCCCTAAAGTTACTTTTACAGCGTCAGCAAGCGCATCGACACCGCGAAGCATAGCGCGGCGTGCTTCTTCACTAAACTTAATATCTTTTGCCATGTTAACGAAACCTCCTCGAATTTTTAAAAGTATTTATTTGCTTAGCCGATAACAGCTAAAATGTCGCTTTCACGTAAGATTAAGTATTCAGTACCTTCGTATTTCACTTCAGTACCGGCGTATTTTGAGAAGATAATGCGGTCGCCCTCTTTTACTTCTAAAGCAACGCGCTCTCCGCTTTCCAACACGCGACCTGAACCGGCTGCCACGATTTTGCCTTCTTGCGGCTTTTCTTTTGCAGAATCCGGTAATACGATTCCGCTGGCAGTTTTTTCTTCAGATTCTACGAGTTCAATGACAACGCGATCACCTAATGGCTTTAACAATGTAATAACCTCCTCAATAGTATGAATATGTAATTTTAGCACTCAGCTCTAAAGAGTGCTAACACAATTATTATAATAAAGAATCTCACTTCCAATTTCAAGTCATAAGAATAAAAAATTTTCACGCTTACATCATTCTCTCTTACACCGATTTTCTCCTTTTTTCACGTCTGGTTCACTTGTGTTACAATAAGAACAAATAGTTGATTTTATAGGATAAAGGAGTACATATCATTTGAGAAAACAGTATTGGTATATCATTTTGACATACGTTATCATGCAGCTTTCCGCATTGATCGGCATTCCTTTAATGTACAAATTCGGCTATGCGGGCGGGCATCCTACGAATGCGAATCTCACCATGGCTCAAGGGATTTATTCCGTCGTAAGCTTTTTTATCTGCCTGATTATCGTTCTCTTGATTTTGAGAACCGCGCCGAAGCAGACATTAAGAAACGGGAAGAAAGCATCCGCCGGCATGTCCGTTCTCTGGGCGGTCGCGGGAATATGGCTCGCTTTATTTTCTCAAGGTATCGCCGGAATGATTGAGCAGTATGTCTTTCACGTGAACAGCGGTTCCGAAAACACGAAAGCCATTCTCAACATTATTAAAGCCATGCCGCTCATGATTATCGTTTCTTCTATCGTCGGGCCGATTCTTGAAGAAATCATTTTCCGGAAGATCATCTTCGGTGTATTATATGAAAAAACGAATTTCTTTTTCGCCGGACTGATCAGTTCCGTCATTTTCGGCATTGTGCATCAGGACCTCACACACCTGCTGCTGTATACGGCCATGGGCTTTACCTTTGCGTTCTTGTATGTGCAGACGAAACGGATTATTGTGCCGATATTCGCCCATGTCATGATGAATACCATTGTCGTGGTCATGCAGCTCGGCCCCGCCCAAAAATATATTGAACAGCATAGTGAACAAATGCAATTAATTATTGGAGGATTGTTTGTATGAGGAACCCAATGACTTGGGGCTTGATTTATTTCGCAGTCGGCTGTATCTTTACGTATTTGGCCGCAAGCTCGCCGGGAAGCATGTGGTCTTTTTATTCCATACTGCTGATGGTTTTCGCCGCTTATAATATCAGCATCTCGTTTAAAATGTTCGCTTTCTCATTTAAAGTGAAGAAAAATCAAAAATAAAGAAAAGCCATTTCTCATCATGGAGAAATGGCTTTTTTTATGCTGATACGTCCTGGTCGGATTCGCTGCTGCCGGTCTGCCTTTTCCGGTACGCCGCTTTTGAGATCAGGATACTGATCTCATATAAAATGCAAAGCGGAATGGTAATCATCAAGTGAGACAGCAGCTCAGGCGGCGCAATCATCGCGGCGATCACAAGCAGCACAAAATACGCATACTTCCTGATCTTCGATAAAAACATCGGCGTGATAACACCGAGTCTCGTTAAAAACATGATCAGCACCGGCATCTGAAACAGCAGCCCGAACGGAATCGTCAGCTGCAGCAGAAAATGAAAGTATTCGGTGATCCCGATCACCTGGTTGACATCCAGGTCATTCGAGACCCGCTTCATAAAATCAACGACCAGCGGAAATAAAATATAATAAGAAAACGACACACCGCCGACAAACAGCACGATCGAAATCGGAATATAGCTGAGTGTTACTTTGCGCTCCTTCTCATACAGACCCGGACTGACAAACGCCCAAATCTGATAGAGAATAATCGGCGAAGTCAAAATGATGCCGATGATAAACGCGAACTGCAAAAAGATAAACAGCGGATCCGTCAGGTTAAAAGCATTAAGGGTGAGCTCTTTTACTTCATCGGCTTTTTGAAGATACACAATGATAGGTTTTGCCAGAAAAAAGCCGGCAATAAAGAAAACCGTAAAGGATAACGCCACAATCAGCAATCGTTTCCGAAGTTCGGCAATATGCTCCACAAGCGTCATTTGATTCACTCTCATACGCGTCATCCTATCTTACTGTTCTTCTTTCTTTTTTTCCTCTTCTTCACCGGCTAATCCCTTAGTAGCGTTCTTAAATTCACGAAGCGTGTCCCCCGCCGCTTTTCCTAATTCGGGAAGCTTCTTCGGACCGAAAATAATCACCGCCACCACACCGATAACCGCCAGGCTTCCAGGACCGATCATGTGCAGCTCCTCCTTTCGCTATTCAATTTCTTCCAAAACAGAATAATGCTTTAAGAAATAAACCAATGATTGAAGCTCTACTGCTAAATCTATATGATGAATTCGAATGTGATCCGGCACATTCAAACGGGCCGGCGTAAAGTTAAGGATTCCCTTGATTCCGAGCGACACAAGCCGATCGGTGATTGACTGGGCGGCAACCGCCGGAACGGTAAGAATCGCCACGGGTTCATCCTTTATGTGAAGCTCTAAATCATTAAGATCAAAGACAGGCACACCGCCTACCTCAGTTCCTATTTTACTCTGATTTACATCAAAAGCCATAGATATTTTTGTGTTATTATTTTTTGTGAAATTATAGTGAAGAAACGCCGTCCCTAAATTCCCGACACCGATCAAAATGACGTTCGTCGTTTCATCCTGATCCAGTGTTTTTCTGAAAAATGACAGCAGGTAATCCACATTATAGCCGTATCCTTTTTTGCCGAGCGCCCCGAAATAGGAAAAATCCCGGCGGATCGTGGCCGAATCGACTTTTACCGCGTCGCTCAGTTCAGCTGATGAAACGCGCTGCTTTCCTGACGCGTGTAAATTCTTTAAAAAGCGATAATAAAGCGGCAGCCGTTTTGCCGTCGCCTGTGGAATTTTTGATTGATCCTTGTTCATGATTGGTCCTCCACTTTATACTCAGATGCATCTCTTTTAAAATCACCGTTTTTGCCTCCTGTTTTTTCCATGAGGCAGGTCGGGCCGATGACCATTCCTTTATCCAGCGCCTTGCACATGTCATACACGGTCAAAGCGCAGACTGAAGCGGAAGTTAGCGCTTCCATTTCCACACCTGTACTCCCTTTCGTTTTTACGCTTGCCTGTATATGAAGAACGGCTTCGGAATCCTTTTCCTCCCAGCCGAATGAAATGTCGACGCTGCTTAAAGAAAGCGGGTGGCACATCGGGATAATCGCCGACGTCTGCTTTGCGGCCATAATTCCCGCCACCTGTGCGACAGCCAGCACGTCACCTTTTCCGATCTCGCGGTTTTTGATTCTGCTGTACACGTCATGCTTCATGTGTACGCTGGATATCGCAGCGGCAGTACGGACTGTTGAAGATTTATCGCTTATATCCACCATGCGGGCACGGCCTTCTTCATTAAAATGAGAAAATCCATTCATATTTAAACTCTCCTTACTTCTGATCATACACTATTTTCTCCCTGATGTCTTATCCTATAATGTTCCAATTCTGATGTATTGTTTGCTGACAGCAGGTTGATAAGCTACACTTAACTTATTATAACAGAGGTGAAATAATATGATGATCTTACAAATTAATCAGCTATCCAAATCTTTTGGCGCTGATCCTATTTTAAACAATATAAAGCTTGAAGTCAGATCTCGGGATCGCATCGCCATAGTAGGCAGAAACGGAGCCGGCAAATCAACTCTCCTTAAAATTATCGCAGGTCACCTTTCATATGAAAAGGGTGAATTAATCAAACCGAAAGAATTAACGATGGGATATCTTGCCCAGCACACTGGCTTGGAATCCCAGCTTACCATAAAAGAAGAACTGCTGAGCGTTTTTGATTTCCTGAAAGCAATGGAAAAAGAGATGCGCTCTATTGAAGAAAAGATGGCCACGGCCGCCCCGGCGGAGCTTGAGACGCTGATGAAAACCTATGACAGGCTTCAGCAGGATTTCAAGGATAAAGGCGGCTATCAATATGAAGCGGACGTCCGATCTATCCTTCACGGACTCGGCTTCGGAAAATTTGACGATTCCGTGAAAGTGCAAAGCCTGAGCGGCGGTCAGAAAACAAGGCTTGCGCTCGGAAAACTGCTGCTGACCCAGCCTGATCTGCTTATTCTGGATGAACCGACGAACCATCTCGACATCGATACGCTTACATGGCTTGAGCATTATTTACAGGGATATTCAGGCGCAATCCTGATCGTTTCCCACGACAGATACTTTCTTGATAAAGTCGTCAGCCAAGTGTACGAGGTCTCACGGACAGAAAGCAAAAAATACCTCGGCAACTACAGCGCCTATTTAGAACAAAAAGCCGAGCAGTATGAGAAAGACCTGAAGCTGTATGAAAAACAGCAGGACGAAATCGCCAAGCTTCAAGATTTTGTCGACCGCAATCTGGCCAGAGCTTCTACAACGAAAAGAGCCCAAAGCAGACGAAAACAGCTTGAACGGATGGACGTCATGGCAAAGCCGCTCGGGGATGAAAAATCAGCCGCCTTCCGTTTTGACATTACCAAACAGAGCGGAAACGACGTCCTGCGCGTACAGGATGTTTCCATCAGCTATGACGGCCAGCCGCCGCTCTTGAAAAACCTGACCTTCGGCATTACAAGAGGCGAAAGCGCCGCCCTCGTCGGACCGAACGGAATCGGCAAATCAACCTTGCTGAAAACGATTATGAATACAATCAGTCCGGAATCCGGGTCGATCACGTACGGTTCCAACGTCACAATCGGCTATTACGATCAGGAGCAGGCTGAACTGACATCGTCCAAACGCGTGCTGGACGAGCTGTGGGATGAATATCCGGACATGCCGGAAAAAGAAATCAGAACATGCCTCGGCAACTTTCTGTTCAGCGGAGACGATGTCCTGAAACCGGTCCGTTCGTTAAGCGGCGGGGAGAAAGCAAGAGTCGCGCTTGCCAAGCTGATGCTTCAAAAAGCAAACTTTCTCATCCTTGATGAGCCGACAAACCACCTTGACCTGGATAGTAAAGAGGTGCTGGAAAACGCCCTGATCGACTACCCGGGAACACTGTTATTTGTATCGCATGACCGCTACTTTATTAACAGGATCGCCACAAGAGTGCTGGAGCTGTCACCTGATCATGCAGAAGAATATTTGGGTGACTATGACTATTACACCGAGAAAAAAGCCCAGCAGCTGGAACTGGAAGAAATGAAACGGCAGGAAAAAGAGCAGGCTCAGCCTGCCGGCAAGGTCAAACAGGATACGAAAAGAACTTACGAGGAAGAAAAAGAATGGAAGAAGAAAGAACGGCAGCGCCTGAGACGCATTGAAGAAATCGAAGCGGCCGTCTCATCCGCCGAAGAGAAAATCAGTGCCAATGAGGAGCTGCTGTGCGACCCTGACGTGTATCAGGATCATGAAAAAGTACAGACCATTCACGCGGAGAATGAAGCCCTGAATCAAGAGCTCGAAAACTTATTAGCAGAATGGGAGGAACTCTCCTCAGAAGAATAGAAAAAGTCAAGCACCTCTTTAAGGGGTGCTTTTTTATCCACAGCTATCCTCCTTGTCAGCCATTTAAGTAAGCGTTTTATACACACTATCCACAAAATTTTCTGACTTTATCCACTTTACTAACAACTTTCAGTCCCTTATCCAGACTGGATTTCTGAATATATTCACAATCCTGTGGATATGTTAGAATTATCTGTTAATAAGTAAAAAAAGCCTCACGTTTTACAACGTGAGACGATCAAAGGATGTTAATTCCAAACCGGGCTGTCCGTTCATATCATATGAGCCCCGGATCCCCTTTTCAAAAGCAACGGTTCCGGCAGCCGCAATCATCGCTGCATTGTCCGTGCATAAAGAAAGCGGCGGGATGATAAGCTCGGGATCTCCCGAATGGCTGAATTCCTGCTGCAGTGCGGCTCTCAGCCCTTTGTTAGCGGCTACGCCCCCTGCAAGCAGCACTTGTTTAACCCCGTATTCTTTCGCGGCCTTAGAGGTTTTTGCCGTCAGTACATCAATGACACTCTGCTGAAAGCTTGCGGCAAGATCCTCCGGAGGAATCACCTCATTTTTTTGCGAGGCGTTATGAAGCGTGTTAATCACGGCTGATTTCAGGCCGCTGAAGCTGAAATTGTAAGACCCTTCTTCCAGCCACGCACGCGGAAGCGGAATGGAATCCGTTCCCGCAGCAGCCAGCTTATCAATCTGCGGCCCTCCCGGATAAGGAAGCCCCATCGTTCTTGCCACTTTGTCGTAAGCTTCGCCTGCGGCATCATCCAGCGTTTCACCGATAACCTCGAATGAACCGTGCTCTTTCATATAAACCAATTCCGTATGTCCGCCTGACACAACCAAAGCAATCGCCGGGAACTGAAGCTCTCCTATCAGCCTGTTTGCATAAATATGACCCGCAATGTGATGGACGCCGACTAACGGTATTTGATGGGCAAAACTTAACGCCTTTGCCGCATTGACTCCGATTAACAGGGCTCCGACAAGTCCGGGTCCTTCCGTTACAGCAATCGCATCAAGATCATCAAAGCCCATCTCCGCTTTTGAAAGAGCTTCCTCAATCACAAGGGTAATCTGCTCCACATGATGTCTGGACGCTATTTCAGGCACGACTCCGCCGAAACGTTTATGGCTTTCAATTTGAGAAGCGACAACGTTTGAAATGATGTCTTTTCCGTTTTTCACGACTGAGGCCGCAGTTTCATCACAGCTTGTTTCGATTCCTAATACATAAATATCTTGTTTTTCACTCATGTAATGTCACCCACATTAATAACGCGTCTTCCCCGTTATCTGTATAGTATTGTTTTCTGATTCCTCCGGCCTGAAGACCGAATTTCTTATATAAGGATTGGGCGGGATGATTTGAGACCCTGACTTCGAGAGAGAGCCTTCTTGCCTTTTTTTCTCTGCACAATTCTATCGCAGAGCGAAACAGCGCTTCTCCCAACGATTGGCCCCGATATTCCGGCTTAATGGCTATGTTCGTAATCTGCGCGTCATCTATAATAATCCAGATTCCGCAATACCCCGCCAGACAGCCGTCCTTTTCAATGACAAGGTAGTGGGCATACGGATTTTCCAAAAGCTCATGATAAAATGAATCCTTCGTCCATGGAGAAGTAAAGGATGCTGTTTCAATTTCATAAATTTGATCAATATCTTCCGGCCGCATGCTTCGAATCGCCGTTTTCGTTTTCATCCCTATCACCCTATTTTTGAGATTCCATCCATTTCGCTTCAGCCTCTGCCAGACGCAAATAATCCGGAACAAGGCTGTGGACATCCGTTTCTTCTTTTTCCAAGCCTAAAAACGCCAGCTCTGACGGCCGCGGATTATGCTGTGCAGCCGTTCCTATCACTGCTTGAGATGTCATTTCATGCAGAATGGTTTCTTCATGAATGGCTGTATCGTGCCCTAAAAATAAAACCGGAGACGCTTTTTCTTTCAGCATGCAGAGCCAATCAGTCAAAAGGACATTCTGATCAGGAAGAACGGATTGTAATCGGCCGTCCTGATATTCATAAAGTCCCGTATATACCTGTCCGCGCCGGGCATCAAATAACGGGCAGATCAGTCCTTGAAAGTGCCGTCCGTTAGCCGCCAGCACCTCCAGGCTCGAGACAGCGGAAACCGGAAGCTTCAGCGACCATGCCAATGTTTTTGCCAGCGTCACACCGATTCTGACACCTGTGTACGATCCCGGTCCTTTCGCCACCGCTATTTTCGTAAGGTCCTGCGGTGTCAGGCCGCAATCCTTCAGCAATGAATTGACAGCAGGCATCGCCCGCACGGAATGATTCTTTTTTAAATATGTAATATACTCCGCCATCACCGTTTTCTCTCGAACGAGCGCGGCACCCAGCGTGTAATTTGACGTATCAATTGCCAGTATTGTCATGTTTATTTATCTCCTCACAAAGCGTTTCATACCGTGTTCCGAAAGCCGTAAAGGTAATGTCCCTTGCCTCATCACCGGCTCTCTTGATGACGATCTGCAGCCGTTCAGCAGGCAGCTGATCCTGAATTAAATGAGCCCATTCAATTAAACAGACGCCTTGTCCCTCAAAATATTCTTCAAGCCCTAAGTCTTCGCTTTCATCCTCCATACGATACACATCCATATGATATAGAGGAATCGAACCGTCATGGTATTCTTTTATAATTGTAAAAGTCGGACTGTTTACCACTCTCGTGATTCCCAGTCCTTCGGCAAAACCCTTTGTAAAAGTCGTTTTTCCCGCGCCTAAGTCGCCTTCCAGTGTCAAAATGTCTCCCGGCTTTGCCAAAGAAGCGGCAAGCTTGGCTACGGCTTTCGTTTCTTCGGGGTTTTTCGTTCTCCATTGTAATGTCTTCAAAGTGAGTCACCCGTCTTATTTAAAATGATTGTATCCTTTTTTCTCAAGGACGATTTGTCTCTGATCATTGGCTGTCAAAAGAACACATGCTTCCTTCCGTTCAGATACCGCCCCTATCTTCGCAATCGGAATGCCCGATTGAGTGCAGTAATCAAGCAGAGAGGTCCACTCTTGCTGAGAAACCGTTCCAACCAATTCAAAATCTTCACCGCCGAATAACACCCATTTCTTCCACTCAGAATCTGCCTCAGGCAAATCCGGATGCACCGGCAGAAGTTGTTCTTCAATTTCTATCGTAACTGAACTTGCCGCAGCTATTTCATGCAGCTCACTGGCCAATCCGTCACTGATATCATTCAGAGCCGCGCGCTGAAGCTGAGAGCAGAAGCGGCCGACTTGAACTCTCGGAACGGGCCGTTTATGTTTTCGGATAAAATAATCACTCGTGTGAAAAGCAGAAGGAAGTGTTTCTCCCAACAAAAGAGACAGTCCTGCTGCGGACGAGCCGATATCCCCCGTAACAAACACAACATCTCCGGGTCTTGCCGAGCTTCGCAGACAAGCGCAATCCTTCTCAACTTCACCGATGACAGTAACGGTAATTACGGCTTGACCGGAAGCGGAGACGGTATCTCCCCCGATCAAATCCATTTGATATAGTTTCGCCAGTTCCGCCATTCCTTCATACATTACCTGGACGTCAGCTTTCTGCCAGCAAGAAGGAACCGCTAGAGACACCAAATAAAACTTCGGAATGCCTCCCATCGCCGCCACGTCACTAATGTTAACAGCAAGCGCCTTATAACCGATATCATGAGGAGAGGAATACTCTAATTTAAAATGGACATTCTCCACCATTGTATCAAGGCAGACAATTTGCTGCATATGGGGTGACGCTGTATAAACCGCACCATCATCACCAATCCCTACATCGACGGAAGGATGATAATGCGAATGCGGCGTAATACTGTGAATCAACTCAAACTCATCCATATATCTCCCGTCTCCCTTTCTGACGCTCTTGTGAAATACAGCTCTTTCTAGTGTATCGGATTATGTTTCAATATCCAAGACTTTAACGATATAAAAGAAAGCTTGGTTAGATACCAAGCTGCCAGCATTTAAAAGAAAACACAAAAAAAAACGAAAACATGATCGTTTCGTTTACAATAAAAATGGCGGTCCGGACGGGACTCGAACCCGCGACCTCCTGCGTGACAGGCAGGCATTCTAACCAACTGAACTACCGGACCATTTAATTTTTGGTTGCGGGGGCAGGATTTGAACCTGCGACCTTCGGGTTATGAGCCCGACGAGCTACCGAACTGCTCCACCCCGCGATGATAAAATTTTAGAAAAGCTTGGCGGCGTCCTACTCTCACAGGGGGAAAC